>NZ_JBSWBR010000002.1:0-1093195 GCF_054051685.1 Hymenobacter sp. HD11105 | reverse complement strand
TGATCCAATTCTTAATAAGCAAATGCTTATAACGCAGGCTGCCGATCGTAATCTCTTACTCTTGGCAACCTTACCAATTTTGTCTTTTCCAAACATTCAAAGAACGTGCGTCAGCTCCTGTTGAGCTAACCTAGTGGCTACTACCGCAGCCTTATTCTTAATACAAATCAGAGCGTCATTTCGTTCGGGGTTGCAAAGGTAAAAGAAGATTTTTTCTTTGCAAGTAAAAGTAGAAAAAATTTTGCTTTTACTTTCCTCTCTTAGTCTTTCGCGCCTCCTATTGAAGCGGGCTGCAAAGATACAAACGGAAAAAACCTTTTGTCAAGCTCTGCACTGAATTTATTTTCTGATATCTGTAAGCCTTCTTTGTTGAAGCTTTATAGATACTAGCCCCTCTTAACTTTCTTGCACTATTCTAAGTTCCAAGCCTAATTCTTATGTCAAGAAAATCTTGGTAACAGTAATAGCGCTGCCTCATCTAATATGCTCCTTCTGAGCAGAAAGTGTTGCTGATTGTTATTGGGGGTGCAAAGGTAGAGAATCATTCTGTCAATGCAATAACAAGTCTAAACATTTTCTGTGTTTCTGTGGCGTACTGTAGTTGATGCTGGGGTCTAACAGGATGAGATGTTAATAGGTTTCCATTGAGCAAGATAATTTCTGGTCTGAATTAATATCTGTTATAAGGCTACGTGTTGAACTCATTTAGACGGTGTTCATCATATAAAGACTGACATAATACATTTAGTAAACGTGTCTAAGCACTGCCGCTAGAAGATCTAGCTCAGCTTTAAGTAATCTATCTACACCTAGTAGTTATAAGTACAGTAGTTCGAACCAAGATGTGACTTGTGAATGAGGGTGTTAAAGTTTGCCCCCATGGTTATGTAATG
This sequence comes from Hymenobacter sp. HD11105, assembly GCF_054051685.1. NCBI lineage: Bacteria > Pseudomonadati > Bacteroidota > Cytophagia > Cytophagales > Hymenobacteraceae > Hymenobacter > Hymenobacter sp. HD11105. The sequence goes on along the minus strand of NZ_JBSWBR010000002.1, from coordinate 1,092,302 downwards.
GGGTTGCTATAGTGATTGCCATTCATACTTAAAGGTAAATAGAGTTCAATGATGAATGAGCACATTTACTTTTGGGGCGGTAGCCAAGGCATTGATCCAGAGAAAATTTGTGCAAGAGTATAGGTTTTAATTTCTTTCGCCCGGAGTTGCCGTGCCCAAGGCACTCGTGCGGTAGGAGCGGCACCCTGACCTATCGACTTGTATTCTGCATAAAAGGCTGTCTTTTCATTATCAGGGTTGCGCCAGTTGTCCCAACCGGCTGGAGTAATGTGGGCACCCATATCCGTATAGAGAAAAACGACCCGGGAATGAGGGCGCCATGGGCGCCCTAAATACACCTTTGTAGCCTCTGAAGCAGCTGTAAGACGGCAGTTCAGAAATACAAAGCCGTAGCGCTGACGTGGCGTAGTGGAAGCAGCTGTAATGTAAGAGTCGCGTTTGCTGTAAATTGTGCACCGATCAAATACGGCTGTACTTGCGCCAAAGATGAAGTCAGTAGTACCCTCTATATAGCAATCTTGGTAATACTGACGGCTATTTTCGATAGCTAGAAACAGTGTGTCTTGATTACCGAGCATACGACAGTTGCGAAATATGGCTCGGTCGCCTTCTACATGGAGAGCAACTGCTTGCCCAACTGGCCCAGCGGAGTTCTCAAAAGTGATATTCTCAGCCGTGAAATCATTTCCTTGAATACGGACCGTGTGGGATGAATAGGTAGTATGCCCAGCTGAGTCGCCAGAATAATCACCATTAGTAATAACTACTCCGTCGCGGCTTTCACCCAAAAGCGTGATGTTGGTCTTCTGGGATGGTACGATCAGCTTTTCGCGGTAAATGCCGTTTTTGATAAAAATGGTAGCGGGTACCTGCATAAAATCGCGCACGGCCATTACCGCTTCTTGAATGGTGCGATAATCACCAGTACCGTCGGGTGCCACGATTAAGCGAATGGACTGCGAGAAGGAAGGTGGAGCCACTTTCAGTGGGGAGGTTGTCGCGGCATCCTGAGCATACGAGCAGGGCATAGTCAGCAACAAAGCTACTGCTGGAAGAAAGGTTCTAAACAATATCATTAGTGCTGCAATATGGTTTCATGCAATAGACCTTAATAATAGGTATGCTCTGAGTTCTCTTTACCATGTGAACGAGCATACTATTATCATCAATAGAAATGATCTTCCTCAGTCACTGTCTCTCCAGGCAGTTATTACTGTTAGAAGTTATTCTAAAATTGACTCAAACTGTGGATTGAGGAGCAGAGACGTATAAGCACCTCAGAGTGGAAAAGAGTTTGGGTGTAGCAGCTAGATGCTCAAATAAAGCATTCAAACAGTGAGAGCATAGTATATAATAGGAGTGCGAGCTGATTAAATGGGCAGCGTGATGATAAATAAGCTGCCTTTTCCTTCACTACTTTCCACGCTGAGCGTGCCGCTGTGGCCCTTGGTGATGATATCGTAGCTCAAGGATAAGCCTAGGCCCGTGCCTTCGCCAGCAGGTTTGGTAGTAAAAAACGGCTGAAATACCTTGGCCTTGATCTGAGCAGGTATGCCGAAACCATTGTCTTGTACCTGAATTTCTATACGTTGATCTATTTGCCGGGTACAGATGCGCACTGTGGGAACATAGCAAGCTTCTCCCTTTTGCTGCCGCTGATGTACTGCGAAAAATGCGTTGGTTAGCAGGTTTAGCAACACTCGTCCTAAGTCTGCACTAGCGACGGTTACTAAGGGTAACTGGGGGGCAAAATCTGTGACTAAGGTGGTATTAAACGTTTTGTCCTTGGCCCGCAGGCCTTGGTAAGCCAAGCGTAGGTATTCCTCGCAGAGCGCATTGAGGTTGGTGGGCTGGCGCTCACCGCTGCTGGCGCGAGCGTGCTCGAGCATACTTCTTACAATGCTAGCAGCTCGCCGTCCATGCTGGGTGATTTTCGCTTGATTTTCACCTAGGTCGCGCAGTAGATTCGTTAGTTCTTCTTTGCGAGATAATGGAAGAGCCTCATCAGCCATTACATCTTGAGCTTCCTGACACAACTCGGTGCTCACGTCGGCGAAGTTGTTGACGAAGTTGAGCGGATTCTGAATCTCGTGTGCTATGCCAGCTGTCAACTCACCCAGGCTAGCCATCTTCTCGCGCTGAATTAGCTGAGCCTGAGTCGTGCGGAGTTCAGTGAGAGAGCGTTGCAGGGCGGCCGTACGCTGCTGCACTTGTTGCTCCAGCGTCTCGTTCTGTTGGGCTAATAGCGCTTGCTTGTCCTGCTCTTGGGCTAAAGTTTTAGCCGAAAGCTTCTCTACCTCATCCAACTTGAGTTGCAGTAGCTGACTGTCCAGAGCAAACTCTCGAGCTAGAAATAAAGAGATACCCAAGGCCGGCGGTAAATAGATTAAGGGGAAAAAGAGGTTCTCCATCAATGTAGAGAACTCCATTTTCGCAATAATCATGGTTACAAAAACCAAGGCAAAGAACAGGCCCACAGCAAAGCCAGTGGCGATAATCCAGGCGCCACGCTGCCGTTGACGCAACGCCAGCACCGTAAGGCGCAATTGCTCGGCTGTAGCCAGCACTACAAAGGCCAAATAGGTAAGAAAGCTGATGGAGCTAAATAGATAGAATAAATGAAGCAGCAACAAGACAAGCAGGCATACCCACAAACCGCGATAAATCAAGCCCAAGCGAAAGTTGAACAGAGCATACAGCGCCCGCACCGTCCAGACACTACCCAGAAAGAATAGCGCAAAAACGATGAAGTTCAGAATGAGAGATGAGATCAGCGGCAAACTCAGTTTACTGCCATAATAAACCCCCAAAGAACCCAAGGTCAGAGCCAATGCATAGCGCGCGAAGTAGTGATTAGCTAGCTGTGCAGGATTATAGTAGTAGAAGGAGAAGTGTAGAAGCATTAGTAAGCCAAAAATGCCCCCCACAACATAAAATATGGTTCGGTTGGCTTCTGATACCTCTGCCCAGGCCAATACCTGTGGTACGCTCCGTAGGCGTAGACGCAGTATGGGAGCTTCCTGAATCCCGAGTGACAGGGGAGGAGACCACGGAGCCAACCGAACAGCCACGACCTGTTCCGCTGATTCGGTTGCCACTGGAACTTCTACTGGGCTCGGGTTAGTAAGCCCGGGTCGGGATTGTCTGGGATTGAAGTGCAACTTACCATTGCGCTGCACAAGTCTGCCATTGACATATATTTCAATGGCCCCCATCTGCCCAGCTTGTAGCATTAATGCATGCTGGCGCAAACTGTCGCTTAGGCGCAAGCGCAAGCGCAACCAGCTGATGCCTGTTTGCAGACGCGGAGGCAAATCGCGCCTCGACCTTGTAGGGTCAAGAGTAGCCCAGCGGCTGTCATCAAAATGGGGTTGGGCCCATGCAGGGTCATCTCCGGTGTGGTAACGCCAACCTTCTGTTAATAATAAACCATCATTCGGCAGACGGCTTACTACAATAGGAGTATCGGCAGGCCGGGATGCGGCCCATACAGTGGGAGTGAGCAACCATAAAACTGTGAGCAACCAAAAGCAGCGCATAGAAACGATTGTCACCATCGCACGAAGAGCTACCTCTCGTGAGTGGGATTAATCTTCGTTGAAATATTGACCTATGCTGGCAATCTACTAATAAATACGGCTCTTACTATGGGAATTAATGTGCCTCTTAATAGTCATTTAGCGAACCTCTTCCGTGGCCAGCTATTGAAATAAATTTGCCCCCTAGATTGCTACACAGGTCTTAAAATGTTCTTATAAGATGGAGAGGGCGCTGAGCAAACTAAAGCGTTCAACAGAAATCGGAATCAGGCATTAGCCAAAGCGCGGTCGAGGTGCACATAGCCACCATCGACGTGCAAAATCTGACCGGTGGTGTGGCTGCTGCGGCGGGAAAGCAGAAAAGCAGTGGTGTTAGCAATTTCCTCAGCAGTGGTCATACGGTTTTCCAACGGAATCTTGCTCGTGATTTCGCGCAGCTTTTCCTCAGGGTTAGCAAGCGTTTGTAGCCAGGTTTCGTACTGTGGCGTCCAGCATTCAGCCACCACCACGGCATTGACGCGAATACCATATTTGAGCAATTCCACAGCCCATTCACGGGTCAGGGCATTACGGCCCCCGTTGGCCGCAGCATAGGCCGACGTATTTCCCTGCCCGGTTTCGGCCGTTTTAGAAGTAATGTTGACAATGGCGCCTTTTGTCTTTTTCAACTCAGGTAAAGCGTGGTGAGCCATCAGATAATAATGCACCACGTTGCGGTGGAGGCTGAGCATAAAGCGCTGATAGTCGCCGCTTTCCAGACTTACGCCATCGTTTACGCCTGCATTATTAACAAGGGCATCTATCCGGCCGAAGTGCGCTACCACGACCTCCACCGCTTTTTCGCATTCCGTTGGGTCGGTCAATTCGGCTGTCACTTGCCATGCTTTGCCCCCTGTTGCCTCAATATCCGCTACCGTTTGGCGGTTATCCTCTTCGTTACGCCCTACTATGACGGGAATAGCACCTTCGTCTGCCAGCACTTGAGCGATGCCCGCGCCAATACCTTTGGCGCCGCCCGTAACAAGGATAATATTATCAGCTAAAAACAAGTCCATTTGCTAGCGTTAGAGAGCGTAAAAAGAAACGGCATTATCGCCCCAAAACTGAGCCTGCTCTGTAGCTGAAAACGCGGCTAAGTAGTCTTCCAGCAGCCCAACAGTCCGAGCGTAACCACCGGCTAATTCGCAGACCGGCCAGTCGGAGCCGAAGAGTACCCGTTTGGGACCAAATGCGTCAAAGACTACATCGAGGTAAGGTCGAAAATCCGCCGGCTGCCACCGCTGCCAGTCAGCCTCAGTAAGCAGGCCGGAAACCTTGCACCAGACATTGTCACGCGCAGCCAAGGCTCTGATGTCGCGCTCCCAACCTGTAAGTTGCTGTTCGCGAATTTGTGGCTTGGCTAAATGATCAAGCACAAAAGCTTGGTTGGGGAAAGCGCCAGTAAGGTCGGTTGCGTAGGGCAGCTGATCTGAGAGTATAAGCAGGTCGTATGTGTAACCGTATTGGCTTAGGGCGCCAATGCCGCGTTGGAACTCCGGCCCCAGCATCAGGGCCCGGTCGGCCTCCCCTTGTAGCACGTGCCGAAAGCCCTTGAGTTTGGCAAACTGCTGGTAGTGCGCTAAGCGCTCCGCCACGTTTTCAGTCCGCAAATCCACCCAGCCGATAACGCCTTGGATAAAAGCATACTCCTCGGGTAAACGCAGTAGAAAATCCGTCTCGGCCTCCGACTGCGTGGCCTGTACGGCCACGCAGCCAGCAAAGCCGTGCTGGGCCAGGATGGGGGCCAAATCCGGGGGCAAAAAGTCGCGCTGAATAACGCCCATTTCGTCCGTAATCCAGGCGTCACGCACGGGGTCGAAGTGCCAGAAATGTTGGTGGGCGTCAATTCTGGCCATACGCTCTCAGCACTTGGCGCGAAGTGCCCAACCCGTCGATGCCCAGCTCCACCACATCCCCAGGCTGTAAGTACACGGGCGGAGTAAAACCTAAGCCCACACCGGCTGGGGTGCCCGTGGAGATGATATCCCCGGGCAGCAGGGTCATAAACTGACTGACGTAGCTGATCAGAAAAGGTATGTTGAAGATGAGGTTGGCAGTAGTTCCGTCCTGCATTATTTCTCCATTCACCGACAGCCACAGCCGCAGGTTATTTATATCTCCGATTTCATCTGGGGTAGCCAAAAAAGGGCCCACGGGGGCGAAGGTGTCGCATCCTTTGCCTTTGTCCCAGGTGCCGCTGCGCTCCAGCTGAAACTCCCGCTCCGACACGTCATTATGCAAGGCATACCCGGCGATGTAGTCAGCGGCGTCGGCCTCTTCCACGTAGGAGGCGCGCTTGCCAATCACTACCGCCAGTTCTACTTCCCAATCGGTTTTCGTGGAGTTCTTGGGAATGATAATATCGTCATTGGGGCCGCCATAGGAGGTAGTGGCTTTCATAAACAGCACGGGCTCGGGCGGGGGCGTGGCGCCGGTTTCGCGCGCATGGTCGAGATAATTCAACCCGATACACAGCAGCTTGGAGGGGCGGGCCACGGGAGGCCCGAGCCGCTCGGAATCCCCAATTGGTTGCAGCTGGGCTTCATTGGTTCGCACGAACTCAGCTAAGCGCCGGAGACCATCGGTGGCAAAAAAAGCTTCGTTGTAATCTTCTCCGAAGGACGAGACATCAACCTTCTGGTCGTGGAGAATGACGCCGGGTTTTTCTTGGCCGGGGGGACCGTAGCGGATGAGTTTCATAAGCAGCGCTGGGGGGCTTTTTACTGGTTGTTGGTTAGCTGTTTAACTTAATAAATCCGCCATCGATGGGGTAGTCACACCCGGTGATAAAGCCGGCTTCGTCTGAGCAGAGATATAGGGCGAGGGTAGCAACTTCGGCGGGCTGGCCCATGCGACCAATAGGCTGACTTTGGGAGAGTTTGGTAAATATCTCATCTTCCTGACCGGCGTAGTTTTGCTTGATAAACCCATCGACAAAGGGCGTATGCACCCGGGCCGGCGAGATACTATTGCAGCGAATATCGCTGGTAAGGTAATCGCGAGCTACGGAAAGCGTCATAGCAAAAATGGCCCCCTTGCTCATAGAATAAGCGAAACGGTCGGTGAGGCCTACGTGGGCGGCAATGGATGCCATGTTCACGATAGCGCCACCATTTTGCGCTTTCATCAGTGGCACCGCTGCGTACAGACAGTTATAGGCGCCTTTCACATTCACTTGATAAACCCGGTCAAAATCAGTTTCGGATGTGTTTTCCACGTTACCCACGTGCGCAATACCGGCGTTATTAACTAGAATATCGACGCGGCCGATGCGCTGAAAAAGACTAACTACCTGAGCTTGTTGACTTACATCGGCACCGTACGAGTGGGCAAGCCCGCCGTCGGCCTGTATTTGCTGGGCAGTTTGCTGACCGGCCTCCCCATCTCGGTCGAGAATATGTACTTCGGCACCCTGCCGGGCAAACCGCAGCGCAATAGCTTGACCAATACCGCTACCCCCTCCCGTAATTATAGCTTGTTTTCCCGTTAAATCGAACATAGGTTAGTGAACTGTAACTAGGCGTACATGCTTGATACGAGCATTTTTGAGAGCAAAGAAGAAGACAACTAGGAAGCACAATGCGGGGACTAAATAAGCTGTCTGTATTGTGCTCATATCTGATACTCGACCCATAAGCACGGGGAATACTGCACCTCCAACAATGGCCATGATGACCAAGGAGGAGCCTTCTTTAGTTTTGCCCCCCAGACCCCGAATGCTCAGTGAGAAAATAGTGGGAAACATAATCGACATAAAAAATTCGACCCCCATGAGTGCGTATACCGAAAGCATACCTGGTAAGATTACGGCCAGCAATACCAGTAAGAAGTTGAGCAAACTGTACAACGCCAGTAGACGCGGGGCCGGGATATAGCGCATCAAAAAGGTGCCGATAAAGCGCCCAATCATAAAGCTCAGCAATGCAGCCGACAGATAACGGGCCGCCGATTTCTCACCAATTTCTGCGGCCTGCTGCGCAAACCGAATAAAGAAGCTACTCACGCAAACTTGCGCCCCCACATAAAAGAACTGCGCTAACACGCCAAATAGCAGGTTTTTCTCGCGCAGCAAGGGCCGCTCGGCTTCGGTTCCGCGGTCTTCGTCCACAATGTCGGGCAGGCGGGTGAAGTAAAGCAGCAAGGCCACCAGCAGCACCACGCCGCCGATGAGCAGATAAGGCACCTGTACGGAGGCTGCCTCGGCGCTTAAATAACTATCGAGTTGCTCGCGCGGCATACTGGCTTCGTCCTGCGTCGAAAGGGTGTTACCAGATAAGATAAATATGCCGCCTAAAAAGGGGGCTAGCGTTGCGGCCAGGCCGTTAAACGACTGGGCAAAATTAAGACGCTGAGTTGCGCTTTCTGGGTCGCCGAGAACGGTGATATAAGGATTAGCCGCCGTCTCTAAAAATGTCAGACCGCAGGCAATGATGAAAAGCGCTGCCAGAAAAAAGGGATAGGAGCGGGCTGAGGCAGCCGGATAAAACAAAAATGCCCCCCCAGCGAATAGCAGCAACCCCAACAGGATACCGCCCTTATAGCCGAACCGCTTCATAAATTGCCCTGCAGGAATCGCCAGCAGGAAGTAAGCAATGTAGGAAGCCGAATCAATTAGGGCTGATTGAGCATCAGTTAGCTGGCACGCCTTCTTCAAATGTGGAATTAAGATTGGATTCAAATGAAGAGCAAAGCCCCACAGAAAAAATAGCGACGTGATTAAGCTGACAGCGAAGATATTTTTCCTGGTAGTGGTCATCGAGCGAGGTAAAACGGGAGTTCAAAACAGAGCCTACCTATGCCACTAACGGGCTCATAGCTAGTTGACACAGCGCTTGCCAAACGTGAATTTATCTCTTGTACAGGGAGATAATAGGAAGCTTTGAGGAGCTAATGTTCAAAGGAAAATTGAACTGCACAATCGATTGACTGTAAATACTTATTAGATATAGCTTGGTCGATAGTAAAGTCGCTTAGTCGAGCTAGTCAGTTAACCTTGTGGTAGGTTACTGATATTTTACTGAAGAAAACTTAATGGATTGTTCAGCTAATAGCCTCTATTTTGCACACGCTTCAAAATCGACTTTGATTTTATACGTGCTGTTTACAACTGGAAGCTGTCAACGCTAACAAATGTGTTGCAAAACGAAAAAGGCCTTCCTGAGGTAGGAAGGCCTTTTCTTGTAGCGGGGACGAGAGTTGAACTCGTGACCTCAGGGTTATGAATCCTGTGCTCTAACCAACTGAGCTACCCCGCCGGGTTTTTGGTGCCGCAAAGGTAGGCACAAGATTTGACCCGATGCAATCCTTACAGAAAAAAAACCCGTGTATATTGCCTTCGACCTATCATCTTTCGGAATAGGTTTGATTCCGGTCTCTTTTACTTATCTGCCTTATGCCGCTTTCTGCAACTCGCTCGAAACACCGTTTTACGGTAGAATATCCTATCAATGCTTCACCAAAAATCTTGTATCCGTACTTGGCCTCAGCATCGGGACTAACCCAATGGTTTTGTCAGGATGTAAGAATCGATGAGGACCACCGCTATAATTTTATCTGGGATAACCAGCCGCATTATGCTGAAATGAGTTCGCATCGTACTAACCGATCGGTGCGCTACGTTTTTCTGGATCAGAACAAGCGCCTGACCCCGGACGCAAATTATCTCGATTTCACCCTTGAAGAATCGCAGCTTACTCAGGAAGTATATTTGCGGGTGCTCGACTACTCAGAGGAGACGGACGAGGAAGAATTGCAGGAAATGTGGGATAGCCTGATCATAAAGCTACGGGAACAAGTCGGGGGATAGGACGGGTTATTCTTAAAAAATACAAAGGAGCGGAAGCTAAACGGGCGGTTGCTACGTTTACTTACTGCTCCTTTTTTAGTGGAAAAGCCCCCCAGCGGTGCTTCTCCAATCAAACGATGAAGAAACTCGATAAGCTAATTCTCAAGGCTTTTGCTGGCCCTTTCTTGCTCACCTTCGCCGTAGTTGAGTTTATTCTGCTCACGCAGTATATGCTCAAGTACATGGACGATATCATCGGCAAAGACCTGGGCTTCGCTGTTATAGGACAATTGCTGTTCTTCTTTAGTGTGCTGATGGTGCCTATTGCATTGCCTTTGGCTGTGCTGCTGTCTTCACTAATGACGTATGGCACTCTAGGTGAGCATCAGGAACTGACTGCCATTAAAACGTCTGGCATTTCGCTCACGCGGATTTTGATGCCCGTGATGTTGGTAAGTGCATTCCTAGCCGTGGGCGCTTTCTGGTTTAACAATACGATTGTACCCAAAGCCAATTTGAACGCTTATAGCTTGCTATGGGACGTGCGCCAGCAAAAACTATCGCTCGATATTAGGGAGGGCATTTTTTACAATGGCATTCCCGGCTACACAATCAAGGTAAACGAGAAGGCTGGTGAGAATGGCGACCTGCTGAAGGGAGTGATGATTTATGACCACACGGGCACCCAAGGCAACTCGACGGTTATTCTGGCCGACTCAGGGCGCATGTTTATGCGGTTTGGAGGTCAATATTTGGGACTTGAGCTATTCAATGGAGTAACCTATGTGGAGCAGCCTGATGCCCGCGACCGGGCCGGGGCCAGCTTCGTACGCCAAGCATTTTCGCGCAACCTGATTACCTTCTCCCTGGCATCATTCGACCTGAATCGGACCCAGCAGGAACTGTTCACGGAGAATAAGATGATGATGAACCTGCCCCGCTTGCATCAGTACACCGACTCACTTCACCGGCGGCTGGGTACTGAGCGTCAGCAGCAGGTACGCATGCTAAATCCTTACTATGTGCATATGCGCCTCGACACCACCGGGCGAGCCGCTAACATGAAAGTGGCCAGCTGGCAGGTGCCGCCAACAAAATTGCCCCCCCTTACCTTGGGCCAGGTGCAGCAGGCCACCAATCGGGCCCGTAACCTGCGCGGCTACTTAAGCAGCTCGGTGGAACGGCTATCTACCCTGGCACGTGAGACGGGCAACTACCGCATTGAAATCTACCGCAAATACACCCAGTCAGCCGCCGTACTGATCATGTTTTTGATAGGAGCACCACTTGGAGCTATTATTAAGAAAGGCGGCTTGGGAGTGCCTGTCCTCATTTCAATCCTGTTCTTTATAATCTACTATGTAGCCTCCATAATGGGGGAGAAGTATGGCCGCGAGGGTGTGCTACCGGTAGGGCTTGGTATGTGGATTGCCGATGCTTTGCTACTCCCCGTTGGGCTTTTCTTTTTATATCAGGCCCGCCGCGACTCGGGTGTCCTGGAGGTTGACTTCTGGCGCCGCCTGCCCGCTAAGATTCGCTGGCCGTTTCGCGGATATCGGCGGGCAGCCTAAGCTTTTATTTATGCGTTTTGGTTTTTTTAGAGTGTATAAGCAGGTTGCGCAAAAAGGCTGTCATAGGCTAACTACGACGAAAACAAACCGCTAAAAACGAACAACGAGCAATAAAAACCCTTACCTTTGCGGCCACCTCGAAATGCGGGGTGGCCTTTTTTTCTCATATTTTAATTCCAGACGGGTAATTCCTATCTGCCGATGAAACTCACTACCGAAGCAAAACAAGCTATTTTCGCTGAAAATAGCCTCTCTAAGTCCGCCACCGATACCGGTTCGGCCGAATCTCAAATCGCGCTGTTCACGCACCGCATCACGCACCTGACAGAGCACTTGAAGGTGAACAAGAAGGATTTCTCTACCCGTTTGGGCCTGCTCAAACTTGTAGGTAAGCGTCGTCGTCTGCTCGATTATCTGCAGCACCGCGAGATAAATCGCTACCGCGCAATCATTAAGGAGCTGGGTATCCGCAAGTAACCCCGCCCGCAGGAGCAGGGAGCCCTCTGAAGAGGGTTCCCTGCTCTTTTTTTGGCCTGTTTGGTCACTTTTTAGTTGGGATTGGCTGTTTAGCTTACAAATTGCCTCCCAGACGATTTTAGAGTAAAATAGTGCCGACTGCCGGCATTGTTTTTTTGGCTGCTCGCCCGCTGTCGCTTTTCCAAGCAATCTTTCTGATGCCTAATTACCACGCTATTACCAAAAGTATTACGCTGCCCGACGGTCGGCAGATAACCCTAGAAACTGGCAAGCTGGCCAAATTCGCCGATGGGGCGGTAGTGGTACGCCTCGGCGACGCTATGCTGCTGGCTACAGTAGTATCGCAGCCAAGCCAGCGCGAAGGCGTTGACTTCCTGCCGTTGTCTGTTGATTATCAGGAGAAATTTGGCTCGGCCGGTAAGATTCCCGGTTCGTTCCAACGCCGTGAAGGTCGCCTGTCGGATTACGAGATCCTCGTAAGCCGTCTTGTTGACCGCATCCTGCGTCCCATGTTCCCCAAGGATTATCACTACGAAGTACAAGTGATGATTTCGCTGATCTCGGCCGACAAAGATGTACAACCCGATGCGCTGGCCGCTTTGGCTGCCTCAGCTGCCTTGTCCGTTTCGGACATTCCGTTTGCTGGTCCTATCTCGGAGGTTCGGGTAGCGCGCATTGATGGCAAGCTGCAAATCAACCCTAAAACCGCTGACATTGCCCGCGCCGACATCGACCTTATCGTTGGTGCCACTGCAGATTCAGTGGCTATGGTGGAAGGTGAGATGAATGAAGTAAGCGAAGAAGAAATGGTGCAAGCCATTGCCTACGCTCACGAAGCCATTAAAGAGCAAGTGCGCGTGCAAATGGAGCTTGGCGCCGTGGTTGAAAAAGCCGCTGTTAAGCGCGATTATCCAAAGTACGAGGAAGATGCCGAACTGAAGCAACGCATTACGGATGCTGTGTATCAGAAAGCTTATACTATCGCTTATTCGGGCAATACCAGCAAGCAAGGCCGCAAGGAAGGCTTTGGTGCCATTAAAAAGGAATTGCTAGAAACACTGTTGCTCGAGCAGCCCGAGTTGAACATGAAAATGTTCGGCCGCTACCATGCCTCAGCTGAGAAGAAAGCTATCCGCGACATGATGATCAAAGAGCGCACGCGCTTGGATGGTCGTAAGCTCACGGAAATTCGCCCCATCTGGAGCGAAATTAATTACCTGCCCGGTGCTCATGGTTCGGCTCTGTTCACGCGCGGCGAAACGCAGTCATTGACTACGGTAACCCTAGGTACCAAGCTTGATGAGCAGATCATTGACTCGGCTATGCTTTCGGGCTACAGCAAGTTCATGCTACACTACAACTTCCCAGCTTTTTCAACTGGTGAAGTAAAGCCTAACCGCGGCCCTGGTCGTCGCGAAATCGGTCACGGTAACTTGGCTATGCGTTCTTTAAAGCGTGTATTGCCAGGTGAAGATGAGAATCCCTACACTATCCGTATCGTGTCGGATATCCTGGAGTCGAATGGCTCTTCATCAATGGCTACGGTGTGTGCTGGTTCACTAGCATTGATGGACGCGGGTGTTAAAGTTCGCGCCGCTGTATCGGGCATTGCTATGGGCCTTGTTCAAGACAAGGAAACCGGCGAATATGCTGTATTGTCCGATATTCTCGGTGACGAGGACCACTTGGGTGATATGGACTTCAAGGTGACCGGCACGGAGAAGGGTATTGTGGCTTGCCAGATGGATATCAAAATCCAAGGGTTGAGCAGCGAAATCCTAACTGCTGCTTTGCACCAGGCTCGCGAAGGTCGTCTGCACATTCTGGCCGAAATGGCGAAGACCATCAGCCAACCAGCGTCCGACATGAAGCCGCACACGCCCCGCTCGCACAAAATGCTGATCGAGAAAGAATTCATTGGTGCTATTATCGGACCTGGCGGCAAAGTCATTCAGCAGATCCAGAAAGACACCAACGCTACGGTAATTATCGAAGAGAAAGACGAGAAAGGTCACGTAAGCATCTATGCTTCCAACCAAGAGGACATGGAAGCTGCTATCAGCCGCATCCGCGCTATTGCAGCTCAGCCAGAGGTAGGCGAAACCTATAAAGGCAAAGTTCGCAGTATCCAACCTTACGGTGCTTTCGTAGAGATTATGCCTGGCAAAGATGGCCTACTCCACATTTCGGAAGTAGGGCATGAGCGCCTGAATAGTTTGGAAGGTGTACTAGAAGTTGGTCAAGAAATTGACGTAAAGCTGCTCGATATCGATAAGAAAACCGGTAAGTATCGTCTCTCCCGCAAAGTTTTATTGCCCCGCCCCGAACGTACGGCGGCCGACAACGGTGAAGCTCAAGCTTAATCCGTCGAACTTTCGCGGCTACCGTCATGTTGCCCTAAACTGACCGGTAGCCGTAAAAGGTATCAGTAATGTTCAAAAATTATTATAATACAACTCTTTCGCGCCCGCAATGAGACAGCTTAAAATCAGCAAGCAAATCACCAACCGCGAAAGCCAGTCGCTGGATAAATACCTCCAGGAGATTGGCAAAGTGGATTTGCTCACCCCCGACGAGGAGGTAACGCTGGCGCAGCGGATTAGGGAAGGCGACCAACAGGCACTGGAAAAGCTTACCAAAGCTAACCTGCGCTTCGTGGTATCAGTAGCCAAGCAGTACCAGAACCAAGGTTTGTCGCTCGGCGACTTGATCAACGAGGGTAACCTTGGTTTGATCAAGGCAGCTAAGCGTTTTGATGAAACCCGCGGCTTTAAGTTTATTTCTTATGCCGTTTGGTGGATTCGTCAGTCCATTCTACAAGCCTTGGCTGAGCAGTCGCGCATTGTGCGTCTGCCGCTGAACCGGGTTGGTTCCCTAAACAAGATTTCGAAATCCTTCTCTGAACTAGAGCAAAAATTTGAGCGCGAGCCTTCGCCCGAAGAAATTGCCGAAGTATTGGAACTGACTACCTCTGAGGTAGTTGATACGCTCAAGATTTCGGGCCGCCACGTGTCCGTTGATGCGCCGTTTGTGCAAGGTGAAGAAAACCGCCTGCTCGACGTGCTCGAAAACGAGGACGAGGAATCGCCTGATACGGGCCTTATGAACGACTCGCTGCGCAAGGAAGTGCAGCGCGCCCTCTCCACGCTAACCAAGCGTGAGGCGGACGTAATCACCCTTTATTTTGGCTTGAACGGAGAGCACTCCCTCACGCTTGAAGAAATAGGAGAAAAGTTCAGCCTTACTCGGGAGCGGGTCCGCCAGATCAAGGAGAAAGCAATTCGCCGCTTGCGTCATACTTCGCGCTCTAAAGCGTTGAAGCCTTACTTGGGATAAAATTTGCCCCCCAGATTCAAAAACCCCAGCCTATTCGTTGGGGTTTTTTGTTACACACAGCTTAAGATTTAAGTCTCCTAACCGGTAAAATGGACCTGGGGGGCATTTTATTCTGTTGTTACTTTGCCATGAGGACGCAAAGCTAAAGTCAGCGCCTCATCTACTTTACTTGCTTTTCTGCTTTTAACCAGCAATGGAAAATACCAACTCGGAACACATAAAGTGTTTGATTATTGGCTCGGGGCCAGCCGGCTATACAGCAGCTATTTATGCTGCCCGCGCAAACATGCAACCCGTAATGTATCAGGGTCTACAGCCCGGTGGTCAGCTCACCATTACGAATGATGTCGAGAACTTCCCTGGCTACCCTGATGGGGTAATGGGACCGGCCATGATGGAAGATTTGAAGAATCAAGCCGAGCGGTTTGGGACGGATATTCGGTATGGCCTGGCTACAGCAGTCGACTTTTCGGGACATCCACATCAAGTAACCATCGACGAGCACAAAACCATCACTGCGGATACTGTAATCATTGCCACCGGGGCTTCGGCTAAGTGGCTAGGGTTGGAGTCGGAGGCCCGGTTGAATGGTTCAGGTGTATCGGCTTGTGCTGTTTGTGACGGGTTCTTTTATCGCGGTAAAGAAGTAGCCATCGTAGGAGCAGGCGACACAGCGGCTGAGGAAGCTACTTACTTGGCTAATCTGTGCTCGAAAGTGTACATGATTGTGCGAAAAGGAGAGATGCGCGCTTCAAAAATCATGCAGAAGCGAGTAATTGATAACCCTAAGATAGAAGTGCTCTGGAACACCGTAACGGACGAGATCTTAGGCGAGCACGCTGTGGAAGCCGTACGTGTAAAAAACACCCTAACACTCGAAACCCGCGAAATTCCGGTAGATGGCTTTTTCGTGGCAATTGGACATGAGCCCAACTCCAAGATTTTCCAGCCTTATCTGCACCACGACGAGCAAGGCTATCTGAAAACTATCCCTGGCTCTTCCAAAACCAATGTTGACGGCGTTTTCGCCTGCGGCGACGTGCAGGACTATACGTACCGTCAGGCTGTAACAGCCGCTGGTACTGGCTGCATGGCTGCCCTAGATGCTGAACGGTATTTGGCTGCTTTAGGAGAGCACTAGAAGTTTAATCAAACAAGCAGACGCCCTCTGATAGTAAGCTCAACTAGCTAGCTTTAGCTAGTTGAGCTTATTTTTGTCGTAGCGTTAGCCCGTGCACAAACAATATCACTTTCTGTTTGGAGCATTAGTCTTGCCATTAACTGCACACTAGCAACTCGACCTTTCACGTTTGGTTGCTTACCTTGCCGTCTTAAAATTGCCCCCCAGGGGCAAAGAACGTCTCAACGTCTCTAGCTTTTGTTGAATTTTTTGAAATACGGGCTGCTGTCTCTGTTAATGATTGGGTTGCTATTAGTGTGGCCCAACTCTGCTCAGGCTCAGCGTCGAAAGGCCCCTGAGCCGAAGGCCAAAGCGGGCGCTGCGGGCCAACGGAAAGATTTCTTCCGCGCTAAGTCGCCCACAATCCGCTACGTGCGGCCTGACACCACCATCTTAATTAAAACCGAAGATCTGCCCGACGACAATTCGGAAGCGGCAAAATCTATCTTTTTCAATCCGGCCCGCAAGCTGTCCATTGTAAGCGAGGATACCAGCTCCCTTAATCAAGGCGAGCAGCACATCGTGGAGATGTCGGAGGAAGTACGCATTGATAGTTCCTGGGTGAAAGTAGCCGGCTACTATGCTATCTGGGATACGCGCAACATTAATCCCTACCGGGTAGATGGCCGCCGGATCAGAGACACGTTGACACTCAAACTGGTAGATCCACCCCGGAAGCGTTATGGTAAAATGCCTCTAGAGACGACTCCTACCACTTCCGATTTCGGTTTCAGGGGTAGTCGTTGGCACTATGGCGTTGACTTGGACCTAGAAACCGGCGACACAGTACGTGCTGCGTTTGATGGGGTAATTCGTATCTCTAAGTGGGATGGCAGCGGCTATGGCAACTACCTGCTTGTACGCCATTATAATGGCGTAGAGACCCTGTATGGTCACTTAAGCAAAGCTTTGGTAACGACTGGCACGTTTGTGAAAGCTGGAGAAGTGATTGGTTTAGGCGGAAGCACGGGGCGCAGTACAGGCTCACACCTACACTTTGAAGTACGCTACGAGGGTAACCCCATTGATCCTGATCGGATGTATGACTTCCCCGATTATAAGCTCCGGCAGGACAACTTTCAGATCACCTCGGCGCTGTTTAACTACTACAGCCGGGCGTTGCAGAGCCGTTCGTCTTCTAGTAGTAATAGCAGCAAACCTACGGCGGCCCGGCGCATCGTGAATCACAAAATTCGAAGTGGGGATACCCTGTCTGAAATCGCACAAAAATATGGGGTGTCCGTAAGTCAGATTAAACGGCTCAACGGTGGCACTGCTACGCTACGAATTGGCCGGACACTTCGTATAAAGTAAAGCGCTTCTTACTAATGCTTCAAATGGCTTACTCGGTACCTGCTTTGTTGTTCTGATAATTCAGCAGACAACAAAGCAGGTACCGAGTAAGCCATTTACGTTTCAACCACCCAACTGAATGAAATTAGATATACTAGCCATTGCCGCCCACCCCGACGATGCCGAAATGTCCTGCGCTGGCACGCTGCTAGCGGCGGTGGCAGCGGGCAAAAAAGTTGGCATCGTTGACCTGACGCGCGGAGAACTGGGCACGCGCGGCACACCCGAAATACGAGCGGCAGAAGCGGAAGCGGCCTCCAAAGTGCTGGGCCTGCACGTCCGCGAAAACCTGGGCTTAGCTGATGGCTTCTTCCAAAATGACCGCGAGCACCAGCTGCCTATCATTGCCGCCGTGCGCCGCTACCAGCCGGATATTGTGCTGCTCAATGCCATCCACGACCGCCACCCCGACCACGGTCGGGGCTCGCAGCTCGGTTCCGAATCTTGCTTTCTTTCGGGGCTGAAGATGATTGAAACACTAGACGAGCATGGCCAGCCTCAAGCTGCCTGGCGCCCTCGCCTAGTGTATCACTTCATCCAAGATCGGCAAATTGCCCCCGATTTTGTAGTTGACATCTCTGAGTTTTGGGAAAAGAAATGGGAAGCTATTCGGGCCTTCAAAAGCCAGTTTTTTGATGAAGCCAGCACCGAACCAGTTACTTATTTATCTACCCTCGCTTTCTCTAAGTTTATGGAGGCCCGCGCCCGGGAGTTCGGGCATTTGATAGGAGTCGAGTTTGGCGAAGGCTTTACCCGTGAGCGGACGCTGGGCGTGCAGCAGTTAACGGATTTGATTTAGTCAAACGACTTTCAGCTACTGATTCATCCTGTATTTAAAACAAAAAGCCTGACCAAGTTGGCCAGGCTTTTTGCGTATATGAAGGCATCATATTCTATCGAGTGCCCAACCGGTTACGCTTCCACGCTGAGCCAGTAGCTGATGCGGTTTCAGTGACAGTGGCCACTTTTGGTTTTTTCTCCGTGAGGAGTTTGGCTGCGAGCACGGCCGCTAGCTTATTGATTTCTGCTTCGTCGTCGGTGCTGGGGGCCAAATCAGCGGGCGTGAAATGGTCGCGGATGAAGTTTGTGTCAAAATTGCCCCCCACGAAAGCCGGGTGCTGAAGCACGTAGCGACCGAAGGGCAAGGTGGTCTGGATGCCGGTAATCTGATACTCGTCGATGGCACGCAACATGCGGGCAATGGCTTCAGCGCGGTCTTTACCAAAGGTGACGAGCTTGGCAATCATTGGGTCGTAATAAATCGGGATGTCCATACCTTGTTCGAAGCCATCATCAACGCGGACACCTGGACCTTGGGGGCGCACGTAGGTGGTGAGCGTACCGATATCGGGTAGGAAGTTATTAGCGGGGTCTTCGGCGTAAACGCGCAACTCCAGAGCGTGGCCGGTGATAGTAAGATCAGATTGCTGGAAGGGCAGGGGCTCACCCTGAGCCACCCGAATCTGTTCTTTTACAAGATCTAGTCCCGTGATTTGTTCTGTTACGGGGTGTTCTACCTGAAGGCGCGTATTCATCTCCAGAAAGTAGAAGTTGTAATTTTCATCGAGCAAAAACTCGACTGTACCAGCCCCCGTGTAGTCGCAGGCGCGCGCCACATCAACGGCGGCGCGGCCCATACGGTCGCGTAGCTCGGGTGTGAGTACGGATGATGGTGCTTCCTCAATTACCTTCTGATGGCGGCGCTGAATGCTGCATTCACGCTCAAACAGATGCACAATGTTGCCGTGCTCATCGCCCAGCACCTGAATCTCAATGTGGCGAGGCGAGCCGATATACTTCTCAATAAAGACAGCCCCGTCGCCGAAGGCGCTGGTAGCTTCCGACACAGCCAACTGCATTTGCTCCTCAAACTCTCCTTCGGCATTCACGATGCGCATGCCTTTGCCACCGCCACCTGCCGAGGCCTTAATCAGAATGGGGAAGCCAACTTGGCGGGCCACTGCTTTGGCCGCTTCCACGTCAGTAATGGCCTCCTCGGTGCCGGGCACCATCGGGATATTGAAGTTAGCCACGGCAGCTTTAGCGGCTAGCTTAGATCCCATGAGCTCCATAGCCTCGGGCGAGGGACCAACGAAAATGAGTCCAGCGTCTTTCACCATCCTGGCGAAGGTGGCATTCTCGCTCAAAAACCCGTAGCCGGGGTGAATAGCATCGACACCTAGCTGGCGGCACACCTCCAGAATCTTGTCGCCGCGCAGGTAGCTCTCGCTGGATTGAGGGCCGCCTAGGCATACCGCCTCATCGGCGTAGCGCACGTGCAGGGCATGGCGGTCAGCCTCGCTGTAGACTGCTACAGTTTGAAGGCCCATTTCGCGGGCTGAACGTAAAACGCGTAGGGCGATTTCGCCCCGATTGGCGACAAGCAATTTTTTTATTTGCTTCATGGAGGTGGGTTGGGAAATTTAGGCTGCGGTTAGGGCGTTGTAGGGCAGCTGAAGCCTATAAAGTCAATTTTTTGTGCTATACTGGTTACAAACAACGCGCGTCACTTAACTAACTTAGCCCAAAGAAACACCATTCTGCCTGCCCGAAGAAGCGCTGGGGGGCATTTTTAGCGCTTCTCAGCCAAGTAGAAAGCCAGACACAAGGCGGTTCCCTAGGTGATTTGCCATAACTTTGCACATGCACGGCGGTTGTGCCTAGCGTACCCACCGTTTTCATTTCACATTTAATTTATTCCTCCGTGGATCTTTTCGAGAAGATTGCTTCCAACCGCGGCCCATTGGGCAGCCACTCGCATTACGCGCATGGCTACTTCACTTTTCCCAAGCTAGAGGGCGAAATTAAGCCCCGCATGATTTTCCGCGGCAAGGAAGTGCTCACCTGGAGCCTCAATAATTACCTAGGCCTGGCCAATCACCCTGAGGTGCGCCGCGCCGATGCTGAGTCGGCCGCCGAGTGGGGCATGGGCACGCCCATGGGAGCTCGTATTATGAGTGGCAACACCAATCTGCACGAGCAGTTGGAAGCTGAATTGGCTGACTTCGTATCGAAGCCCGACGCACTACTGCTCAATTTTGGCTACCAGGGCATCGTATCTATTATTGATGCACTCGTAAATCGCCACGATGTGATTGTGTACGATGCTGAGTCGCATGCCTGCATCATCGATGGCGTACGCCTGCACCAGGGTAAGCGCTTTGTGTATCCGCACAACGATATGGAAAGCTTGGATAAGCAACTGCAACGCGCGACCCGAATGACTGCCGAAACCGGCGGCGGTATCCTAGTAATCACGGAGGGAGTTTTCGGGATGTCGGGCAATATGGGCAAGCTGCGTGAGGTGGTTGCTTTGAAGGAAAAATATCAGTTCCGACTGCTTGTTGATGACGCGCATGGCTTCGGCACAATGGGCGCTACAGGAGCTGGAGCAGGCGAAGAACAGGGTGCTCAGGACGGCATCGATCTTTATTTTTCAACGTTTGCGAAGAGCATGGCAAGCATCGGAGCCTTCGTAGCGGGCCCTGAGAGCGTAATTGAATATTTGCGATACAATATGCGTAGCCAAATATTCGCCAAATCGCTCCCTATGCCCCTTGTAGTAGGTGCACTGAAGCGTTTGGAGCTCCTCCGCACGCAACCAGAACTAAAAGACAACCTGTGGACCGTAGTACGGGCACTACAGAGCGGATTGCGCGATAAGGGTTTCAATATCGGTACTACAGAGTCGCCAGTAACGCCGGTTTTCCTGAGCGGTGAAATACCCGACGCAACTCAAATAACCTTCGATTTACGCGAGAATCACGGTATTTTCTGCTCAATAGTGGTTTATCCAGTGGTGCCTAAGGGGGTTATTATGCTTCGCCTTATCCCCACGGCAGTGCATACCCTCGAGGATGTCCGTTTGACCATTACGGCCTTCGAAGCAGTAGCTGCAAAGCTGGATAAAGGACTTTATTCAAAAAATACAGTATCGGTGCAAGCCTAGTAAGTTTAGCAATGCGCTGAATGAGAAACGCCGACAGCCTAATGGGCTGTCGGCGTTATTTTTTGTACTATTTCTTTGTTGATGGCTTGTTGTATGAAGCTGTAATGTGGTAAGTTAAGGGTAAAAATAGGCCTAGTGGGCGCTGGGGGGCGTTTTAGAAAAAAAATAGAAATATTGCTTGTATTTGAAATCCCTGTATATTAGAGCCAGTCAACACAATTCTTTCTTCCCCCATAAACCCTTTCCCAATGAACAATTTTAGCAAGCTCAAGGACCTAGTGATGTCGCTGGAAGGTGACTTCGATAAGTTTTACGACAAGCAAAACTCGGCCGCCGGTACTCGCGTGCGCAAGGGAATGCAAGAGTTGAAAAACATGGCCCAAGAGATCCGCACCGAAGTGCAGAACATGAAGAATAGCAGCGGCGAAGCCCCTGCTGCTCCAGCTGCTAAGAAGGCTGCTGCTCCAGCTGCTAAGAAGGCTGCACCTGCCAAGAAGAAGTAAGTTTCATTTGCCCCCTTAAAGGGCAAGAAACAAAAAAGGGACCTCACTACGGTGGAGTCCCTTTTTTATTGGGGTAGGTTTCGTGTCTACACTAAAGAAATTAAGAAGTAGTTCTTCTTGCCTTTCTGAGCTACTAGATACTTATCCTGAAGCAAAGGCAATTCTGCTACTGCCTGATCGGCAGCGGCTACCTTCTGCCGGTTGAGGCTCACGCCGCCACCCTGAATCATTTTCTTAACCTCACTCTTGGAGGGGAAAATCTGGTATTGGGTGGCTTCGCTAAGCAAATCAGCTACCAGCAGGCTGCTGGCTTCCGTGCGCGGCACCTCAATACGCGGGACGCCTGCAAATACGTCGAGCAGAGTAGCCTCGTCGAGGCGCTGCAAATCCTCCAGGTCGCCTTTGCCGAAAAGGATTTCGGAGGCGGCTACGGCGGCTTCGTAGGCCTCGGCGGAGTGGACGCGGGTGGTGACGTCTTTGGCCAAAGCTTTCTGTAGAATGCGCTGGTGGGGGGCGGGGGCGTGTTGGGCTTCTAAGTCCAGAATTTCGGCCTCGCTGAGTAAGGTGAACACACGAATTAAGCGGCTGGCGTCGGCATCGGCGGCATTGAGCCAGAACTGATAGAATTGGTAGGGCGAGGTCATCTCGGGCGAAAGCCACACATTGCCGCTTTCCGACTTACCGAACTTGGTGCCGTCGGCCTTCGTGACCAGCGGGCAGGTGAGGGCAAAGGCCTTACCGCCATCCAGGCGTCGGACAAGCTCGGTGCCAGTGGTGATGTTGCCCCACTGGTCGGAACCGCCCATTTGTAGGGTACAGTTTAGGGTTTGGAACAGGTGACGGAAGTCGTAACCCTGAAGAAGTTGGTAGGTGAACTCAGTGTAGGAGAGGCCATCGGCGCGTTGCTCGCCTTCGGCCTCCGGGGTGCCCAAGCGCCGCTTTACCGAGTCTTTAGCCATCATATAGTTCACTGTGATGTGCTTGCCTACATCGCGAAGGAACTGTAGGAAGCCAATCTCCTTAAACCAGTCGTAGTTATTGACCAACACAGCTCCGGTGGGGCTGTCGTTAAACTCCAGAAACTTCTCTAGCTGAGCCCGAATTCCGGCTTGATTAACGCGCAGGGTGTCCTCATCTAGGAGGTTGCGCTCCGATGATTTCATAGAAGGGTCGCCAATCATGCCAGTAGCTCCGCCCACAAGGGCTACGGGCCGGTGGCCAGCCCGCTGCAAGTGCACAAGCAACATAATAGTGGCCAGGTTGCCAATATGCAGGGAAGCCGCTGTCGGGTCGAAGCCAATATAGCCGCTGATGGGTTTGTGTTCGGCTAGGTGCTCCGCCGTACCGGGCATGGTATCGTGGAGCATTCCGCGCCAGCGGAGTTCGTCGAGAAGGTTCAAACGTGAAGTGATGAAAGGTGAAGTGCTGAAGTCGGGAAGACAAAGGTAGGAAGTGTGCCTTACCTTTGCTTTCACAAATCCACCTTTCACTACTTCACCTTTCCGTGCCCAACTTCAGCCCCGACGAGATTCTGAAGCAGTTCCAGCAGCGACAGTTTGCGCCCGTGTATTTCCTGCAAGGGGAGGAGCCGTATTATATAGATCTGATTGCTGACCTGATTGAGAAAAACGTGATGCCCGAGCATGAGCGCGGCTTCAATCAGGTAGTGCTGTACGGCAAGGATGTAGACGTGGCAACAATACTGGGGCAAGCGCGGCGGTTTCCGATGATGGCTGAGCGTTCGGTTGTTATCGTAAAGGAAGCGCAGGCTGTGGCCGATCTAGAGCGGGATAGTAGCTATCCATTCTTTGAAGCCTACTTGAAAAACCCGCTGGCTAGTACAGTGCTCGTATTCTGTTACAAGCACAAAACCCTAGATGGCCGTAAGGCCCTGGCCAAAGCCATGACCAAGCACGCGGCCATGCTCACCAGCAAAAAGCTCTACGACAACCAAGTGGCGCCGTGGTTAACAGGCTACGTGCGCAGCAAGCAGCAGCAAATTGCCCCCCAGGCCGTGGCTATGCTCAGCGAATATATCGGGCCCGACCTAGGACGGCTGACGAATGAGATAGATAAACTCTTGCTAAACGTCAAGCCCGGCCAGGCTATCGATGAGGACTTGGTGCAGCGCCTAGTAGGTATTAGTAAAGACTACAACATCTTTGAATTGCAGCGGGCCCTAGTGCAACGCGATGTGCTGAAGGCTAATCGCATTCTGCATTACTTCGAGGCGAATCCAAAAGCCAATCCTATTATTCCAAACCTTACGCTGCTGTTCGGATTTTTTACCAAGCTGCTCGTGCTGCATCAGATCGGTAACCCCTCCGACGCCGATTTTAAAAAGCTGGGAATGGTGAACAGCTTTCAGCAAAAGGATGCGCAATTGGCCATGCGCAACTACAGCTTTCAGCGGACCCGCGACATAATTCACTTGCTGCGCCGCGCCGATGCCCAAAGCAAAGGCATTGAGTCAGGCTCCGTGACAGAAGGAGAAATTCTGCGCGAACTGATTTTCCTTATTCTGCATCCTGTGCCACTAAGCGCAGTAGTTGGTTAGCGGAACCGCTTGCTAATCCTATAAAATCAATTGTGCGCTGATGCGTGTATACTATCCGGTTTCAGTTTAAGTCTTAGCTTTGCCCCCCAGATTTATATTTTTAAGGAAAAGCGTATTTTTTCCGAAACCCACAAGTTGAGAATTCCGTGGACAAACTGCCGTGCATCCTCTTAGTGGACGACGACCCCGTAAACAACTTTCTTAATCAGAGACTACTGGAGAATCTTGCTGTTGCGGATCAACTGCTGGTAGCGCTGAATGGGCAGGAGGCTTTTGCCCTTTTGGAAGAACATTGCCCAGATGCAGCCTGTCCTGCCCTGATTTTGCTGGATGTAAATATGCCGGTGATGAATGGGTTTGAATTCTTGCACGCTTATCAGCAACTGCCATTAGAACAGAAGGAAGCTATAGTTATTATCATGCTCACTACCTCCCTGCATCCGCAGGACGTGGAGCGGGGGCAGCAACTAAACGTAGCCGGATTTCTGAGCAAACCCTTAACGGTAGATAAGGTCAACGGACTACTAAGGCAGCATTTTGGGCGGCAACTGGCTGCGACCTAAATGTAGTTTGCGCTGGTAAGAGCGGTTTTATGTCAGCCTTCCCTGCTAGGCTTTTTTAATTATAAAAGAAAGAGTATAAGGGGGCTTTCTTTACTAGGCGCAGCAATGAAAGTGGACATTAGCAAATGAATAGCACCCTAAATGCCCTAGGGTTTAGAAAGGTGCGCTCGCTAGCTGTTGAGACCAATACCAGCATTTTGTGATATAAAATGCCCTCCAGCGAGCTAAAAGTGCCTTTTTATCAAGGAAGCGCAGTGTTCCAGCTAACCAAATTGAAAGGATACTTGTGGGTAACAGCTACCAGTTTGTAGCCAGGCTGCCTATACCAAAAAAGCCCCCCAGCACGTTGCCAGGGTATTCGAGAGAGTTTTGGAGCAACCTCCGTCACTTTTTCGCTACTTTTGGCCATTCCTGGGCCATTTGCGCCCTTTCTTGTAACGCCCCGCAATGAAGTTATTTCCCCGCTTGGCGCTAGCCGCCACGCTCAGCACTGCGGCTCCGCTAGCGGCCGTAGCTCAGCAAACCCAGGTTTTTGCCGCCGACGAGCGTCACTTCCAAGAAGGCCTCGAACTCTTCGACCGGGGTAAATATGGCGCGGCTCAACAGTCCTTTCAGCGCTACCTCGATGTAACCCAGCGCCGCACCGGCGAACTGCGCGACCGCACCATCGACGCGGAATACTACTACGCCGTATCAGGGCTATACCTGTTCCACCCTGATGCGGAAGACCGAATTCTGGCTTTCGCAGCCAATAATCCGGCGCACCCAAAGGCACCCGAAGCTTTTTTTCAGCTGGGTAAATTCTATTTCGACAAGAAGAACTACCCCAAAGCTACTGAGTACCTACAGCGCGTTGGCCCCGACAACCTGACGCTGGAGCAGCGAGAAGAATCGGAGTTTAAGCTGGCGTATGGCTACTTTGCTCAGAAGGAATTCGATAAGGCGCGGCTCTTATTTGATCGGACTAAGCAAGGAAGCTCTGAGTATCGCTATGCCAGCAGCTACTACGCTGGCTACCTGGCCTTCCGTGCCGGCGACTTTGCTGGCGCCCGCCGCGACCTGGGCGTAGCTGAGCAGAGCGATGGTTACCGCCTCGTGGTGCCAGCCGTAATGAGCCAGATTTATTACAAAGAAGGCGACTTCGATGGCCTGATTGCCTACGGTACTAAAGCCCTGGCCCAGACCCCGCCGCCTCAGGGCTCCGACGAGATTCAGCTGTTGGTGGGCGATGCATTTTACCAGAAAAGCGATTTTCCGAAGGCCGCCGAATACTTTAACCGCTATGGGGCTGGCCGCAAGAAGATGGACCCGACCGTGCAGTACAAAATCGGGTATGCCAACTATAAGATGGGCGACTTTAAGGGCGCTATCAACAGCTTGAAAGGCGTGGCGGCGCGCAAAGACTCACTAGGGCAGAATGCAGCTTATCATATGGGGCTGAGCTATTTGCAGCTTAAGCAGAACCAGCCCGCTTTAAACGCCTTTGACGCAGCCCGTAAGGCCACATTTGATGCTAATATCACCGAAAACGCGACGATTAAATACGCACAGGTCAACTATGAGCTGGGCAACGCCCCAGAAGTCATTGCGGCGCTGAAAGACTTTAACAAGAAATATCCGCGCTCCAAAAACGCGTCAGCCGCTGATGATATTCTGAGCGAGAGCTTCTTGAACTCGTCTGACTACGCTCAGGCTGTCAGCTACCTAGAAGGCCTGGACAATAGGAGCAGCCGCCTGAACGCTACGTATCAGCGCGTAACGTATCTGCAGGCCGCTACGCTCTACAACAACAGCAAGTTCAACGAGGCGCTGCCCTTATTGGAAAAGTCGCTTAAGTATCCGCAGGACGATGCCCTGCGCGCCGCGGCTCAGGTACTGCGCGGCGAGATTTATAGTATTGGTCAAAAGTACCCCGAAGCTATTCAGAGCTATACCGCCGCCGCGCGCACAGCCCGCTCAGGCAGCGCCGCCGAAACGGACTTCGATCAGAAAGCGCGTTACGGCCTTGGCTATGCTTATTATAACACCAAACAATATGACCGGGCTCGGCCCCAGTTTCAGGCTTATTTGAAGGATTCTGAAACGCGCCAACCCTCCAACGACCCCAACTATTACGACGTAACGCTACGCCTGGCCGATACTTATTATGTGGCCAAGGACTACAAGCAGGCCTTATCTGGCTACGACAAAGTCATAGCTTCCAATGCGCCGGATAAGGACTATGCGTATTACCAAAAAAGCGTAACCCTAGGGCTGCTGGGGCGCCAGGCCGAAGCAACGAATACGCTGAATACGCTGCTCAAAACTGCCCCCCAGTCGCGCTACGCTGATAATGCGGTGTTTCAGCAAGCCCAATTTGAGTTTGAGGCTGGCAACTTTCAGCCCGCCGTCGATGGGTTTTCACGTTTAATTCGGGCCCGGCCCAATAGCGCTTTAATTCCACAGGCCTTGCAAAAACGAGGCGTAGCGTATGCAAACCTCAACCAGCACGATAAAGCCGTAGCTGACTTTCGGCAGGTACTGGAGCGCTATCCGCGTACCAAGTCGGCTACCAGCGCGCTATCGGGATTG
Organism: Hymenobacter sp. HD11105; assembly: GCF_054051685.1. NCBI lineage: Bacteria > Pseudomonadati > Bacteroidota > Cytophagia > Cytophagales > Hymenobacteraceae > Hymenobacter > Hymenobacter sp. HD11105. The sequence goes on along the minus strand of NZ_JBSWBR010000002.1, from coordinate 1,064,879 downwards.
CAGGAGAGCTTGGCAGCGATGGGTCGGACGGAGGAATTCGACCAGGCCTTGGGTCAGTACAAGCAGCAAAACCCACAAAGCGGAGCTACCGAAAGCGTAGAGTTTGAAGCCGCTAAATCATTGTATGTGGCTGAGAAGTATGCCCAAGCCATTCCGCGGCTCGAAGCTTATTTGCAGCAATATCCTAACACTGCCCTGGCAGCCGATGGGCGTTATTTTTTGAGTGATTCGTACCTAAAAACCGGCAAGCAGACAGAGGGCTTGGCTGGCTTGAAGAGCGTAGTTACGGAAGGCAAAAGCGAGTTTGTGAACCGCGCCGTGGGCCGGGTAGCCGATATTGAATTTGCCAACAAAAACTACTCGGAGGCCATTAAGTACTACACTCGCCTGCGGGAAGTATCGCAGAACAAGCGCGACGTGGCGAATGCGGGCATCGGATTAATGTTAAGCTATTACGAGAGTGCCGACTACACGAACACCCGTCGCGTGGCCCAGGAGCTACGGGCCTTGGGTAGCGCCTCGCTCAATGCCACCAATGCTGCTTTACTGTACTTGGGTAAGTCTAGCTATAAAGCCGGCAACCTAGACCAAGCTATACCAGAGCTAACGACAGCTGCCAGCACGGCCACGGACGAGAACGGCGCCGAAGCACAGTACCTAATCGCTCAAATCCTGTTTGACCAGAAGAAGTACAACGAGGCGTTGGACGCAGCTTACAAAACGAATACGTCTAAGTATGCACAGTGGCAGGGTCGAGGCTTTCTGCTTATTGCCGACATCTACACTCTGCAGGGTGACACGTTCCAGGCGCGGGCCACACTGAATTCTATTATTGACAATAAGTTTCCGGTAGCTGAAATCGTGGAAGGGGCCAAGCAACGACTCGCTGCTTTACCCGCCGATGGGGCAACTCCCGCGCCCGCAGCTACGCCTCCTGTAGGAAGCAAGACGCCCGCTGCCAAACCATCTTCGCCGGCTGCCCAACGAGCAGCAGCGCGTCAGTCTTTGCGGGCTACACAAGCACAGCCCACTGACTCTAGCACGACCGTTCCGGCCGAGGAATAGGAACTCTGTTAGTAAAATAAAAAATTGATTACTAATTGGTTAATCAAGCTTTCCTAAACAATAGCTTGTATATAACCTAACTTCATTGTTATGACGCTTCGCTCGCCTTATTCCTTAGCTCTGGCCACATTACTAGCTGTGGCCGCACCCCGCATTTCGTGGGGGCAACAGCGGCCGGGGGGCAAAATTGAAGACGCCGAAATTGAAATTGTAAAGGAGCGCGTTAATGAATTGCCTGAAGCAACGCGCAACTTTGATAAGATTAAAGTGGAGGCCCCAACTAAGCAGGCGCAAGCGGTGCCCTATACTTATCCCGACTTCCGCTTGCCCGCCGACCGGCTCAACCCATCGGTGCGCGTGCTTACTATTAAGCAGGAGGAAATTGCCCCCCAGACCGGCAATTACCTGAAAGGCGCACTGGGTAACTACGGTACACTTTACGGTAAGGCTCACCTGCATAATACCCGCAGCGAGACTGCCTCTTACGGCCTCGATTTCAGCCATATTTCCTCTTCGCGTGGCCCCGTGGACCGCAAGAACTCTGGCCTCAGCCAAACCAGCCTAGGCTTAAATGGCGAAACCTATAGCGGCACGGCCGCGCTCGGTGCTAAACTAGACCTAGGTCGGGAGCGGTACAACTTCTACGGCTACAACCGCGAAACCCAGAATTTGCCCCCCGATGCCGACGATATCAAGCAGGTGTTTACACGGGCTGCCGCTCGGGTGTATGCTCGCAACCGCGCCGCCGACGCCACTTTTCAGTATGACTTTGGCGTAGGTTTTAATTTCTGGAAAGATCGTTTTGCGGCCAGTGAGAATAACTTCAATGCGGCGCTGCGCTCATCCTACGAACTGGGTGAGAAAGGCCGCATCGCCCTGAACGGCGACGTTTCCTTCATCTCGCATAAAGACGAACTTGGTACCGTGAGCCGGCCATTTGTACAAGTTACACCTGCTTTCGAAGCCGATCTGAACCGATTGGCCCTATCCATCGGGGCTACAGTAGGCTATACTGGTGATACCGTTGGTACAGCTTCACAGTTCAATGTATACCCAGCTATTCGCTTGGGCTACACCGTTACGGAAGATAAGTTTGTGGTATTCGGTGGCTTGGGCGGGGCTTTACAGCGCGTCACGATGTATGACTTGACCACAGAAAACCCTTGGTTAGCCGCCAATCAGCGCGTGGCTGACACGCACCGCGGCCCGACCGTGTACGGCGGCTTCACGGCCACTCCGGCCCGCGGTCTGTCGGTCAGTGCCAAAGTCACGGCGACCAACGATCAAAACTTGTACTTCTACGCCAACAGCCGCACTGATACTTCGCGCTTTGATCTGGTGTACGATCGTAAATCCACGCAACTGCTCAACGTGCACGGTGAAGTGCTCTACAATGCCGCGGAACAGTTTCGGTTGGGGCTGAAAGCAGATTATAACGGTTATAATACCAAGACTTTGGCCAAAGCTTTTCACCGCCCTGCGTTTCAATCAATGGTATTTGGTACGTATAACGCCAGTGATAAGCTGTTGCTAGGAGCAGAGTTATACACGTATAGCTCCAGTTATGGAGTAGGCTACGAGCGGTCAGCAGGTACTGGACTGATAACGCAAGTGGTGCGCCCCACCGACACTGTTGTCGATTTGAACCTGCGCGGGGATTATCGTTTCTCGGAAAATCTGTCAATCTTTGCTTTAGGCAACAATTTGCTGGGCCGCAAGTACGAGCGTTTCCTGAACTACCCGGTGAAGGGCATCAATGTACTGGCGGGCGTGACTTATGATTTTTAATTTTTTGCTGTGCTGATCTACTGCTAAGGAATAGAACATTCCCAAGCTTCACTCCTCAATAAGTGTCGTATCAGTAACGCTTTAGCACAACGAAAATCAACGCATCAGAAACACAACAGACCGACTTTGCCGATTTCCGACCATATCCTCAGCTTACTCCAGGATCACGATTGCGTGATTATTCCTGGCTTTGGCGGCCTCATTGCTGATTACGCCCCCGCCCGGATTCACCCCGTGCGCCACACCCTGACCCCTCCAACCAAGACAGTAGCCTTCAACGGTGCGCTGACCCGCAACGACGGGTTGCTGGTGGATGCCTTAAGCCACGCTTTAGGGGTGCCAGCGTCTGAAGCCCGCCAGATGGTGCGTAATGCCGTAGCTAATCTGCAAGCGGAACTAGACAGTGCCCAGCGCACCGAATTGCCTGGCATTGGCGTGTTTCGTCGGGCTTTGGGCCGAGGACTGGAGTTTGAATATACGGGTACCCAAAACTTACTGACGGCCAGCTACGGTTTGCCTGAATTGGTGTCGCGGCCTGTCCGTGCTACAGATGCGCTGCTGGCTCGTGAGCGGCAGCCTACAGCACCCCAGCTTACGGTTGCGGGCCGCTCACGGCGTGCGGCGCGGGTCTTCAACGTGGCCGCCTCTACTATTCTGGCTGGTTTGATGCTGTCGGCTGGCTATCTGTTTGCTTTGCGTCTGGGGCATTTGCCCGATAGTCTGGGTATACTGCCGGACTCGCTGGTAGTTCAGGAGCAAAAAATGCCCCCCAGCGCAATGAAGCCCAAGACTAGAGCTCGTCAGCAGGCTACGTTAGCTAATCATGGCTGGAGTGAAAACGACGAGTTTGTACCCGACGGTGCGCCCGATGCGGAGCCACCCGTATCGGCTGCTACACCAACAACCAACGATTGGGACACCGCTGCGGTAGCTACTGCTAGCGCGACAAAGCCTGTGGCGCCAGCACCTAAGCCAGCGGTTGTAGACGCAAAAGCTCCTAAAGCTGAGGTAGCGGTTACGCCAACCAAAACTGCGCCAGTAGCAAAAACAGTATCATCGGTACCGGCGTCAGCATCAGATGTTTCCAGCACTACAATTAAAAGCCGTACGGGGCGTTTCTACGTCGTGGCTGGCAGCTATGATACTCCGCGCAGCGTAGAGCAGGCGCGGGAAGCGTTGGCCCGCAAAAATCGTCCAGCACAGGTGCTGTGGCCCGTGCGTCCCACGCGTACTTCGGCTGGGAGCCGCTTTTACCGCCTTACTGTAGGCGAATTTGCTGATAAGGCCACGGCCGACCGCAGTTTATCTCAATTACGCAAACAATACGGCTCATCACTCTGGGTTCTTCAATACTAAAATGACATCGTTGCTCCTGCAGATTACCACCACCGCCCCGCTTGATACCGCCGCTGTAGCCGCTAACGCTGCCGCCAATGCCGTCTCCTCGGAGCTTTCCCTAATTGATCTTGTGTTGCAGGGGGGGTGGGTGATGATTCCGATCTTCATTCTCTCCTTTATCTCCGTTTTCATCATCATTGAGCGCTACATCACTATTCAAAAAGCCAACAGTAATCCGGAGTCCTTTATGGGGGGCATTCGGGGATTGATGGTAAAGGGTGACTTACAGGGGGCAAAAATGCTGTGCGCCCAGAATGCTTCGCCACTGGCGCGCATGGTGGAAAAAGGAATTCGCCGCATTGGCTTGCCCCTGAAGGATATCGAGACCAGCGTGGAGAATGTGGGCAAGATTGAAATTGCTCGCCTTGAGAAGAACATCAGCATCTTAGGCATTATCGCTGGTATCGCGCCCATGCTTGGGTTTGTTGGTACAATCATCGGGGTAATCAAGATTTTCTACGCCATTAGCACCACCGGCGACTTCGGTATTGCTCAAATTTCGGGCGGTTTGTATACTAAGATGGTGACCTCGGCTGCTGGTCTTATCGTCGGCATCATTGCCCACGTCGGCTACCACTGGCTCAGTATCATGGTCGAGCGCCTAGTATTCCGCATGGAAAACTCTGCCATCGAGTTCATGGACATCCTGCAGGACAACTAGAAATACAGTGAATTGGTGAAAGGGGAAGTTGTGAGAACACTTCATCATTTCACCTTTCACACCTTCTCAACTTCACAAAATGAATTTAAGCCGCCGCCGTAAGCTTTCCTCGCACGTCGAGACGGGATCAATGAACGACATCATGTTCTTCCTGATGTTGTTCTTCTTGATTGTAAGCACGATGGTGAACCCCAACGTGATTAAACTGCTCCTGCCCAATGCTCGCTCGGGCAAAGCGGTGATGAAAGAGACCATCAATATCTCCGTGGATGCCGCTGGGCAGTATTTTTTGGACCGTCAGCCCGTAACGCCTACCGACCTCGAGTCGGCGCTCAGCCAGCGTGTAGCCGGTCTCGACCAGCCGACCGTAGTGCTGCGCGTGGACGCTTCGCTGAACGTGCAGAAGTTGGTGGATATTCTCGAAATCGGGAACCGCCTGAAGGTGAAGATGGTCATGGCTACGCAAGCTCAGCAAACTGCCAGCAGGTAAAATTGCCCCCCAGCGCGCTTATCTGCTTCACTTGGCCTTTAAAATCAAGATAACCTATGGCAATCAACTACCGCGAACAGCACCGCCGTGAGGCGATAATCGGGACGGTGGTTATTCACGCCTTGTTATTAGCGCTGTTCGTTTTCACCGTTTTCAAAGGTCCCGACCCACCACTAACAGAAATGGGTGGGGGCGGTGTGGAGTTGAACTACGGCGTGGATGATGCCGGCTTCGGCGACATTCAAACGATGGCCCAGGCTAACAATTCACGCAATACCAACGATAGTCGCCCGCCGGCCCGCAACCCTGATCCGCAGCCGGCGCCTCAACCCACGCGCGCCGTGGCTGCCACTCCGCCACCGGCGGTTGAGGAGAAGGTCATAACCAGCGAAGCCGAGGAAAGCCCTGTTAAAATTCCGCCGGTAGAGCGCCCCGTGCAGCCTCGCAAGGAAGTGGTACGTGAAACGCCGCCCGTAACTAAGCCTGAACCGGCCAAGGAAGTAGTGCGCGAAGCACTGCCTGCGCCCAAGCCTCGCACCCTCTACACGCCTAATGGCAGTAATGACGGCGGCGGCAACGGTGTAGCCGGCACCAGCAACACGCCCACCGGTAACAACAACGGCGACCGGCCCGGCGCAACTGGCGACCAGGGCAATCCGAAAGGCAGCCTCGACGCCCGCGCCCTATACGGCACGCCCGGCAGCGGTGGTGGCGATGGAGGTGGCTCGGGCGGCGGCAGTGGCTCCGGCGATGGCTTCGGTAATGGAGGCTGGGCCTTTGCCAGCAAGCCTCAGCCTCCACTTGTGGATAATCAAGGCGGCTACCTGCGATTTAAGATCACAATTGACGGGGAAGGAGAGATTATTTCTGTCAACAAAGTAGGCGGCACCATGTCACCGGCTCAGGTAGAGGCTTGTTTAAAAACGATCCGCGAGCGGTTCTCTTTTAAGAAAACGCGGCCTGATCCGGGTGGGGGCGTGGGCTATATTACCTTCCGCTTCCGTTTGGAGTAGGTCCTGTTTATCATTGTTTGTTCAGCCGCCGGTCGGATTTATCCGGTCGGCGGCTTTCTTTTGTACCCAATTTAAAGCGGTAGTCTACGTCTGCTGCGGATACTTAGTTAACAACCTTTGCACATGACCTACACCGAGACGCTCGCTTACCTGTACGAGCAGCTACCTATGTTCCAACGGGTAGGGGCCGCTGGCTACAAGGAAGGGTTGGGCAACACAGAGGCGTTGGCAGCTGCTTTAGGGCATCCAGAACGCCGGTTTAGGAGCGTGCACGTAGCCGGCACCAACGGTAAAGGCAGCAGCTCCCACATGCTGGCGGCCGTATTGCAGGCGGCGGGCTATAAAGTAGGCTTGTACACTTCGCCCCACCTGCGTGAGTTCACTGAGCGCATCAAAATCAATGGGCAAGAATTGCCCCCCGATTACCTAATTGTCTTCGTGGAGCGCTGGCGGCCCTTGTTTGAGCAGATAAAGCCTTCGTTTTTTGAGATGTGCGTGGCGCTGGCTTTTCAGTACTTCGCGGAGGAGAAGGTTGACATTGCCATTATTGAGGTTGGCTTGGGCGGACGGCTGGATTCCACCAACATCATTACGCCGCTGGTGTCGTTGATTACCAATATCAGCTTCGATCATCAGGCTTTACTGGGCAATACCTTGCCACTAATTGCCGCCGAGAAAGCTGGGATTATCAAGCCCGGTGTGCCCGTGGTTATAAGTCAGACGCAACTGGAAGTGACCGCAGTTTTTGAGGAAACTGCCCGCAAGCATGATGCTCCTTTAACCTTTGCCGACCAGCAATATTACGTCTCCCAAATTGCCCCCCAGTCTGCAGACGAGGAAACGCAACGCTTCCAAGTGAAGCTACAGGAGTTTATAGCTTTTGATGAGCTGGAAGTAGGTCTGCTGGGTGAATATCAACGGTTTAATTTGCCCGGATTAATTGCCGTTATAGCCGAGTTGCAACGGCAAGGCTTTCAGATTTCCAATGAGGCCATACGCCGAGGCCTGCGCGACGTGCGCCAGCTTACGGGATTTCGGGGGCGGTGGAGCATCATTGGCCGCCGCCCACTGGTGGTATGCGACACGGGGCATAATGAAGCTGGTTTGCGCCTGGTTACTGCTCAACTAGCGCGGCTCACGTATCGGCAGCTTCATGTAGTGCTAGGCATGGTCAATGACAAGGACGTGACCAACATGCTCACCATTTTGCCCCCCACTGCCACGTATTACTTTTGTCAGGCGAAGATTCCCCGCGCTTTGCCCGCTGCTGAGCTGGCCGAAAAGGCGGCAGGCGTAGGGCTGCTGGGGGGCATTTATGAGTCTGTAGCCTCTGCTGTTCAAGCAGCCCGCGCCGCCGCCGAGCCTAACGATGTCGTGTTCATTGGTGGCAGCACCTTCGTAGTGGCTGAGGTAGATGAGCTGTATGAGTAGGAGAGAAATCAATTCGTGACTTCCTCATCTACATAAATAAATCGACCGTCATGCAGAGCAAAGCGAAGCATCTCGCGTGCTGACGGAGGTTACTAGTCCTGCTAAACACCGAGATGCTTCGCTTTGCTCTGCATGACGGTCAAAACTAACACATCAAACTAATCAATGAGTAGAGTGAAACTTGTACGCTTCGCCAGCAATGCGGAGCGGGCCGATATTGTGGAGCCGGGCAAAGCCAACTATGAGCAGCTGGGTGGGCGCTGGCACCAAGAGTTTTTTCAGAATGATAACCCAATAACTCTGGAAATGGGCTGCGGCAAGGGCGACTATACAGTAGGCCTGGCCGCCCGCTACCCTGAGCGCAACTTTTTAGGTCTCGATATAAAGGGCGACCGGATCTGGCGGGGCAGCACCCGCGCCGAGGAACTGGGCCTGACGAATGTAGGCTTCCTGCGCACTCGGGCCGAAACGCTGACCGCGCATTTTGCCCCCCAGGAGCTAGCCGAAATCTGGGTGACCTTTCCTGACCCGCGGCCCCGCGACCGGGACATTAAGCGTCGTCTTACGTCGCCACGCTTCCTGAATTTATATCAGGAAATACTCCGCCCAGGCGGCTTAATCCACCTCAAAACAGACGACACTCCGCTGTATGAGTACACATTGGAGGTATTGAAGGAGCGAGCTGGCGCCCAAATTTTGGCTCACACTGCCGATATTTATGCTACGCCCGAGCTGCTGCCGCACGCCGAGGATATTCAGACGCACTACGAGCGCCGCTTCCGTGGCGAGGGCATTGCCATCAAGTATATTCAGTTTACGCTAAGCTAACGTGGTATGCTGCCCGCTGCTCGCCCTGTGCCCATTGAAACGATACATCTGTTTCCTGTTCTGGATGAGAAGCTGTTGGTGTTTCTCAGGAGTTTGCAGCCCGACGACTGGCAGCGGCAAACGCTGGCGCCGCAGTGGAAGGTGATGGATGTGGCCTTGCATCTGCTGGCGGGCAACCTGCAAACCTTGTCTATGCTGCGCGACGGCTACTTTGGGGTGCAGCCTACCGATCCAAGCAGCTACGAAGGCATTGTGCAGTTTTTGAATGAGCTGAACGCCGACTGGATAAAAGCCACCCGGCGCCTGAGCCCGCGTATCGTGCTGGAAATGCTGGAAACAACGGGACGAGAGTACACAGCATATCTACAGACCCTGGATCCGTGGGAGCCAGCCACCTTTTCCGTGGGATGGGCCGGCGAGCAAACCTCGCTCAACTGGTTTCATATTGCCCGCGACTACACCGAGAAGTGGCACCACCAGCAACAGATACGGCAGGCGGTGGGGCGCGGAGAAGAGGAGCTATTAACCAAGGAATTGTATCAGCCCTTCCTGGCCACCTGCATCCGGGCATTGCCGCATCACTACCGCCAAGTAGCAGCGGAGCCTGGTCAGATGCTGCAACTCACGGTGACGGGCGAGGGCGGCGACACATGGTTTATGCACTATACTAGCGCCGGGCAGTGGCAGCTGAGCGAAAACAGCTCTGGCCCCATCGCGGCGGTAGTTATCGATGGAGCCGTGGCTTGGCGCTTGTTTACGAAAAGCTTGCCTCGCTCTCTGGCCGAGGAGCACACTCAGCTAACCGGCGACAAACGCTTAGGAGAGCACATCTATAGCCTGATCACCGTTATGGCCTAGCCGTCTGGTCGACGATTACTCTTCTTCCAACGCCTCAAAAACTGCCTCTAACTCCTCGAAATCACGCAAACCCGGCTTGATTTCGTTGCCGCCTTCCAGAATCAGGCCTGCCGGTTGAATGGCGCTGAGCAGACCGCCAACATTTGCGGCAGTGATGGCGCCGCTCAGCCACACGGGTAGCTGAGTGGCGGCTTCGGCCAAGGATTCCTGCCGGGCCTCGGGCAGGTCGTCTAAATCAAGTGCTGCTACTACACCCAGGCCAGCGGCGAAGATGGGCTGGTATTGGAGCAGCATCTCGTTGCGTAAGCTACTGGACGTGATGAGGAAGAGGGGCGCACGCAGCAAAGCAGGCACAGAAAGCGGTTCTTCGGGTCGCTGATGCAGCAGTACGCGCTGTAAGCCACATTCCTCTACTAAGCGGTTAATCTCCGAAACCGGTATTTCATCGCCAAACTCGCCGATCAGTTCCACGCCGGCTACCCAGCCAGCAAGTTCCTTTACGGTGGCGGCATCCACGGCGCCGGGTAGGGAAGGGTCGAGGGTGAAAATGAGGCCATCGGCGCCCATGCCGGCGCAATAGCGGGCGTCGGAGAGGTTATTGATGCCGCGCACCAGCACGGAGGTAAGAAAAGCCATAAGTTGGGAAAATAGAAAGCCAGCTTGAACACCGGCAACGAGTTGGCAAAGCGCGAAAGTAAGGATTCTGGGCTACTACCACGCTCGGCATGTACTTTGTACGCTACAAATGGATGGCGCTGAACCGTGGGCCGTCGCCGGGTGTTATCTTTGCCACCGCGGCCGGAGCCTTGACCTCACGGGCGCTACTTCTATGACTGAAAACACACCTTTAGCGTCGTCCCCTCGCGGGCGCGTTCTCGTCGCCATGAGCGGCGGCATCGACTCCTCTGTAGCAGCTGTGCTTTTGCACGAACAAGGCTACGAGGTAGTAGGTATGACCATGAAAACCTGGGATTATGCCTCGGCAGGCGGCTCCAAGAAAGAAACCGGCTGCTGCTCCCTCGATTCTATCAACGACGCCCGCCAGATTGCCGTGCAGCTCGGCTTTCCCCACTTTATCATTGATATCCGGGACGAGTTTGGCGATTTCGTTATCAACAACTTCACCGACGAGTACCTGGCTGGCCGCACGCCCAATCCGTGTGTGCTTTGCAATACCCATATCAAGTGGGATGCATTGCTGCGCCGCGCCGATCAACTGGGCTGCCAATTCATTGCTACCGGTCACTACGCCAACGTGCGCTACGAAGATGGCCGCTACGTGGTCAGCAAAGGCTTGGACGATAACAAAGACCAATCGTATGCCCTCTGGGGCGTGTCGCAGGAGAGTTTGGCGCGGACGCTGTTTCCATTGGGCGGCATGCGCAAAACCGAGATTTACGACGAGGCTCGCCGCCGTGGCTTCACCGAACTGGTAAACAAACCCGAGAGCTACGAAATCTGCTTTATCCCTGATAACGACTACCGCGGTTTCTTGAAGCGGCGGGTAGAAGGATTGGAGGAGCGCGTAGCTGGGGGGCAATTTGTGCTGCGCGACGGCACCGTAGTTGGCAAGCACGAAGGTTACCCGTTCTACACCATCGGCCAACGCAAGGGCCTGGGCATTGCCTTAGGTTTCCCGGCTTACGTCACCGAAATCCGTCCTGATACCAACCAAGTGGTACTTGGCAACTTTGAGGACTTAGCCAGCACCACGACGGTGGTAGGCAAGCTGAATATGGGCAAGTATGCTTCGCTGGAAGGCCGGGGCCTGGTACCATCAGTTACCAAAATTCGCTACAACCACGACGGGGCAGCGGCTTTTTTGGAGCAGGTGGGCGACAAAATTTACGCTTACTTTGAAGAGCCGGTTCACGCCGTCACGCCGGGTCAGGCCGCTGTTTTCTACGAAGGCAACGACGTGCTCGGTGGCGGCTGGATTGAGCGCCACGTAATGGCTGATGCTTCTACTCAGGCTGCGGCGCTTGCCGGCTCGGCCCTTTAAATTTGCTTTCTGCATGACCCACTTCTCTCGTTCGCGTGTTTCGAATTTGCTACTTGGTCGGCGCGCTTCGGCGGTTGGTTTGTTGGCAGTATTGGCCATAGCGGCCTGTACCCGCGAAACGGAGCCCGGCCCCGATATGGGTCTGGATTATTACCCAGTAGCAGTGGGAGATTTTCGGATTTATAATGTAGTCGATTCAATTTATCAGAATAACCGGGGGACGGCCACACGTTTTCAGTTTCGGGAGCGTGTGGTCGAAACCTTTACTGATGCAGCTGGTGAAGAGGCGTATCGGGTGGTGCGCTCCCGCCGCGCCTTGCCTACCAATGCCTGGAGCGACGATAGCGTCATGATTATTAAGACGACGCCCAATACCTTGCTGCTCACCCGCAGCAACCGCCGCACTGTGGAGCTGGTGTTTCCAGTGCGCGCTGGACGTAAGTGGAACGCCAACGCCTTCAACTCTGGCGACACCATTACGGCTGAAAAGCGCGGCTACAACCGCGTAGGCCAACCTTTTGAAGCACCGGCTACCGTCGCTCAGCCTCAGCGCTATGATCAAACCGCTACCACTGCCGACACCACCGCCTACGATCTGTTCAACGTGAACATCCAGCGCCAGGTGTACGCTCGCGGCGTGGGCCCTGTATACCGTTGGCGCCGCCGCTACGTGTACGGCTGCCCGCCCGGTTCGCCCGCCGACTGCTCGCTGGTGCCCGGCTACATTGTGGGGGGCAATGCTCGGGTTGAAACCTTAGTGGAATCGGGAAAGTTGTAAGCAGCTAGCTTAAACAGACTGCGCCCGACGTCGGTAGTCTTACTACTACCGGCGTCGGGCGTTTTTGTGAGTAGTGGGGGCTTTTTGCCAAGCCCAACCATGCAACGACTTCTCTCCGGCCGGTGTTATTTACCTGATTTTAGCTGCCCGCCCGGGTCCCGAGTTATTGAATGCCGTCTGGGGGGCAAATAGGCTTCGGGCCTGTTGAATTATTTCTGTTTTGTCACTCCTTACTCGCCTCGCATGCGAATTTCCCTGCTTGTTTTAATCTGGATAAGTCTTAGTTCCGGCCTTACTACTGCTCAGGCTCAATCGAGCCCTCCCAAACCTGCTCAAACGATGGTGGCTGTGGTGGGTAGGCATATGGTTTTTTTTCGGGATAAAGCGAACTCGCCCTACAGCTTGACCCAGCCCCAGAGCTACCTGTCGGCCCGGTCTATTGAGCGACGCACCCGCCAGAACATTGCTATTCAGCCCCGCGATTTGCCCGTTAATCCCAGCTACGTAGCCCAGGTGCGGGCCGTGCCGGGCGTGCAGGTATGGTACACCTCGCGTTGGTTTAATGCCGCCGTAGTCGTCTGCGACTCCGCGACGCTGGTGAAGCTCCGGGGACTGCCGGCGGTGCAGGGCACTCAAACGCTGATTCGGGCGCAGTCGGCGCCAACGCCGGTGGTGGCCGTTAATCCGCCCTTGGCCGTGCCGCCTACCGTCACTACTGCCCCCGGCCGCCCCACTTTCGGCCCCGGCTACGGGCAGGCTCAGATGCTGGGTGCCGTGGCTATGCACGATGCCGGCTTTCGGGGCGAGGGCATGCACATTGCCGTGTTCGACGGCGGTTTCACGGGCGTTGATCGGCTGCCGGCTTTTGCGCCATTGTTTCAGGAGCAGCGCCTGCTGAGTACCTATAATTTCGTTGACCGCAACCAATCGGTGTACAGTCGGGCCGAGCACGGCACGCAGTGTTTATCTACGATGGCTGCCAATCAGCCCGGTTTTTTTGTCGGTACGGCGCCTAAGGCGAGCTATCATTTGATGGTGACGGAGGATGTAAAGTCGGAGCATCCAGTGGAAGAAGCCAACTGGCTGCTAGCGGCCGAGTATGCCGACTCGGTGGGCGTGGATATTATCAGCTCCTCTTTGGGCTACAACGACTTCGACCAGCCCTCACCTGATTATACTTACGCTGACCTGAACGGCCGCACGGCCATTTCGTCGCGCGCGGCTACCGTGGCGGCTCGCGTGGGAATCCTAGTCGTCAACAGCGCCGGCAACGAGGGCAGCAGCTCCTGGCGCTACGTTAATACTCCCGCCGATGCCGATTCTATCCTGACCGTGGGGGCCGTCGACTCGCTGCTCTTGCAGCGGGCCGTATTCAGTTCCGTTGGTCCTACCGCTGATGGGCGCATCAAGCCCACGCTGGCCGCCCAGGGCCGGGCCTCGGCCGTGCTCACGGCAGCGGGCAGAGTGGTCAATGGTAACGGTACCTCCTATGCCTGCCCCACGCTGGCGGGCTTGGCGGCGGGCTTCTGGCAAGCTAATCCGCGCCTTACGGCCCAGCAGGTGATTGCCACCTTGCAGCGCTCCGGCTCCCAGGCCGAGCGCCCCGACAACGAACTGGGCTATGGCATTCCCGACTTTGGCCGGGCCCAGCAACTCGCCGCGGGCGCAGTGCTGCCCGTAGCCGCGCCCGTGGCTGCGCGGGGGCAGCTGGCCATTTATCCCAACCCCACCCGCGATGATGCCTTGTTCTTGCAATTGACTTCTGAGCTGCAAAACGTATCTCTACAAGTGCGCCTCATCGACTCGCGGGGGCGGGTAGTGGTAGAGCAAAAAGTACCCGCTACCTCGGCACCGCAGGTTGAATTACGGCCCGGCGTACTGGCTAGTGGCACTTATACCTGCGAGGTGCGGGCTGGGCGCGTGCGCCGCTCGGTACGGTTTACTAAGCAATAATAGATTTATAATAAACAAAGCTCCCCAGGCCACCGTTTTTCCGCTTTGGGGGGCTTTTTTGTGGACTTTTGTTTGCAGTAATACCGTTATTCTTATTCACTAATAGCCTTCACTTTTCAACGTTTTCGCTGTGCTTCAACTTATGATTACCAAGCGCATTGGGCGCCGGCAATTTCACTTCACCGTCCAGGGCGGAAACTTCCACGACGTTGTATCCGAGTATGACCGCCTGAGCTTTGCCGATGTGCCCGCCTGCGGCCTCTGCGGCTCCGACAACCTCGACCTAACCTCTCGTATAGCCCAGGATAAATTCAAGTACACTAGCGTTAAGTGCCTCGACTGCCGCGGCGATGTGACCTTCGGTAAAACTCAGAAAGATGACCAAACCGTATTCCTGCGCCGCCGCGAGAATGGCGAGCTGGATTGGCAGCCCTGGAAGAAAGGAGAGAAATAAGGTCGATATTTTAGAATATACAGGCTAAACGTAGCTCGAAGCATTTGCTTCGAGCTACGTTTTTTTATGCCTTACTCAATTTGACTGTCATGCGGAGCGCAGCGAAGTATCTCGTTCGCGATAGTAGTCGGATTAGTAACCTCACTAAACACGCGAGATGCTTCAACTCCCCCTCTGCATGACCGCCAGGAGGTTTTTTTAGGGTTTGTTAATTTAGGCTCCTACTCTATTTCAGTGTGTTATCGAACAAAAGGAATATTTTCCGAGTTTAAAGGAAAATATTCCTAACTTTGAAACAACACTTAAAACCACTTCGATTATGAACACGATAGTAACAACTCGCAAAGCCAACGGAGCCGCCGGGTCGGAGCTAGCTGCGCTCAAGGCGGTGGTGAAAGATTCCTTTTCATTGGTAATGGCAGCGCGGCAAGGCATTTCGGCCGCTACGGCCATAGCAGTGGCCAGTTTGCTGCACCTGCATCCCGAGCAACTTGCCGATATTCTCAATATCACGAGCAAGACCTTGCGCACTTACCGCCAGGAGCAGAAAAATCTGAATCCCGCCCACAGCGAGCAAACCCTGAAGCTGTTGGCCTTGCACCTGCGTGGGCAGCAAGTATTTGGTGATGGCGATGCCTTCGCGCGCTGGCTCGAAAAGCCTTCCTACGGCCTCGATGATCAGGTGCCGCTCACGTTGCTGGAGACTAGCGGCGGCATCGACTTAGTGCTGGAAGAGCTAGACCGCATTGCCTACGGCGACTTAGCTTAAGCGCACGGCAGGGTGGAAGTATACCGTATTTGTTTGGCGGAGTACGCCCAGGATTTATTTGCTTCGGGTAACCGGGGGCGTTGGAATTCCAAGGGTCATTTCGTGATTTACACGGCCAGCAGCCGGGCCTTGGCCTGCCTAGAAAACGTGGTGCATAGAGGCGGAGAGGGTTTGAATCAACGTTTCAAGGTACTCGTCATTGACGTTCCCGATAATCTGGCCGTGGAGACTATCAGCCTCGAAGAATTGCCCCCCAACTGGCATAAAACTCGTAGCTACGCCCTGTGCCAGCCCTTGGGCGACGCTTGGTACGAGCGGCGCACCGCACCTGTACTGCGAGTGCCATCTTCTATTATTGCCAGCGAGTACAATTACATTCTGCACGCTCGCCACCCCGATTTTGCCCGCATTCGTATTCGCCAGCGCGAAGAGTTTGCCTTCGATCCGCGCATTAAAGCAGAAAATCAGGAGTAGGCTTCAAGCTTATACTAACGTCTGTCATGCAGAGCGGAGCAAAGCATGACAGACGTTAAATGGCATTAGATTCACTGTTCAACTTCACTTTTGCAAAGCAAACCGGTGCAAGACAATTGATGAGTGCAAACTGCATCCAAGCTCGCGCCCAAACGCTTACCTTCGCGGTATGACTTCTCCCCGCCGCCTAGCCCCGTTGTTGGCTCCTTCGCTGCTCGCTGCCGATTTTGCTAATCTGCAATTTGAAATCGAACGTCTCACTGGCAGCGCCGCTGACTGGCTGCACTGCGACATCATGGACGGCCGTTTTGTGCCGAACATCTCCTTTGGCATACCCGTGCTACAGGCCATCGGCCGCCACGCGAAGCAGCCGCTCGATGTGCATTTGATGATCGAAGATCCTCAGAATTACCTCAGCGCCGTGCGCGACGCGGGTGCTACAAACATTACTGTGCACTACGAGGCGTGCCCGCATCTGCACCGCGTTATTCAGCAAATCAAAGCTTTGGGTTGCCGGGCGGGCGTGGCGCTGAATCCGCATACGCCGGTGTGGCTGCTGGAAGATATTGCTGCCGATCTGGACTTGGTATGCGTGATGTCGGTGAATCCGGGCTTTGGGGGGCAAGCATTTATTCCAAATACCCTGCGTAAAGTGGCTGCGCTGAAAGAGTTGCTCGTGGATAGCGGCTCGTCGGCTCTAATTGAGATTGACGGGGGTGTGAGCCACGACAACGCTGCTGCCCTGGTCGAAGCTGGTGCCGATGTACTGGTGGCTGGTAACTTCGTATTTGGCTCGCCCGACCCAGTGGCCACGCTCGCTGAACTGCGCGCCCAACTCAGCGAAAATGAGCTGCTAACCGACGAACATGAGGGAAGCGACGAAGCCTAATGCACTTGTACCATTGCCCAAAACTGCGGCCCGTTTACTTGCTGCTGACCTTGCTACTAATTCTGCTCGGGGCGGGAGCAAAGGCTCAGCAAACCGCCGCCCGCATCCTGATCAGCGGCACCGTTCGCGATGCGGCCGGGCAACCCCTGGAACTGGTCGATGTGGGCGTAGAAGGCCAGCCAGGTGGCACAACCACAGATGTTGGGGGGCAATTCTCGCTGCGCGTAACGCCGCCCGCGCCCAGTGCGCCGGCCCTGGTGCTCGTGGCCCGGCGCATAGGTTATAAGCCATTGCACACCCCGCTCGACTTAACCAAAAATGCCCCCCAGCAGCTTACGCTGGTCGCTGATGCCCGCGCTTTGGGCAACGTAACTGTGCGCGGCCGCAACGAGCGAACAGATACCCGCGAGCAAGTAAGCCTCACCCGCATCGACCCGCGGGCGGCCAAGGAATTGCCCTCCGCGTTCGGCGATTTCAACAAGATTCTGACCACGCTGCCCGGCGTGGTGGCCAATAATGAGCTGACCAGCACCTACTCAGTGCGGGGCGGTAACTATGAGGAAAATCTCGTGTACGTGAACGGCATTGAGGTTTACCGGCCGTTTCTGGTCACGGCCGCCCAGCAGGAAGGCTTGAGTTTTATTAACCCTGATTTGGTAAGCCAAGTGGCGTTTTCGACCGGGGGCTGGCAGCCTAAGTTTGGCGATAAGCTCTCGTCGGTGCTGGATGTGGAGTACAAAACGCCGGCTCGGTTTGGAGCCTCGGGTACGGCTAGCTTGGTGGGGGGCACGGCCCACGTGGAAGCTACTTCGCCCAACAAGCGGGTGAGCTACCTGGCCGGCATTCGCTATAAGAATGCCCAGTACGTGCTGCGCTCTTTGCGCCAAGCGCAAGGCGGCTACAACCCCACGTTCTACGACGGGCAACTTTACATTAATGCGGCGCTGGGGGGTAAATCGGAGCCTCAGCGTACGAGTCTGGGGCTGCTCACGTCCTTTGCCCACAACGACTACCGCTTCACGCCCGAAACCGGCCAGAGCACTTTCAGCACCGCCACCAACCAGTTTACCCGCCTCTTCATTGCCTACGACGGCCGCGAGCGGATGCAATACGATACCTATCAGGGCGGCCTGAATCTGCGCCACGCTTTTACGCCGAACCTTACGGGTGAGCTGCTGGCTGGGGGGCTAATTTCGCGGGAGTTTGAGTTTCGGGACGTGGAAGCCAGCTACCGCTTCGCCGACATCAACGTTGATCCAAATTCGCCCGACTTCAACCGGCCCGTCCGTATCCGCGACCTGGGCTCGCGATTCGACAATTCGCGCAATTATCTCAACGCCCGCCTGGCTACTTTAGAAGCGCGCGGCACTTGGACGCCCACTGCCCGTCATACGCTGCGCTGGGGGGCAAAAGCCGGCCGCGAGCACATCGAGGACACACTCAACGAATACGGCTTCGTCGACTCCGCCGGCTTCGTGCCCGACAGCCGCCTGACCCGCCTGCGCACCGATTTGGTCCTGCAAAGCGAGCGGTACCAGGGTTACGCTCAGCACACCATCACCTTCGATTCTTTGCGCACGCTCACCTACGGCGTGCGGGCCCATTATTGGAGCGTGAGTAAGCAATTGGTGGTGAGTCCGCGGGTGCAGTACTCGTTTATCACCCGCCGCAACCCGGATTTGTCGTTTAAAGTGGCGGCGGGTGTTTATTACCAGCCGCCGTTTTATCGGGAACTGCGCAACCAGTTGGGTCTGCTGAATCCA
The DNA here is from genome assembly GCF_054051685.1 of Hymenobacter sp. HD11105. NCBI lineage: Bacteria > Pseudomonadati > Bacteroidota > Cytophagia > Cytophagales > Hymenobacteraceae > Hymenobacter > Hymenobacter sp. HD11105. The sequence goes on along the minus strand of NZ_JBSWBR010000002.1, from coordinate 1,046,265 downwards.
GAGTTGCGGGCTCAGCGCTCCCTGCATTTCATTGCTGGTCAGGATCTGAAGTTTGAGCAGTGGGGCCGTCCGTTCCGCTTCACCGGCGAAATGTACTTCAAGTACCTCACCGACGTGGTGCCCTACGACATCGACAACGTTCGTCTGCGCTACTTTGCCCGTAACAACGCCACCGCCTACGCCGCCGGCCTCGACGCCCGCGTGGCCGGGGAGTTCGTGCCCGGCACCGAGTCGTGGTTTAGCCTGGGCCTGCTCACTACCCGCGAAAACCTCGACGACGACTTCATCACCGTCCGCGACGCCGACGGCAACGAAATCGGCCGCCAGGAAAAAGGCTACATCCGCCGCCCCTCCGATCAACGCATAAACGTAGGCGTGTTCCTGCAAGACCACTTGCCCAACAACCCTTCGGTGAAAGGCTACGTGAATCTCGTCTTCGGCTCCGGCCTGCCGTTTAGTCCGCCCAACCTGCCCGAGGAGCGCGGCACCACTGAACTTACCCGCTCCTACAAGCGTGTGGACCTGGGCTTTTCCAAAGTGCTCACTCTGCGCAACTCCGAACAACCGGCCCGCCGGATGGGGCAGCTGGAGAGTCTGTGGCTGGGTCTGGAAATCCTGAACGTGCTGGGAGCAAATAACGTGGGTGGCTACAGCTACCTGCAAGACGTGAACGGCGACACCTATTCCGTTCCAAATTACCTGTCTCAGCGCGTTATGAATTTGCGGGTGATTGCTCGGTTTTGAGATACTGTAGAAGTTACAGGTATAGTCAACTAGAGCTAAAAACTAGGTTAGCTCCCCTCCTCAGATGAGGAGGGGTTGGGGGGTGGTTGATAATCGTTGCACAGCAACTAAAACTAGAGCTAATGTTTAGCCTTATACTTGTTCTAGCAGCATCAACCACCCCCAGCCCCTCCTCATCTGAGGAGGGGAGCTAACCTAGCTTTTAGCTTTCTAGCTTTAGTTTACTAAAACTTGTTAATGAGCCGTCACCAGCCCAAAGCGGCCACCTTTCACATCCAGAACGACGGTGTGGTGCACAAATGGCTCATTGCCCAGCATGCCACCCATACCGCTAACCCGCATCATCAGATTCTGTAGAAAGCTGGTGCCTTCTATATTAGTGACAGTGCCGAGGGCAACCTGTTGACGACCAAAGCCAAGCTGAGCAGCAGTTGGCACCGTGTGAGCTGTGAGAGGCTTTCCCCAGGAATTGACCTTTGACGTTTGAACGAGAGCTTTTGGTTGAGCTAATTCATCCCAAATAGCCCGACTGGTCAGTAAGGCAAAGGCGCTGGTGCCCGAGTCGTAAAGCAACTGCTGCGACTCGCCTTCCAGTTGAGGCGTCAGCAACACCCGGCGACTGTCGAAAGTAAGCGGTACGAACGCCATGCGCTGATTCAGACTGTCGGGCACGGCGGTTGAAAGGGTGATTTGCTGCTGGGGGTAGTCAATAATAAGCACCCGGCCGTCAAGCAAATCGGTGCCGATGGTACCTATGATCAAGTAGTCGCCGCTGGTTGTTGCTGGCAACTCACTGGTGCCGTAGGGGATTACCTTGATGGAGTGAGCTAGTATTTGCCCATTTCCTAGGCCAAACCGAAAGTTGTTTACGGTGTCGCGTTGTGCTGAAAAATCCAGCTGCATAGCAGAGTACTGCTTCTGCAGCGCTGCCAGCGGATGAGCATACAGTACGGAATAAGGCGCGCCGGTATCGAACTGCATGTAGCAGGGATGGGAGTAGCCTGGCACCCGGACTGGCACCAGAAGCCCGGCATGGGCTACGGTGCCGCTGCCCGTATTCGTCGCGTGCCACGCGAAGGGCAGCGTAGCGGGCAGCCCCGTTACCTCCAACTGATTTTTGGGCGCCTGAAACATCTTGCGAGCATAAAAATACCCGCCGATTCCACTCACGATAAGCAGGGCAATTACACTAAGGAGGATTTTGTAAGAGGTTTTCATAAGGCGCTACTAAGGGCTGTTAACTGAGGTGAAAGTAGCCCTGCTGCTGTCCTTGGTCGTGCGCCATTTTTACGTCATTTGGCCGCCACTGCGTGTATCGTGTTTGAAATCAGTATTTTATACTTAGTCAAGCTTAAAGCCGTACTGGATATAAATCCAGGTGGCCCCGGCGCAGCCGCAGACCGTTGTAGCAGATGGCGGCTACATTCAGGGCATACGTGAGGATGAGTAGACCAAGAAAGCTGAAGGGGAAAACTACTTTGTAGTACTTCGCTGCCGCCAGGTGCGCTACCAGCGCTATTAGGAAGAGAAAGAAGCTGCCTACTTGCCACAGAACCTGAAAGCCAATCACTCGGCGGCCCACCTCCGCTACGTCCTGCGTATCAGCTTTGCGAGCCCGCCACAGCAGCAACGGCACGATAATATTGAGCAGCGGCAACACCAGAAAGCTGAGCGCACTTAAGTTGAGCAGCTGCAAAAACTGTGGATCGGTGCGCATGGCAGCGGGTGAGGAGCCAGGCTGCTGCGGTGGCTCGGGCGCCGTTTGGAAATCATCCAGTGAAACATCCAAAGCAGTAGCCAGCGCCAGCAGCGTATGGCCCCGTGGAACTGTCTCACCCCGCTCCACCCGCTGAATCGTGCGCAGGCTCACGCCCGAGCGCTCCGCCAATACCTCCTGGGAAAGGCCTCGCTCTTTTCGAAGGGCAACGATATGACTGGATGAAAACATGCCGCTATGGAGATTGGAGGTCGAAGGAGCAGCAAGTATACTTGTTTTGGCTAAGTAGATATTGCTAGAATAGACCGGACAATAATTTGCCCGGTCTAGCTATTTGCCAACAATTGTTACTCCTGAGCATCCTTATGCACGTCCCGAAACCCGAGCATCGGCAGTAGCTGCTCTTCCTTCTCGGCGTCGAAGCCGCAGGTGGCGCGAAACTCGCAGGGGTTGCAGTAGGTGCCGAAGAGCATGTCCCACCACACGATGTCGCCGTAGTTGTGGGCATGTTTTTGGTACTCGTGGTGAATGCGGTGCATTTCGGGGCGCTGAAAAATGTAGCCGATCCACTGCGGAGTGCGCACGTTGGTATGGTAGAAAAACTCGCCTAGGGCTGTGCAGAGCGTATAAATGCCCCCCGCCACCGGCGATAAGCCCAGCAGCGTATATATAAGGAGTCCGCCGAGCAGGGAGTTGGCCGTCATTTCCAGCGGATGCTTATAAAAGGAAGTAATGACTTCGAGGCGCTGGGGGCTGTGGTGAATCTGGTGGAAATGTTGCCAGAGAAAATCAACGGTGTGGCGCCAGCGGTGCCACCAGTAAAAGATAAACGTGGCCACGAAATAAGCCACCATCCCGCCCACAACGGGGCTCACGTGCGCCGACAAGTGAAACACCGAGTAGGCCGAAAACCACTTTTCCCAACTCACACCGGCCAGCAACACCACCAGCAACTGCAGAAAATTCAGCGCCAGCACGCGCCGAGTCCAGGTCGGAACGGGGGGCAATTTCCAGCCCGGCACAATACGCTCCAGGATGAAGCAGCCTATGAATACCAGAAAAATAATGAGCAGCGTGGGCGGCGCGATCCATGTCCAGGTAGGAAATCCGAATTCGCACGCGAGCAATAGTAATTGCATGGCCTTTGGGGTTATGTGAATGAGTAACCCAAAGGTGGAGGCATTAGCGGAAGGCGAAATTGACGTAGATCAAGTTCGGTGGGGGAGATTTTACTTTATAATAGATGTAGTGCTTGCCGGTGCTAGTCTTACTTATGATGTCATCCTGAGCCTGCGAAGGACCTTATCACCTTGGCAAAATTAGCTTAGTAACGACTTGTTCAGGCGTGATAAGGTCCTTCGCACGCTAAGGGTGACAATTTCAATAATTACCGCCGGCCGCGCAGGCGGCTCAGCGTTTCGGGTGTCAGGCCCAAATGAGAGGCAATGTGCTTGAGTGGCACGCGCTGAAAAATGGCTGGGAAATCAGTCAGTAGCTGCTCGTAGCGGGCCGGAGCCGATTGTAGGCGCAGGTTGAGTGTGCGCCGTTCGCTGAGTACGTAGTAATTCTCCGTGATGATGCGGCCGATACAGTTAAACTCTGGAAACTGCTGATACAGGTGCTGTAGCTGCGCGTAGCTCAAGGACCAAAGCGTCGCGTCTTCGAGCAGTTCCACGTATTCGAGTGAGGGCGTTTGGGTGAAGAAGCTCACGATGGAAATGATAAAGTCGTTCTCCTTCATAAACCACGACGACACTTCCCGCCCATCCTTCAAATAAAATCCTCGCACCACGCCCCGCTCCACAAAGTACAAGCGGTGCGCCACCTGCCCCGGCTCTAGCAAGTGCGTCGCCCGAGGGAGTTGCTCCCGACGCATCAGTCGTTCAAGCTCCGCCCGTAGCTCCGCCGACAGAGGCTGCATGCTTTCCAGCAATGTTAAGAGGGGTGAGGGTGACACTGCGAGCATCGTTTTATAATTCAAAGGACTCAAAAAACGCGCTGGGGGGCGAAATTCCGGAATTTTGCCCCCAGCGCGTTCAGTTCGTCTTGCAGCAAATTAATACGCTTTAGCTTGCCAATCGGTGAGGGCGACGCGCATACCAGGTAGTTGGGCTTTAAACGTGTCGTCGTTTTTATCACCCATTTTTATGGCTTTGCGGGCGTACACGATGGCCGTGCCATAATCCTGCTTGGAAGCCAGCAAACGAGCCTTAATCCAATTATTCGTGTACACGTCTTTGAGGCGAATCGACTCATTAATATAGCGCAAGGCCAGTTCGCCCTGGATGTTGTTAACCACCATGTAGTCGGCGGCCTGCGCCAGTAGCTGCCAGTTGCCGGGGTTAGCGGCCAGGGTTTTTTGAATGCCGCGTACGGCCTGCTCGTGCACTTCCGTTTCGATAGTCATGCTGACCGTTCGCTTTTCCCAGGTCAGGTTGAGGCGGCCCGTAGTGGGTTTGATTTCCGAAAACCAATAGAGCAGATTTTCGTGGAAGGGTGCCGCTTCGGAGGAGGCTGGTACGCGCATTAGATCATCGCGCTCGTCGTAGCCCTCACTGCCCCAGTGCGTAGTGACACGGTTGAAAATGAGCAGCCAATCCTGGTTGTCTTGGGGCAGTACATAAAAAGAATACTGGCCAGCCGGCACGGCGCGGCCATTTACTTTTACCGGCTCCGAGAAGGTAATAAGCGTGTTTTCATTGGCTCCCGCCCGCCATACCTTATTCCAAGGCACCAAATTTCCCCAGATGGTGCGACCTTTTACGCCGGGCGTATGGTAATCCACCGTCACGTCGGTAAGGCCAATAGTTTGAAGCACTACTGCGTGCGGACTGGCCTGGGGTAAGGGTAACTCTGGCGCGTCACCCATTGGTTGTTGGGCCAGGGTGGGCGTACTTAGGCCTAGAAGTAAGCAACAGGCGCCACCAGTCAGTAGCAAAGAGAAAGAGCGAGCAAACAAAGGGAACATCTCAAAAAAGGTGCAAAGGGGTGGTAAAATAGGGCGGAAAAAGGAATGTATTGATCTTTCCGTAACAATAGTGCCAAACTACTGTCGGCTTCTTGCTAGTCGCCGGGCGTTCCTTGGCCGAAAGTTTTTAGCCTAAAAGTTTGGAGCCCTCGTATCTACGTGTACTTTTGCCTCGCAATCTGCCTTTATGCCCGTCGCCTCGCGCCTGTTTAGTATCCTGAGCCCTTCGGCTGCCCTGTCTTTAGGGGCCGTTGCTGGCGTAGGCGCGCCGCACCATCACCACCACGGGCATCATTCCTCTTTCTAGAGGAATCATACAAGCATATCGTCCCCGTGGGGTGAGCCGCAGTTGGCTCCCCGGCCGCCCCGCAAAGGCGGCCCCGCTCGTATTGGCCTTTGTTAGCCAATTTTCGACCGGACTTCAGCCATTTTTCCGTTTTTACGGTTCTGTCTAGAAAAGTACGAAGCAAGATTTTAAGCCGCTCGTACTACCCGTTTCTCTTTATTCCTTTCCCATGATTCGTCTGGCCATCCAGAAGTCGGGCCGCCTAAGTGAAGATTCCCTGAATCTGATCCGTGAGTGCGGTATTTCCTTCGTCAGCAGCACCTACAAGCTCAAGACCGAAGCCACCAATTTCCCCCTTGAAATCCTGTTTCTGCGCGACGACGACATCCCCGGCTACGTGCAGGATGGTGTAGCCGACCTGGGCATCGTGGGCCAGAATGTGCTGGTAGAAGCCGGCCACCCCGACCTAGAAGTAGAAGCCCTGGGCTTCAGCAAGTGCCGCCTCTCCTTGGCCGTGCCTCGGGGGGCAAATTATACCTCTGTAGCCGACTTGCAGGGCCTGAATATTGCCACTTCCTACCCCGAGATTTTGGGTCGCTACCTGGCCGGCGAAGGCGTGAAAGCGCAATTACACACCATCAGCGGTTCAGTGGAAATTGCGCCCAGCATCGGCCTGGCCGACGCCATCTGCGACATTGTTTCGTCGGGCTCCACGCTGCTCGGCAACGGCCTGCGGGAAGTAGAAACTGTGTTTCGCTCTGAAGCGGTGCTTATTGCCACCAATAATTTATCAGCCGAAAAGCAGGAGATTCTGGATCAGTTGCGCTTCCGCATGCAGGCCGTGCGCCGAGCCCGCCGCAATAAGTACATTATTCTAAATGCCCCCCAAAGTGCCCTGGAAGCGGTGCATGCCTTACTGCCTGGTATCAAGTCACCCACCGTTACGCCTTTGGCCGAGGAAGGCTGGGTATCGGTTCAATCGGTAGTGAACGAGGATGACTTCTGGCACATCACCGGCCAGCTCAAAGCCGTCGGCGCCGAAGGCATCTTGGTGCTGCCTATCGAGAAGATGATTTCTTAGTCAGTCAATATATGCAACTCATTCGCTATCCTGATATGGCCGAGTGGCCGGCTTTGCAGCAGCGGGCCGCCGCTGGTGAGGCCCGTGAGCTGGAAGAGCGCGTAGCCACCATCTTCACCGATGTGCGCCAGCGCGGCGACGAAGCCCTACGCGAATACACTGCCCGCTTCGACGGCGCCACGCTCACCAGTTTGCGCGTCAGCCCCGATGAATTAGCCGGTGCGGCTGCTCAGGTTCCTTTTGCCTTGCAAACTGCTATTCGGCAAGCCCACGCCAACTTAGAGAAATTTCACCTGCTTCAGCGCCCCGTGGAGGAGCGCATCGAAACTATGCCGGGCGTTGAGTGCTGGCGGCGGGCGGTGCCCGTGCAGCGGGTGGGGCTGTATATACCAGGCGGTTCGGCACCGTTGTTCAGCACTTTGCTGATGCTGGGTGTGCCTGCCCGGATAGCCGAGTGTCCCGACATTGTGCTCTGCACGCCACCCGCTCCGGACGGTTCCGTGAACCCAATTATTCTGTTCACGGCTCAGCTGCTGGGTATTACTACCATCGTAAAAGTCGGCGGCGCCCAGGCCATTGCCGCCTTATCTGGTGGCACCGAAAGCGTGCCGGGTGTTGACAAAATCTTCGGGCCCGGCAACCGCTACGTCACGGCCGCCAAGCAGCTGGCTACGCGCTACGGCGTGGCTATCGATATGCCCGCTGGTCCGTCGGAAGTGCTGGTTATTGCCGATTCCACCGCGAATCCGGCCTTCGTGGCCGCCGACTTACTCAGCCAGGCCGAGCACGGACCAGATTCACAAGTGCTACTGCTCACTACCTCCGACACGTTATTAGTAACGGTTGTGGAGGAAGTGGAGCGCCAACTCGCCACGTTGCCCCGGCGCGAAGTAGCTGCTCTGGCCTTGCAGGAAAGCCGGGCCATATTGCTGCGTACGCCGGAAGAGATGCTGTTTTTCTCCAATCATTACGCGCCGGAGCACTTGATTCTGGCCGTAGAAGATGCGGAGGTATATAGCGCAGGCGTCACCAGCGCCGGCTCGGTATTTTTGGGGCACCTCACGCCCGAGGCGGCCGGCGACTACGCATCCGGCACCAACCACACTTTGCCCACCAATGGCTACGCCCGCAACTACAGCGGCGTCTCGCTAGATTCTTTCCTAAAGAAAATCACCTTCCAGCGTCTGACGACTGAAGGCCTGCGCAACGTGGGCCCGGTAGTCGAGACCATGGCCGAAGCCGAAGGCCTGCACGCCCACGCCCGCGCTGTCACGTTGCGGCTGGAGAGCTTGGAAGCTTCACAATAAAAAAGAACGTCATGCAGAGGCGGAGCCGAAGCATCTCGCGGGATTAGTGGGATTACTATCCTCACTTCCGCGAGCGAGATGCTTCACCTCGTTCTGCATGACCGCCTTTCTACAATCATCCATTAGAGTAAATCAGTAATCATGGATTTAGAATCTCTGGTTCGCCCGAACGTAAGGGCAATGAAACCGTACTCTTCGGCCCGCGACGAGTTTCAGGGCGACGCTCAAATCATGCTCGACGCCAACGAGAATAGCTTGGGCAGCGCGGGCCCCGCGAATTTCAACCGCTACCCTGACCCTCAGCAGCGGGCCGTAAAAGTGGAGCTAGCCAAAATCAAAGGTGTGTCTGGGGGGCAAATTTTCCTCGGCAACGGCTCCGACGAAGCCATTGACCTACTCGTGCGCCTTACCTGCGTTCCCGGCCAGGACAGCATTCTGATTTTGCCCCCCACCTACGGCATGTACGAGGTGGCCGCCAATCTCAACGATGTAGCCATCCAGCGCCTCCCGCTCACCGCCGACTTCCAGCTCTCGCCCGAAACCGTCGCCGGCGTCATCGCCTCCGACGCCAAGCTGGTCTTCCTCTGCTCGCCCAACAACCCAACCGGCAACTTGCTCCACGCCGCTGCCATCGAAGAAATCCTGCGCGGCTTCCGCGGCTTAGTCATCGTGGATGAAGCCTACGCCGACTTTGCATCCGCCCCTAGTTGGGCCACGCGCTTAGCCGAGTTTCCGAACTTGGTGATTTTGCAAACCTTCTCTAAGGCTTGGGGCTTAGCGGGCCTGCGCTTAGGTATGGCCTTCGCCTCGCCGGAAATCATCGGCTACCTGAACAAAATCAAGCCCCCTTATAATGTGTCGGAAGCCACGCAGCAGCACGCGCTGGCGGCGCTGGCCGCCGGGGGGCATTTTGACAACCTGCGGAATGATTTGCTGGTCGGGCGTCAGTGGCTGGCTGAGCGCCTGCCGGCCCTGGAAATCGTAGAGCACGTATTTCCTTCTGATGCTAACTTCCTGCTGGTGCGCTTCCTGCCCGATGCCACGGCCGTGTATGATTTCCTACTCAACCGGGGCATTGTAGTGCGCAACCGCACGACCCAGCCCGGCTGCGCCGGTACCTTACGCCTTACCGTCGGCACGCCCGCCGAAAACGAGCAGCTGTTGGCAGCGCTACGGGAATTTGGCGCCACTAACTAAGCAAGGCTATGCAGCTTGTTTTGTTCTGCGGCATTCAGGCCACTGGAAAAAGCACGTTTTATCAACAGCGTTTTTTCCATTCGCACGTGCGCCTCAGCCTCGATCTGCTACGTACGCGTCACCGCGAGCAGCGGCTGTTGCAGGCGTGCCTGGAAACCCAGATGCAGTGCGTGATTGATAACACCAATCCCACCCGCGCCGAGCGAGCCACATACATAGAGTCTGCACGTGCGGCTCGCTTCGAAGTAGTCGGGTACTTTTTTGAATCGATAGCGTCACAAGCCGTAGTCCGCAACCAGCAGCGCCCATTGGAACGCCAGATACCCGAGCGGGGCATCCGCGGTACCCGCAACCGACTGGAATTTCCAACCCGCGCGGAAGGCTTCGACCAATTGTACTATGTGCGCACTTTAGGAAATCAGGAATTTGAGGTAAACGATTGGCAGGATGAAGCCACATGATGGGCGCGAAGTGGAGACGCAAAGTTTAGCGTCTCCTTGATGCTGAATTCGTTCGGATGCGGTAATAGACTTTAGCTATGCAACCTTCGGTTCAACTACAAGACGCAAAATCTTACCTCTCTAGCGCGTTCAGGTGCATTCAAACTCCTCACGGCTGTCTGCTTTAACACGCTAATAATTCGTCACTATAGAAAATATTTGCTGCCTTATTACAATCAACCTATCTGTCGCGCTGCAATCCCTAGCTCGGCGGTACCTTGCACTCCATGAAAAAAGTACTCTTTATTGACCGCGACGGCACCATCCTCATCGAGCCGCAGCCAAGTCAGCAGATTGATGCGCTGACGCCAGACAAGTTTCAGTTTCTGCCCGGCACCATCTCCAACCTGGCCCGTATTGTCCGCGAGCTCGACTACGAGTTGGTGCTAGTGAGCAACCAAGATGGCCTGGGCACGAGCAGCTTTCCAGAGGATACGTTCTGGCCGGCGCATAATCTTATGCTCGACATTTTGCGGGGAGAAGGAGTGGAGTTTGCCCGCGAGCACATCGACCGCAGCTTCGCCCACGAAAACTTGCCTACCCGCAAACCCGGCATCGGCATGCTCGCTCAATACTTAGGTGACAACAGCGGCTACGACCTCCCAAACTCTTTCGTCATTGGCGACCGGCTCACCGACGTAGAGCTAGCCCAGAACCTGGGCTGTCAATCCATCCTGATTCGCGAAGAAGCTGATGAGCGCGCCGCCTTCACCACCCAAAGCTGGGACGACATCTACCGCTTCCTCCGTTTGCCCGCCCGCACGGCCCTCGTGCAGCGCGACACGAATGAAACCAAAATTCGCGTCGAGCTAAACCTTGATGGGCAGGGCCGCCCCAGCATGCACACCGGACTGGGCTTCTTCGATCATATGCTAGACCAGCTCAGCAAGCACTCGGGCGTCGACATGAAAATTAAAGTACAAGGCGACCTGCATATCGACGAGCACCACACCATCGAAGACACGGCGCTAGCCCTCGGCGAAGCATTTGCCCAAGCTCTCGGCGACAAGCGCGGCCTGGCCCGTTACGGTTTTTTACTACCCATGGACGACGCGTTAGCACAAGCGGCTATAGACTTTTCGGGGCGTCCATGGCTAGTATGGGACGCTGAGTTTAAGCGGGAGAGAGTAGGGGATATGCCCACCGAAATGTTTTACCACTTCTTCAAAAGCTTCTCCGACGGTGCTCGCTGCAACCTGAATATTCAGTGTGCCGGCGACAACGAACATCATAAAATAGAAGCCATTTTCAAGGCTGTAGCCAAAGCAATGAAGATGGCTCTAGTGCGTGATGCTAGCAAGATGGAGATACCCAGCACAAAAGGAGTATTATAATATTACTCATTTGTAAAAACATTTGGATATACCATAAAGAGTTGCTTCTGTTCTTCGTCCTGTAGGTATTTATGCAGCACACAACTCTAAATGGCTGAATTCAAAGCTGGTTGTGATTAACCAAATGTTTATACAAATGGATAAACATGTAATAAAGTCAAATGGAAATAGCAGTCATTAATTATAAAGGGGGCAACGTGCAGTCGGTGCTATTTGCACTGGAGCGCCTAGGCTGCCGGCCTACGCTTACTGCAGATCCGGAGGTAATTCGGCAGGCCGATAAGATCATCTTCCCCGGTGAAGGCGAGGCCGCTTCTGCAATGTGTGAGCTAAGGGCTCAAGGCCTAGATAAACTATTGCCCACGCTGACCCAACCTTTTCTGGGAGTATGTTTAGGGATGCAACTGCTCGGCACGCACAGCGAAGAGAACGACGCCACCTTACTTGGTATATTACCCTTTGAGGTAAAACGCTTCCCAACGTTGCCGGAGTACAAAGTGCCGCACATGGGCTGGAACACCTTGCAGCGCCTACGCTCACCACTGTTTGAAGGCCTTGGCGCGGAAGACTATGTATACTTCGTGCACAGCTATTACGCGCCAGTGGGTGACTATACAATTGCCGAAGCCGAATATCCCACACCCTTCAGTGCGGCCGTACAGCACAAGAATTTCTACGCCGTGCAGTTTCACACTGAAAAAAGCGGCCCCGTGGGAACACGTATACTAGAGAACTTTCTGCAGCTCTAACGCTGAGTTTGTGCTTAGCAAGTCTCGGTGCGGCTGCACCAAAACTATCATCACTCCAAGCCTAGATTTGGTGTTAATTGCCCGTTTATGAATATCATCCCCGCCATCGACCTAATCAACGGGCAGTGCGTCCGCCTCACGGAGGGCGACTTCGCCCAGCAAACCACCTACGATGCCGACCCGCTAGCCGTGGCGCAGCGCTTTGAGCAGCAAGGCGTACGTCGTCTGCACCTGGTGGACCTGGACGGCGCCCGCGTCCGGCGCCCCGTCAATCTGCCGGTGCTGGAGAAAATTGCCCGCCACACCGGCCTGCACATTGACTTTGGGGGCGGGCTGCAAAGCGAGCAATCGGTTCGGCAGGCCTTCGATGCGGGCGCGGCCCAGATTACGGCCGGCAGCATTGCCGTGCGCGAGCCCGGTGTGGTACAGCATTGGCTGACAACTTTTGGGGCGGATAAAATCATTGTGGGGGCCGATTTTCGCCACAACCATATTGCCATTAACGCTTGGGCCGATCAGTCGGAGTGGACGCTGAGCGCGTTTGTTAAAGAATACTTGGAGGCCGGCGCCACCACCTTTATCTGCACCGATGTAAGCAAGGACGGCAAGTTGCAAGGCCCCTCGCTGCTCATGTATCAGGAGCTGCGGGAGCAGTTTCCCCAGGCTCAGCTCGTGGCCAGCGGCGGCGTAACGACCATGCAGGACGTGGAGGCGCTGGCCAGCATTGGTATGCACGGTGCTATTATCGGTAAGGCACTGTACGAAGGCACCATTACGCTGGAGCAGCTACAGGCTCTGCTGTAGTTATTTCATTATAAAAAAGCCCCCCATGCTCACCAAACGAATTATTCCCTGCCTCGACGTGAAAGACGGCCGCACCGTAAAGGGCGTGCGCTTCGAGGGCCTGCGCGATGCCGGCGACCCAGTGGCGCTGGCATCGCGCTACGCCCGCGAGGGCGCCGACGAGCTAGTGTTTCTCGACATCACGGCCACTAACCAGAAGCGCGCCACCCTGGTAGCGCTGGTGCGCGACGTGGCCCGCGAGCTGGATATTCCCTTCACTGTGGGCGGCGGCATCGGGACCGTGGCCGACGTGGAGGCTTTGCTCATGAATGGTGCCGATAAGGTAAGCATCAACTCCGCCGCCCTGCACCGCCCCGAGCTAATCGACGAGCTGGCCCGCCGCTTTGGCTCCCAGTGCATCGTGGTAGCCGCCGACGCCCGCTTTCACGAGCCCGAGGGCTGGCAGATTTACACCCGCGCCGGCACTCACAACACTGGTCTCGATGCCGTGCAGTGGTGCCGCGAAGCCGCCGACCGTGGCGCGGGCGAAATCCTGCTCACCAGTATGAGCAACGACGGCACCAAGGACGGTTTCGCGCTGGACATCACCGGGGCCGTGAGCCGGGCCGTATCCGTGCCCGTAGTGGCTTCGGGCGGCGCAGGCAGCAAGCAGCATTTCACGGAGGTATTCCAGAACGCTCAGGCTGATGCGGGCCTCGCCGCCAGCATTTTCCACTTCGGCGAAATCGGGATTCGGGAGCTAAAAGAACACTTGCGCCAGGATGGTATTCCGGTGCGACTTTAAATCAACCATGACATTCGATTTCGATAAAATGCCCGATGGGTTAATCCCCGCCGTGGTGCAGGACGACCAGACTGGCCAGGTGCTGATGCTGGGCTACGTGAACCAGAAGGCGCTGGCCAAAACTCAGCAAGAAGGCCGCGTGACCTTTTTCTCGCGATCCAAAAACCGCCTCTGGACCAAGGGTGAAACCTCCGGCAACTTTCTCAAAGTAGTAAGTCTGCATCCCGACTGCGACGGCGACGCGGTGCTCATCCGCGCCCGCCCCGACGGCCCCACCTGCCACCGCGGCACCGTCAGCTGCTTCGAGCAACCCGACCAAACGGCCATTCCCACCGCCCCGGTCGGTTTCCTGGCTGAGCTGGAGCGCCTAGTGCAACGCCGCCGCGACTTCCCCGACGAAGACCCTAAGTCGTACACGGCATCGCTGTTTCGTAAAGGCATGCCCAAAATCGCTCAGAAGGTAGGCGAGGAAGCCGTTGAAACGGTAATTGACGCCGTAGGGGGCAATTTTGAAGGCTTGAAAGGCGAAGCCGCTGACTTGCTTTACCATCTGCTGGTGCTGCTAGCCGCTTCCAACCTGACCCTGGATGATGTGTTAGCCGTATTGCGCGAGCGACACAGCACGATTTCAGCGGGCGTACGCCGGGAGTAAGTGGCTCGCTGCAAGTTGCTTTAAATAGGCGGTCATGCAGAGCGCAGCGAAGCATCTCGCGTGCTGATGTGAGGTTACCAATTTGGGGCATTAGCACGCGAGATGCTTCGCTGCGCTCTGCATGACAGTTTTTATAAATAATCTCTAGTCTCTATCTACTTATTCTGTCAGCCAGTTTATGGAAGCTCTTATTCTAGAAAAGGCAAATGAAGTAATTCCCCGCCTAGGATCTTGGTTAACTCTGGACAAAGAAGAAGCTATTAAGGCCACATATGGCATGGGTACTTTTTATTTGGTGAAAGAGGTGTACAGCTTCGCAGTGAACTATGAAATAGATTGGTCAGTGGAAACGCATCAATCGGCAATAGATAAAGTAAAGGCCGCGGTCAAATACGCCTATCCTTTTCTCACTGAAGAAAGCATTCAAACGCTCGCTAATTGTTTTGCGGTTAGCTGGAAGTAACCGATTTTACCATTGATAATCATAAGCAAAACAGGTTGGGGCTTTTTAGCGCGGTATAGTACTCAGTAAAGCCGCTGGCGCTAAATCCTTTTTACCTTGCGGCCGCATTACCGCATTTCTATGTCTGCTGTCCCTTCTGCTTACCTTGCCACCCAGTCGCTCACGGTGCTTGTTCCTGTTTATAATGAGGAAGAAAGCCTGCCGCAGTTTGTGGTGGAGATGGATAAATTTCTAGCCCAAACGCCCGTCGCGACCACCGTGTTATTCGTCAACGATGGCTCAACGGATGGCTCCCTGGCCTTGCTGCGCGGCATCTGCCGGCCCGGTACCCTGTACGAGTTTATCAGCCTGGCCCAAAACCGCGGGCTGAGTACAGCCATCAAAGCCGGCATCGACCACTGCCGCAGCACCCTAATCGGCTACATCGATAGCGACATTCAAACCACGCCGCTCGACTTTCTGACCTTCTTCGAATTTCTGCCCGAGTACGATATGGTAAACGGCATCCGGGCCAAGCGCCAGGATACGCTGGTTAAGAAGCTCTCGTCGAAGGTGGCCAACACGGTGCGGCGCACGCTTATCAACGACGGCATTCAGGATACGGGTTGCCCGCTGAAAATCATCAAAATAGAGTACGCCCGGCGCATTCCGCTGTTTCATGGCATGCACCGCTTCTTGGGGGCGCTCGTGCAGTTGCAGGGGGGCAAGGTAAAGCAGCTGCCCGTGCGCCACTTCCCGCGCTTTGCTGGCACGGCCAAGTACAATCTCTGGAACCGCGCCTGGAAGCCCTTGGTCGATACCTTCGGGTTCCGCTGGATCAGGAGCCGCTGGCTGAACTACGCCATCGGGGAGCAGCAGCGTCAGGAGCAGGCCCAGGCGGGGCGCACCCTCGAAGGCTAGCCCCAGCGCATGAAGACCGAAGTCGTCGCGTACGGGGTTGGGCTCATTGCGCAGCTGCTGTTTTCGAGCCGCATTATTCTGCAATGGATTCAGAGCGAGCGGGCCAAGCGGGTGCTGGTGCCGGTGCTGTTCTGGCAAATCAGCCTGGTGTCGTCGTTTCTGATGATTCTGTACGGCATGCTCCGCCACGACCCGATTATTCTGGCGGCCCAGCTCATCAGCTACGGCATTTATATCCGCAACCTGCAATTGCTAGGGGAGTGGAGTAAGCTCAATGAGGTGTTTCGGGCGGCCGCATATACGTTTCCTTTAGCCGCTATTGGCTGGTTTGTGAACGGCACTTCTTTTTTCAGCCTGCAAACCATGCTCGAGAACAGGATTCCGGGGGGCGTGCTGGCACTTGGGGCGGTGGGGCAAACCATCTTTCTGCTGCGCTTCGTGTACCAGTGGCTGTACTCCGAGCGCAAGGGCGAGTCGGTGCTGCCGCTGGGCTTCTGGCTCGTCAGCCTCATCGGCTCCGCGCTTATTCTGGCATATGCCGTGTTGCGACGCCCCGTGGATTACGTGCTTATTCTGGGCAATGTGCCGGGCATCATCGTGTACGCCCGCAACGTGGTACTGCTGCGCCGGGAAATCAAAGGGCTGCGGGTGGAGGAAATACAGAAGTAAGAAGCCACAAAAATTAAAGGGTTAGAGACATTATATAAAAGCCTTCCAAGCTACTTTAAGGGCTTTTTAATGCTGAAATCTAACTTACCGAGGCTGCCAGGTAAAGCAGAGCCCGGTAGCGCCACCATAAAGGGTCGGCGTTAGGGTCATGCCCTCCGGCAGGCGGGGCTTGCGGCCCCAGCGGTTACGGTGGGTAAGGTAGGCCATGTGGGCCGAGAGAATCCCGAAGCCTGCTCCGGCCACCACATCGCTCTGCCAGTGCTTAGTATTAATCATGCGCAGGGCGCCTACGCCCGTGGCAATGGTATATGCGCCAATGCCGTACCACTGACTTTTGTCGCGCAACTCAGTGTGCACAATGCTAGCGGCCAGAAACGCCTGGGCTGTGTGACCCGAGGGGAAAGCGTCTCGGCCCGAGCCGTCGGGGCGCTCCTGGCGGGTAATATGCTTGAGGGCAAATACCGAGGTAAGCATAAATAGCTCGGCCTTGCCAATCACGAGCAAGGTGTTTATCCGGTCGTTGCGCGACTCTACGCCGGCCAGGGCTACGATGCCTAGCTCGGCGTAGGGGGCAAATATGAGGAAGTCGTCGAGGTTGGTGCGGTAGGTGGGGAAGAGCTTATGAATATCGCGGTTAGCCTGCTCATTCGTGTAAAAGCCCCCGCCCCGGTGCGTGTAAAAGCCATAGCCAATCAGGACGGCCGGCACGGCGGTGGCGCGCACGAGCTTGCTTTGGTACCAGGGCTTTTTGGTGGTAGGAGCGTCGAGGGGCGATTCGTATTTCTCTAGTGTATCAGCAGCGGCCGGCGGCGGAGTGACTTGAGCGTGCGCTGGTACGGCAGCCACGCAGATAAACAACCCGAGCCCAACAGCATGGCTTCGCAATCGGGACAAAAGGAAATGATACGTCAAGCGCATGATGATAAGCTCCCAGAGGTGGGAGAGAAGTGAATGAAGTAGAAGCGTCTGTCTGGCTTTACTCTGCTAGGGGTTCTACAGTTACGCTGCGCCTCTGTCCTAACAGGTAGGGTAACACTCGCCATTATGTAAACTATAGTAAATTATTTAAATATATTTTATTACTATTATACGTGGCTCCCTGCTGTGTTCGTGTTCTGGTAAGTAATAGTCAGACAGTTACAGCCGAAGTCGAAATCTCACTCCTATGCTGCTACATATGAAACCAAACGTCACGTTTTACTGGCTATGCGGTGCACTACTGGTTGCCCCCGTTGTGCTGAATAGCTGCCAGCACGCCCCCCAGAATCAAGCTTGGCAGGCCCAGCCAGAAACTGGCTTGTATCAGCAGACGGCCCTGCTAACGGCAGCCGCGGCTGCTCCCAAAAAGCTCAAGCCCGGCCGAAAGCCCAAAACGAAGGCTGACTACGAGAGTGCTATTGCATCGGTGAAGCAATATCGAAAAATGCACGAAAAGGGGGGGATGCTCAACAGTTACCTCAGCAAACAGGTTGTGAAAGATCTGATTGCCAACAGCAAATGCGAGGGCATTCGCATGTACCTAGCCGATAGTGCTGGGCAGGAGAGAATGGTGGTAATAGGCGTGGATAAGGATGGCATGGACCTGATCACGCCCACCACTCTGGAAGACAAAACCGGGGTCAAAAGCCAGGGTAAATACTTGTTTGGTATCAGCGAAGACAGGTGCCCGGAGAGTTGTGTGGGCGCTATCTTATATGAGTAAGTAGCGCACGGGCCAGAATCAACCTATCATTTTCCTTTTCACTAACTACATATTAGCTTCTATGAAAACAGGTACGAATCTGCGTTGGGTGGTGGGCTGTTTGGTGTTGTTAGGGACTGGGGGGCTTTTTAGCTGCAATGAGGCAAGAAAAAATGAGGAGCCTAGGTCGCAGGAGGCAATTGCTCAAAGCCAATCCACACCTGATCAGGATCAATTCGAGATAGATCCTGCCGTAACATTAATTAAGAAACCATTTAATTCTAACGCAGGAAGAATACCGACTACTAAAGCGGATTATGATAGTGCTATTGCATCAGTGAAACGATATAAAGGCAAGTATCAAAACAATGTTCACAATAATTATTTTAGTAGAGAATTAGCCGAAAAACTCTTACTTAATAAGGAATGTGTAGGCTTGCGGGTTTATCGTGCTGATAGTACGGGAAAGAAAAATGGTAAGTATTTACGCATTGTAGTAATAGGGGTAGATAAAAATGGCCGGGATATATCAACTCCCGTATCTTTAGTAGATAGCAATAGTTTAAAATTGCAAGAGCGGTTTTTGTTTGGTATAAGTGAGGAGAAATGCCCAAATAACTGTGGGGGTTGTCTTTTATATTAATAAAGAATGAGTGAGTAGAATTTCATGGATGCGTGGGTTGCACTGCATTTGCTTAATCGGGTACTGGAGGCGGCAGCTATAGTGCCGTTTGCCAGCGCGTGTCTGCGGCGGCGACATATTCCCTACCAATATCGGTTGGTGTTTTATTATGTGGCCGCCAAAGTGGTGCTGTTTCCCATGGATACCATCAGCCGCATCACTATTCACAACAACGTTTATCTTTTTCACCTGTCCACGGTGATAATGGTGGTTTTGCTGGCGGGCACCTACCAGCGTTTGTTGCCCCCCGGGCGAGTACAGCAGCTTATCCGGCCTTGTATTGGCGTGTTTCTGGTCGTGGCCTTACTAGATGCCACGGTGCTCAATGGTCTTGTCACGGATGTAAACAGCTATGCGCATGCCTTGGGCTGCACGATGCTGGTTACGTTGGCCATTATCCATGTGACGCAATTAACCCGCAGTTCACCATTTGAGCTGGAACAGCAGCCCGAATTCTTCTTTAGCGTTGCCATTTTGGTGTACTGTTCCTGCTCCGTGGTAACGTACGCGGCGATCAATGTTATCTACAGCGCTGAATACTTTGACAAAACTACTATCATCCGCCTCGATACGCTGCTGAGTAGCCCCGACACGTTTTTAGCCGCCGTGCACATGGCCTTGTTTGCCTGGATGTTCCGCTTCTTTCCCCTCAGCGTGACGGTAGATCAAGCGCTGCCGCGCTGGCTGCACTACAGTAGGTGGGGGCGCCGGCCATACCGGCTGCTGGGCCAGTCGCACGCGGCCGTGCTGCCAACCGTTATTCCCCCGTTTACGTCCTCCGCTGTTTCCGAATCGGTGCGACTTCTTCAGGATGAATGAGGTATGAGTCGCTGATTTTGCCCCCCAGCGCCTTATCTTAGAAACTGTAGCTTCATTTTACTTTACGCTGAGCTTAGCTGGCGAGTGCCATGCCCGACGTTTTGATTCCCTTTCTGCTCGTTGGTCCCATCCTGCTGCTGCTGGCCCTCGGCATTGTGACCATCCTAATTCGGGAGCAGCGGCGGCGATTGGTGCAGGAAAAGGAAAAACAACAGATTTTGGCGCAGCAGAATGAGCAGCTGGAACAGCAAGTAGCGGCCCGCACTGCCGAAATTATCGCCCAACGTAACGACCTGGAGCAGGCCCTGACTGACCTGAAAACCACCCAAACCCAGCTGGTACAGCGCGAAAAGATGGCCTCGCTGGGGGAGCTGACGGCCGGCATTGCCCACGAGATGCAGAATCCCTTGAACTTCGTTACCAACTTCTCCGACCTGAGTGTTGATCTGGTGGCGGAGCTGGAAGAAGAGCTGGCCAAGGAACACTTATCACCCGAAGGCAAGCTGACGATTTACCAGCTAGTGCAAGATTTAATCGAAAACCAGTCCCGAATTCACCAGCACGGGCACCGCGCCGACCGCATCGTGAAAAGCATGCTGGAGCACTCCCGGGCCAGTAGTGGGCAGCGGCAGGCTACTGACCTCAATGCCTTAGTAGACGAGAGCCTGCGCCTGGCTTACCACGGCTGGCGGGCCAAAAGCAAAGATTCCAATGCTACTCTGCTCACGGAACTGGAGCCCAATCTGGAGCCGGTATGGGTGTTGCCCCAAGACCTAAACCGGGTGCTGCTCAATCTGCTGACTAATGCCTTCTATGCCGTGGCCGAAAAGAGCCGGCAGTTGGGGGAAGCTTACCGTCCGGAGGTGTGCGTGCAAACCCGGCGGGTGGGCCATACTGTCCAGATTCGGGTGCGCGATAACGGCAACGGCATTCCGGAGGCCGTGCGGGACAAGATCTTTCAACCGTTTTTCACGACTAAGCCTACGGGTGAAGGCACGGGCCTGGGCTTATCCTTGAGCTACGATATCATCACCAAGGGCCACGGCGGCACGCTCAGCGTGGCTAGTAAGGATGGAGAGTACACCGAATTCACCATCGGCCTGCCGATCCGTGCTACGGAGCGCGACTAGCTGTTCGGTATTATTAGCTTATTTACTTAAATTAAATTTATATTTCGAAAACTGTCTACCCGCACAGCCATCGTAGGGAATAACATTCGGGCTTATTCCTGCGACTGCGCTGCCAAGCCCATAGTTAAGATGCGTGCTACGGGCTAAATAGGCTTTTACTTGCCGTTGAAGCAGGGCATTAGCCACTTTTGGATCTTCGGTGTCAGTTCTCTAGCAACTGGCTTTTTAGGTTTTGCCTGGCAAGTAGCTTACTGCTTCTGCCCAGGTCCATATCGATACGGTACACCTCGCTTTTTGCAGGTTGCAATGTTGCTCAACGACCTTATACCGGAGCGTTTTCGCACTGGGCGATTTGCCCGACAGGCAGTAACTACGCCTGTGGGCACCGCACCATCGGAAGCTCCGACCTTTAACTTACTGTATCACCTGTCGCAGCGCTGGGTGCGCCAGCTGCTAATGCAGTGCTTGTTGATCCTAGCGGGCGTTTTCTCGGCAGCCCTAGGCTTGAAGGGCTTTTTGCTCCCCAATGGCCTGCTTGACGGTGGTGTAACTGGTATTTCCTTGCTGATTAGTCACTTGACGGGGATGTCACTCTCGCTGCTCATCGTAGTGATTAACATTCCCTTTATCGTGCTCGGCTATTATCATCTGGGCCGAAAGTTTGCCCTAAAGTCGCTGCTCACCATTGTGCTGCTGGCTGGAGTGTTGTTAGTGGTTTCATTTCCTACGCTCACCGATGATAAGCTGCTGATTGCCGTGTTTGGCGGCTTTTTTCTAGGCGCGGGTATGGGCCTGGCTATGCGGGGGGGCGGAGTACTAGACGGAACCGATATTCTGGCGGTTTATCTGAGTCGTAAGCTACCGCTCTCCATTGGCGATGTCGTCCTGATTATCAACATAATCATCTTCGGTGTGGCAGCCTGGCTGCTATCGATCGAAACCGCCCTTTATTCCATTCTGACTTTTCTATCGGCTTCCAAAACCGTGGATTTTGTGTTGGTAGGCATCGAAGATTATACCGGCCTGACTGTCATTTCCTTTCATAGCACCGAAATCAGGCAGATGATAACCGATAAGATGCGGCGTGGGGCTACGGTGTTTGAGTGCACCCAAGGCTACGGTACGCACGGCCATCAGCACTTGAAGGTGGAAGCAGTCTTTACCGTAGTCACCCGCCTGGAAGTCGTGAGCCTGACGGACGAAATTAATAAAATTGACCCCCATGCCTTTATCATTATGCAAAGCATCAGTGATACCAAGGGCGGACTAGTAAAGAGGCGGGCTTTGCACTAATAGCCTCTTATTAGGCCGCCTTACTACCCGTTGCGGAGCCTGTGGGCGCGGCGGCTTTCAATTACCCGAGTGTTCAACGTGTTCTCATGGAGAAGCTGTATCGTTTTTTGGGCATCCGGCCACGCGAGACCAAAACAGTCTGGCTGTTTTTTGCGCATAATTTTCTGTTAGGCATCGGTACCATTCTGGTTTACGTGACGGCCAACGTGCTGCTGCTGGAAGAACACCCCGAGCGCAACCTGCCGCTGGCCTACTGCGTGGGCGCGCTAGCCATGATTGCCGTGGGTAAAGTATATGCCTACTACGAGCATCACCTTCAACTCAAAACTCTGGCCGTGCGGGTGCTGCTGGCCTCGGTCGTGCTCACGCTGGTGCTGGGTTTGCTGCTGCTGCGGGGCCCCTCGGTCACAACGGCCGTGGCTATCATGACCGGCTACCGCCTGATTTATCTGCTTACCAACCTGGAGTTCTGGGGCATGTCGGCGGTGGTATTCAACGTGCGCCAAGGGCGGCGGCTGTTCAGTATCATCAGCTCCGGCGATATGCCGGCCAAGGCGCTGGGGGCCATTTTAGCCGTTTTCATTCACGCCTATAATGAGTTGTACGTGCTGTTGCTGCTGGCTTTTGGGGCTTACCTGCTTGCCTTGCTTATTCAGCGCACCACCTTTAGCATTCAAAACGTAGATGCCCGGCCTGGCCCGCCACGAGTGGCTCGGCCGGAGCAGCCGGCGTTGCTGCGCCAGTTGCTGGGCGGAAGTCCACTCATCCGGGCCATGGGTCTGAGTCTGACGGCCATTGCCGCCGTGGCGGTGGGCGTGGAGTACGTGTTCTTCGTGAATGTGAAGTATAAGCTACAAGATCAGACAACCATATTGCAGTACGTGGGGGGCTTTTTGGGGCTGACTTACCTGCTGGCTATGGTCTTCAAGCTGCTGATCTCGCGCCACAGCATCGACCGGCTGGGGGTGCGCTGGACCCTGGTGCTGCTGCCGCTCACGGCCCTAGCGGGCATTATGTTATTTGGCGTGCTGCGCGTAGCCAATGTGGGCCCCGCCGAGCTGATGCTGTATTTTGGGGGGCTTTATCTGGTGCTGGAAGTAATGCGCCGCACCTTGTTCGAGCCCGTTTATCTGGTCTTGTTTCAACCCCTCACGCCGGCTGAGCGCCTGCAGGGCCACACCCTGGCCAAAGGCTTCTACGAGCCGCTGGGGTTAGGTCTGGGGGGCATTTTCCTGCTCAGCCTACACCAGACGCTGGCTTTGAACCAATGGGTGCCTTTCGTGTGGATGGGCTTGTTGCTGCTGGCGGCCGTATTCCTACTGCAGCGTACGTACTGGAAGTATTTGGATGAGTTGAAGGGAGCGCTGGGTTTGCGCTTCAACGCCAGGGTTCGCCCGAATTTGCCCTCCAGCAGCCCAGTGCCTGCCCCAGTAGCCGGGCCCGTGGTTACTCCCGAGGAAGCCCTGCACGCCGTGGAGTACCTGCAGAAAGCTGGCGCCGCCACGCTTCGCAAGCACGCCGAAGATCTGCTGGGTCATGCCGATAGCCGAGTCCGCAGCCGGGTTTTGAGCTTGGTGGGGCTACACGCCGATGTGACCTTACTGCGGCGCTTGGCTCTCAACGACCCCGACCCAGTACTGCGCGAAATGGCCAGCCAGCTGGCCGGCCGCTACCCCGAGGCCGATGATTTGCTGTCTCACCCCGATCTGGCCGTGCGCAAGGGCGCGCTGCGGGGCCGCTTGAAAGCTTCGCCCACCGATGCGCCGGCGCTGGCCAGTCTCGCCGAGCTAGCCGCTTCCTCAGAAACCAGCTTTCGGCTTGTAGCGCTGGCCTTAGTCGATTTTCTGACTCCCGATAAGCAGCTAGAGTTGATTACCGTTTGCCAGCAAAGCAGTGAGGCGCCACTAGTTCAAGCGGGCATTTACGCGGCCGCTCGAATGCCCTCGCCCGCCTTAACCAAGCAGCTCATCAGCTACCTCAGCAATAAAGCCGTGCAAAAGCCCGCCGCCGCCAGCCTCGTGCAGATGGGGGACGCCGTGCTGCCGCCAATTCAGGAAGCCTTGACCCAAGAAATTGATGGGCGGCGGGTGCATCTGCTGGCCCAGGTATGCGCCCACCAGGCTACGGCGGCCGCGCGCCAAGTGCTGGTTGTGGCCGCTCAGGGGGCAAATTTGCACGCCCGCGCCGCCGCGCTCCGTGCCCTAAGCAACTTCGCGACCGTAAAGGCTGACTCATCCATTTTTCACCGCCTCGTGGAGAAGGAGATGCGGCTCGCCCAGCACTTACTGCACGGGATGATGTCGGCTAATTCGGAGCTACGGTCGGCTCTGCGCTATGAGCTGCGCAAGGGGCAGCAGCGCCTGTTTGGCTTGCTGATGCAAGTGTATGAGCGGCAGCCCATCATGGATGCGCAACGCGGCGTGGCCCACTCGGCTGGCGAGCGACAAGCCAACGCTCTCGAGATTCTGGATAACCTCATTCCGCGGCCACTATACCAGGGCTTGCAGGCCTTGCTGGATGCCGGCCGGCTTAGTGATAAGGTGCGTGTGTTCGATGGGCTACTCGGCCCCCTGACTTCGTCCGAGTCAATTCAGAACTTCATTGTGCGGCAGGGAGCGGAGGCTTTCTCGGCCTGGACCATCAGCGTGGCCTTGCGGCAGTGGCATCCCCAGCCACCCATTGTGGAGCACCTGTATCAGCACCTTGAAACCCACAACCTTCTCATTAAGGAAAGCGCTCTGATTGTGCTGCGCCAGCTGCCCGTGCAGCGCCCCGCGGCCTACGATCAGTTAGTGGCCGCGCACCCCGCTATTGCTGCACTGCTTACGACAACCCCAGAAACGGGTGCGGCCTCGGCGCGGGAGCGCGTGCACATCCTGAAAGCCACCACCTTATTTTCCGAAACTCCCGAAAACGTACTGGGTAGCATTGTGCCCATTATGAAGGAAGTAACTTTTGAGCCCGACCAGGAAATTTTTGTGAAGGGTATGCTGGGTCACTCTCTGTTTATCGTGTGCGAGGGGGAAGTAGGCATCTACGATGGGGCAATTCAGCTGACTACCTTTCGCAAGGGGGAGTTTTTTGGGGAGCTAGCCTTGCTCGACGCCGAAGCCCGCTCCGCAACCGCCGTAGCCTTGGGTCATGTGGTCGCTTTCCGCATCGATCAGGACGACTTTTACGATGTAATGGAGGAGTGCTCGGAAGTAGCCCGCAATATTATGCGCGTCCTCTGCCAGCGCCTGCGCAAGCAGAACGAGAAGATGCTGACCGAAACGCCGGCCTAACGCTCAATTCGCGGCTACCCGAAATGCGGCCGGCGTGTGGCCCGTCTTGTTTTTGAATAAACGAGTGAAGTACTGCGGGTACTCAAAGCCCAACTGAAAAGCAGTTTCGTTGATTGATAGGGAGGTAGTGAGCAGCAACTGTTTGGCCTTCTCAATGAGGGCGTAGTGAATGTGCTGCTGCGTGTTCTGGCCGGTGAGGGTGCGCAGCATATCGCTCAGGTAAGCCGGCGACACATGTAAGGCATCGGCGAAGTATTGTACACTCGGCAGCGGCTTCTCGCCAGCTTGGGCAAAATAGGTTGTTAACTGGGTTTCGAAGCGGGTGAGCAAGTCGTGCTCTGCGGTGCGCCGGGTCAGAAACTGACGGTGGTAAAAGCGGTTGGCATAGTTGAGCAGAGTTTCAATCTGTGAGATCAGCACATCATGGCTAAAGGCATCGATAGGCTGTTCATATTCGCTCTGAATGCTGTGTAGCAGGCCATCCAGCACTTTTTCTTCGCGCTCCGACAGGTGGAGGGCTTCATGCACTTCATAGGAGAAAAAGCCGTAGCTGGGTATTTTCTTGCCTAATGGATACTTGTTCAGCAGGTCGGGGTGAAAAATCAGCATCCAGCCGCTTATCTCCGAAATGTCCAGCGAGGAGTCAATAGTAAAGACTTGACCTGGGGCCTGAAACCCTAGCACACCTTCATTGAAATCAAAGGATTGATGGCCGTACAGTAGGTTTCCCTTCAAGTTTTTCTTCAGCCAGACGGTATAGAATTGCTGTACCACCTGGATAGTTTCCGTAAACTTGGCCCTACTACGCGTTGTACTCAAATCAATGACCGTAAGTAGCGGGTGCGAGGGCGCCGCGGGTAACCCGCAAAACCGGGTGAAGTCCGTAACCGTGGAGAGCACTTGGAACTCTTTGTTGGGCTGTTTCATAGTCAGGGACTACTCTAATACTGATCAAGTGTAGTAACAAAGAATAAGCAGATTATGCCTTAGAAGGACTAACTGGTTAAGCGTCGCAAGAGCAAGTAGCTATGCGGCGCTTAACTGGCTAAGACTTCCTAATAGGAGTGCACTAGGTACTAAAAACCCTCCGGATACGCGGCGCCAGCGGCACTGCCCACGGGCATAATGGCGTCGAGGTCGGCCAGTTCAATAGGGCTCAGCGCGATGCTGGCGGCGGCTACATTGGCTTCCAGGTATTTGCGGCGCTTAGTGCCGGGAATGACTACTACATCCTGGGCTAGTACCCAGGCCAGAGCCAGTTGGGCGGCCGTTACACCTTTAGAGCTGGCTAAGGTGTTCAGTTTATCAACAAGCGCTAGATTTTGGTAGAAGTTCTCACCCTGGTAGCGGGGGAAGAAGCGGCGTGAATCGTTGGCTTCAAAGTCATCCGGACTCTTGATGTCACCTGACAAGAAGCCGCGGCCCAGTGGCGAATAAGCGACGAAGCCAATGCCCATGTCTCGCGCGGCCTGAATAATACCTTCGTCCTCTACGCGGCGGTCGAACAGGGAGTACTCGCTTTGCAGGGCCGATATGGGGTGGACGGCGTGCGCCCGAGACAGTATATCGGCGGGCACTTCGGAAAGCCCTAGGTAGCGAACTTTGCCTTCTTCCACCAGCCGGCTCATAGCGCCTACCGTGTCCTCGATGGGGGTGGCAGGGTCGAGGCGGTGCAAGTAGTAGAGGTCAACGTAGTCGGTGCCCAGGTTGCGCAGCGAGCGCTCGATGGACTTGCGCACGTACTCGGGGCGGCCGTTGTACTGGCCAGTCCAGTTTTCATTATCGTCTACCTCAAACCCGAACTTGGTGGCTATGGTGTAATGGTCGCGCTTGCCAGCAATGGCTTTGCCCACTAGCCGCTCATTCAGCATTGGGCCATACAGGTCGGCTGTGTCGAGCATTGTTACGCCCAACTCGAGGGCCCGGTGCAGGGTGGCTAGGCTTTCCGTCTCGTCGGCTTGGCCGTACACGCTCATGCCATTCACGCCACTGGTCATGCCCATGCAGCCCAGCCCTTCCACTGATACTTCGAGGCCCTGAATGCCCAAAGCTACTTTTTTGATGGTGCTCATACGGTGTTGTTTTAGATAATGTGAGGCTACTGATTTACCACACAAAGGTCTGCCCAACACGCAGGGTCCATCTTATACAAATCCCCGTTTTTACAACACAAAACGAAGCACTACCCTGAGCAATCAGTACAAATTACATGCTCGCCAACCTAATAGCGTCGTAGCGTCAAGGCGTACGAATAGCCTTATTTGTTGCGCCCGCCTGCTCCCAGATAACAAACTGCAGCAAACCTTCTGCTAACGAGGTGTGGGGGGCATATCCTAGTAGGGAATGAGCTTTGCCAATGTCGGCGTAGGTAATGTCTACGTCGCCGGCCTGCATGGGCTGAAAGACGAGTTGGGGGGCAATTCCTAGGGCCTGACCCACCGCTTGAATCAATTCTAGTAGCGGTACGGGTCGGCTATTGCCCAGATTAACGGTGGTATAACCAGTAGGCTGAGTTAGCAGATACTGCACACCCCGCGCAATGCCATCTACGGTATCCAGCACAAACGTATAGTCGCGGGCCGTAGTGCCGTCGCCAAATACGGGAATAGGCTGGCCGGCCCGCAGTAAGCGCACAAACTTATGAATAGCCAGATCAGGGCGCTGCCGGGGGCCGTACACGGTGAAGAACCGCGCATTCAGCACGCTCAGTCCATACAAATGATGATACGTAAAGGTTAGCTGTTCGCCGGCGAGTTTGGAGGCCGCATAAGGCGAGATGCAGGCCTGCATTAATGATAAGTCTTCGTGAAAGGGGCGCTGGGGGGAGTTGCCGTACACGGAAGATGAGGAGGCAAAAAATAGCTTGCTAATCCCTTGCTGCCGCACCCACTCCAGTAGGTGGGTGGTACCTAACACATTGTTTTCCAAATAAGCCGCGGGCTCGCGCACTGACGGCCCCACGCCTGCCTTGGCGGCCAGATGTACTACTACGTCTATTACTTCAGTGCCAAGAGCTTGGGTGAGGGCAGCCGTACCGGCGCGTAAGTCAGCTTCGTGAAAGCGAAACCGCGCATGATTCACAATCCCCTCCATATTGGCCTGCTTCAGAGCGCGGTTGTAGAAAGGATCAAAGTTATCGAGGCCCACCACATGGTAGCCGTCGGCCAATAGCCTTTCGCAAAGATGAGAACCAATAAAACCCGCGCAACCCGTAACCAGAACCGAAGGCATATGCAAATGAGGAGGAAAGCAGAGAGTAAGCCAAATCTGGGTAGGAGGACCCTACAGACGGGCAAAGCGGGGCAAAGGTAGAATGAATTATGCAGTTGAGCTGTAGCCGGGAAGCCAGCAGAATCTACGAACTTGCGGCCTATGCGGCTATCAAAACGAACGCAACAACTAGGAGTGGGAGTGGGGCTCTTCGCCGCAATGCTGGGTGCCGGGTGGCTTATCTGGGATGCGAATGCCACAATCGCCGGTCCCATCCGCAACCGCCATGGGGGGCAAATTCAAGTTATTGGGCACGCCGGTTCCGGCTTTTTCACTCCCCTGAACCCCTTTAATCCGCTGCCTCCGAGTAGTTTGGCCGGCGTAAAGAAAGCCTTAGCCCAGGGAGCCGACGGCGTGGAAATCGATGTGCAGCTTAGTCAGGATAGTATTCCTATGCTCTACCACGATCCCACGCTTAACTCTATGACCACCGGTAAGGGCTGCATTAGTGAGCACTCCGCTGCTACTCTCCAACAGTTGCCGTATCAGGGTGGGTGGGGCTATGATTTATTTCAGGACGAGCGAATTGCGACGCTGGAAACGCTATTACAGCAGGCTGCAAGCTATCCTACCTATCCCTATCTGCACCTCGATTTGCACGAGCATGACGTCTGTGGACGGGAATACACCCGCTCGCCGGCCCTAGTGCGGGCCCTGGCTAGGCTGCTGCAGCGCTATGTCGTTCCTAATGACCGCTTACTTATCCTGACCACTTATCAACCCACGCTCCGCCAGTTGCGGCAAGCGCTGCCGAATGTGCCTCTTGGATTGGAAGTAACAGAAGATTTCGAAGCGGGCTTAGTGGCCGCTAGGGAGTTGGGCGTGCAAGCCGTCGTGATGCCCAAGCGCCTCGCCACCTCCGAGAATGTGAGCACAGTTCAAGCCGCCGGCTTCGACGTGGTGTTGTTTGGTGGACGCTCCGCCGGTTCCATCCGGCGCTTAGTGTCTGCGCACCCCGATGCTATTGAAGTAGATAACGTGCCCCAACTCCTGCGTACCCTCCAGCGCTAGCAGGCAGGAGGTGCAAGTGTTGAGGCACGTTATCTAAGTCAACCTACAGCTTGGCAGCCGAGTCGGGTAGGGTTGGGGCGGTGGGGGGCATTTCGGAGCGGGGCGTCATGCGCTCACTCTCTAAAAGCTTTTCCAAGCTATCATTTTCTAGTTTGAGTCTATCGTTCTCAAGCTGTAAAGCCTGGGTGCTGTCGGCTGGGGTTATAGAAGTTGACTGTTGAGGTTGGCAAGCGACCGAAAGCGCGCAGGTGAGCAGCAAAAGCAATATTTGAGGAATTCGGTAAGTCATGAAGAGCTGGAATGTGTCAGAATAAGACAATTATCTGACTTAACATAATATGAAAACAGAGGTGAAATTGAATTTTTCTTGTCACTGCCAATAGGGCAGGGAAAGCTCGCAACTTAGCCAGCTAGTTGGCGTCGAATCTTTTCAAGGAGGATGCGCACAATCTCTACGTCGTCCAGATCCTCAATATGGAAGTGAGTATCCATACCAGGCCCAGTAATGTGTATAGAGAATGTGTTAGGACTGTTATTAAGTGCAGCCCTAAGAGGTTGAGTAACTACAGGCTCATTCGTAAAGCTTGACGCAGCCCCGGATGTAGATGCGCTCCGCGTACTGGTTTCTGGAAGTGTCGCTGCTTTAGGCTGTTCTTGTACCGGCGGAGGTGTGTTTGCTGATTGTCTGGAGGACGTTTGTTCGTCGTCGTCCTCATCCAAATCCACCGTGTCTAGTCCAAACAGCGCCGACACAGCATCTTTAAGGGGAGCATTAGGCACAAAACCGTTGCCAGATTTAAAACTATCAGGCGAAGCTTGTGGCCGCATCTCTACAGACTTTGCTGGGGCTGTAGGATCACCAGCTCCGGCTGGCTCAGTAGATACCGCAGCACCCCCTCGAAATAAGTTGAGAGGCATCTCAGTGCTAGCCAACTCCCGACGAGGCGGTTGTTGAGCAGCTAACAAATCAATATCCGCCACCACGTTGCGTTCATCTAGTACGCCCACCATACGCGCACCTTCTACGAAAGCCTTCGCAACATTCTGCGCATTAATCTCTTCTACACCGAATTCGCGGATGAGCATTACATCTAGCATATGCACTGGCAACTCCCGGCTGCGAAACTTCCGGCAGATTTGTGTAAACAGTGGAGGATGAAGAAACGCCTCTCTATGGAAGACCTTTTCTTCCTGCTTATCATAGGCGTGCTTGATACGCCGAAAGAGATTAGTTGTGGTTAGTAACTCGCGCTTACTAGTAATAAGGCCAAACTTAACACCTGAGCCTATTATTGCTTTGAATGAGCCACTTACTTTCCTATTAAGCTTACGAGCGCAAGTCTCAATGGCACACTTGCCACCAGTGTCGTCTACCACTTCAGCTACTTCCCAGGCACTAGCGTAACTAGTACGAGGATAATCAATGGTTTTAGGCATAAGAGTAGGTTAGTATCAACGGTACAAGTATAAGGACATAAAGTATATAAAAGCAGTGTATAGTATAAAATAGTATTACTATAATTTACTTTTTTATGCTTTTATATACTTTTATAATAACATCATATCGCATAAAACTAGGCATGAAACCCAGTATAGTAATACCATTTAAATTTAAATACTAATCTAACATTAGGGCGGCTGGGGCGGGGGATAGGCTATAGGGGTATTTAAGCCTCCTGAGAAGCTCCAAGAACGCAGTATTCACTGTTGGTGCGAATATCTTCGTCAGATTGCTGCATAGCCTACGACCTCATTAGAATAAGATTAAGAGCAAGCACACGCGAACATCCATTGTTTTGTAGCTCAGATCGGAGTGGAGCAGTTCGTGGAGTAAGTCAAGAATTGCCTGTTGCTATCTATACGCTTATTAGTAGATCGCTTATTAGTAGATCATTTTAATTATCCAAGATACCCTGTGCCACTTCGAATACTGGAGTGACCTTGTGACTTTTCTGATCCTAGTTCGATTTCTTTATCTCACTGGATTAGGCACCACACCATGTTGGCCTAGTCACGCAATTACAACTATAAAACTACCTCAGACGCGTTAACCATTAATCACGCTCGGATAAAGAGCTTTTACTCGAGTACCGTTGTAATCAATTTAACAGGCCAAAAATATTTGATGGATTTGGCTCCAGATTATGTCAACTGTCATGTAGAGCATTGACGGACCGATTCAATCTTACTAGAAAGATGATTGCAGTTGTACAGAACTTTTTCACTCGTTAGTATAGGTTTGCGATTTAAGCAGTTCTTACAGGTGTCTCACTCACTACTAGTGATTCTAATTAACCGTGTTCATAGGTATAGAAGCACAATTTCTATTATGCAGATGACGCTAATTCATTTGTCTTATAATTTATATTATGTTAAGTAGAGCTTTCAAAAATCAGCCCGAGCCAATCTAAGCGACCCGGGCTGTTCTAGAATCATACTCCCCCATTACTGGCTGGAGCTGCAGTTACTTACTTCTTAAGCGTCTCAAGCTTAGCGTTCATCTTCTCTGCATCGGCATTGCGACCTAAGCGAACATATACCTTTTGCAAGGAAGATATAGTGGCCCGATCATCCGGCTGCAGTTGCAAAGCCTTCTCGAAGTGTGGCAACGCTTGTTCGAAATACTTTTTGCCATCGGCTTCCAGCTTCTTGCCAGACTTCTGGTAAGTAGCCATGTCCATCTTGCTAGCCTTGGTGAAGTTTTCGGCAGCTTTGTTATAATTATAAACGCCCATGTTAAACTGAGCGTCAAAGTTGTCCGGGTTTACTTCAACTGCTTTCTTGTAGGCCGCCAACGCTTGCTCAGGCTGCTTGTTCGAATCAAGGATTGATCCTTTCACCGCATACAAGTTTGAATTGGTTGGGTCGGCGGCAATAGCGCGATCAATTTTGTCAAGTGCTTCCTTGCCCCGGCCAGCAGTCAGGTACATGTTCAACTCTTCCAACATGAAGGCTTTGTTGTTGGGGTATGCTTGCAGTGCCTGCTGTACCACTTTCATGGCTTCAGCATCATTTTTTTCCTCGCGAGCAATCTGCAACAAGCGGCCGTACATCTGGGGCGACTTATAGTTCATGGCCATCAGCTTGCTGTACGTGTCCTTAGCCGTTGCGAAGTCCTGCTTGGCTTCGGCGGCGTAGGCTGCATACAGATAAGCCGTCGTGTCCTGGGGCCGAATCTGCTGGGCCATCTGATACGACTTGATAGCCTCGTCGAAGTTCTTGCCGTTGTAATTTTCTACTCCGGCATTAAGTGCTAATCCGTACAGGTTGTCCATTTTGGCCGTAGCCTGCTTGCCGAACTCCCCGTCCTTACCATCGAGTTCAATAGCTTTCTGATAAGATTCAAAGGCAGTTTTTGCACCCTCGCCAGCGGCTAAGGCTTTGCCATAAATAGGGCTAGCAGCCATGCCGTCGTAAATTTCCCCACGAGTAAACCAGGTTTTAGCCTTGGTCGAGGTCTTTGGGTTTTGAATGGCCTTGTCGATTTCTGTACGAGCCTTGTCAAGGGTACCCTGACGTTGGAACAGAATCGCATTCGTTACAGCCGAGTTCTGAGCTGAGGCAGTATGTAGGGTAACTGCTGCAGCTAGGGTCAGAAGAAGCTTCTTCATAGGGTTGAAACTGAAGAATTAGGGTGAAAGAAAGGAATTGATGGCGAAACGTGTAAAGTTGAGCCTTGGTTCAGCGTAATGCGCTGCGAGTAAGATTGAAGCAGCAAAAATGGCTGAAAAAAGACAGTAACGATAGATAAAATTCTATCCCCACTGCTTCTTTCAGCCATTTGCTGTACTTAGTTATCGCTAAGCTGCTCAGGATCAGTGAGGGTACTCAAGTCTGAAGGAGTGTCCAATGAGATGGGTTGCCCCTCCCCGTTTACATCTTCTCCATTTAGCAGTTCATCCTCCTTTTCCTCCGCTGCAACTTTTGCTACGGAAGAAATCTCATCTCCAGCACTGATTTTAAGCAATCGTACGCCTTGCGTAGCGCGACCAATGATGCGCAGATCAGCCACTCGCAGACGAATAATAATGCCCGACTTATTGATGATCATCAAGTCATCGGTATCATTTACATCCTTAATGGCAACCAGAGCACCGGTTTTGTCGGTCACCTTCATGGCCTGCACACCTTTGCCGCCGCGGTTCGTAATGCGGTACTCCTCTAGCTCCGAACGCTTGCCATACCCATTTTCGGATACCACCAGCAGTTCCTGCGTCGGATCCGACACGCACACCATACCCACAACCCGGTCATTTTCGTTAGCCAGCGTGATACCGCGCACCCCGGCGGCGTTGCGGCCCATGGAGCGCACTTTGCCTTCGGGAAAGCGTACGGCCCGACCTGAGCGCAGCGCCACTACTATCTCGCTGCTGCCTGTAGTGAGCTGCACGTCCAATAACCGGTCGCCTTCGTTGATGGTGATGGCATTGATACCAGCCGTGCGAGGACGCGAATAAGCTTCCAGCGGCGTCTTCTTTACCGTGCCTTGCTCGGTGCAGAACATTAAGAAGGTATTTTCCAGGTAATCTGGGTCGCGCAGACCACGCACGTTCAGTACGGAGCGCACCGAATCTTCGCGCGGAATCTCGATCAGGTTCTGGATTGGGCGACCTTTAGCGTTCTTCCCTCCTTCTGGTACTTCGTATACTTTCAGCCAGAACACGCGCCCCAGCTCCGTGAAGAACAAGAGGTATTCATGGGTAGTAGCAACGAACAGGTTAGAAGTAAAGTCGTCCTGCTTAGAGGACGCGCCGCGGGAGCCAACTCCTCCCCGACCTTGTGCCCGGTACTCGTCAAGAGCGGTGCGCTTGATATAGCCTTCGTTGGAGATAGTGATTACCATACTCTCGTCGGCAATCATGTCTTCCATGCTGAAGTCGCCACCAGCGTACTCAATCGTGGTGCGGCGCTTGTCGCCGTAACGCTCCCGAATGTCAAGCAGTTCGTCTTTGATGATTTGCCGCTGAAGCTCGTCAGATGCTAGTACCGCCTTCAGGTGGTCGATCAGCTTCATTAGCTCATCGTATTCCTGCACAATCTTGTCGCGCTCCAGGCCAGTGAGGCGCTGCAAACGCATGTCTAGAATGGCGCGGGCTTGAATCTCACTGAGCTTAAAGCGCTCGATAAGCTGACCACGAGCCACTTCGCCGTCGCGGGAGCCACGAATCAGGGCAATAACCTCGTCTAGATGATCCAGCGCAATGAGCAAGCCTTCCAGAATGTGAGCGCGCTTCTGGGCCTCGGCCAGCTCGTAGCGCGTGCGGCGCACAACTACGTCGGCGCGGTGCTCGACGAAGTAGTGAATCAATTCCTTCAGGTTCAGCGTCATCGGGCGGCCTTTTACCAGGCACACGTTGTTAACGCCAAAGCTGCTTTGTAGCTGGGTGTAGCGGTACAGGTTATTGAGTACCACGTTGGGCATTGCGTCGCGCTTCAGATCGTAGACGATGCGCAAACCGTCACGGTCCGACTCATCGCGCAAATCCGAAATGCCTTCGATGCGCTTCTCATTGATCAAAGCGGCCGTTTTCTCAATCATCGACGCCTTGTTCACCATATAGGGAATCTCGGTGATGATGATCTGCTCTTTGCCACTAGGCAAGGTTTCGAAGTGCGCCTTGGCCCGCATCACCACCCGGCCGCGGCCGGTTTCGAATGCCTGCTTTACTCCCTCATAGCCGTAAATAATGCCCCCCGTCGGAAAGTCCGGCGCCGTGACGTGCTCCATGAGCTCGGCGATGGTAATCTCGGAGTTCTCGAGGTAGGCAATGATGCCGCTCACTACTTCCGTCAGGTTGTGAGGAGCCATATTGGTGGCCATACCTACTGCAATACCCGTCGTGCCGTTAACCAGCAGGTTAGGGAACTTAGCGGGCATAACCGACGGCTCTTCAAGGGAGTCGTCAAAGTTGGGCTGAAAGTCAACCGTTTCTTTGTCCAGATCACCTAGCAGCTCATCGGACAGGCGCTTGAGGCGAGCTTCGGTATAACGCATCGCGGCCGGCGAGTCGCCGTCGATGCTACCGAAGTTACCCTGGCCGTCTACCAGTGGGTAGCGCAGGCTCCACTCCTGGGCCATGCGCACCATAGTATCATATACTGAGGAGTCGCCGTGTGGGTGATACTTACCCAGCACTTCGCCCACGATACGGGCACTCTTCTTGTAGGATTTATTGTAGGATACGCCCAGTTCGCTCATGCCGTAGAGCACGCGCCGGTGCACGGGTTTCAGACCGTCGCGCACATCTGGCAAAGCCCGAGACACAATAACCGACATCGAGTAGTCGATGTAGGCGCCGCGCATCTCATCTTCAATGTTAATCGGAATGATCTTTTCGCCTTCCGCCATAAAGAAATCTAAGTAAGCCTAAAAAAGCCCCCTGGGGGGCAATTTCGGCACCAGTGAATGTGTACTTTGTGAAGCCCGCAAGATACGAAAAAAGGGCCGTTTTGCCTAATTCCGGCCTATTTTAACGACTTGCTCTTGTCGGCCTTGCGGCGCTTACTGTTGCCCTCGTTGTGTACCTTGATTTTCTCGCCAATAGCGGGGTTTTGCTTCTTGAAAAGTGGTTGACCCCGGTACTTGGCGCCGTCGTGGAAATGCACCTTGCGCGTGTGGCACGACACAATGGGACAGGTACGGCACGAGGCCACCGCAATTAGGAGAAAAACGGCTACACAGAACCGCAGGAAAAGGAAACGTAGATTCATGCCTTAAAAGTAGCGCTCGGAAACGAGTTATTGCTTACTAGGCAGCTAAACTCAACAATAGCAGGCTCCTTCCTTAACCAATATCCTCCCCTTCCCATTCCCGCAGAAACTGAGTCAGAAACTCCTCCATAAACTGGTGCCGCCGCTGAGCCACCGCCCGGGCCGCGGGCGTATGCAGGCGCTCCTGCAGATGCAGCAGCTTCTCGTAGAAATGATTGATGGTGGGCGCCGTGTTTTGCTTGTAGCTCTCAAACGAATCATGCGCGATGGGCGGCACGGTGGGGTCGTGGAGGGAACGGCCTTTGTGGCCACCATAGGCAAAAGCGCGTGCCACGCCGATAGCACCTATAGCATCGAGGCGGTCGGCATCCTGCACTAGTTCTCCTTCCGGCGTACTCATGGGCGTGGGCACGCCTACTCCTTTAAAGGAAATCTCGCGGATAATGGCCTCTACGCGCTCAATTATACTTTCTTCAACCTCCAGACTAGTAAGCCACTGCCGCGCGGCGCGGGGGCCAGCCTCCTCGTCGCCGGCGTGAAACTTCCAGTCGGCTACGTCGTGGAGCAAAGCACCTAGTTCAGTTACAAACGGATCGGCGGTGGGCGTCTGGGCCGCTAGGGCTTTGCTGGTGCGCCATACACGTTCGATGTGAGCCCAATCATGGCCCGAGCCCTCGTGCAAAAATTTTTCGCGGATGAAGTCGACAGTCGACGAGATTACCGCCGCATTGTCCAAATGGATACTATTTTTCAAGGTGTAGATTCAAGGTACAACAAGTAGTTACCCGGCAAACAAACCGGTACTATAGTGCCCGCTGCTCCGCTGGATAGGTGAGCAAAGTACGGCATTCAGCGCCAGTTTTTACGAGGACTCTCCTACCCTGCTACCCCGGCTCCGACACGCCAGCCGCCCGCAGCTGGGGAGCATATTTGGCGTAAATAGCCCGCAAATCCTGCCCATGCTTTTCACCATCTACCCCGATGCTCACGTTGCTGGCGTGAAACCGGTGCAGATGGTTGATGTGGGGCGAAATTACCGGCAGGTGGCCGGCCAGCAGAAAGCGGACATACAAATCCAGGTCTTCGGCCATGGGCAAGTCTTCATCGTAGCCCCCCACCTTATCGAAAAGACTGCGGCTATAGCAGACGTTGCCCTGAATGAAATGCTCAGCCCGAAAAATGGCCCCTAGCATATCTTCTACCGAATCGAAGCGCCAGGCGTAGTAATCCTCGTTGGGCAGGTAACGGCCTTCTTGGTCAACGCGCAAAAAATCGGCTACAAACCAGGGAGCCTCGGGGTGGCGCTGCACGAGGTCGGCATAGTGATAGAGCGTGCGCTGAAGCAAGATGTCGTCGTCGTCGAGGGGCACGAGCCAGGCGTCGGGCGCGGTTTCGTGAATCAGGCGGTTGCGCGCGGCGCCGGGCCGCACCTGTTTGGGATGAGTCCAGGTGCGCAAGTTCGGCGTATCGGCGGCTTGGCGCAGCCACTCGGCGGAGCCGTCGCTGGAGCCGTTGTCATAAATAAGATGGTCGAAGGAAAAGTCGAGCGGAGCGCTGACGGTGGCGCGCACGCTGGCTACCGCTTCGGGCAGATACGGGAGGCGGTTATGGCTGGGCGTAATAACGGAAAAGTGCATGGCCTCTATTCTTGAATCCGGACTAAAAAGTTGCTTGCCCCGGCCTAAAATCTCAACTTTCCACCGGCGGCCGGCGTTCAGGCAGCAAGTAGACACGTCCTCACCGATCCTGCCAATCCCTTGTATGCCCAAATTCGTTGTTAGCTTGCGGCTGCCTCCCTTATTCACCCAGGAGTTTATGGCTCTAATTCCTTCGCATTGGGCCTTTATTCAGCAACTCATCGAGGATCATGTGATTGAAACTTACGCCATCAGCGCCGACCGGACTCGGGGCTGGGTGACGATAAACGGCGAAGACGCGGCCGCGGTGCAAGCCGTGGTCGAACAGTTTCCGCTCTACGACTTTATAACGGAGGTAGAAATTGACGAACTGTTTATTTTTGATTCCGCTAAAACACGCTTTCCTCGCCTCAGCCTCAACTAGGCCAAGCGCTGTACTGGCGCCGCCCCGGTTTGTGTTCCATTCTGCCCCTTAATAGTAGCTGCTAGTTTCACCATATGCTCCGTTTTTGCCGGCTTTTGGCGCCCGTCGCCTGCCTGACAGCTATTTGCACTGCCTCCATCCCCAGCGCCGAGCCTGCCACCTTGGAGCCTGCCGACAAAATCACCACCGAGCAGCTTGTCACGCGCCTGCGCCAATCCATTGACAACCTCAAAACCTTGCGTTGCCGGGTGCAGGCCCAAGAGCGCCTGGGCACCAAATACACCCAGGCCAACTCCATTCTCAAGCTCGGCTATGCGCCCCTACGCGTGTATTTGCGCAATAAAGCGGGTGTGGAGGTTCTTTGGGTAACTGGTCAGAATGATGGGGATGCCTGGGTGTACCCCAATAGCTTTCCCTACGTAACGCTTAGCCTCGACCCCAATGGTACGCTCATGCGCCGCAACCAGCACCATAGCGTGCTCGATGCTGGATTTGGAGCTATTGCCGACGTATTGCGCGGCTCCGCCAACCGGCCCGACCATACCTTCGAGCGCTCCTTCCGCTACGTGGGCGACACCCTGATTCAGGGCCGCCCCTGCCACCAGCTCCGCTCCGACTATCCACAGTTCCGGTACGTAAGCTATACGGCCAGCAAAGGCGAAACCGTAGCGAAAGTAGCCGACAAATTTGGTTGCGGCGAATACCGGGTCATGGAGCGCAACAGCCTGGCGGCAAATGCGACCATCACGCCGGGGCGCGTATTGCAGGTACCAAATGGCTACGGGCGCCGCACCATTATCTGTGTGGACCAGAAGCTGTTTCTGCCGCTGATAATCCACGTGGAAGATGATAAAGGGCTATTTGAAAAATTTGAGTTTCTAGACTTAATAGCCAATCAGCCTATTCCCGCCATTGAGTTCACCAAGGATTTTAAGGACTACAACCTATAAGAAGCCCCGG
This sequence comes from Hymenobacter sp. HD11105, assembly GCF_054051685.1. Classification (NCBI taxonomy): domain Bacteria; kingdom Pseudomonadati; phylum Bacteroidota; class Cytophagia; order Cytophagales; family Hymenobacteraceae; genus Hymenobacter; species Hymenobacter sp. HD11105. The sequence goes on along the minus strand of NZ_JBSWBR010000002.1, from coordinate 1,007,208 downwards.
CGCTGACACTAGGCAAATCTTATTACACAATAAAGCCCCCCAGCTATTTACTGGGGGGCTTTATTGCAAAGTATTGAGCAAAGATCTAGCGGCGCATAGCCTTTTCGATTTCGTCCCACATGGGGGCTGGAATCAGCTCCAGCTTATTGAATTCGCCCGCGCCGTTCAGCCACTCGCCTCCGTCGATAGTCACTACTTCGCCGTTCATGTAGGCCGAGAAGTCGGACACCAAATAGGCGGCGAGGTTAGCCAGTTCCTGGTGGTCGCCCACGCGCTTGAGCGGTACGGAGGCCGCTGGGTCCAGCTTTTTGGCTAATGGCTCAGGAAACAAGCGGCTCCAGGCGCCTTCCGTGGGAAACGGCCCGGGTGCAATAGCATTGGAGCGAATGCCGTATTTGGCCCACTCCACGGCCAAAGACCGCGTCATGGCCAGCACGCCAGCTTTGGCGGCCGCCGAGGGCACAACATAAGCCGAGCCCACGGAGGCATAAGTAGTCACGATATTGAGGATGGTACCGGGCTTCTGATCAGCAATCCAGCGCTTGCCGAATGCCAGCGTGCAGTTATAGGAGCCGCGCAGCACGATGTCTACAATCACGTCGAAGGCTTTGTGGCTGAGGCGTTCGGTGGGCGAGATAAAGTTGCCGGCGGCATTATTCAGCAGCACATCTACGCCCCCAAATTCATCGATGGTGCGTTGGAGCATGGCTTCTACTTCGTCGTATTTGCGCACGTCGCACTGCACGGCTAACACTTTTCCGCCCGTTTGCTGGCGCAACTCGTCGGCAGTTTTCTCCAGCACTTCCAGCTTGCGGCTGCTGATGGTAACATTGGCCCCAAGCTGCAGGAAATACGTAGTCATGGCGCGGCCCAGGCCGGTGCCACCGCCAGTCACGACGATAGTTTTTCCCTGCAGGGCGTTATCACGAAGCATGGGTTGGGTGTAGGTATGGGAAGCAGCCATATGTGTTGGTGGAATCTGTGGAGTGAGGAAAAGAAATGTGACGTGGTCTAAAGCTACGCCCGTGGCTCAAATAAACCAGTTATTCGTGTAACGGTCCCTTCAGCCACAATTTTCGCTCCTTCACAACAATAGAATGACGTGCCAGGCCGCACCATTTTCTGGTGAATATTACTTCTTATTTCAGAGTTGAGACAATGCATCCGGGCATACAGCCACTCATTTGTCGGAAGCAGCACGCCCTGGAAAGAAGCACGAGTAATTGGGTCGTAGAAGTCGGGGTACAACATAAAGTATTGCTTCGCATACTCGCCCTGAGCATAGCGGAAATCCCAGCGGATGCCATTGAGAGCGAGCGTCGAACGACCGCCTTCCTCAGGTGGAAAAATTCGAATACGAGCCTCAAATTCGTCTGCTAGATGATCGTATAGGCGCGTAGCAGATAGCATACGGACATTATGATATATATGCAACAATGTAGAAGGTTTTCGATTTTAGAGAAGCCAACTTGCCTAGGAAGGTTTTTTTCCCACCTTTGGTCCGCATGATGAATTCGTCCCAAACTCCTCGCCCGACGGTGGCTGTGCTGGGCTGCGGCTGGCTGGGGTTCCCTCTGGCCCAGGCGCTGGTGGCCGAGGGCTATCCGGTGGCCGGCACCACCACCACGCCCACGCGGGTGCTTACCCTGCGCGACCAAGGCATCCGGCCGTATCTGCTGAGTCTGGGGGGCAAATTCACGTCCACTGATCAGGATACGCTGCATACCTTGCTCGGGGGAACCGATGTACTGGTGCTGAACGTGCCGCCGCGGCGCGGGAGCGCCACCAGCAGCTACTCCGACCTATTGCTCCCCGTGGTGCAGGCCGCCAATACCTGCCGCGTGCGCCAAATATTGTTTGTAAGCTCCACCAGCGTGTACCCCGATGAGCCCCGCCCCATGCGAGAAACCGACGCCCAGGCTGCGCCCGACGCGGCCTCGGATATATTGCGCGCGGAGGCCCTTTTTGCTGGCCAGCCACAAAACCAAACTTCCGCGCCCAACACCATTGTCCGGCTGGGGGGCTTATTTGGACCCCAGCGCCCACCGGGCCGTTTCCTGGCCGGCCGCCACGACGTAGCCCAGGGCAATGCGCCCATCAACATGATTCACCTCGCCGACTGCGTGGGTATACTCACTGCCATTATTCGCAAGCAAGTCTGGGGCTATACCTTCAACGCCTGCGCGACCTCACACCCCCTTCGCCGCGATTTTTATCCGAAAGCAGCCCGTAAGCTGGGTTTACAGCCGCCTACTTTCGGTCCGGACGACTCGCCGGGGGGCAAAACCATTGATAGTAGCCTAGTTCGAGAAACCCTGGGGTACACCTTTCAATACGATGACTTGGAAGCGGCCCTGGCTACCTGCTAGGCTACTGACTAATTCAGCGTCAAGCCAATATGAGCGGGATTAAAGGAGCCTAGGTTCGTACCTTTGCAGTGTGCAACCTGACATCTCATCTTCATCCGTCGTAGCCGTATTGGGCGGCGGCGCGGCTGGCTTCTTTGGCGCCATTGCCTGCGCCGAGGCCAACCCACGCCTCACGGTATATTTAATTGAAAAAACCAGCAAGCTGCTGAGCAAAGTGCGCATATCGGGTGGCGGGCGCTGCAACGTGACCCACGCCTGCGAGTCGCCTACCCAGCTGGCTCAGCACTACCCGCGCGGCGGCAAGCAGCTGAAAGAAGCTTTCCGAGAGTTTGATGCCCGCGCAACCATTGCTTGGTTTGAGCAGCGCGGCGTGGCGCTCAAGACCGAGGCCGATGGCCGCATGTTTCCCACCACCGACTCCTCGGAAACTATTGCACAGTGTCTGTTGGACGCTGCTCAACGAGCCGGCGTACGCATTCTGCAGCAAACCAATGCCGAAGAAATTGCCCCCCAGCCGGGTGGCGGCTTCCGGCTGCGGCTCACCGGTGCTCATGCCCAGGAAATGCAGGTAGGCCGCCTGCTAATTGCGACCGGCGGCGCGCCTAAGTCGGAGAGCTACCAGTGGCTGCGGCAGCTGGGGCACGCGGTGGCCGAGCCTGTGCCGTCGCTGTTTACCTTCAACGTGCCCGAGTCGCCGCTGCGGGAGCTGCCAGGCGTGAGCGTACCCAACGTGCGGGTGCGCGTTGCGGGCGAAAAGCTGGAATATGAAGGTCCTATTCTGGTGACGCACTGGGGCGTGAGCGGGCCGGCCGTGCTCAAGCTTTCGGCCTGGGGGGCGCGCCGACTGCACGAACTACAGTATCAAAGCACCGCGCTGGTGAGCTGGGTGCCGGCTCACACCGAAGAAACGCTGCGCCAGTGGCTACACACCTTTCGCGACCAGAACGGCCGCAAAACCGTAGAAAGCAACCCTCTATTCGGCTTACCGCAGCGGCTGTGGCGTACCCTTACCGATCAGGCCGGCATCAGCCCGGAAATGCGCTGGAGTGAGCTGCCAGCCAAGCTGCAAAACCGATTAATTGAAAGTCTGCTGCGCACACCGCTGCCTGTGCGAGGCAAAACCACCTACAAAGAGGAGTTTGTAACCTGTGGCGGCGTCGTGCTCAGTGAGGTAAACATGCATACCATGGAAAGCCGCCGGGTGCCCGGCCTATACTTCGCAGGCGAAGTGCTAGACATTGATGGAATTACCGGTGGTTTCAACTTTCAAGCAGCCTGGACTACAGGTTATCTGGCAGGCAAAGCCATGGCGGCAAGCAACACCTAGTGGGTTAGGCACTTTATAAAGGCCATTGAAGTTCAACTTGATAGCTTAAACTTCCAGAGCATCTATAGCTGCTAGTAAGCATATAGCTGAACCTTGATAGCTCGCCCCGTGTCCAATCTTTTTATTTTGCAGCCTAATAATAGGTGCTGTTGCTTTGTAGTGCCATTCGCTTGGTGCGACATACCCTGGGATAACAAGTCTCTTGCCATTACTAACGAATCATTACATATTTTAGAAGTTAAGTACCCGCCGGCACTAGGTCATCAGTTTGCATAAGACGATGGATGCACGCACACGAAACAACGTCAAGGTTATTGGTCAGGGCGAGCAGACAATAATGTTCATTCATGGTTTCGGCTGTGATCAAAACATCTGGCGCTACATTACCGCGGGCTTACTGGCGAACTACCAACTGGTACTTATTGATCAGGTAGGTGTTGGCGATTCCGACCTCTCAGCTTATAATCCGGACAAGTATGCCACACTCAATGGTTACGCAGCCGATGTCGTGGATGTGTGCCATACCCTGAATCTGCACGACGTTGTTCTTGTAGGTCACTCGGTAGGAGCCACGATTAGCCTTTTAAGCGCGATTCAGGAGCCTGAGCTCTTTTCGAAGCTGATCCTTATTGGTCCCTCGCCTTGCTATATCAACGACGGCGACTACTACGGCGGGTTCGAACGCGCTGATCTTGAGGCGATGCTAGATATGATGAATACGGATTACCGGAGCTGGGCCCACATGTTCGCTCCTTTAATCATGGGAAATCCCGACTGTCCTTCCCTTGGCTATGAGTTAGTGGAGAGCTTTTGCCGCGCCGATACAGATATAGCAAAAGCGTTTGCCAGGGTGACCTTTTTGTCGGATAACCGCCAGGACTTACCTAAGGTGCGCACCAAAACTCTGATTTTGCAGTGCTCCGCCGACATGATTGCGCCCGCCGAAGTAGGTGCTTATGTGCACCAGTCCACTCCCGGCTCCACTTTGGTCAGCTTGCGGGCCACTGGGCATTGCCCCCACTTAAGTGCCCCCATCGAGACCTTGGCAGCCATAGAGTCCTTTTTGGGTAGTGTGAGCTCAGTAGGCAGCCGCAGCGCCATAACCGGAGCTGCGTAGCCGGCGGATTGCAACCTTGCGGGAAAGGAGACAGTAAAGCATACCAGTTAATGTTTTACTTATCCCAACCCTACTCCTCATGGATTCCAAAGCAACCCAATCCCTACTCAACGAACTAGTTCAAACCCTGAAAGACGGCGAAGTTGGCTATACCACGGCCCTCACCGACGTGGAAGATCAGGATCTGAAGCAAGTGTTTAAGAAATATGCTGTTCAGCGCGACGGCTACCTCACGGAGCTCGAAGACCAAATGCACCAGCTCAACCTCAAAGCCGAGGAAGATACGTCCTTGCTCAGCTCCGTACACCGCGCTTTTATCAATATCAAAGCCGCTGTTACAAGCAAGGACCGCGAAAGCATCCTTAATGAGTGCGAGCGCGGCGAAGAGTATGCTGTTAAAGCCTACCAAACAGCTTTAGCCGCCGAGAACCTTCCTGGCCAGCTTAAGTCAATTATCGAAAAGCAGTACCAAGGCGTACGCGAAGCGCTTGACACTATCAAGTCTTTGCGCACCGCCAGCAAATAGATAGGTTGTGGTTTGATAACCACAAAAAAGCCCCCCAGACGTTAATCTGGGGGGCTTTTTTAGTACTACTTACTGCTGAAAGCTGTGAGTAGTACTCAGTCTTGACGATCTATTCGTCGAAGTCGTTGGTGCTGCGGGGCTTGTAGCCACCGCCGGTGCTGCCAGCGTTGCTAGAACCACCGTCGCCATCGCGCTTGCCTTTGTAGCCGCCGCCGTAGCTGCTGCCACCACCGTCGCGGTTGCCTTTGTAACCACCACCGTAGCTAGAGCCACCGCGGTTTCCACCGAAGCTGCTGCCGCCACGAGCACCGCCGCCATAGCTAGAACCGCCTTCACGACGGTCGCCGTAGCTGCTGCCGCCACGGTTGCCACCGTAGCTCGAGCCGCCTTCGCGACGCTCACCGCCACCGAAGCCACCTGGGCCCCGACGCGCTGGACGATTCTCGTTGGCACCGCCGAAGCCGCCACGACCACCTTCTTGCTTGGCATCACCTTCCTGCACGGGCGTAGCCACGTTGAAAGAAACTGGACGACCATTGATGCTGGCGCGACCCAGATTTGAAACGATTTCTTCGGCAAACTCCGAAGGCACTTCCACGAAGCTGAACTTGTCGTAAAGGGCAATGTCGCCTACTTTACCAGCGGTCAGGCCCGTGCTTTCAGCAATCAGGTCAACGATATCACGGGGGTGAATCCGGTCCTTCTTGCCCATGGTCACGAACATGCGAGTGTAACCAGTACGCGGTGCGCCTTGGGTACGACCAGCGTCGAGGCTTTGCTCCACACGCTTGTCTTCCTTCATGCTCATTTTGAGCAAAGCAGCGGCGATGTCAAGCGAAGTAATTTCTTCGCTCTGATCTAACAGGCGTTGCACACGGCCGACATACTTCTCTAGGTTGCCTTTCTCGATGACATCCTTGATTTGAGTCAGGAACAGCGTGGTTTTCACCTCGGTTACATCCTCAAACGACGGAACGCGTTCCTGCTTGATGGTAGCCTTCGTGAAGCGCATGATGTCGCGCAGCTTATAGATGTCGCGGCCACTCACGAAGGTGAAGGCACGACCCGACTTGCCGGCGCGGCCCGTCCGGCCAATACGGTGCACGTAGTATTCCTCGTCAGCGGGTAGGTCGTAGTTAATTACGGCCTCCACGTTCTCCACGTCAATGCCGCGGGCGGCTACGTCGGTGGCAACAAGGATTTCCAGCGTGCCTTTACGGAACTTGTCGAGGGTATTCTGACGCTGCTGCTGGCCCATGTCGCCGTGCAGGCCTTCGGCGAAATAGCCTTTGGCTTGCAGGTCGCCCACGATTTCGTCTACCATGCGCTTGGTGTTCGCAAACACGATGGCCGACTTCAGATTGAACATGTCAATCAGGCGAGCAAGCACGTCTTTTTTCTGGGGACCACGCACCTCGTAGTACGACTGCTCGATGTTCGAAACAGTCATCTCCTGGTGGTTTACCTTCACGATCTGCGGATCTTTCTGATACCGCTTCGTCATTTCCATGATAGGCTTGCTCATGGTAGCCGAGAAGAACACCGTCTGGCGCTCCTCAGGCATACGCTTCAACACCGTCTCGATGTCTTCGCGGAAACCCATGTCCAGCATTTCGTCGGCTTCGTCGAGGATGATCATTTTGCAATGATCCAGCTTCAACGTGCCGCGCTCCAAGTGGTCCATTACACGACCAGGCGTACCAATTACGATCTGCACACCACGCTCCAAAGCCCGGAACTGACGATCATAAGACGAGCCACCATAGATTGGCACTACGGCCAAACCTGACTTGTACTTACCTAATTTCTGAATTTCACCCGATACCTGCACGGCCAGCTCACGCGTGGGGCAGAGTACGAGTACTTGAGTATGGCGTGAATTAGTATCAACACCTTCGATAGCGGGAATACTAAAGGCCGCCGTTTTGCCCGTGCCCGTCTGGGCCTGGCCAATCACGTCGCGACCTGCGAGCAGCGCGGGAATTGCTTCTGCTTGAATCGGCGAAGCTTCTTCATAACCGATTTCGGTAATAGCGCGTTGCATTTCTGTCGATAACGACAGTTCTTCAAATTTTACTTTTTCCATGTTGTCTTTAGATGGAATGAGATGAACTAGCTCTGAAAACAGCAGATTCAGCGACGTTCTTCACCCACACTCTCAACAACGACAAGCGACGGAAGCAACGGACGGAAGACGATGACGGCCAGAAATTTATAAAAGCAGCCGTAGCTGCGCGGAACGGGGCCATTCTCAAATGCGGGTGCAAAGATACGTTTTTTATTTCGTAAAAATGCCCCCTAGCGGCAAGTTTAGCTCTTGGAGCTAGCTTTGGGGGGCAAATTGAATGGTGAGCCAGGGTTCTGCTTACTCTACTGTGAAGTGGTATAACGTATTTAAAAGATTCACGTTCCGCTATAATCAAATTCTATCAATCAGAAGTTAGCAGCAACTCTTAATTCACGTAGTATTAGCTATTTAGGATTAAGATAAAATCACGTTTCGCTCCTTCCAGCGTAGGCTACATTTCGGCCACCTAGGCACGCCGTCCGTTTACTTTGCGGCATCGTACCCATTTAACCCTAGATTTCTCATTACTATACTATGTCCGAGCCCACGCCTGCCTTCCGCTTTTCCCGCCTGCTTACCGTCGTTGAATCAGATATTGACGAGCTAAACCACGTCAACAATGTGCAGTACGTGCAGTATGTGCAGGATACGGCGGCAGCGCACTGGCTGACCGCCTACCCGCCGGGCGAAGGAGAGCCATATATCTGGGTGGTGCTGGAACACCGGATCCGCTACCACAAGCCTGCGTTTCTGGGAGAGGAGCTGCGCTGCACTACTTGGGTTGGGGAAGTGCGCGGGGCTCAATCCCAGCGCTTTGTGCGCATCGAGCGGGCCGCCGATAATGTGCTGCTCTGCGAAGCCGAAACCCAGTGGGTGCTGCTAGACCCGAAGTCGCAGCGGCCTAAGCGCGTGGAAGAGGACGTCAAGAAGCGCTTGTGGGAGCCAGTGGGGTGAAAAGCGTTAGCTATTTCCATAACGCTTCAAACTCCTGCTGTTCAACTCTAAACTCTTTGTATTCATCAAACTCTAACGAAACTTCTGAAAGCTTTCCTAATTCGTCCTCCATATAATTTAAACTATACTTTAGCTTTCGTCCATTTTCAAAAGCTTGAATCTGACGCAAAACCTCTCCGTTCTCGTCTACTTCAAAATAAAAAGTTGCGGTTCCCCAGGAATCAGACAACGGGTCGCCTGTACTTTCATCCCAAGGTCTTTTGTAATAAAACATCAGAGCTTACTAGCGATTTCAAGGGTCGCAATTGCCTGCTCTCTTGTAACCGTCGTGAAGTCATCTAGAAACTCTTCCAGCGATATTCCAGCCTTCAAATGATCGAAAAGCGTCTCGATAGGAACCCGTGTTCCTTTGAAAACAGACTGTCCTCCTAGGATGTCGGAGTCAATGGTAATAAGATCTTTCAGTTCCATATCGTGAAGTTACAAAAATGGGGATTAGCACTAACTGAAAGACAGATGACATCCGAATACTTGCCGAATGTGGAGCTTTTGTCGCACTAGGCCGTCAAGCTATAAGTAATATATTTAATTTAAGTCTCATACTCTCTCAAAAGAGAGGTTTTTTAAGCGATTTTATTGTAAGTGTATTTTTGTAATAATCGGCCAACCAAAATACCCTTTCTGTAGTGTAAGTACTGCTTGCTTCTTTGAATATACATAACCTTTATCATATCCATTTAGAGACAATCTCTTATTAGGATTTCCCACATTAATAAAGATTGAAGGATAACTTTTTGAATGCTTACCTCCACTCATCATTTCGTAGTATGTTATTGTACACACAACTTTTATTTTGCGAGAGCTTGCCAACTCTTTATTGATGTAAAGCGGAATAGATATAGATACAGAACTTAGTAGAGCTAATATTCCTAGAGAATATGCATTTAAATATTTTTTACTTATCTCACATTCATAGATATATTTTAGCATAAGTCCATAAAAACAAATTAAAATCCCGAATAAGAGGAGTGCCGGAAGTAAACGATTAATTTCCCAAATATTTATTGATCCAAATTTAAATTCGCAAATGGTTTCGAAGTAGAGATTTTCTTGCTGCATCATTGTAATTGCGACTATAATCCAAAGAGACCATTTTATGACTTCCTTCATGTGTTTTATAATTTCTCACAACATATATAGCAAGCTATACCTATATGGTTAATCTACCTAAATTGGCTGTATTGCCGCTACTTTTGTAGACAGCCTTCTGATTCCCCAAAATGCCTGCCACCTTCCGCATCTATTCTTCTTCCGCCGGTTCCGGCAAAACTTATCAGCTTACCAAGGAATACCTAAAGCTGGCGCTGGGGGCCGATGATCCGGCTTACTTCAAAAGCATTCTGGCCATTACGTTCACCAACGATGCGGCCGGGGAGATGAAGGAGCGCATTATTGGGGCGCTACGGCGGTTTGCTTACCCCACGGCCGAGAATCAGGAGGATGCGCTGCTGCGCGATATTGCGGCAGAGCTGGCCGCCGATGGTCAGTTTTCTCGCCTCGCCGAGACGCCCCAGGAGCAACAGCAGGAGCTGCGGCGGCGGGCGGCGGCCACGTTTCGGCTGGTGCTCTATCACTACGCCGATTTTGCCGTCAGCACCATCGACTCCTTTGTGCAGCGCATTGTGCAGGCCTTCACGCGGGAGTTGGGCCTGCCCGCCACTTTTGAGGTGGAGCTGGACGGCGACGCGGTACTGCAAAGCGCCGTGGCCCTGCTGCTCGACAAAGTAAACCGCGACCCCAACTCGGCCCTGCTCTCCCGCTCCCTGGCCGACTACGCCCTGAGCAAAGCCGAGGAAGGTCGCAGCTGGAATACCCTCCCCGATGAGCTGGTGCAGTTTGGCCGCTTCCTGCTCTCCGAGCCCGTGCACGAGGCCGTGGAGCAATTGCAAAAGATGTCGCTGCAGGATTACCGCCGCCTCCACGAGACGCTGCGCCAACGCAAGGAAGCCATTGAGCAGCAAGTACAAGCCGTGGCCACCCGCGCCCTGGCCACCCTCGACGCGGCCGGCGTAACCGACGCCGACTTATACCAGGGCAAAAATGGCATCATCGGCTACTTCACAAAATGGGACGAGCGCCTGCAGCCCGACAAGGAAGCCAACAGCTACGTGCGCGCCACCATGGAGCAGGACAAATGGTACAGCGGCAAAGTAAAAACCGCCGCCGACAAGCAGCGCGTTGATGCCGTGAAGGCGGACCTGACGGATGCCTTCGTGGAGCTGGAAACCCTACGAGCCAACCTCCTGCCCGATTATGTGCTGGTGAACGGCATGCTGCCCTACCTGTTTCATGTGTCGCTGCTGAGCGAGCTGAGCAAGGCCGTGGACCAGCTCAGTCGCGAGCGGGGCGTGGTGCTCATTGCCGAGTTCAACCGTCGTATTGCCAGCATTGTGCTGCGCGAGCCGGTGCCGTTTCTCTACGAGCGCATGGGCGAGCGGTATTTGCACCTGCTCATCGACGAGTTTCAGGATACGTCGGTGCTGCAGTGGAACAACCTACTGCCACTGGTCGAAAACGCCGTCTCGACCGGCAACCTGAGCTTGGCCGTGGGCGATGCCAAGCAGGCCATCTACCGCTGGCGGGGCGGCGAGATGGAGCAGATTCTGCGTCTGCACAAGAACGAGACGGAGTACCTGTACGGCCGCGTGGCTGATGATGAGCTGCGCGGACTGTTGGAGGATCGGTATTTCACGTTGGACCAGGCCTTGGAGCCGCAGAATCTGAACGTGAATTATCGGTCGGCCGCGCCCATTATTGAGTTTAACAACTCGTTTTTTGAGTTTGTGAGCAAGGGCCACGAGGGATTGCCGCTCGTGGGGGGCATTTATGATAAGGAATTTGGACAGGTGGGTCCCGAACGGGTGCCTCACCCCCCAGCCCCCTCTCCTAAGGGAGAGGGGGAGCCTGAAGTTAGTGGACAGGCATCTGCCGATAGTGGAGAGATGTTCGATGATGGAACGCTGCACTGGATTACGGCAGACCAAGCGGCGTATCAGAAGACAAAGAAGTTTGGGCGCGACATGCGCAAAAATGCTACTCCGGCCGAGGATATGCTTTGGCAGGCTTTGCGAGGACGAAAGTTAGAAGACTTAAAATTTCGTCGTCAGCATAATATTGGTCGGTTTATCGTTGATTTTGTCAACTTGGAAAACTGGCTTGTAATTGAGGTTGACGGTGATGTCCATAATGAATCAGAGCAAGCGGAATACGACGGCGAGCGGACCCACGAACTACTGGAATTAGGCTTCCGAGTGCTGCGTTTTTCGAACGAACAAGTTCTCAATGACCTCAATACTGTACTCCATAAAATAAAGAATACAGTATTACTCCCAAAAGCTACTCTCAAATCGGATCAGGCTCCCCCCTCTCCCTTAGGAGAGGGGGGTCGGGGGGGTGAGGCACCCGTTGAACAACCAGCTACTAACGTTGGTCATGTCGAGCTACTCTTCACCGAAGACGCTGCCCCCGCCCGCCGCTACTCTCCCGCCACCGGCACTTACTCTGACGAACCTCTCCCCGGCCTGCCGCCGACCCATCTGCTCGATTACGAGGAAAGCACGCTGTATCTCACCCTGCAACTCGTAGAGCAAGCCCTGGAAGATGGGTTCGGCCTCCAGGATATTGCCGTGCTCTGCCGCCGCCGCGATAGTAGTCGGCGAGTCGCGAAGTTTCTGAAGGAGCGCGGGTACGCCATTATTTCGGCCGATTCGTTGTCGCTGGAATTTGCCGAGGTGGTGAATCTGCTGGTAGCCGTGTTTCGGGTGCTCAACCAGCCCGCTGACACGCTGGCTAAGGCGGAAGCTTTGCTGCTGGTGGATAAGGTTGTGCGGCATTTGCCCCCCACTCCTGCCCGCGCCCGCCGCATAGCGGAGCTGGCCAACGACGAGAAAGCCCTACCCTTTTTCGACGAGTTGCGCGCTCTGGGCTACGATGTGCAGGAGCGCGAAACCGGCAACCTCGGGCTGTATGAGCTTACTGAGCGCCTCATCGGCACCTTTGGGTTGCTGGGTCGCAATGCTGAGAGCGAATACCTCTTCCGCTTCCTCGATCTGACCCTAGAATTCAGTCTGCGTTTCGGCAACAACCTCAACAACTTTCTGGCTTACTGGCAGCAGAAAAAAAGCTCCCTGAGCATCAACGCTCCCGCCGGCCGCGACGCCATTACTATCACCACTGTGCACAAAGCCAAGGGCTTGGCCTACGGCGTAGTTATCGTACCCTTCGCCGACTGGAGCCTTACGCCCCACCGCAACACCTTGCTTTGGGGCCGATTGAGTGAGGAAGAAAAGCCAGTGCCGGAAATGCCCCCCATAGCCGTTGTCAGCCAGACGCAGGCCTTGGTGCGCACGCCGCTGGCCCATCAGTACACCGAGGAGCTGGAAAAGACCTTTCTGGAAGGCTTGAACATGCTCTACGTTGCCTTCACTCGCCCGCGCCATCGCTTGTACGCTATCAGTCGCCGTCCGAAGCCCACCAAAAGCAGTTCGTGGCGCTCCGCGGAAGCAGAAACGCCCCCCAGCGAGCAAGCCAAGACTATAGCTGAGCTTTTGCACCGCTTCTTGCTCAGCACAAATCTGTGGGACGACGAGCGCACCGCCTACGTGCTGTCCGACGCCCAGCACCGGGTTCCGGCGGTAAAAAATGCGGCGGCCACGACCAGCAATTGGCAGCTTCATAACTTTACCAGCACGCCCTGGGAAGAACGCCTGCGCCTGCGTCGGCACGCCAATACAGTCTTCGACTTCGACGACCAGCAGGTGCAGCGCGAGTGGAACCGCAAGCTCCACTACGCCCTGCGCCGCACCATTCTGGCCTCCGACGTGGAGCGCGTGGCCGCTCACCTCGTGGCCGAGGGTTTGGTGAGCACTAAGGAGCGCCCCGTGCTGCTGAAGCTTCTGAGCCGCACGGTCGAAAACCCGCAGCTCACCCACTACTTCAGCCACGAAGTATCGGCCGAGACGGAGCGTGAAATATTAGTAGGAGGCGTGCCGCGCCAAGACTACAAGCCCGACCGCATCGTGTTTGAGCCGAATATGGGCCCCGCACCCGGCCGCGTATCATTGCTCGATTTCCGGATTCCGCCGCCCGAGCCCCAGCACCGCCGCTTACTCCAGCAGTATGGGGGGCTTTTTAAGCAGCTAGGCTACACGGATATTCAGCATGTACTCTATTACTTTGATTCAGAGGAAGTAATTGTCTTTTAAGCCCTCAAAACGCTTGCCATTAAATTTAGTATAACTACTATTATATTTAGTATTTAATAACTTTCTTTGGGCTCAAGCTTTTCTTATTGCTAACCCATAAAAAAGCCCCCAATGGCCGAAAATCGTAAAGCCGCGCTTGGCTTCATTTTCATCACGCTGCTGCTGGACGTCATTGGGTTCGGCATTATCATTCCGGTGCTGCCCACGCTTATTCGGGAGCTGATTGGCGGCACCCTAAGCGAGGCGGCCCAGTACGGCGGCTGGATGCTGTTTGCCTTTGCTGGCATGCAGTTCCTCTTTTCGCCAGTGCTCGGCAACCTGAGCGACCAGTACGGACGGCGGCCGGTGCTGCTGTTTGCCCTGTTTGGGTTTGGGCTAGATTATCTGTTTCTGGCCTTCGCCCCTACCGTGGGCTGGCTGTTTGTGGGGCGCATTATTGCGGGCATCACCGGCGCTAGCTTCACCACGGCCTCCGCCTACATCGCCGATATCAGTCCGCCCGAAAAGCGCGCTCAGAACTTCGGGATGATTGGCGCCGCTTTTGGGCTAGGCTTTATTATTGGGCCGGTGATTGGCGGTTTGCTGGGGCAATACGGCCCGCGGGTGCCCTTCATTGCGGCGGCCTGCCTTACCCTGCTCAACTGGCTTTACGGCTACTTTATCTTGCCCGAGTCGCTGCCCGTTGAGAACCGGCGGCCGTTCAATTGGAAGCGGGCCAATGCGGTGGGCACACTGAAGCAGTTGCAGCGTTACCCGGTTATTCTGGGACTAGTGGGTTCCATGTTGCTGCTCTATATTGCCGCGCATGCTACCCAAAGCACCTGGTCCTATTATACCATGTACAAATTTGGGTGGAATGAAGCCTGGGTGGGCTACTCCCTTGGCGCCGTGGGCCTAATGACGGCGCTGGTACAAGGCTTACTCATTCGGGTTATAAACCCAAGGTTGGGGGCCAAACGCTCGGTGCTAGTGGGTATGACGCTGTATGCTATTGGCTTCACGTTATTTGCTTTTGCCTCCAAAGGCTGGATGATGTTCGCCTTTCTGATTCCTTACAGTCTGGGGGGCATTGCGATGCCGGCCTTGCAGGGTATAATGTCGGGACAAGTGCCGGCTAATGAGCAAGGCGAATTGCAGGGTGCTCTTACTAGTTTGGTCAGCGCTACGTCCATTGTCGGCCCGCCGCTCATGACCAACCTGTTTTCGTACTTCAGTGGACCGCAGGCACCCATTCACTTTCCCGGCGCGGCATTTCTCACTGGGGCAGTGCTCACAGTGATAAGCACGGTATTAGTGATGCGTTCGTTGGGTGGCTATGTGCCGCCCGCGGTAGCAGTGCCTTTAGACGAAGCGGCTTTGGCACAAGGAGAGGTCTAAAGCGCTAATCCAAGGCAGTTATCTCCTACCTGGACTCTACTATGCTTATCAAGCACGATCAATCGCGTGGACTGTTTGTTGCTCAACCGACCCACGTAAGATTACAGGACGGATTAAAACAGAATACCTATCCCGCTCTGGAATCATAACAGGCTTTGTATTAGGCGCTTTAATTTAGAATAAATTCTGCCTCAATGGATCTAACGGAAGCACAACTAACCAATTATCAAATAACCGGCTGGCATCCCTGGTAACTATCTCGCATTTATGCAGTTGTGATGCTACTTAAAACACATATTGCTACCATTACTATTCGCAAGACAAGCATCCTGGATGTAGGCCGCGGCGATACCTACTTAATTAAACAATTATCCAGGAAGCTACCGCTGGCCAGCTTTATAGTGGTAGATACTGCCTTTACCCCCAGAAAAATACCAGAGGACTTTTTAGTTTGCTACAGTTTTACTTCTGAGGCTTAATGGCTTGAGTTAGCCCTCTAGGCAAAAAGGGCCCTGCTCCCCCTCACTCACTCCGAATACCGCCAACGCGAAGCCCGCGAGCCCGCGCCCAACAGCGTAGCCAGCATACGCCCTTCCACTAGTACGAGTGAGTTGCCTACTTCCCATCGAAGTATAAGCGCGGAAACAGCTTGCGCAGCCCCGTGGGCGGCCCGTAGCGGCGGCGCACTGAAAGGCCACAGCAGCGGTATAATAACCAGGTAAGCCAGAAACGAGCCTACCGCTACCAGCCCAATAAGTCGCAGCCCCGGCAGTTCCACGCCCCCGAGCGCCTTAAGTATAGCCAGATGCACGTTCACGGCCGTCACCAATATAAACATCACCGGGCTGGTAGACCCAGACGCACACCCAGCGTCAGGGTGCAGGCCAGTGCATTGCCAATGACCACGCACGCGCTGTCCATCTACATTTTGCCCACGCACACCACATCCAAGGTTGCCGCTAGCACCAGGCCCCACCTACCAACGGCAGCAGATGCAGGCAGGCGGTCGCGGCGGCTGAGGCCGGCCGCGCACAGGGCCGTAAAAGCCCCCAACACGGCCTGCAGCCCCGGCCCTACTGGCCCATAAGCCGTAAGCATAAGCAGTACCAGCGGTAAGCCGAGAGCCAATCCAGATTCTACTCCCACTCTCCACCGCCAGGGAGTTAGATTAAGCTGAACTAAGCGAAGAAAAGCGCGCCGCGAACGGACAACATTGCGTCAGATGGGTCTTCGCATTAATCACGTATTCGTCAAGTTCTAGCTCTCATTTCGATGGGGGGCAAATACGAGTTGTCAAGAAATAATACGATGGTTTGCGGAGGTTCGCTGCCTCATCGCGCTAGTTGTACTTAATCGACTACTGTACTGCTGAGCTACACGAGCCTGCAAATATTTAGTTCTGAGTTAGGAGCTGGACAAGATATAATTCCATAAAAATTCAATTATTTAACGAAATTATCCTTTGAATTCTTAATATATAATCATACCTTTTGCTTAATATCTGCTACTCCACCTATCTGCACGTTCCTAGCCGCCCTCATATTTTAGCAGGGAGTATTCTGTCTGTCGGCTTCCGTGCCAGGCACGGGCTTATTTTGAATTAGCTACTTAAGGCCTAATTCTATGCGACCAATCTTGCTTTATAGCATTTTGCTCGCGTTTGCTTATTGCTCGTGTACAAAATCTAAGAAAGCGGATCTTGGGGTTTGCGATGCCTGGCCCGCCGATCCCAACGCAGCCCAATCGACCAGCGCCCTCGACCGAGCAGTCGACTCCTTCGCCCGCTCCCTCGATCCCACGCTCCCCCTCCACGACAACGCACGCACTATTGCACACTGGCTGGAAAAGCAGCCCTGCATCCAGCAAGTAGGTATTGCTATGGATGTGGTTACCACCGAACCACCCGGTTTGGACCTAACCGTTATCCACCGCAATGGCTCCAAACGCACGTTCAGTTTGCTGTTTGGAAAAGATAAAGTGAAGCTGAGCAACAGTTATTAAGTCGTCAAACTCCTCTTTGTATGACACGCGAAGAAATGATTGCCCGAACGGAGCAATTGAAGAAACTGCATAAACGAGCCGAAAAAATACTAATGAAATACCCCGGCGTAGTGGGCGTGGGGATGGGGCTGAAGGAAACCAATAATACGCTGACAGACGAGGCTTCCTTTCGCGTGTACGTAACGCGTAAAAAGTCAACCGCCGATTTGTCCTCCGATGATCAGATTCCGCCGGAAGTGCTGGGCATCAAGACCGACGTTATCGAGATGGACGAAACCACGCCCATCGTGGATGAGTCCGAATATCGCCCCCTGAAAGGGGGCATTCAGGCCGGCAACGGGTCGGGCTCTTTGGGCACACTAGGTTGCGTGGCCAAACGCACCGCCGATAACGCAATTGTAGTACTCAGCAACCACCACGTCATGTTTGCCCAGGGCAAGGGTGTGGGAGATAAGCTTGGCCAGCCCGACTTTTCTGAATCGTGCTGCTGTACTTGCGGGGAAATAGGCAGCATTGCGGCCGGGCAGGTTGGGGGTTTGGTAGATGCGGCCATAGCAACCGTGAATACTAGCATCGGGACGGTCCAGGAAATCAATCAGATCGGCGTTATTGCCGGCACCGCCGCTGCCATCATTGGCGAAACCGTACGCAAAGTGGGTCGCACTACGGGCCTGACCACGGGCACAGTTACGGATATAAACTCGCCCGCTAACTCTACGGCGGGCAGCAGCTTTACCCATCAGGTGCGGATTACGCCCGTGGCCGGAGTCGATAAGTTTTCTAACAACGGCGATTCGGGCTCCGTCATCGTGAATGCCACCAACCAAGTTGTAGCCCTGCTTTGGGGCGGCAATACAGGCCCTAGCGTGGCCAACAATATCGGTGATGTACTCACCGCCATGGGCATCACGATTCCAGCCGGAGTTGCTGACATTGACTTTGTACGGGACACCGCTTCCCCCGTTCCCCTACCTACCGAGCGCGAGATGCTGCTGCGGCGGGTACAGCGTACGCTCCGCCAAACCGAGCGCGGGCAGGTCGTTTTAAATGTGGTGCTGGAATTTCGGTTTGAGGTAATGCAGCTCCTACAAAAGCAGCGAGCCGTAGGCGTAACCTGGCAGCGCCACCAAGGGCCAACTTTTTTGGCAGCCCTGTTTCGCAGCCTGAAAGAGCCCGCCTACCAGATTCCGCGCCAGATAGAAGGCGTATCGGTGCAGCGCCTACTGATGAGCATGGCCGCTACCTTGGAAGAGCACGGCAGCGCCCGCCTCCGAGCCGCCATTAGTCGCCATGCCTTAGCTATACTGGAAGCTGCCGATCAGCACAATACGGTCGACGCAATTCTGCAGCACCTGACCGGCGACAGCCATCCAATAGTAGCTCAAGCCCAGGGAATTTGCCCCCCAGCTGCCGTTCATTCCTAACGCCTTACTGCCATGCCCGTTGCTGCCCCCGCTAATGGAACCCTGGAGCGTATTGCCATCTCGCTAGCCCGCTTGCTGGCTCCGTTGGAGGAGCGCATGGAGGGCGGCGAAGCCAGGCTGCTGCTAGCTGAGCTAGGATTGCAGTTTCCCGCCGCGCTCCAAACGGCGCCCGGTTTTGTGAACGCGCTGCAAACCACGGCCACTAACCTACGCGAGCTACTGCCGCTGGTAGACGATCTTATCAAGGCTATTACGGCAGAAAATAGTGGTACCAGCTTCACCAACACCATCAGTAAAGGCACGGCGCTTTTTGGTAAAATCAAGGGCACAATAAGCGGATTCACGGATTTGGCCAATCAGGTGCGGGCCTTTGGGCCGTTTGCCGGAGTTTCGGCCGCCGACCTGAACACCTTTGCCAATGAGTTGCCTACGCGCCTGCTCGACTACATCATCATCCGTAATCTGGAAGGCATCAAGGGGGCGGCTGAGAGCCTCGAGTTTATTGGTGCCCTGGAGCGCACCCCACGCAACGTGGGCTCCGTAGACCCCGCCCGCCCCCCCCACACAGAGCGCAAACTGCGCGTCGATCAGCTTCTTAACTTCCTCAAAGGCCCTGGCGCCCACTTAAACGCACTTTATCAGTGGGGCGCCCCTGGCTTCAATGGCGTAGCGCTGCTCACCAAAACGCAAAAACTATTGGCTTCGGCGGGCGTTCCCGCGGTCTTTGATCAGGGGGTCAATCCGCCGGTGCTGGACCTGGCCGTGTTCGAGGTATCTCCCAAGCTCGATGAGAACCCTAAGGGCATACTCATCAAGCTAAGTGATGAGATTAAAGTAGATAAATCGCGCCCCTTTATTCAGGATGACTTCAAAGTAGAAGTGGCGTTTGACGGCGAGCTAAAGGCCGCTACTACGCTGGTTGTGCAGCCAAATGGCAATCTAAAGTTTAAGCGCCCCGGCGCCGCACTGGCCGGGCGGACGGAAGTAAAACTCACGGCCGGGCTAGATGATACACCCTATGTTATTCTGGGCGCGCCCGGCGGTTCGCGCCTCACGGTGCAGCAGCTCGTGGCCAAAACCGGAGTCGATTTCGTGATCAACGGAGCCAACTCGGAAGGGGTATTTGGCATTGAAGGCGAGGTAAAGAACGGTAAGGTAGTCATCGACCTGGGCGGCGCCGATGGGTTTCTGAGTACCCTGATGGGCGGGGCCGGCCGGTTCGAATCGGATTTTGGATTGACTGTAGGTTTCAATACCCGTAATGGCCTGTATTTCCGGGGCAGTACTTCTCTACAAATCCTCCTACCCCTCCACATACAGCTCGGTCCCGTGGAGCTGCAAGCCCTGATTCTAACGGTCGGTCTAGATGGTAATCGGGTGCCGGTGGGCATTGGCGCCAATATTAAAGCGGAGTTGGGGCCCATTAAAGCGGTAGTGGAGGAAATGGGCGTCAACGCCTTCCTAGAATTTAAGCCCAACCGCGACGGCAACGTCGGTTTACTGGATTTCAGCCTTGGATTTCGCCCCCCAAAGGGTGTCGGTTTGTCGCTCGACGCGGGCGGCTTTAAGGGCGGCGGCTTCCTCGGCATTGACTCTGAACGGGGCCGCTACGTGGGGGCGCTTGAGCTTACGTTTCAGGGCTTTCTAACCCTGAAAGCCATTGGCATTATCGCCACTAAAAACCCCGACGGCTCCAAAGGCTTTTCACTGCTGATTATCATCACGGCGGAGTTTCCGCCCCTGCAGCTTTCCTTTGGGTTCACGCTCAACGGAGTGGGCGGTTTGCTGGCCCTCAACCGGACTATGCAGCTGGAAGCCATGCGCGAGGGTGTGCGCACCAATGCCATCAAGAGCGTGCTGTTCCCGGTGGATATTGTGGCCAACATCAACCGCATTGTCAGCGACTTGGAGCGCTTCTTCCCCATTCAGCAGAGTCGGTTTGCTTTCGGGCCCATGTTCATTATTGGCTGGGGCACACCCACGCTTATCAGCATTGAGTTGGGCTTGGTCATTGAAGTGCCCAACCCCGTGCGAGTGGCCATTTTGGGAGTGCTCAAAACCTTGCTGCCCCGCGAAGAGCTGCCTCTGCTGCGCCTGCAAGTCAACTTCCTGGGCACCATCGACTTCGACAAGGGCCTGCTCAGCTTCGACGCTACACTCTACGACTCGCGGCTGCTGACCTTCACGCTCACCGGCGACATGGCCGCCCGCCTGAACTGGGGGGCAAATCCGGGCTTCCTGCTCTCGGTGGGGGGCTTTCATCCGGCTTTTCAGCCTCCCGCCGATCTGGCCACCATGCGCCGGATTACCATCAATTTGCTGGCCGAAGACAACCCGCGTATTCGGCTGGAAAGCTACTTCGCCGTCACCTCCAACACGGTACAGGTGGGCTCACGGGTAGAGCTGTACGCGGCGGCCTGGAAGTTCAACGTCTACGGCTTTTTGGCCTATGATGCGCTCTTGCAGTTCAGTCCCTTCAAGTTCATGGTCGACTTTGAGGCAATGTTGGCGGTTCGCATGGGCCAGGAGGAACTGTTTGCGGTGCATCTGGAAGCGCATTTATCCGGGCCCGCCCCGTGGCACGTTTCCGGCAGCGCCTCGTTCCGCGTGCTGTTTGTGAAGGTGAAAGCGAACTTCGACGTGGAGTGGGGCGACCGGCCTAACGATCCGCTACCCACGGTGGAAGTGCTCAGAGAACTGGAAACGGCCTTCAAAGCGCGGCAAAGCTGGCAAGCCATCCTGCCCGACAACCGCAGCTTGTTGGTTTCGCTGCGCGACCTAAGCGCCGACACGGCCGACATTCTGCTGCACCCGGCGGGCTTCCTACGCATTGCTCAGCGCAACGCCCCGCTCGACTTGGACATTCAGAGGTACGGCACTAAACGCCCCAGCGACGGGCAGCGCTTCTCCATTCAGACCGTGACGGCGGGGACCGCGCCGCTGACCACGCCCCTGAGCACCACCCCTTTCAGCGACTACTTTGCCGCCGCTCAGTACCTAGAAATGACCAACAGCGAAAAGCTGGCCCGGCCCTCGTTTGAGAAAATGAAAGGTGGCGTTGAAGTGCGGCAAAGCGGCCTGGATTTGCGCTCCCACAAAACGTCCATCAAGACCGTTCGTTATGAGCAAATTGTGTTCGATTCCAAGTTCCGACGGGAGCGCAAACTCCGCATGGCGGGCGTAAAATCAGGCTTGTTTACGCACCTGCTAGCCGGCAATGCGGCCTCCCGCTCCGCCTTGTCACAAGCCTCGAAGCTAGACTTTGGCATCCCCAAAAAAACCGCTACGGTAACCGATGACGCCTTTCGCATTGTCAACGTCGATTCCTTGCAGGCACACAATGGCACCGCTTTTTTCACTACCCAGGCCGAAGCGGCTCAGCACCTGAAAACATTGGTGAGCACTGACCCCGCCCTGACCTCTCAGTTACAAATTATGTCGAGTCTTGAATTGTAGCAACCATGAGCCACTACACTTTTTTGCCCTGGCTGCGACAGGGACTCGCCAACCAGATCATGGAGGGCGACAACAATACGGCCGTAAAGCAGCGCTCGAGCATCACCGTGACCATACGCATTGCCTCCGATAAAGGCGCGACGCTCGATGTACCCCAGATCATTAAGCTCGTGGGGCCAGGCGACGTAGTAGGCATCGATCCGCGGGCCATTGTGCGCACGGAGCCCCAGCGCTGGACGGCCAACTTCGAGCCGAACTACCTACCCCTGATTGAGTTCTATGACGAGGATTTTCCCTGGCGCTACACCCCCGTCAGCAGCAACCCCACTACCACCCGCATTCGACCCTGGATTACGCTGGTAGTGTTGGAAGAAAAAGAAGGCAGCATCCCCGGTGAATTTGAGGAAAACAACACTAACAAACCATTGCCCAGCATTAAGCTGAAAGGTAATCCCACGGCGCTTTTCCCCGGCGCCAATGAGCTTTGGGCGTGGGCTCATGTGCACGCCAATGAGGCCCTGGGCGGAACTACCCCCTTGGTTGGCACTAATATCGGGCCGGCCATGAACCAGCTGGATGCGCTGATAAGGTTGAACCCCGACCGGGCGTATTCGCGGCTCTTGTGCGGGCGCAAGCTCAAGCCCAACACAAGTTATCAGGCGTTTTTGATACCAAGTTTTGAGCCGGGCCGCCTGTCGGGGCTGGGGCTCGAACAAGCTGACGCGGTGTTTGCCACTATGTCGGCTTGGGCTGATTATGCGGGCCGACCGGGGGGTGATTTGTACCCTTACTATTACCGCTGGAACTTCAAAACCGGCGACGACGTGGACTTCGAGAAGTTGGTGCGCCTGCTCCGGCCCCTAGCTTTGGATCCGCGGGTAGGCGTGCGGCCTATGGACATCAGCCGGCCGCAGGGCGGTATCGACCCAGCCATTATCCCCGCCGAGCGCCAAACCATGCAGCTGGAAGGAGCTTTAATTTCGCCCGCTGCTGCCCGCTCGTCCTTTTTCACGCCCCCCGACGTAGACCTGCGCAAGCAGGTGGTGGAGCTGTTGAATTTACCTGAAAAAAGCCGCAAAGCCGCCCCCACCGACGACCCCATTATCACGCCGCCCATTTATGGGCAATGGCACTTTTTGACCCCTGAGCTAAAGAATGAGACCAACGTCAACTTTGTGCATGAGCTCAACCTAGACCCTCGGTGGCGGGCCGCGGCGGGCCTGGGCACCCGCGTGATTCGCGACAACCAGGAGAAGTACATGGAAGCGGCCTGGCAGCAGATTGAGGGTGTGCTGGAAGCTAACCGGCAGCTAAATCGGCTGGCCTTCTCGACGGAGGCGCTTACCAATATATTCAGCAAGCACCTCAAAACGCTGGACCCGTCAGAGGGCCTGCTGCTGGCCAAAAACCTGCACCAGAAGGTATTAGTCAGCAACCCTGGCAGCGGCCCTTTGACAGCCAAGGCCATGATCGAAAAAAGCCCCCTAGACCGTGGTACGGTGAGTAATGCCTTCAAAAAGGTGGTGCGCCCGCGCGGACAAGTAGCCATCAACTCGCGACCCGTTACGGCGGGTGTTCTTCAGCTGGGAGCCATGGTGCGGGGCGTAAATACCCAAAAGCTGCTGGCTTTTCCGGCCAAGGATGCGGCCCCCAGATTCCTGTTCAGCATTGAGAAGGCAGCGGCGGCGCTCATTGCCCAGCCCGCCAGTCCTGAAGCCAATGACCTGCTTCGCCCCGACCAGCTGACGGTGCTGAACGTGCAAAAAATTAGACCCGTCAAGGATTTTGTAATTAACTCTAAGGCCGACGTGCGCTTCAATAAAGCAGATGTTCGCATCGGCCGGGGGGGCAATTCTGGCGGTGGTCTGGGTGGTGGCGTTGCGCGCGGCCTTCGCTTACGCCTACCTCCTACCCGCCTCTTCACCCAGCAAACTGATGACGATCTGGCATTTCGGTCGGCCCTGCAGAAACAGAACCTGCTGTTTGAAGCCTCTACCCTCGTGTCGCCGGTGGTAGTGGCCCAATCGGTTAATATTCCGACCATCTACGGACAGGTATTACAGAAAATTGACCCGGTGCTTACCATGAAAAACCGGGCGGTGGCCACCATTAAGCTCTCCGACTACTACCAAAGGCAGTGGGACAAGTTCGTGCGGCCTGTGATGGCTTACCCCGAAATCACGGACCCTATGTATGCCCCCCTGCGCGACATGTCGGGCGAGTATCTGGTGCCCAATCTGAAGATGATTCAGAACAACGTGATTTCGCTGCTCAACGTCAACGGTAAGTTCATCGAGTCGTACATGACGGGGCTAAACCACGAGTTTGCCCGCGAGCTGCTTTGGCGCGAGTACCCTACCGATCAGCGCGGCAGTTACTTTCGCCAGTTTTGGGATGTGCGCGAGGTGATGGGCGCGAGTCCTACCAAAGCCAAAATTGAGCAGTTCAAAGACATTCCGGAGCTGCACCGCTGGGCCATGACCCGTGAGCTGGGCGACCACAATAACCGTCCTACGGTGAAGGACAACGTGGTGCTAGTGGTGCGGGGCGAACTTCTCAAGCGCTACCCCAACACGGTAATCTACGCGCAGCGCGCCGAGTGGCCCGTGAAGAATGGGCAGATTGATAATACCGTAGTTCGGAATCTGGCGGATGAGGATGGCAGCGTCGTGGGTCAAGCCAACATACAGCACCCTCTGTTTAAGGCCCAGATTCTACCCGACATCTATTTTATCGGCTTTAACCTGACGGTGAAAGAGGTAAAGGGTGACCCCGGCAATAATCTGGCGGAAAATCCCGGCTGGTTTTTCATTCTGCGCGAGCGGCCCGGCGAGCCCCGCTTCGGCTTCGATATCGGCGACGCTCCCCAAATCCCGCTGTACACTTGGAACGAATTAAACTGGAAAAACCTCGGCACCGCAGATGGCGGGCAGCTGACTGTCAGCAGCAATTTCTCGCTCGGTAACGTGAACCCGCTCTCGGGTGATGCCGGCGTTGATAACAAAGCCCGCCACGACGACGACGTGAAGTACAGTTGGAACACGACAACCAACGCAGCTGACATTGCCTACATCACCTATCAAGATAAAGTGATGATTGCGATACACGGTAGTGAGATGTTGAACTTTTAGGCAGATGTGGGGGGCAAATTTGGGCAGTCCGTTGACTGCTTGCCTGCCCTTCAGCTGGTCTTTCCTTGTTCTTGACTTTCTTTTCTTATGGCTACCTTTTCCGAACAGCAAGCTCTTGTTGCCAAGGCCCGGCAGGAACACCAAACCGCCCAGGACGAGGCCTTGCGCACCCGTGAGCAAATCGTGCGCCTCCAAAAGCAACAGGCGGCCCTGGCTATGAGCCCCACCGCCAATGCAGCCGCGCTGGCAGCAGTGGGCCAGCAAATCAGCGACCTAGGTGGTGCCTTGCAGCAGCAGACGGGCAAGCTAAAAGAAAGCCTAAACCTAGTTGGGACGGCGCGCGCGCAGTTGTTAGCGAATCTCTCACCCGGTCGCCTAACAGCCCACTTGAGCGCCGAAGTGCCGGTGATGCTCCTGCCACTGCGACTGGAAGCCAAATTCGTTGGCCCCGAATTGTGGGTTCGGGCTTACCCCGACGATTTGCAGGTGGTAACGCACGAGAGCCAGCTGACCGAAAATGAAGTGCGCATCGCCCAGTTGTTCTGGACGGCCGTAAGTCAGGCCGCGGGCGATGACACGCTGGTGCGGGCGGCGTGGGGCCAATTGGTACAGGGGGCACTATCGTGGCAGCGCGCCGCGTGGATTGTGCGCGAGTATCGCCCCGTAAATGCCCCCCAGAGCCCCTCCTTGAAGCTAACCGAGGCGCCCGACTTTCCGCCCTACGAGGGCCGCGCCGAAAGCTGGTCGCAGCCGGCGCGGGCGAGCCTTATGCCCGACCGGTTGGCCTTCATTGGCATTACTGGCACCACGCGCACGGAGGTGCTGGGCAACACCATTCCATATCCGCTGCCGGTTGGTCCCGATCCGGTAAAAACCATGCAGGGCGAAGGCATGCGGCGCGACGGCGCGGAGCTGATTATGGATGAAGGTATGGCCTGGATGACCGACTTCGCCGAGGCCATAAAAGTGGGAATGGGCGTAAAAATGAACGCCCCCGCGGGCTTTGACAAGCTGCTAGTGCTGGGAGTCCGATTCAGTGACAATGAGCAGGTGGCTCGCCAATCATTTGAGGAACTCCTGGAAGGTCACTATTATACCACGGAGGGCTTCAGCCTCGTGCCAAACGGCACCGCCACCAACAATACCGACGGCACCGATTCGGGCCTAACTCAGTTCGCATTTTCCTCGGCTGAAAGCTTCGATTTGCTCTTCGGGCCCGCCCAGTTCAAAGATAGCCCCGCCCCCGCCGACCAAACTGATGGCTTTTTGCTGAAGCAACGCTTGGGGCTGCAATCAAACCTGCTCAGCCGAACGGCCAACGCCGACGAGCTAGACCAGCGCGACGCCCGGGCCATGCATCAGGCGCTGTGGCACGGCACGCTGGGGTATTTCCTGGAGGAGATGATGCAGCCCGGTACCGATGCCGAAGTGGTACAAAAACCACTAAAACCGCCCTTCGACGCGAATACCATAGCCCAGGTGCGCGACTTTTTTCTCAATCATGTCAGCGGACGGGGGCCCTTGCCCGCTTTTCGCATTGGTAACCAGCCCTACGGCATTCTGCCTACCTCGGCTTATACCCGATGGACACCCGGACAGGGCTTCGAAACCCGGCTCAATAACACCCTTAAGATTGCCTACGAATACTTTAAGCGCCGGCTCATCCCGCTGACCTCCGCCACGCAAAAGACCGGCGAGCCCGACAAGGATCTGCTGGAGGTGCTGGGCTTGCAAGCTAGCTCCGTCTCCTTTTTTCAGCGCTACGCACTGGCCCAGCGGCAATACGAGGACTTGGTTAAGATGAGTTCCACCAAGCGTTACACCAAGCACGTGGGCCAGACAGTATCCTTTGCCGCCGATCAGGACGTGAACATGATGATGGCGCCGTGGGTAACGAACGGGCAGGTGTACGACCTCATGTTTTTCGAAAAGTACTTTAAGCTGTTCGGGGGAGTTGTGGAGCGCGACAAAGTGCCGCTGTCGGAAATCAGCGCCATTCTGCCCTTCCTGCCCGATGGCCGAAACTACATCAAGTGGCTGCTGGAAGCCAATCCCGACGAGATTGAAAAAGAAGTATTTGGGGCCGGAATCACTAAGCCCAATGCCCTGCTTTACCTGCTACTACGTCACGCGCTCCGGCAAGCCTACAACGACAGCGGCTCGGGCATTCTGAAGGCTAAAGGCCTGATTGCGGAGAAAATACGCGACGCGACTTACTATAGCATGAGTGAGAAAACGGTCCGTAACAGCAAACTCCTGAATCTTTACAGCGCGCCCGCCACCGTAACTGGCTCGGAGCGAAAAACCCTGGCTCAGTTTGTATTCGAGCAGGCCAAACGGCGGGCCCCTGAGGCGCTTTCCGTTAGCGATGTACTGGAAGCGCTGGGGCAACTAGCCAACCGGCCCAGCGCCAAGCTCGAGCGCGCCTTCGCCGAGCACATTGACTTGTGCAGCTACCGCCTCGATGCCTGGATGACGGGCCTGGCCAGCCAGCGCATGGCGCAGAATCAGAATCGGCGGCAACAGCAGGGTCAGCAGCCGGGTTTCTACCTGGGGGCCTACGGCTGGCTCGAGAATGTGCGACCGGTACCGAATACTAAAACGCCCAAAAATCAGAATACGATTCCGCCCGAGCTCCGCGTGCAGGGAGCCACTATTGTAGAAGATAGAACCAACGGCGGCCACGTGCACGCACCTTCTCTCACCCATGCCGTGGCCGCGGCCGTGTTGCGCAATGGCTACCTGACCCACGCCACCCGCACCGATGCCGATATCATGGCCGTCAACTTGTCGTCGGAACGGGTGCGCAAGGCGCTGGGCCTTATTGAGGGCGTGAATAACGGGCAGTATATCGGGGCGCTGCTGGGCTACCAGTTTGAGCGGGAACTGCATGAGGCCGCCGACAAGCAAAACCTTGAACTTGACCGGTTCATTTTCGAATTCCGTCGCCGGTTTCCAATCGTTGATGACCGCCTAACCACCAATACCGGCCAGAGTTCCGAGGCTCAAGCTGCCCGCAACGTAGTGGACGGCACCCGCCTGACCAGTGACTACCGTGCTGCCCCCGACAAAGCGGCCTTCGTGCGCGCCATCCTCGTCAGCACCGTACCCGCGCCCGCTACTGCTCTGGTCAATAAGGCCGTACCGGCCATAGTACAGGCCATTGATAATCTGCTGGATAGCTATGATGCTGTGGGTGACCTCGTGTTGAGTGAAAGCGTGTATCAGGTAGTGCAGGGCAACTATGATCGGGCCGCGGGAGCCATGAAATCCTTGCAGGAAGGCAAGCACATCCCGACGCCAGAAATCCTTGCTATTCCCCGCGGGGGCTTTCCTCTGGCGCACAAGTCGGTTATCCTGCTCAAACCCACGGACCCGGAGGACGGTGCCACTCCTCGTGCCACGGCCGCACCGGCGGTCAATGCCTGGCTGGGGAGCTTTTTACCCGATCTGAAAACCATAAAAGTAGTGGCAGCCATCACAAAGGACGGTAGCCCTCCCGACAAGAAAAGTGTAAGCATGAGCGACCTTAAGCTCATGCCCATCGACCTGCTGTATATTGCTTCTGAGACCGCCCAAAACGACCTGACGGAGCTAAATGAGCGCGTAGCATTTTTTCTGCGCCAGTCTATGAAGGAAGACGTGCCCGTGGAAGTGAGCTACACGGAAAAGGGCACAGATTGGGCTTCGTCCGATGTGTCGCTGTTTGGGTTGCTACCCCGCCTAAAGGCCTTGAGCACGCTCCTTACGGCCTCGCGCCCAGCTGGCGCCATGGATCTGACGGCCGCCCAGCCACGGCCGGGCTTGCCGACCCCGAACGGCCAACGTTACGATTTAGCCACCCTTACCATCCAAATCAAAGAGCTTCAGCTAACGTTTAAAAGTGCTCAAGATGAGCTGGAAAGCGCGTTAAAAGCGGCCAGCGAGGTTCCAGCAGTTGATAACCCGGCGTACGATTTGGTGACTGATAACCAGACGCTGGATGATCTGCGCCTTATCCTGTGGAGCTTGTCTCTCTGGGGGTTGTCGCGGACCATGCCACACTCCGTGCGGGCGGTAGGAGTCGTGGCCACCGAGGAAGAGAGAGCCAGCCGCGATGCCCTTCGTCAGCCCCTGCTCGAGCAGGCCGGCGCGGTGCTCACCCAAATGACGGCGCAACTCAAAGAGTCAGACAAGCAGCTGACCTTGGCTTCTACCTTAACCAAAGAAGAGGAAATACTGCCGACACTGCAGAAAGCTAGTCAAACCCTGTTAGGTGCGGCGTTTCGGTTCCTGCCCACCTTTGAGCCCCACAATGCGGCAGAACTTGCCAGCTCCCAAACCGACAGCGGCAGTAACCAACTCTTTAAAGACGAGCCTCACGCCTTCCCCACCGATGAATGGCTGTACGGCATAGCGCGGGTGCGGCCGGCCATGCAAACCGTCGAAACCTTGCAGCTGCTTACTCAGGAGGCTTTTTCAATGCAGGCCTTGCAGTTGCCCTATATCGAAAATGACCGCTGGCTAGGATTGCGCATTCCCAAAATATACCGCACGCTGCCCCCACCCGACCAACCGCGCATTTACACATTGGAGCAGAACAAGTTGCTGCTGAGCGTGCACCTCGACGCGGCCTTCGCGGGGGGTGCTGTGTTTGAGGATGGACAAACGCTCTGTGGCCTTCTAGTGGACGAGTGGACCGAAGAAATTCCCCTGCCTACGGTCACGACGGGCATCACGGCTCATCTTAACCGTCCCAACTCGGAGCCACCCCAAACGCTGCTCCTGGCCGTGTCGCCGGCGCCGCAGGGCAGCTGGAGCTGGGATAACCTGATCGAGTGCGTCACCGAAACCTTCGAAATGGCCAAGGTGCGGGCCATAGAGCCGGCTCATATCGACACTTCACCCTTCGCCCAGGTGCTGCCCGCCGTGCTGCTGGCCGTCACGACGGATCAAAGCTCACTCTCGACTAATCTGGCGGATAACATGTTCGTTTTCGAAGACATCGTCAAACTCGCAACCACTAAGTACAATGCCATTATTTGACATCGCCTCGATTAATCTGAACCTGGAGCTGAAGGCCGAGCTACTCTATCCGTCACTCACCTGCTGGAACCGTCTGGAAGGCAGCCCGCGTTCCCAAGACCTAAGCAGGAGTCTGCGGGCTGAGGTGCGCGACCCGCTCTGGATGCTTACCCGGCAGTGGCAGTTGGGGGAGTTTCGCTTCGACAACGCCGGGTCGCCGTGCGTAGCGAAGGTGCAGGTACAAACGACACCCATTCAGGCCGTGAAAGGCCGCACGGGCTTGGCTCAGCCTTATGACGCGACTATTCCCCTCGAAACCTTAGTGGAACGTCGGCCGATGCAGCTTACCTACCCGGTGCGCCTGCAAATTGGGCAGTACTGGCTGAAGCTGCTACGGAAGCGAGCCGCCGATGGCCTCGTGGGCACTGATTATAGCGCAGACTACTTAAAAGCGTGCGCCTTCAAGAAGCCCAAACAGGCCCTTGCGCCCGCCGATGTAGCGGGCTTTAGCGAAGCCGAAGGCCGGGCGTTTCTGAGCACTTATGCGCATCAGGAGGCAGCGCAGTGGGCCGAAGCACTGGATGGAAACCAATTGGATGGCGGCCTATTGTGGTCGTCGCTGCTGGGCACCGGCGACCCATTTGAGCTTGTGACGGTAGCGGCCAGCGACAAGGCCGAAATAGCCAAGGCGGGCGAGGAATTGCGGGCGTGGTATGGCCGGCAGTATAATCAGCCGCTGGATGTGGACGACGATAATTGGTCGCCGGAGCAATTGGAATATCAGTTTAAGTGTAGCCTGAAACAGCCGGATAATAAGTCAACAACTCTCATTGCCGACAATTATGGGCAGGGTACACTTAGCTGGTACTCGTTTGATATTGACCCTGATAACGAGAAAATAGCACCTGATGCTCCTGTTGAAACCGAGATAAAAACGGAGACCCTTTCCTTCATGCCGACGCCGGTGCAGTTTAGCGGTATGCCCCAGGCCCGGTGGTGGACGTTTGAGGATGGTGTGGTAAATTTTGCCAATGTTAACACCCAGACAACTGATCTGGTGACGCTCCTGATGACGGATTTTGCCCTGATGTCGTCTAACGACTGGTTTGTAATTCCCTACAAACTGCCGGTGGGCAGCATGGCGCAAATACAGGGCATGGTGGTGACGGACGTATTTGGGGAGCGGCTCTTTATCAATCCGGCTGGGCGCGGACTAGATGATGCCTGGCAGCAATGGCGCATGTTCAACCTGAGCACTCGCGGCAGCCGGGGCGAGGCGGCTAGCACGGCCTTATTTGTGCCACCTGTGGTCAGTAAGCTACTGGAAAGCAAGCCCATCGAGAAGATAACCTTCTTAAAAGATGAGATGGCCAACTTAGCCTGGGGCATTGAATCGGTGTTGGAAACCCTGACCGGCAATGCCCGGAATGGCTACGAACTGGCGTTGGAGGAACAGAAACTACTGGAACGGTTGTACGGCCTCGACACGCCAGAGCCCGTAGACCCCGACAAGCTAGCCGAGCTGCGCTACCTGCTGCAAACCAGCACGCCAGCCAACTGGATTCCGTTTATCCCGGTGCAAACGAGTCTTTCGCGGCGGCAGATTCAGTTTCAGCGGGCCCGGCTCCTGCGCATTCTGGAAGGAGCTGACTTTATTAGTACTGCTCTGGAAACCATTCGGCCAAATAGCGAAACCCTGGCTGTCGGTCTTGTTGAGGGCAACTCATACATGATTTTTGAGGAAGAAATCCCGCGGGCGGGCAAGATTGTGCAGACTACTTACCAGCGTTGCCGGGACGATGCCGGACGCGTTTCTGTTTGGAAAGGGCGACAGTTTACCACCGGCCGTGGAGAAGGCAGTTCAGGGCTGGCATTCGACACAGTCTGAGTGCAATAGCCAATATTATCCTAATGGGTAATATCATTTGTTAAAGGCAAAAAAGCTCTCAAAACCTGCAAAAGGCCTTTCTGTATACTTAAATGAGGACCAGGCAGACTTTCACGTCATAAATTATCTGACGTGAAAGTCTGCCTGGTCCTCATTTATATAGGGAGACAAACTACGTTCTACATGCTTTCACTTAGCTAGTTTGATTTACCCTACCATTGCCACCGATATTTTTCACGGCTTTTATTACTTCCGGCACGGCCAGCGCCACCGACGCTACCGAGGCCACCGTGGCTACCTGGCAATAAAAGCACAAGGCCTTGTTTTCGGCCCATTCTTCTTGGCCCAGCTTCACGGCCGTCAGCGTGTCGCCCAGGGTTTTAAGGCCCATAGCAATGGGTAACGCGGGCACCTGTGTTGCCCGATTTTTGCCCCCCGCACCCGCCAGCCACGCCGTAATGCCGTAGCTCACGATCATCATGAGGGCGTCGGGGGTATCAAAGCGCTTGTAGGCGTAGTCGGAGGCGTCGACTTTGGGCGAGTTAAAAAGCCCCCCAGAAGGCGGATCGGGCAGGGTTTTGATAATGCCGGTTTGGTAGAGGCCTACGATCTGGCCGGCGGCGGCGCCGAGCATGGAAAGGCCAACAATCCAGCGGCGGCGGTTAAGATCGGGGGTGTCGGCGTTGCGGAGTTCGTCGCTTAATTGGGTAGGATTCATAGCGTTGCTGAGTGAAATGAGATACGATAAGCTTTGGCGTACGCGCGCTGTTGTGCTTAGGTTGAAGTCGAGCTTGCCCCTGTAGGCGATGGGACTAAGGGTGGTTGGCGGTTTTCTGGGGGATTTTTTCTTGTGCCAGTCCCGATAGTAGCCCAATAAGTTCGTACCCCGATTCTTAGCTGCGCGTTTCTATAGGCTTCAGCATATCTTTTTGTCCTCAGTCTGAGTATTTCTACTAAATACCTCGACTATGGAAGCTGAATTCACCCTTAAAGTCAATGGCCAGCTGCGCACCGTACGCGTCGATCCGGCTACGCCCCTGCTGTATGTGCTGCGCGACGACCTGGGCCTGAACGGTCCCAAATTCGGTTGTGGCTTGCAGCAGTGCGGCTCCTGCATGGTCCTGCTCGACACTATTGCCTGGCCCAGCTGCCAATTGCCGGTGGCCAATGTGCATAATGCGGCTATCACCACTTTAGAGGGCCTTACCCGCCCCGATGGTAGCCTTCATCCTGTGCAACAGGCCTTCGTTGACGAACAGGCAGCTCAATGCGGCTTCTGTATGAACGGCATGGTAATATCGGCCGTGGCGCTGCTAACCGTGCATCCCAAACCCGACGAACAAACCATCCGCAACGCCTTATATCGAGTGCTATGCCGCTGCGGTGTGCATTCACGGGCCCTTGCCGCCATCAAGAAAGCCGCCGACTCCATCAAATCTTGAGCTTATAAGTTTGCTCGTAAGCAAAGCTTGCGAAACCTCCCTAGCGGTATTATAAAAGCAGTAGACTTCTGACTTTTAAACAAATGTATAAATAGGCATAATAGATTAATTACCCATTTGTTATGACACTTTCCTTTAGTTCCCAGCCTTCCTCCCGCCGCGATTTTCTAAAGTCTGCTGGTTGCTTAACCATTGCTTTCGTGCTGGGCAACGGGGCTGATTTGCTGGCGGGCGAAAGCATAATAGAAGAAAAACTGCCGGAAAGCCTAGCCAAAAACCCACGTATAAATGCCTGGCTGGAAGTACTGGCCGATGGCCGTGTACGGGTGCTCACGGGCAAGACTGAAATCGGTCAGGGCATTCGGACGGCAGTAGCCCAACTGGCTGCTGAAGAGCTTAATCTATCAATGGATCGCGTAGAGGTTGTTTTGGCCGAAACAGACCGTACGCCGGATGAGCGCTATACCTCCGGCAGCGCTTCTATTGAAAGCAGTGGCATGAGTATTCGCTACGCGGCCGCAGCGGCCCGGGAGCAGCTACTTGCACTTGCGGCTCAGCAGCTTAATGTGAAAGCCAGTCAGCTCCGTCTTACCGACGGCACGATAAGTACAGCCGATGGCAGAAAGAAAATTACTTTTACCCAATTGTTAAAAGACCAGCAGTTGAAAGGTGAAGTAAAATTACCGCTTAAGCTCAAGTCAAAAAGCGTCTATACCCATGTGGGTAAAGCCGTACTTCGTGATGATATCGAGCGAATGGTGCGGGCACAAACTGTTTACGTGCAGGATCTGCGGTTCCCAGGTATGGTGCACGCCCGTGTGTTGCGGCCTCCTTCGTACGGAGGAAAATTAGCGCGACTAGACACGGCTGAAATGCAACGCCAAATCCCCGGCCTGCTCAAAACAGTTATCGATGGCAGCTTTATCGGATTTATTACAACCAAGGAATACCAGGCCAAGCAGGCCCAAGACTACGGCATTCAGCACGCCCAGTGGACCGCTGGTCTTACCCTGCCTACCAAGCAGCCCCTACCCGACTTGTTGACTTCGCTACCGGCAATTACTAAGCGGGCCGTAGATAAAGGCAACATGAGCAGCTTCGATGCGGCGGGCCCTGGTGGCACTTCGGGGGCGGCCTCGCTTAGCGCCCGCTACTTCAAGCCTTATTTGATGCACGGCTCCGTAGGCCCGAGCTGCGCGGTGGCGCTGTTCGAGAAGGATATGCTGCACATTTGGAGCCACAGCCAAGGTGTGTATCCACTCCGCGCCACGGTGGCGGCTCTGCTAAAAATGCCCCCCGAGCGCGTGCATATAAAAGCGGTACCTGGTTCGGGCTGCTATGGACACAATGGCGCCGACGACGTAGCCGCCGACGCGGCTCTGCTGGCCCGCGCTTATCCGGGTCGGCACGTGCGCCTGCAATGGTCGCGGGATGATGAGCACGCTTGGGAGCCCTACGGCAGCGCTATGCTTGTGCAGCTTGAGGCTCGATTGAATGAGACAGGCCGCATTTCGCACTGGCAAAGCAACATCTGGTCGGATACGCACAGCACGCGACCGGGGAGCAAACCGGAGTCGTTGTTAGCTGCGCGGCTGCTGGCCCAGCCCGTCACCCTTGCGCCTAGTACCGAAGTAAGCAGCGCCATTTATCGTAACGGGGAGCCGCTATATGACATTGCCAACCAACGCCTGGATGCGCACTACGTGCAGGGGCCGCTGCGCGTGTCGGCTTTGCGGGGGCTGGGGGCTTTCGGCAACGTGTTTGCCATCGAATCATTTATGGATGAGCTTGCGGCCCAAGCCAAGCAGGATCCGTGGGAGTTCCGCTTGCGCCACCTGACCGATGAACGGGCAAAGGCTGTGATTCGGCGCACGCGGGAGATGATCAAAAACGAGAGACTTGGCCCCGGCGAAGGGTTCGGGCTCGGCTTCGCGCAGTATAAAAACCAGGCAGCCTACTGCGCCGTGGTGGCCAAGGTGCACGTAGCCGAGGAAATGGGCACCATCCGCGCCTTGCACCTATGGGCGGCCATCGACGCGGGCGAAACCATCAACCCCGATGGCCTAAAAAATCAAACCGAAGGCGGCCTTATTCAAGCTTCCAGCTGGACGTTGAAGGAAGAAGTGCTCTTTAATGAGCAGCAAATTACCAGCCGGCAGTGGGAAACCTACCCTATTTTTCGCTTCGACGAAGTTCCGGCCGTGACGGTCTCTATTATCAACCGGCCCAACGAAAAACCACTCGGCGCCGGCGAAGCAGCTCAAGGTCCTACATCCGCGGCCTTAGCCAATGCTGTGTTTCAGGCCTGCGGCAAACGCATTCGGTCTTTACCCATTCGACCCGAAAAACTGGTCCAGATCAAAGAATCATAACTAGCGATGACGCCTAAGCTTTTACTTGTCGTAGCCGAGAGCTACCGCCTGACGGGCTTAGGCTTGCTGGCCATTGCGCGCCAACCAGAGCCGTTGCTACGCAAGTTTACTCTACATACCAAACTGGAAGTAAGGCTTGTATTTTCCGATGGCCACCAGCAACTAGTGCCTGCTAGCGTAGAGGAAATGTCGCGGCCAGCAGAGGCCGCCAGCTCGGAAGCTACGCTCATCGACACGGCGGACGCGGTGCTGTTGCTGGAATCGGAGGAGGTAGCGGATTTGCCCCCCGGCACCGAAATCTGGTGGGCCGGCGAGGCGGATTTGTTGCTTTAACGTTTGGCTTTACGAGTAACTGAATAGAAAAATGCGCTCTGCTACGCTTCCGTTTTGTGCTGGGCAAGTCCTCAACTGAGGACAAAGTAGTAGATAACTCAGTTAGTTTTTTTGATTATCAGCCTATTATGTTAGTCAGGTGCCATAATTTAATTTAAGCCCACTTTTCCTTTTAGGGTTTCGAACAGCTTGACGGAATCGAAGCCGACGCCCTTTTTAAATACAATTTCCATGCGGCGCACCTGCTGCATGTCTTTCTCGGGGTCGCCGTTAATTAGGATTAAGTCGGCCTGCTTGCCGGCTTCTATAGTGCCGATTTCTTTGTCGCGCCCCAGGTACTTAGCGCCGTTTAGGGTGCTTATTTTGATAGCCTCGACTGGCGTAAAACCGGCCTCGACGAGCAACTCCAGCTGGCGTCGGTTGGCGTAGCCGGCAATGGTGCGGCCTGCGCCCGTTGGGTCGGTGCCGGAGACTAAAAGCCCCCCCGCGTCGTAGAACTGCTTTTCCCAGGCCATTTCTTTCTTGAATAGGCGGGTGCTGGCCGTGTCCTTGCCTTGGTTTTGCTGCCAGGTGGCTTGCTCGCGCTCTTGTAGCTGCGGAATCAGGGCTTCCAGGCCTCCACCCAGCACCACTTCGCGGCCCGTGAAGGGCTCGAATACGGGCAACGTGGAGGTAATGGCCACCCTCTTGCTGACCAAAAAGCTAATCAGGCTTTTTATTTCGGGGCTATTTGCCGGCAACTGTAATAATGCTTTGCGGGCTGCTGGATAGTCGGCCGAGTCGGGGGCTTTGTTGGCGACAAAGTCGGAGCTGGCCATGAAGCCGTGTTCCAGGTTATCGATGCCGAGCTCGGCGGCTTCGCGGTAGGTGATGGAGCAAAGGTGGCCGGTAACTTTCAGCTTCCGCTGGTGGGCTTCTTGTACTACCGCGGCCAAGTCGGCGCGGGTAGCGTGCATGTACATTTTGAAGGACGTGCAGCCTTTATCGGCCCAGAACCTAGTGTGCGCGGCGGCTTCCTGGGGGCCGTTTATCGTGTTCAGAGCAGGAATATCCAAGCTGGGCTCTTCAATGTAGGGCGCTGTCACGTCCATATCCGGGCCGATGAGCTTGCCTTCCGTAATAAGGCGCTTGATGGCCAGATCGGTCTGGGGCTCGATGCTGCCCGCTGTGCGGATGGTAGTAGCGCCGCCGGCCAGGTAGAGGCGCGGAAAGGAATACGGCATTTGAGCGATGTTAAAAAAGCCCCCCATGGGCATAGTGTAGTACA
The DNA here is from genome assembly GCF_054051685.1 of Hymenobacter sp. HD11105. Taxonomy (NCBI): domain Bacteria; kingdom Pseudomonadati; phylum Bacteroidota; class Cytophagia; order Cytophagales; family Hymenobacteraceae; genus Hymenobacter; species Hymenobacter sp. HD11105. The sequence continues at coordinate 969,888 of NZ_JBSWBR010000002.1, read as the reverse complement.
GATGCTCGTGCAGCATTACCAACCCCGGAATCAGGGTTTTGCCGGCACAGTTAATTACCTGGGCGTCGGCGGGCACTTTCACTTTTTTCACAGGTCCAACTTGTACGATGCGGCCCTGGCGCAGCACGACCGTTTGATGGAGCTGGGCGGGCCGACCGGTGCCGTCTATCACCTTCGCATCAACTAGTGCCACCACCGGAGCTTGCACGGTAATGAACTCCTGCACCTGTGGCGTAAACTGCTGCGCCAAGCTCGATACGCAGGCGAAAACAACAAGGAAGGCGCTCAGCAAGAGGCGCATATGAGCAGCAAAATTCATAGCTAAAACGGAGACGGATAGACTAAAAATAACGGGCATGCTCTCAATGATGCTGGGGCAAGCCGCGAGAAACAAGGTAGTCTTTTTGCCAGTCAGAAACCGGCATACACTTCTGGGGGGCTTTTTTGCTGTTCAAAGCCATGGCAAAAAGGACTTCGAGCTTCCTCAGACGCGGTAGAGGCGCAATATTTTGCGCTCCTGGTTGCCGATGCGGTTTAGCCGAATGCCGGTGTTAATCGTTCAATGTCGAGACGCAAAATATTGCGCCTCTACCGCACCATGATCAAGCTAAAATGGTAGCTCTGACGGCCTTTTCAAGCGTCTATAGCTTTGCGTAAGTCTGGCTAAATAACTAAGGGCGACTATTGGGGCAAATGAAGATCAAAGCTTGTGCCCTCCCCTTCAGTGCTGTTAACCTCAATTTTGCCCCCCGCTTGATGCACCAGTCGATTGACCAGATACAAGCCCATGCCTAAGCCTTCAACCTCCGGATGAAAGCGGCGAAATAACTGAAACAGCTGGTCGCCGTAGCGCTCTAGGTCGATGCCGCGACCGTTGTCTTGCACGCTTAGCACCAGCATGTTATTCAGCATCTTACTACTCACTTTTACGCGGAGCGGCCTACCCGGCGCGGCGTATTTGAGGGCGTTGCTGAGCAGGTTGTAGAGAATACTCTGGAGGCCAGACCGTGCCATCCGAATAGAGGGTGCAGCGCTGAAATCGAAAGTAAAAATGCTTTGCTGCTGGCCGTCGGCAAGCTTAAGACTCCGAATAACTTCCTGCACGAAGGGCAGCAATTCCACGGCTTCTACGGGCGTAAGCTCGAGGCGGCGTTGTTGCTGCACTACCTCCGTTAGCCCCTCGATGGTGCTTAAAATCTGTTGCAGGGCTTGGTCAAACATGGTCAGCATGCCGGCGGCCGTCGGGTCGTGGAAGGTAGCGCTGTGCTTGATTTCGGCAAACAGCCCGGCCATGTTGTGAATCGGCTGCTTAAGGTCGTGGGAGGCGGTGTACACGAAGCTGTCGAGGTCGGCATTAATGCGGGTCAGCTGCTCGTTCTGGCGCTGCAGCAGTTCGCGCTGCTCTTCCGCCTGAGCCTTGGCCCGCAAAAGCTCCTGCTCGTATTTGCGCCGGTCGGTGATGTCAAAGAGCGTGACGCGCACCAGCAGGGGCTGATTGTCGGTATCGCGCAACAGCACAGCATTCATCAACACGGGCAATGTAGCCCCGTCTTTGCAGCGCAAGGAGTAGCTGATTTCGCGCACCTGCCCCTGCAACAGCAGTAAGGGCGCACAATGCACCTCGTAGTGCAGACGCCCGCCCAACGTAAGCAAATCCTGCAAACACTGCCGAGCCACTAGCTCCTGGCGGGTGTAGCCCAGCCAGCCCAGCAGCGTTTGATTCAACTTGATTAGGGTACCATCGGGCAGGCAGGAGCAGTACCCGCAGGGGGCATTTTCATAGAGGTCGTCCGGGTTTTCCTCCGTTAGGCGCAGGTCTAGTGCGGGCAGCAACTCATCTTCGGCCTCACTCATACGCTGCGGGCGTCAGTTCCAGAAAGCTGTTGATGGCGGCAATGGTAGCCTGCGGGGCGCTCAGGTGCGGACAATGCCCGGAGGTATCCAGCACCACCAACTCGCTGTGGGGTAATTGCTGGTGCACATACTTGCCAACGGCCAAGGGCGCTAGCACGTCGCGGGCACATTGCAGAATAAGCGTAGGCGTGCGCACCAGCGGCAAATCGGCTCGGTTGTCGGACAGAAAAGTAACCCTGGCAAAGTGCTTGGCAATGGTGGGGTCGGTGCTGCAAAAGCTGGTGTTCAGCTCCGCGCTCAGCTCGGGCCGATCGGGGTGGCCCATAATCACGGGGGTTATGCCCGCCGACCAGCCCAGGTAATTATCGTCCATGGTGGTGAGCAGTTCCTCAATGTCGGTCCGCTCAAAGCCCCCCAGGTACCCTTCGTCGTTGAGAAAGCGCGGGGATGGAGCCACCAGCACCAGCCGAGAAAACCGCGCCGGCTCCTGAATGGCGGCCAGCACGCTAATCATGGCACTAACGGAGTGGCCAATCAGAATGGATTCCTGTATATCGAGTGCCGCTAGCACGGCCAACACATCCTCAGCGTGGGCGGCGAGGGTGCTATAGCGGGCTGGGTTGTAGGCGGTGAGGTCTGACTTACCCGACCCAACCAAATCGAGCAGCACGACGCGGTAGTGCTCGGCAAAAGCCGGCACCACGAGCCGCCACATGTGCTGATTACAGCCAAAGCCATGAACAAACACCAGTGTCTGGGCTCCAGAACCGGAAACGTGGACATTGTGGCGGGTTAAAACATCCATATTCGCTTAGTCAGTATTCAATGAAGCAGCTCTTTTACTCCGGCCGCTTATGCCCTAAAGGTAGCTGGACCGATGTTTTTACAGCGAATAAAACCTGCTTCAACGCCATATTTGCCCCCCAGATAATATGTGGAGCGTGTCGCCTTCACAGGTTACACGCATCCCTGAGCTAACTATACGTGGTGTTGAATCAGGCAGGCTGACTTACAGCAGCTCTATTTGCCGGGCGCGGCGGCTAGCTTTTTCAGGCCCGCCCTGAATTCGGGCGTATCGTACTCAGCCATACCCTCATGGCGGGCCGCCACCTGGCCATCGGGGCTGAGAATAACGGTAAACGGAATGGCGTTGGAATCGAACGGCGGGGGCAGCGGACCCGTGGGAAAGTACACGGGGAAGGTATAGTCGCGGCGCTGGAGCAGCGCCTGAGCCTTGGCGGGCTGCTCATCCAGCGAGATCATCACAAAGGCGACTTTGGCCGTGTCCATTTTCTCATAAAGCGCGTGAATGCCCGGCATTTCGGCCACGCAGGGCGGACACCAGCTTGCCCACATATTCACGAACACCACTTTGCCTTTCAGCTCACTTAGATTGACGGATTTACCCCCCAGCGTGACCAGCGACACACTATGCGGATACGCTGCCCCCGCCGAAAGTATTTCCGTGGCCGGCACCGATACTGAGCCCTCGGGCAAGGCCGGAGCAGCCGCTTTCCACAAGCCCGTAGCGAGCAGGCCGCGCTGCAAACCGCCCAGCACCAGGGGCCGCAGATCGGTGAGCATGATTAGGACAAAAATGGCTAGAGGCAGCCATTGCAATACATTCTTACGGGTCATGGCCGGATCAAGTAAGCCGCATCTGATTCGGCAGCCTACGCCGCTTACGAAGAAAATAGTATGAATTTGCCGCTCAGCTATTTGGTCAGCCACCCGTTGGCCGCCATCCAGTTTTTTAGGCTGGAAGACCAGTCTTCCTGGGTGGTTTTGTTGTGCAAGCCAAAGCCGTGGCCACCGCGCGGGTACAGGTGCATCTCAGCGGGCACCTTGTGGCGCAGTAAGGCCTGGTAGAACACGATACTGTTTTGTACGGGCACCGTTGCGTCGTCCTGGGCGTGTACCAGAAACGTGGGGGGCGTTTGAGCTGTCACCTGCGTTTCGTTGGAGTAAAGCCGGATTTGGTCGGCGCTGGGCTGCTCGCCGATAAGGTTGGTGCGCGAGCCCATGTGCTTGAGACTATCGGAGAAGCTGATAACGGGGTACATGAGCACCAGAAAATCGGGGCGCACGGAGGTCGTTTTGTCGGCGGGCTGGCCTACGGGTTGGGCGAAGTGGGTGCCGGCCGTGGACGCCAAATGGCCGCCCGCCGAAAAGCCCATCAGGCCCACTCGGTTCGGGTTTACGCCGTACTTGCTGGCCTGCTGGCGCACCAGCCGCAGGGCCTGCTGGGCATCGAGCAAGGGAGCAATAGACTTATCGGGTTGGCTTTGGTCGTTGGGCAGGCGGTACTTGAGCACGAAGGCCGCCACGCCCATCTCATTCAGCCGCTTTGCTATGTCGTAGCCTTCGTGGTCGATGGAGAGCCGGGTGTAGCCGCCACCGGGACAAATAACCACGGCTGTGCCGGTAGCTTTGTCGCTGGGGGGTAAAAATACCGTGAGGGTAGGCTGCACGACGTTGGAAATGCGCACACCGCCATTGGGCAGCGTGATGCTGGTTTCCTGCACGCTGCTGGGCTTGGAATTAGGAATGGTGCCCGTATACAGCGGCAGCGTTTGGGACTTAAGTATCTGGGCCGGCGCAGCTTGCCCGATGAAGCACGCCAGAAACACAAAAAGCAGCTTTTTCATACGGGTCAAGATAGTATTCTGCTGCCAACGACCATACTAGCCGGCTACTCATTAGCCAATTTTCTCCGCCTTGCAACCAAAATCCCTCCGATGAACTCTACCTGATAACTTCCGGTTTCTGATTCGACTTTACGCTTTTTTCCTATGAAGCTGCTCTATTATTCGCTCGTCGTGGGCCTCGCAGGCTTGGCTAGTTGCCAAAAAGAAGAGGCTACCCCGCTGCTCACCGCCTCTTTCGAACAGGTCGTCACGCTGCGCTACCAGCAAAGCGCGGCCCTGCCCCAGCCAAGCGCCCCGGAGCTGACCGTTACGGTGGAGGATGTGCAAGACGGCCGTTGCCCTTCCGACGTCACGTGTGTTTGGGAGGGAGTAGTTTATGCTAATCTGGGCATTCAGGACCAGAGCGGAATTAACCAGAAGCTTACGCTAAGCTTGGGCGCCATCAAGGATACGGCGGCTACAGTGCAGGCTAACGGTCGGCAATACACTGTTGTTTTAAAGGACGTTACGCCTTATCCCAAAGGAAATGGTGTACCTAAAGAAGATAAGCGCGTCGTGCTGGCTATAAGGCGCGAGTAAGTTGGTGCTTTCGTACGTCTGCTAACTAAATAGGCGCCGCTTTCCCTGACTACTCATGGGAGGCGGTGCCTTTCTGTTTGCGTGGAGCTCCTATACGTTTGGAGTCAGGCTTTTATACTATCTCTGGGGGGCATTTTAACTTCCTTCACAAGCTTCGCTCAGAATACCATCCAGGTCGTGCAGGCGCCGCTCTACTTGGCTTAGAACGTCGGCGGGCACGGGTATTTGCGTTCCGTAACGCTTTACCAGATACCGCACCAACGCCTGCAGGGCTTGTAATTCCTCGCGCAGCTGCTCACGTATGTGGTGCCATTGCGCTTCGCCTCCTTCCGGCAATAACATACAGGTGTGCCGCACTACCACAGTTTGGCTTACGAGGGTAGCTATTTGTTCGAGCAGGCGTTGCTCGTGCTCACTAAAGGTGCGGGGGTTGCGGTCAATTACGCACAAAGTCCCCACCGTGCGCTGGTCGGGTAAGCGCAGGGCGGCCCCAGCATAAAACCGCACTTGATTGGAGCGGGCCGCCTCCAAAGCCGGCGCCGGAACCTCCCCTTCCTCCACCAACTCCAAGTCTTGATACACGACCACCGCCTGATTGTGCTGAATAGCAACGGAACACACCGCCTCCTCGCGAGGCTGCTTAGCGTGGCCCGGCATCCCTACGCTGACAGGGTAATGCACTTCCTCTTCTTCCACCAAAGAAATTAGTGAAATCGGCAGGCTGAAGATGCGAGCTGCAATGGCTACGAACTCATCAAAAATGGGCTCATGCAGCGACGCAAGCACATCGTGCGTGCGCAGACTGTACAGCCGTTGCGCTTCATCTTCGGGCTGGAACTGGGCGGATGGTGAGGTCATCATACAAAAGACAAAGTAAGAAGCTAACCAAGTGCCGCCGCGTAGTTGATGCGAGAGCCATATATCGTCGGCAGTAAATCTACTGCTTTCTCCGTGCCTTACTCGCTCAGTTGTCGACCTAATTTAGCGAATTTATAGCAGCTCAACAGTAGCGCGTGGCGTTTTTAAGCCAAGCTCGTCCGCAGCCGAAACCAGCAAATCAGTCCCCCTTCTTGCCCCCTGCGGATTAGGTTCCAATCTCGGGGGGCGTTTCCTTCTTGCGCTTGCGCTCCTCAGTAGCATGGCCGTTACTGCTGGGGCCGGCCGGACCCGTGGGGGGCGTATTGGGTTCTTTAGAGCCGTGCTGCACGTGGCCGTGGGCGGCGGGGTCGTAGTTGGCTTCCAGTTCAGCCAGCTTAGTTTTGCCATAAGCAAACTTGGTAATGAGCACGTAAAGCACCGGCACGATAAAGATGGCCAGGAACGTAGCCGCTAACATTCCGCCCGTCACCGTCCAGCCGATAGTTTGGCGCGACACTGCCCCCGCGCCCGAAGCAAAGGCTAGCGGCAACACGCCCAGAATAAAAGCCAGCGAGGTCATAATAATAGGTCGCAGCCGCAGCTTCACCGCGTCGATGGTCGCTTCGATGAGATTCATACCCGTATCGACGCGCTCTTTGGCGAATTCCACAATCAGAATCGCGTTTTTGGCCGACAAACCAATTAGCGTAATCAAGCCAATCTGGGCGTAGACATTGTTGGTGAGCTTGGGCAGGAAAATCAGCGCCACCATGGCGCCGAAGGCTCCCAGTGGCACCGAAAGCAGCACCGAAAACGGCACCGACCAGCTTTCGTAGAGTGCGGCCAGCAGCAGGAACACAAACAAAATTGAGAGGCCGAAGATGATGATGGTACTATTGCCAGAGCTGATTTCCTCGCGGCTGAGGCCGGAGAAGTCGTAGCCGTAGCCGGCGGGCAGCACGTCGGCGGCCACTTCCTCTAAGGCCTTAATGGCCTGGCCCGAGCTGTAGCCAGGGGCCGCATCGCCGTTTATCTCAGCCGAGCGGAACAGGTTGTAGTGGGAAATCAGGGGGGCATTTTCCACCACTTTCGTCGTGATGATAGAGCGCAACGGCACGTTCTGGCCCTGCTGATTCAGCACGTAATAGCCCCCCAGGTTCTCAATATCCTTGCGGTAGAAGGTATCCGCCTGGGCCACCACCCGGAAGTTGCGGCCGTATTTGGTGAAGTCGTTGATGTACGCCGAGCCCATGTAAGTCGACATGGTAGTGAACACCGACGAGAGCGACACACCCAGTTTCTTGGCCTTTTCTCGATCTACGGTCACCTGGTAGCCAGGAGTTTTGGCAGTAAAGAAGGTAAACGCCCGCCCAATTTCCGGCCGCTGGTTGGCCGCGGCCACGAACTTGGTCACGGCGGCCTCGAAGGCTTTGATATCAGTGGAGCCTTCGCGCTGCTCTAGCTGGAAGCTAAAGCCGCCCGTGTTACCCAAGCCGGGAATAGCCGGCGGGGGCACAACCACAATGCTGGCTCCTTTGATAACCGAAAACTCCTTTTGCAAACCGGCAATAACTGCCGCCAGCTGCAACGATTCGTCCTTACGCTCAGCCCAGGGCTTGAGCTGAATGAAGAAGGTACCGCTACTAGGCTTAAAGGAGAAGTTCAGGGCATTTAAGCCCCCCACGGCCGTGTACGTGCGTAGCGCCGGGGCCTTGGTGCGCATTATCTCCGACATCTGATCCAGAATCTGCTTAGTACGGGCGCTGGAAGCACCTTGGGGCAACTCCACCGAAACAAACAGTCGGCCTTCGTCCTCATTCGGGATAAAGCCCGTGGGCTTGGCGTTGAACAGGCCCACAGTACCCGCGTAAATGCAGGCCAGCAGAATCATTACCATGGGCGCAAACCGCAGCGCTTTACGCACGCCCACGGAATAGGACTCAGTGGTGCGGCCAAACCACATGTTGAATCTGTAGAACAGCTTGTTTAGACCCTTGGAATCGGGGCTTTGCTCGGTGGGGCGCATCAGTAGAGCGCACAAAGCCGGCGTAAGCGTGAGAGCTATAAAGGCTGACAGCACCACCGAAATGGCAATCGTAATGGCGAATTGCTGGTAGAGCTTACCCACAATACCCGGAATAAAGCCTACCGGCACGAACACCGCCGCCAAAATCAGGGCTATGGCAATAACCGGCGCCGTGATGTCCTTCATGGCCTTCTGCGTGGCTTCGCGGGCCGAAATACGCTCCGTATCGATGTAATGCTGCACGGCTTCCACCACCACAATCGCATCATCAACTACAATACCAATGGCCAGCACGAAACCAAAGAGGGTCAGGGTGTTAATGGTAAAGCCCAGCGGTATAAAGAATATAAACGTGCCCACAATAGCCACCGGAATAGCCAGAATGGGGATGAGCGTGGCGCGCCAGCTTTGCAGGAAAAGAAAGACCACGAGCGTAACCAGCAGCAACGCTTCGCCCAGGGTGTGCAGCACTTCTTCAATGGATACGCGCACCACCGTAACAGATTCAAATGCAGCGCTATACACTACATCCGGCGGAAATTTCTTCTGCAAAGCATCCATCGTGGCGTAGATGCCGTCGGCCGTTTCCAGAGCGTTGCCGCCAGGCGTTTGGTTGACGAGCAGCAGCGTAGTTGGGATACCGTTGGTGGTATTGTAGCGGGAGTAGTCGAACTGGCCGAGCTGCACTCGGGCCACATCCCGAAGCTGCACCACAGAGCCATCGGCGGGGTTGGTGCGCACTACGATATCCTCAAACTCCTCCACCTGATTGATGCGACCATTCACGAAAATCGTGTATTGAAACGCTTGGGTGCTAAACTGCGGGGCCGTACCGACCGAGCCGGCCGCCACCTGCACGTTCTGCTCGCGCAGGGCATTGGTCACATCCGTTACGCTTAGGCCGAGCTGGGCCATCTTATCTGGCTGAAGCCAGATACGCATACTAAAGTCCTGACCCAGTGCGGTTACGTCGCCCACACCGGGCACCCGTAAAAGCGCGTCGCGGACGTAGACGTTGGCGTAGTTGTCGAGGAAAGCAGTGCTGTGGGAGCGCTTGGGCGAGTAAATAGCCAGCACCATCAGCACGGTTGGGTTACGTTTTTTCACAGTCAGGCCCAGGCGTTTTACCTCGTCGGGTAAGCTGGGCTGGGCTACGCTGACGCGGTTTTGCACGTCGAGGGTGGCAATGTCGATGTTGGTACCAATGTCGAAGGTGACGTTGGTGCTCATGCGCCCGTCGTTGGTAGCATTAGACTGCATGTAAGCCATGCCCGGTGTCCCGTTGATCTGGGTTTCGATGGGCGTCACTACGGTTTGCTCTACCGTCTGGGCATCGGCCCCGGTAAAGCTACCCGCCACCTGCACTACCGGCGGCGAAATGTTGGGGTACTGGCTGACCGGCAGGTTCAAAATGGACAGCCCCCCCAGCAGCACAATCACTATTGAAATGACGATGGCCGTGACCGGTCGCCGAATAAAAACGTCAGATATCATACTCTAAGAATTGTAACACCAAGCTCCAGCTTAGCTGTCCTTCAGTTGGTGAATCGTTGCGGTCGTTGTGTTTTGTGTTTAACAGGCGGTCATGCAGAGCAAAGCGAAGCATCTCGCGTGTTTATCAGGATAACTAACCTCACGTCAGCACGCGAGATGCTTCGCTTTGCTCTGCATGACCGCCTTGAAAACAACACGACCAGTTGTTTTCACACTTTATTACTTGGCTGCTACGGGCGCAGCCGATTCATCTATTTTCACTACCGCGCCCTCACGCAGATTCTGCACACCTTCGGTCACAATTACCTCGTTGGCTTTTAGCCCCTGGCGTACCACTACTTTATCCTTAACGCGCGTACCAGTCAGCACTTTGCGCTGGTTCACTTTGCTGCTATCACCCACCACGTACACGAAGAACTCGCCCATCTGCTCGGTCACGGCTTTGTAAGGAATCACGAGCTGACGGCCGGTGTCTTCGTTGAGCACCTGCACAGTAGCGTTCATGCCCGCCCGCAGGATACGGTTTGGATTGGGGAATTGCAGGCGCACCGTAATGGTACCCGTTTGCTGCTCCACCGCCCGATCAATCGTGTTGATTTTGCCTGGCATCGGGTAGCGCTCATTACCGGCCAGCACCAGCGTAAAGAGCGAATCAGAATTGCCCCCCGCCGCTTGCTGAAACTTAGCGAAGCGCGGAATCAGCTGCTCATTCACCGGAAAGTCTACGGCAATAGGGCTATCCGAGGAGATGGTATTGATTAGGGTCGTACCCGGCGTTACCAACGAACCCAGCTTCACCTGCGCTAGGCCAATAGTGCCAGCAAAGGGCGCCACCAGCACCGAGCGGCGCAGGTCGGTGGCGGCATTGGCTAGGTTGGCCTGGGCTGCGCTGATCTGAGCGCGCGCGTTGGCTACGTCGGTGGTGGCATAATCGACGCGCTGCCGGGCAATAGCATCTTGCTCGGCAAGGCGATTGTAACGCTCGGCGTCCTTAGCGGCTTTTTCGTAGTTAGCTTGGGTAATGCGGAGCTGCGCCTGCGCCGACTGATATGCTGCCGCATAGCGGCTCTGGTCGATTTCGTAAAGCTTCTGGCCCTTGGTTACGCGCTGCCCGTCCTGTACAAATGACTTAGTTAGGTAGCCGCTCACCTCGGCCCGCAGTTCCACCTCGTTTAGTGGTACCACCGTGCCCGGGTAGGTATCAATGCCCACTACGCTTTCCTCCGTCACTTTATATATCGTCACCGGCACGGCCGCGGGGGCAGCGTTCTGCGCGGCCTCCTCTTTCTTCGAGCCGCAGGCCGTAGCCGCTACCGAGCCAATAATCAGGGGCAGCAGCCGGACTAAATTCCACTTCATGGGGTTGATGTTTATATAGTAATAAGGCATTTCCAAAGCTCTAGGGGGGCTTTTTTTACTTGCGTGAATTAGTTGAGAGCAATGACGCCCAGGGCCCGTTCCACGTCCAGCTTGCTGGCCAGCACGTTGAAAAGCGAATTGTAATAATTGAGTTGAGAGGTGCGCAAATCGGTTTCGGCCACAATCACCTCCAGATAGGTCTTGATACCCTCGTCGTACTGTAGCTTCACGATGTTGTAGATTTCTTCGGCGTCGCGGGCGTTTTCCTGCTGGGTTGCTAGGTCGTTGAGGGCACTTTTATATGTGGCCAGCGCCTGCTCATATTCCGAGTTGATCTGGTTTTTGGTATCAAATAAGTCTAGGTCTACGCGCTCCTCTTGCAGCTCCGCAATCTTCAGATTCTGGAGGCGGCGTGTGCCCTGGAAAATGGGCAAAGCCAGCTGCACGCCGGCCTGGGAGTTCGGAAAAGCCCGGTCGTAAAGCACCGAGAATTCATTGTTCTGATATACCCGGTTGTAGTTGATAAAGCCCGAGAGCGTAGGCAGAAAGCCCAACCGGTAGTAGTCGGTGTTTAGGCGCTGAAGCTTTTTCTGGGTCAGGAGCTGCTGCACCTCAATGCGTTTCTCAAAAGCCAGCTGCTGGGTGGTATCGAGGCGGGTTTGCTGAATCATCTGCGCCGTGTCATAGGTCAAAGCCAAGTTGTTTTCGGGCGCGTAGCCCATGAGCTGCTTAAGGGTGGCATACTTACCCTTCAAGGACTCGGCCGTGGTTTTGCGCTGGGCGTAGGCATTCTTCACCGAAATCGTCGCCCGCTTGTAGTCAATCTTATCAGTGATGCCCACCTCGTACTGCGCAAAGGCATCTTTGAGCTGCTTTTCCTGGCGCACAATGGCCTCGTCGAGAATGCGCAGCTGCTCCTGCGTAAGCAGAATATCATAGAACGCCTTGCTCACGTTGGTCACCACATCAATCTTAAAGTTGGTGGTATTCTGACTGTTGCGCAGGCGCACAAAGCGCCGGGAGCGAGCCGCCAGCAGCACATCGTTGCTATAGAGCAGTTGGGTGCCCTGCACACCGATGGTAGACGTATTGTTGAGGCCGATACGCACGATTTGCTGCCCGGCCGCAGGGTCCTGGAAGTTGGGCAGCACGACGGCGGGCAGAATCAGGTTGCGGGTATACGAGCCCACGCCCTGCACCTGAGGCAGCCAGTCAGACAAGCCAATGCGAATTTGCCGCTCGCCAATGGCCTCATCAAGTAGTGATTGGCGTACCAGCGGCTGGTTGCGCAGGGCAAACTGTACACACTCTTCCAGCGTGGCATTAGCTGGCAACGCAGGCGGCGCGCCCGTTTTCCCCGATTGTGCCCATCCCAGCAGCGGGCCACACACGAGCGCTAAGCTTACTACAAACGCACGGCCGATAGTCTTCAGGGGGGCAAATAAATGCTTCATCTTGTAATCAGTAATCAAACTAAAAGGCAGGCACCTAATTCAGCTGTCGCCCTTGGGGGGCTTTCTCAAAAAGTAAAGAGGTAATTCATCAGCATATCAATGACGATATCCTTATGCTGACGCGTAAACTCCGTGTGGGCTGCCTCATCAAAACCAGAAATTTCCGTGGTTATAGGCCGCGAGAGGTACATAAATTGGATATTGGCCATCACCATCTGTAACACGTGCATAGGCGCCACCGGCCTAATCTGCCCTGCATCAGCGGCTTCTTGCAATTGGCGCAGGAAGAAGAAAACCGGCCGGTCCTTGCTCGGGGGTGTTAGCAGATCGGGGTGGCGACGCATCTCCGAAAGCAGAAACAGCGGCAAATCCGGGTTCTGATCAAACAAGCGGAAGTGCGCCTCCAGCAGTTGCGGAATCTTGATTCGCAACTCTAATGGCTGGGCCATAATGCAGAAGATCTCCTGAAAGTATTCCCGATAGATATCATCGAAAATCAATTGGAACAGCTTTTCCTTGCTGCGGAAATAGTAATTAGTCAGGGCCTGATTGATGCCTGCCGCTTCCGCTATATCGCGGGTAGTAGTGCCATCGAACCCCTTCTCCATAAACACTTTCCGAGCCGACATCTTAAGTCGCTCTTCCGTGCATTGGGGATTTTCATCGGACATAGTAAACTGAATAAACTAACCTAAAACCACTTATCAGCTTGCTCTATGCTTGAGGCTGAAGTCACCGAGCACACTGCAGGGTAGTGAGTAATAGATAGTAAACTCAATGTTTGTAAGAATGTTTTAATCAAATGATTAATTTACTGTTACAGATTGCCAATCAAGGATTTAAAATACTCCCTTGGCTATAGTGCCATATTTCAGATTAATATTTGCTTACGGTGCAGAAATCTTTATCCAAACAAGAAGATAATACAATTTTTTATGGCGCATTTATCTTACTTTTTAATTGAATTATTTCATTTTAACTAAGGTTCCAGTTCTGATAACACTGCTTTATATATTCAACCTCAAACATTCTGACGTATTCTTCTTATACAATATAAATTGATGTTTATAGCCAAATTTTGGGGTAACTACATCATTGTGTATCACTTTCCATAATTACATTTCAGCTTGGTATAAGGCGATCAATTATTTTGAAATAAAACAAGCAAGGCGTTAATATTATCTTAGTTCTATTTTCTAGATTTGAGGCAATTAAATACCAATCATCTGCTCTGCCGCAAATTCGTGTGGTGCCTATATGTTACAACTACTTTTCTTGTTGCTTTTTGGGTTTAGTACGTTTGCGGCTGTTGCTCAAAATGCCCCCTACTTACCTTATTATTCCAAAGACACTACTCAGCTATTTAAGCTAGCCGTAGCGCAGCGCAACGCAGTGAAAGCTCATTTTGTGCTTCCTAAATCGGGCAGTAGTGACTACCGGGAGCATTATCGCAAAGTAGTGCATGAAGCATCCGATGAGGTTTACAACTCTATTCGCTACTCAGCGCTACTCGATTCAGAAATAGAACCTTATGTGCAGCAGGTATTTGCTCGCATTTTGACTGCTAATCCGCAATTGCCAGCCAATACGAAGCTCATTCTCACCCGCAATCCTGCGCCCAACGCCCACGCTGTCGGCAGTGGCACCGTGCTACTTAATATTGGCCTGCTGCCTCGGCTTGAAAATGAAAGCCAACTAGCCTTTATCCTCTGTCATGAGCTGGCTCACGTAGCTTGCCGGCACATGCAAAATGGCCTTCAAGAGCGCCTGATGGCATTACACAGCAAAGAAATGAAGCGCGAGTTTCGCCGTATTATTAATGCTGAGTACAATATCAGTTCCCAGATTAAGGCATTAGCCCTCGGTTTCTCCCTCAACAACAACTACCACCACCGCCGCTACGAGAAACAGGCCGATTCCCTGGGTTATGTGCTTCTAACCCGCACCAGCTACGATGCCTCCCAAGCCTATCGTGCCCTGCAACTACTTGATACCGTCGATGAGTCCGAAGCAGGTAGTGAGCTTAATTTAGCAACCTATTTCAGTTGCTCGAATTTTCCTAAAACATTCGGAGAGGCTCTGGTAAAGCCTCACTCTATCTTCACAGTAAAGGCAGCCGAAAAAACTCTACTCGAAACCACTGACACGCTTAAGTCGCATCCCGACTGCGCCAAGCGTATGCGCTTTATGCGCACGCTGGCCCAAGATCGCATAGCTGACGGGTCGCAGCTAACTGCTACGCCGGCATTTACCCGGATTCGTCATATCAGCCGATTTGAGGTCATCCAAAGCTGGTTCGATTACGATTGTTACGACCACGCTCTATTCGAGGCGTTGTTACTATTGCCCCAACAGCCCCAGAATTCCTACCTCCATTCGATGGTCGTGCTGAGCTTGTATAAACTGCGCCAACACCTACAGGATCACACCTATAGCGAAGTGGTTTCCAACATCTCCCCGCGCAATCCAGCTCCGTTCAATACCCTCCTATCTACGCTGCACAGTCTTCACTATGAAGATTACAAAGGCCTCAGCGCCTGCTTTACGCAAATGTCCAATCTGCCAGCGGAAGCCCCTAGTGATGAATATACCCTAGCGGCCCGCTACGCAGCCAGCACTCTGGCAGCAGAAACTACGGTCGCGGCTTCGCTTAAAGCGCAGTACCAGAAGCAATACGTGGGGGGCAAATTCATGCCGTTATTATTCCCCACGCCTGCGCCCAAGACCTCAACTACTCGCCGCTAAAAGTCCGTCTTATTTCATTCCATTCACTTCATATATCATTCAAATTCTACTCAATTCCCATTTCATGTTATTAACTAAACGCACGGCCATGGCGGCCTTGTTCGCATTGTCGGCTGCCGCTGCTTACGCCCAAACCAAAACGCTGGACGGCATAGAGAGTATGACTCGCTCGGCCCTCTCCCCCATCTATGCTGGCAACGAGGTGAAGGGCTACATGATGTTTGCCCGCGGCGATAAAGCCGACCGCAAAAACGACAACTACCTGCTTGACTTCTATGACCAGGACTTAGGCAAAGTGTCCAATATCACTATCCAGAAACCAGCCAACCGGTTTACTCTGCTGACCAACAGCTTCAATGGCTCTGCCTTTGCTTTCTATTTCGTCAATTACAAAGACGGAACCCTGGAGATGGAGACCTATGACACCAGCCTCAAGAAGCTTGGCACCAAGGTAATTGACGACTTATCGAAAGCCGACAAGATGGTTATGCAGAACCAGCTGAAGATGAAGAAAGACGGCAGTGATGGTGGGGAAAACCCTCAGATGGCAATGAATCTGTTTCCGGTACCCGGCTCCGGCTTTGTGCGCAACAGCTATACGGGCATGGCCAAAGGCTACGCCCTTGTGATGTACGATGAAAGCCTGAAAGCCAAGTGGCGCTTGGCCTCCAGTGAGGACTCCAAGCTCTACGAAGCTGTGAACCTGACCGAAGCAACCGACAAATACATCCTCGGCATCATGATGCGGCGCGATGGAATGATGTCACGCAAAGTCACTTCATCTATGCTGGCCATCAATGCAGCCACGGGCAAAAAGGTGATGGACTTGCCGGTTGAAACCAGCAAAACCGAGCAGTTATCGCTCAGCTCCTTCACCTTCGATCCTGCCAAGCGGGAATTCGTGGCCGTGGGCGAGTACTACAAACTAGAGGATAAGCCCTTCGTAAATAAAAGCCAGGGTTTCTTTATCAAACGTTTCAGTGAGGCTGGTAAGGTTGTTAGCTCCAAGAATTATGGTTGGCAGAAAGAGGTAATGGCCCTTATGCCGGCCGAAGCTAAGCCCAGCCTAGAAGAGAACTTTGTCAACTACACGCACTCCATTGTAAAAGGCGCTGATGGCAAGCTGTATATTGTGGCTGAGCAGTTTAAGATTGTAGCCGATGCTGCCGGCATCGCTCTTAGTGCCTTGGGTGGTGGCAGAGGCCCCAGCGTTTCGAAGGGTAAAATCGGTAATATGCTCGTCTTCGAACTCGACCCGGAAGCTAAGCTTACTAGCGTTAAATTCTACGCCAAAGACCCCTCTAATGCTATGTTGCCTCCCGGCACCGGTTTTATGAGTGCTGGTCTACTGGGCCACGTCATTAAGTCACAGGGCGAATTTGATTACCAGTTTATGCAGCGAAATGATGCTAACACGCAGTTCAATGTAGTGTACCTCAACTTTGATAAAGAAAAAGGTGAAGGCACTAAGCGTATCATCGGCAACATTGCCTTCGGTGAGAACGGTAAGTATGCAGTGGACAAAATTGACATGGTCAGTAATGCAAACTACTCCTACTTGTATCCTGCTAAGCCCGGCTACGTGATGATAGCTGACTATTATCGCAAAAAGGGCCAACTAGGTATGAAGTTGGTAAAGCTCAACATCTGATACTAATCTTTGCGAAAACAAAAAGGCCCGGCTATCTGCCGGGCCTTTTTGTTTGTAGGCAAATTGAAATCAGTTTCTCAGAAGCATCCTGGCTAGCGGACGCTTTACTCCTTCACCCACACTCCAAGCTTCTTTTTCTGCGCATGAATCTCAGCTAGCCGAATTTGCAGCATGAATTCATCGTAGTCCTTTTTGCTGATATGGTTTTTGATGTCGGTCTTGGGCTTCTGCATGGTGCCCCCGGGGAAGTATCCGTTTCTAACTAAGTATACATTCAAATTCTCGTCCTTATCTACCACCCAGCAATAAGTCATGCTGGATTTGGGCGCGCCCAGCATCGTAGACTCGATAGTTGAAACGGGTATTACGCGCGCCGTAGGGTGCTGCTTTATCCATCTAGCAATCAGGGTGTCAGTGCCGGCGGCTCGGCGGGTCTTGAGAAAGCCGCTACCTAGCAGGCAGTACGCTAATGTGCTATCTTTCTTGGGCGCACCGAAAATGGATTTAAATTTAAACTCTTCAACCGACCGAGTAGCGCCCACCCGCCCTAGTTGAGCATAGCTGTTGAAGGCAGCCAAAAATGAAATAACAAGCAATAAGCAACGAACCGGACGCATGAATGAAGTGTTCAAGAATTGTATTTTATTGACCTAATAGCATAATTCGTGCCTCCTCGTAATAAGCTCCTCACTAGGCTCTCGTTTACTTAGTCAGAAGCCGAATTTTATCCCTTCTACCTTTATGTCCCTCGCCCCTTCCACTACCCTTGCTCCTGCTCTCTCGTCTGCTGCTGACGAGGCTAGTCCGGTAGCATTCTTAACCCAGGCAGCCCACGACTTAGTAGCGCGCTATCCGGGTTCAGAGCTCTCTGACGTGGTAGTGGTGGTACCCACGCGGCGCGCGGTGGTGTACTTGAAAAACGAGTTGGCCCTGGCTACGGAGGTCGGCACGGCGCTTTGGAGCCCGCGCATTGCGGCCATGGAAGACTACATGGTGGAGCTGGCGGGCGTGCAGGTAGAAGAGCCTATTGCCCTGCAGCTCATGCTGTTCGACATTCTACGGGAGATCGATAAGAAGTTGGATTTTGATCAGTTTGTGGGTTGGTCGGGGCTGCTGCTACAAGACTTCTCCAACCTTGACCAGAATATGGCGACGCCGGCCAAGGTCTTCGATTACCTCACCGAAGCCAAGGCACTGGAGCGCTGGGCGCTGGAGCAAATGCCGGCCCCGGCGAGCACCACGGTAGCTTACTTTCGCTTCTGGGACGACCTGGAAAAAGTGTACTGGCGCCTGCGCAAACGCATGGAGCAGCAAAGCGTAGCCTACCCGGGCCTGGCTTACCGGCTGGCCGTGGAGCACGTGCAGAATATGCTGGATAACGGCCAAAAAGCCCCCCAGCACGTCTTTTTAGGCCTAGGCTCTTTATCCAAAGCGGAGGAAAGACTTATCCGGCTGCTGCTCAAGCAAGGCCGCGCCGAGGTGCGCTTCGACGGTGACGCATTTTACCTAGAGCAAGATTTACCTAACCGGGCTGGTCAACACCTGCGCCGCTACCGCACCCAGTGGGATTTGCCCCCCGAGAGCTTTGCCAGCACCACCGGCGCCCTCCCGGACTTGCTGCGCACATTGCCCCGCGAAATCCAGTTTGTGGGCGTGGCGAATTCCAGTATGCAGGGCAAAGTAGCCGGCCAGCTCCTGGCGGCTTCTCGCTTGCAAAACCCACGCGCCAAGGTGGCCATCGTGCTGCCTGACGAGACGCTGCTCCTACCGGTATTGCACGGTTTGCCCCCCGAAGCTGTGCCCGAGTACAACGTGACCATGGGCTTGAGCTTCCAGAGCACTCCCCTGTTCAACCTTGTGGATTTGCTGTTTGAGGTGCACCTGACCGGCATTCGGGAAGGCTCGCCCGAGACGGGCTACGGCGTGCCGCGCTACCATCATCTGGCCGTCACAAAGCTGTTGCAGCACCCGTTTCTGCGCCGCTATCAGCAGTGGCTCGACAAGCAGGAAAATGCCCCCCAGTACCACGGTTTGCTCGAGCACGTATGCAACCAGATCGTGAAGCGCAACGCCGTGCTGCTACCCGCCAGCGAGTTGTTGCAGTTGGGTAAGCAGCACCCGCTGGTTGAAGCACTATTTGCTACTTGGGACACCTGCGACGATATTATTGCGGCCTGCTACACCCTCATTGATCTGCTCAAAAAAGCCTATCAAGACCAGCACTCAGCTATTGAGGCGGAATATCTGTATCTGTTTTTCACCCTCGTAAAGCGTCTGGATTCGGTGTTCGACTGCCGGGAGCAGCGCCTGTCGGTGCGCTCGTTTCGGCGGTTTCTGTATGAGCAAATGGCCCGCACCCGTTTGCCTTTCAGCGGGGAGCCCATTGCTGATGTGCAGGTAATGGGTTTGCTTGAAACCCGTGCTCTTGACTTTGACCACGTCATTATTTTGAGCTGTAACGAGAACGTGCTGCCCGCCCCCAAGCGCCATACGTCTCTTTTTCCCTACGACGTACTGCGCGAATTCAACCTCCCCACCTACGCCGACCACGAAGCCGCCACCGCCCACCAGTTCTGGCGCTTACTCCAGCGCGCCCGAAAGGTCGATTTGCTGCACGTGCTGCCAGGAGCCGAAGGCACCCGCACAGGCGAGCGAAGCCGGTTTTTGCTTCAAATTGAGAATGATCTTCTTCCCCAGAACCCCGACTTGTTGCTGCGCGATGTAGTAGCCACCGTTATGGCTGATGAGGGCCCAGAGTTAGCAGATGCATCTGCTGGTGATGTTATCACGCAAAATCCGGTTGGTGATTTGGTGCTGGAAAAGGACTTCGACATGCTCACGGCTTTGCGCGGCGTGCTTATTCGGGGCCTCTCACCGTCTGCGCTGAATCAATTTTTGAACTGCTCCCTCCAGTTTTATTTCGCTCGCCTGGCGAAGTTTCAAGAAGCGGAAGAAGTAGAAGAAAAGCTTGGGGCTGATGGCTTTGGCACAGTAGTGCACGAGGTGCTTGAAAACCTACTGCGGCCCTTTGCTCAGGAAAAACGCCCCCTGACCGCTGTCGACCTGCCGGCTCTGCTCCAACAAGTACCCACCGAGGTGGCCCAAGCCATGCGCCAGGAAGACGACGAGCGTCACGCCCGCCCCGACGAGGGCCTAAACCACGTGCTCGGTCAGGTAGCCGCCCAACTTGTGCGCCGCTACCTCGAGGGCCTGCCCGAACAAGCCGGCGCCTTGCCTCTGCAAGTCAGCGGCTTGGAAGAAATCCTGCAAACAACCATTCCCGTCACCTTGCCCGGCGGCGACACGCTAGCCTTGCGCCTCTATGGCATCGCCGACCGCCTCGACGAGCTACCCGATGGCCGCCTACGCGTGATAGACTACAAAACCGGCCTGGTACAAGCCCACGAGCTTCGTCTGCAAAAGCGGGGCGAAGACGCGGCCGCAGCCACCCAGCGTCTGCTCACCGACGCCACATCGGCTGCCGACAAAGTGCGCCAGCTCTGGCTCTACCGCCTGATGCTGGAGCGCGAAGGTCGCCCCGCCGCCGATGCCGCCATTATTTCCCTGCGCAACCTCAGTGCCGGCCCCATGGCCGCCGACATGGGTTTTCTGACCGAAGACGGCACGTCCTTCCTCGATAAAGGCCAAGAATTACTTACCAACTTTGTGCACCGCATTCTCGACCCCACGGAGGCCATTCGCAAAACCGATGATCTGGAGCGCTGCCAGTATTGCCCCTACAAAGGCATTTGTGCGCGCTAGGTCCGCGTCAAATCATCGTTCTTTGCGCAGTATTTGCACTTGAATAAATAACCGAATGCGCTTAGCGCGTTTCTACTGACTTTACTTTTATGGACGAATTCATGCAAGCCGCCATCGACGAGGCGCGTCAAGGCCGCCAGGAAGGCGGCATTCCAATCGGCTCGGTGCTAGTGCGTGGGGGGCAAATTGTGGCCCGTGGGCGCAATAAGCGGGTGCAGGAAAACAACCCCATTAAGCACGGCGAGATGGACTGCCTCTACAATGCCGGCCGCCAGCGCACCTACCGCGACACGGTACTCTACACCACGCTGATGCCCTGCTTCATGTGCGCGGGCACCATCGTTCAGTTCAAAATTCCGAAAGTAGTCGTGGGTGAATCACGCACCTTTGGCGAGTCCAAGGAGTTTCTGGAGTCGCACGGCGTGGAGGTGGAAATTGTAGATTTGGACGAGTGCGTAGCCATGATGCAAGAGTTTATTGAGGCCGAACCAACTTTGTGGAATGAGGATATTATGGAGTTATAGCCGATTGGCATTCATCCCTAATTCAAGTTAAAAACGGGTTAAATAGGTCAAAAAGACCAAAGCGTCACTATGGTGCCGTTTTGGTCTTTTTGGATTTTATGCAACCCAGCCGCCCAATTTGTGCGTAACCTACAGATGGCTGATACTCCTCTACTTGCTTCCAAAAAGTGTCCGCACTGCCAGCAGTGGTCCGCGTGGCAACACAGTCCAGAAGACCGTTGTGAGCACTGCGGTGAGCTCCTCGACCCGCGGGCCCAGCAAAGCGCCATTGAGCGCGCAGAGCTGGAAAACCAGAAGACGTCGTCCCTTATCCTGATGGAAATAACGCCCGAGGACAAGGGGGCAAAGCGTTTTTTCAAAACCATTGTTAGGGGTGGACAACTGGCTTTTGCGGCCATCTTGTCTTTTATAGTTTGGGTAGTCACTGTAGCCGCAGGTTGATATGAAGCGCTGGCCCGAATTCCGACACCCACTGTTTGTCATCGCCGTGCTCCTGTACGTGGGCTACCTCGTGAACCGCTACTTGGTGCACTGGCCCCTGCCCACGCTGCTTACTTCCTACCTAGGCGACTTGGCCGCTATGCCCGTTATGCTGAGTTTGGCCCTGGCTGCGCAGCGCCGTTTCGTGGCTCGTACACGCGCTTTTGTGCTTCCCGACACTTGGCTAATTGCGGCCTGGATATATGTATCGCTATGGTTTGAAGGCATCCTACCCTACTTCTCCGCTACCGCCGTGGCCGATCCATTCGATGTAGTGGCGTATGCTGTGGGCACCGTTGCTTTTCGGCTTTGGCTTAACAAGCCTGCTCTGGCTACCTGATTCTCCTACGCTCGCGAGATTGCAGAGTCTGCGTCGGCTTGGGAACAAGCAAGTAGCTGCACCCAAACTCGGCTTTCTGATCACTTCTTCATCGCTTTTTCTTAGTGTGTTAAAAATTATTAATCACTACCTTGTTTTGCAAGGTACTATATATTTTATTTGCTCCCGTACCCTCACAATCGTCCCTTATGCCTCACCAACAACTCCAAAAAGCCCCTCACCGCGCTTACTTCTGTCTATTAAGCCTACTTATGCTTCTAGTGCCAGCTATCAGTCGAGCGCAATCCGACGGAAAGGATCGGACGGAAATCATGGTGGTGGGCTTTGCGCACTTAGCAGGAATCTATAATAAGGAGCCGCAGTCGGACGTGTTTAATTCCAAAAAACAAGCGGAGATAGCCAAGTTGCGAGAGAACCTCCTCAAGTTTCGGCCTGATGCAATCATGATAGAAGCTGAGCCTTCGGAACAGGGTCAAATTGACAGCTTGTACGCGCTGTACCGCGCTGGAAAGCTTGATTTCTCCACTCTTCCTTCCGGCACCGGCCGCAGCGAGCGCTACCAAGTAGGATTTGTGATGGCCAAGCAACTGAACCTCCCGAGCCCAGCCTGCATCGATTACTATGCCTCGACCTCCCAGTCGCTGCTGAGCAGCGGTGACAACATCGACTATTTCAACAAGGGACTAAAGGAGATGCAGGTCACCTCCCGTCCTCTTCATCGCCTAGCTCAACACGACAGTCTATCGGTTTATGACTATATCGCCTTAGCTAATCACCCCGACTTAGTGGCCATGAGCCACCGTGTGGTGTTCAACAACCCCGCGATGGTGACCAACGGTGCGTTTTCGGCCACCGGCACCAACACGAATGATTTGGGCAAAGTGGACACAGCCTACATTGGAGCGCACTACATCACATTGTTCTACAACCGCAATCTGAAAATCTACTCCAACATTCTGCGTGCCCAGCAGCAAACCAAAGCCAAGCGAGTCATGGTCATTTTGGGTCAAAATCACGTGGGTGTGCAGCAGGAGCTCTTTGCGGT
Source organism: Hymenobacter sp. HD11105 (assembly GCF_054051685.1). Lineage (NCBI taxonomy): Bacteria > Pseudomonadati > Bacteroidota > Cytophagia > Cytophagales > Hymenobacteraceae > Hymenobacter > Hymenobacter sp. HD11105. Next base: position 947,069 of record NZ_JBSWBR010000002.1, on the reverse strand, counting down.
TAACCCCAATTACCACGTGGTCCCGGCCTCTAAATATTTGAAAACGAAGGCCACAAAATACTTAAAGCCCAAAAAAGTAAGCTAGGCATCTGCTTCTTGCCGATCATTTTTCGAAATAGTTGGAAGCTCAACAGCCGGTTTAAAGCTGTAGCAACCATATACTAAGGAAGTACTAACCAAACGTTAATGGGCTGGGGGCTTTTTTTAATCTTCCGGCTGCTTCTCCCCGTACAGGGAATATTTGGCTTAAGAAAAATGCCCCCCAGCCTCCCGCTGGGGGGCAAATTCCGTTCTCTCCTCCTCACCTATGCTCGACGAATTAAATCAAGTGCTGCTTGATTACTGGCACCAGTTTATACACCTGCTACCTAAGCTTCTTATTGCCCTTATAGTTGTAGCCATAGGGGCGGCCATTGCCAATCGTATAAGCCGACTGCTGGGCACTAGGCTAAAGCAGCGTGCCCACGACACCTTAATGGCCGATTTCCTAACCAACTTTACCCGTTTGGTTCTCTTCATGGCCGGGGTGCTGCTGGCCATGCACGTGCTGGGTTTGTCGGGGGTGGCTAGTGGATTGCTGGCGGGGGCCGGCCTCTCGGCCTTTATCGTAGGCTTTGCCCTGAAGGATATTGCCGAGAACTTTCTGGCCGGCGTAGTGCTCGCCTTTAATCGCCCCTTCGGCATCCACGACACAGTGAAAGTGCGCGACCTTACCGGCGAGGTAGAGGCGCTGAACCTGCGCACTACCCTCATTAAAACCTTCGACGGCAAGCATATCTTTCTGCCTAACGCTTTGGTGCTACGTGAGCCGCTCACCAACTTCACCCGCGATGGCTTCATCCGCGAGGACTTTGTGGTAAGCGTGGACCTAGGCGCCGAAACTGCCCCCGACCGAGCTGAAGATTTATTGCTTAAGTACGTGAGCAGCCACAAAGGCGTCGAAAACCGTCAACCGCACACCCCCTACGTGGTGGTGGAAAAAATCAGCGGTTCCTCAGCCGACTTGCGCACCTTCTTCTGGACCTACTCCGATGACTATCGGCGGGGCACGCTGGAGTTGAAGAGCGCACTGTTCAAAGGCAGCAAAGCCCTGTTACTAGCTGAGGGATACGCCGTTTCGGGCGTTAGCTGATACGTATTTACTCGTAAGTAGCTTATTCGTTCTTATTACTTGTACCTTGTATTAATGGCCGGTTTCTTGCGGCTAGGGCATCGCTTTAGTTGTTGTTTCCATGCCTAAAAGTCCTTTTCACCGTTTGTTGGGTCCCTTGTTGCTGTGGCGCCTGCGCCACGTCAACGACCGGATATACCTGATTCTGGTGAGCGTACTGGTGGGGGTACTGGCTGGTTTGGCGGCAGTACTGCTCAAAAGCTCAGTTCACGGGGCTCAGAACCTGCTTTACTCTTGGGTTCCGGAGGAAGATCGCGTGTTTGCGCTGTTTGTCTATCCCATACTTGGCATTGGGCTCACGGTGCTATTTACGCGCTACGCCTTGGGCGGCACGCTTAGCCGAGGCATCGGCCCTATTCTTTACAATATTGCCCGACAGGGCAGTATTGTACCCCGTAGTAAGCTGTACTCGCAGGCGGTCACCTCGTTTCTGACGGTCACGTTTGGAGGCTCGGCGGGTTTGGAGGCCCCAATTTCTGTTACGGGTTCGGCGTTGGGTTCTAATTTGGGCCGTATTCTGCGGGTAGGTCGGCGTGAGCGGCGCCTGTTGGTAGGCTGTGGCGCGGCAGCCGGCGTGGCGGCTATCTTCAACAGTCCTATTGCCGGCGTGCTGTTCGCGGTAGAAGTGATTCTGTCGGAGCTCTCAGCCCCGTTTTTCATTCCCCTGCTTATTTCCTCGGCTACAGCCACGGTGGTATCCAAAGCCCTATATGCTGGTCAGCCTTTCGTACTGATTACCACTACTTGGCCCGTAGAGGCCGTGCCTTCCTACCTGATGCTAGGCTTGTTCACCGCGCTTTTGTCGGTGTACATGATCCGCATCTATTTTGCTTCCGACAAGTACTTTGAGCGTTTTCCCGGCACGTTTCGCAAGGTTGTGTTCGGTGGCTTGGCCCTGGGAATTATGGTATTTCTGTTTCCTCCGCTTTATGGCGAGGGCTACAACATTGTTGAAATGCTGCTCGCGGGCCGGCCCGAGGGCTTGGTAGAAGGCTCCATTTTTGCCGTTTACCGCGACGAAAACGTGTGGCTGCTTCTGCTTGTGGTAGCCTGTAGCATGATGCTTAAGGTTATTGCCACCTGCGTTACTATCGGCTCGGGCGGCAACGGGGGTATGTTTGGCTCCTCGCTGTTTACGGGAGCGCTGGGGGGCTTTTTGCTCGCTCGCCTGATAAATATGAGCGGCTGGTATCCGGTTTCTGAGGTGCATTTTGTGGTATTGGGCATGGCCGGCACCCTGGCAGGTGTGGTGCACGCGCCTCTTACAGCCATCTTCCTTATTGCCGAGATTACCGGCGGCTACGCTTTGTTTGTGCCGCTCATGGTGGTTACCTCCAGTTCCTACCTGATTACCAAGTACTTCGAGCCTTATTCCGTATATACCCGCAAGCTGGTGCAGCGGGGCGTACACATGCACGCCGACCGCGACCGGGGCTTGCTAGCCCAGCTAGAGCCCCTGTCCTTAGTGCAAACTGATTTTGTGGCGGTGCACCCCGAAACGACGCTGGGCGAGCTGGTTGACATTTTCCGTCACGCTACCCGTAACCTATTTCCCGTCGTGGACGGTGATAATCGGCTGGTGGGGGTCGTCTCGTTGGATACGGTGCGCGACGCTCTCTTCGACGACGAGCACTATACTACTACCTACGTCAGCGACCTTATGGCCCCGCCCGTCGCTGTCGTGTCGCCCGAGGATAGCCTGCTGGATACGCTCAGCGAAATGGAGCACCACGACGCTTGGGCCCTGCCAGTGGTTCGGGACGGATATTACCTGGGATTCCTGCTCAAATCCACCATTTTGGCTAATTATCGCCGACAGTTGCTCAAGGAAATCGAGTAACATCCTTCAGTCTAACGTTTTCCTAACCAAGGAACGGGCTAACACCTAATCAACAACCTTAGCGCATACTCGGCAGTACCTACCAAGGTATGAACCGACTTCGCGCACTGTGGCTCAATCTGAATGCAAGCTTATGGTTTGTTCCGACCCTTATGGTGACTGGGGCGGTGCTGCTAGCCTTTGCTTTGGTCTTCGTTGATTTACGCATAGAGCACGACTGGTTAGAAGAATACCCCCTGCTATTCGGGGCCGGCTCCGATGGTGCTCGCGGCGTGCTCACGGCCATTGCCGGCTCCATGATCACCGTAGCTGGCCTTATTTTCTCCCTCACTCTGAGCACGTTAGCGCAGGTGTCTAGCCAATATACACCGCGGGTGCTGCGCAACTTTATGCGCGACCGGGCCAATCAGGTGGTGCTGGGTTTTTTCGTCAGCATTTTCGTGTACTGCCTTATCGTGTTGCGTACCATTCGGGGCGGCGATGAGGGCAGCTTCATTCCTTCTTTGGCTGTGCTTATGGGCCTGGTGCTGGCACTGGTCAGCATTGGCGTGCTTATCTTCTTTATTCATCACATTGCCTCTTCCATTCAAGCGTCCAATATCGTGCGCAACGCCACGGAGGAAACAGAAGCCGCCATCAAACGCCTGTTTCCCGACGAGCTAGGCCACGAAGCCGCCCCTAGTGAAGCGCAGGAACTACTGGAGCAGGCTAGCCAACTGACCTGGCTGCCTGTGCTTTCTCATACCAATGGCTATGTACAAAGCGTTGATGAAGAAGGCCTAATGGAATTAGCCCGCGATCTGGACGGCATAGTACGCATGGAGCATGGTATAGGGGGCTTTGTGGCGCGGGGGGCAATTCTGGTCTCAATTGCGAGCTACAAAAGTACTACTCTGCAAATTGACGAAAAGCTTAAGAATAAAGTGAATGATCGGTTTGGCCTGGGCAGCCTGCGTACTACCGAGCAGGATGCTGGTTTTGGGTTGCGGCAGATCGTTGATATTGCGCTTAAAGCCCTATCGCCGGGCATCAACGACACGACCACCGCCATCATCAGTATAGACCACCTCGGCTCCTTAGTGGCCCAGTTAGCTGATCGGCACCTAGCCAATCCATTGCGAGCTGATAGCGACCGGGTCCGGGTCATAGCCCTGCGTCCTTCCTTCGAGCAGTTCGTAACTACCGCCTTCGATCAGATCCGCGTCTGCGCCGAAGGAAACGCCGCCGTGTACTTGCGCATGCTCACAGCCCTGACTACCATTGAGCAGCGCACCCAGGATCCAAAGCGCATTAAGGTACTACATCAGCATAGAGCCCTGATTAGCGAAGCTGCCGAGCGCACTCTGCACAGCGAATACGAACGGGCGCAGGTGCGGCAACGAGTGGCTAGCCATAAGACACCTTAAATATTGCGGACGCGCTAGCAATGTCTTATAAATGCTGGGAACAGCGGAGTTAAGGTAACTAAGCGTGTTTACTCAATGATGCTCATCGTCGTGCACCTTCTTTATCTGCTACCAAACCCAATGTAAACCAACTATACTATGGAGCAATTTTTCTTCTCTAACTGGACCAGCATCGCCCGCACCTTGGTGATTGGAGTAGCAGCTTATGCTGGGCTAATTATACTACTTCGCCTCTCAGGCAAGCGTACGCTGACCAAGATGAATGCCTTCGACCTGATTGTAACGGTTGCCTTGGGCTCCACGCTGGCCACCGTACTGCTTAATAAAAGCGTCCCCCTTGCCGATGGATTAGTAGCATTTGCCCTGCTTATATTTCTCCAATACTTGCTGACGTGGCTATCCGTGCGCTCCAAAACGGTGAGTAAGCTCATTAAATCCGAGCCCACACTTTTGGTGTATCAGGGGGCTTTTTTGTCGGCAGCACTCAAATCTGAACGCGTTACGGAAGCAGAAATTCTAGCTGGCTTGCGCGAGCAAGGCGTAGCGAGCGTGGCAGATGCTGCGGCCGTAATACTAGAAACCGGAGGCGACTTGAGCATTCTCAAAAACACGAGCAACGGGCCACAATCTGTATTGCAGGACGTACCCATGAACCAGGGTAAGCATAAGTCTTAGAGTTAGATATTCAATCAAATCCATAGAAAAGCGCTACTGCTCGCTCGATTCGGCAACGGCGGCGCGAGCGGTCGGCACATCGCCCTGGCCAGCGGGCCAGCCTTCGCGCTGGGTGCGGCGGTCGCCGTCCGTCACTTCGGTCTGGTCGTGGAATAGGACCTGCTGAGTCGGGAATGGCATATCGATTCCGTTGGCGGTGAGTTTGTTCTTGATACTTTCCAGCACTTTATCCTGCGCATCGAGCACGTCGGCCTGACGCGGTGGATTCACCCACCACCGCACCCGAATGTTTACGCTGCTCTCAGCTAGTTCCATTACCAGCGCCTCGGGAGCCGGCACGTGCAGCACACCTTCTACTTCGCTAACAGCTTCCAGCATTAACTGCCGCGCCTTGGCGATATCGTCGCCGTAGCCAATGCCGACATCGTACTGCAAGCGGCGCTGATCGTACGCCGTATTCACAGTTACGGCATTGGTAAACAGCTCAGCGTTAGGAATAACCACCCGGCGACCATCGTAGGTTTTGATGGTGGTGGCCCGCATCTGAATAGATTCTACGGTGCCTTCAAAGTCCTTATACTTAATCTGATCGTTGATCTTGAATGGCTCGGTAAGTAGCAGCAGAATCCCCGCCAGGAAGTTCTGAAATATGTCTTTGAAAGCAAAGCCAATGGCTATGCCACCCACTCCTAAGGCGCTGACTAAGCTGGCCGGAGTGAAGCCGGGCAGCACAACAGTCACCGTGACCAGCACGCCCAAGATGATCATGGCCACGTACGCTAGCCGGCTTAATAGCAATGACAGACTCTGATTCTGCCGTTTGCCTCGCGTAATGCGCTGCACTAGGGAGCGCACCCCACGAGCCAGCAACATGAATAGTATGAATACAACAACCCCAATGGCGATGTTAGGCAATGTGGCCATCAGGTCACGGCCAATCTGGTTGAGTTTCTGCCACGCGATAGAGAAATCCATAGGTCTGAGTTTAGAGATTTATCCTAGATCAGAGCCCGAGGCGCACAGCACTCAATACTCGCCTAGTTCCGGTTCTTTGCGGGCTAGTAGTAAACCAATCATCATCAGCAGCCCGGTTAGGAGAATTACGACAAACAGAATGTTTTCGCTGACTTGACCAATGAGGTGAGCCTCGGGTATACTATAAAACAGCAGCACCGAGATAAGTCCTTTAGGAGCAATAAACAGCTCCGGTATCAGGTCGGATTTGGCGATGTAACGCAGATAAAAAAAGCGGATAACTGTGAGCACCGCAACGATTAGTAGGCCTTGCCAAAGCAAGGTGACACTAATGAGATTGGTGAGCGTGATGGAATACCCGAACAGCAGAAAGAAGAATGTGCGGATGAGGAAAGCCGATTCGGCCGTGATGCTCTTAAATTGGTGCAGCTCCTCGGCCAGACGCTCAGGGTGCAGCAGACGACGCAAAGGGCCGCGCAGGAACAGTTCGGCATTGTTCACGGCTAATCCGAAGGCCAGTACCAGCAGCAGTGACGACAAATGCAGCTTTTTGGCTAGGCTATAAATTAGGACCAAGAAGGCAAAAATCAGGAAGAACTTGATGTGCAGCCGAATGCGGTCCAGCATGAAAGCCAGCACCGCCGTGCTGATAACGGCCACAATCGAGACGGCTATTACATCGCGCAGAAACGTGACAATCGATATGCCTTGGGCAAAGTTATCCTGTAAGGCAAAGTTGAAAAGCATGATGCCGAGGATATCCGAAAAGGTGCTCTCATACACAATAAACTCTTGCTTAGGTCCTGCCAAGCTAGACACGCTGGGGATGGCAATGGCCGAGCTAATGACGGCCAGCGGCACGGCGTTTATCAAACAGCTTTGAAAAGAGACGCCCAGATACAGCTGGAGCAGCTCCGCAATAATGAGGGCCTGCACGATGAGGATAAGTGCCGCCGCCGCAAACGAACGCCGAATCAGGGGCGCTTTATCCCGGCTCAACTTTAAATCCAGCGCTCCTTCTAACACAATGAGTATTAATCCAATAATACCGAATATCTCAAGTACTACTTTCGGAATTATCACCCCAATATCGCCATAGTCGGCGGCTTGCTTGAGCGCAATACCCGTGAGCAGCAGCATCAATACCGACGGGATTTTGGTGGCGCGGGCAGCCAAGTCGAATAAGTACGATACGATAACGGCCAGGCTCAGACCAATCAGAATAGAGTAGGGACTCATGCAGGAGAATAGGTTGGCGGAACAGCTTTCTATACGTTGCTGTTAGGATTTCAATTAGGTAGAATGGCGACAAGTTAAAAACTTGAGCGCCACGGCAGGTTTGCGACACTTGCTTAGCGCTGGCTAAACATTGCTAGTTAGCCAAGCCAACGCTAGCATTGCCGCTGGGCGCGGCTGTATCTTGCCGGCCGGTAGCTTCTGCTTCTCTTTTATGTCTGACCATCCCAGCATCGCCATTATCGGGGGCGGCCCGGCGGGCTTGCTGGCTGCCCAACACCTAGCCGAAGCGGGCCACCGCGTAACCGTGTACGACGCCCAGGCCACCGTGGGCCGCAAGTTTTTGGTAGCTGGGCACGGCGGTTTCAACCTTACACACAGCGAGCCGCTTCCCGCATTTGGGCAGCGCTACGGCGTCCACACCGATCAATTTAGTAACTACCTCACCTACTTTGGCCCCGAACAACTACGCGCCTGGACCGCTACGCTGGGCATAGAAACCTTTGTGGGCAGCAGCGGACGCATTTTTCCAACGGCCGACTATAAGCCGGCCCAGTTGCTGCGGGCTTGGCTGGCCCGGCTGGCGGCTCTGGGTGTAATCATCAAAACTCGGCACCGCTGGCTGGGCTTCACACCCGACTCGACCAACGGCCTGCGTCTACGCAACGAGCAAACTGGGCAAGAATTCAGTATTTGCCCCCCGGCTACCATTCTGGCCCTAGGCGGGGCTAGCTGGGCCAAAACCGGCTCCGACGGTAGCTGGACGGCGGCTTTCACGGAAATTGGCGTGCGAACTACGCCTTTTGCTCCCGCTAACTGTGGCGCCGAAGTTGCTTGGGGGGCATTTTTTCGGGAGAAAGTGGGCCGCGCTCCCCTTAAGAATATTGCTGTGAGCTGTGGAGGCCAAACCGTGCGCGGCGAGGTAATGCTGACGGAATATGGCCTCGAAGGCACCCCGGTTTATGCACTTACCCCCGTATTGCGCGCCGCCCTCAGCCAGCAAGTACCCGCTACGCTATGGCTCAACTTAAAGCCTGATCTGACACCTGAACAGCTACGCCAGAAGCTCAACAAACCTCGCGGCAGCAAGTCCTGGGGGGCTTTTTTGCAGCAAACTTTGCACCTCGGGCCACCCATACCCACGCTACTACGCGAAGTAGCCCCGGCCGAAGCCATAGCCTCACCCGAAGCACTGGCACCGCTGCTACATCAGCTGCCGTTGCCCATTACTGGCCTGCGGCCGCTGGATGAAGCCATCAGCACGGCCGGCGGCGTGGCTTGGGAAGAAGTGGATGAGCACCTGATGCTACGCCAGCGTCCTGGCACTTTCGTGGCGGGTGAAATGCTGGATTGGGAAGCGCCCACGGGCGGCTACTTGCTGCAAGGCTGCTTCAGCACGGGTGCCTGGGGGGCAAAATCTGTCAGTGCATACTTGAGTCAAGCATGACTTGGTAAAGCCCGGCCTTACCTGAGTAAGGCTTTCTTCTCGGCTTCGGCTAGAATAGCCTTCGCCTCATCTACCAAGCACTCGCCGGGGTTAAGCTGCTTGCGGCAGATCAGGGCAAACAGCAGGAAGAACGAAACGATGGGCAGCACCCAACCCAGCGCAAACCACAGCCAGAAGGAGCGGCCGTAGCTGTGGGCACAATAGCCGGTAGTAAGCGGCAAAAACGACACAGCGCACAAAAAGCCCAGCAGTAAATCAACAAACATGGCGGTGGCGGCAACGGGTGATCGGTATCGTGAAGATACCAGGTTCAGAAAGGTTTACCAACCTCCGCCAATATCTTGAACCTTATAACCTGATTCAGCCTTGGATGTTAGCTTAAAGTGGCCGGAATGTTGCCCCCTCGCCGCACTACCCTGGGGGGCCTTTTCGCGTACGCAGTAAAGTTTACGCCCCATCCTCCTCCTGACCACCCCAATTGCCCTATGTGGGAGCACCAAAGTTTGTTTCGCGTCTCGGCTCAACTTTTTGCCGAAGGTGTTTTTAATCTGCTCGATAGAAATTTAAAACCCGAAGTTTTTTTGTTGGGCCTGGCCTCCGCCAAAGAGCCCGACGAGCCGCAGGCCGTAGTGCTAGAACCCGCCAACCACCGCTACCCAACCACTGAGTTTGCGGAGGTAAAAATACGCGCCTCCACCCTCGAGTCGGTCGATGGGCCCCGCGACGTAGTTTATCACCTGCACCCCACCGACCAAGACCGCTTTGAGAAGCAGCGCTGGTACGAGCTGCTGCGCCAAGCCACGGAGCTGACTTTGGCTGAAATGCCCCCTGAGTCGGAGCCCCGCACCTCGTTTTGCTCATTGCCCGTGAGCTTTAATGGCTATCTGGTGCTTGTGGTATTGCAGCTCTCGTCCGAGGCTTACCACAGCTACTATGCCCTGCCCGATACCATTGTGGCTCGGGCTAATTCCTTGCTGGCCGCGGCGGTGCAGGAGTTTTTGCAAGACTGCGCCCGTGCTCTACGCGAGTCGGATGCCGACGACGCCCACCCCGTGCTTGACCGCGACTACAACGAGATGCTGCGGGCCGCCGGCCGCCGCTTTATGCTGCGCGCCGGCGCTGGCACCCACGGCCTCTACGACGCCTGCAACGGCGTGGCAGCCCTACGCCATGAAGGTGACGATGGCATCGGCCTGATGGTCATTGCCCGGCGCCACCATCCGGCCGTAGAGCCCGTGCTTACCCTCGAAACGCCTATTGCCTTGCGCGACCATCGCTCCATTCGTAAGCTCCTGGAGCTGAGTGAGGATAACACCGCCCTTATCACCGACGCTACCCACGTTTTTGGCTTGGGCCGCATGGTGGCCGAAGCCCATCCGCACTACGAGCCCCTGTTTACGGTGCACTTCACCAAGCACTATAGCTGGGAGCTATCCCACGCCGATCATATCATGATGAAAGTGGTGTCGAATGCTCCACGCCTGCCCCAGGGTCGCATCGATGCTGACAATTTCGCCCGCGCTGTGCACCAGCAATGGCCCAATCTGGAGCAAACTGGCATTGCTTACCTCTGGCGCCTTACGCAGGAAGCCAGCACGCAGTCCAACGGTACTATTCTCGTTATCACGGAGGGTGCAGCCCAAGAGGCTCAGCGCCTTACCCGCCAAAGTTTCCGGGTGGTGCCGCGCGTGATGACGCCCGCTACGCTACGCCTGGTTACCAACATCGACGGCGCAGTCCTCATCGACCCCGATGGAACATGCCACGCCATTGGCGCCATTCTCGATGGTCTGGCTACCGCCAAAGGCGACTCGTCGCGCGGCTCGCGCTATAATTCAGCCTTGCGCTACGTTGAAAGCAGCCAGTATCCAGTGCTGGCAGTAGTCGTCAGCGAAGACGGTTTGATTGACTTGCTGCCGCCAATTAACTAAGTGGTCTTTTAGCTTGTACTTAGTGCGTATAGTGCTTCCTTCAATCCGGAACACTACTGGTAGTAGCCATTGGTATATACTCAGCAATTACAGGTAGCTTTAGCTCAACCAAAGTCAGTTTCTGAAGCTAGCAACTGTCCTATTCCATGGTTACAAAAACGTATATGCAAAAGCTACTTCTCTTAATTGAGCCTGGACAAGGGATGATATTATGGCAGCTGTTTCTGCTAGGAATACTGGCTGGAGGCTTGTACTTGGTGTACATGATGGTGCGTGCCCTCCGCAAGTACTTGCGGAGTTAAGCGCACAATCGCTATTAAAGTCTCACATAAGAGGTTACCAGGCTAATTATTACGAATCAGCCATTTACACTACCCATCATTGCCTCTGGATAACGCATTCCAGCAACAGCGCTTCGGGGAGCAATTTCATCAATGTGGGCTAGCTCTTCGCTCGACAATTGTATATTGAGCGCACCCACATTTTCTTCCAGGTACTCGATGCGCTTAGTGCCGGGAATAGGCACAATATCTTCGCCCTGGGCCAATACCCAAGCCAGCGCTAGCTGCCCAGGCGTACAATTTTTATGGGTGGCTAGCTCTTTTATACGGGCTACCACATCCAGATTACGCTGAAAATTTTCACCCTGAAAGCGAGGCGTATTCCGCCGGTAATCGTCCTCATCCAAATCCTCGAAGCGCTGAATTTGACCCGTCAGGAAGCCGCGCCCAAGGGGGCTATAGGCCACTAAGCTAATCCCCAGCTCGCGGCAGGCGGCGAGTATGCCGTCTTCGGGGTCCCGGCTCCAGAGCGAATACTCACTTTGCAGCGCAGCAATGGGGTGCACAGCACTTGCCCGACGCAACGTATCGGCGGAGGCTTCCGATAAGCCCAGAAACCGCACTTTTCCTTCTTGTACTAATTCGGCCATGGCGCCCACGGTTTCCTCAATAGGCGTATTGGGGTCGACACGATGCTGATAGTATAGGTCGATGTGGTCGGTGCTCAGGCGACGCAGACTACCCTCACAGGCTTGGCGCACATATTCGGGCCGCCCATTGATGCCCCGCTTGCTGGGGTCGTTGGGGTCGCGCATGATTCCAAATTTAGTGGCAATTACGGCCTCATGGCGCCGCTCGTGCAGGGCTCGCCCCACCAGCTCCTCATTCAGATACGGCCCGTACATATCGGCCGTGTCAAAAAAGTTAATGCCCAGATCCAGAGCCCGATGGATAGTACGGACACTTTGCTCGTCGTCGCGTTGGCCGTAAAAGTCAGACATGCCCATGCAGCCCAAACCCAAAGCAGAAACTTGTAGGCCGCTGCGGCCCAATGTGCGCGTTTGCATAGCGTTATTCTTAGTAAGGTGGTAAGAGGTAGCCAACTAAAGATTAACGAGACTTAGCCTGCCATAAGATGAATTTTAGGCAGTGAAAATTTTGTTGATTATTTAGCTGACCAAGTGCTGATTATGAAGATTCGTTTTATCGGACTAGGCTTAATCTGACGAATGAAAAGAGCGTTTTCTGGGGTTCGTAACCTGCGGTAGTCCTTTCTACCCTTTTCCTCGTTTAAAGCAAAAAAGCATCACCATGCCAACCAAAATGCCCCCCCGCCCCGTTGCTTCCCCCCTCGAAACCGACGAGCGCCTGCGTTGGGTGGTTTCGGTGGCGCGCCTCATGGACAGCCAGTTTACACTGCCCGGCACGCGCTTTCGCTTCGGCCTCGATCCTATCCTGGGCCTGCTCCCGGTAGTCGGCGACCTGACCAGCATGGCCGTGTCGGGCGCTCTGCTCCTGACCATGATGCGCCACGGGGCCAGCGGCAGCGTAGTTGTCCGTATGGCTATTAATATCCTGCTCGACACCATTATAGGCGCGATTCCTATCCTGGGCAATATTTTCGACTTCGCCTATAAAGCCAATGAGCGTAACGTACGCCTGCTGCGCGCCCACTACGCCGAGGGTAAGTACCAAGGCTCCGGCAAGGGCCTGATAGCCATTGTATTTGTGGTTATGTTAGCCATCTTTGGGTTGATAACGTGGGGCCTGTGGACTGCTCTTGCGTGGCTGTGGCAGTATGGGGGGCAAAACTGGTGGTAATTGAAGGAGAGCTTTTTGGGGTTGAGTTGTTAATAGCATAATTGAGCGCTGCTCAAGCATTCGTGCTGTACTTTTGCCCCGTGAAATACTCCCGCTTTCCCCTATTCGCCTGTTTGCTGGCCATCTTTCTTCTACCCTCCTGCTTGTCGCTGCAAAGCGAGGAGCAACAGGCCGAAACGGCAGAAAAGGCTGTGATGGCCAAGCACGATGAGCTAATGGCTCAAATGGATCAGCTTTATTCTCTGCGTCAGCAGTTGCAGCGCACGGCCTCCCTAGATACGGTGGAAGCCGGGCGTCGGCGCAACTCCTTGCTGCGTGCTGATGCAGCCATGATGGGCTGGATGCACCAGTATCGCCGGCCCGCTGATACCATTGCCCACGAGCAGGTTATGGCCTATTTTGCCACTCAGGAGCATAAAATAGATTCCGTGGGACGCCTGATGCGAGGCAGCATCGATTCAGCTAAGGCTGTACTCAACCGCCAAGTAGGCACGCCATCTAACACTTCCTCCAAATGATGTTTTCCTTTCAAACCCGCTTTCGGCAGGCAAGCTTACTGCTCGCCAGCAGCGCCTTACTCCTGCTCGCGGCTTGCCAAAGCCAACCCGACAACGCCAGCTCGACCGACCGCCTGCCCTTCATGGGTGAGCGCCAGGTAGTACCTCGCCCTGATGGTGGCCCAGCCGATACCGTTTTTGCTACTATTCCGACCTTTACGCTTACCAACCAAGACAGCGCCACCATCACCAACGACACCTTCAAAAACAAGGTGTACGTGGCCGACTTCTTCTTTGCGACTTGCCCTAGCATCTGCCCCAAAATGCAGAGCGAGATGCTGCGCGTGTACGACAAGTTCAAAGACAACCCGCAGGTGCTGTTTCTCTCTCATACCATTGACCCTGAGCATGACTCGGTAGCCGTACTGCGCGATTACGCCGAGCGCCTAGGAGTGAAAAACGCGAGCCGCTGGCACTTCGCCACGGCCTCTCATGATACCATTTTTAGCCTAGCGCGCGCCTATTATGTTTCGGCCCAAAAGGACTCGAAGGTGGAAGGTGGCTTCGCCCACAGCGGCGCTTTTACCCTCATTGACTCCCAGCGCCGCATTCGAGGCGTGTACGATGGCATGAACCCCGACGAGGTGAATCGGTTGATCGAAGACTTACCGGTGCTTTTGAAAGAAGAAGCCGAAGCTAAAAACGGCTCACAGGCGGCGCTATGAGGTGGCGCATGGCAAGTTGCTTGCGCCTGGGGGGCATTTTGGCGGCTGGCGTGCTAGCAGCTGGCTGCTTTACAGAACGTCAGAACAGCGGTGCCCGCCTTTATGCCGCGCATTGCTCCAATTGCCACGGCGACCAGGGTCAGGGCCTACAGCGCCTCATCCCGCCCCTGGCCGGCGCCGACTATTTAGCCAAAAACCGTGAAAGTCTAGCTTGCTTGGTGCGCCATGGGGTGAAGGGGCCCATGGTCGTCAATGGCATAACTTTCAACCAGGTGATGCCCGGCCACAAGGAAGACCTAACCGATTCAGAAATAACTAACCTGCTGAACTTTGTGCAAACCTCGTGGGGTAATAAGGGGGAGCCCTTCACTATTCGGGAGGTGATGGACCAACTGCATAGTTGCAGCGGCAGCGACGGGCAATAACCGTTGGCTCATTAGTTGGCCACAATTAGAATAAACACTCAGCTACTTTATCAGAGCAGCAAAACCTTCACAACTAACTGTTTGACAGCTTTTATACCAAGCAGCCTATTCCTCTAGCTGAGGATTACCGTCGTTTTTTTCACGCTTTTCTTCGTTAATCCTCCTTAGCTTGCCAACTCAAATTACTGTAGCATTATGGGTCTGTTCGACTTTCTAAAACCTAAAAAACAACCTACCGATACTCCGGCTCCACCGGCCCCCGCGCCTAGCAGCAACCCACCCGCTTCGGGGCCGCGCTATAAAGGGGCTAATTTTACCTCGCCCGTGGCGCCCCCGCCGCCTGCTCCGGTATTACCACCCCCGCCGCCCCCCATGCCTGCTTTTGAGCCCCTCAACCGGCTTGAGGAAATGCTGTTACGCGCCGCTGCCGACGCCGACGGCCGTCCCGATTTCTACCGTGCCCTTCTCCAGGAAGATGTATATGTGCTGACCCAGCCCAAGGAAGGGCAAGCGCCTGGCGAGATTCCCGTTACCCAGAATATGGAAGTGCAGCTCCAAGTGTTGCACGACGGCAAAATTCCGGTTTTTACGGCTCCAGACCGCATTTATGATAGCAGCGTAGTGAAGGATGAAGTACCTTATCTGCGCTTGTCGGGCTTCGACTTATTTCAAATGGTGCAAGGCGCTGACTGTGCCCTAAATCCTTTTTCCAGCCTCGGCAAACTACTGATGGCCAACGAGCTGGCCGAGCTATTATCAGGTCAGCTTTTCGAGGCGGCCCCTCACCAGATTGCCCCTGAAACGCAGGTGCTACTAGGTCAGCCAGCCGAGTTCCCTGCGGCTTTGGCAGAGTCGTTGAGCACCTACGCGGCCGGTCAGCCATTGATTAGGGCCATTTATCTGGCTCAGATGCAGCTACCCGACAGCCAGGAGCCGCCTCGTTTGCTGCTAGGCTTTGATGTAGAAGGCGAAGACACAGCTTTTCTACAAGAAATAGGCGCCGTTATTCAACACCACCTCGACGCGAGTCACCAGTTTGTAGACATCGTGCTGGTGAGCCCCGATTCGGGGGAGCCGCTGAGCCACTATTTTTATCAAACTGAGCCTATATACAAGCGCAGCGAGTAGCCCGCAAGGGCTACTTTGCCTGCCGCCGGGCTACCCTCGTAAACACGGGGCGTAACCCATAAAACAGGCCCGGCACCAGAACCAGCGACCCTACCAACCACAGCAAAAAGCCCCCCAGACTGGCCCGCCACAGTAGGCTGGCCGCTGCCATCCAGTCGTGGCTGATAAGGTGCTGTAGTTGCGCCAAGGTTAGTTGCGTGTCGGTGCCATCACCAACTAACTGGGCCCCAAGCTGGAGCAGCGGAATGAGCAATAGCAGCTGCACTGGGCTCATCAGATGACTAATGAGTAGCATGGCCGCTACGTTAAGCCGCAGTCGCACGGCCGTAAAAGTGGCCAAGAGCGTAGTAACGCCCAGAATTGGAATCAGCCCAAATACTACTCCCAAAGCAATAGTGAGGGCCAGCTGAGTCGGTGA
Organism: Hymenobacter sp. HD11105; assembly: GCF_054051685.1. NCBI lineage: Bacteria > Pseudomonadati > Bacteroidota > Cytophagia > Cytophagales > Hymenobacteraceae > Hymenobacter > Hymenobacter sp. HD11105. The sequence continues at coordinate 931,093 of NZ_JBSWBR010000002.1, read as the reverse complement.
TAGCCCTTGTTGCAGCAAGCCCAGCAGTGGCGCGAGCACCCGGCGGCGCATCCAGCTGGCACGGGGCGGCATAGCAGATGGCTGAGGCGGTGGAATGGGCAAAACAGCGGGAAGTTTGGGCTACAAGGAAAACAGAATAAAGTAGCGAGACGCTATCTTAGTTGCTCGCACCAAACGGCCACGCGCCCAAGGTAGTACGCGAGCCTCATGACAAAAGTACGCGAGCCGGGTCAGCCCCGGCATAAAGTCTGGACCGATTTTTTTGTCCTGCTCCGGCGCGCTGCCCGGGAGTTTGGCGCCAACGACCCTTTACGGCTGGGTGCGGCCACGGCTTTTTTCACCACGTTTGCCCTGCCTCCTATCCTGATAATCCTCATTCAGGTGCTGGGGAGCATTTATTCGGCCTCCACTGTGCGCGGAATGCTCTTGCACAAGCTCTCGGAGCTGCTTGGCTACCCGGCGGCGGGTTTGGTGGAGCAGATTTTGCAAAATGTGGGCAACATCGAGCGCAGCCGCCTGATGACGTGGCTGGGCTCCGGGTTCTTGCTCTTCGTATCCACCACCCTGTTCGTTGTCATTCAGAACTCGCTGAATCAGCTTTGGCAAATTAGGCCTCAACGCACCGAAGGGCGCTTTCACAAGGTATTGCACGCCCGTATCCGCTCGTTGGGCGTACTGCTGGCCACGGCGGCGCTTACCCTGCTGGCTTTTATGACGGATGCGGCTCTAGCCTTTCTGGCTGACTACACCCGTGACTTCGATGCCACTTTTGGCTTCTACTTATTTCGGAGCTTGAGCTTTCTTACATCCCTACTTATCCTGTCCGGCTGGTTTGCCATCACATTTCGCAACCTGAGTAGCGCCCACGTTCCGTGGCGAGCGGTGTTTCGGGGGGCATTATTGACGGCCGTCTGTATCAACATCGGCAAAATTCTGCTGGGCTACGTGCTGGTGCCCCACAACTTAGGTCCCATCTATGGACCCGCCTCCAGCATTGTGCTGGTGCTGTTGTTCGTGTTTTACTCGGCAATGATCTTCTACTTCGGGGCCTGCTTTACGAAGGTCTATGCACACTATGTTGGTATGGATATTCGGCCCAAAAAATTAGCCGTGCGCTACCGCTTGGTTGATATCAGCGAAGACGGTCTGAGAAATAGTAAATGGTAAATGCCCGCTACTACCCACCACGACCATAAAACCGATTGATCAGGAAAGCGGCAACCACAAACAGCAGGCCCATAGTGCATACTCCTGGCCACTGCCAATGCGCCCACGCAAAGCCCCCCGCCAGCGACCCCACCGACCCGCCGATAAATGAGCTGGTCATGTACACGGTATTGAGGCGGCTGCGAGCCTCGGGCAACAAGGAAAAGATGCGCGACTGGTTGGAAATGTGCGTTACCTGCTGCCCCACATCCAGCAGCACTACGCCGATAACGAGCCCCGCCAGATACACGCCCGTAACGCCCATAATCAAGTAAGCGCCCAGCGCGACCACAATCCCCATACTCAGGGCATAATCGGAGCCGCGCTTATCGGATAGTTTGCCCGCCAAGGGTGCGGCTAAGGCACCACAGGCCCCAATAACTCCGAAAAAACCTACTACGTCGCTCTTATAGAAATACGGAGCGCCCTCCAAGAAAAACACGAGCGTGGTCCAGAACACGGTTAGCCCCCCAAACATACAAGCCCCAACTAGCGAGGAGCGGCGCAGCGTGGGCAAGTCCCGGGTGAGGGTGAGCAAGGACCGCATGAGGCTTCCGTAAGTGCCTTGAAAAGAGGGCTGATTACGCGGCAAACGGAGCGCCAGCACGGCCACCAGCACCACCATCATCAGGGCGCCGCCGCCAAACATAGTGCGCCAGCCAAAATGGGCTCCTACGTAGCCGCTGAGGGTACGCGAAAGCAGAATTCCGATGAGGAGTCCGCTCATTACCTTGCCCACCACCTTGCCTCGCTCGGCATCGGTGGCCAGAGAGGCGGCCATAGGCACTAACAGTTGTGGGACCGCCGAAAAAATACCAATTAACAGGCTGGCAGCTACCAGCACCGTGAACGAAGGAGCCAGCGCCGCGCCGCCCAGACAAAGGGCCGCGCACAGCAACATCAGCAAGATCAAGCCTTTGCGCTCTACCTTATCGCCCAGTGGCACAGCAAATAGCAGCCCCAGCGTATAGCCCACCTGCGTGATGGTCGCTATCCAGCTCACCCGGCTATCCGACAGCTGGTAGGTGCGGCCGATTTCCACCAACAAAGGCTGATTGTAGTAAATATTAGCTACCACCAATCCGCAGGTGATGGCCATGAGCCACACTAGGCCGCTAGTGAGCGGGGCAGGTTCGGTGGCAAGCGCGGCGGTGGGTTGTTGGAGTCTGTTTTGGGTTAACACAATGTCGTTCTTCAATCTGCTCGGGTAAATTCGGGGCTCTAAAAGAGCGGGAGAAATGCGTCGAAATGAATTTCTCCTAAGCAGTTCAATGGTCTACAGAAGCCTCTGGGGGGCTTTTTTGTTCAAGTATTTTACCCATTATGGCGTAAAGGTACGGAGCGCAGGTACGGGGACGAGTGGAAAGGGTTGCGGCTGCTGCCGCCTAGCTGCCTACCTTTGCAGTATTCCTTTGTGCTTCTTATGACTACTTTTTCCGACCTCGGCCTCGCGCCCCCGCTGCTCCAAGCCCTGGAAGAGCTCAACTTTACCGCTCCCACGCCCGTGCAAACGGAGGTTATCCCAATGGCCCTAGCTGGCCAAGATGTAGCGGGCCAAGCGCCCACCGGCTCGGGCAAAACGGCTGCCTACGGCCTTTCCGTGCTCCAGCATATTGACGTCACCCAGGATACGATGCAGATTCTGGTGCTGGTGCCCGCCCGCGAGCTGGCCTTGCAAGTACGTGATGCGCTTAAAAAGCTGGGCAAATACCTACCCAATCTGCGCGTAACGGCTTTTTATGGTGGCCACGCCATGCGCGATGAAACGGCATCACTAAAGCAGACGCCTCACGTGGTAGTCGCCACGCCTGGCCGTTTGCTCGACCACTTAGAGCGCCGCACTATCATTCCTAACCAACTCAAAACCCTGATTCTGGACGAAGCGGACAAGCTGCTGGAGTTGGGCTTTCAGGATGAGCTGGTTGAAATCGTCAAGCGCCTGCCCCGCCGCCGCCAGACCATGCTGTTCTCGGCTACCATGTCGGATAAGGTGTTGAACCTGATTCGGGCCAACCTGACCCGTCCCCGCGTGGTAAACGCTGGTGAGGACACGGATGAGCTGCCCGAAAACCTGACCTTGCTGGGTCAGGTTGGTCCTATTGAAAAGAAGCCGGCCGCCTTGCTGCACCTACTGCATCAGCCTGAGACTGGCCGGGCGTTGATCTTCTGCAACACCCGCGACCGGTGCGTAGAGCTGGCTCGTTTCCTGGTTGGTCGGGGCGTAGCCGCCGAAGTATTGCACGGCAAAATGCCCCAGCCCGAGCGCGACAAAGCCTTGATGAAGCTGCGCAACGGCTCGGCCCAAGCTCTAGTAGCTACCGACGTCGCCGCCCGCGGACTCGACGTAACGGCTCTCGACACCGTTATCCAATACGATGCTCCCGACAAAGCTGACTCCTTTCAGCACCGTGCCGGCCGCACGGCCCGCGCGGGTGCTATTGGCACGGCCCACATCTTGGCTACGCCCCACGAGCAAAACCACGTGCAGAAATGGCCCGTCGCTGAAAAGATTCAGTGGAAAACCATGCACGCTCCGGCCCTGCCGCCCGCTGCGCCCAAAGCTCCACGCCCCGAAAATGTGACCCTACACGTTTCGGCCGGTCGTAAGGACAAGGTGAGTGCTCATGACTTGGTGGGTACATTTATGGCCCACGGCGGCCTGGAGCGCGAATCGGTCGGGCACATCGAGGTCTTTGACCACTACAGCTACGTGGCGGTGCCGCGTCAACACGCCCAGGATGTAGCCCAGCGCGTGACCGGTGCTAAGATCAAGGGTCGTAAGATTCGGGTGTCGGTCGTGATGTAATTTTAGACTCTGACAAAGCCGCGCTGACCTTCGGTTGGCGCGGCTTTGTGTTTCTACCAGTTCCTATTGGGAAAGCCTTATATGCCCCGTCAACTTCTTTTTATCTGCAGCCAAAACCGCTGGCGCAGCCTCACCGCAGAGCGCTTATTTGATGGGCATCCGCACTACGAAGTCCGCTCAGCGGGCACGGAGCCGGGCGCTAGAGTGCGCGTCACGGCCGGGCATTTGGGTTGGGCTGATGTTATTTTTGTGATGGAGCGCCGCCACACCGACCGTCTGCGCGCCAAATTTGCCCCCCAGCTCGCCGGCAAAAGCGTTATATGCCTGCGTATCCCCGACGACTACCAGTTTCAGGACCCCGCGCTTCTGGCATTGCTGCGGGAGCGGCTAGTACCGCACTTGCCGCACCTATAGCATCCAACGGAACACTGCGGACCTCGGCGCTTTTCCTCTGCGAAAATCTGCGGGAACCTACTGTTCACAGCCTTTAGCGGTAAAATTTACCCCTCAGCTCAGCTACCAAGCTAGCTATCCCGTACATGAGGCCTGTTTCTTTGCTGATTCCCTCATGAGCTACGCTATTTTCTTGGCCATTATTGGCGGCCTTGTCTTTCTTTTTTACCGCTACCTCACCCGCGATTCACGCGTGCGGGCCGAGGCGTTAGCCGAAGATTTCCCGGTGGAATGGCGCCGTATTCTTATGGAGCGCGTGGCGTTTTATTTGTCGCTGACCAAAAACGAGAAGCTACGGTTTGAGAAGGCTGTGCAGGTTTTTCTGGCCAAAACCCTCATCACCGGCGTTCAAACGGAGGTAGACGACACCACGCGTGTACTCGTTGCAGCCTCCGCTATTATTCCCGTTTTTGGGTTTCCGGAGTGGGAATATGGCAACCTGAGTGAGGTACTAATTGTGCCCGATGCCTGGCGGGAAACCCGCGATCCGAACAAGGAAATGACGCCTTTGCAAGGACAGCTTCTGGGTAGTGTGCGCAATTTTCAAACCTCTCATTACATGCACCTTTCTAAGTCATCCTTGGAGCAGGGCTTTAAGGATTCTCTAGACAAGCAAAACGTCGGTATTCACGAGTTTGCTCACTTGCTCGACCAGGCCGATGGCGTTATTGATGGCGTGCCCTCCCTGGCTTTGCCCCCCGAATTGCTTCAGCCCTGGGCCGAGGTTATGCAGCGTGAAATCGAAGCCATCCGCGACGGTAAATCTGATATAAACTCCTACGCCGGCACCAACGAGGCCGAGTTCTTTGCCGTCGTGACGGAGTACTTTTTTGAGAAGCCCGAGAAACTGCAAGAGAATCACCCCGAGCTGTACCAGCTGCTTACCCGCGCCCTGCGCCAGAACCCCAAGAAGCGCTTCCTACGCTTTGCCGTCGATCCGCGCGAGTGGCTTAAAACGCTGCGCAGCCGACGTAAGTTTGGTCGCAACGACCCATGCCCTTGTGGCAGCGGCAAGAAGTATAAGGATTGCCACTTGCTGCAGGAAAAGGCCACGGTTTAGATACCGATTAAGACCCATAGCCACTCATTTTGCGGCTTTAAGTAAGGCTAGCGATCCAATTCCAAGTACTTGCAACCGAAGTTGTTATTTTTAGGGCAAATCTCCACCCCCAGCCTCGGCTGACTTCTGCCCTATTCTACTCTTCATGAAAAAAACACTGTTAACCGGTATGGCTGGCGTTGCTCTAGGTAGCGCCATGTGGTCGTGCGCGCCTACTGCCAAAACACCCCCAACGGCCAATACAACCACCGAAACGACCGCAGCTACCCAGCCTGCCGCCCCCGACTGGCGCGCCCAGGCTGACGCATTTTTGCAACAGTATTCAACTCAATACCAACGCCTTTACACCCAATCGGCTGAGGCTGAGTGGCGCTCGAACACCCACATCGTAGCCGGTGACACGACCAATGCTGCTGCTACCGCTCGCGCCAATCAGGCTTTGGCTGCTTTCACGGGCAGCACCCAGAATATCACCCGCTTACGGGAGTTGCTGGAGCATAAGTCGGAGCTGAGTGAGTTGCAAGTGAAGCAGTTGCAGGCGGCGCTTTATAACGCGGCCAACTCACCCCAAACCATCGCCGATGTGGTTACGCGCCGCATCAAGGCCGAAACGGCGCAGGTAGAAAAACTCTACGGCTTCGACTACAAGTATCAGGGCAAGTCAGTGACGACCAATGATATCGACGAGGTTCTACGTAAAGAGAAGAACCCCGCCAAGCGCCAAGCCGCTTGGGAAGCCAGCAAAGCCATTGGGCCTACGCTGAAAGAAGGCTTGCTCAACCTGCGCGGCCTGCGCAACGAAACGGTGAAGGCGCTCGGCTACCCCGACTACTTCACGTATCAGGCTTCTGATTATGGCCTTACGCGGGAAGAAATGATGCAACTCGTGCGTCAACTCAATGAGGAGTTGCGCCCGCTCTACCGCGAACTGCACACCTACGCCCGCTACGAGCTGGCCAAAAAATACGGCCAGAAACAAGTGCCCGACTATTTGCCCGCGCACTGGCTGCCCAACCGCTGGGGCCAGGACTGGAGTGCCATGGTAGATGTAAAAGGCGTAAACTTGGACGCAGCTCTTGCCAAAAAAGGCGCTGAGTGGCAGGTAAAGCAAGCCGAGCGCTTCTATCAGAGCCTGGGCTTCGCCGCTTTGCCCCCCAGCTTTTATGAGAAGAGCAGCCTGTACCCGCTGCCCGCCAACGCCAACTACAAGAAGAACAACCACGCTTCGGCCTGGCACATGGACCTCGAAAACGATGTGCGCAGCCTGATGAGCGTGGAGCCGAACACGGAGTGGTACGAAACAACTCACCACGAGCTAGGCCACATCTACTACTACATGAGCTACACGAACCCCGAGGTGCCGGTGTTGCTGCGTAGTGGCGCTAACCGTGCCTACCACGAGGCCATGGGTAGCCTGATGGGCTTGGCCGCTACTCAGAAGCCTTTCCTAGTAGGCTTGGACTTGGTGCCGGCCAATGCTAAAACCGATCAGACTCAGACTTTGCTTAAAGAGGCGCTCAACTACGTGACCTTCCTGCCCTTTGCTTCGGGCGTGATGAGTGAGTGGGAAAACAGCTTCTACGCCGAGAATTTGCCCCCCGACCAGCTAAACGCGAAATGGTGGGAGTTGGTGAAAAAGTACCAGGGCATCACCCCGCCTACTACGCGCGGGGAAAACTTCCTCGACCCGGCCACCAAAACCCACATCAACGACGACCCAGCGCAGTACTACGACTATGCCCTTTCCTACGTCATTCTGTTCCAGCTTCACGACCACATCGCGAAGAAAATCCTGAACCAGGACCCGCACGCTACCAACTACTATGGCAGCAAGGAAGTAGGCACTTTCCTGCGCGACATTATGGCGCCGGGTGCCAGCAAAGACTGGCGCACCGTGCTGAAAGAGAAGACCGGCGAAGACCTATCGGCCCGCGCCATGGTTGATTACTTTCAGCCGCTGATGGCTTATTTGAAAGAGCAAAACAAAGGACGGAAGTACACGATGTAGGCTCCGCCTTGATCGAGTAAAGTAGCGAGGAGTTTGGGGTAAGTGGCCAAAAAGCCCCCAAGCTCCTCGCTACTTTTTGTATCCACCGCTACTTTATTTTCTCGCTTTCAACACACATTCATCCAATTGCTTATATCACTCACTTATAACATCAAGCAATAAATCCTAGCTAAGATAAAGTCTGTCGAATAACTGAGCTTTGTGTTGTTTAGGTAGCCTAGGCCCGAAGTCGTACTGCAGCTAAATAACTGGCTACTCCGAGGGCCACAACGGCTGTAACTCCGAACGTAAGGCTTGGCCCGCCCCACTGCCACAGCAGGCCAGCGCCAACGCTGGCACCTAACGCGGCCAGGCTGCTGAGTCCGGAGAAGGTACCCAGCGCCGCCCCGGTATCGGCTTTGAGGCAGAGGTTGCTTACCCAGGCTTTTCCAACACCTTCCGTGGCGGCGGCATACATACCATACAGGCCAAACATAGCAGCGAAAGCCCAAGTGGTGTGCGCTAACGCTACGCCGCCGTACACTACTGCAAAGAGCAGCAAACCAGCTACTAACAGCCGGCGCGGGCCCACCTTATCGGCGAGGTGGCCGAGGGGCCAGGCGCTCAGCACGTACACGGCATTGTACCAGATGTAAAGGCCCACCACCGTTGCATCGGACAGGCCACGTTGGCGGGCGAGCAATAAAAGAAAGGCATCAGAACTGTTGAATAAGGCGAAAAGCACCAAGGCGCCCACCACTTGCCGGTATGATGGCGAAGCTACTCGCCAGTAGCCGAATGAGGCCCAGAACGGTTGAATCGGACGATTTGAGGGTATGGCTTGCCGCTCTTTGAGCAAAAAGGCAATACCGATGGCCAGCAAACCAGGCAAAAAAGCAATTAGGAATAACGGGCTAAACTCGCCGGGTCGCGCGGCCAGCCAAACCAGCGCGACGGCAGGACCGAAAACGGCCCCCAGCGTATCCATCGACCGATGAAAACCAAAGACCTTCCCTTTGTTTTCCGGCGTGGTTTCGTCAGACAAGAGAGCGTCGCGAGCCCCGGTCCGCAAGCCTTTACCCAGCCTATCAATAGTGCGGGCGAGCAGCACCCAAACTGGCGTGGCGAGGATAGCCAACATGGGTTTGGAGATGGCGCTGAGTCCGTAGCCCCACTGCACAAATGGCACCCGTCGGCCCAGTCGATCGGACCATTGCCCGAAATAGCCTTTGCTGAGGCCCGCTGTGGCTTCGGCTACGCCTTCCAACAACCCAATGAAGAATACCGAAAACCCGATTGACTGCAAGTAAAGCGGCATAATCGGGTAAAGCATCTCACTAGCCAGATCGGTGAAGAGGCTGATGAGCGAGAGCAACCAGACGGCGCGGGTGATATAAGAGAAGCGGCCCATTAACGCGTATATTTTTTGCGCCAAATGGGCCACAAAATGCCCCCCAAAGGGGCACACCGCTAGCAACCAGAGGCTGAAGCCTTAAATATAAGCCGGATTCAACCTAGCAAACTCTTGACCTACCTCATGTTCCCCAAGGATACAAATCTGGCGGCTCGTTGCCTTTCACGGGTGTTTCCAGCGGGTTTAGGGCTTGGGTTTGGTCGATGAAGAGGAAGGCGTCATAGCGCTGCGGAATAATGGAGGGCACATAGTTGCCGTAGCGCTCCATGCTCGGGTTATAAACTACGCCAATAGCGCGGTGACCAATGGAGCGCTTTAAGCGCTTATTATCGCGCAGCTCTCTGGACAGCAGCAGCTTATCGGTACCACCGTCGGAGTGCAGAATTTGCTCCCAGCTACCATCCTGAGCGGGGGGCACCTTCATCTTTTGAATAGGCGCGCCCCAGCGTGAAGCCGCGATAACGGAGCCTTCATAGGAGCCAAACCCCACGATAAACACGTTTTCTTCGCCGTACGCCTTACGCGCCAGCTGACCCACGTTTACCTCGCCGCGATGCGCCATATCGGTGTAGCGGGCGTCGCCCACGTGGGTGTTGTGCTCCCAGATGATGGCCTTGCTGCCGGAGCCGTGCAGCTGAAGCAGGCGGTCCAAGGTTTGGGCCATGTGCCGGTCGCGGATGTTCCAGGATTCGGAATTGTCGCTTACCATGGCGCGGTAGTACCGCTCGCCGTTTAGTGCCACCAGAGCGTGCTGCTGGGCCACAAAAAGCTCCTCGCTCTGAGGCACGCCCTCATTGGTGAGTTCCTGCATGTGCCGCCAGAGGCGGTTGGTTTCGGTGCGGCAGTTGTCGGAGGCGCGGGCCACGGCCAATGCATAGGCTTGGGCATCGTCGGTGTAGGGCTGGAAGCAGCGGTGGGCACGCTGGGCCGCTTTCAGCACCTCATCGTTGGTGTCCTTCAGATAAGGCATTATGTCCTCCAGCGCTTCCCACAAGCAGTACACATCTAAGCCGTAGAACCCAACTTTTTGCCCCCCAGTGGGCTGTTGGTTGTAACTATTCAGCCACGTTACTAATGAGGCTACTTCGTAGTTGCCCCACATCCATGTGGGCCAGCGGTTGTAGTGGCGCAGCAGCTGCACGGCCGCGGCGTTGTCTTGCTGGGGGCCTTTGATAAAGGTATTTACACGGTACGAGTCGGCCCATTCGCCTTCCACGGCAATAAAGTCGAACCCTTTTTCTTGAATTAAACGCTTGGAAAGGGCGGCCCGCCAGTTGTAGTACTCAGCAGTGCCGTGTGAGGCTTCGCCTAGCAAAACCACGCGCTTATCCCCTATTTCGCGCATCAATATATCCAAGTCGGCTTCGGAGCGAAGCGGGTGGTGAGGGAGTTGCATAGTAACTGGTTTTTGGGGTACGATAAGATTAGTAAGCACCGCCAGCGACCGATCGGCATCATTCGTTGTGGGTGGAGCAGATGCTTTTTTAGAGCTGGCAAGTCGATTTTCGAAGGCCAAGAGAAGCAAGCACATCAGCAACGTTGCGACCACTACCCACCTGTTTGTTTTCAGCCTTCTCATGGCGCTCTATCCTGAAGATTAAGCCAGCAAAATCAAGGGTTTTACTTTTTTATGGGTCTCTATGTTGCTGTAGCGCTTGAAGAAACCCTTCCCTTGTTCTGCTCAAGGGGGCCGGTAGCAGCTCTATTTTGGCCAAAAAAAAGCCGGACTACTTAGTAGTCCGGCTTAGGAATCAGGGAGTTTAAAGCTTAATAATTAGCCTCATTCGCTGGCAAGTCGATCAAGATGAACTGCGCATCTTTTTCGGCTCTAATCTCGACCACGTGCTCATCGGTCAGGCGGGCCTGGTCGCTGGGCCCGATTTCGGAGCCATTGACGTAAATAATGCCCTCCCGCACGTAAATGAAAGTATTTCGAATAGGGAATGTCTTGAAGGTAATCGTCTTTTCAGCTTTAAGATTAGACCAGTAGATGGTAGAATTGGAGTTCATGTATACCACATCTTCCAGCACCTTTTGCCCCGACACCAGCGGAATCAGCTCGTTTTTGGTGTCGAGGAAGTCAATATCTTTCTGCTCGTAACTGGGGCTCAACCCTTTCTGATTCGACAAAAACCACAACTGATAGATTCGCAAATCCTTATCGGTCTCGTTGCGCTCCGCGTGGGCTAAGCCCGTGCCAGCCGTCATGCGCTGCACCTCCCCTTTTTTGATGACGGCCTTATTGCCCATCGTATCCTCGTGGGTTACTTCACCATCGAGTACTAGCGTCACTATCTCCATTTCGGAGTGCGGATGCTGCGGAAAACCCGACTGGGGGGCAATTGTATCATCATTGAACACGCGCAAGGGGCCAAACTGCATGTTATCCTTGTCGTAATAATCGGCGAAGGAGAACAGGAAGTAGCTGCTCAGCCACTGTACAGGTGCGGCGTGGTGGCGTTCGGTGGCAGGAATGTATTTAAGCATAGGGAGCTATGTTGGGTTGTAGACCAATACATCGGCATACGCGAGGCAGCACAGGTAAGTTAACTCTACGGCTGTAGACTGCCGCTGGGGGGCTTTATGCTGATAAAGTCCCCCCCAGCGGCGACCTACGGCCAATAGTTCAGGAAAGACAACTAATGCTTTTATTAGGGCCATGAAAACCATAGCCGATATTGTGCTGCTGGGTGACCCGCGCCTTTATGAGCAGTGCGCGCCCGTGCTCCAGGAAGAGCTGCCGCTGGTAGCTGAGTGGGTTGCCGATCTGCACTCCGTAATGGCCGACATCAGAGCAACTTATCATTTTGGCCGCGGTATTGCTGCCCCGCAGATTGGGGTGATGAAGCGCTTGGTCTACCTGCACCTCGACGGCCAGCCCCACGTCCTACTCAACCCCGAGCTGGTAGACTTAAGTGAGGCCACTTTCGAGCTCTGGGACGACTGCATGAGCTTCCCTAATCTACTGGTGCGCGTGCGCCGCCATCAGCAGGTAACGGTGCGCTACCGCGATGAGCACTGGCAGCCCCAAACCTGGACCGTGCAGGATGGCATCTCGGAGCTGCTGCAACACGAATATGACCACTTAAACGGCATCCTGTGCACCATGCGTGCTATCGATCCGCAGTCATTTCGCTGGCGCCCCACTCCTGCTGCTTAGCTATTTTGAATCAAAAATGAGCGCGGAATTGAGTTGAGCTAATGTCTCTTAGGCATGGGAGCAACGGGAATTCTAATGCAAGAATCAAAATGCATTGGCACTGCCAATTTCATTTAATGAGCCGATCCAAATGATACATTTTGACCACTACACAATTAGGCTGCTCACGCCGGCAGATTTGGGGGCCTTTTTTCAACTGGTACGGAAGAATCGGCCGCGGCTGGAAAACTTCTTTACGGGCACTGTTTCCAGAACAAAAACCCTAGACGACACTCGAGCCTTCGTGGCAGATATCACCCAGCGTGCCGCTGCCCGGATCTACTTCCCCTATCTGATTATCGACACAGCAAACAACCAGATTGCCGGCTTCCTGGACCTCAAAAACATTGATTGGAACATCCCAAAATCGGAGCTGGGCTGCTACATCGACGCAGATTATGAGGGTCAGGGTCTTACCACCAAAGCGTTCTGTCTGTTTTGTGATCACTGCTTTCAAGTATACGGCTTCAAGAAGCTGTTTCTGCGCACTCATCTGAGCAATATGTCAGCGAGGCGAGTGGCGGAGAAGGCTGGCTTCGAATTAGAAGGAACCCTGCGCCGCGACTACAAAACAACCTCCGGCGAGCTTGTAGACCTACTTTACTACGGGAAACTAAGCTAGCGCTACTGTAGCCACGACGCCCTAAAACATTAAAAACAGAATTGCCAGAAGCAATAACCTTGTTTCAACCCGCCTAGGCTAACGCCTACCCGCAAACAGCAAGAGGCACGAACCCAATGGATTCGTGCCTTTTACTGTACTAACGACAATTGAAAGTGTCGCCTTTATGCTTTCTTCAACGTGGTCATCTGCTGCTGCAAATCCAACACAATGCTGGCCAGACGGTTGAGCGAGAGGTCGGCAATGGGGAACGTGCTGCTGATGTAGGCTTTAGCTTCCCAGATTTCGAGCACATCCTCCACGTCAATCTCGTAGGGCGAGTACACGGGGTTGTCGGAGTGCAACGTCAGCATGGCGCCTTGCTTGAGGCGGTTGAACACGCGCTTAAACACGATGCCTTCCTTGGCGCTTACTACCACGCAGGGCGTGCCGTCTTTCAACGTCAGCCAGTCGTCTACGTAGCGACCCACGATGACGGTACCCGAGGCGATAGGCAACATAGAGTCACCTTCAATCTCAAAGGCGCGGTAAGTACCACCAGAGCCCAGCATGGGCAAGCGGAACTTCGGCAATTCCTCAATGAACTCAGCATCAGCGTAGCCATTGAGATAACCGGCACTGGCCTTTAAGGGCACCAGTTCAATGTTTTCGTTCTGTTCTTTGTCAACGGTAAGCGCCAGTACGCGCAGACGATCGGCGGGGCGGGGCGGCTCAGGCGTTTGCAGAGAAGGCTCGAGTTGGCGCAGAGCGGCCTTAGCCACGCTCTTTTTGCTAAAGTCAGTGGTTACCAGCGCGTCCAGCGTGATGCCGAACAGACGAGCCATGTTCACGAGGGTCGTGAGCTTGGGTTCGGCGCGGCCTTCCTCGTAGGCACCTACCAATGAGCGTTTTATGCTTAGCTTCTCGGCCATTTGCGCCTGGGTGAGGCCCAGCTCACGGCGCCAGAATTTTAAGTTCGTGTTGATCATCGCTAAAAAGAGGCGGGAAAGGCTTCGACATCAAAACATTACCGGCTCGTGAAATTAGCAACAAGCAAGCAGCTTTACTAATTCAATTAGCTATTATTTTTTTGAAAGTTTACAGATTGTCAGTGAAGGAATGAAACCCATGTTCCCCCCATTTCTTCTCTAGATGACCCAACTCAGCACCCACAAAAAAGCCCCCCACAATTACTGCGGGGGGCTTTGTATGAATTACGCTTCCCGCAGCCGCTTTTGATAATGTACGGCCAGGCGCAGTTTGAAGTAATCATGTTTTTCGCGCAGGTGGTCGAATAAGTCACGCAGCAACGGCTCGCCGCCGAGCTGATCACGGGCGGTTTGAATTTCGGCAAACTCATCCATCGTCAGAAACTCCTCCAAGCGAATCTGATAGCCTTTGGCATACAGAGTTTCAATGTGAGCACGCACGGTGCCCGTACTCAGACTGCGGCGCTCGGCAATAGCCTCGACGCTCAGGCCTACCCGGTGCAGTTGGAAGGTAGTTTCGTGCGTGTCACCTACTTCGCGCTTGCGTGGAGCAGGCGTAGAGGGCATTTCTAGGACTTCACTCAGGTCAGCATTCGGATAAACGGCACTGCTTGCCTCGGGTGCCCCTCCGCCCCCGTACTCCAGAATTTCCTTGATAAAGGCCTCACCATAAGTCTCAAACTTCTTCATGCCCACGCCCGAAATAGCCAGCATAGCCACCCTTGAAACCGGCTTTTCGGCGGCCATTTCCTCCAGCGTAGCATCTGTGAAGACAACGTAAGGCGGCACGTTCTGCTCATCAGCAATACGCTTGCGCAACTGCCGCAGGCGCTCATACAACTTGGCCGTAGCATCGGCGGGCTTGGTAGCCGCCTGAGCAGCTTTACGACTTGCTTTAGTAGGCTTTTCTGCCTTCTCAGCGGGCTTAAATTGCTTGAGCGGCAACTGACGCTGGCCTTGCAGCACTTCTTTACCTAGCTCTGTGATTTTCAGCGCGTAGCCTTCCTCGTAGGCAATGTAGAGTAAGCCGTCGTTGAGCATTTGGTGCACGTAGCTGTACCAATCCAGGTAAGCCAAATCGGCGCCGGCACCGTAGGTTTTTATCTGGTCGTAGCCGCCAGACAGCACGGCCTGATTGCGCATACCACGCAGCACATCGATGAGCAAGCCAATACTGGCCCGCTCCCGCATCCTGACTACCGCTGACAAAGCTTTTTGAGCGATAAGCGTGCCGTCGAAAGTGGTGGGCGGATTGCGGCAGATGTCGCAGTTGCCGCAATCAGTAGCTAACACCTCACCGAAGTAGTTGAGCAGTATTTTACGGC
This sequence comes from Hymenobacter sp. HD11105, assembly GCF_054051685.1. Classification (NCBI taxonomy): domain Bacteria; kingdom Pseudomonadati; phylum Bacteroidota; class Cytophagia; order Cytophagales; family Hymenobacteraceae; genus Hymenobacter; species Hymenobacter sp. HD11105. The sequence goes on along the minus strand of NZ_JBSWBR010000002.1, from coordinate 916,053 downwards.
GGCAGCTGGCAGCTTCAGCAAACTGCTGCATGCGCTCCAGCTTTGTAAGATTGAGTTGGGTAAGATTAGGGTTATCCTTGGTAAGCATCTCCCGCAAACTCATCACGTCGCTGAAGCTGTAGAAAAGCAGAGCCGTGGCATCGGTGCCGTCGCGGCCGGCGCGACCAATTTCCTGGTAGTAGCCTTCGATGTTTTTGGGCAGATTATAGTGAATCACCCAGCGCACATTGCTTTTATCGATGCCCATGCCGAAGGCGATGGTAGCAATAATCACCTGTAAGTCATCCTTCAAAAAGCCTTCCTGCACCGCTGAGCGCTGGTTGGGCGTCATGCCAGCGTGGTAGTGGCCGGCCCGGTACCCTTTAGCTATCAGCTTTTGCGAGAGTGTTTCGCACTGCTTGCGCGATAGGCAATAAATAATGCCCGGCTGGTCAGGGTGGCGGTCCAGAAACTCCAAAATGCCCCCCACGCGGTCTTGGCCGGGGCGCACGATGAGGTTGAGGTTAGGTCGGTCGAAGCTGGCCGTGAATACCTGGGGTTCACTCAGGCGTAATTGTTGCTGAATGTCGCGCTGCGTGAGGCGGTCAGCAGTAGCAGTAAGGGCGATGATGGGCACCTGCGGAAATTGCTCCCGTAGGAGGCGCAGCTGGGTGTATTCCGGCCGGAAATCGTGGCCCCAGGACGAGATACAGTGCGCCTCATCGATGGCAAACATGCTGATTTTGAGGCGCTGCAAAAACTGTAGAAAACCTGGTGAGAGCAGCTTCTCGGGGCTGACGTACAGCAGCTTGAGGTAGCCGCTCATACAAGCCGCCCCGATGTTATTCTGCTCGCTTTGCCCGATGCTGCTATTGATGCCTGCCGCCGCAATACCGTTCGCCTTTAGCGCTTCCACCTGGTCTTTCATCAAAGCAATCAGCGGTGACACGACCACGCACACGCCCTCGCACACCACGGCCGGCACCTGAAAGCAAACTGACTTACCACCCCCGGTCGGCATTAGCACCACCGTATCGCGCCCACTTAGAATAGAAGAGATAATCTCTTCCTGCATAGGGCGAAACGCGTCATAACCGTAGTATTGCTTTAGGACTTGCCGAGCAGATTCTAAGGTCGGCGAATAGGTTTGGGGGGCAAATAACATTCTGTAAAAATACGCTAGCTAAGCGGTAGTTGAAAGGTAAACAGCCGGATAAAACGCTGCCCTTAACGCGCCGTGGCGCTGGCCCTTTCGGGTTAGTAAGTAGGAAACAAGGGTAGTAACAACCACAGGCTAAGGCAAAGTGCCGCTAATCCTTACAAGAACTTCAAAAGGGGCCCGGGGGCTTTTTTACAAGCTAAGGCCAGATTGTGTCTGACTCAAACATCATCTAAAATGGCTGTCATCTTTACGCAAGAAGGACCTTAGCGCACCAGATAAGTCGTTGCTACAACGTGTTGGTACGATAAGGTCCTTTTTGCGGTACGCTAGATCAAGGATGACAGATGGCTGGAATTAACGCATAAGCTCCAGTACCATAGCGGTTTTAGCGGGCACCTGCACGGTGGCAACGCTCGCTAAAGTCTCGTTAGTGAGAACATTACGCGCTTTGGTGAAGCCGCTCATACGCTCCGAGAAGCGCGCCGTGGGCATAGCAATAGGCTTATCGGTAGAGTTCGTAGCGACCATTACCGTGCCCTTGTCGTCGTAGCGGAAGTACACGTAGAGGCCATCCTGGGGCAAGTACTGCATGAGCTTGCCGGAGTGTAGCACGGGGTGGTCGCGGCGGTAGGTGGCCAGGGTGCGGACGAATTGGAAGGCTTCGTTTTCCTTGGCCGTGCGACCGGCAGCCGTGAATTTATCCTGCTTGTCGCCCGGCCAACCGCCGGGGAAGTCTTTGCGGACTTCGGCGTCGGTTGGATTTTTAAGGTTCTTCATCAGAATCTCGGTGCCGTAGTACATCGACGGGATGCCGCGGGTAGTCAGCAGCCAGGTCAGGCCCATCTTGTACTTATCATAATCCTCACCCACTACAGACAGGAACCGGTCGTGGTCATGGTTGTCGAGGAATGTGACAAACTTGGTTGGATCCTGAAACACTGCGTCTTGCGCCAGCGCTTCGTACATACGCTGAGGGCTACCGTCGTGCTTCAAGCCATCAACCATGGCGCCTTCCAGCACGAAGTCGAGTGCGCCAGGCTGGTTCGATTTGAACTTGAAATCGATGTTGTTGCGCACGTAGTAGGCCTGATCCACTACGTTATTCACCGATGACTCCCCGAAGATGTGAATGCGCGGGTATTCGGCGAGCAGAGCCGCGTTGCAGCGGTTCATAAACGGTTGATCGTTATACATGTACGTGTCAATGCGCCACGCATCTACCCCAAAGTTCTCAACCGACCAGATAGCGTGCTGAATCAGGAAGTTAGCTACGTAGGGGTTCTCTTGGTTCAGGTCGGGCAGGAAGGGTACAAACCAGCCATCGAGCGTCACCTTGCGGTCAATCTGGGAAGAGTACGGGTCGGTGATGGGCTGCTGGCGGTAAGAGGTGTTGGTATAGCTCGGCCACTGGTGCAGCCAGCTTTTCATCGGCAGATCCTCAATAAACCAGTGCATATTGCCAATGTGGTTGTAGACAGCATCTTGCACCACCTTCATACCGGCCGCGTGGGCTTTTTCGACGAAGTCTTTGTAAGCTGAATTGCCCCCCAGGCGGCGGTCTACATTGTAATGATCGGTGAAGCCGTAGCCGTGGTAAGAAGCGCGCATAGTGCCGCCCTCATTGGTCAAAGGCTGATTGTTTTCGATGACGGGCGTAAACCACACCGCCGTGACACCTAAGTCTTTGAGATACGGCAGGCGCTGAGTAGCACCGACCAAGTCACCGCCGTGACGCAGGAAGCCGTTGCTCCTGTCATGGTTTGGGTCGCGCATGTCGGCAAACTTGTCGTTGCTCGGGTCGCCGTTGGCGAAGCGGTCGGGCATAGCCAAGTAGATAAAGTCGGCCTGCGTGACGCCTTGGCCTTTCGGCGAGTTGTCACGGGCCTTTAGTTCCCACGCTTGCGTGACGGTCTGGGGGCCTTTTTTGCCGATGATCTGCACCGTGCCGGGCTTGGCGCTACTCGCAATAGTCAGGTCCAGAAACGCGTAGTTTGGGTTCTCAACGGTGTTGGTTTTCAGAAGCTTAACGCCTGGATAATTGACACTGTAAGTCAACGTTCCGGCATTGGGGCCATACACGAGCAGTTGAAGCTTGGGCTCTTTCATGCCTACCCACCAGTTGGTGGGGTTTATGCGTTGGATAGCCGGTGTTTGCGCAGCCACCCATAGCGGCAGAAGCAGTACCAGCAAGAGCAGGTTTGAATAGAGTTTTTTCATGTTGGACGGTGGGATGGTGGGTTGGATCGAAGTGGAACGTACTGACTGACAATGTTAAGCAAAACAGCAGAACGTCAGGCAGAGTATGTGGCGCACCTAGCATACAAATGTTGTAATGCTAGTATATTCAACTAACCCGTCATGCAGAGCGGAAGCGAAGCATCTCGCGTGCTGACGAGAGAGTACTAACCTCACTAAACACGCGAGATACTTCGCTGTGCTCTGCATGACGGGCTTATGTAAGTTACTCTGGCCGCGCTGCTCGGCGTGAGCCTTGGTAGAGTTCGTACTTCAGTAGACGGCAGTCAATGGGTCCGTTGAAGAGCGGAATGCGGCGAGAGGCTTTTAAGCCTACGCGTTTGGCGGCGTCCAGATTGCCCGTGAAAATATAGGCGTCATAGCCCTGAAAGTTGGATTTGAGGGTGTCGCCGATCATCTTGTACAACTCGGCCATCTGCTCCTCTTCGCCGATGCGCTCGCCGTAGGGAGGGTTCATAATGACAAGACCAGAGTCCCCTTTGGGAGCTTTGGCCTCGCGCACGTCGCGCACCGCCAGCCGGATGTAATCTTCGAGGCCCGCGGCTTCCACATTCTGACGAGCCAGCTCCAGGAACTCGGGCGAAATATCAGAGCCACCGATATAGGCTTGGGGCTCCTCAATCTGGGCATTGCGGGCGTCGAGCTGTACCGATTCCCATAAGGCGCGGTCAAAATCGGGCCAGTTCTCGAAGCCAAATTTGCCTTGATGATATAGGCCCGGCGCGATGCGCTGGGCAATAAGCGCCGCTTCCGTCAGGATGGTACCCGAGCCACACATGGGGTCAATGAGCGTCTTCTTACCATCCCAGCCGGTGAGCAGCAAAAGGCCGGCGGCCAGCACCTCATTTAGCGGCGCGGCATTGGTCTGCTGCCTATACCCGCGCCGGTGCAGCGACTCGCCCGAGGCATCAAGCGACAAGGTCACTTCGTTGTCCAGCATGTGCAGATGTAGGCGGATGTCGGGCTTACTTACATCTACGCTGGGTCGCGAGCCGGTGCGGTCGCGAAACTGGTCCACGATGGCATCCTTGGTCAGCTGCGCCACGAAAAGGGAGTGCTCGAACGTGGATTTATTGACCACCGCCGTGATGGCAAAGGTTTGGTCGGGCTGGATGTAGCGGCTCCAGTCTACGCGGCCGACTTCGCGGTATAGGGCTTTTTCGTCGGGGGCGTAAAAGGCAGCGAAGGGCTTTAAAATGCGCATAGCCGTGCGGCACCACAAGTTCGCTTCATAGAGCAACTGCTTATTGCCCATAAACTCGATGGCTCGGCTGTGCACCTGCTCAATTTTGGCCCCCAGCTGCTCTAGTTCTTGAGTCAGCACATCTTCGAGGCCAAACTGCGTGGTAGCCGTCATGAAAAAAGGTTCGTCGCGGCGGTTGTCGGCCATGGGGGCATTTTTTAGGTTGTGAAGGGCAAAGGTCGGGAAAAGCGACGTCAGAATGATAACTCCTCATTAGTAGCCTATAGCTGGTCGCTCTGACGGCGCATTAGTATTCTAACAAGCTTCGCCCACTATTTCTATCTTTAAGGCCCACAACTTTCCCCTTCTCGCCCGCAATGGCTGCTCCTACTACTTCCTCCTCTCCCACCACTACCGACGCTGGCGCCACCAGTCGTAGCTACGTCGTGCCGATGATGGCCATGACGGCTCTGTTTTTCTTATTTGGGGCCGTCACCAATTTCAACGACGTGCTCATGCCTTACCTGAAGGACGTGTGCCAGCTCACGGACTTGCAGTCGTCGTTGGTGCAGTCGGCATTTTTTGGGGCTTATTTTCTGATGTCGCTCCCAGCCGGCTTTGTGCTGAAGCGCCTAGGATATAAGAACGGCATTGTGCTGGGGCTTTTGGTGATGGCCTGTGGCGCGCTGCTATTCGTGCCAGCAGCCAACTCGCGTACTTTCGCTTTGTTTCTCACTGCTTTAGGACTACTTGGTGCCGGCATTACGCTGCTGCAAGTGGCAGCTAACCCTTATGTATCGGTGTTGGGGCCGGCGCGCAATGCGGCGGCGCGGGTGAGCATCGTAGGAGTCGCCAACAACTTTGGCGGCGCCTTGTCGCCCCTAGTTGGCGGCTTGATCTTGTTTGGTGGCTCAGTGGCACTCAAAGCCCAGCTAGCCGCATTGCCGGTAGCACAGCGCCTGGATCAGGAGGCTCAATTAGTAAAAGGTCCTTACCTAGGTCTGGCGGCTTTTCTGATGGTTTTGGCCGGAGTGTTTTTCTTGTTGAAACTACCCGAACTCGAAAGCTTGCCCGCCGAAGAAACGGCCCCTAGTGCGGATGGCCAGGTTACTACCCGTACCAGTGCTCTCAGCTTTCCACACTTGGTGCTGGGCGTCGTGGCTATTTTCGTGTATGTGGGCGTGGAAGTTGGTTTAGGCTCGTTTTTGATTCGCTACGGCGAGTCACAGGGAATTCGGCAGCTTAGCGACTTCACCCAAAGCTTAGTGCAAGGGCTGAATGTAGCTACCAACTACGCCTTGGTTTTCTTTGGGCAAGAGCCGGCGCCCATCGACACCTCGGGGGGCTTTACCAAAGCGGTGGGTGCGGTGCTGGTGTCGTCCTACTGGTTTGGCTCCTTGGTAGGCCGGCTGGTGGGCATTCCACTATTGCTCCGTTTTAACAACCGTGGTATGCTGATAGCAGTGTGCGCGGCTGGCGTAGCACTGGTTGTTGCTTCCATTCTGACCACCGGTGAGGCAGCTCTGTGGCTGATTGTCTTGTGCGGGTTGTGCAACTCCATTATGTGGCCGGTCATTTTCCCTTTGGCTATCAAAGGCTTAGGACAATTTACTAAGCAAGGCTCCTCTTACCTCATCATGGCCATTGTGGGTGGCGCAATCATCCCGCCCCTCATGGGCTGGCTGGCCACCGACGGCGGCGGACTGCGCGTAGCCTTTGTAGTACCAGCACTTTGCTACGCGTATTTGCTGTACTATGCCGTGAGTGGCTATCGGGTGCGCTAAGTAGCCTCAGTGTTTTAGGTGTTGGGGGGCTTTTTTAGCAGCCACGGCACTACTTTTACTGCCGAATCACCTTTTTGCTTTTCGTATGGCTTCGGCTCCCCTTCTCGACCACGACGTTTCTCTGCGCGCCTACAATACCTTCGGCATTGACGTTAAGGCCCGCTTGTTTGCCCGCTTCCGCAGCGTGGAGGAACTACGTGCTTTGCTGGCATTGGCCGAAGTGCAGCAGGCCGAAAAGCTGATTCTGGGCGGCGGCAGCAACCTACTTTTTACCCAAGATTTTGGGGGCGTAGTGCTCAAGAACGAGATTCAAGGCCTCGAAATCATCGCTCAGGACGAAGAATCTGATACCGCCTTGGTGCGTGCCGGCGCCGGCGAATCATGGCATGGCATGGTGCAGTATACCTTGCAGCAAAATCTAAGTGGTATCGAGAACTTGTCGCTGATTCCGGGTACGGTGGGCGCGGCGCCGTTGCAGAATATTGGCGCCTACGGGGCCGAGTTGCAGGATACCTTCGATCATCTGGAAGCACTAGAAATCACCACCGGCCGCCTGCGCACATTTACCCGCGAGGAGTGCGGCTTCGGCTACCGTGAAAGCGTGTTTAAGGGTCCGCTCAAAAACCAGTTTATTGTGACCAGCGTGGTGCTGCGCTTACAGCGTAAGCACCAGCTCAATATCAGCTACGGCGCCTTGCGCACCACCCTCGCCGATATGGGCATCGAGGCCGACCCCACGCCCCAAGACGTGAGCGAGGCCGTCATCCGCATCCGCCGCAGCAAGCTCCCCGACCCTGCTCAAATCGGCAATGCCGGCAGCTTTTTCAAAAACCCCGAGATTTCTCAGCACCGCTTTGACGAGCTAAAGGCCCAATACCCAGATATACCCGGCTATCCCGTGCCCGGTGGCGTAAAAGTGCCCGCCGCCTGGCTTATAGAACAGTGTGGTTGGAAAGGCCGCCGCTTCGGTCCCCACGGCGTGCATGAGCACCAAGCCCTAGTATTAGTAAATCATGGTGGCGCCCAAGGAGCAAATATTCGGGATCTGGCCCACGAGATTATTGCCTCAGTGCGGGAAAAGTTTGGCGTAGAACTGCACCCTGAGGTGAACATTATGTGAGATTAGTTTGAACTACAAAAAAGCCCTCCAGGGATTCCTGGGGAGCTTTTTTGTAAACTATATTTCAATAAGGCGATCATGCAGCGCAAAGCACACGACCAAGTAAGACTAGTAACCCCTCATCAGCACACGAGAGAGACTTTGCGCTACGTGATAACCTAGTGAGAGAGGCTGGCTTTATAAAGGAGCCATAACGCCGCTTATTTCAATACCGCCACCGTCGCTCCGTCGCCGCCGCGTTCGGCGTGCTCATCCGACACGCTGGCTACGGAACGCACGGAGCGCAGGTAGTCACGAGTGATTTGACGGAGTACGCCGTTACCGCGGCCGTGCACGAACTTGATTTCGGGAATGCCGAGCATCACCGCATCGTCGACGAAGGCCATTACTTTCTGCAGGGCGTCTTCGGCACGCTCACCGCGCAGGTCGAGGTTGGGGCTGAAATTGGCCATGCGGCCGGTCATGTCCATGCCTGAACTTTGGGGGGCATTTCGTTCGGCTTTTTTCTCCCGCTCCTTTATTTCGGCGCGACCCAGCTTTTCAAGCTGCGAGATCTTGACAATGGTTTTCATGCCGCCGAAGGACACCTCCGCCGTCTTGCCTTTCACGCTCATGATTTCCCCGTAGCCATCCTGCCCAATAAGTGCCACTTTATCACCCGCCTTGAGGGTAGCGGCATCGGCAGTTTCGCGGGTAGCACGGGCTTTGGGCGGCTCAATTTGCAGCTCTTTTTTTACGTAGTCGTCCAGCTTCTGGCGGGCCTGCTTGGTTTGTTCCTTATCGGCTTGGGCCGAGCGGATTTCCTGGATAGTGGCCTCAATTTGCTGGTTCGTATCCTTGAGCAGCAGCTTGGCTTTGGCCTTCGCGTCGCGCAATACGTCGAGGCGAGTGTCTTCGAGGTGACGCTTGAGGTCTTGATATTCCTGGGCAGCTTTCTTGAGGCGACGCTCCTGCTTTTCGGCTTCAGCGGTGCGCTGCTCCAAGTCAGATTTTTCCTTTTCTAGGCCTTCCAACAAGCGGTCGTAGCGGATTTTGTCCTTACCCACGAGTTGAGTAGCGCGCTCCACGAGTTGAGCGGGCAAGCCAATCTTACGGGCAATTTCAATAGCAAACGAAGAACCTGGCTTGCCGATTTCCAACCGGTACAGCGGCTGCAAACGCTCCGGGTCGTAGCGCATAGCTCCGTTCACGATGCCGGGCGAGCGCTCAGCATAGTTTTTCAAATTGGTGTAGTGGGTCGTAATCACGCCGTAGCTGCGGGCCCGGTTGAGCTCGTCGAGTACAGCCTCGGCGATGGCGCCACCCAACGAGGGCTCGGTGCCGGTACCAAATTCATCAATGAGCACTAAGCTTTTCTTGCCAGCAAAGAGCAAGAACTGCTTCATGTTCAGCAAGTGCGACGAATAGGTACTCAAGTCATTTTCCAGGCTTTGCTCATCGCCAATATCCAGGAAAATGTCTTCAAATACGCCTGCTTCGGAGCCGTCGCCAGCCGGGATGAGCAGGCCACTCTGCAACATGTACTGCACCAGCCCCACGGTCTTCATGGCCACGGATTTGCCCCCCGCATTTGGTCCCGAAATCAGCAGAATGCGCTGGTCGGGGTTCAGATCGATGCTCAACGGCACCACTTCACGGCGTGTTTCCTTGGGCTGTTCCCGAAACGTGAGGTAGAGCAACGGGTGACGCACCTTCTGCCACTTGATCAGCGGGCGGGGATGCAGCGTTGGCAAAGAAGCTTCCAAACGACTCGCCAGCAATGCCTTAGCCCGGATAAAGTCCAACAAGCCCAAGTACTGATACGCTTTGCGCAAATCCGGAATATGGGGCCGCAGCTGATCGGTGAGCTGGGTAAGAATGCGGATGAGCTCGCGCTGGTAGGCGTTTTCGAGGTCTTTGATGTCGTTGTTTAACTCAAATACCGCCTCTGGCTCGATATAAACCGTCTGACCTGAGGCCGACTCGTCGTGAATTAGGCCTTTTACGCGGCGCTTGTGCTCAGCAATAACAGGCAGCACTAACCGCCCCCCACGAATGGTGGGCTCGGCGTCGCCGGGTATCCAGCCTTCGGTTTTGGCGTGGCGCAGGATGCCAGCAATCTGCTTGCGCAGCTGGCCCTGACGGGCAATCAGCTCCTGCTTTAGCTGCATGAGCAGTGGTGAAGCGTTGTCGCGCACTTGGCCTTCGTCGTCCACCACTTTATCCAGCGCCAGCAACAAGTTGCGGTCAACCTGCACGCCAATGCCTAACAGACGCAAGGTTGGGTAGAGGGTTTCCTCGGCGTGAGTAAAGAAAGTCAGGGCTTGCCGAATGGTGCGCAAGCTCATTTTAACGGCGAAAAAAGCCGTCACCTCCAAATAGGAACCAGGGATGCTGGCGCGCACCAAGTGCGGATGCACGTCGTGGTAATGCTGGCTGGGAAAGTCGGCGCCCGACTGAAGCAGGACGCGGAACTCGTCGGTTTGGAGCAACAGCTTCTGGAGTTGGTCGTGCTTGGTCTGAAACTGCATTTTGGCCACAAAATGACGGCCTAACGCACTCAGACACAAGGAGTCCAACATTTCACGCAGCTGCGCGAATCCTATTTTATGTTCGAAATTCTGAGGTAATAGCAAAGAAAAAGCAGCAGTTGCTGTCTATAAAGTAAGAGTAGGATGCGAAGATAAACATCAGCAGACGGCAGAAAGATTCGTGCACTGCATTATAGAGATTAAAATGCGAGCTGATAATCTAGCTACTAACTGATACTGTGTACTTTAAGCAATAAGAAACGGCTCATAAAAAGCCCCCCAGCAATGCGCTGGGGGGCATTTGAAATACAACCAACAGCAGCTGTTTACTTCTTCTGCTCATTCACCGACCAATCGTAGGCCATATAAGTCAGCGGCGCGTCGGGACTGATTTTCTGGGTGGCGTAGCGGTTGATAGTCTTTTGGATGGTGTTATCATCCTTGGCGAAGTCCTTGGGATAGAAGTTGAAGATGCTCGACACCTCGGGCTTGTCGGCGGGGGTGAGCTTGTTCTTCGTGGGGTCGTTGATGAAGTTAGTGGCCTGGTCTTCCAACTGCTCGTTGAGGCGGGCGGCCACGTAGGCCTCGCTGCGCAGCTTGGGGCACGACATGGCGGCGCACACCAGGGCAAAGTGAATGCGCGGCTCGTCGAACTTCTTGCGGACGATGCGCTGCTCAATGTCATTAAGCGTGTGTTTCTCGTCGCCAAGACGAATAAAAGGTTGGTCCCAGACCGTATTCACTAGAGTTTTGTCGCCACCTAAATCTCGAATACTCTTGAGCGGATACGCCCGAATGACGCGCTGAATGGTGAAGGCGTTGTAGGCGTTTAGCCAATACGCTAGACGCTCAGGCTCACTCCACTTGTCGTTAGGCAGGTTGTCGCTGAGTGACGTTAAATATGTGTTGAGCGCGGCACTATCGGCCTGAAAGCCAGCGTAGTCTACCATACCCTGCTCATTTACGTGCTTTTTCAGAAGCGCATCCCAGGACTCGTGGCTCACGGGGCGGCTGTCTTTGGAAGTAGGATTGAGCGGAATTAAATAGCGCACGTAGGCGCAGCCGCTTTGGCAGGCCGAGGTAAACAGCAGAAGGCTAAATACTGCCAAACGAAACAAAACTCTCATAGAAATGAAGGGAGAAAGAAAGCGAGATACAAAGCTTGGCGGACCTACGAAAAACGCCCCCAAGTGGGTTGACTGCCGTAAAGTAAAGGGTTAATTTCAGGTACTTGTTAATGGGTGGGGGCCGCACAGCCGTACGTAAGACAGCTATAACTAAGCTCCTCTTTTGTTGTTTGTTTTCCGCGTAAGTCAGCAACTCTCGGAGTAGATGAGCGAGTATGCGCTACCGTTGAGTAGACGCCTGCAAGCACCTGTTTAATTTCTGTTGCAATCCGCTCGAAGCTTGGTCGCGTAGTTTGTCTCTATCCACGCCCAGTTGGGCTTTTTTCTCCCCCTTATATGCATCTTACTTCTACCCTTTATCAGCGGTTGTTACCGGGCGCGGCCCTTGTGTGCCTCGCTGCTGCACCTTCGTGGGCCCAGGATACTGCGGGCCGCGTGAGTGGTCAGATCCGCGACGCGAGCGGGCAAGCGCTGCCCGGCGCTACTGTGGTACTACAGCCTTTAGGCAAAAGCACCGCCACCGATGCTCAAGGTCAGTTTGAACTGACTGGCGTACCGGCGGGTACGTACACGCTTACGGCCTCGTTTCTGGGCTACCGCACCGCTACCCAAACCGTCAGGCTCGATGGCTCGCAGGCTGCCGTAGTAAACGCGACCCTGGCCGCCGACGCCTTAAACCTCAATGACGTCGTCGTGACGGGCACCTTCAACCCGCAGACCAAGCTGGAAAGCTCAGTGGCCGTCACTACGCTCACCAATCGGCAGATTCAAACGCGCGTGTCGCGAGGAACGGCCGACTTACTCATGGCCGTGCCAGGCTTTCGGGTCAACTCCGACGGTGGCGAGGCCGCCAACAGCGTATCGCCCCGCGGCTTACCGTCCAATGCGGAGGCCGGCTTTGGCTTTTTACAGCTTATGGAAGATGGCTTGCCTATTCTGGAAGCTGGCTCCTTGACGTTTGCCAAAACCGACATTCACTTTCGCGTCGATGAAACCATCGACCGGCTGGAAGTGGTGCGGGGTGGCTCGGCGGGCATCTTCGCTAATAACGCGCCCGGTGGCATTGTCAACTTCCGAAGCAAAACCGGCGGGGGCGAGAAGATAGGCGGTATCATGCGCCTCACCGGTGGCGACCAGGGTTTTTACTCCGACCGTAAAGGCCTGGCCCAACTCGGTGGCTTACAGCGCCTCGATGCCAACGTGGGCGGACCTATTGCTGGCACACCTATACGCTTCAATATCGGTGGTTTTTACCGCTACGATGTAGGCGTGAAGTACGCGGGCTTTCCGGCCAACGTGGGTGGCGGCGTAAAAGCCAACGTGACTTATAATTTGAAAAATGGCTACGTAAGGCTGTACGGTAAGTATTTAAATGATAAAGTAGCCTACTACACCAGCATTCCCTACCAAAACCTAAACGACCCCGAGCGCATTCCGGGCGGGCCCGACCTGCGGCGGGGCACTATGTACTCGGAGTTCCAGCGGCGCACCAGCATTCCGAATCCGTTTAGTAATGGACAAGGCAGCCTGAACCGGGATTTGGCCAACGGTCAGCATACGCGCTACAAGGCCATCAGTTCCGAAGTGTTCTTCGAATTGGGCAACGGTTTCACGCTCACTGACAATGCTCGTCTGCTCGACGCCAACCTGACTACCGATGGCGTATATGATATTCAGCCGCCCGTGCCCGGAACCGCTTTTGCGGCTCAGTACCGCGCCTTGGCTCCTTTTGGAGTCCAAGTAAATTCGCCCCGCTTTTCCTATGCCGACGACCCCACGAATGCAGCCATTGATATTGCCAATCTCAACGGTAACGGCTTAGTAAACATCGCTGGTATCTTTCCTGATGATAAGCCGGCTACCAATGCTATTAACAATTTGCGTTTGCAGAAAACAGCCGGGCAGCACCAGCTCACTGCCGGTTTTTACGCCAGCCGCTATACTATTAAGGAACGCCTGAGCTACAATCTGGTAGTGCAGGAAGTAGCCGACCGGCCCCGCTTGCTCAACTTAAGCTTTCCCACGGCCGGACCTTTGTTTGGCGGACAGCCCATTGAGGTGACCAACAACGGCTTTCTGTTCTACAGCTTTGGCGATGGTATTTTGTTTAACTCAACCAATACCACCCAAGTGCTGAGCTACTATGCTGGCGACGAGTGGAAAATCAGCGACAAACTACGCTTGGATGGTGGCATACGCCTAGAAACCACCCACGCGGAAGGCAGCTCGCCCAAAACGACTATTCTGAATAATCCGGATGCCCGCTTTACACCTTTTCTGGGTGCACCTTCGGCCGCTAACCGCTTCGCTGGCTCCAACGGCGGCCTCGACGGGCAGTACCGGACCTTCTACGACAACCGTTTCCTACAGAATACTAGCGACCTGCGCGAGTGGAGCTTTCGCTTCCACACGGTAAATTATTCGCTGGGGGGCAATTATAAGTTCTCCGACAAGGTGGCTACGTTTGCCCGCTACAGTAACTCCGGCGTAGCGCCTTCCAACGACCAGTTTGCTTACGGCGCTGACCCAAGTGATGCTACGGGCAACACCACCTTGCGCGGCGGTGTGCAGCGCGTGATTCAGGCCGAAGCAGGTGTGAAAGTAGCGGCCGACAAGGTGAGTTTGTCGGTGGTACCGTTTTACAGTGAAAACAACAACATTCCCTTCACCATTCAGCTTTCCAACCCCAACGGAGGCTTCACGCTAACGCAGGAGCGTGGCAAAGTAGACAACCTGGGGGTAGAGTTGGAAGGGACTTACTCGCCCGTAACTGGCCTCACCCTGCGCGGCATCGGTACGGTGCAGCGCCCCCGCTTCGTCAGCTTCAACTTTGTTGACAATAAAGGCACGAGTACTAACCCAACTGACGACGAGGTAATCGACTTTAAAGGCAACCGATTGGAAGATACGCCCGACTTACTGCTAGAGGGCGGCGCCGAGTACAGCTTCAAGGGCTTTGATGTATTTGCCAACTACCGCTGGTTTGGGGATCGATACGCCAACAAGCGTAACACAATTGAGTTGCCTTCTTACGGAATCGTATTTGCCGGCCTTGGCTACAACTTCGGCGGCACGCTTCAGGGCGTACAGGTACGCGTGCAGGCGTCTAACTTGTTCAACACCTTAGGCTTTGGCGATGCAGCGGCCCGCAACGGGGAGAATCTGTCCAAGGAGCTTCTGGAAACCGTAGAAGCCAACGGCCGTACCCGCGCCGAAAACAGCTACAACTTAGTTCGCCCCATCTTGCCCCGCAACATCACAGCCAGCGTCGGATATGTATTTTAATAAATAAGCGAACTCGCTCCAAACAGGCAATCACGCAAAGCACAGCTAAGCATGACAGTTTCTGAATCAAAAAAGCCCCCCAGGAATGTCTGGGGGGCTTTTTTGTGGCTATAGTTATACTATGGCTTACTTAATGATCGGGGCGCGCTTAAACTCCTTTTCCCGATCGAATAAGTACCGGAACGTGGCGTGCGTACGCCAGATTTTTCCGCCAATTTGCTCAGCAACAGCCATCATGCGAGGGTTAAAGTCGCCAATCCAGTTCATGACAAAGTCCTCGTACTGAACTTTGCTGCGGTCCTGAACCACTTTAGAAACGGCCAACACCATGGCAGCTTCCACGCCGCGGCGCTGGTGAGCGGGCGCAATACCGAAGGCAATACCAGTGAGCGTACGCACTGAGCCGCGCCAGCGGTAGTAGGCAAATTTGAGCTTACCCAGCCAATTCAAGTTGCCATTTACGTGCTTAAACAGCTCATTTAGCTCCGGCAACGCAATAAAAAAACCGACCGGCTCGCCCTCATAATACGCAAACCAGCACCCTTTCTCGTCAATCACGGGGCGCAGCTTTTTCATAATGCTGCGCGACTGCTCGGGCCGCATTGCCTTCACGCCATCGTGCTTTACCCAAGCCTGGTTGTACACAATCCGAAAGTCTTCGGCGTACTTCTCCAGGTTCTTTAAGCGCATGTGCTCAAACGTATACTTCGGGTTTTGAAACATACGCTGGGCCTTCTCCTGATACTCGGGCTCCAGCGGATCAGCCACTTTACGGAAGTAGGTGAACTGGTTGAAGTACACCTGAAAACCATAGGTTTCGAGCAACCGACGGTAGTATGGCGGGTTATAATTCTGCCCGTACAGCGGAGCGCTAAAGTTGTCGATGAGCAGGCCCCACCACTGGTCACGGTCGCCGAAGTTGATGGGGCCGTCCATGGCTTCCATGCCGCGCTCGGCCAGCCAAGTGCGGCAAGCATCCAATAGCGTGTTGGCAGCCGCTTGATCGTCGATACACTCAAAAAAACCCATGCCGCCGGTGGGCTGATCGAAGGTCTTAGCTGTGCGCTTATTAATAAAGGCCGCTACCCGCCCAATGGTTTGACCCTGACTGTCCTGCAACAACCAGCGCGTCAGCTCACCGGCCCGGAAATACTTATTTTTCTTGGTATCAAATACCTGTTCAATATCCTTGTCGAGAGGACGAATGTAGTTGGGGTCGGAGCGGTAAAGACGCACCGGAAATTCGCGAAACTCGCGGGCGTGCTCGGGCGTCGTAACTTCAAGTAGGTGGTGCTGAGCAGTCAAGTGGGACGTAAAATGAGGTGAGGGGCCAACAAAGTATCGCACGAAGGTGTCAAATTTAACTTCAATGGGCAACTTCGCTGCCGTTGAGCTTCCCTCCTACGTCAATTTCTATTTTATGGCAGTTGTGGGGGGCAATTTAGTTGGAAATGAGCTACCTGGAAGTAGTTGCCGGGTCGGGCAAAACTGCTTATTCGGGGCAAGGGAACTATCAGTAGATAGGCTATCCAAAATATTTATGGTAGAGGTAAATCCAGTTGCTACAGTTGAGGCGTAAATGCTGTCAACTTCAACATCCCCCTCTTCAATTCTTACTAAAACATGAAAAGAAAATCGTTCACCCTCGCCTTCATTGCCCTACTCGGTGCTGCTACTGTCCAATCGGCTCAGGCCCAAGCGCAGATGGCTCTTACCAGCGTAATGGTTGGTGGCAAAGCCATGCTGCCCAGCAAAGACATCGTATCCAACGCCGTAAATTCAGCTGACCACTCCACCTTGGTAGCCGCTGTAAAAGCCGCTGGCCTCGTTGAGACACTGCAAGGCAAAGGTCCCTTCACGGTATTTGCTCCAGTAAATGATGCGTTTGAGAATTTGCCCGCTGGCACAGTCGAAACGCTGCTTAAGGCTGAAAACAAGGCCCAGTTGACCAAGGTACTTACCTACCACGTGGTAGCTGGCAACATGACCGCCGAAAAAATTATGGGCGCCATCAAGGCTGGTAAGGGAACCGCTTCGCTCAAAACCGTAAGCGGCGGCACCCTAAAAGCCACCATGAACGGTCCCAAAAATGTAGTTCTGATGGATGAGTCGGGTAACACGGCCACCATCTCGACCTACGATGTGATCCAAAGCAATGGTGTCATTCACGTCATCGACAAAGTAATGCTACCCAAATAAGGATAGCGCGGACAACGTATCATAATACTTAAAAAGCCCCCCGCGTAATGCGGGGGGCTTTTTTGGCGTTTATTGCTTATCGAAATCGGCGGTCAGTTGGTGCTAGCGCTTGAAATATACCGAGAATGTAGAGCCAACGTCTACCTGACTTTCCACGGTGATTTTGCCCCCCGCATTTTCCACCATCTTCTTGACCATGTACAGCCCGATACCGCTGCCCTCTACGTGGTCGTGCAGGCGCTGAAACATGCCAAACAAGCGCGGTTCATTAACCAGGTTTATTCCCAGGCCATTATCCTGCACGGTGAGCACATCGTAGTCGTTCTCGTGGTGGCACGATACACGCACCCACGGCTCCCGCTCCGGTGACCGATACTTAAGCGCATTGCTAAGTAGGTTGTAGACGACACTACGTAGGTTTTTCTCAGCGAAGGAAACAGTTGGGCAGGGAGTCAGATCAAGCTCCAATTTGCCCCCCGACTCTTGCAGCAAAGGCTCCAGGTCCAGGCACACATCCTGCACAACGGTACCCAATTCAACCAGTGCTACGGGCTGTATCTGTTCTTTTTGCAGCTTGGTTACTTCCGTCAGATGCTCGATGGTGCGCTTGAAACGCTCTACTGAGTCTTGCATCATGGCCATCAGCGGCTGCACTTGCTCGCTATCTTGGCCGGCGGCGGGCAGTTCCAGCAACAAAGCATGCAGCAGCCCTTCGATGTTGCTAATGGGCGCTTTTAGATCGTGGGAAGCGGTATAGATAAAGTTATCCAGGTCGACGTTGGCACGCGTCAGCTGCTCGTTGTTTTCGTAGAGCTGGCGCTGAGCCTGATCGATGCGCTCCAGGGCCAGCTTGTGCTCATGAATATCAGTGCAGGTACCAATCCACTGTATAATTACCCCCTGATCATTATAGGAAGGCAAGGCGCGGCCCAGCATCCAACGATAATTGCCGGCACCATCAAGGAAGCGGTATTCTACCTCAAACGCCTCCCCAGTGCGCAGGCTGTGCTGCCAGCTTACACTGGCGGGGCCCGCATCTGCGGGATGCAGACGAGTTTGAAACTCGTCATTTAAACCAGGCGTGCTGGGTCGGCCGATATAGTCAAACCACCGACGATTGAGGTAAGTATTTTCGCCCTGTGCATTGGCAGTCCAAGCAATCTGCGGAATGCCCTCCAGCATACGATTTGCTTCGGCAGCGGCCTGCTCCACCACGAGGCGCACAGCCTCCTGACGCTTTAGCTCTTCATTTTTACGGTCGATTACCTCATTTTGCTCCGCTACCAGCGCCCGGATGGCCTTGATTTCTCGTTGAGCCGAAAGATTAGTTACAATCACGGCCAAAGCGGGCGCGTCGTTGAATTCCAGCACATTCATTGACAGCGAGAAAGGCAGCAAGACCCCAGATTTAGTTTGCAGCGGTAGCTCTCCCTTACTTTTACCAGTCCAGCCCGTTTCCAAGAGCGTTTCCCAGTATCCTCGAAAACCGGGTGGTACGAAGTCAACAAACGAATTGCCCATCAGCTCTTCCAGCGCACGGTCGAGCAGATTAGCCAGGCTGGCATTGCAATACAAAATGATAGCGTCCTGACTGAGCAGTAGTGCTCCCTCGCTCATCTGCTCAATCAGCGTTCGATAAACCTGATCGGCCCCCTGCAGGGTAAAAATGCGAGGCCCGTCGGTTCCTTGCACCGCCAGCGCATCCACCGACCCCGACCGTATAGCAGAGATCAGCTCCTCAGCTTCTTGCAGCTGATAGCGCAACTCCTCGTTTTCACGGGTTAGGTCAGTAAGAATACGCGGGGAGCTTTCAGCCATTATCACTGGAACTATCAGGTGGCTGCGGAAGCGGAAGCCCCAAAGCGGTCAGCACCCGTTCCCGATTTGAGAGGTCGCCTACAAGTCGACGCACCAATCCGGGGCGACTTTTCACCAGCGTTGGCACGCCGATCAGTTGCTCCTCCTGAGCAAGGGCCGGCTGCTGATACACATCAATAATATAGAGCTCATAGCGGCCTTGCAGGTACAACTCACAAATCTCCTTGATGTTGCGCACTGCCCGCGTAGAATTTGGCGTAGCTCCGGTAATGTAGAGATGCAGCACGTACTCGGCCTCTGCGGGCTCTTGATCCAACCTTCCTTCTGTCTCCATCCTATCGGTTAGATTTGGCTAGCGCTGGCCGAATGTCAAGGCCTACCAACACCCGCTCCTCATTCGATAGGTCGCCGATAATTTTGCGAATTGGTACCGGAACCTTACGCACCAGCGTAGGAATAGCCAGTATTTGGTCTCCTTCCGCCAGCTGCGGATTCTGAAGCAAATCAACGACTTCAAGTTTGTACCGGCCTTGAAGGTGCTGTTCGCAATACTTTTTTAAATTAGCCAAAGCCGTAACTGATTTTGGAGTTTGGCCCGCTACATACAAGCGCAATTCCCAATAATCCTTATCAGTGCCCTCGGTTTCTATTGCTGGGGTAGTCTCCATTGTAGGTCGGGGGCTTACTATTTGGTGGGCTGATCGTCTTTTTCTGATTTCTTTTGAACCGACATTTCACTATTTGTCACGGTTCGTCCTTTGGTGAATATCTGCTGACGGGTTTCCTCTTCGTTATTAATTCGCCGCAGTTCCTCTTCTACCGACTCAAACTCCGTGCGCAAGTTGGCAATGGTGGCTTCCAATACCCGGCGCCGACGCTCCAGTTCCCGGTCCTTGCGTTCCAGTTCCTGCTGTGCGGCCAAGGCCTGGGCCTGTTCTTGCAGCTGCTGGGTGAGGCGGCTGGCCCCGGTCACGATGCCTTGTGGGCCGATTACTACATCCAGTATCTGTATTCCCTTATCAGTAACAATAAACTCGCGCACTTTATTGGAATGGGACATGCCCCGCGACTTAAGAATGCTCAAGCCCCGATTACGCTCCCCCACTCCCTCCAGGTCCCGCACACTAATCCAGGTATCTACCAGCGACGATACGCCTTCCTCCGTGGCCTCCACCTGATTGCTGCGGCCGCTGATGAGGGCTGTAAACAGGGCCGTGATGTCATTTACTTTCAGAAAATCAATCAACCGCGTAAGCATACTGCTTACCTCGTTCATGTTCCCTACGTTGATCAGGTTACTGATTGGGTCAATTATGACAGCATCGGGCTTAAACTCACGAACCAGCTTATGAATAATAACCAGATGCCTTTCCAGGCCATTCAATGTAGGTCGTGAGGCCTCAATATGCAGCAAACCTTGCTCCACCCAAGGCACCAAATCAACGTTAACAGACCGCATATTGCGAATCAGCTGCTGCGGCGATTCCTCAAATGCAAAATACAGGCAGCGCTTATTCTGCTTGCACACCGCATTCGCGAATGCGGCGGCCAAGGTGGTTTTGGCTGTACCTGCTGTTCCAGTTAATAAGATGCTGCTGCCGTGGTAAAAGCCCTTTCGACCGAACATCTCATCCAGAGCCGGGATACCAGAGGATACAATTACGTTGGATACCTCGTGCTCCAGTTTCAAGGACGTAACCGGCAGCACTGAAATACCCTCTTCGCTAATTAGGTACGGATACTCGTTGGTACCATGAGTGCTACCGCGGTACTTCACTACCCGCAGTCGCCGGGTCGTAATTTGATCGATAACGCGGTTGTCCAGCAGGATTACGCAGTCCGATACGTATTCCTCCAGCCCTTGCCGGGTGAGGGTGCCATCGCCCCGCTCAGCCGTAATAACAGTAGTTACACCTTTATCCTTAAGCCAGCGGAAAAGGCGCCGGATTTCGGAGCGCAGCACTGCTTCATTTGGAAATCCGCCAAACAGCGATTCAATCGTATCCAGCACTACCCGCTTGGCGCCAATAGCGTCGATGGCATAACCAAGTCGGATAAACAATCCTTCCAGATCGTACTCGCCAGTTTCCTCAATCTCGGAGCGGTCAACGTGTACGTGGTCTACCCGCAGTAACTTTTGCTCCTGCAAGGCAGGAAGGTCGAAGCCCAGAGAAGTTACGTTGGCGGCCAGTTCTTCAGCAGTCTCTTCGAAAGCCATCAGCACTCCGGGCTCGCCGAACTCCAGCGCTCCCCGAACCAAAAACTCAATCCCCATCAGGGTTTTTCCACACCCTGCGCTACCACAAATAAGTGTAGGCCGCCCTTTGGGCAAGCCCCCTTCTGTTATCTCATCTAACCCTTCAATTCCCGTTGGGGACTTAGGTAATTTTATCAAATTGATAGAGGAAGAAGTCGTCTTGTCTTGCATGAAATTGACGTTTTATCAGAAGTAGGCAGTCCTATTTAGGGAGTAGCTCCTACCTTCTTCTGATGACTTTAATCACACTATAGCGTGTATAAGCTTCTGGTTTATTGCCAAATACAGGAAGAGACAAACCAGCAGGCCAGCATTATACCGCTGTGCTTCGCAACACTTATCCTCATACTTGATAAGCCAATAATAGTTGATTTTTGTGCCGAAATATGAGCACAGTCCTCATCAACACAGATTATTTATAGAATCAGCTAGCTCCGATTATATCATAACTCAACCCGCCGACAGGTAAACAGCTGCGAATTTCATTATGAGCGCGCAACAACTTGCTAGCAATATTCTGGGGGGCATTTTGCAGGTTTCACAAAGGCAGAACAAGTGCAACTAGGTCACTTCTAGAAGCGAGGAGTTATTTTGGTTAGGGCACTTGGCATGATTTAAACCCGGCAAACTGAGTTGTAACTGCAAAATCTGGCAGTGCATATCAACCGA
This sequence comes from Hymenobacter sp. HD11105, assembly GCF_054051685.1. Lineage (NCBI taxonomy): Bacteria > Pseudomonadati > Bacteroidota > Cytophagia > Cytophagales > Hymenobacteraceae > Hymenobacter > Hymenobacter sp. HD11105. Next base: position 894,704 of record NZ_JBSWBR010000002.1, on the reverse strand, counting down.
TGGCAGGCTGAAAATGAGTGTTAGACTTACTGCTTGTGTTTTAGCCGCGACAGTGATCTTGTCACAGTGAGCGCCTTGATCTTCGCCTCGGCGTAGACGAGGTGGAATGCTCACTCGTCTTTTATTGGGCTAAATACAGATTACTCTAGTTACTCTAGCCGATGGTAATGTCATCGATTGCTATAGGCAATACGCCCACTTACTCATGGGGTAGAGTAAAGCAGCCTTACGAATAATATGCTTTGCTTACGAGCAGAGCAGCAAGGAGATGCAGGCACTCAAGTTTAGCAATAGCACCAAAGTCATCTCCAAGGCAGAATGAAGCGTCATCTTGTGTTTGCGTTGTGTGTAGTCGTCGTATTGGTTCTTCATTCTGTGAGGGGCCGCCGTGTTAGTTGGCTAGCTCACAGTTTATCAAACACATTGCCAAGTATTAGATAAGCACAATACATAACCTTATAAATAGAACATTGAATGTATAGAAAATCAATAATTGTTAATACCGTGGATGGTTAGCGCGCTACGAGCGTGTAAGAACTTTCATTATCCAAACTTGAACTGGACCAGCACGCCTAGCCGATATTACTATTCCTGAACGATATCGTCAGTTCGTTTTTTCAACTAGTTCCTGCTTTCGCCAATCGGTCCGCTTAGCTGGATAGTCGTAGCCCCTGCTTACTAGAAATGCAACCGCCATTATCACAACCAGACCAATCAATATAAGAAGACTCAGCCGCGCTCGTGCTCCTAGCGCCTTGCGTCGGGTTGCCGGATGATTGGAGCGATTAGATGACATAGCGTGAAGATGAAGGCGTGTACAAGTCATAGCAGCATTATATAAATATATAAAACGATTTCAAAAGGGCTGATTCCGTTCGGAATGTCCGATTCTGGTGCACAGCCGACCGAAAAACTTTGCCCCCCAGAGCAAGAAGTTGGTGAAGTTCGCTGAGGAGACAGCCTGGCTTTGAACTTCGCCCTCTCTAAGCTGAAGCTCGACGTAGAGCAGATCTTCTTAGAGTTGGAGCGCTTTAATCAACTCATTACTCGCACCCTATTCAAAGCCAGGATTAAGATTGACTCAGTGTCACCCGAGTCGTGCTCGTTGTGCTCAAGAAAACAGCATGGGTTACTTAGCGCAGTGGCAGACACGTTACGCTGTGCGCTATCAAACTTCCTACCTGCAGCGCTAACTAATGAATTAGCGACTTATGTAGGAAAGTCAACCTCCACAGTAGTTGATTCCGTACAACGTTCCTGTATTAGCTATTACTTGCTGAGCACCCCACTTATTCTAATTCCCATCACTTGCCTATGACCCATACTTACGACCTTCACACTACGCGCCCTGAACTTGATGCGACTACCCCTGTCACGCTCAACGGCATAACTATCGGCACAATTACCTGCTGCAATGTATCTCGGCCATTAGAGCCGCAACACCTTAAGTACTATGGCAAAGCCGCTGTGGGCGCTGCGACCGGCGGTAGTTGGGACGAACCAACTCAGGCCTTAGCTGACGTGCTGGCCTGGCACCTGCACCGCCCTGCACTCGAGCAGCAAAGCTTTTATGGCACTCAGGCCAGCACTTAGCAGACCAGTTGAGTGTAAATTGTCATGCAGAAAGAAGGGAGAAATATGTCCCACGTAGCCAGTTCCCGGAACAACTATCTACCCATCTCTACTCTATTAGTTCTATTAAACTTTGTATGAGCCGATTATTACGTCCGCGCTTCTATTTCCCCCACCAACAGACGGCTGCAGCCCTCGAAGCTACACTGACCTATGCCAAAGAAAGCTGCTCGTAGTGAAGGTCGTCCGCAACTCACACACTTCCTCCATACAACCTATGAACAACCGGCCTAAACTCGTCTGCATATGCTCTACGTTAAGAATCAGCTTGCAATATCAGCCCGTGTTCTAGCACCTGATCTAGGCTAAAGTATAAAGATGGTTCGTACACTAGTTTCGCGGCCCGCACCATTCTGCTGAAAACGGCGTACTCGCTGTAGCGTTACTTAGCCTGTACCCTTCTCTACCTGATTTCTGCCTTACTGCCTCTATGAAACACACAACCCACAACTTTAAAACCGTTGCCACCAAAGGCGGTAAACAATACGTGGAGGTCAAAGACCGCCTCCTGTACCTAGCCCACCATTTCGAGGGAGAGTACAGCATCGAGACAGACTATCGCTACTTCGCCTCCCGCAAGATGTGGGTAGTGAAGGCTACCCTCACCCTTACCCAAGGCGAGACGTCTAATACTTATACCGGCCTCGCTCAGGAACTGGAAAGCGAGAAATACGGGGCAGTTAACAACACCAGCGCTCTAGAAAACGCCGAAACCAGCGCGGTAGGTCGGGCCTTAGCAATGGCAGGCATCGGTATTGAATCAGGTATTGCCTCCGCAGATGAAGTTCGCAAAGCTGAGAGTCGCGCTGAGAGGAATAAGCCGGGCGAGCCCGAAGTTGAAGTAATCATGCAGGTAACCCCCGAAGCCTCCACTCCGGCCGCTGCAACTGCTGAACAGAAGGCAGAAATAACGCACTTACTGACACATGAGGCTTTTACTGAAAAGCAACGGGTGGCCGCATTAGCTGCCCTGCCAAACATGTCAGAGGCGGCAGCAGGGCAAGCTATCACGACTATGAAGGGCCGCATCGCCGAACACAAAGGCTAGAAGCCGTAACCAACCCTAGTGGGTGCTGATGCGCGAAACAGGCATCACCTGTCAAGGCCAGGTGATGCCTGTTTCGTAGTGTGCCATCTTTCGCACAGTAAGGAGGTGAGCAGTCATGAGCTTCCAACGGCCAATTGACTACAGGAGTAGCCGCGCTTCCCAGAGCAAACAGGCTAAGCAAACGCCATAGACGGCGCAGATAATGACACCGCTCTTTTCTGCCTTATAGATTGTGTATGTCCACGTGAAATCTTTCATGTGCACGCTTACGGAGCTCAACCTTAAAAGAGCATTAAACTCCTGATTTTTCAATTAAGAATTATATCCCTCCTTAGAAAACACATTGGAGCAACAGACACAAGCCGAGAAAGGTACACAACAGTATCATTCGCCACGGCGGTCTTACAAATAGGAACCCCTCATCCTCAAGCTTCATGCTGAAAGGTAAAGGTTTCTTGCTCAACAGTAGCAACACCTTTACCATCTACTGTTTACAGCTCTCCATGAATCTACCACCTAAATGATGCGCCGGTCGGGTATAGCATAGCGCTGGCCAGGTGTCGTAGCGCCCGCTACATCGTGATTCTGTCTGAGCTCAACCCCGAATTTAAAAAGGCCTGGAATCCCTTAAACGAGCGCTTTGATATTTTGCCGAGCTCCACCTAAGACTTTGTCACGGCCGCCGGTGTACCCACCAAATAATACCACTCAAGCCTAAGTAACTGCCCTCTACTCCGACCGTGCCCGTAGTGATGCTGCTCAGCCTGCTGCTCGCTGACGGCTTAATTATGGTTTGGGTGCCTTAACGAAGAGCAGCGTGGACGAGCTATCGCCCCCATCCAAGCGTTGCTGCATGACATAGCCCTCCTGCCCGAGCTTCTTAACGAGGCGATAGTAGGCCTCGTTGATATCCACTGCCCCTTTATCGACGCCAAAGCGGACATTGAATGGCATCACTTCACTTTGACCCTCCCCCCGGGTAAGAATCATGCGCCGCAGCCCTATATCTATTCGCACCACCACAATGTCAGTCTCGGCTTGCGCCCACGCCGGTAAGTTGCCCAGCATTAGCAGGCAGCCTAGTAGAAAGAGTAGCTTTTTCATAGGCCCGGAAGGTACTCGTCCCGGTGTTACCGCACAAACAAACGCCGTCTTTCTGCCCTGCCAGGCACCACGACAATGTTAGCCCCTGCTTAATCTACAAAACTCTGCGTAGACTATAGTCCAAGCCGAATAAGATGCCCTATGATACCGCCGCATAGCCAATGCTGAGACATTTTTTGTACTTTACATTTCTTATGTGACTCTCCCATGCCCTTTCCTCCCCTGTACCTGTTGGCTTTGCTACCCGTGCTCTCTATCATATGGATGATCTGCCAAGCCACCATGCCAGTATCCCCACGAATACAAGCCATTGCGGCCTACACTAGTCGTTCTTCACTGCCACTCTTACACCCCATCGTGTTGGCTCGGACAAATCTGCAAAAACGAACATGGCACTTGTCCCACATAGCACATAAGCAGTACGCAGGCGCATTCACTCATAGTCTTTAGGACATACATAGGTAGAATAGCGCTACGCAATCATACCTACGTGGATATAAGATCGGAGAAATAAACGAATGAAAGCCCACAACTCCGGCCTACAGCTCCGGTTTTCCTTAGGGGAAATAAAAAAACCTAATACTTCTCTACCACACATAGCTTTGTTGCGCTCTTGGCTATCGCTACAACCCACTATGTAAAGGGTAAATCAGCCGTTGACTTATGGTGGCAGGATGAAAGGGCGACAAAGTGTCAATAGAATCAAAATTCTGGTCAAGGTGCAGGGTTGTAACAACTCTGTTTAGCCAGTTGTGAATTGACAAGTAGCTCTTGAATTTCTCTTCTTATTCCTATTAGATGCTAGACCAGCCTTGAAAGATCGTAGTAGCTCAGCTCCGAGGGCTACCCCATCATAACTCTGTTCGTGTTATAGCGGCCTTCTTTAACCCTCTCTTTCCCCTTATCACTCCTATCCTCAGGTACACCTAGATAAATGTAAGTTATAGGTAAGCCGCACTATCCAGATCATACTTACGCTAGGCAGTAGCCCTTTTCTTTTGCCGGCAGATGTATCAAATAATGAGTTTTCTCTGAAAAGAGAAAACTGTCTTAACCTATTCTGTTATAAACTGTCAGCGAAATAAAAAAGCCCCCCATACGAGATGTATGGGGGGCTTTCAGGCATTTGAGCCTCCTGCCGGGATCGAACCAGCGACCTACTGATTACAAGTCAGTTGCTCTACCAGCTGAGCTAAGGAGGCGAAATGGTGGCGCAAAACTAGTGTCTTGCGCCCATTTTGCAAACTATGAGCGCACAATTTTTAATTGTTTTTTCAAAGACTCAATGCGCAACTTAGCTTCATCGATGCGGCCTTGGTACTCTTCTCGTAGCTGATTGGCGTTTTTGGAACGCGCAAAGAACTCAAGGTTAGTCTGTAACGTGGCGATGTCGTTTTCTAGCTCGTTGATATCGCGACGCAAAGCTTGCTCCTTTTTATAAAGTGCTTGTTGAGCATCGGGTCCCGCTTTGAGGCGTTCAACTTGAAGTTGAAACAGCAAATCGTTGCGCTCGGCATAGGGCAGGTTAGGTACCGTGTCGAGGTATTTGCCCATTAGCGTCTGGAATTTCTCCTCAGCTCGTGGCCCGCCGGTGTTACCAGAGGCGCGCCACTCGGCTACATACTCACGGAACCCTTCCATTGTGCCCGGATTATCGACGCTGAGCGCAGCTACGGTATCAGCTATGCGGTCAAGGTGGGCGGCTTGCTCCTGTGAGACTAGCTGGGCTTTCACTTCTCGCTGCTTGGTTTCTTGGTTTTTGCGGTCGAAGAAGGCGTCGCAAGCGGTGCGGAAACGGTTCCACACTTTATCCGATTGCTTCTCGGGCACGCGCCCAATTAGCTTCCACTCCTTCTGCAGGCGAATTACGATTTCGCGGCCTTCTTCCCAGTTCGGGTTTTGCAAAGCGGCCTCGGCTTGCTCACACAGGTCAAGCTTACGCTTTAGGTTCTGCCCTTTCTCTTCGTCGAGAGCTTTGAAGAATTGATTTTTGCGCTGGAAAAAACCCTTATATGCCCCCCAGAACTGCTTATTAAGCTGGTCGGCTTTGTCGCGGGGCACTAGGCCAGCGGCATCCCATTCCTCCTTCAGCTTTTGCAGCTCATCGGTTTTGCTGCGCCACTCATTCACGCGCTCGGTCTGGAATTCGCCGAAGGATTTGATTTGCTCGAGCAAAGCCGTCTTGCGGGTCAAATTTTCATTCTCCTGCGAAGAGCGGGTATCCAAGAAGCTTTTCTTGCGCTCGTGTACTTGCTCGGAGGCTTGCAGGAAACGTTGCCAAATGGGGTCGCGCTGCTCGTTGGGCACGGGGCCAATATGCTTCCACTCCTCGTGCAGTTGGCGCAACTCCTGCAAGGCCTTATTAATGCTCTGCTGCTCGCTCAACGCTTCGGCCCGTCGCACCAGTGCCTCCTTAGCTTCGAGGTTGCGACGACGGTCCAGTTCCTTCATCTCGAAGAACAGACCGCGGTTATTATAATAGATATCAAGCAGGGCGTGGTAGCTGTTCCACAGTTCCTGGGCATCCTTCTGAGGTACCGGACCGGTAGTTTTCCAGTCGTTTTGCAGGGTCTTGATTTTGGCTGAACTGTCCTTGGTTTCAGCCGACTCTACCAATAAACGTAGCTGGGCCAGCAGTTCCTGCTTGTGAGCCAGGTTTTTGGCGCGCTGCTCATCCTCGGCGCGAGCGTCGCGGGCACGGCTTTCACGAAATTCCTGCATGGCCTTTACCAGTTCGGCGTGGTCTGCGGGAGCTTGGTAGGTAGCTTCTGCATCGGGGCCGGCAGCAGCGTCGGGGCGCTGGCGGTCGGCAGACAACGTAGCTTCGTATTGCCGATAAAGATCCGAGATCTGCTTGCGGTTGCGCTGAGCATCGGGGCGGCGGACCATATTTAGCAGAAAGGTCGCTTGCGCCGCCAGATCGAGATTACTGAATTCGGGAGCAAGGGGTTCAGCCACATGATCCTCTTCCTCCTCGCCCTCATGGGCAGCGGCGGCCTCATGCGCTACAGCAGCTGACACCGTGGCAGATGTTGGCAGTGAAGCAACTACATCGGGAGCATTTTCTAAGTCCTCAGCTGAGCGCAGTGCGATGATAGGAGCTGCTTCTTCCGCTGGTTCCTCTGGAGCCGCTGTCTGTCCGGTTAAGGTCTCCGGCTCGGGAGTAATGGCTGCTTGAGGGGCATTTTGGGAGTCCTGGGGGACACTGCTACCAACTTCTTCAGCTCCCGTAGACAGAGCCTCGGGCGTAGAGGTAATGGGAGCATCAGAATGCGTGGCGGATACAACCCCAGGATTCGAGTGGCCATAATGAGCCTCTGCGCGAGCAAGCGGCTCCGATATTACCTCGTCGGCAGTAGGAATTACGGCCACCGGAATAGCAGCCTCAGGAATAGTCGGAGTAGGCGTCACGGCTGCTGCGGGCGCTTCGGCCGTGCCAGCACCGGATTGGGGAGCATTTTCTATGGGTGGCGTGCCCTGGGCAGGACGCTCGGTTATCTCGTTGATGGTAGTTGAGGGCGCAGCGGCAGTCGTTTCGGCGGGCACGTTGGCGGCCGGTGCGGGTGCATCCGTGGGGGGCATTTGCTGGGCCGCTGGGTCTTCTTTGGAGCGAATTTCAGCCAAGCGGCGTTCCAGAATGCTCATCGGCGACTCCGATGCGTCATCGGAGTGTTGGGGGTCGGTGTTGTGGTTATCAGGTAGCATACATACAAAAGAAAAGGCCGGCGGCGACAGTAATGCGGGCGCAGCAGTGGGGGGCTAATTCAGGCGCGGGTCAGAGGGATAATTGGATAGAACCCGATAACGACCACCTTTTTCGCGCAGGATAGACTGCCAGAAGGCATCAGTAGCCAAAGTAAATACTTTCTCGGCAGCATTGGGGTGCACAATCCAAACATTTTCCCGCACCTCCTCCGCCAATTGGTCGGCAGTCCAACCCGAATAGCCCGCGTACAGGCGCACATCCTCCTCCCCTATTTCACCGCTAAGCAGCAACCCGAGCAGTACCTCGAAGTCGCCGCCCCAGTATACATCCTGCCCAAGCGGTATCGCCCCCGGCACATCGGCCCGTCGGTGCAGGTAGTGCAGAGTATCGGGCTGAACGGGGCCACCTAAGCCCAAAGGCAGGTGAGCAGCGGGCAGTGCATCACCGCCGGGCAGCTCCAGCACATCGCCGAGTTGCAGATTGGTGGCGCGGTTTAGCACCAGCCCAAAGGAGCCTTCCTCGTCGGTGTGACGGCATAGCAACACCACGCTGCGCTCAAAATTTGGGTCACCCAGAAAAGGCTGGGAAATAAGCAGGCTGCCGTTTCGAAGCTGGGGCATAATTTTATAATGACAAGTACTATGATATAAGAAGTGCGTGGGCCAATGGAGTATCCTCTAAAAGAGAAAGCTGGGGGGCAAATTTTAACAGTAACACGTTTAAGCTGCTAGCCAACATATCCACCCGCGCTACTTCCTTACCTTACGTCGTGCGGGGTGGTACAGGTTCCCGATCGGCGTAGCTTGTATTACCTTGCAGCCCGATACCCGTCCTAATCTTCTACTTATTTAAGTAAAAAATGACCGACCTGCAACTGGCCGACCTGCGCAAAACCTACGCCCAGCGCACCCTCACCGAAGCCGATGTGCAGCCCGACGCTATGCGCCAGTTCCGTACCTGGCTCGATGAGGCCATAGCGGCCCAAATTGATGAACCCACCGCAGTGACCTTAGCTACCGTAGGCGCCAATGGCCAACCTACTACGCGCGTGGTGCTGCTCAAAGGTCTGCCTGAGGATGCGGGATTTCTGTTTTATACAAACTACGAAAGCCGCAAGGGGCAGGAGCTAGCCGCGCACCCACTGGCCGCGCTCAACTTTTTCTGGCCGGGCCTGGAGCGCCAGGTGCGCGTGGAAGGGCGCGTAGAAAAAGCCCCCCAGACCCTCTCCAACGAGTATTTCCAGAGTCGGCCGCGCGAAAGTCAGGTGGGGGCCTGGGCTTCGCCGCAGAGTCAGGTGATTGAGAGTCGGGAGGTGCTGGAGCAGCGCGAACGGGAAATAGAGGAACGCTTTGTTGGGGCTAATCCCTTGCCGCGTCCGCCGCATTGGGGAGGATTTATTCTACGCCCTGACCGCCTCGAGTTCTGGCAAGGCCGCCCTAGCCGCCTCCACGACCGGATTGTATATGAGCGGGTTGGCAATGAATGGCAGCGGAGCCGATTGGCCCCGTAATACATTTGACAATCAACATTCATTCTTTAACTGCGTGTACTTGTCTGCACAACAGACAGTTCGGGTGGATGAAGAATGTTAATTGTTGATTGTTAACTGCTAATTGATAATTGTTAAATGTTTTTCCGTGGCTGAAATTCAACCCGTGCGCGGCTGGCGCTACAATCCGCAGCTAAGTCAGCATATTGACGAGTATGTGTCGCCCCTGTTTGATGTCGTATCCACGAAGCAACGCGAGGCCCTTTACCGTAACCCTTTAAACAGCATTCATTTATCAGTGCCGTTGGGCGTAGATGCCGTTGGAGAAGCGAAGCTGCGGCTGGCTGAATGGCAGGCAAAAGGTGTGCTGCACCAGGATGCACTACCCGGTATTTATGCCTACTACCAATACTTCCGGCTGCCGGGCAATAGTCAAGAGTACTGCCGGAAAGGCTTTATGTGCCACATCCGGGCCTATGATTGGGCCGAGCAAGTGGTGCTGCGGCACGAAAACACGCTCCCCTCGGCCGTAAACGACCGCGCCGAGTTGCTAGCCCGCACTGAGTTTCAAACCAGCGCCACCCACGGCTTGTACCGCGACGACTCCTTTGAGCTCGAACGTTACCTAGACGAGGCCATGCTTGACCCACTTTACCAAACCGAGGAAGACTACCAGGGCGCCCGCGATGTGCTGGCCGTCATTCAAGATGCTGCTGTTATTCAGCGCTTTCAGGAGGTACTTGCGTCTCGGCAGGTTATTCTGGCCGATGGTCACCACCGCTACGAGGGCTCGCTGGCTTACCGGCAGGCTCGGCTAGTCGCCAACCCACAAGCCACAGGGCTGGAACCGTGGAATTATCACTTGATGTACCTTACCAATTCTGCGGCCAACGACTTACGCATTTTGCCCACGCACCGTCTGTTGCTGGACATGCCCGGTAACCTCAGCGACGCCGAATTTATAGCGCGTCTGGAGCCCTACTTTACCGTGCTGCCCAAAGATGACGCTTACGATTTGCCTGAAATAATTGCTGGCAAGCCCTGGGCATTTGGATTGTATCTGGGGGGCAATTCCTATAAAATTCGACTGCGGCCAGAGGTTCACGCTCAGCTTGCTTGGGACACCACGCCCGAAGTGAAGGCTCTGGATCTAACTGTGTTACACTACTTTGTACTGGAGCGTGTGCTGGGTATTGTGGGGCCAGATGCGCAGCGGTCGTGGGCGGGCATAGCCTACGTGCGCAACTTCACCGAATGCCTAACCCGCGTAGACCGCGGCGAAGCTCGTGCCGCCTTCATTACGAATGAAGTAACTATGGCCGAAGTAGAAAGGGTTTGCCACAGCGGGGCCGTAATGCCTCCCAAATCAACTTTCTTCTATCCCAAAACCATCGGCGGCTTCCTATTTTCTTCGATTCACGAGGCCGAGGCTACGCACCCATTCACGCTTTGCTTAATGAAGAGTTAAGATTGAGGAGTAAAGAATTATCCTTCTGTTCATTCCTCATTCTTTATCGTTTTGAATAGTATGCAACTCATTTTGGCCTCCAACTCGCCTCGCCGGCGTCAACTTCTCACTGATTTAGGTTTAAACTACGAAATCCGGCTGCGTGAAGTGGATGAAAGCTACCCCGACCACCTGCGCCGCGCCGAGGTAGCCGAGTACTTGGCAGCCCACAAAGCCGCCGCCTATGCCCCCGATTTAGCCCCCCACGAAGTGGTGCTCACCGCCGACACCATCGTGTGCCTAGAGAACGACGTGCTCAATAAGCCCGCCGACGAAGCTGAAGCCGTACACATGCTCACCCGTCTGCAAGGCCGCGCCCATGATGTGTTTACGGGCGTTTGCCTACTCACCGGAAACGGTCAGCGCATTGTCTTCTCCGATCAAACTCAAGTTCACTTTCGCGCCCTCTCCCCCGCCGAAATTGAGTTTTACGTGCGAAACTTTCACCCCCTAGACAAAGCCGGTGCTTACGGCGCGCAGGATTGGGTTGGTATGGTGGGCGTCACGCGGCTGGAAGGCTCCTACTTCAACGTGATGGGCCTGCCAGTGCACCGGGTTTGGGAAGAACTGGCCAAACTGGGCTTAGTGTCCGTGTAAAGCGGGCCTAATACTTCATTTTGGCTGCGGCCCCTCGCCTACCCGGGCGTACGCATACGCGCCAATTTCCTGTGCGGTGTGGTAGGTATCGAGGCCGGAAAGGCACACGCTGTCCGCTCCGTTCAGGTTAAGAGAGCCATCGGCAGCGAGTAGCTCAGCGGGCAGGTATATTTCCTCCACTTTGCCCACCAGCAGCGTAGTACCAGTAGCTTTTACTGGAATTTCCTCCACCAGCCGCAGCCCAATTTTTATTTTGCTTTCGCGGACGAATGGAGCGGGGAAATCATTGAGAAACTCAGCCTCTAATCCGCACGCTTCAAACTCCGATTCGTCCTCTGGGAAAGGAGCTGATGTATAGTGCGCGGCCGCTGTAAAGTCGGCGTGCACGTGATTGATGGTGTAGCAGCCGCTGGCCTTTATGTTGTCGTAAGTATGACGTGCCACGCTGGTGGGACGCGTGAAAATACCTATGTAGGGCGGATTGGAGCCCAAATGCACCACGGAGCTATAAATAGCCAGATTAGTGTGGCCATCAGCATTGGCAGTACCGACTAAGTTAGCGGGCTTGTAGCCAGTGATTGAGTTGATCAGATTGAGACGGAAAATCTTTTCCATCGCCTCAATATCTTGGGCTTGAATACGCTTCATGGGGGCAAATTGGGCGGGTATGTTCTGGTTAATTTCCTCTCGTATCAGTAAGGCAAGAGCCTCAAAACAGATGCGTGGCACTATAACCGCAGAAGGCGGCGATTGGCCGTCTGCTGTGTTCAAATTGTTAAATAAAGAACGTCATGCAGAGGCGGAGCCGAAGCATTTCGCGTGCTGATGTCTAGTTACTACTCCAGCTAAACACGCGAGATGCTTCGGCGCCGCCTCTGCATGACGTTCTTTTGGCTTAGCTGAATCGTTAATATGTAGAATGTTAATGCCCGCGGGCTAACAGAGCTACGCCGACTACAATGAGTCCTACGCCCATCACTTGGCCTAGCGAAAGCTGCTCGCGTAGCATTAGCCACCCTAGCAAGGCCGCTACGACCACCGAGCCGCCGATAATCACGGGCGTTCCGACAGAAGCGGGCGCGCCTTTCGTGAACACATAAAACGTCAGGATTTCGGCTAATCCTACACTCAAACCGGCCAAGCAGGAATACAGCACGCCCGTTTGGGTAATGCCCACCACTTGCTTGGTCGACGTCTTGATATAAAGCAGCAAAATGCCCCCTACCGCCGCCGCCACAAGTTGCAGAAGCACAGCGCCGGCCATCTGGTGAATACTACCTGAGGCGAGTTTGATGAAGAAGTTGTACAAGCCAAAACAGAAGGCCGTAATGACGGCAAGCAACAGCCAATTCATGCGCTACCCTAGGTTAGACGCTGCAGCAGATCCTGCTGTACCTGCTGCCAATCGGCGGCAGCCTCATTCTTGGACCACATCTGTTGTAGTTCAGAGTTGGCGGTAATAGCCTGCACTGCCTGCTGCGCCAGATCGCGCAAATCGGCACTTTCGCTGGCGTCCAGCTTTACAATAATGGGAATCAGGTCGGCGGGGAAGTCGCGGGAGGGCTTACCCAAAATGGCCGCTACAATTTCGGCGGCGGCTAAAGCTTCACAGGCTGCATCGCCCTCAATCGTTTCCTCTTCTTCAGCCACGGCCACCAAAGCTTCTAGTAAGGTTACTTCACTGTGATTGTCGCGAAAATCAGCGGCGAAGTCGGCCGCTGCGTCGTTGTCGAAGTTGTAGTAGCCCCAGGTTCCCATATTGTATGTTGGTTTAATTCATCGGTAAGATAACTTTACCCTATGCCTTTCATTTTTGTTGTCATTACTACACTCAGCCGTAAATCCGCCACCAGCTTCATCTTATTTAAATTTCTCCTTCAGAATCTCCAGCTCCACGGCTGGCGAAATCTTCTCGTAGAGCACGTGATAAGCGGCGTTGGTGATGGGCATGCTCACCTTTAGCTTCTTGTTCAACTCATAAATGCTCTTGACAGCATAGTAGCCCTCGGCCACCATATTCATTTCCATCTGCGCCGACTTTACGCTGTAGCCGCGGCCTACCATGTTGCCGAAGGTGCGGTTGCGGGAGAACTGAGAGTAAGCTGTGACTAGCAGGTCGCCGAGGTAGGCGCTGGCGCTGAGGTCGCGCTGGTTGGGGCTGAGGGCGTAGAGAAAGCGGCGAATTTCCTGCACAGCATTGCTCACCAGCACCGCCTGAAAGTTGTCGCCGTAGCCCAAGCCGTGGGCAATGCCGCAGGTTAGCGCAATGATGTTTTTCATGACGGCACAGTACTCAATGCCGTCGAGGTCGATAGCGGGGTGCGCTTTCACATAGCGGTTGCGCAGCATCTGGCAGAAGTCCTCAGCTAGTTCCAGGTCGGGGCCACCGATGGTGAGGTAGCTTTGTTTTTCGAGGGCCACTTCCTCGGCGTGGCAAGGGCCAGCCACTACGCCAAGCTGCTCCACATCAAGCCGAAAGCGCTCGGCTACGTAGTCCGTTACCAGCACGTTTTTGCCCGGAATCATGCCTTTGATGGCCGAAATGACGCGTTTATCGCGCAGAGCGTCGCGGTCAAGTTTGTCGAGCGCTCCCTGCACAAAGGCCGCAGGCACGGCCAGCACCAGCCAGTCGGCTTCTTCCACCACTTCCTTCAAGTCGGTGGAGGGAAAAACGCGGCTCAAGTCGAAAGCCACCGAGGAGAGGTAGCGCGGATTATGCCGCGTGCGCAGCAAGTGTTGCACATCGTCTTTCGAGCGAAGCCACCAGCCCACCTGCGCCCCGTTTTCCGACAGTATTTTCGTTAGTGCGGTAGCCCAAGAGCCGCCGCCAATCATCGCTATTTTTTCCACCAAATAAACTTGTAGGAAGACGGTATTGCGCCCTCACTCTTTTGAACAACCCAAGCCGGACCACCGCCTGAAAGCAATGGTCTGGGGGCAAAATCCTCTCGCAAGGCCGAGTTTAGCCAAAAAAAATGAGAGGCCGGTGCAAAAAATGCCCCCCAGCCTCTCATTCGTTCGCCGAATGGCTTGTTAACGTCCCTTAGTTAGCATCAGCTACCTCTTCTTTCAGAGCTGCTTTATTGATGGTCTTGGCGTCCTTTACCACTACTATGGCGCCGTCCTTCAGCTTCTTATGCACCGTAGCGTACGGGCCGCTGGCCACTACATCGCCCGCTTTCAGGCCACTCACAATTTCGATGTTGGTTATATCGCTAATACCTGTCTTAACGGGCACCATCACAGCCTTGCCATCACGAATTACGAACACAACCTCCTGCACATCGGTGGGCGCAGTTTTGGCCGTTTCCTCGGGCGCACTTCTGGAACCGCGGCCTACGCGCACCGTAGGACCTTTAGATTTCTCAGCCCCAGCAGCGGTGCTATCTGTTTTGGTGGTTACGGCGTTGAGCGGCACGCTTAGAACGTCGTTTTTACGGTCGGTAACGATGTCGACGGAGGCCGTCATGCCAGGGCGGAAAGGCACGATGGTGCGGCCGCCTACCTTGCGTACTAGGTGCTGGTACGACTCGGGCAACATCCGGATACGCACCTCAAACTCCGTAACGGCTTCGGCCGTCAGCGCGTCTTTGGCCGTATTGGCCACACTAGTTACGATACCCCGAAATTTCTCATCCTTGTTTGCGTAAGAATCCACGTCCACGTTTACCGAGTCGCCCAGGTTCACGTCGATAATCTGGTTTTCGTTTACGTTTACGCGCACCTCCATCGAGTTTAGGTCGGCGATGCGCATGATTTCCGTACCCGCCATTTGCGAGGTACCCACTACCCGCTCGCCGCGCTCTACATTGAGCTTGCTTACAGTGCCGCTTACCGGCGCGTAAATGGTGGTCTTCTCTAGGTTGCGACGGGCTTCATCCAGCGAAGCTTGGGCACTTGCCACGCCCGACTGGGCTCCCCGGATGCTCTGACGAGCACTGTTTACTTCCTCCTGGCTGGCGTCGTAGGCGGCTTTACTTGCCTCGTAATCAGCTTGAGAAATCACTTTTTGCTTGTACAGCGATGCGTTGCGGCGAAAAGCCAGTTCGGTTTGCTTAGCGTTGGCGAGTAACTGCTGCAACCGGGCTTGGGTCTGGCCCACATTAGCACGCTGAGTATTTACCGAAGCCGACTGCATATTCACCATAGCCAGATAGTTATCAGGCCGGATACGCAGCAATAGCTGGCCTTTTTTTACTGAATCACCTTCGGCTACATATAGCTCCGTGATTTCGCCGGATACGTCGGGTGAAATTTTTACTTCTGTCTCGGGCTGCAGCTTCCCAGAGGCGCTCACCTTCTCCACGATATCGGCTGGTCCGGCCTTAGCTGTAATCACCTCGACTCCCGCCGGCTGGCCTATCCAACCCTGCTTTTTGGCCACTACAAAACCGGTTATCATTATGACCAGTACGCCCAGCAGAATGTACAGTAAGCGGTTATTTTTCATGTTTGAAAAAAGAATTCCAGCAAGGGAAAGAGAGAAAGCGAAAGCAAAGAAATCGAATTATAAGCAAAGAAGCAGCCGTAGGGCGCGATGGTATAGTGCAATCTGAATTAGTGCTTGGTTCTAAATACCGCTGGGGGGCATTTTTCACCGGTTGCACCACTCGCCTCAGGGTTTACAGGGTAAGTGGGTTGCCCTGGTAGAAGTCTAACACTTTGCGGCGGAAGATAAATTCGTACTTCGCCTGAATCATGCTCGACTCGGCCCCGTTGAGGTTATTCTTAGCAATATTGAACTCCGTACCGTTAAGCAAACCATTATTGAAGCGGATCTCGGCGTTTTTGTACGCGGTATTCAGCGCTTCTACCTGCCGCTTGGCTGATCCAAAACGGCGCTGAGCCGCCACGGCGTCGGCGTAAGCCTGCTGAATGGTTTGTTGGAGTTGCAAACGGGTTTGGGCTGCCCGCAACTCGGCTTGCTTCACTGCAATCTGGGAGCGCTGCACATTGGTGCGAACCTGCAGTCCGTTTAGAATGGGGATTTGCAGCGTAAACTGCAGCGCCCGGCCCAGGTTGTCTTTCAGCTGGTTGCTAAAGTTGGGTTCTAAAACATTGAATCTAGGCTGTCTGGGTGTGAGCACAGCAAAGTTTGTAAGCTGCGGCTGCCCAGTCAGGGGGTCAAACTGAAACACGGGCAGACGGCCGGCGTCGGTAGAGTCGCCGGTAAGCACGCGTGACTGCCGCGCCGAGGAGAAACCGGAGAAGACGCTGGCGCCGAAAAACAGGCGCGGATAATAAGCCCCCCGGGCTATGTCGACGCCCCGAATGGAGCTTTGCACGCGTAGGTCAGCGGCCTTCACTTGAGGTAGAAACCCTTGGGCCGTCTGATACACGCCGATTGGGTCGAGGGAAAGCTGTTCTTGCTCATCCGGATCGGGCAGCTCAGGCGTTTGAATCTGCAAATTGGCTGCGCTGTTGGGGTCCAGATTGAGCAGGATAGCCAACTGCAGGCGCGAAATATCGCGCTGATTTTGAGCCGTCACCAGGTTCAACTCGTCGGAAGCCAGCTGGGCTTGCGTATCGAGCAGATTGCTTTCGGCTACGCTACCTGCGGCGAGCAGTTTCTTGGTACGATCTACCTGCTGCTGGGTGGTGTTCATGCGCAGCTCATTGGTGCGTACCAGCTCCTGATTTAGCACCAACTGCAGAAACGCCGCCGCTACATCCAACGACAAGTCGTTGCGAGCCTGCTCGATGTCGGCTAGGCTGGCCTGATAATCGAGCACGTTGCGCTTAATGGTATTCCGAATCTGAAAACCCGAAAACACGGTAAGCTGCGAGTTGGCCGAGAAGTTATTGGCCCGCGTCGTCTGGTTTTGGAATTCGAATGTCAGCGGGTTAACACTCGTACCGTAGTTCCAAACCTGGGTGCCACTGGCATTGGCCGTCGGTAGCATGGCCGCCCGACTCTGGCGCAGGTCAGCATCTGTAAGCTGCGACGACAAGATGCTCTGACGCACCGTCAGGTTGTTTTGGACGGCGTAGTCCACGGCGCGCTGTAGCGTCCAGGGGCCGCTGGGCACTGGGGCAGCCATGGTGCCAGCAGGCGGCTGGGCGGGCGTAGTGGTTTGGGCCAAGGCTGGCGCAGCCAACAGTAACCAGGTTCCCACGCCTACGGCAGCCACGCGGCAGAAAAGCGGAGTACGAGTTGGTTTCATGGTTTTTAGTCTTTTAAAACTGAAGATTTCAGAACAACGGGAACTGGGAACGTCAGCCAAAACGCGGTTTGCAGACAAACACCGGTCAAATATAACAAAAGGTACTATGCAACACAAGGTACCGATCTACCTTAATTTGAGAATCGTACTAAGTGACGATAAAGAAGATCGAGCATCACCCAACTTCAGGGTCATAGCGCTATTAATCGATAGTGGGGATGTAGGTAACTTGGTGCACCCAGCTAAGCTGGCGCAGATACTCAAGCGTAATTGGCTTGATACCGGAATCCATTTCTATGAACTGCCGAGCCACATCGTTGCGACCTTTGCGCGAAACGAACATGGTAGCGATGTTGCAGTCATCGTGGGCAATGACGGAGGCAATGAAGGCAATAGAGCCTTGCCGGTCGTCGGCGTCCACGATGAGGGTGTGCAGAGAGGCAGAGAAGTCGGCCGGGAAGCCATCAACCTCTACAATACGAATGACGCCCCCACCCCGACTCTGGCCTATAACCTCCGTGGCATGGCCCGTGCGCTCATCACGCAACTGCAGCTTTATCGTGTTGGGGTGCATGGTGGAAGCGTTGCCAACACTCTGAAACGTGTATTGGAGGCCGGATTCTTTGGCGTGGTCGAAGGCGTCTCGGATGCGCTTATCATCAGTGGCGTAGCCCAGCAAACCGGCCACAATGGCGCGGTCGGAGCCGTGGCCTTCGTAGGTCCGGGCGAAGGAATTGTAGAACGTAATGGTGGCGTGGGTGGGCAACGACCCCAGAATGCGAATTGCGGCGCTTGCAATGCGTACCACTCCGGCCGTGTGTGAGCTGCTAGGCCCAATCATTACCGGCCCAATCATATCAAAAATGCTGCTTTTCTCGGCCATAATAGCGGTAAAAGTAGATGTTTCAGCCGGGAAAGCAACGTTTGAATTACCCAGTGCAAACCGAGCCAGCTGGGGGGCATTTTAGGCCTTGTGCGTATAGATACCGCTAGGGCCGCTGGGGTTGCTTGACTAGGCAGCTTTCGGAGGGTTTTTCGTTCTTTGCGTCTTCTTCGCTGCTATCTCTTCTATGGAAACGCCCCCCATACAATCCGAATTCTCCCCCCAAGTGCTTGAGCAGTTGCGACGTCTGCAAGCCAAGTATACCGCTGACGGTCAAGATTTAGCCTCCTACCTCGAAGGCCTGTTTTACGCCGACTACGTCAACTATTGGGACTACATCGAGCTCGACACCCTGCTGAGCCTACAGCGCCCGCTCACCCAGATTCCGGACGAGCGCATTTTCATCATGTACCACCAGATCACGGAGTTGTATTTCAAGCTTTGCCTTTGCGAGTACGAGCAGATGGGCGAGCTGAAGCAGCCCACCGTGGGCGAGTTGGTGCTGCGCATCAACCGCATCAACCGCTACTTCGAGAACCTGATCGACTCGTTCGACGTGATGGTGGACGGCATGGACAAGCAGCAGTTTCTGCAGTTCCGCATGGCCCTGATGCCGGCTTCGGGTTTTCAATCGGTGCAGTACCGCATGATTGAACTGGCTTCTACTTCCCTCGATAACCTGGTAGATAAGGAGAAGCGCCGCCTGCTGGGCGAAGCCGCCGCCCACGACGAGCTGATGGGCTGCATCTACTGGAAAGCCGGCGCTACCATTGAAGAATCGGGCGCGAAAGCCCTGACACTGATTCAGTTTGAAGAAAAGTACACCCAAACTCTCCACAACCACGCCGCCCACTACCGCACCCGCAACGTGTGGACGGTATTGGAGCGCCTGCCCGCCGAAGATCAGCGCCACCCGCGCCTAGTGCGCGCCCTGCGCCAGCTCGACGCCAACGTGAACGTGAACTGGCCCCTGATGCATTACAAATCGGCCGTGCGCTACCTGGAGCGCGACCCCACCGCTATTGCCGCGACGGGCGGCACCAATTGGAAGAAATATTTGCCCCCCAAGTTCCAGCGCCGCATCTTTTATCCGCAGCTCTGGACGGAGCAGGAGTTGGAAGAATGGGGTAAGGGCTGGGTCGAGGAAGTGTTGGGGGAAGCGCAGGCGTAGGCTTTACTATTGATAATAGCTTGAGATACTTCATATGAATTCTTCTTATAGAGCTATTACTTATCTACTTGTTGCGAGCTGTTTAATTAGTTGTGATAAGCTTATCGATAAAGAGAAAAAAGAAATCGTATTTTTTTACACAAGCCCAACTATTTCTAAAGCGGACACTGAGTACATAAAAGTTGAACAGATTAAGCGTCATAATCCTAAAGACACATTAATTGCTTACTTTAATTTTGCCCTGGGCGAAAGGAGGCATTTTATTGATGTGTACACTAGCGATTTCTATGCACCTGAAGACGGTGGCACCCTACTCTATGAGTTAGATAGCCTAGGTGTCATTTATGGAAGAAGTACTACTTGGTTTAAATACAGTCGTTTACAGAGTAATAATGACAGCATCAATGAAATAATAGATGTAGCATTAGAACATATTATTTTACGTCCTGAGTTACACTGTTATCTATGTCAACGATAAAATAAAGCACGTTAACAAAACCTATTTATAATTATTCAAAAAATTGCACAAAGGGCCAAAAACAGATTCTCAAACTTTCATACTAATAAACACATCGGCCGCCGCTCCTGCTTCCTGAGCAAGAACGGCAGCCGATTCGTTTTTAAGCAAAGACTACAGCTGAGCCTTTGCGCCGCTGCCTACTTTGAAGGCGGCTTGGGTGTTTTCCCAGGCCATAGTTACGGTACCGGCTTTATCGGCCGTCATGGTGAATTGCTCTACGGGTTGAGCGGTTTTGGTGGGCTTCACTTTTACGCGCAGGGCATCCTGCTTTTCGTCGTACTTGTAGGCGCCCCACTGATCGGCGGTTTTGTTGAAGATGATGGTCCACTCCTGCTCTGTGGGGATGGTGAACAGGGCATACTTGCCGGCGGGCAGCGCCTGCCCATTGATGGTGACGGCTTTGGAGGTTTCAAACGTGGTGGCTTCGTTAGCACCGGTGCGCCACACCTTGCCGTAGGGCTCCAGCTCACCGAAAATCTTGCGTCCCTTCATGGAAGGGCGGCTGTAGTTGATGGTGATTTTGGCGTCGCCGACCGTTGTTGATACGGTTGCGGGCGGACTGGGGCGCTTGCTTTTGTCTTCCGGCGCTTTGGTCGTCTGGGCGACAGCGCTGCCGGTAAACAGCAGCATAATCCAGACAAAGAGGAGCAGGAATTTGGGAGAGGAGGTCTGCATACGGTTTTAGATAGTTAGGTGAGTAATGTGCCTACACAACCAAGTTAGCTGGCTTTGTTTTAAACGCAGCGCAGATTTCTAAGGGTTGGGTAAGCCGGGGAAGGACGCGTTATTCGCCGGGTGGTTGTAAACGACGGCACCAAAATTATCAATCACCCGAGCCATCAGTGTCGTGCAAAGGCCGCCCATTGCGTATTGTCACTTGCTGGGGGGCTTTTTGGAGGCACTTGACCGGGTTTCTTCGAACCCGCAAACCAGCTACCTTCCCGCACCGGAGCTGATTTTATTCACTTTCACTTTTGCTGTATGACCTACGTGGCCAAACCTGAGCGCTATACGTCCACCATGCAATACCGGCGCTGTGGCCGTAGCGGCCTTAAGCTGCCGGCCGTGTCGCTGGGGCTGTGGCAGAACTTTGGCGACGTGGATGTGCTCGACAACTTCCGCGCTACCCTACGCCTAGCCTTCGACCACGGCGTGACGCACTTCGATTTGGCTAACAACTACGGTCCGCCGCCCGGCACGGCCGAAACCAACTTTGGCCGCATTATAAAAGAGGATTTTCGGACCTACCGCGACGAGCTGATCATCTCCACCAAAGCCGGCTACACCATGTGGGACGGCCCCTACGGCGACTGGGGCTCCAAGAAATACCTGGTTTCCAGCCTCGACCAGAGCCTACGGCGCATGAAGCTGGACTACGTGGACATCTTCTACCACCACCGCCCCGACCCCGAAACGCCCCTGGAGGAAACCATGGCCGCCCTCGACCTTATCGTGCGCCAGGGCAAAGCCCTGTACGTGGGCATCTCCAATTACCGCACCGCCGAGGCCGAACAAGCCATCAAGATGCTGCGTGACTTGGGTACGCCCTGCCTGATTCATCAGCCCAAATACTCCATGTTTGAGCGCTGGGTGGAAGATGGCTTACTCGACTTGCTGGAAACGGAAGGCGTAGGCTGCATCCCGTTCTCGCCCCTGGCCCAAGGCCTGCTGACCGATAAGTACCTGCACGTTATTCCAGCCGACTCGCGTGCTGGGCGGGGCAGCCCATCGCTCAAGGAAGACCAGCTGACGCCCGAGCGCCTCGATCGGATAAGTCGCTTGCACCAGCTGGCCAAGGAGCGCAACCAAAGTCTGGCTCAAATGGCTCTGGCCTGGGTGCTGAAAGATCCGCGCGTGACGTCAGTGCTCATCGGCGCCAGCCGCCCCGCGCAGCTCCAAGATTCGTTGCAGTGTCTGCGAAGCCCTGAGTTTAGCGCGGAGCAGCTGAGCACAATTGAGGAAATTTTAGGATAAAAAAGCCCCCAGATGTACAGGCTGCACAAAAGACGGCTATAACTAATGACGGTCATGCAAAGCAAAGCGAAGCATCTCGCGTGCTGACGACTGCATTACTTATCCCACGACCGCGAGCGAGATGCTTCGCTTTGCTCTGCATGACCGCTAAAAGGCTTTTTTAGTCTAGTGGCAACCGTCTCAATCTGATTTCTCCGCAAACAAAAACGCCTGGAGAGGTCTTATTCGGACTTCTTTTCACAAACTCAATCAACATACTGTCTTTCTACTTATCCTGGGGGACTTTTTTATGCATCTCTACAAGAGTTAACTATGTCTGCTACACTATTTAGTCCGCTTCGTTTGCGGGAAATTGAGCTAAAAAACCGCATTGTGGTTTCGCCTATGTGTCAGTACTCGTCGGAGGACGGGTTTGCTAATGATTGGCACTTGGTGCATTTGGGCAGCCGGGCCGTGGGTGGGGCCGGTTTGATCATATTTGAAGCTACGGCCGTGTCGCCCGAGGGCCGGATTACGCCCGATGATCTGGGTATTTGGAAGGACGAGCATATCGCTGGCTTGCAGCGCATTACTTCCTTTATCAGCGCTCAGGGCGCAGTCCCTGGCATTCAGCTCGCCCACGCGGGCCGCAAAGCCAGCGTCAGTAGCCCGTGGAAAGGCAACCAGCCGGTAGCGCCCGCCGATGGGGGCTGGCAGACCGTAGCGCCCAGCGCTCTGCCCTTCCGCCCTACCGACCCGTCGCCGCTGGCGCTGGATGACGCTGGGTTGCAAAAAGTAAAGGATGATTTTCGGGCGGCAACCAAGCGAGCCCTTCAGGCTGGCTTCAAGGTTATCGAGATTCATGGGGCCCACGGCTACTTGCTGCACGAGTTCTTCTCGCCTCTAAGCAACCAGCGAACCGATGCCTACGGCGGCTCCTTTGAAAACCGCATCCGGCTATTGCTAGAAGTAACGGACACCGTCCGCGAGAACTGGCCCGACGAGTACCCAATCTTTGTGCGAATTTCGGCCACCGATTGGGTGGAGGGCGGCTGGACCATCGAGGATTCAGTGGCGTTGGCTCGGGAGCTAAAAAACCACGGCGTGGACCTAGTGGATGCTTCTACGGGGGGCAATGTTCCGGATGCTAAGATTCCGGCCGGGCCTGGTTATCAGGTGGAATTTGCTGAGCGCATTCGGCAGGAAACGGGAATGCTTACTGGGTCCGTCGGCATTATCACCACGGCTGAGCAGGCCGAGGAAATTCTGGCCAGCGGACAAGCTGATCTGGTGCTGCTGGCCCGTGAGTTTCTGCGCGACCCTTATTTCCCGCTGCATGCGGCCCAAAAACTCGACGTGAACTTGGCCTGGCCCGTGCAGTATGAGCGAGCAAAGCGCTAATAGCACAGCTGTTGTACAGCGTAGAGACGCAATATTTCGCGTCTCGTCGTTAGTTTCGCTGACCTTCGGGTGCTGAAGTTGTGATATCTAAAATTTCTCCATTAGTTGTTAACTGCGCTGCTCCAGTCGTTCAATGACAAGAGGCAAAATGTTGCGCCTATACAGCTTACTTTCAATTCTCACAAGACAAAAAAAGCCCCCCACGATCAGTTGTGGGGGGCTTTTTTGTCTTGTGAGAATTGGCTTTACTCCCGCCATTTATAAGCAGTGAGGCTTACTCTTCCTCCGCTGAAATAGCGGCCGGGCCTTCAGGTAAATTAAGCAGAGGCCCCAGCAGCAGGGCGTTGGTGAACAAGCGGGCCGTACCGTGCCAGTAGTGACGGAAGTTGGGGTCGTCGGCGAAGAGCACGACGCGGCCGGCTCCTACCCGGCTCACCACAATGGCCGCCGAGTTGCTGATCTGCTTAAGGTTAGCTTTCGATACGTAGCCGCTCACTAGCGGCGTGGCTGTGTACTGAGCCACCGTGGCGTACGGGTTGCGGCTGGGCCGCAGGAAGGTAGTGCCGTTGCGAAACACATACAGGCGCCGATCGGTGAGGCCGAAGGCGATGGGGTTGGTCAGGTCTACATCGGTGCGGTAGATGGAGCCGGCAATGGCGCGGGTGCCTTCGTGCTCCTGGTTTACAAAATCGGTTCGACGCGAACCTGGAGTGGATGTACTGGCGGTTTCCTTCGTCTTCTTGCCCGCGTTAGCCGGGGCCGTGCTGGCTGTGCGGGCAGCGGTAGTATCGGCCCAGCCACCATTGGCCGGAATCAGCAGCTTCTCCTTGACGATGCCTTGCTTAATTGCCCATTCGGAAGCGTTTTTCAGCGTGATAAGCGTGCCTCCTTCCTGCACCCAACGCCGGATTTTGTCCACGGTCACTTTGTCCAGCACTCCATAATTGCCCCCCACAAGCACTAGACTGGTATAGCGGCCCAGCGGCGCCCGGCTTACGTTGCTTAGCTCCAGCTTACTTAGCGGTAGCCCAAGTTGCTGGCTGGCCACAAACCACGCTTCTCCCACCTCCGAAGCAGTCGTGCCCGCGCCCACGAGCAGCGCGGCTTTGGTTTCTGGCACCGTGCGCACATTATTAGAACCCAGATCGATACCGCCCAAATTAAACCCGGTAGTCACGCTCGTAAACGTAACCTGAGCCTGCTTACTCACTCTATCTAGAATTTGAAACACCGAATCGGCCGGCAGCTTCTGACCCGCCACGGGCACAACTACGGTACCGTAGCCAAAGTCGGTGGGTTGAGAAGCTGAACCAGCACGGAAGGGCTTGAAAGCAACTTTAGCGGTGACGCCTGCCCGTTGCAAGGCTACCAAGGCTTTTGGGGCATTGTAATCGGTCCAGGGCAAGAGATAGGCGTAGCTACTTTTACCCCCCAGCACGTTGCCGGCCAGCACTTTAGAAGCTGCAATGGGCGCACCCTGCACCAACGACGTATTTTTCTGCTTGCTCACGGGCAGGCCATAGGCATGGGCTTGACTCCAGCCTGTTACGTCGTAGAATACACTATCGTGAAACGTAGTTACCTCCTCAAACAGGGAGTTAACAATGCGATATTGGGGCTGAGCGGTGGGCACCACATAGGTCTTGCCTTTTTCGAAAGTCTGCTTGTCTAGCGTGACGGTTTTGCCCAGCTCATGCACCTGAATTTTATGCTGCAAGAGTAGGTCAAGGAAGCGGTTAGTCAACGTCTCGTCCTGGGCGCTCCCGAACACGTAAGCTTTGGTCGGAAACTTCTTGGCAGAAGTCAGCGCCGAGGCGAAAAAATCGCGCTGATGGCGCAAATACAGCTCTTTTTCCTCCACGGCCCCGCGCACGGTAGCCAATCCAGTAGCCACGTGGCTGCGGATCGTAAAGGGAAACGTTACGACGCCATTGGTGCCTTCCTGGGCCAGTCCATTGGATTTCCCTACTTCAAACGTGACGCCCACCCCGCCCTGAAAATCGGGATAGGTAGAGCCGTAGATAGGCGACAGGTTGTCGAACTGCTCTTTGGTCCAGTACAAAGCGCCGAGCTTATCCAAGGCTTGAGCGTGATACTTGGCCAGATGCACGTTCAGCACCTCGTAGGTAGCGCGCGGAATCAGGTCGTTTTCGGTGCTTAAGGGCTTGGTGGGCTCGAAATAGTACGTGCTGTTGGTGCCCATTTCGTGAAAGTCGATCATCACATTGGGGTACCACTCGTGCAGAAACGCCATGCGGGCTCGACTCTCAGGCTGGGTCAGCGGCAGCCAATCTCGGTTTAGATCGGTATAGAAATGGTTGGTGCGGCCACCCGGCCAAGCTTCGGTGTGCTCCCGGTCGAGCGGATCGGTCACGGGCGGCCACGATTTATTCTGGTCATACCAGTGCGAGGCCCGGTCGCGGCCGTCAGGGTTTTCCAGTGGGTCGATCGTGATAACTGACTGCTCCAGCCACTGCTGAGTTTCGGGGCTAGTAGAAGCTGTGAGGTAATAAGCTGTAAGCAAGGCGGCTTCGGAGCTAGAGCTTTCGTTGCCGTGCACGCCGTAGTTGAGACTGATAATCACTGGCAGGCGCTTGTAGTCGGGCGCGGGCTGGCTGGGGTCTACGAGGGCGCGGCGCTGTTTCTGCAGCTGATCCAGGTTCTGCTGGTTAGCCACCGTGGTAATGGTAGCTACCACTTGAGGCCGCTCCTCAAACGTGTTGCCCAGAACCCGCAGGCTCACCTTGTCCGACACCCGGTCCAGCTCCCGCAGGTAGGCCACAATCTGGTCGGTGCGGGTGTAGTGAGAACCGATAGGATAACCCAGAAACTTCTCAGGCGTGGGGATGGCGGGGTCGAAGGAGCCCGCTGGGGCCGCAGGGAAAAAGTAGGAGTTTTGGGCCGCGGCTGGCGTTGCCAGGGTTAAGCCTAACGTGAGCAGCGCCGCCGAAAAATATGTTTTGATCATGGATGTGGAGATTGGAAGAAAAGATGCAGGCGCGGATGAATAGCTAATTATGCTATTTATCTATGTGGTCATGCAGAGCGACAGCGCAGCATCTCGCTCTGCCGTTAGAGTTACTTTGGCAACCTCAGCACGCGAAATGCTTCGCTTCGCTTTGCTCTGCATGACCGCCCTTTTGCTTCTGCTTGACTGCCATTTTTAACACTGTAATCACTTAGTACCCTGGATTCTGCTCTAAATCAGGATCAGCTACCAGATCATTAAAGGGCAATGGGAATAGCCAGCGGCGCTGGTCCGAGACGCCGAGCACTACGCCAGCGCGGCCGGTGCGCACGAGATCAAACCACCGGTCAGCCTCAAAGGCAAACTCTACACGGCGCTCATTTTCGATGGCTAGTAGCAATTGCTCAGCAGTAGCGGCGGTGCTGGCGGGCACGCCGGCACGGGCTCGCACGGCGTTTAGATCAGCTAAGGCCTGCGTTAGCTTACCTTGGCGGGCGCGGGCTTCGGAGCGAATGAGGTATTGCTCAGCCAGACGGAGCACGTAGCTAGGGTCGTCGCGCTGGGCGGAGCGGCTGTACAGATTGCCATAGGTGACGGGGCTGCCCGCAATAGTGGTCGTGGCCAGCAGCGCCGAACGATTGCCCCCCACAGTTGGGTCGTTAAGCAAAGCAATTGCCGCGGGCACCGGTTGGAAATTAAATTGCCCCCCAAGCGCACTCGGAAACCAGTTATTCCACATGGTGTTCGGATCGGAATTGCTGAAGGTGAGTTCCAACACCGATTCCCGACTCAGAAACGGCGCTGTAGAAATGGCCCGGTAAGGCGTCACCAAGCTGTAATTAGCGCTGCCAATAACCTGGGTGGCATAGGTTTCAGCCTCAGCATACTGCTGACGGTAGAGGTGCAGGCGGGCGCGCAGGGCGCGGGCAGTAGCTTTCACGGCGCGGTTGCGCGTGGTGCCATCAGGCAGTAATGTCTCGGCTTGGGTAAGATCAGCCAGCACCTGGTCGTACGTTTGAGCGAGGGTGCTGCGGCCGATGCCTTTGCCGTTTTCCTTGGTGCGGGTTGGCGTCAGGACTAAAGGCACGCCGCCCCAGCCCCGACCCAGATCAAAATACACCAGCGCCCGCAGGAAATGGGCTTCGCCCAACAGCTGGTTTTTCTCGGCAGCGGGCAGCAGCGGGTCGTTCACATTGGGCACCGCCGCCAGTAAGTTATTGGCAACGTTCACCGCCTGATACATCTGCGTCCAGGCTTCTGTAATCAGCACATTGTCGGCGCTAAGCTGGTTTTGATCGATCTGCAAAAACTGGTTGAGCGTTCCGTTAAAGCGCACATTCTCGCCGGGCAAAAAGCCCAGCACCGGCCAGTTGAGTTGGTAGTACGCTTGCACCCGATCGTAGGCGCCTATGGTGGCGGCACGGGCGCTGCCGGCGTCGGTGATGGCTTGGTCGGCGGGCAGTTGCTGTACCGGCTGGGGCTCCAGCAGGTCGTTGCACGACGAGAGGCTAAGGCTAACAGCCGCAACCTGTGTCGCAAATAAGAGGCGATATAGAGTATGTTTCATGGCAAGTAAAAGCTTAGAGTCCGACGGTGAGACCCACCTGGAAGGTGCGGGGCTGGGGCACGGTGGCCCAGTCGAAGTTTTTGGTATTGGCTACGCCGCCCTGGGAATTTACTTCCGGGTCGAGGCCGGAGTAAGGCGTGATAGTGAACAGGTTAGCGGCTTGCACGTAGAGGCGCAACGAGTTCAGACGAGTTTTGGCAACGACCTCCTTCGGCACAGTGTAGCCCAGCGACAAGGTGCGCAGGCGTAGGAAAGAGCCGTCTTCGAGGTAGCGGTCACTTAGGTTTTGGACTACGCCGCCATAATTGTTGCTAGCCGGGTTGGTGGTTAGGCGCGGAATATCGGTTTGGTCGCCGGGCTGCTGCCAGCGGTCGAGTTGGTTGGCGAGGTAACCAATGTTGCTCTGGGTGCCGCCGTGCACGAGGAAGAAGCGGTTCATGTTCATGATTTTTGCCCCCCGCTCGAAGTTCAGCGTGAAGCCCAAATCAAAGCCTTTGTAATTCACGGAGTTGGTGAGGCCACCGAAGAAGTCGGGCCAGGCGGTGCCCACCAGCTGGCGGTCGGCCACGGTGATGGCGCCGTCGCCGTTCACGTCTTCGTACTCGGCGTCGCCGTTTTCGGGATTCACGCGGGTTTGCTTATAGAGCCAGAAGGAGTACAGTGATTGACCTTCTTCTAGCCGGAAAATATCGCGCGAACCGGCCGTAATCGGGGCAGCCAGCTTCTCGACCTTATTCACGTTGCGGGCGATATTGAAGGTAGTGCTCCATTGCACCGCCGCCTTGGGCAGCCAGTTGGCCGTTACTTGCAGTTCCACACCCTTATTGCTGACGGCGCCGTAGTTTTCGACTACCGACGAGAAGCCAGTTTTGCGCGGCACCGGCACATTCAGCAGCAGGCCCGAAGTGTACTTATCGTAGTAATTCAGCTCTAGTATCAAGCGGTTTTGCAGCACCGCTGCATCCAAGCCCACGTTCCACTGCTCGGTGCTTTCCCAGCTCAGGTTGGGGTTGGCGAGCTGCAAAGGCGTAGTGCCGGGCAAATCGAGGTAGTTGGCGCCGCCTTGCACGAGGCCCAACGACGCGAAGTCGCTAATGCCGGCTTGGTTGCCAGTGCGGCCTACACTAGCACGCAGCTTCAACTCCTCAAACACATTCAGGTTCTGAATAAAGCTTTCCTCCCCTAAGCGCCAGCCCAGCCCAACGGCGGGAAAATAGCCCCAGCGGTTGTCGGCGCCGAAGCGCGATGAAGCGTCGGCCCGCAAGCTTACGTCGACTGTGTAGCGCTCTTTAAAGGAATAAGTTGCTTTACCAAAAAAGGACACTAAACCAGCCTGGGAGCGAGCCGATGAGCCCGTTTGGGTGGCCGAAGAGGCAATCGTGGGCAGGTCGTTGCCGGGGAACTGCTGGCCCGCGAGGGTCGTGCGCTGAAAGGTGTTGCGCTGAAGCGTATTGCCCACCAAGGCCTGCAGGAAGTGATTTTCGCCGATGTTGACTGAGTAGTTCAGCGTCTGCTCATTCAGCAGCGTAATGTCACGGGACAGGAAAGACGAGGCCGTACCGCGGGGCTGACCAGCCAAGATGAGTGTGTTGTTGAAGTTGTTCTCATACATGTCGTTGAAGTCGATGCTCCAACTGCTTCGTAGCGTAAGATTCGGCTGAATGCGGTACTCGCCGTACACGTTCGAGATGACGCGGGTGCCCACGGCGTCGTTGTCTAGGTTGTCGATTAGGGCCTGATGGTTGTCGAAGGAGCCGTATTTGGCGTAGCTGCCATCGGGATTATACACTGGTAAATTGGTGCGCGGAAACAAAGCCGAGTTGATGACTCCGACGGGGTTGTTATCGTTGCTGCTCACGTTGCGCTGGGTGCGCGTCAGGGCCGTGCTCGTGCCGATGCGCACCTTGTCAGTCACGGAGTTATCAAGATTCACGCGCAGGCTGAAGCGGTTGAACTTGCTGGGCCTTGCAATGGACTCCTGATCGAAATAGCCAGCGCCGATGTAGAATTGGGTTTTGTCTGAGCCACCCGCCGCCGACACCTCGTAGCTCTGGGTGCGGGCCGTGCGAAACACATCGGAGAGGCGGTCATAGGTTTGCTGCTCTTCCGGCAGTCCCCGACCGCCTTCCGCCACCGACCGGAAAGGCACTAGCGCCGGGTTGCCGCCGTCGTTCAGAAACCGCTCGTTTTCCAAGGCTGCCACCTCCGGGCCAGAAGCCAGCTTGAACTGCTTGGGGGCTTTGGATACGGCCTGATAAGTATCGAAAGTGATGCGGGTTTTCTCGCCGGCCTTGCCGCGCTTGGTTCGGATAAGCACCACCCCATTTGCCCCCCGAGAGCCATAAATGGCCGTGGCGTTGGCGTCTTTCAGAATTTCGATGCTCTCAATATCCTGGGGGTTAAGGTCGGCCAGCGGGTTGGAAGACACTTGGTTGCCGAGGCCCGTAGCTATTAAGTTGGTATTGTTAATAAACACGCCGTCAACCACATAGAGCGGGTCATTGCTGGCATTTACCGAGTTGCTGCCGCGCACCCGGATAAAGATGCCGCCGCCCGGCACCCCTGAGTTGGCCGATACCTGCACGCCGGGTGCTTTGCCCTGCAATAGCTGGTCGGGGCTGGCAGCGGGCACATCTTTGAGCGCATCGCCTTTTACCGAGGAAATAGCGCTGGTCAGAGATTTGCGGTTTTGCTCGCTGTAGCCTGTTATTACCACCTCTGAGAGCTGCTGCACGTCAGACTTCAACGCCACGCGCAGGTCGCCGCCCTTGGTGCGCACTTCCTGCCGTACGTAGCCGATGGCGGTGATAACGAGCGTGGCGCCTTCAGCCGGAATAGGCAGTGAAAATTGCCCCCCAGGGTCGGTGGAGGCGCCCGTGGTCGTGCCTTTGATGATGACCGTCACGCCCGGCAGCGGACTTCGGTCGGCAGCATCCGTAACGGTTCCGTTGACGGTTTGGGCCGCCGGTTGGACAGCAGCAGTTTGCGCAAACCCTGTGGTAGCGCCCGCCAGCAAGACGGCCGGCAGAGTTAAAAGAGTAGAAGATTTCATGAGAAAAGTCTAGTCGAGGATTGAGATTGGATAGACCCTTGGGCTGCTCCATTTTGCCCCCTGCCGTCCCTACCACCCCGTATCAGACAGGGTTTTGCAGGTGGCATTGTCAGGGGCAGCAGTGTGTTTTTCTCCCCTACCGCGTCGGAAACAGCTAGTAATCGACGCAAGCTTTTTTCTTGGCTGGCCCTGCTTGTGCACAGAAGGGCTCAGCACTGCAGCGGTAGCGGCGGCAGTTTTGTGCAAGAAAATTGGGGGTGGGAGCCGACGCAGCACCGGGGCCCGAAGCGTAGAACGCTTGGGGGCGGCGGGCAGGCGGGTATGGGTTGCTAGCTCGGCCAATGAGATGCAGGCGGGCGTAGCGGCCTGACGGCGCTAAGCTACCTTTCTCGGTAGAGAGTTAGCAGGAAAAAAAGAGTCTTTCCAACGCTTTAGCAGGCCATACCGGCCATCTGCATACAGATGGCACAACAACACATGATACAACACCGATGCTGTAAAGACAGGCGGGTGAAGTAGGCAGCGGGGGTACTGGGGGAGCTTTTCACGGTACTTTGTTTTTATATGGTCAGGACTTGGCACCGTTCCAGCAAAGCTGGGGGTTGCCGGCGTTTCGTCGAGCCTGTCTCTCCACGCCTCTGTATAAAAACAATCCTTCGATGGGAAAGAATTGATGCTGTAAAGGTAAAGACGCGTTTTTCAGAAACGCAAATTTTATTGTTTGCAAGTCCCGCTCTCGGTTTTCAGATTAAATAACTCCATCAAGCCAAAAACTTGCACCACGCGCTCCGTTGCCTATATTTGCCTCCCAGCGGCTACTAAATCAGGCCCTGACAGTTGGCTAAAAAAAGCCTATTAATTCTTTGCTTTCTCCTGCATGCTGCCCCTGAAGCTGATCGAAAAACGCCTCTATTGTTGTTGCCCCGCAACTGCTTGAGCCCGCGTAGTGGTTGCCCCGGCGACCCGTTTTTCGTTGCATTTTTCGTTTTGCATGCCCTCCTCCCCAATGGTCGCCTCCCGACCAGACCTCGTGCGCGGTATTCGGCGCTGGGACTTCGTCGCCCTGATTATCAACATCACCATTGGGGCCGGCATCCTGGGTTTGCCCTCCAAAATCTATGCGCTGGTTGGGGCTTATAGCTTGGTGGCGTACGTAGTTAGTGCGGCCATCGTAACGCTCATTATTTTGTGTTTTGCCGAGGTCAGCAGCCGTTTTAGTGGCACGGGGGGGCCTTATTTGTATGCTCGAGAAGTGTTTGGCCCTTTGGTAGGATTCGAAGTAGGCTGGCTGCTTTGGATTTCTCGCCTGGCCAGCTTCGCCGCCCTCTGCAATCTGTTTATTGACTATGCAGCTTACTTCTGGCCAGCGGCCGGGGCTGGGGTTGAACGAGCGGCCCTTATTACGGGGATTATAGTCGTTCTCACCTGTATAAACCTAGTGGGAGTGCGTACGGCTTCCCTAATTAATAACATATTCACTGTCAGCAAGCTACTAGTGCTGGGTCTGTTTACAGCTGTGGGATTATTTTTTGTTGATTGGGGGGCTTTTTCCTTTGCAGTGCCGCCCACCTACGGTAATTTTTCGGGGGCAGTGCTACTGCTCATCTTCACCTTTTCGGGGTTCGATGTGGCGGCTATTCCTGCTGGTGAAATTCAACAGCCCCAGCGCAATGTGCCATTTGCATTATTCATAGCTATAGCCACGGTGGCTTTCCTGTTTCTGCTGGTACAAGCGGTGTGCATCGGCACCCTACCCGACCTTGCCACCTCCGACCGGCCCCTTGCTAGTGCGAGTCAGCAGTTTCTGGGAGCCGCGGGCGCGGCTTTTATTGCCGGTGCGGCGATGCTCACAGCCCTGGGCACCCTTAACGCGCTAATGCTTACGGGGCCCCGCTTGCTGTTCGCTTTGGCGGAGCAAGGCCAGATTCCGTCCTTTTTTGGCGCTACCCACCCTCATTTTCGCACTCCATTTGTAGCCTTACTCGTGTCGGCGGTACTGAAGCTGGTATTGGCTATTTCCGGCACTTTTATCTATGCACTCACCCTGAGCACCATTATTCGGCTGGCATATTTTGCGCTTACCTGCGCTGCGTTGCCGGTGCTGCGGCGTCGGCAGCCCCTGCACCCTGCGCCGTTTCAGGTGTGGGGCGGTAGCGTGGTGGCAGTGGTGTGCGTGGCTCTCTGCCTGTGGTTGCTTAGCAGCAGCCAGGGCACAGAAGCCCGCGATGTGGCGGTAGCTGCGGTGGTTGGCCTGGGCTTATATTTTGTCTCGAATGGGCGTACGACAGCCAAGCCATAAGTTGTTCTTATCTCTGCGAATGTGCCCCCAGTCCTAGTTTTGATTTTTGCATCTCCCCTTTTCCTATTCCTATGCCGCTTGCTTTGCCCATTGCTTCCGTTGCTGTTCGCACGCCCCAGCGGGTGGCTGAGATTTCCTGGTTTGATGACCTGTGCGGGGGCGACACGCAGTATTTGAGCGTGCTGGATGGGGTCTACCGCAGTTCCTGGGCTCATTGCCGCGACATCACCCTCAAGGCCGAGCAGCTAGGTTACTCTAATATTCTGCTGCCAACTTCCTACACCGTGGGCCAGGATGTAATGACGTTTGCGGCCGGAATTGCCCCCCAGACCTCGCATATCAATCTGCTTACCGCCATTCGTACTGGCGAGATTCACCCGCCCATGCTGGCCCGCGCTCTGGCTTCGCTCGACCACATGCTGGAAGGGCGACTTACTATTAATATCATCAATTCCGACCTGCCTGGCCTGCGCGAGGTGCCCGAGCTACGCTATCAGCGCTGCGCCGAAACCATCGAAATCCTGCGCCAGGCCTGGACCCAGGAGCGCATCGTGCACAAAGGTGAATTGTACCAATTTGATATGCCTTCTGACCCGGCCAAGCCCTACCAGCAAAACGGCGGTCCGCTGCTCTACTTCGGTGGTACGTCGGAGGGCGCCCGGGCCGTGTGCGCCCAGTACTGCGACATGTTTCTGATGTGGCCCGAGACGGAGGAAATGCTCTACGAAACCATGCAGGACCTGAGTGCCCGCGCCGCCGCCCACGGCCGGCAAATTGATTTCGGCCTGCGCATCCACGTTATCGTGCGCGAAACCGAGGATGAAGCCCGAACCTACGCCCGCAAGCTGATGTCGAAGTTTGACCCCGTGAAAGGCGCTGAAATTAAGAGCCGGGCCCAAGATTCGTGGTCCTTGGGAGTGCACCGCCAAAACTTGCTGCGCGAAAACGCCGATATGGAAGGCTTCGTGGAGCCGCTGCTGTGGACCGATATCGGCAAGGCGCGCTCCGGGGCGGGCGGTGCCTTGGTCGGCAACCCCGATCAGATTGTGGAAAAGCTCAACCGCTACATGGATATGGGCTTTCGGGCCTTCATCTTCTCTGGCTACCCTCTGCTCGACGAGGCCGACCACTTTGCCCGCTACGTGCTACCACGCCTGCCCAACGTGTCAATGCCCCAGGTGCAAGGGCGCATTCCACTTGAGACGCCGGTCACACCACTTACCACGGCTATTCTTCGATAAAGTGTTTTTTGGTGGCTGTTTGCAACCTAAATCACTCGTAGTTGCTCTTGACTTTGTAGCTGACTCGAACTGCCATGAAACAATTATCACTGCTCCTCTGTAGCCTGCTGATGCTGGGCTGCCAAACCGATAAAGACGCACTGGCTCTTGAAGGTTCAACCGAGGAGTTTGAGGTTGAGACCATGGGCCGGGGCATGGATTGTGGTCTTCCCCTGATTGATTTTAAAGACAAACTAGATGAAGTTGAGAAGATAACGGGCTCCTCCTGGGACCGGTTTTATGCCTACAACCTTAGTCCGGAGCTTTGGCAAGGCAAAATATTGAAAGTTAAAATTCGCAAGACCAGAGACAGTGAGTTGGGCATTTGCACTACCTTCGGACCATGGTACCCGTGGGTGACCATCGTTAGTGCCAGAGTCACGGAGGAGTGCCTGGAGTATCGCCAGGCTCCCGCGGTTGGCGTAGAAGGCCCAGTCACTGGCCGAGTAAATGAGGTTGTGCCGCTCTCGGTATCCTTCGGGGTCAGCAGCGGGTGCGGACAGTTCAATCAGTTTGTGGTAGAGAGCTTAGCTGGCACTACGCACACGGTACAGGTACGAGCCCGCTACGCAGGTTGTATTTGCACCCAGGTTGCTCCTATTCTTCAGGCAACCTACCCGTTTCAGGCAAATCAGCCGGGCATATATACAGTCCGGTTTCGTAAAGCCGATAACAGCTTCGTGACGCACACCGTGACGATTCAATAGCGCAGCGGCGCAGTTTATAGTGCGCTTTCAACCCAATCCATACTAATCGCACTAAAGCCAACCTGGTGGTGTTTCGTGCTTACCTTTGCCTGCAACAAAGGTTTCTCACGGTTTAAAGGCTAGCTCCCTTTCACCCCCATGTTCGACAAAAAAGAAATAGAAGTGCTGCTTCCGCCCGAAGTAGCCTACGACGAATTTGCCCGCTACCGTGCCCTGCTCGATGCAGTGGGTGCTCAGCCTGGCGAAGCCGATTTTGTGCATTTGCGCAAGCGCTCCATTGATGCTCGCGGCCGCCAACCCCTCGTCCGCCTGCGGGCCGATGTGTGGTTTCAGCCCCCGCCCGCCGATATTTTTGGTCCCTGGTTTACGTATTCCGATGTAAGCCAGGCACGCCGCTCGGTCATTATCGTAGGGGCCGGACCCGCAGGCTTATTTGCGGCTTTGCGGGCCATTGAGTTGGGTATAAAGCCCATTGTATTGGAACGAGGCAAAGACGTGCGCACCCGCCGCCGCGACTTAGCGGCCCTCAACAAAGACCATGTTGTAAACCCCGATTCCAACTACTGTTTTGGGGAAGGCGGCGCGGGCACTTATTCCGATGGCAAGCTCTACACCCGAGCCACCAAGCGCGGCGACGTAGGTCGTATCCTAAAGCTGCTGGTGCAGCATGGCGCCACTCCCGATATTCTGGTCGATGCCCATCCGCACATTGGCACCAATAAGCTCCCCTATGTGGTAGCCGCCCTGCGTGACTCTGTACGGCAGGCTGGCGGCGAAGTGCGCTTCGAGACGCGGGTAGACGATTTGATTCTGGAGAAAAACCACCTGCGCGGCGTAGTCACGGCCACGGGTGAAGCCGTGGAGGCCGACGCGGTTATTCTGGCTACCGGCCACTCGGCCCGCGATATTTATGAACTTTTGCATCGTCGCGGCGTGCGGGTGGAGGCTAAGCCCTTTGCCCTCGGTGTGCGCGTGGAGCACCCGCAGGCCCTCATCGACCAGGCCCAGTACCGGCGCACCGACCGCGGGCCGCTGCCGGCGGCTTCGTATTCCTTGGTGCACCAAACCCAGTGGCGCGGACAGCAGCGAGGCGTTTTCTCGTTTTGTATGTGTCCGGGGGGCTTTATTGTGCCCGCGGCTACGGCTCCCGGTGAGGTGGTCGTGAATGGCATGTCGCCGAGCCGCCGCGATTCGCGCTTTGCCAATTCGGGCATTGTGGTAGCGGTGGAACTGGAAGAAATGGACCTGAAGCGGCATGGCGCGTTGGCTGGTTTGCGCTTGCAGCAGGAAATTGAGCAGCGCGCTTGCGCGCTGGGGGGCAATTCGCAGGCCGCCCCAGCCCAACGTCTGGGTGATTTTCTGAAAGACAAGCTTTCACCCGAACTGCTAGAAACTTCCTATCAACCGGGCTTGGTATCGGTGCCTATGAGCCAAGTGCTGGGCGCGGGGCTTACCGACCGTTTGCGCCAGGGTTTCAAAGCTTTTGGGCAGAAGATTGCTGGCTACGCCACCAACGCGGCGCAGATCGTGGGTGTGGAAAGCCGTACTTCGGCCCCCGTGCGCATTCCGCGCGACCCGGCCACATTGCAGCACCCCGAAATTACGGGGCTGTTTCCCTGTGGGGAAGGCGCGGGCTTTGCGGGCGGCATCGTATCGGCGGCGATGGATGGAGAGCGGTGCGCGGAGGCCGTGCTGGCAGTGTTAGCTTGAAAATGCCCCCCAGCCCAGTTTTTTTCGTATAAATACAGAATGGACAGCTCCGCTGTTTACTCATTATTTCACCATCAAATGGCCGCGCTTTGCCGCGTGTCCTCAGCTATATGAAAAAGACCCTCGTACTCGGCGCCAGCGACAACCCCGCGCGCTACGCCTATAAAGCTGTTCACTCCCTCAAGCGCCACGGCCACGATGTAGTGCCCGTAGGCCTACGCAAAGGCCAGATTGCCGGCATCGACATTCACACCGACCGCCCCACCGACTCCGAAATTGACACGGTAACGCTCTACGTTGGCCCCAAAAACCAGCCAACCTGGTACGATTACATCCTGGATTTAAAGCCCAAGCGCATCATTTTCAACCCCGGCACCGAGAATCCGGAGTTGGAGCGCATGGCTCAGGAGCGCGGCATTGAGACCGAAGAAGCCTGCACGCTGGTAATGCTGTCGGTTGGGCAGTACTAAGTTATTAGCCTTTAAAAAGCCCCCCAGGATTAGTGCTGGGGGGCTTTTTTGTGCGGTGCAACTAGTAGTTAACCGTTGAGGCAGGCGTAGCTTCAAGGGGGACGAAACAAAGCAAGCTACTTCGTCTTTTGAAGGAAACGGTGTTGCAATGTCAAGTGCATGCGCTTCCTACCCCGCGGGTTGTATCCTAAAAGGCTATCCTTATGAAACAAAGGTTTTTACTTGGATTACTGCTTTGGTTGTGCGCTGGTATGACGCCGGCGCAAACTGATATTGCCGAGTCGGATATTCGATTTCAGATCGTGAATGCCGGCCTTACCGTGACGGGCACGTTCTCGGGCCTTAACGCGACGATTCGCTTCAATCCGGCTGCTCCCGAGCGAGCTTTTATTCGCGCCTCCGTCCCGGTGAACACCATCAAAACCGGTATCGGCCTGCGCGACAAGCATTTGCTGAAGCCCAACTATTTTGATGCGGAGAAATTTCCGAACATAGTGCTGGAGTCGTCCGCAATTCGCAAAACGGGTCCGGGCAAGTACGAAGGACTGTTTAAACTGACCATCAAAGGCACCCAGCGCGAGGTGAAGCTGCCATTTTCAGTATCGACGGCGAATGAGCTAACCGGCAATTTTCGCCTCAATCGGCGGGATTACGATGTAGGCAACGCCAGCCTGCTGTTAGCTGACGAGGTGGACGTGAGCATTCGGGTGAAGCCGTCCCACGGCTTTTAAGCGATATTTTAGAAAAAAAGCATCCCAGAGGCAACCGCTACCGCAAAGGTTGCATCTACCCCACCAAACGCCCTGCTATTGTCCTTTTCTACTCTTTCTTTCCTGTGACTGACGCCGACCTCATAGCTGCTTGCCGACAAGGTAACAGCCGCGCGCAAAAACAGCTCTACGAGCGGTTTGCGGGCCTGATGCTCTCGGTGTGCTCGCGCTACCTGCGCCACCGCGAAGATGCTGAAGAAGTGATGCTGATGGGTTTTGTAAAAGTTTTTAGAGCCTTGGATCAATACCGCCACGAGGGCAGTTTTGAGGGTTGGATTCGGAAGATTATGGTGAACGAGGCCCTGGGCCAACTCCGCCGTAAAGAACCGCTCCACCTAGCCATCGACGATTACCCCGTAGACGTGGCCATCACGGCGGCCGACGCGGAAAGCGACCTGAACGCGGCCGATTTGATGCAAATGCTTACCCAATTGCCCGCTGGGTATCGTACCGTATTTAACCTCTACGCCGTAGAGGGCTATTCTCACCCCGAAATTGCCGAGCTGCTGGGCATTACGGAGGGCACCAGTAAATCGCAGCTGAGTAAGGCTCGGGCTATGCTCCAGCGCCGCTTAGGCGGGGCTAGCAGTGCTTCAGCTTCCACCTCTTCACCTAAGGAATTTTATGCAACCGGAAGATATTGATAAGCTGTTTCGGGAAAAGCTGGAGCGCCACGCGCCCCCGCCACCCGACTACCTCTGGGCCCAGCTCGAAGCCGAGTTGCAACCCGCCCGTAAGCGCCCCGTTATGTGGCTCTACGCTTCCGCCGCTGTGATTACGCTGCTCATGTTAGCCGGCGGCATGTGGTTATGGCGGGGAGCAAATCTGAACTCGCCTGTAGGCACTATAGCTACTGTAGCTACCAAGCCTACTACCAAACCGGCTCCTGTGGTTTCTTCGAAAAATTCATCTTCTCAGGCAACTCTTCCCGCCGCGCAGTCATCTACCACATCAGAAGCCGCCAGTGTAGCAACGGCTCCTACGAAGCAGCCTGAGTCGGGGGCGCAACCAGCCCAGCCGCTTCGCTCCAAGTTAGCTACTGCTCCGCAACTAGCCCGCGCTACACCCGCTCCTCGCTCGTCATCACCTAAAGCTTTACCTACCACTCAGTCTAAGTCTTCGCCGAGCACTATGGTAGCTACCCTCACTCCCACCGAAGCGCAACCGGAGCGCCCAGTGGCCGAGGAAACCCTATCAATTGCCCCCCAGCAGCTTCCCACCGTAGCCACTGCTACCCCATCCGCACCCACAGGCCCTATAGTAGTCGAAGTGCGCCAGTCGACGGCCACGGCTGCGCTCGCTGCCACCCAGGAGGCTCCCCGCAAGGGTCGCCTTGGTGGGCAGGTAATGCGCCAGGTGGGCAATGCTTTGCGCGGCGAACCAGTGACTTTACCCCGCTTACCAGAGGACGTGACCGTGACTGTCCGGCCTCCCGGCGCCAACCACGCCCTTGTCATTCAACTCTAATTTTTCCTACACCATGAACCGCTTCTATACTCTGCTGGCAGTAGTGCTGCTGGCCCTGGCCGCGCCTTGCCGCACCCTTGCCGCTGCTCCCGCCCCCGACGACACCATTGTGGTGAAAATGCCCAATCAGGCCACTATGACGTTGTTTGTCAAGAACAAGGCTCAATTGCGCGAGTTCCGCAACTACAAGCTCGACTCGCTGATGATCTTGCTCGACACCTACATCACCCAAGCTGAAGCCGCCGGTAAAACCGCCAAAACGGAAACGGTAACGATGGAATTTTATCCGGCTAAAGACCAGCCCGGCAAGCAAGTGCCCGAGCAAATCCGGGTGACGGTGCGGGCGGATAAGGGTAAAAAACGCGAAACGGAACGGGTGGATGTGGTGCTAGGCCGCGGCTTCGGTGTATCGGTAGTAGAAGACGGCGACGGTGACCATGTTTCCGTGAAAGTAGGTGCCTCAGCCGTCGATGACTCCACCCGGAATGCTCAGCGCGAAGCCAAGCAAAAAGCGCGCGCTGCTCGCCCCGGCCACAGCGACTTCGGTATCGATATTGGCTTGAATGCCTTAGTAAATCGGAATGCCACCACCGCCGAGGACTTCGATCTGCGCCCCTTCGGCTCCCGCTACATCAGCTTCAACTGGCACTATCTGTACCGCCTTGGCCCACAGGGCAGCCCCCTACGCCTGCTCACCGGCCCTGAGCTGTCCTTCAACAACTACATGTTTGATAACAACGCCCGCTTGTTCACGACGCCCGTCGGCACGCAAATTCTGAACGAGCCTCTCCTCGACCTGGATAAAAGCAAGCTGGCTACCACGACTGTTAATCTGCCCTTGATGCTGGTGTTAGGCGCCAAAAACAGAAAAGGCAACGACGACGGATTCCGGTTGGGTGGCGGCGGGTTTGTAGGCTACCGTCTCGGCAGCCACACCAAAATCAAATACGACAACAATGGCCGCAACCGCAAAGACAAAGACCGTGGCAGCTTCAACCTTGAAGATTTTAATTATGGCCTGCAAGGGCTCGTGGGTATCGGCGACTGGGATCTATTCGTCAAATACAATCTAAACGAGCTATTTAAAGACGGCCGCGGCCCTCAAGCCCAGACTCTCAGCTTCGGTATAACCCTTGGCGGCATCTAGGATTTAGGAATAAAAAAGACAGTGTAGAGAAAAGCCCCCCAGATAGATTCTGGGGGGCTTTTTCTGTTAAACGTATTTAAGTCTATGCATTCTTCTTCGGCTCCGGTCCGCGAAACACATCCGTACCAGTTACGGGGGGCAATTTTACTGGCCGGCCTTCGCGGGCTGACTGGTAGATAGCTTCCATGATGCGCTGGTCCTGCAACCCTTCTTCGCCGGGCGTGTGAGGCGGCTTGTCTTCCAGCACGCAGGCAGAAAAGTGGTCCATTTCGGCCGCAAACTGATTTACTGGGCTTATCGTAATCTGATTCTGCATCTTGGCTGGTCCCTCGGCGTGAGAGGTTTGCAGCTGCTGGCCGGTGTAGGCATAGGCATTATTGAGGTGCATCCAACCCCGCTCCGAGTTCACGCGGTAGAAGCGCGAATCGTGGGTATTGTAGTGGGTGATACTGTCCACAACGATGCCATCGGGAAAGCGCATCTGCCACGACATCAACTCTTCTACTTCCTTAAACAACGGGTTGCCGGGTGTACTGTGGGAGTAGCCAAATACCTCCGTGGGCTCGGTGCCGAGCAGAAAGCGCGAGGTATTGAGACAGTACAAGCCAATATCGGGGAGGGCGCCGCCGCCGGCCAGGGCTTTTTTGTGGCGCCAGTGATCTGGGTTAGCAGAGCTTTGGCTGTTTTGGGCCTGAATGTATTTTGTCTTGCCCCACTTGTTTTCGCGGATCATGCTGCGCACCAGTCGGTTGTAGGGCTCGTATTGAATGCGGTAGGCAATCATGAGCTTGCGGTTGGCTTTTTTGCAGGCCGCAATCATGGCCTCACACTCGGCAGAGGAGTTGGCCATGGGCTTTTCGCAGAGAATATGCTTTCCAGCCTGCGCCCCGCGAATGGTGTACTCAGCGTGCATGGAGTTGGGCAGGACAATGTAGATCACCTGCACCTCCGCATTGTCCTTTAGCTTATCATAATCGGCGTAGCTGTAGCAACTCTCGGGCTTGATGCCGTACTGCTGGGCCACTTTCTTAAGCTTCTCGGGCGAACCACTGACTAAAGCCACCGGCTTCGATTTTTTGCATTCTCCGAAAGCCGGCAGCAACTCCTCCAGGGTCAGGTGGCCCAGCCCAACCAGCGCATAACCCACCCGCTGATCGGGGGGCAAAGGCGTGGGCGTGGGCCCCGATTGCGGGTCTACATCTGACTTCCAAGCTTCGAGCTCAATGGGCTTATCCACGCCTGAAGGAACCTTCGCCGGCGGCGA
This sequence comes from Hymenobacter sp. HD11105, assembly GCF_054051685.1. Taxonomy (NCBI): domain Bacteria; kingdom Pseudomonadati; phylum Bacteroidota; class Cytophagia; order Cytophagales; family Hymenobacteraceae; genus Hymenobacter; species Hymenobacter sp. HD11105. Next base: position 852,828 of record NZ_JBSWBR010000002.1, on the reverse strand, counting down.
CACAGCTTCCGAGGACGGCACCTGCTGCCCATCGGGAGCGGTGTAGCGCGTGGATGCATCCACCTCCGAGGCTGGCGTGCCGGTGGTGGGCACAGCAGCGCTCGTTGCGGCCCCGGCGCCGGCTTTGTCCTGGCAGCTGGCCAGCGTGCTAGCGGCCACTCCCACGGCCAGGCTTCGTCCAGCCAGAGTTAAGAATTCCTTGCGCGACACCTCTTGGTTGGCTTGGCGCAGCACAGTGCTCAGTAAATTATTGGTAAAAGACATAAAGTGAAGGGGTTGGAAGAATAGAATAGAGAAACAAAGCAGGCGTTGACACGAATTATAAGCTGGTCTTACGAGCGTTTAAGGATAAATAGATGATCACTTTTTGGGCTATCTGCGCAGCTCAGAATAAGGTTGGTACCCGTCTGGGCATCGGAGTGCTGATGGCTGCCATTTGGGCCCGGACCTGACTGGTCCTGTTGAACGAGCAAGGTCATGGGGTGATTTGATTTCTGTCATGGGCGGGGCCGGCACGACCTGTTAAACTTGCATGTCGGCCGGAAGCCTTTGCTGACAGGCCTTTACTCGCTGGCGACGCACACTATTGGCCTTTGCTATGAACGCTGCTTTCCGCTTCCCTTCTCCTGCTTCTCCCACTACTTGGCTCCCTCATTTGACGACGCGAACCATCTACCCCCGCCCAACGGTGCCGACCGTCCAGCCCCAGGTTGGGCATTGGACCGTACCCGAGCAGCTTCCCCTCGACGTCAGCCTGACGTTTCTGGGAGCCGCGCATTGCGTGACGGGCTCTAAATACCTCGTGACGATGGAGCAGGACCATCAGCGGCGGCAGCTGATAGTTGATTGCGGACTGTTTCAGGGGTTGAAGGAACTGCGGCTGCGCAACCGTGAGCCGTTACCGCTCTCCGCGGCCGACCTGGAGGCGGTGGTGCTTACGCACGCCCACATCGACCATAGCGGCTACCTGCCCAAGCTGGTAAAAGATGGCTTCCGGGGGGCAATTTTCTGCACCGACGCCACCGCCGATCTGCTCGAAATCATGCTGCTTGACTCAGCTAAGCTACAGCAGGAAGAAGCCGATTACGCCAACGCTGAGGGCTTTTCCAAGCACCATCCGGCCGAGCCACTCTATACTGTAGCCGATGCTGAACAAGTGCTAAACCTGCTTCAGGCAGTGCCTTACGATGAGACCGTCGATGTAACCGAGCAGGTGCAAGTCACCTTCCGCGACGCGGGCCACATTCTGGGTTCGGCCAGCATTGAGATGATTATAAAAGGCGCCCAACAAACCAAGAAGCTAGTATTCAGCGGCGACTTGGGCCGCTACGACAACCCCGTATTATACGACCCTACCCCGATTGCGGAAGCCGATGTAGTGGTAGTCGAATCCACGTACGGAGACCGGAATACGCGTATTCAGGACCCGGAGGCGGAGTTGGCGCGAGTGGTAAATGCAGCCCTGGGTCGGGGTGGCGTTTTACTTATTGCCGCCTTTGCGGTAGGGCGCACCCAAGCCCTGCTTCACTATCTGCGCAAGCTGCGCCAGGAGGGGCGCGTGCCCCAGGTGCCGGTGTACGTGGATAGCCCTATGGGAACGCGCGTCACCGATTTGTTTCGCCACCACACCGATGCCCACCGCCTGGGCCTGAACAACCCGCTGCGTTTCGATGGGCTTACTTTTGTGAGCAGCCAGCAGCAGTCCAAAGCGCTAAACAAGCTTACGGGCCCGGCAATCATTATTTCTTCCAGCGGAATGTGCACGGGCGGGCGCATCGTGCATCATCTGTCGCACCGCTTGCCGCGCCCGCAGGATACGCTCCTACTCATTGGCTACCAGGCCGAAGGCACCCGGGGCCGCAGCCTCCAGGATGGCGCCCCGCAAATCAAGATGTTTGGCCAGTGGGTACCCGTGCGCTGCCACGTAGCGGAGCTCGACGGCTTCTCGGCTCACGCCGACCGCTCCGAGCTATTGCGCTGGCTGCGCGGCTTCAAAAAGCCCCCCAAGCGCGCCTTTGTAGTCCACGGCGAGCCGGTAGCCGCCGACAGTTTGGCCCAGGCCCTGCGCCACGATTTGGGCTGGCCCACGGTAATAGTACCGGAGTATCGAGAATCTGACATTCTCTTCTCGGGTATCTAATCACTGTTAAGACGCAGATAATCAACAATAAACATTCTCAAGCTCCACCGTCGCAATTACACACATCTTTACAGGTTACGAACTTAAATTTCTATTATGCAAATCACCGTTTTTAGTGCTCATGCTTTTGAGCAACCTTACCTGACCCAGGCAGCAAAGGACCAGCATGAGCTGCGCTTTGTATCGGAAGCCCTTTCGTTGGCAACAGTCGCCAAGGCCAAAGGCAGCTCAGCCATAGCTATTTTCACCAGCGACGATGCCTCGTCGCCGGTGCTAGAACAGCTGGCGGCTCTGGGCGTGCGCTTTGTGGCCGTACGCGCTGCTGGCTACGATCAGGTAGATGTGGCGGCGGCTAATAAGCTGGGTATCCGCGTGGCTAATGTGCCCGAGTACTCGCCCTATGCCATTGCTGAGCACGCCGTAGCCCTTATTCTGGCCCTGAACCGGCAGCTAATAAAGGCCGATGAGCAGCTGCGCCAGTATAACTTTCAGCTCGACAACCTCATTGGCTTCGATTTGCACGGCAAAACGGTTGGTATTGTCGGCTGTGGCCGTATTGGTGGGGTGCTGGCCGGCATTCTGCACGGGTTTGGCTGCCGGTTGCTGGGCGCCGATGTGGAGCCCAATGACGAGCTCTGCCGGAGCTACAACCTGACTTACGTGCCATTAGCGGAGCTGTGTGCCCAGGCCGATATTATCTCGGTGCACGCGCCCCTCACGCCCCACACCCGCTACCTCATCAATGCCCAATTGCTAGCCAGCATGAAGCCCGGCATCATGCTCATTAACACCGGCCGGGGCGGCGTACTCGACACCAAAGCCGCACTGGAAGCCCTCAAGTCTGGGCAACTGGGCTACTTGGGCCTCGATGTATATGAGCACGAAAAAGACCTGTTTTTCCATGACCACTCCCAGCGCCCCAACCACGATCCGCTGCTTGATGAGCTGCTGGCCCAGCCCAATGTGCTGATCACCGGGCATCAGGCTTTCCTTACCCAGCAGGCCCTGGGCAACATAGCCGACACCACTCTTCAGAATATCAATGAATGGGAGCTTGGCCAACCAATTAGCAACGAACTGCACCACGAGCTACAACCGGCTTAGGTAGCGCTGGGGGGCTTTTTTCCTGTTTCATTTACTCCTTTCATGCTCGCCCGAATTTCGCTTCTGTTTGCTAGTGCGCTGCTGGTTTTGCTGCAATGCGGCGACCGGCATCAAACTGCTGTAGTGCGGGCAGGCGGTGTGATTGAAAGCGGAAAAAAGCCCCCCAGCACCTTGCAGCTGGCCCAAGGCGGTGAAGTGCTGAAAGCATTGCTCGACACAACGGCGAGTGGGCGCGCGGCCGCTGATGCGCGCCTTGGGTTGGAAGTCGGGCTTCAGGTACGCACGTTCTATGGTCCCGCACCCGCGCCCATCTGGACCCAGGGCACCGACAGCTTAACTGCCGACGCCGCCGCACTCCTCACTTTACTCAAGCAAGCTCCCAACTACGGCCTACGAGCCGAAGACTACGCCACGCGCCGCCTACTGACCCTGCGCGACTCCTTGTTGTTGAGCCAACCTACCTCCAGCGGCTTAAACGCGGCGCGACAGGCACGCTTTGACGTGTATCTGACCGACGCCGCGCTCCGCTTTATGCTCGATTTGCACCGGGGCCGGCTCCAGCGTCATCAATCTTCACCGTTGGAGCGGGCCGCGGACCAAGCGTTGCAGCCGGCTCTAGTGCTTCGACAAGGGCTGGCAGCGGGGCAGGCAACGACCGCAGTGCTGGCCTGTCAACCCCAACACCGGGAATATCAGAGGCTGCAAGCAGCACTAGCTCGCTGGCTGCGCCAACCAGTCGCGCCCGACTCGGCCGCCCGTCGCCAAGCCCAGTACGAGCAGGTAGCCCTCAACTTGGAGCGCTGGCGCCGCGAGGCCATTCCGGATTCAACGTATCTGCTGATAAATATCCCCGCCTTTACCCTCCAGGTAGTAAGCACCGACAGCGTGCTGCGTCAGCACCGCGTGATTGTGGGCAAGCCCCAAACCTCGACCCCAACGCTCAGCAGCGTTATCAAGCACTTCACGCTGGCCCCTGACTGGCACGTGCCCCACTCCATTGCAACCAAGGAGATTCTGCCCCGACTAAAGCAGGATGCCGGCTACCTGGCGCGCAACAATTTTGCCCTCTACAATAACCGAGGTCGCCTGCTGGACCCCTACCAAATCAATTGGCGGCAAGTCACGGCCCGGAACTTCCTGTATGCCATCCGGCAGTCGGCGGGCTGCGATAATGCTTTGGGCAACATTGTGTTTCGGTTTAAAAACTCCTACTCGGTGTATCTGCACGATACGCCCGTGCGGCAAGCATTTACTTATCCGATGCGGGCCCTGAGCCACGGCTGTATTCGGGTGGAGTACCCGTTTCAGCTGGCGGCCTTTCTCTTGCGGCGTGGGGGGCAAAATGTGCAGTTGCCCACCGAGGATGAGTGTGCCCGCCAACCCCGGCCCCAAGATGTGCCCCTCACTCAGCCTATTGCCGTGCACATCCGCTACGCTACCTGCGCCGCCGAAGGCGGCCGCCTCCGTTTTTACCCCGATATCTATGGCCACGATGCGGCCTTGCGGCGGCAGTTGCAGCTGGTGCGCAGCGCCCAATAAGAGCAATTTTGAGGTCCAGTGATGCAGCCTTTTCGCAAAATTCGCGAACATGATTATTATCAAGGTTTTACTTGATTCAGGCCATTGCCATCAGTAAGTCAGGGCCTGATATTTACAGCAGTAAAATCGCCTGCAAGGGGCGGATGTTCAACGGCTTAACATCTACGGCCATGGTCACTTCCACCTTTTGGTTTTCGCTGTTACTCCTGACGCTGGTCAGCGTCGGCTTGCACTTGTTTCAGTCCCCGCACTACTTATCCACCGCGGGCTAAGGTCTTGCATCACTGCTTCAAATCATGGACAACCGCTTTCTCCCCGACCTAGACACGCCGGCCCAGCGCCGAGAGTTCGTGAACCTCTTCACTGCCAATATTGCCCAGGACGACGTGCTGAGCCTGGTTTTTAGCAGACCGCTCGAAACCGAAATCCACTATGTATCGGCGCAGGAGTATGCGTGGTGGGAGCTAGCCCTGACTGGTGCTTGGTACCAAGGCCAGCCAGGCCACGCCCGACCGCACGCCGGGCCCTTATTCGCCTGCTGGTGCCAGTTGTTAAAAAGCACTTTTTATGAGAATTTCAGCGGGCCGCAAGCAACTGAAGCCCAAGGCCACGTGCTCAACCTGGCCACCATGCTCATGCATCGGCATCTGACCCAACAGCCCGAGTACGAAGGCGCCGAAGCAGCCCAACCCAAGGGCCAGGCCGCGCTCAAGAAAATGCAGGTTACTTTTTAAAAACAATCCAACATCCCAAACCTGTGCTTACCGGCTAAGCTAGCTGCAGGCCAGCCAGGCGCAGGCGCTACGGGCACAATGTATCCGCCTCGGCAAAACGCGGCGCAGACTCGCAAACGCTGAGTAAGGCCAACCCGACAGCTGCGGCTGGGGGGAAAAATCATGAATGGCACGACCGAAAGCCAGGCGCTACTGCGGCACCTGAGCAAGGCGCGGCAGGCCGGATGACGCAAATCAGGCTTTTGGTTGGCACAAGTCATTCTCTGGCCCTGGGGCCCAAACTAACTTGCTTTTACAATGAACTGACAGGCATCCGATTATCTCACGAATTCAGTTATGAATACCCAATCAGCCACCGCCACTACTACTGAGGAAAAACCGTTGGCCGACGAGTTGATCACGGCTGCAATTGAGTCCTTTCTGCAGTTAAAGCAGGGCAACGCCACCTGCTACCTCATCAAGGTAACGACCCGCGAAGGCATTGTCGAGCTGACGGGCTTTACATCCAGTCTGCTGGCTCGCGAGCGGGCCGAAGAGATTGCCAAAGCAGTGCGCGGCGTGCGTGGGGTGGTCAACGAAATTATCATCCGCACACCCGATGTGCCTGATGAAGTGTTGGCGCAGAGTGTAGCACAGGCGCTGGATCAGAATAATGCCACGGCTTCGTACAGCGTGCGCTGCCATGCTCAAGAAGGAGCAGTAACCCTGCAGGGCACCTTGCAGTCGTGGGCCGAGGAGCAGCTGGTGCTACGGGTAGTAAAGGGGGTGCGCGGCGTCCGGCAAATTCATAATCAGCTTATCATTCGTGATGGGGAAACGGCCAAGTCCGACGAGGAAATCACGACGCAGCTGCGGGCTTTGCTGGAATGGGATATTCGGGTTAAAAACAACCTAATAACAATTCAGACCGACCACGGCGCCGTGGAGCTATCGGGCGCTGTAGGCACGACCACCGAGCGCGACCACCTTATTACACTGGCTTATCTGGTGGGAGCTACCCACGTGAATACCCACAACCTGCTGGTGGCTCCCTGGGCGCTGGATACCGCCTTGCGCCAAGAGAAATTTGCCCCCCACGCCGACGAGGAAATAGCGCAGGCCGTGCGTGATGTGCTCCACTACGACCCCCGCATTGGGAGCGCGGCAGCATCGGTGCAGGTGCGCGTCCACGGCGGGGTGGTGATGCTGGCCGGAAGCGTCGATAGTCTGGCCGCTAAGCGCGCAGCCGAGCAGGATGCCGATAATGTGGTGGGCGTGGCCGGCGTGCACAATCTGCTACAGGTGCGCGCCTCCTACCCCTCGCCCGACGCCACTATTCGGGAAAATATCAAGCTGGCTTTGGCCAAAGACCCTTTCGTGGGCCATTGTAAGTTCACCGTGAACGTGTACAACGGCAAGGCGCAGCTCTACGGCACCGTCGCCTCGCACGCCGACCTGGAGAGGGCCGCCGATGTGGTGGCGGGTGTCAATGGCGTGGTCGATGTGGTCAATCATGTGCTCCGCGCGTCCTGCCCCGACCACTCCGGGCCAGCATCAAACACGATGGTTGTGGGCTACGCTTCGCCGGCTCTGGGCTACCGCCACGCCGACTATATACTGGAGCAGCGCATTCGCAACCATTACTACTGGTCGTCGCTGCTGCACGACCAGGATATCAACGTCATGGTGCAGGATGGACGCGTGACGCTCACGGGCACCGTGGATACGACGTTGGAGCGCAAGCGGGCCGTCGAGGAGGCATTCGCCTGCGGCGCCCACGATATAAACAATCACCTGCACGTGGCCCTAGAGTAGCGTCCCACCGCTGGTCGGGGGGCATTTCTTCCCCGAATTACTGCACTACCATTCACTTTATAGCCTACGCGGGCGAGCCGGCGCTTAGTCTTGACTCCGCTGCTCGGCAAGCTCGCTAAAACTCCGATTACCATGCATCATCACTCGCGCACGAAGTTCTATCCCCATCGCCAGCTGCCAGCTGCCGCTCACAGCACCGTCGGCCAACAGGCTAATCTTAGCCGGCGGCAGCGCCCGCTCTCTACCTACGTGGCCTCGGTGGGTCCCAAATTTTATCAGCCAAACGATACGCTGACCGAAGCGGAAGGCCTAGCCCGCAACAGCTACATGACGGGTGCTTACGCCGGTTCGTTTTAAGCTTTTCACTCAACAGCCATGATACCCGCCATCATCGTTCTCACCGACTTTTTTGCCGTTTCCAACCGGGCTTTATCCTACGCGGCGGAGCTGGCCGTGCCGCTGGAGGCGCATCTGGTACTGCTGCACGTGCGCCACGATGGGCTGCTGTCGCCGGAGGAATATATGCACCGCGGTGGCTGGCGCAATGTGCAGCAAACCCATCAGGCACTGCACACGCTGGCCGAGTCGCAGCCAGTGCCTACGCAGGTAGAAATATCGGATAATTTTCTGCCCGATGCCGTGGCCGATTCTGTGCGCCATCATCAGCCTCAGCTCCTGGTTTTGGGTCGCCCTGGTACGGCTAACACACCCAACGAAGTCGTGTCGAGCGCGGCCATGGATCTGCTGCGGCACGTACCCTTTCCGCTGCTGATCGTGCCTACCGTAGGTTGGGACACCGTACCCCCGCGCCGCCTCGCCCTGGCCGTTGATGGCGAACCGTTTTCGCTTTACGATAACCAGCGCATTGTGCAGCAGCTTCAGCAAGCCATGCCCGGAATGCTGCAAATCATCCACGTTGCCAGCGGTCCCGACGACACGCGCACCCCCGATCAGATTTTACGCACCGTACGCGCCTGCGGCCTGGCCGATAAGCTCAGCCCGGAGCAAGTACACATCGTACCCGAGATGCCGACAGTCGAAGGCGTTTTGCAAGCTGCTAGTGAGCAAGAAATAGATATGCTGGTGGTGATTGCCCGTCGGCACAACCTACTTAGCAGCTTGTTTCACCGCAGCGTTACGGCCCAGCTTATTGGCGAAAGTCCGCTCCCTGTACTGTTGCTGCCTGCTTTGGATTAACTCAGCTTTTTGTATATTCCTTTCTTACTCAGCTTGATTGTATGTGCTGCTTCTCGTTTATCGTGCTCACTACGTTTTATCCGGCCGCGCAGCGGGCCCTGCACTACGCCGATAACCTAGGCAGCACCTTGGGCGGACGGTTGGTGCTGCTGCACGTCAATCGCGCCTCGCTTTACGACCCTTATATGTTTGCTGGAGAAGCGTGGCGGCAGCAGGAATTGGAGCTGTCCGCTCAGACGGGCGCTCAGCTTCAGCAGCTAGCCAAGCAGCTGCACACGCCGGCCACGGTGGAGCTAGCCACCGATCTGCTGCCCACTGTGGCCCAAGGCCTAGGCCAGCGCTACCCGGCCGCTCTGTTTGTAGTGGGCCTCTCCGATGCTGACACGCCCTCTATCGAGCGCCTCTGCGCCACGGCTCTGGAGCTGCTGCGCGCCGCCCAGCAGCCCGTGCTGGTCGTGCCCCGCAGCACCCGCGCCGCCAGCCCGCCCCGGCGCGTGCTGCTGGCCGCCGACCAGGAAGCCTTCACCTTGCCGACGGCCGCTGCCGTCAACGAGCTACTGCGCGGCCTGGGCGCCGAGCTTACCGTAGCCCACGTCTCAACGGTGGAGGACGACGCGGGCTGCGCCCAGGCCTTGCAGGCGGTAGAAGCCAGCGGCCTGGCTATGGGCCTACCCACCGTCAACCTGCGCGGCTACTTGCACCTGAGCCCGGCCGCTGGCCTGCTCGAAGCTATCGTGGACGCCCAAGCCGACTTGCTCATTATCGTGGCCCGCTCCCGCACTTACCTGGGAGAACTGTTTCACCGCAGCGTTACAGCTCAGGTGCTTGGCAATTGTACCGTCCCTATCCTCATATTACCCGTGCAGGAAACACCCAAAATTAAGCGCACCAAAAGCAGCCAGCGAACCACCGCCAAGCTCGACAACAGTCAGCAGGCCTAATGATAGTGGGCAGACAGATTATTTTTAATTAAATATGCCCCCAGCGGGCTGGCAAGTAGCTCAGTTCACGCGAGCCTTACTTTTTCTAGTAATCTATCTATCCGTTAATTCCGACTTTTAGCTATCTTTTTCTTACAATAAAGAAGCCCTCTGGATAATCTTCAGAAGGCTTTTTTATTAGTCAAAGTTCGTGTTATTACCATATCCTCTTGGAAATAAACTTAGAATAAAGGCTTACTCAATCCACTTGTCTTTGCATTCAGTTTTTAGCACTTGAAGGCAATATTAAAGTTGTTCTATTAAAGCGAAATAATCATAACAACGAATATATAAAGCTTTCGTATGGGAGATCAGTGATATTATTTCTTCCTTCCATCCTATACTGAAGTTAGCATGCTAAAAACTTCTTCTCTTGCCAAATGGGGCGTGGCCGTTCTATTATTGTCCTCGCTCAGCAGTTGCGAAGACATCTTCGAGCAATACTTCCCCAAACCCAACCCCACCCCACCTACTAACCCTACATTTCCCGGATTGGGATTGGACATCCCTTTTTATACCTTGTCTAACGGTACTAAGCTGGACGCTTATTCCACGGCTAATCCATCTACGCGCACTAGTTCCATAGCTGTCACGGGCTTAGGGAGTGGGGAAACACTCTTAGCCATCGACTTCCGGCCCGCCACGGGCCAGCTCTACGGGGTGAGTAGCGCCAGTCGCTTATACGTGATTAATCAGAACACGGGTGCGGCCCGAGCCATTGGCGCGGGAGCATTTACCCCGGCCGTATCTGGCAACCTAGTAGGCTTCGACTTCAACCCCACCGTCGACCGCATTCGCCTGGTGACCTCTACGGGGCAGAACCTGCGCCTCAATCCTGAGACGGGCACCGTGGCGGCTACCGATGGTAACATTAATGGTGCAGCTGGAGCTATGCTTACAGGCGTTGGGTACACTAACAATACAGCCGGAGCGGAGACTACAGCGCTGTATGCCATCAACTCGCAGAACCAGCAATTATACTTAGTAAACCCACCGAATGACGGTACCCTCGTAACGGTGGGCAGCCTGAACTTACCCGTGAGCGGCGATGGCGGCTTCGATATTGATGCCAAGACCGGCACTGCTCTAGGCCTCTATACTGTCGCGGGCAGACCTACTTTGTTTAGTGTGGATTTAGCCACCGGGGCGGCGCGGCCCTTAGCTCAGTACGCCGCCAACTTAGCCTACTCCGGAATTGCAATTCCTACTCAGCCAGTCGTCTATGCAGCAGGTTATATATTCATATCTGGCAGAGGCAGCGCTAATTATTTTTATAGTTTCGACCCCACTAACACCTCTGGCCCTAGGGATGGCCGAATTGAGAGAGGTATAAGCGGGCTAGGGCGCAATGAAATAGTTGAAGGCTTGGATTTCCGGCCCGCGACTGGTCAACTCTATGCCTTAGTGCTAGGCAGAGGTGGCCGCTTTTTAGACGGGACTATATTTGAACAAAGCACTCGGCTATATACAATAGATGTGGCTACGGGTAGGGCTAGCCGCGTGGCTGACGTGAGCATTCCCTTAGCTGAAGGTGCCTCCTATGGCTTTAGTTTCAACCCTTTGGCGGACTATATTCGCATTGTGAATAGTAATGGCCGAAACCTACGGGTAAATCCTACCGATGGTACAGCTGTCGAAGATGGCATGATAAACCCTACTTCCGCGCGTACTATCTCAGTAGCTTATAATAATAGCTTCTTTGGCGCAACAAGCACCAACCTATATAATTTAGCCTTCACACCAGGTGACGCCAGGACTAAGCTCTACTTACAGAATCCGCCAAACGCTGGCACTCTAACCGAAATTGGCAACATAGAAGTAAGTGGAGCACCTGGGGCTATAGCACGCAATGTCAGCCATTTTGATATTGGAGGCACCACCAACACGGCTTACGGTACTATAAGCTATGGTAGTGCTGAATATGCTGTCGTGAACATTAATTTAATGACAGCAAAGGCCACTTATCTTCGCCAGGTCCAGTTCAATGGCGGCCCCTTCATTACTGGTGTAGCCGTTGCTCCAGGCTTCTAAGCTGGCGGTAATTTAGGCTACTAAGACACAAAGACCCTGGCTTGTAAGTCAGGGTCTTTGTGTCTTAGTAGCAATCAATGAGAGGCGAGGCCATAATAAAATGGGCATTCCCATGATTTTCTTGTCCTATAGTTCCCGGTGAAAATTATCCAGCAAAATCGCCGCTGAAATAGCCACGTTCAAACTCTCGGCCCCTCCTGTTCCCGGAATATACAGCCGCTGCGTGAGGCGCTCCAGCACCTCGGGTCGGGGCCCGTGCGACTCGCTGCCCATGATGAGTACGCCGGCCGGCTGCAAGGTGAGGCGGTGCACATTGTCGCCTTCGAGGTGGGCACCGTAGCGGGGCACGCCGGGGGGCAAATTGTCGAGCCACGCTGGCAGGTCGCGCTGCCAGACGGGCACGCGGGCGAAGGAGCCCATGGTAGCGGCCACAGTTTTGGGCGCCCACGGGTCGGCACAAGTATCGGAGCACACAACGCCTTGTAGTCCGTACCAATCGGCCAGGCGGATGAGGGTGCCCACGTTGCCAGGGTCGCGCACCTGATCCAAAGCAAGGAGCAAACCATTGCTGGGGGGCAAAAGTGGCGGCTCAGCGGGCAGCTGCGCAATAGCCAGCGCCGTGATATTGGTGGCTAGAGTACCCAGTCGGGTCAGCTCGTCTTCCGTTACCAACTCATAAGGCACAGCGCTGGGCAGCGCCGGAATTTTGGCCGCGTACTCCGGGGTCAGAAAGATGCGCTCCGTCGTCAGGCCCGACGCCAGCAGCTCCAGCACACTTTTTCCGCCCTCCACCAGAAAAGCTTCGTAGCGCTTCCGATATTTCTTTTGCTTGAGCTGCTCGACGCGGGTTTTTAAGGCTTTGGAAATCATCAGTAGACAGTAACAAACGAGGCGTAGCAGATCAAGCCTGGGGGGCATTTTTACGCCGGCTTGCTCCCAGGCGCAAGGTCAAATTTGGGCTGTGAAGCACCCAACATACCAGCCCAAACACGCAAAAAAGTAGTGCTTAGAAAGCACCAAGGTACGGTGACTTTCTAGCCCAACGATGGCCCATACGTCTAATTTTGGGTGCAATGGCGGGCCACTTCAGCCGCTTCCCCACTTCAATGGTGCTGCTCTTCCCACAGTTCCGGCTGGTAGTGAGCATAGTCGGGGGTGGGGCGCGTGGCGTAAGCCGGCAAGCTGATGGTAAACTCCGTGAACTCGCCTTCCACACTCTCTACCGTGAGCGTACCGCCATGGCCCTGCGTAATAATGGTGTAGCTCAGCGACAGTCCCAGACCAATACCTTCACCGGGCGGTTTGGTGGTAAAAAAGGGCTGAAAGATTTTGGCCTGCAATTGCTGCGGAATCCCGGTGCCATTGTCGCGCACCTTTATAATTACTTGATCATTACGCAGTCTGGTGCTTACTCGCACTTTGGGCTGGTATCCACTTTGGCTTTCCTGCTGTTGTCGCTGCCGCACGGCGTAAAAAGCATTGGTCAGCAGATTGTGTAGCACTCGCCCAACTTCCGCGTCCACAATATTTACGAGCGGTAGTGATCTTAGGTCAGTTTCCGTTTCCACCGTAAACTGTTTGTCCTGAGCTCGCAAGCCATGATAAGCCAGCCGCAGATATTCCTCGCAGAGGGCATTCAGGTCAGTGGCCTGCCGCTCACCCGAGTTAGGCCGGGCGTGCTCTACCATGCCCCGCACAATACGCGCCGCCTGCTGCCCATACTGCGTTATTTTCTGCAGGTTCTGCGTCAAGTCATCCAGAAGCTCATTTTCAAGCCCACCGTTGGTGGCGCGCGTCTCGCGTAGTTCCATTATCAGGTCCGTGGATACTTCAGCGAAGTTATTGACGAAGTTGAGCGGGTTCTGCATTTCGTGAGCAATGCCCGCCGTCAGCTCGCCAAGTGAAGCCATTTTCTCCCGTTGAATCAGCTGGGCCTGGGTCGCCTGCAATTCTTGTTGCTGGCGGCGCAGCTGTTTGTTGGCCTGCTGCTTTTGCCGGTTGTTACGCCACAACAGCACGCTCAGCCCCGCAACCACCACTAAGCCCAGCAGCGCGCCCGTCAGCAGCATTTGTTGCTGACGATTTTGCTGACGAATCAGCTGCTCATTGCGCTTGAGTAGCCAAATCTGTGATTTTTGTTTATCCAGCGCATATTGATACTGGAGCGCGGCCGTGCGCCGAGTTACTTCCTGACTGCTCAAGCTATCCTTATAGGCCACAAATAACTGCTGGTAACGATAAGCGTCGTCGAAGCGTCCGAGTTGGGCGCTAGCCTGGGCTAGTACTTCGCTGGCGTCGCGACTTACGCTTTTGGTGCCGCTTCGCTGACTGGCCCGCAAACTGGTTCGGCCATACACCAAGGCACTATCGGCGCGGCCCGTGTGCAGGTGAGCCCTCCCCAGAACAACTTGAATGAGGGGAATATTGCCCACATCTTCCAGCTGCCGTAGGCGCCGTAGTCCCTGCCGACCAAAAGCAAATGCTTGGGAGTAGCGCCCCAAACGCTCGCTCATGTCGGCCATGCGCAGTTGGCCTAGTGTTACCAGCCGCTCATTGCTAGCCTCGTGGGCTAGCTTCATTTGCTGCTCAAAATACTGCAAGGCTTTGGCCCACTGGCCCTGTACACCAGCCAGCCGGCCAAGCCCATCGAGGCAAAAGGCCGCCCCTTCCTTGTCGCCGGCCCGATTAGCCAGCTTCAGGCCGCGCTCCAGGTAGTGCTGGGCTTTGGCATACTCTCCCACTGTTATACAGGCAATACCCAACTGGCTGTTCATCAGGGTCAGCCACCGCTGATTGTGCAGCGCCTCAGCCATGCGAAGTCCTTCAAAGCTATACGTCATGGCTTGGGCAAAATCACCCTGTGCGTACACAGCAAAGGCCAGATTGTAAAGGCAGGAAATCTGGTAGGGGCGGTCGTCGAGCTGTTTGAATAGCTTCTGGGCCTGTAAAGTGTACGTCATCGCCGACTCATACTCATTGCGGAAGCGGTAATAATAACCGAGCCCCAATAAAGCCTGTGCTTCGCCGGAGGTGTACTGCAGGCGGCGGGCCAGCTCCAGAGCTTCCTGAAACGCCTGAAAACTCTGCTTAGTCGTCTTCTCCTGCCGCGCCAGAGCCAGGAGGCGATTTACCCGAATGGTATCGTTGTGCTGATAAGCTTTCAGCGTTGCCTGCAGGCGTTCACTTACGGAGTCAACCACCTGCGTGACGGTGGTCAGTACACTGAGCCAGCACCAGAAGATTAGGGGGAGCTTCATACCAATCAGTGCTTCAAAGTCCAACCAATTAGTAAGTTACGAATTGCTCAGCACTTACTCCAGCAGAAGCAGCAGAAGGATTAGGGCGCCCACGCGCCAGCAGTTTCTTTCTCGGCTGCGTTAAGAAATAGACGTACTGACGCTCGGGTCGTTGCTTAGCAGTGAGCTTAAAATTTACCGCTTATTCGGTGCTCGACCCTCCCACTGCGCTAGCTCCGTGCGCAACTCTTGGCGCACTCGGTGGCGCACGCTGCTGTCGGGCTGCAACCCGACCGTAATATGCGTTCCTCGCTCGCGAGCATAAGGGTCTGTGACCGTAGCAGCGCGCCGGTAGAGGGCAAAACGCGGCGCCAACTCATCGTCGGGCTCATCATCGATGATAAGCATAGCCTTGCACTGATCTAGCGTGGGGTACCAGAATATGAAGCTACCGTTGAGGCTGTTAGCCGCAGGCATAGCACGGTGACGGTTATAGTAGTTGATAGCACTTGCCTGGCCGTAGTTGGCGCAGTGAATAAGCGTGTGGGCCCGCACCGAATCGGGCAAGCTTTGGTAGACCGACCAGGTTTTGTCGGCCAGTTCCCGCCAGCCCAGCATGTCGGCGTAGTCCTGAGGTAAGGTGTGCTCCTGCCCGTCTTCCCAGCGGTACACTCCCAAGCCAGCGTACGTCGAACGCAGGGCGGCCATGGTAGCCGGACTTCGCACCGGATATATCAGGGGCAAGGCTAGTACAAGAAAAACTGGTGGTACAGCTAGTAGCGCGGGCTGCAGCGCCTTCTTCCAGCGGAATGTGCTCAGACGCGTTTCCCACCATACAGCCCCAAAGGCGAACAGCACGGGATAATAGCCTAGGGCATAATAGTCTTTGCCGTGCATAGCAGCCAGCAACGTCACGCCCAACACCGACATCCACCCTACGGTGCGGTAAGCGCGAAATTGCTGGCTCAGCAGCAAAGCAAGCACGCCCGGCACCCACACCCAAACGGCGGGCAGACACATGAGCAGCTGCGCTTTCCAGAAATCAGCGGCTTCCACATGTACCAACTGACTTTCCTTGAGCAACGCCATATGATGCAGAAATGGAATGCCATGGCGCAGCTGCCACACCACATTGGGCAACCATAGCAGCAGGGCCAACCCCGCCGCGCCCCAGAAATGACGGTTTGCCAGCATCCGCCGACTGGGCGTCAGTAAAAGCCCCCCACCCAAAGCGGCAATGAAAAACAGGGTAGTGTATTTGTTCAGCAGCCCCAGCCCAAGCGCCATACCCAGCAGATACAGGTAGCGGGGCCGATTTTCCTGAAAAAAGCACACAAGAAAGTATAAGCTCAGCGCAAAGCTGAACACTTCAAACGAGTTAGGCTGAAAAAGAATATTGAGGCGCGCGAAGGCCGTACCCAGGTAGCAAGTACCGGCCAGACACTGCGCAAACCAGCCCCCACCGAGGCGGCCAGCCAGCCGCACCACCACGTAGATAGTGGCCGCGCCCCACATAAAAGGCCAGAATCTCACCCAGCCCTCACTCCCACCCAGAGCCAGCGTTAGCCAGCCTTGCACTGCAATAAGGGGCGGCACTTCCAGGTAGCCCCACGCCAGGTGCTGCCCATGATTCAGGTACAGGTATTCGTCGCGGTGCAAGTCGTAAGCTGGGCTGATGAGCAGGTAGCCAGACACGAATTTGATCAGGGCGAAAGTCAGCGGCAGCAGGCGTTTCATACACATCAAGGTAGCATTACTTTTCCTTGGTAACTGTACTACAGCTCAAGTATGAACAAGGTCAAGTTTCGCTGATTTACACAAAGCCAAATTATCTTTGTCAGGCCCATAAAGGCGGGCAATGGCCAACTATTTAAGCAGGGTTGGGTAAAAACGCAGAACTTAGCAACCTGAGCACGCTGTGGCCTCCCTCCGCGGAGCTGGCCTCGTGCCTGAGCTAATACTTTCCTGGGTGCCAGGCGTGCACAAACTTTGCTTCCGCTTTGAAACCAACTTCACTAGTACCGCGTCCTGCGGGGGGCATTTTGAGGATATTTCCTTCCTACGCTTGGGTAGTGGTCCTGCTCTTGGGGCTGTTGGGTAGCTGTACGCCAACCCGATTATTGCCCCCCGGCCGCAACTTGCTTCGCGCCATCAAGCTCAAGGGCGTAGAGCAAGCTGATGCTGAACGCCTCCAGACGCTCTACCAACAAAAACCCAACTCCCGCTTTCCCCTACCAAAACTGGCTATCTATCAGCTGGGCAATAACTTCTACAACCGGGAGAAAGTGCAGCAACGCCTCGAGGACGAGCGGCGCGAGTACCGGGCGCGCATTCAGGCGGCCCGCCCCGATTCTGTGAAAGTGGGTAAGCTCCTGGTGAAGCGCGACCAGCACCTGCGCCGCCACCAGCTCGTCCTAGATAAAGGCAACGCCATTATGCGCCTGGGCGAGGCGCCCGTGGTTTACGACTCTACGCTCACGCAGCAGACGGTAGAGCAGCTCAGCATCTCGCTTAAGTCGGAGGGCTTTTTCCGTAGCCGCGTACAAGCCACCGAGTCTCTGCGCGACCGCATGATGACCGTAACCTACACCATTACGGAAAATACGCCTTTCAAGTATGCGCAGCTGGAGTATGAGATTCCTGATTCGAGCGTGGCGCGCGTTGTGCGGGCCTCCCAAAATGCTTCACTGCTAAAAGTCGGCGACCGATACGATGAAACCTTGATTGGGCAGGAGCGCAACCGGCTTGAAACCTTGCTTAAGAACGCGGGATACTTCGATTTTCGCGCTCAGTACATTACCCTCGAAGCTGACACGAGCTTCACTCCTACCACCGTACGTCTGCGCACGCTCATTGCCAATCCGGAGCCGGGCGTTAATCATCAGATGTACACCATCCGGCACGTCAATTTTCTGACTGATGCCGGCACAATTCGCTTCGGGGTGAAGCGCGATACCATCATTCGCGACTCCGTGTACTATCTCGCTTTTCAGCACCGCTTCAGTACGCGCGTACTCGACCGGAAGCTCAGCATACGCCCCGATCAGCGCTATAGTCTGGCCAACACCCAGCTCACGCAACGCCAATTAGCTGACCTTGATGTATTTCGTTTTAATAACGTCAGCTACTCGAAGGTGGTACCCACAACCGGCGCCGACTCTATCAGCACCCAGCTGGACGCCACCGTGAACGCTTCCCCTCACAAGCGCTATCAGGAACTCACCGAGTTTGGCGCCACCTTTATTGCCGAGCAGGTTGGACCCTTCGTGAATGCTCGCCTGAAAGTGCGCAATGTATTTGGCGGCGCCGAAGTACTGGAATTTGGCGTGCGCGCCGGCTTTGAAGGTCAATACAACCGCGTGACGGGCAGCGACATTCCCCAAACCGTTCTGACCACCCAGCTGGGGGGCAATATTAACCTGGTAATTCCGCAGTTTGTGTTGCCCTGGCGCTCGGGCCGAATTCTGTCGCGCTACAATCCGCGCACCCGCCTCAATACCACCTACACTTACGTGCAGCGCCCCGAGTACACGCGCACCAATTTGGAGGGCACCTTTGACTATATCTGGCAGCGCTCTTTATTTCATCAGTGGGTGCTTACCCCCATCGATATAAGTATT
Source organism: Hymenobacter sp. HD11105 (assembly GCF_054051685.1). Lineage (NCBI taxonomy): Bacteria > Pseudomonadati > Bacteroidota > Cytophagia > Cytophagales > Hymenobacteraceae > Hymenobacter > Hymenobacter sp. HD11105. The sequence goes on along the minus strand of NZ_JBSWBR010000002.1, from coordinate 834,453 downwards.
ATCAATACTCCCGAATCCAGTATTTCCCCCGAGTTTCGAGCCCGCCTCGACCAACTATCCAGCGACGGCTCTCCCCTGTTCCGTAGCTTCACCCAGCTGTATGTGCCGAGTATTAACGCTACCTCACTCTACAACTCCAACGACTTCAACCAAACCCGCGACGCCCGCTTTCTGCGCCTCTTTGCGGAAGTAGGTGGCCTTACCCGCTCTTTCTACCAAGATCGTATCAACCTGAACGTGTATGACTTCGCCAAATTCACGGCTGATTATCGGCGCTACCACAAGCTAGGCGACAAAAGCTTCTTCGTGTACCGGCTCAACGGTGGCGTGGCGCGGGCCCTTACTCGCACCGGCGTTCGCGATACATCCGAACAGCTTATTGATCGTCAGCTAATTATCCCCTACGACAAATACTTATTCGCGGGGGGCAGTTCTAGTGTCCGCGCTTGGAAACCCCGCCGCCTGGGACCCGGCTCTTACACTACTCTGCGTACACTTCGCAATGGCGATGTAGTGCGCGACTATAACTTAGAGCAACCTGGTGAGTTCCTGCTAGAGGGTAGCGCAGAGTACCGATTCCCAGTGTACAGCTTCATTAACGGGGCTGTATTCACGGATTTTGGCAACGTTTGGAGTTTGCAAAGCGACCCGCGGCCGGGCGCTCAATTCCACCTCGATAGCTTCTGGCGACAGTTTGCCGTAGGCTCCGGCGCCGGTATTCGCCTCGACTTCGCCTTCCTGATTCTGCGCCTCGATATTGCCACCAAAGTATACGACCCCACCGCCCCCGAGGGTGAAAAGTGGGCAATTCGAAACTTCCGCCTCTTCGGCCGAGGTGAAGACCAAACAGCCTTCAATTTAGGAATCGGCTATCCTTTCTAGGATTTAAGTGATACCTATTAATTAAAGCTTTTATTAAAAAAGTTTAATTAATAGAAAAACGCAGGGATAAATATCTGTAGTGTTTTACCAATAACTTATGTGTATATAGGCTATAAAAGCACTTTATGGCTGTGATTTTGCTATTAGCCAGTTAACGCAACTGGTTTTAAGAAGTAGGTATATTTCTACTTTAGAAGCAAAATAATTCTGCTTTTTATCTTATTGCTAATTGTGTTTCTCCTGCCTAGGTCTTGGCATGGGGCGGCGCAGGCTTCCTCTTTTGCTCAAGCCCACGTCGGGTGAGCAACTGGCCTGCTTCTCCTATCGCCTAATTCTATTCTATGAGAACACTGTTACGCGCTATAGTATCTATTTTAGTACTTGCTCCCCTGCTGACTCAGGCTGAGGGCTCCCGTCAGCTGACGCCCAATAAGGCCCTGAACCCGGCCACCAACTTACCGTATCCCCTCACCGACCCGCGCAACGACCGGGCTGGCTTCCTTACCCACGACGTAAATGCTGCCACCGGAGGGCTCGACCTGTCTTTAGGGTTCTTGAAGCCCCAGGCTTGGGGTACTACTGCTACTCCTTTTTCGGCCGATTACCGGCTGCACATTCGCCTAAAAGCCGGCGAAACGCTTCAGTATGGTGTACACCGGGTAGCCCGGGTCGGCGGTGGCACCCACGCCAACCTGCTCCTGACCCTTCGTTATGGGGCCGGTGCGGGCACTATCGTTAGTCAAACCAAGCTACTCCGGGATGTAGCCAGCGTGAGCCAAGCTACCCTGCTTCCTAATCAGGCCGGCGTAATTGCTAATACTGCTCAACACCTAGTAGGGCCTTCGGTAACGGCCGGCGACGGTGGCTACGCGCCGCTTACCTACACTAACACCACGGGCGCGACCCAAGACTTTTTTGTAGAGTTTACTCAGGAAGGCGAATTTACGGACAAGCGCACGCAGCCCGGATTCAACGATTTGGGCACTCGTAACCCCAATTTTATGAGTGCACTGCGCTCAGAATATGACTTCTGGGATTTTACCGTCCGCGACGCAGCTGGGCAGGAAAAGCCAGGGCGCTTATTTAGTAAGTTGTGGTCTTTCACGAGTACTACCTCAGGCGGTACAGGCTATGAAAATCGCATTTCGGCTAACTTTTCACTTTTCCCCCTTATTGAAAGCCCCCAGCACCAGGGGCAGTATTACGTCAAGCAAGTGGAACTGACGGGCATGCGCCCTCTCGTGTTTTATTTCGTTTCGAATGCGAATGGCTCTCGCGCCAGCGCCAATATCGGCAGCACCTTCGCTGAGCGGCGGCGTAGCCAGGTGGGCAACACAGGCTACCCCGAGTATCCCAACTTTGTAAACGACCCCGACAAAGAGCTATGGCCCAGCGCTCCAGCGCCGCGGTTTGCCACTTCTCAACGAGGCTTTTGCGAGGGTGGCCTCGGCAAAGTAGCCTTCACTACTGTTTCGGATGAAACCGGCTCGGTTGCCATTCTAATCGACTTGAACAGTAACGGAGTACAGGACGGCGACGACGTGCTGCTGGAGCAAGCGGTAGTACCCGGCGCTAATACGATCGTGTGGAACGGCCTCGACCGGTCCGGACGCGTGGTGGCCGCTGGGTTGCCCATCAAGCTGTCTTTTACCAGCCAGGGAGCCCCCGTGAATTTTCCGGTGTACGACGTGGAGGGCAATTCTGGGGGCCTGCGGGTACAAAACATTCGCCCCTCAGTAGGCGGTAACAAGTACTATGACCGCCTATATTGGGATGACTCGCGGCTGACCGCTGCCGACCCTCTGTACTTCCCCGCCACGCGTCCGGCGCCCGACGAAGCCAGCGTGCGCACTGATGGTGTTATTTCGAGCACGGCAACTTATCAGGGCGTACACCGCTGGGGCAATGACACCGACGAGGCCGGTAACGACTACACTATCAATACCTGGACTTACGGCTTTATTTCGGCCCCCAGCGAAACGCTCTATACCTATAGCTACAGCTGCGATGCTGACCAGGATGGCGTGGATGATTTGGCTGACATTGATGATGACAACGACGGCATTCCGGACCTGGACGAAAGCTACGGCCTAGACCCTGACGTGCTCGTAAATGGTACGCCGCGCTATTTGGCTGGCTCCTTCGTAGTACCGGGCCACGGCGGCTTCCGCGACGTAAACGGCGACGGTATCAATGACCTGTTTGATCTTGATTTGGATGGCATCCCTAACCACCAAGACATTGACGCGGACGGCGACGGCATTCCGGATGCGCTGGAGGCCAATAACTACGCCATGCCCGCCCAATATCAATCGGGCACGGGCCGTATTGGCGGTGCAGTGGATGCGCTGGGAATGCCCGTAGCGGCCCAGCGCAGCGCAGGCAGCCGCCAAACGCTCTTCGCCAACTCCGACCACGACGGCGACCGAGTGCCCAACATGTTTGACCTCGACTCCGACAACGATGGCATCCTAGACAGCCGTGAGGCCCAAACGACGGCAACTTATCGGGTTCCTTCCGGCCTCGATTTTGATCGTGATGGCCTCGACAACGCCTACGATCCTACTCCGGGGATTGACCCGGCGACTGGAAAGGCAGCCGCGCCTGGCAACTCGCTGGACCCGGGGCGCCTCGTTGATACCGACCGCGACGCAGTAGCCGACGTGTTGGATTTTAATTCTGATAATGATCCGTTTCCCGATTGGCAGGAGGGCTTTGACGATAACAAAAACGGTAGCCACCTCGATGACTACCTAGCGCGCGCCGCCGCCTTCATTATGGAAAATCTTACCAAAGCCGCTTATTATGCCCTTGCTGGCAGCAGCGTGCCTACATGGCTTACTACTGCGGATGGTAACGAAAACCCAAGCTTTCTGGATCCAAACAGCACCTACTACCACGACGACAACGCCAACGGTCTAGTTGATCTGTTTGACCCGGCCTATGGTGGTTCACCCTCTACGGCCCCGCGTCGCGATGCGGCCCAAACAGAAGCGGATTTCCGCTTTGTACCTCAACCAATGAAACCTGCAGGTGGAGGATCGAAAGAACCGCAGCCCATTACCCCGCTGCCTGTCGTACTTACTGGTTTTCAGGTGCAGGCCGCAAACCTCGACGCCGTTCTTACCTGGACTACGGCTCAAGAGCTGAGCAATGCCTATTTCGACGTAGAGCGCTCCTTCGATGGCCTTACCTTTACAGCTGTGGGTCAGCGCCCAGGTCATGGCACTACCTCTGAGCGCCAGGCTTATGATTTCCGCGACAAAGGTGTAGGCACCACACCGGGCACGGTGTACTACCGTCTGCGTCAGGTTGATACGGATGGCAAGGCCCTACTAAGTGATGTGCAAACGGTAACCTTCAGCGCCCATGCGGCGCAGCCGGCCGCCCAGCTCACCCTGTATCCGAACCCCGCCACCGATTACGCTACCCTTGAGCTGTCAGCCTTGCCCCAGGGCGCTTACACTATTGAGGTTCGCGGGGCTGATGGGCGCTTGCTTGCACGGCAGGTAGCTCCCGGCGGTACCCCTCTTCGACTACCCGTCGCTACCTATCCCGTTGGTACCTACTTGGTTCGGGTTATCGGCATCAACTTTCATCAGATGCTAAAGCTGGTGAAAGAGTAAAGCAACAGACCTTACAAAGTATTTAGCCAGGCAGAAAAAGCCCCCCAGCACTCGGTTGGGGGGCTTTTTCTGTCTGGCAAATAAACTCTGAGCGCTTCGTACTGAGCTTGCTACGAGCTTTACTGCGGTTTAGTACTCCAGCAGTTCGCGCAGGGCAGTGGCCACTTTAGCAGCACTAGGCAGCATCTGACGCTCCAGCTCCACGTTCAATGCAATAGCGGGTAGGTTGGCAGCACCCAAGGTAAAAACTGGTGCATCAAGCTGCTGAAAGCAAGCCCGTTGAATGCGGCCGGCCAGCGACTCAGCGAAGGAATTCATCAGCGGCTCTTCGGTGAGCACCAGCACTTTGCTATGGCGCATAGCGGCGGCTTGCACCGCATCAAAATCCAGCGGGTTCAAGGTGCGCAAGTCCAGTACTTCGACTTGGCCAGGAAACTCCCGACTGGCCGTTTTGGCCCAGTACACGCCCATGCCGTAGGTCACGACCACGCAGGTATTACCGCGGCGCAACTCCTCGGGGTCAGCGGCCTGGGCAATAGCAGCTTTACCTAAGGGCAACACGTAGCCAGCGGCGGGCTCAATGGTCTTGGCATCTTCGGTGCCGGGTACTTTGCTCCAATACAGCCCTTTATGCTCCAGCAGCACTACCGGATTAGGGTCAAGGAAGGCCGCCCGCAGCAAGCCCTTCATATCGGCAGCATTGCTAGGATACACCACTTTAATGCCCCGAATCGTTAGCAGCGTGCTTTCGATGGAGCCCGAATGGTAAGGACCACCACCGCCGTAGGCTCCAATAGGCACCCGAATAAGTGCCTGCACCGGAAACTGACCATTCGACAAATAGCAGGATTTGGAGAGTTCTTCAACGAGTTGGTTCAGCGCTGGCCATATGTAATCGGCAAATTGAATCTCCACAATGGCCTTGGCCCCAACGGCGCTCATACCGGCCGTGCTGCCCACAATATAAGCCTCCTGAATAGGCGTGTTGAACACCCGCGCATCGCCGTATTTCTTGGCTAGCAACGCTGCTTCGCGAAAAACGCCCCCCAGCTCGCCCCCCACATCCTGGCCGTAGAACAAGGCCTCCGGAAACTCGCGCAGAATATCATCGACGGCGTGCAGGGCGGCATCTACCATCAGCACTTTATCGGCGCCGACGGGGGTGCGCTCCCCAGCTTCCTCCGTTATAGCTTGGGGGGCGAATTCGTGGTTGGAAAAGGTAGCGGGCTCCGGGTTAGGTGCGACCAATGCTCGCTCATAATCGGCGTGCACGAGGGCAGTGGCCTCAGCTGTGGCTTCCTCCAGTTCTTTCTTAGTAAAGCTGCGCAGAAGCAGTTGTTGGTGCAAGCGAGGCAAGGGGTCCTGGGGCGTGTGCTGAGCCAGGTTATCGCCGCGGTACCACTCCCGGCGCACTCCGCTGGTATGGTGCCCCAACAAGGGACATTTGGCGTGTACCAGCACGGGGCCGCGGGTGCGGCGCACGTAGGCAAAGGCCTCGCTCATAGTGGCGTAAGAAGCCGAAAAATCAGCTCCATCCACGCGCAGGCGGTGCAGGCCTTTAAAGCCCGCCGCAAACTCGTACGCATCCATGGCGCGCATTTCACGGCCGGTAGCTGAGATGCCCCAATCATTATCCTGCACCAGATAAATAATGGGTAATTGATGCAGCACAGCCATTTGCAGGGCCTCCGATACTTCCCCTTCCGTCATAGCCCCGTCGCCAATGGAACACAGTACCACCGGTTTTGCTTGAGCTATTGCAATTGATGTTGCCGCTTCCCGCTGCCCTTCCAAGTACTTAATACCGTGCGCCATACCGGTTGCCGGAATGGCTTGCATGCCCGTAGCAGAGCTTTGGTGAGGAATAGTAGGAAAGCCTGCACGGCGCAAAGACGGATGACAGTAGTATGTGCGACCACCGCTGAACGGGTCGTCACGCTTAGCCATGAGTTGGAGCATTAGCTCGTAGGGCGTGAGGCCCATGCCGAGCAGCATGGCGTCGTCGCGGTAATAGGGGGCGGCGTAGTCGGTGGGCAGCAGGTGGAAGGCGGCAGCCAACTGAATGGCCTCGTGGCCCCGGGCCGTAGCATGCACGTATTTGGCCGCTATAGCCTTCTTTTCTTCGTAAAGGCGCGCCATTTCGGCAGCCGTACGCATGAGGCGGTAGGCGCGCAACAGCGTTTCTCGACTAGGATTGGTGGCAGCAGCAGCGTGTACGTGGGGGGCAAAATCAGTGTCGGGCGCGGGAGCAGTCGAGTTCAGCATGAACGGCGGGAAGTTGGGAAGGCGAAATTACAGCATCGGGGGCAGAGTTGGCGCGGCGGGCGGTTTTCTGCTTAATTTTGACCTGCAACTTCAGGCCGCATACATGCCCTGCACAGGACACCATGCTATCTGAACAGATTCACCCGCTATGAGTTCTACGCCCAACGCCCAATCTCCAGAAGCAACCACTACGGAGTCCCCGATGCCAGTCAGCCCTCTGCGAGCCAGTGTAGAGGACTGGATGCGGGAGTTTCAAACCCGCCTTTGTGCCCAGCTAGAAGCGGCCGACGGCGGTGCTACTTTCCGGCGCGACGCCTGGGAGCGGCCCGGTGGTGGCGGTGGCGTGTCGCGGGTGCTAGAGAACGGGGCAATTCTGGAGAAGGGCGGCGTGGGCTTTTCGGCCGTGCACGGCGAAATGAGCGCCCAAGCGGCCAAAGTGCTGCTCATGCCCGACCCACGCTTTTTCGCCACGGGCGTATCGGTGGTCATGCACCCGCGCAACCCGAGGGTGCCCATCATCCACATGAACGTGCGCTACTTTGAGGCCGGCAACGGTGAGGCCTGGTTTGGCGGCGGCATCGATCTGACGCCCATTTATGTGGATGAAGCGCAGGCCCGATGGTTTCATCAAACGCTGCAAGCCGCCTGCGCCCGCCACGATGCCACCTACTATCCGCGGTTTCGGCAGGGTGCCGATGACTACTTTTTCCTGCCCCACCGCCAGGAAACGCGCGGTGTGGGGGGCATTTTTTTCGACCGGCTCACGGTAGGTCAGCATGGCTCAGCTGAGCAGCTTTTTGCCTTCGTGCGCGAAGTGGGCGACATTTTTGGGCCACTTTATACGGAGCTAATGCGCCAAAATGCCCCCCAGCCCTTCGGACCGCGAGAGGAAAGCTGGCAAATGCTGCGTCGCTCCCGCTACGCCGAATTTAACCTGGCTTTTGACCGTGGCACACGATTTGGGCTGGAGACCGGCGGGCGCACCGAGAGTATTCTAATGAGCCTGCCGCCTCGCTGCGAGTGGCATTACGACCAGCAGCCCGAACCCAACTCCCCTGAAGCTGCCACGTTGGCGTGGCTGCGCAAAGGTGTACTTTGGGCCGAAATGCCCTAGCCCTTCGACCTCGCCCGCTACCCTTCCCATCATTGATTGAATTACTTCAAGCCCTGGACCGCTGGCTGCTCATAGCCGCCAATGCCAATCATTCGCCCGCGTTAGATGCGTGGATGATTTTCTTTACTGACCGCTTCGTGTGGTTTCCGGCCTACTTTGTTCTCATTGTCGTGCTGAGCTACCTATATGAGCGGCGCGCCTTCCTCCTGCTGCCCATGCTGGGTCTGAGCGTGTTGCTGGCCGATGTGATTTCCAGCCGGGTGTTCAAGCCCTACTTCGCCCGCCTCCGCCCCTGCCACGACCCAGAATTATCAGAAGCCCTGAACCTGGTTAATGGCTGCGGGGGGCAATTTGGGTTTCTTTCGTCGCATGCGGCGAATGCTTTTTCCCTAGCCGTATTCTTGGGTTTAGTCCTGCCCCGCCGCTTCTGGCTGGCCAAAGTTCTGCTGGTTATTTGGGCCGCTGTGGTATCCTACAGCCGCATCTATTTGGGCGTCCACTACCCTTCCGACGTACTAGCCGGCACCATGCTCGGCAGTCTCGCGGCCTGGGGATGCGCTGAGCTATATCGTCTAGGAGCCAAACAGTGGTGGCCTCACGCCGTTTGAGTTCTGATCGTTCTTTCAGGGAGTAGCTAGCCTGTCTATATCAGGGCAAGACTTTCTCTCTGTCACTAAAAGACCTCCGCAGCATACGTTGCGGAGGTCTTTTAGTGATAAGTGAGCTACTTTTTAGTTCCCGGCTTGCGTTTGCCGGTATGGCCGTCGCCCCTGTCACCCTGGCCGGACTTGCTGGTGACTTTGGAGTTGTGCTTGTCGTCTTGGGACAACGAGCGGTTCAAATCTACGGAGGAGGTAAACTCGCCTTTCTCATTACGGCGCACGTAGCGCTTGTCGCCCTCTTTGGGCTCAATTAACTCGCGTTTAGACATGGGAATTAGAGCTGGTGGTTGCTCAGTGGTACGTAGCGCCAACCCCAAGGTTTACAACACCTTACTTACCCAAAAGCTTAGCTACATACTTGCCTACAATGTCAAACTCTAGGTTCACCAAGTCACCGGGGCGCAGGTCCTGAAAAGTGGTGTGCTCGTAGGTATACGGAATAATAGCCACGCTGAAGCCATCATCGGTGCTGTCGAAGCAGGTGAGGCTGGTACCATTGATGCAGATGGAACCCTTCTCCACCGTGACCCGGCCGGGGCCGGGCGCGTGGCGGAAGCGGTAAAGCCAGGAGCCATTCTGGTCGGTCACGCTCTCGCAGGTGGCCGTCAGGTCGACGTGGCCCTGCACGATGTGGCCGTCGAAGCGGCCATTAGCCGAGAGGCAGCGCTCCAGATTTACGCGCCGGCCGGGTTGCCACTGGCCCAGATTGGTCTTCTGTAGGGTTTCGTCGATGGCTGTTACGGTATGCGTGCCAGCGGCCGCGTCCACGGCTACTACCGTCAGGCAGGCGCCGTCGTGGGCCACGCTTTGATCAATTTGCAATTCGTGGGCGAAGGGCGTGGCCACGGTGAAGTGGCGGTTGGTGCCTTCCGTGCGCACATCGGTAATGGTGCCGAGCGATTCTATTATTCCAGTAAACACGTGCTGTTGCTCTAAATATTGAGGTGCGAAGGTACTACGGCGGTAAGTATTGCCGTCGGTCAGCGCTTGCAACAACCCGAACCCGTGAAATGATTTCCGCAGGTTGCAAAGCGAGGCAATCATTGGTTTTGGTTGTTCACGCCGCGCATTATGCTATTCATAAACCACAGCTTAACATGGAAGGTGAGCCCCGCACAAAATTTACTTTAATTGATAAATTATTATAAATTGTAGGGACCATTATAAGTTGGTTTTCACGCATTTATGAGAAGCCTTTTGTCTATCGGCTCCACTTGCCCACAGTCCTGTGCCAGCTGGGACGACGATGCGCTAGTGCTGGGCTTAGAAGCCGGAAACGAAAGGGCCTTCACCGAGATATACGAGCGTTACTGGCAACGACTTTACGCGCTGGCCCACCGCAAGCTCAAAGCCAGCGCCGATGCGGAGGAGGTGGTACAAGACGTATTCGTGAACCTCTGGCACAAGCGTAGCACCGCTCGCATTTATAAGTTGGATGCGTACTTATTTGCGGCCGCCAAGTACAAAATCATTGACTGCCTGCGCGCCCGCATGACCCACAGTGGCTACATTGCCTACGCAGCCCCGCATTCGCGCCTAGCTGATAGGAGCATGGAAGGAGAACTGGGTGCCATAGACTTATCGGGGGCGTTGGCAGCCAGCGTGGGTCATTTACCAGAAAACACACAAACGGTCTTCCGGTTGAGCCGGGAAGAGTATCAATCGGTACCAGAAATAGCGGTGCGCCTCAATCTGGCGCCTAAAACGGTAGAGTACCATCTCACCCGCTCCTTGCGGTTTCTGCGCGCCCGCTTAAGAGAATTTTTACTATTTCCGTTTATACTAGCACAGGTTATATTTGAACACAAGACTTTTATTATCAATTATTTATACTAATTATTTTACTCTGTGAGCAGCAGCACACACTGCACTTTTTGCCATTTTCCGACTTATTCTAAAATAAATAAGCCCCCCAGGCCAGGGGTAGGCTCATCATGTGCGACTAGTGAATAAGAGCCTTCTTATTTCTATCGAGCATGAAGCAAGCGAACTTTAAAAAGGCATTGCATCGCTATTTGCAGGGCGAAAGTCCGCCCGCTGAAGCGCGACTTGTGGAGCAGTGGTATCAGGATCTAAACGAATCGTCGCCGGACCACAAGCTAAGCCCAGCCGACCACGCTCGCCTGAAGGCAGCCCTGTGGAGCCGGATACAACACAATATTCAGGCGCCAGCAACCACTCAGGTTTCTGTACGGATTTGGGATACGCCCGTATTGCGCTGGGCCGTGGCCGCAATTCTGGTTTTAGGCCTTGGTTTTGGTGGATTTCAACTACTTCGACCGCAGCAATCTGTAGTCGTAGCCAGCCGCCCGGCGGCGCCGCACCTCGTATCCAGCCCTGGCCAAACGCAGTGGATTACGCGCACCAATCCAACAAACCAAGTAATGCAGCTGGCACTAGGCGATGGCAGCACCGTGGCCTTGCAGCCGAGCAGCAGCCTGCGCTATCCTCCTCTATTCACAGGTGCGCAGCGGGAAGTACACCTACAAGGCGAGGCTTTCTTTGAAGTAGCCCACAATCCAGCTAAGCCCTTTCTGGTGTTCACTGACAAGCTCGTTACTAGGGTGCTCGGCACCAGCTTTACGGTGCGCGCATTTCCCGACCAGCGCCAGGCGGTGGTGATGGTGCGCACGGGCCGGGTACAGGTAAGCCCTCGCGCCAGTAGTTCCAAAGGCGCTTCACGTCGGGTAGCCACGCCGCTCGAGCTCATTCCGAACCAGCAGGTAGCGTATTCGCCGGAAGTGCTGGAGATGCGCAAGGAGCTGGTAGAACGCCCGGCCCTCCTCAACCCCCGCCCCTTTGCCTTCGACGACCGACCAGTTACGGAAGTGATTCGGGCCCTAGAGCAGGCCTACGGCGTGCCTATCGTCTACGATGCGGAGGCCTTGGAAGACTGCACAGTACGGCTGATTTTCAAGGAAGAGCCTCTGTTTGAGAAGCTTGATCTGCTGTGCAAGGCGCTCGGGGCTTCTTATGAGCGGGCGGGCACCAAGGTTCTTTTTTACAGCAAGGGCTGCCGCAGCAAGCTCGGTACGCCAAGCACGGCATCAGTTGAGGGCTAAGCCAGAAAACTGCCCCCCGGCTAGGCAGTATCGTTCTTATACCCTTACTGATTAGCTCATTACGCTTCTCCTGTTTCTACTCACTCCATTCACTACGTCCCACCAATCCCATTTTCCACCCCATGAAACTACCATTACCCCTCGTCCATCTTTGCCGGCAGTTGTTGCTGGTGTGGATGCCGCTGCTTGCGCTGGTCGCGCCGGCTACCGCCGCGAATCGGCCTACCACGCAGAACGTGCTGGAGCAGCACGTGACCCTTTTACTGGAAGAGCAGCCAGTACTGACGGCGCTGGCAAGTCTCGAAAATCAAGTAAATACTCGCTTCCTGTACAGCCCACAGCTTATTGGGGCTAATCGCAAAGTGACTTTGCAAGCTGTGGATACGCCCTTGAGCGGGGTGCTGCAATCCTTGTTTGGGCCCCTGCAAATCACCTACGAGGTAGTGGATAGCGGCATTCTGCTGGCTCCCATTATTGAAACCAAGAAAGCGGCCGACGCAACCGTGACGGGGCGGGTAGTAGGTGGCGACGGCGAGCCGATTCCGGGCGCTACGGTGCTGGAACAAGGCACCAACAACGGTATCAGCACCGACGGCGACGGACGTTTTTCTATCACTGTGAAGCCCGGCGCGACCTTGGTAATCTCGGCTATTGGCTTCCGAAGCCAGCAGATAGCCGTGGGCGACCGGACTACGCTAAACGTTCGGCTGGAAACGAGCACCACTGAGTTGGGCCAAGTTACGGTAGTGGGCTCGCGCGGCCTGCCCCGCACTGATGTAGAGCGCCCTGCCCCGGTTGACGTACTCAACGCCAAAGAATTGCAAGCCACTGGGCAGGTTGATCTGGGCCAGCAGGTGCAGTTTAACTCTCCTTCCTTCAACTCTGCTAAAACCGGCGTAAACGGCGTAGCCAACTATGCTGACCCAGCCACCCTGCGCGGCCTCTCCCCCGACCAGGTACTTGTGCTCGTAGATGGCAAGCGCCGCCACCAGTTTTCGGCCCTCAACCTGAACGTAACTGTGGGTAGCGGCACGGTAGTAACCGACCTAAACTCGGTGCCTACGCTGGCCGTGGAGCGCATCGAAGTGCTGCGCGATGGCGCGGCGGCCCAATACGGCTCCGATGCTATTGCGGGCGTTATCAACCTGGGGCTCAACAAAAGCACGGGCGTGGCTACTGTCAGAACCCAATATGGCATCACTCAGGAAGGCGACGGCGCGCAATACCTCGCGGGAGCCAACTATGGCATTAAGCTGGGCAAAACCAACCCCGGCTACCTCAACCTGACCCTGCAATATCAACGGCAAAACCAAACCAACCGCTCCGATGACTATGTGGGGGGCATTTATACCGCCTTCCCGGCCCTGACCTCCGCCAACCCGACGCCAACCGCTACGCAGATTGCTAATGAGAACCGCATCCGGGCCGAGCGGGGCGTGTATCCACCGGTTGGTGAGCCTTTCAAAGTAGGCGTGTACGGTAGCAACCAAGCCGATATTTATCAGGGTTTCTATAACCTAGGCGTACCAATCGGCGGGGCCGGCTGGTCGGTGTACAGCTTCGGTGGGTACTCGCGCAAGGACATTCTGGCGTACGGATTTTTCCGCAACGCCCAGCCAAACAATGTGAATTACAGCCCTGTGCAGCCCGACGGCTACTTACCCGAGTTACCCGGCCGTAGCGACGACTACTCCGCTGTAGTGGGACTAAATCGTAAGCTGGCTGGTGGCTGGAACCTAGATTTCAGCACGGGCTACGGCTACAATTATCTAGATCTGTTTGCCAACAAAACATCGAATCCTTCTCTGGGAGCCGCCTCTCCTACCGACTTTTACGTGGGCCGTAGCGCCTTCGGGCAGAGCACGAGCGAGGTAAACGTGTCGCGCAACTACGTTGGCTTGTTCGGCACCAAGTCATTCAACCTTGCTTTGGGCAGCCAGTTCCGGGTCGACCGCTTTGAGCTGGAAAAAGGCAGCCCTGAGTCTTACGAGGTAGGACCATTCGCGCTAGCCGCGCCGGCCACGCCTACTTCTCCCGCCCGCACCGCTAAGGCTCCCGGCTCCAGCGGCCGCCCCGGCATTGCCCCCGACGACGAAACCAACACCACCCGCAGCAACGTGGGCGTGTATGTAGACGTGGAAAGTGACATCACGGAGCGCTGGTTGGTGACTACCGCCCTGCGCTACGAGAACTACTCCGACTTTGGATCCAACATATCTGGTAAGCTGGCATCGCGCCTCAAGGTGACGGAAGGAATTGCCTTGCGCGGCTCCATCAACCGGGGCTTCCGGGCGCCTTCTTTGCAGCAAACCTTCAATAGCGTAACCACCTCCACGGTGCAAGCCGGAGCTATTGTTCAAACCAAGCAGTTGCGCAACAACGACCCCCGTCTAGTGCCCCTGGGCGTGAGCGATCCGAAGGCTGAAACCTCCTGGAACTACAGTGTTGGCGTAGCCGCCCGGCTCACTGAGGATCTGCTTTTCACCGTCGATGCCTACCAGATTGACATTCGAGACCGCATCATCAATAGCGAGCGATTGGTAAAAAGCGACATTCGGGCCCTGCAGACCCCAGACTTTGAGAACATCAGCGAAATCCGCTTTTTCACCAATGCCATCGACACCCGCACCCGCGGCATCGACCTGGTGACTACCTACAAGTATGATTTCAGTGAGCGTAGCCGCCTGAGCACCAGTCTGGCCCTTTCCTTTAATGCTACCAACATCGTGCGCACCGGCGATACGCCAGCCGCCCTGCAAGCCGGCACTACCAACCGGATTCTGCTCATCGACACGGTAAGCATCGGGCTGATTGAGCGGGCCCAGCCGCGCCAGAAAGTGCTGTTTTCGGTCACCTACCAGCTTGGCAAGTTCAGCATCACGCCTCGCGCCTCCTACTTCGGGCCCGTGACAGCCTACGAGAAGCCGGCCAACATCGCGGCCACTGCAACCACCCCATTACGCTACGTACCACACATCAGCCAGGAATTCAGCGGCAAAACATTGCTCGACCTAGCCTTAGTGTACAATCCGGTGAAGGTCGTGTCAATATCGGTTGGGGCTAATAACATCACCAATGTCTATCCTGACAAGGTAGATGCCGCCCGTTTTGCCAGCTATTCCAACGGCGAAATCCCTTATTCCCGCAACGTGGCTCAGTTTGGCTTTAACGGTGCTTACTACTATACCAACCTCACATTGACGTTTTAAGGGCAAGGATTTGAAAGGATGAAGTGGTGCGTTTGTCGGTTTACTTGCGCAATCAAAAATGAGCTTACCACTTCACCCTTTCACAACCTCACCACTTCGTACACAAAACATGATCAACCTTACCTTGCTGCTGCTGTGTCTGGGTGCCGGGGCGGTGCTGCGGCAGTGGCGGGTGGTACCAGTTGGCGCTCCGGCAGTGCTCAACCAGCTGTTGATCATGGTTTTCATGCCGGCGCTCACGTTTTTGCACCTCTCAGTAGCCCGCCTCGACAGCCATTTTCTGCTGCCGGTGCTGGCGCCCTGGCTGATTTTTGGGGCTGGCTATTTGTTCTTTGAAGCCGTGGGGCGCCGTTTGCAGCTTTCACGGGCTACCATTGGCGCCCTGATTCTAACGGGCGGCATCAGCAGCACTTCCTTTGTCGGCTTCCCAATATTTGAGCTGTTGTATGGGCATGAGGGCTTGGAGCTAGGCATCATGATGAGTCAGGCCGGCTCCTTTCTAATCGGGGTGACGATAGGCGTAGCGGTAGCATCGTGGTACGGGGCCGCCGAACCGTCCTGGGGGGCAATTTTCCTCAACGTGCTGCGGTTTCCGCCCTTTATAGCCTTCGTACTGGCGATGATTGCCAATGCGGCTGGCTACCAGCACCCAGCGTTGGTGCGCGGGGTGTTGGAAAAACTGAGCGCACCGTTTCCCATTATTGCCCTGCTTTCGGTGGGCTTGCAGCTAAACGTAGTAGTGCCCCGCGCGCAAGTTCGAGGGCTGGTACTGGGCTTATCTTACAAGCTATTGCTGGCCCCGCTGCTCATTTATGGCCTCTATCACACTCTGGCTCAACAGCACAGCCGCGTGGTCGACCTTTGTGTGCTGGGCGCCGCTATTGGCCCGATGAATACGGCCGCCGTTTTGGCGGAACGCTACGGGCTAAATTCGCCGCTGGCCGCGCAAATGGTGGGGCTGGGTATTCCGCTTTCCTTGCCCTTGTTGGCATTGCTGGGTTGGTGGTTCACGCGGTAGAAACGCTTACTTGCACCGTGTGAGTCAATAGAAACCTATGTGCAATAGCTGGTTGTGCCACTTGATACAATGGTCTCCTCAACTCACTAATTCACCATTTCACCGCTTCACCTCTCTTTAGGTTGATTTCATGAAAAAAATCGTCACCAACCTCACCTTTTGGGTGCTGACGGCCATTATAGCCGGGGCGCTGCTGGGACATTTTGCTCCGGCCACGGCCGTGAAGATGGACGTGCTTGGCAAGTCCTTTATCAACGTAGTCAAGCTCTTTATCAACCCTATCATCTTTCTGACTATCACCCTGGGCATCAGCAGCATGGGTGACTTGAAGAAGGTGGGCCGGATTGGCGGCAAGGCCCTGATTTACTTCGAAGTCGTGACTACCCTGGCCCTGGTTATTGGCATTGCCGTGGCGTATGTCATTCAACCCGGTGCGGGCGTCGTGCCCCAAAATACCGACGGAGCCGGCATAGACCAATTCACCCAGCGGGCAGGGGAATTTTCCTGGCTGCATTTCCTGGCCGACAACCTGACCTTGCAAGTGCTGCTCGTGTCCATAGTGGGCGGCATGTTTCTGAGCCGCTACGCCCGGCGCCAGCCCATCATCGACCGGCTTACCTGGGCCTCCCGCTACGTGTTTTTGGGCCTGCATTGGGTGATGCGGTTTGCACCTATCGGGGCATTTGGGGGCATGGCCTTTACCATCGGCAAGTACGGCGTGGGCACGCTCATTCCCCTAGGCAAGCTCATGGTGACGGTGTATGTGACCATGGCCTTATTCGTTTTTATAGTGCTGGGGGCCATTATGCGCTACTGCCGGCTGCGGCTGCTCTCGTTTCTAGGCTACATCAAGGAAGAGTTGCTCATTGTGCTGGGCACCTCGTCTTCAGAAGCCGGCCTGCCGGGCCTGATGGAGAAGCTGGAGCGCATGGGCTGCGCTAAACCTGTAGTGGGTCTGGTAGTGCCGGCTGGCTATTCCTTCAACCTCGATGGCACCACGATCTACCTTTCTCTGGCCACACTATTTCTGGCCCAAGTATACAACGTGACGCTGACTGGGGGGCAAATTCTGACGGTTATCGGCATCCTGATGGTGACCAGCAAAGGGGCGGCGGGCGTCACGGGTTCAGGCTTTGTAGTGCTGGCCAGCACGCTCACGGCCATCAAGGTTATTCCGGTGGAAGGCTTGGCCCTGCTACTTGGCGTCGACCGATTTATGTCAGAGGCGCGCTCCATTACTAACTTCATCGGCAATGGCGTGGCCACCATTTTCCTGGCTCACAATGAGGGTGCCCTCGACCACGCCCAGGCCGAGCGTATGCTCGAAGGTCATACCAGCATTTCCACGGTTGAGGAGGCTATTGACCAGTATAATCCTTCCCTGCCCAATCTGCCGGTCGAGCCGGCTGCCCCGCGCAAAGAAGTGCTGTAGCGCCACCTGTTTACTTAAGCAATAAACCTGCTGATTGCCTTCCAAAGTCAGCTTGCCGATTGGCTTCCAGACAACTCAATTAAACCAAACACCGGACAGGTTCAACGGGCCAAGCAATCAGCGAGCCGCCGGTGTGTTTGTTGGTTGCAGTTTGAGAAATGCCCGGAATGCTTTTAAAGCAGCCGGATGGTAAATTGTGCCATGGGTCTCCTGCGGCATGGGCTCATACTGCCAGATTATGCCGTGTGCAGTTTTTGCTCGCAAAGTCTTCGCTAGGCGGCTGGTGGCTTCAGCAATATCTTTCTGGTCGCTACTGGCCAGAAACAGTTTTTTTGATTGCCTGGACTTTGTTTGGAGTAGCGCCGAAGCTTGGTTGACTAGGTAATTATTATTCCACCACAGGCTTGGGTCGAAAGCCAGATAGGTGTCAAATAAGTCTGGTTCAAGCAGTAAGGTTTCTACAATGAAGAGACCAGCCAGCGATTCGCCTACAATAGCGGTTTCGGCAGTAGTGCGGTAGCGTCGCTTTACTTCTGGCATCAGCTCCTGCCGAATGAACTGCCGAAATGCCGCGGACCCGCCTACCTGGGGGGCAATTTTCTTGTCTTCCGTGTTGGTAGTAGGCCCGGTCAGGTCACGGCGGCGAGCTGTATTTTCAATGCCCACCAGCAGAAAGGGCCGCATCGTTCCATTGCCCACCGACACCTGCACCAAGCCCGCAACATGCAGAAAATCCTCGGCCATACCGCCGTCGGGCATGTATAGCACGGGAAGCCGCAAGCTGGCCGAATCGGCGTAACCGGGCGGCAGATACACGTTAATCCGGCGCGTTTCACCTAAGGTTTTCGACTCAATGGTGAAGGTTTGCCCTATTACCAACGGCGCTGACGCTCCGCTGCTCGACTGGCCTTGGGCCGCTACTACGAAACCCAGACACAAAAGGAAGGAGGTAAACAGGGAGCGCAAAAGAGTCATGGCTTACGCGAATTAGTAGTGAATACTCGATACCAGCGTATCGCTATGCCTTACTTGCCCCGGCCCTCAATGATAATCTTGAGTGTGTAAAGCAGCACGCGAAAGTCCATAGCCAGACTCATATTCTCGATGTAAAGAATATCGAATTTGAGGCGCTCTACCATTTGCGGCACCGTTTCGGCGTAGCCGTATTTTACCTGGCCCAGCGACGTGAGGCCAGGCCGCACGCGATGTAGATGGCGGTAATGGGGGGCAATTTTGATGATCTGATTGATGAAAAATTGCCGCTCCGGGCGCGGTCCCACAATGCTCATTTCCCCCTTGATAACGTTCCAGAACTGGGGTAGCTCGTCCAGGCGCACCTTGCGCATGAAGCGGCCCCAGGGCGTAATGCGCGGATCGTGGTCGGAGCTGAGCGCGGGGCCGCATTCCTCAGCATCGATGTACATGGAGCGAAATTTATAAATCCGAAACGGCACGCCCTGCCGGCCGATGCGCTCCTGGCTATAAAACACCGGCCCCGGCGACGAAAGCTTCACCATGACGGCCGTAACGGCATAAACCGGCCAGGCTAGCAGCAGAAATAAACCGGAGCCCACCACGTCAATCACGCGCTTGAGCACCTCCTGCCACAGCGGCAACAAGTCCTGCTTGATCTCAATGAGGGGTGTGCCAAACAAGTGGTTTACTTTCACCGACCCCAACAGCATCTGATACAGGTCGGGAAGCACACTGACGCGAGCGGGAGTGCCTTCCAGCAAAGCCAAGAGTTCCTGAATCATGCGGTGCTCGCTGGGCTCAATGGCAATTACAATCTGCTCGATGTGCAGAGCCCGAATAAGGGCAGGCAGGCGCTGGTAGCTACCCCGCCGGGGCAGGGCGTCAGCCAGGGCGCTATCGACGGTATCTCCGACGGGCGTGAAGCCCACCAGTTTGAGTCCCAGGTGGCGGCTGGTACGGGCCAGTTCGTGGTAAGTGTCGTGAGCTAAAGAGTTGGAGCCGACCAGTAGAGTATTAAAGGAAATAACGCCCCCGCGTACCAGCTTCTGTACGCTGCTCACGGCCCAGGTACGCAGCACAGCCGTTATGAAAAAGTGCAGCAGGAAGTAGGCTGAAATCGTTTTGTAGTAGAGCTGGTAGCTATTTACACCCTCATCATCGAGCAGAAAGGCAAAGAAAATAACCAACGCTCCAATCACTGATACGCGCGCCAGCCTAATAATTTCGGCCAGACGAGATTTGCGAAAAATATCGCGGTACTCACCAATGAGGGCGTAAAGCACGAGCCAGAAACTGGCAATAACCAGAGCCGAGCCGGTCAGCGAGAACAGCACGCTTTCAGTGAAGCGGTAACCTTCATTTATTTCGCTGAGCAGGTATTTGCGCAGCAGAAAAAAGCATATCCATGCCAAGAGGGCCGCTCCGAAATCGGCGCCTATCAGCTTCAGCTTTTGGATGGTACGAATCAAGGGCTAACAACTAAGCCGGACCTAGGGGCGCGGCAACAACGGGTGGCGGTGCAGCAATGGCGACGAAAGCGTAATTTCGCCGTCAGGACTGCGCTGGGGGGCAATTTTGCTTCTACAAGTAACAGTCAAAGGTAGGGCATTAAAGCGGAATTTTCCGGCCCCTCGCGCCTACCGTTTCGTATTCATCACATGGATGCTAATAGCTACCGGCACCGTGGCCTGCGGCGGGCCCTCGTGGAAGAGCTGCGCCGCAAAGGCATTCGCGATGAGCGCGTGCTGACGGCCCTAGGTACCGTGCCGCGCCACTTGTTTTTTGCCCCAGCTTTCCAGGCCCACGCCTACCAGGACAAGGCATTTCCCATTGGCGAGGGCCAGACCATTTCTCAGCCGTACACTGTAGCCTACCAAACAGAGCTACTGCGCCTTACACCCCACGACCGAGTGCTGGAAATCGGCACGGGCTCGGGGTACCAGTGCTGCGTGCTGCTGCAGCTTACGCCCCACGTGTTCAGCGTTGAGTATAACCCCAAACTGTTTGAAGGCACGCGCAAGCGCCTGCTGGAGCTGCACCAACACGCCCACCTAGTTTGTGGCGACGGCTCCTTGGGGCTGCCGGAGCAAGCCCCTTTCGATAAGATTCTGGTTACGGCCGGCTCGCCCAACATCCCGCGGCCCTTGCTGCGTCAGCTGCGCATTGGCGGGGCGCTGGTTATTCCAGTGGGCGATGCACAGGTGCAGCGCATGATGCGGGTGGTGCGGGAAAGCGAAGACGAGTTTTCGCGGGAGATTTTTGAGGAGTTCCGGTTTGTGCCGCTGTTGGGCCGGGCCGGGTGGGGCGGGTAAAATGGAAGCATGACAAGATACTATAGTATAAATATATATATTTCTCGCGCTACCACTTATACCTTGCTTGCTATGCTAAAATCCTCTATTCTCTGTGCACTTCTGAATCTGCCTGCGGTACTAGCCACCGCCCAAAACAGCCGTTCCTGTCAGATTATAGGCAATATCAAAGGGTTGGGAAATAAGCCCGTCGTATTTGTGTACGAGCAGAAAGGGCATCAGCATCGAGATACCGTGCGCGCCGTTAATGACCGCTTCACGTACGTAGCGCCCTTCAGCGACGACGGCACGGTCTACTTAAAACTTATTCCTTCGCGCCTCACTACTTTCTGGTCCGATCCAGGCCAGAAAGTGACGATAACAGGCTCCATAGCTGAACCTGGCCAACTCGCGATTCTGGGCTCTCCAGATAATGACTTGCTCACACACTTCAACCAACAAATAGGGTGGAAATTTGATCGGCGCATGAGGGCTCATCCTGATTCTATGCTGGCATTACAACAGCTAGCTCAGCGGCCTACCCTCGACTTTATTAAAGCTCATCCACGGAGCCGCATCAGCGCTGACCTGCTTTACTTTCAAACCCGCTACGACGATAAGCCTCTGGCCGAGTACGAGTTGCTGCTACGTAGCATGTCGGCAAGCGTTCAAGCTAGTCCGCAGGGCCAAAATGTCGGCCGTCGATTGCAGGCAATTCGCAATCAACCTGCCGTGGGTCGGCCAGCTCCAGCCTTCACCATACCTGATACTGCGGGTGTAGCCGTATCGCTGGCTAAGTTTAAGGGTCAGTACGTGCTACTTGACTTCTGGGGGCACTGGTGCGGACCCTGTATTAAGGCCATGCCTCACCTCAAGCAATTACAAACGCGATACGGCCAACAACTAGCGGTGGTGGGCATCGGCATGGAACATGCGGATGACAAGCAGAATTGGCTAAACGCTATTCGCAAGCACCGCGTTACTTGGACCCAACTTTCGGAGTTAAACACGGACAAGGGGACAATTGAACAATATAATATCAATGGATTTCCCAGCTATTTGCTCCTGGATAAGCAAGGTGTTGTATTGGAGCAAAGCCTGGAGCTTGACTCGATCGAAGAGCGCTTAAAGCTACTGCTACCCAAACCGTAGCCGTTGCTTGGAGGGCAATATGCGGGCAGACCCGGCGCGGCCGCTTATCTTCGCGGCTTCAATCTCGCCTCTTCTCTCTACCCCGATGCGCAAACAGAAGCCCGTCAAAGACTCGTTCGTAAACATGACCGAGTTGGTGCTGCCCAACGATACCAACACGCTCAACAACCTTATGGGCGGCCGCATGATGCACCTAATGGACATCGCCGCCGCTATTTCTGCCCAAAAGCATTCCAACCGCATCGTTGTGACGGCTTCCGTCGATAACGTGTCATTCAGTGCCGGCATTCGCCTGGGCAACGTCGTGACGCTGCAAGCCCAGGTGACGCGCTCCTTTAGCTCGTCAATGGAAGTGCACATCAATGTGTGGGCCGAAGACATCCCAACGGGCACCAAAGTAAAATCCAACGAGGCCTTTTTCACCTTCGTGGCTGTGGACCAGTCGGGCCGCCCAATTGATGTGCCTGAGGCCGTGGCCGAAACCGAAGAGGAAATCCGCCTGTACGACGGGGCGCTGCGGCGGCGGCAGCTGCGCTTGGTGCTCGGCGGCCGCATGAAGCCCGAAGAAGCCACGGAGCTTAAGGCCATTTTTGAGTTGGAATAAGGTGAATGTATTAAATTGTTGAGGGTTAAATGGCTGTTGTCCAACACGCCCCAGAACGACCAGTCATTTGACCTGCAACCATTTAACGAGCTTTTTTCTATGCACGAGGCTTCACTGGCTTTTTTTCAGAATTTCTACACCAACGTATCGCTGTACGTGGTTGCGGAGGCAGATGAAAATGCCCCCCAGCCAGCAACAGTGGAGCCAGTGGCAGCACCAGTAGCGGCCTCAGCATCATCTGCTTCCAGTGCCGCTACGCAGTCTGCTCCCATTGCACCTCCCGCAGCTGTGCCCCCACCTGCGGTCCAAAAGGCGCCCTCTCCGCCGCCAGCGGCACCGCCAGTTGTGGCCGCACCGACACCGGTTGCCCCTGCGCGCTTACCGTCGTTGGCGGGGCTACAATTGCCCCCCACGCCTGCTGTAGCGCCTGTAGTTGCTCCTACTCCGGCTACTCCTCCCTCTGCCCCGGCCCCGCCACAGCGCACGGCTCCGCCCCTCACCGAAACACCGTTCTCCACGCTAGGCAGCAACGCGAAAGGGCTGGTCATTCTGGTGCGGATGGACCCCGAGCGGTTCCGGCGCTTGCCCAAAAACGTCTTCTTAAACAACCTACTCAAGGCCATCCGCCTGATTATGGAAGATGTGGTGCTTATCAATGTGGAGTCACACCTACCGGTGGCTTTGAGCACCTTACGCCAAAAGCTGGCGGCCAAGCAAGTCATTGGCTTCGGCAAAAACCTGCTCGACGTGGCCATCTACAAAACCCAGCTCTACGAACCCGTGCTGCTGGTCAACGACGTGGCCTACCTGCCCGCCGCCGAAATTGAGCTGCTAGAGGAAGACAATAGCCGCAAAAAGCTACTCTGGCAAGCAATGCAGCGTATGTTTTTAAGCTAGGCTTATTTATTACTTGCTGATTTATGAAAACAGGCGGTCATGCAGAGCGCAGCGAAGCATCTCGCGTGCTGATGCTGGAATACTAACCTCACTACTGCAAACGAGATGCTTCGCTGCGCTCTGCATGACCACCTTACTGGAATAAGCTTACAAAAAAGCCCCCCAGGAATTCCTGGGGGGCTTTTTTGTAAGCTTTAACTTTAAACCTTAATTCGCAGCCAACACTGACTTCAGCTTTTCCTCCAGTTCCTCACCGCGCAGGTTTTTAGCGATGATGCGGCCCTGTGGATCCAGCAAGACGGTCTGCGGGATAGACTTCACGCCGTAGGTCTGGCCAGCGGCGCTTTCCCAGCCTTTCAGGTCCGATACGTGGGTCCAGGTGAGGCCATCTTTTTCAATAGCTTTCTCCCACTTGGTTTTATCCTGGTCGAAGGAGACGCCGTAAATCTCGAAGCCTTTGCTTTTGTACTTGTTGTACATGCGCACCACGTTGGGGTTTTCCTGCCGGCAAGGTCCGCACCAAGAAGCCCAGAAATCAATCAGCACGTACTTGCCACGTAGGCTGCTCAGTGAAACAGCTGGGCCAGCAGGCGAGGCTAGCTGAATGTCGGGCGCCACTACGCCTACGGCCGTGGGGCGCAACACATCCAGGCGCGTCACCAATGACTGGGTGTAGCGCGAGTCAGGCAAGGTTTTCTTGAACTGCGTCGTCATGGAATCGGCGAAGGGAAACTGCTCATCGGGGTTCAGCACGTTGCCCACCACAAAAGCCGACACGACGGAGTTGGGGTTCTGACGCACCAAACTTTTGATGGCGTTGATGTTGCGCGTTTGCACGGCCGTAAAACGTGTACGGATGGCGCGCATCGAGTCTTCACGGCCGGCCTGGGCAAACTGGTTGTAGCGCTCCCCGAGGCCCTCCACCGTCTTTTTAGTCTTATCCAGCTCCCGCATCAGGCGCTGCATGAGCTCCGAATCGGGAGAGCCTTTCACGGTGTAGCTGGTGCCCAACTGAGCCGCATCGCCAGTTACTTGCACCTGACTGCCATTTTTGAGCGCCAGCAGTACTTGGTTGGCGTCATCTACTTTGAGTTGATACAAACCGGCCTCGGGCACGGTGCCCTTCATCGTGAAAGTACCTTTCTCGTCGACGGTAGCGGTATCGCGCGAAATGTATTGCGTTTCGCCTAGCTCCGCCAGATACACTTTGGTACCGGCTGGGGCGTTGGTCAGCTGCCCACTTACCTGGTAACTCTCGCCCGCGGCGGTGGCAGCCGTGCCGGAGCTAGGCGCTGTGGCTCGATTGCAGGCATTGGCCATGCCCATGACAGCGGCAAACAGCAGTATACTCTTCATCTTATTCATTATCTCGGTTAAAAAGCCAGGCCCGGAAGGCATTGTGTTAAACCCAAATCAGCGGCTGAGGTTCCCAGATGCGTTGCTTGGGCTACCGCCGGAAATTAAGCACTCGCGTCCAGCTTCTGGCGCAATAGCTGATTGGCGGCTTTCGGGTCGGCTTTGCCACCAGTCAGCTTCATTAATTCGCCCATAAACATACCGGTCAACGCTTTTTTGCCGGCCCGGTACTCCGCTACTTTAGCTGGGTTGGCCGCCAATACCTGCTCCACCATCGCCAGCAAACCAGCCTCGTCCGACTCTTGCAGCATATTCTGCTCCTGAGCGGCTTGGGGGGCATTTTTACTTGGATTGTCAAGCAAATAAGGAAACAACTGCTTGGAGGCAACCGAGTGGCTGATCTTGTTTTCGTCGATAAGCTGAATGATGTCGGCCAGGTGCTGGGTTGTCAGCGGGAACTCGACCATCGGCAACGCGCGCTCATTCAAATACGATTTGACGGGCCCCATTACCCAGTTGGCGGCGGCTTTGGCATTTGTCGTTTGGCGAGTAAGCTCGTCGAAATACAAAGCCACTTCTTTCTGGTCGGTGAGCACTGAGGCGTCGTAATCCGACAAGCCTAGTTCGCCGGTGAAGCGGGCGTAGAGCTGCTGGGGCAAGGCCGGCAATTCGGCCTGCACGCGGTGCAGCCAGGCATCGTCGATAACTACGGGGGGCAAATCTGGCTCGGGGAAGTAACGGTAATCGTTCATCGTCTCCTTGCTCCGCTGTCCGCTGGTAGTGCCCGTGGCCGCGTCGAAGCCGCGCGTTTCGCTGTCGATGGTTTCGCCCGCTTCCAGGATGGCAATCTGCCGCTCAATCTCGTGCTCAATGGCGCGCTGCACGTTGCGGAAGGAGTTCATGTTCTTCACCTCCACCTTGGTCCCGAACTTGTCGGCCCCTTTGAGCATCACCGAAATATTGGCGTCGCAGCGCAGGGAGCCTTCCTCCATGTTGCCGTCGCAAATGCCCAGGTACACCACCAGCTTCTTGATTTCGGCCAGGTAAGCGTACGCTTCCTCGGCGTTGCGAATATCCGGCTCCGACACAATCTCAATCAGTGGCACGCCGGCGCGGTTCAAATCTACCAGCGTTTCTACTTCGCCCGCCAAGTGCATGGATTTGCCCGCGTCTTCCTCCATGTGAATGCGCGTAACGCCAATTTCCCGCGTAGTGCCGTCGCTCAACCGAATCGGGACGTGGCCTTTGGTGCAGATCGGCGTTTTGTCCTGAGTAATCTGATAGCCCTTGGGCAGGTCGGGATAGAAGTAGTTTTTGCGGGCAAAGAGGTTGTCACGGGTAATCTGGCAATTGGTAGCCAAGCCCATTTTCATGGCAAATTCCACCGCCGAGTAATTTACCCGCGGCAGCGTGCCGGGGTGGCCCAGGGTAATTACCGAGAGGTTATGATTAGGCAGCGCACCGTACTCATTCTCATCCGACGAGTACATTTTGCTGTGCGTGAGCAGCTGCGCGTGCACTTCCAGACCGATTACGGGCTGGTATTTCGATTTTATTGCTTCGTCCATGAATGGGTAATTTTCGCTGATTTAATAAGCTAGATGCTTACTTTTTAGACTTAAACAGTTTTGGACCTTCAATATTGAAATTGATTGGCACCGTAAAGCTAACTGTAACAGGCCGCCCATCTTGTTGACCTGGTGTCCAATGTAAAGTTTGATGAATTACGCGTAAAGCCTCTGCATCTACCAATGGATGTACGCTTTTCACTACCCTAATATTCTGCATCTGCCCCGTAGAATCAACACTAAATCCTACCTGCACTTGACCTTTTATATTATTTCGCAGGGCCTTAGCTGGGTACTGTATGTTAGTGGCTATGAAGTGCATAAAGGCGTCATAACCACCTGGATAGGTAGGCATAATTTCGTAGGCAAAGAACGGAACGAGTTTACCTTGTGAATTAAAGCATTCTCCACTAACACTTTTTCCGTCGACAAATAGCTCTCGCCGCTTTAGTGTCCCGCTAGGATAATAGGTAAGTAACTCGCCCTCTCGATTTCCGTGCACCCAATTCTCGCGCTTTTGTAACTGCCCGTTTTCATACCAATTTTCACTAATACCATTTCCACGATTGGCTGTACGCCTGGCCTTTTCAAATTCGCTAAATGATTTAGGTTTACCGCTCGCATAGAAGCTACGAATTATACCTTGAATACTGTCTTGATATACCGTTTCCTGCCAGCAGTAAGCCCCATCAATTGACGGAAGTTTTTCACCAGTTTTTGTGAAATATTCCACTTTCTTAACTGGTACTTGCTGACTGCGCACTGAAATACACGTTAGCAAGGCTATAACTATCAAAATGTACTTCACTGTAGCTACTTACGTTAAGATTAAGGCCATTATTTAGAATATTACTTTTACTATTAACCCCTCCGCCTTCTCAATAGCCGCACCAAGCCCAGCCGCATTTTTGCCCCCCGCGGTAGCAAAAAACGGCTGACCGCCGCCGCCGCCCTGGATTTCCTTGGCTAGCTCGCGCACCAGCGTAGAAGCATTCAATTTGCCCCCCACAGCCAGTTCGTCGGCTAGCATCACGGCCAGTTGCGGCTTACCTTCAATCTCAGCGCCCAGCACCAGCACCAGGTTGGGTACCGCTTGACGTAGATTGAAAGCCAGCGTTTTCAATCCATCAGCAGAGTTAACCTGCACATGAGCGGCCAGGAAATTCACACCATTCAGGGGCTTCACCTGAGACGCCAGCTGCTCTTTCTGCTGGTTGAGGCTTTGCTGAGCAAAAGATTCAATCTGCTTGCGCAGGCCGGCAATTTCCTCGGTTTGCTTCTCGATGCTGGTCAACAAATGCTGGGGGTTGCCCAGCGCCTCTCGCACTTGCTGAAGCAAGTCCAGCTGCTGGTTTACGTAAGCTTCGGCTGCCTCGGCAGTTACGGCTTCGATGCGGCGTACACCCGCTCCTACCGCCGATTCGGCGGTGATTTTGAAGAAGCCAATGTCGCCGGTGGTGCGCACGTGGGTGCCGCCGCATAGCTCTACCGAAAAGTCCTTGTCGAAGGTGATGACGCGCACGAAGTCGCCGTATTTCTCACCGAATAAGGCCGTTGCGCCTAACTCTTTGGCTTCGGCAATGGGCACGTTGCGGCGCTCATCCAGCGGGATTTGCTGGCGGATACGCTCGTTTACCAAGGTTTCTACCTGGCGCAGCTGGTCGTCGGTTACTTTGGTGAAGTGGCTGAAGTCAAAGCGCAGGAGCTTTTCGTTCACTAAGGAGCCTTTCTGAGCTACGTGGGTGCCTACCACCTCACGCAGTGCGGCTTGCAGCAAGTGGGTAGCGGTGTGGTTGCGCTGAATCTGGGCGCGGCGGGCATGGTCGATGCGGCCGATGAAGCCGGCGCTCAGGTCTTCGGGCAGATCCAGGACGGTGTGCACGATAAGGTCGTTTTCCTTCTTCGTGTCAATCACCCGCACCTTCGACAAGTCCGACTCAAGGTAACCCGTGTCGCCAATTTGCCCCCCCGACTCGGCGTAGAAGGGCGTTTGATCTAGCACTACTTGATACTCAGTTTTGCCTTTGCGGTCGGTGCGGCGGTAGCGCAGAATGCGGGCCGGCGCCTCCTGCTGGTCGTAGCCGACAAAGGCAGGCTGCTCCTCCGAGTCGGCCACGATGGTCCAGTCGCTTTGCTCAGCCTCCTGGGCGTTGCGCGAGCGGCTTTTCTGCTGTTCCAGTGCCTTTTTAAAGCCTTCTTCGTCTACGGTCAAGCCTTTTTCGCGGGCAATGAGTGCGGTAAGGTCCAGTGGGAAACCGAAGGTATCGGACAGTTCGAAGGCGGTGGCACCGTCGATGCGGTTGCCGTTGGCTTTGGCGGTTTCTTCCAGGGCATCCAGACGGCGCAGGCCGTTTTCCAGCGTTTTCAGGAAAGCAATTTCTTCCTCCTCAATTACGCGCTGCACAAACTGCTGTTGTTGCTTTAGCTCAGGGAAAATGTGCTTCATCTGGTCGGCTAGCACGGGCACGAGCTTGTAGAGGAAAGGCTGCTTTTGGTTCAGCGAGGAAAAGGCGTAGCGCACAGCCCGACGCAGAATGCGGCGAATCACGTAGCCGGCCTTCACATTGCTGGGCAGCTGCCCATCCGCAATGGTGAAGCTGATGGTGCGAATGTGGTCGGCAATAACGCGGATGGCGATGTCCGTCTTTTCGTTTTCGGTGGCTGGCTGGTCATTCACGGTGGCCGGGGCCGTGCCGTGGTATTCCAGGCCCACTTCGGAGGCGATAAACTGGATTAGCGGCTGGAAAACGTCGGTGTCGTAGTTCGACTTTACGCCCGACACGGCCATCATCAAGCGCTCGAAGCCCATGCCAGTATCCACATGCTGGGCCGGCAGCTTCACCAGCGACTTATCGGCTAGGCGCTGGAATTCCATAAACACGTTATTCCAGATTTCTACCACCTGCGGGTGGTCATTATTTACCAAGTCCCGACCTGATTTTTGGGCTACCTCAGCCTCGTCGCGCAGGTCGATGTGGATTTCGGTGCAGGGGCCGCAGGGGCCGGTGTCGCCCATTTCCCAGAAGTTGTCCTTCTTGTTGCCGGGCATAATGCGTTCCTCGGCCACGTACTGCCGCCACAGTTCTTGGGTCTCGGTATCGGCGCCGAGACCGTCGCCCTGGTCGCCTTCGAAGTAGGTAACATAAAGGCGGTCTTTGGGCAGTTTGTATACTTCCGTGAGCAGCTCCCAGGCCCAGGCAATGGCGTCTTTCTTGAAATAATCGCCAAACGACCAGTTGCCGAGCATTTCGAACATGGTGTGGTGGTAGGTGTCGTAGCCTACTTCTTCCAGGTCATTGTGCTTACCCGATACGCGCAGACACTTCTGCGTATCGGCGATGCGCTTGAAGGGCGCGGGCTTATTGCCGAGGAAGTAATCCTTGAACGGGGCCATGCCCGAGTTGATGAACAGCAGCGTTGGGTCGTCCTTCACCACAATGGGCGCCGAGGGCACAATGTGGTGACCTTTGGAAGCGAAAAAATCGAGGAATTGCTGACGGACGTGGTGAGCCGAAGGAAGTGACATGGCAGGAGCCCTGAGCTTGAGCTTGGGGAATGGTTAGAATCGTGGAACGGAAGCTGGCCGTGCTACCAGAAAGTTGGCATCGGCCAGGATTTTGGCTACTTTTCGCCATTAAACTTAATGGCACTAGCAGCAAAGTTAGCCGACTTTGATAGTAGCGCGAACTTTCAGTTGGCGTTTCGTCAGGTTTGCTGCAAAAATGCCCCCCAGCCATACACTCAACGATACGCGAACTAAAAGTTGGCTCGCGCCCTCCTTCGGGTCGCGCTACAAAGCACCACTAGTATATGCCTTACAAAGAACGCGACATCGAAAAGCAGTACTTCACCATCGGCGAGGTGGCCGCCCAATTTAATGTAGCGCCTTCGCTGATTCGCTTCTGGGAAACGGAATTTGAGGAATTGCGCCCCCGCAAGAGCAAGAAAGGCAACCGCCTCTACACACCCCAGGACATCGATGTTTTCCGCACCATCTATCATTTGGTGAAAGAGCGTGGCTACACCATCCCCGGCGCCCGCGACCTGATGAAGCAAAAAGGCCCCCAGCTCAAGGAAAAAATCGACGTGATTCAGAGCCTGGAGAAAGTGCGCAAATTCATGGTAACGATGAAGAAGGAGCTGGACGCTATTAGCAAGACGCAGTAATATCTAATCGGACCGTCTGCAGAGCGGTAGGGAAGCATTTCGCTCGCGGTCGTGGGATTAGTTATCCTGTGTCAGCACGCGAGATGCTTCCCTACCGCTCTGCATGACGGTCGGATTAGGATTCAATGCAAATGACTTCAGTGCAAGTCGTGGCGTACTATTTGACTGGCCGGAAAGCACTACTGTCTACTCGCTTCCATCTGCGTTTTACTTCATGCCCGCCGACGATACCCTTCTCTACGAAGTCGCTCTAACTCTTTTTCCTGGAATTGGTCCCCAACTTACCCGCCAGCTGATGAGCTACGGGGGCTCGGCCAAAAACGTCCTGCATTTGCCTCCCGGCAAGTTGCGTAAGATTCCGGGCGTGGGCAACACCACCGTGACCACACTTACCGGCCCAGAGCGCGCCAAAGCTCTAACTCGCGCCGAAACCTCCCTGCGCCGGGCCGAAAAGGATGGCGTACAGCTACTGTTCTATACCAGCAAACTCTACCCTAGCCGCCTCAAGCAAATTCCCGACGCGCCGGCCCTACTCTACTACCACGGCACCGCTGACCTGAATCACCCTAAAACTGTAGCCTTGGTCGGCACGCGCAAAGCCACCGATTATGGGCGCGAGCAAACCGAGCGCATCGTGCAGGGCTTCGTAACGCATAACCCGTTAGTTGTAAGCGGCCTGGCCTACGGCATCGATATAGCGGCTCACCGCGCCGCCTTGCAGGAAGGCCTAGAAACTATCGGCGTAATGGCTACCGGCCTCGACTTTATTTATCCCGCCGCCCACCGCAAAACGGCCGAGAAAATGATTACCCAAGGCGGCTTGCTCACCGAGTTTCCCTTCGGCACCCAACCCGACCGCTATAACTTCCCAGCCCGTAACCGCATCATCGCCGGCCTTTCCGACGGAACCGTAGTCGTGGAAGCGGCACGCAAAGGTGGCGCCCTCATCACGGCCGAAATTGCGCTTAGCTACAACCGCGACGTGCTAGCCGTGCCCGGTAACCTAGGCACCGACACGTCCGAAGGCTGCAATCATTTAATCAAGAGCAACAAAGCCGCCATGTACGCCGAGCCCCGCGACTTAGAGGAAATACTAAATTGGGATGCGGCCCTGCACCAAACCGGTAAAAAACGCCCCCCAGCTGCTTACGACGCCGACGATTTCTCAGCGGAAGAATTTCAGCTTATTCAAGTGTTGGCTTTGCAGGAAGAATTATTGGATAATCTGAGCTGGAAAGCGCAGTTGCCCGTTAATCAGGCGGCTAGCCTGCTGCTGGGCTTGGAGTTTCGGGGAGTGGTGAAGGCCCTGCCCGGCAAGCGCTTTTCCCTATTATAAAGGCAATGACTAGGCTGTGCCAAGTCTTTAGAGTTTGAGCATCGCCATTACACCTGCGGCATTTACCTTTTCCTGACTACGGCCTTGCCTACCCTACTCTTTAACGGTCAGCTCATTGCAGAAGAAGCCTTTACACTAGCTTTACCCAACCGGGGCTTATTCTACAATGATGGCTTTTTTGAAACCCTTATCTGGGTGAATGGCGGCGTGCGCTTTCTTCCCCATCACCTGGATCGGATGCGCGCCGCCGCTACCGCTTTGCAGCTTTCTTTGCCCATTGCCTTGAGTACGCTGGAAGGCCTAGGGAGCCTTTTTGGGCAAGTTGTAGCAGCCCAAGGCTTGGCAGCCGTTCGCTTACGCCTACACATCTGGCGGGCCGGGGCCGGCTTATACACCCCCACCACCCAGGAAGCTGACTATCTGATAACCGCCGCTCCGTACGAGCCAACCGACTCACCCGGTGCCCGCGCTGATATTAGCCAGCAGGTACGGACGCACTTTTCCCCTTTCAGCTTCTGCAAGGGCCCCAATGCCCTTACCTACGTACTGGCCGCCCAGGAGCGCGCAGCGCGTGGCCTCGACGAAATCTTGTTGCTGGATAGTGCCGGGCACGTGGCCGAAGCCGGTGCAGCAGCCATTTTTTGGCTGAAGAATGATTGCCTTTATACGCCGTCTATTAGCACCGGGTGCGTGGCAGGTGTACGTAGGACGCACTTGCTGCACACAGCCCAGGCACATGGTCTTGCTACCGAAGAAGGGCTCTATTCACAACAGGATCTGTGCACTGCCGAAGCCGTGTTTACGGCCAATGTGGCATCGTTGCGGCCTATCTGGAACATTGGTAAGGCGGGCTTTTCTCCTGATCCTCACCCGCTGTTTACCCAACTACAGCACTGGGAGACAAACTATTAATTCAGAGGCGGAAAATTGCGCCGACGCAGCTGACGCCAGCTTTCCTCAAACTCCACCAAGTCTGCTTCGGTCACCTCGTTTGCGCGCAGCACTTCCGCCCGCGGACTCTGACCAGCGGCCAGCGCATACAGAGCTACCCACGTTCGGTGCCGACGCGTCAGGACTGTCTGGGCAGGTTCGGTGGCGTAGAAAGAGAAGGCGTCGCGGCTAATCACGCGGGCAGTTACGAAAGACACCGGTGGTTGGATTGCTTTTGCTGGAATTTATTTTTTATGCAAAATTTTATATTGTTGGATAAATATACTTGCTGTAGCTTAAACTCTATGGTATTGCAGAATTTATAATGCAATTAGCTCAACTTGCCGTCGAGCTTTATTGAATCGAAAAATTGGCGCTTAAATCCTCTTCGGAGGTCTGAGGGCCGGGCTCAAAACGGAGCATTCGGAAAACACGCTGGGCTTCGTCGGCCAAGGATTGCAGGGCAGGTGCGGGCACTGGCCCGTCGCGGTAGGGATTGGGCGCAGGCGTGAGAGCCACTACTGACGTGCGGCTCACCCGGCCATTGGGCGCCACTTGCAGACGAATAACCACTTTCGCTTCGGCGCGGGCCTGCACGGCGGACGCCGGGTAGCGGCTATTTTGGGAGAAAAACACCATGGAAATGCTGTCTTCGGGCAAGGATTGACCTTGGCGCATTCTGCTACCTAGTCCCCGCTTCAACAGCTTGGATTGAGCCACGCGCGGCTTTTCGGTGGTGTCGGGAGCAGCCTGCGCTTGGGGGTTTGGGACGCGTTGCTTTTTTTGCAGGGGCTCAATGGCGACCGGTGGCCGGGCCGTCCAGCGGTTGTAGCTATTCTGGGCCTGCGCAGCGGGCGCCAACAGCAGTATCAATAAGCCAGTTGCCAGCAACGTATACCACGATTGCTGTAGTTTGATGGGGGTTGCGTCGCTACGCTTCATATCACTTGCTGCCTCTGGGATTGACGAATGCTGGGGGGCACATTTGACTCAGCCTGATTTCCTACGTCAGCCCCAGCAAATAAATTCCCCATAGCCGAACGCTACGGGAACGTCCGATGCCACTAGCACAACCTATGGAGTACAATCCGGTAATGGTAGTTGCATCAGTCGCTACCTAAGATACAGCGTGCGGCCGACAGATCATACGGCTACAGGCGCTTTTATGGCTGGGTGCGGCTCGTAATTTTCGAGGGTAAAGTCCTCATACTGAAAGCCGAAAATATCGGTAACGGCGGGATTCAGACGCAACTGGGGCAAGGGGCGCGGCTCGCGCGTGAGCTGTAAGCGCGCTTGCTCCAGGTGGTTGGAATACAAATGCGTGTCGCCGCCGGTCCAGATAAACTCGCCAGGCTCTAGGTCCGTTACCTGGGCCATCATCAGCGTGAGCATGGCGTAGGAAGCAATGTTAAAGGGTACGCCCAAAAACACGTCGGCGGAGCGCTGGTAGAGCTGGCAGGAAAGCTTGCCGTCGGCCACGTAAAACTGAAACAAGGCGTGGCAGGGCGTGAGGCGCATGAGGGGCAGGTCGGCCACGTTCCAGGCTGAGACCACCATGCGGCGCGAATCGGGCTGGGTGCGCAGCAGGCGCACCATTTCGGCTATCTGGTCGATACTCTGACCGTCGGTAGTCGTCCAGCTGCGCCACTGCTTGCCATAAATGGGCCCCAGGTTACCGTCGGCATCGGCCCACTCCCGCCAGATGCTCACGCCCACTTCCTCCAGCGACTTATTGCTGGTGTCGCCGCGCAGAAACCACAGCAGTTCGTGGATAATGCTCTTTAGATGGACTTTTTTGGTGGTAACGAGTGGGAAGCCCTGGGCCAGATCGAAGCGCATCTGGTAGCCAAATACTGAGAGCGTGCCGGTGCCGGTGCGGTCAGTTTTGGTGGTGCCGTGGTCGAGGATATGGCGAACGAGGTCGAGGTACTGCTGCATGCGAAGAATAGCGCCCGCCGAAGCTGGCTTGAAAGAGGTGCGGATAGGTCAAGTTGCCAAAAATAGAAAAAGCCGCCCGGTTTGGGGCGGCTTTTCTGTTTTCTCAATAAGCATTTGTATTCGCTTATACTGCGGCTGCTTCTTGGGGCTTCGTTTCGTGCCGTTGGACGGCAATCCGAATGCGCGATGCTAAACCGTACAGGTCATCAAGCGAAAATATATCAACTCGCTCCCCGCCTTCCACATCAAAAAGCGTTACATACTTCTTACTCCCGTTGAAGTGGAGCCGGCAAATCGGTTTCCGGTTGTTGTCGTCGAGCAGAATACCACAGTATGACTGCACATCTCGCATTACAACTCGGTTTACGGGCACCATTTTGCGCAAAATAGCTCGCACAATCATAAAGCCCTCGGTTTCCTCCATCGTTGTTTCGATGCCTTTGTCAACTGGTTCGGTACTCACTGCCTCGGCAGTAACTACTGGAATTGGAGCAACCGGTACTTCAGGCGCCAACAGACCGTGGCCACTGGTATCAACCATAGCCGAGCGCAGCCGCATGGTAATCTTATCGTTCAGAAACTGATGAAACGAGCGATGCACTAGCGCCGCAAACTGCTCCTTGAGTTTGGGAGTTAGTACACCATCATACACTTGCTTTGATACGAAGTGAATAAAGTCAGTGGATGGCTGCGTGAACTGTTCATCGAAATACTTCTTGAAAGCCCGCATGTACTTGAGATTGTACGCGGCAAAAAGCATGTCTTCGAGGTTGAAGGATGACTTGCTTAGCTTTTTGAGTTCGGTAACATCATTCTCCTGAAAGTTGAATAAGTCGAACTCCATGAAGGGGCGCTCATCCATCTTATTGGCTTGCTCTAAATCGGTGAACAGCCGATACGTAATTCCATTAGTAAGTATTGCGATACGTGCCTCCGTAACGTGGAAGTAGCGGAATAGCTGGCTCGCGTGATTGATGCTTAAATCGCCGCCAGCGTGCTTGCACTCGAATAAAATAATGGGTTTGCCATCGCGCATGATGGCGTAATCAATCTTCTCGCCCTTCTTAGTACCGATGTCGCAAACAAACTCGGGTACTACTTCCGTGGGATCAAACACATTGTAGCCAAGGGCATTGATGAACGGCATAATGAGCGCGTTCTTCGTGGCCTCCTCGGTTTGAATATGACTGATTTGCTTTTGCGCCCGCGACGCCAGATTAGTTAATTGGTCTATAAGCTCCATATATGAGGTTAGATTGTTATAAAATCTCCTCAATGTAAGTGCTATATATACTATTACAAAGTCAGTTCGAATAAACAGATTTTGTATTTTCCTCAGCCAAGCTTTAAGTCTACCGCTTGCTAATCTTATTCATCGAAATAGCTCGCTGCTGATTGCTCTTGAAGCCACCCATGCCCTCGGCCCGAAGCGCCAGATGCTTGGTGCTGCGGCCAGCCATACGCTTGCGCCACATTTTGAAGGAAGACGCTTTCATCATCTTCCGCATTAGGGCAATGACGTCTTTCTCCGCTAGGCCAAACTGCGCTTCGATGGCCTCGAAAGGCGTGCGGTCTTCCCAGCCCATTTCCATGATGCGGTCCACGTCGGCGGTGGAGAGGTTTTGGTATCCGGTTTCTTCGTTTTTCATAAAGAATACTTGGCTCCATTAGATTCTAGAAGCCAAGTATTCTAACAACAAAAAGCCCCGCTACTTGGCGGGGCTTTTTTACTGAATCAACGTTCTATTTACAGCGACTTCGTAACTGGCGCAGCGGCCGGCGCTGGAGCAGCTTTCACAGCGGCTGTTTTGGTGTCTTTTTTCATGCAGCAGGCAGCGGTGCCCTTCTCGGGCATGTTGCAGGTTTTGGCCGCGGTGCTTTTATTGGCTTTCTTCTCGTTTTTGCCCTCGTGGGCAGCGGCGGTTCCGACGGAAGCAAACAGGGCGAGGGCCAGCAGGGCATTTTTCATAAGTGGTAAGAAGCAAAGTGAGGAAACAAAACCTGGCGGGGCACGGTTGGCTTGGCTACGCCTTCCTACTGGTTCACGCCGCTTCTAAAGTACGAACCGCGACCTAAAGCGCCAAGCGCGCCGCTGTTCAGTATCTCCTATCTCGCCCGAATGCCGCTTCGCAAATTTAGTTACCTCACGCTGCTGGTCTTGGCCCTGGTGTCGGCCCTGAGCGTGTATTACGTGGCTCAGCTGCGCTTCAACTACAACTTCAACGACTTCTACCCCGCCGGCGACCCCGACCTGGATTACTACGAGCAGTACTCCAAGCGCTTCGGCAACGACAACGACTACGTGCTCATCGGCCTGGAAGCCCCGGCCGACGGCAGCGTGTTCAACGCGCCATTTCTGGCCCGCGTCGATTCATTTACGCGCTTTGCCCAGGGTCAGCGCTACGTGGAGCAAGTCACCTCGCCCACTACGCTTACTAACCCAATTGTGGAAGGCCTGGGCGTGTTCAACATTCCCTACCTGCACCTGGATGAGCCCGCGCGCCTGCCGGCCGATTCGGCCCTGATCTACCAGACGCCTGGCCTGGTGGGCAACCTGTTTGCCACCAATGGCCGGTCCGTCACGGTCATGCTCCAGACCGCACCCGACCTAAAAAAGCCCCCCGGCGACTCTCTGATGACCAGCCTGACCACCAGGCTCGCGCAGCTGGGCTTCGCGGAAAGCGACTACCACATGGCCGGCAAACTGGTGGCCCAGTCGGTGTTCGTGGATAGGTTGCAGCGGGAGATGATTCTGTTCATGAGCCTGTCGGTCATGCTGGTGACGGGGCTGCTGTGGTTTACGTTTCGGACCTGGTGGGGCGTGGTTATGCCGCTGGTGGTGGTGCTGGGGGCCATTTTGTGGGGACTGGGGCTGATGTCGGCCTGCGGAGTGAGCATTGATTTGATGACGGCCCTGCTGCCGGTTATCATGTTCACGGTCGGCATGTCCGACACCATCCACTTCATCACCCGCTACGTGACGGAGCTGGGCTACGGGGCCACCAAAAACGACGCCCTGCGCACTACCATTCGCGAGTCGGGCTTCGGCTCGGGGCTGTCGGCGCTGACTACTAGCATCGGCTTTTTCTCGCTGATGACCAGCTCCATTCGGCCCATTCATAACTTTGGGCTGTTCACGGGCATCTCGGTGCTGCTGGCTTTTGTGCTCACCTTCACGCTATTGCCGGCCCTGCTCCTGCTGTTGCGCAAACCCCAGCTACGCGAGCCCCGCAAGCACGGCCGCGACTGGGATGGCGTGTTGGGCCGCATGTTTAGCTGGGTACTGCGGCGGCGACGGCTGGTATTTGGGCTTGGGGGGCTAATTATTGCCGGCTCGCTCGCCTCGGCCATGCAAGTGCGCATCAACTCGGCCCTGCTCGATGACTTGTCGGAGGGCGACCCAGTGCGCCAGGACTTCGGCTTTTTTGAGCAAAACTTCGCCGGCGTGCGGCCCTTCGAGCTGGATTTGAAGCCGGCTAACGGCGGCACTATCTACGATTTGGCCGTACTGCGCCAGATTGAGCGCGTCGAAACCTATCTGCGCCAGGATGTCGGGCTGCGCTTTGTGGCCTCGCCGGTTACTATCGTGAAGTCGGTGCGCAAGGCGCTGAACGGGGGCGGCGTGGCTGAGTATCGCCTGCCCGAGTCGGATGCAGAAATGCGCCAGATCGTGTCCAAAATCAAGCTTTTCCGCAAGAAGCCGGAGTTTCGCTCCCTGGTCCAGCCCGATGCGAGAGAAGGCCGCCTCACCGGCCGCATGTCCGACATAGGCAGCATCCGCGCCGACGCGGCCAACGCCAAGCTGCGCACCTACTTAGCCCAAAACATCGACGCCAGTCTGCTCCAAACCCGCCTCACCGGCTCGGCCAACCTCATTGACAAAAACAACGAAAACCTCAGCCGCGACATGATTGTGGGCATGAGCCTCGATATCATCATGGTCACGCTGATTGTGCTGGCGCTGTTCCGCAGCCTGCGCATGACAGCCGTGGTACTCGTGCCCAATCTCGTTCCCATTATCGTGGTGGCAGGCGTAATGGGACTAACCGGCGTGAATATGAAGGT
Source organism: Hymenobacter sp. HD11105 (assembly GCF_054051685.1). Taxonomy (NCBI): domain Bacteria; kingdom Pseudomonadati; phylum Bacteroidota; class Cytophagia; order Cytophagales; family Hymenobacteraceae; genus Hymenobacter; species Hymenobacter sp. HD11105. The sequence continues at coordinate 795,904 of NZ_JBSWBR010000002.1, read as the reverse complement.
GAGCACCAGCATCATATTCACCATCGCCTTCGGCATTGCTGTGGATGATACCATTCACTTTATCAGCAAGTTAAAGCTGACTTTGTTACAGGAGCCCAACTTATTCCGGGCCGTACGCCGCACCTACCTGATGGCCGGCAAAGCTGTTATTGTCACCTCATTAATCCTAGTGGGGGGCTTTTCGACGCTAATTTTCTCCTCCTTCGACGGTACGTTTTACGTGGGCTTGCTCATCGGACTTACCCTGCTCTTTGGGGTAATTGCCGAGTTGACCCTGCTACCCTTGCTGATTCTGTACTTCTACAAGCACAAACCCAAGGAGATACGACAGCCGGTAGCGGTGCTAGGGGGCTAATTAGCGAATTGCTATATAAGCCGCCACCCGGACAAACTACACGCGGCACTTCGCCGTTATAGTGGCGTATGAGTATGAGAACATATATTTTTTTCTTGGTGATGTTGCTGGTCGTGGGCGCCAATAAAGGGTTGGCCCAGCAACCGGCCGCTAATGACCCATTACTGCGCGAAATCAGGGAACGGGAGCAGCTCATGCGCACCTATGAGCGCACCAGCACCCAGCGCAACGGCCTGTTTGGGAAAAAGGCTTCGAAAAAAGACTTGAGCGAGGTAAATGCCGCCCTGCGCCGCATTATCCGCAAAGACACCGAAATTTTGCAGGCTGTAAAGCAGCGCACCTTGCCCAACATGGCCCAGATAGAAGCTGCTCGGGTTCGGGCCGAAAGCGCTGCCATAGCAGCTACCAATGGTAAGTATGAGGCCCTGGAAAACCAGATTGAGGAGTTGCAAATAAGAGAGATGGAGCGCGAAAAGCGTGAAGTGGAGCGCGAAACCCGCCTGCTCATAGCTCAGGCCGCTGCCGCCGATGCCGAGAAGGCCCGCGCCCAGCGCGAGATGATTGCCATGGGGCTAGCCGCCTTGAGCGCGGTGCTGCTGGGCTATATTCTGTGGCAGCGAAACCGCCAGAGCAAGATGCGGCCGGTTCCGCTGCAACGCCAGAGTCGCTAGGTGAGAAATGGGAAGCCGTTGTTACTTTGTAGCATGATACGAAGCTTGCTTTCCGGGTTTTTCCTGTTAATTACTTTTTTCGCCGCCGCCCAAACCACTGGCCCAGTTCCAGTTACGGAACCCAGCCCCGTTACTCGTCTGATTCAGGAGCGGGAGCTGCTGGTGCGTCAGTACGAGGCGGCGAATGCCCGCCGCAACAGCTTATTTGGCAATCAGCCTTCCAAAAAAGACCTCCAAGAAGTTATAGAATCCCTCAAAGGCATCATCCGCAAGGACACGGAAATTGTGCAGGCCGTGAAAAATGACGCCCTACGCCGCACGGCCAATATTGTGGCCGAAAAGCAGCAGGCCCAGCAGCAAATCAGCGTCGCCCAAACCGACCAGAGCAGCACCCGCCAGCGCTTCTACGACCTCGAGAACCAGATCCAAAACTTAGAAATGCGCGACAAGCAGCGCGAAAAAAAGCTCCTTGACGCCCAAGCCGCCGCCAAGGAAGCCGAAGACGCCCGCACCAGCCGCGAGATGATTGCTGTAGGTTTGGCGCTGCTCTGCGTGGGGTTGTTGCTGTATATTTTCAAGCTGCGTCAGCGCATCCCAGCCCGTCGCGGCCGCCGCTAAATTTGCCCCCCAGAACGAGGTAGCGGCGCATATTTGCGTCTCTAAAGTTGTTTAGCCTGTCATCCTGATAAAAGAATGACCTTATTAACGCAGAACGAGTCGTTGTTGCGCACGTAGCTCAACCGGCTTAAGGTCCTTCGCAAGCTCAGGATGACAGAATAAACAATCGCTTAAAAAAGACCCCTAGAAGCCCAATTTATGCTGATCCCGGCTGCGCAATACCTGACGTACGCCGAAGCGGTGGGGCTCTACAATGAGCTGCGCGACGCAGAAATTGCCGCCTTGGTCAAAACCTGCGGGCCGCCGTCTTTTCCCTTCGGCGACGGGCTGTATTATCAATTATTAATCGAGGAAGACGAAGCTACAGTGGCCCAGCCAATTGTGGCTGAGTTTGAGCGCCGCCGCACCGAGCCAACGCCGCAGAAATGCCCTCGCTGCGGCTCCACCGAGGTATTGCCCGTGTTGCGGCCGGCGTGGTGGCAGCGCATATTTTACGCCGGCACCACGCTGTATAAATGCAGAAATTGCAGTAGAGAGTTCTCGCGGTAGAGACGCAATAGTTGGAGTCTCGTCGTTAGCGCCGCTGCCCTCCGGTTGCTGATGGTGTTTGTTTGAACAACTTGGCTGCAACTACCCTATTATGCGTCGTTCAACGCCGAGACGCAAGATGTTGCACCTCTACCCTGTTCTAGCCATCAGCTTCTCAGAAAAAACGCGAGTATTGCTGGAAAGCTTGTCTGTTTTTCGCGCGCCATGAAATTCCCTCTGACCTACTTCTTGCTCCTGCTTACCATGACGTTGCAAGCCCAAACCCGCCCCGTCATGCTTTTCGACGCAGGCTGGCGCTTCCATCGGGGCGGCGCCCAGGGAGCCGAAAAGCCAGAGTTCAACGACACCCAATGGCGCCCCCTCGACCTGCCCCACGACTGGAGCGTTGAGGACTTACCGGGCACCTCCTCCCCCTTCAGCCTCGATGCCCCTAGCCAGGTAAGCGGCGGCTTCACGACGGGCGGCACTGGCTGGTACCGTAAGACCTTCGTGATGCCTGCAGCGCAGAAAGGCCAGCGCGTTCAGCTTCAGTTCGATGGCGTGTACATGAACGCGGAGGTGTGGCTGAATGGTCAATCCTTGGGCGCGCATCCCTACGGCTACACCAGCTTCTGGTACGATGTCACTGATAAAGTAAAGTTTGGAGTCAATAACGTGGTGGCGGTGCAGGTCAAAAACGAAGGCGCGAACAGCCGCTGGTATTCTGGCTCAGGCATTTACCGCCACGTATGGCTCACGGTGCAGGCGCCCGTGCACATTAGGCAGTGGGGGGCTTTTTTCACAACGCCTACCGTAACGGCCGCGGCGGCACAAGTGAAAGCCCAGACCCAAGTAGTAAACGAGACCAAGCAAGTAGCCCAAGTCACGCTGGTAACCCGCCTCCGCAATGCCGCCGGCCAGGAAGTAGCCCGCACCGAGGCCAGGCAAAGCGTGGCGGCCGGCACCACCGCTACCGTGGACCAATTACTCACCGTAAAGTCGCCGGAAAGATGGTCGGTGGAGAAACCCACGCTGTACACGGCGGTCACGGAAATATATCAGGGCCAGCAGCTGACGGATCAGGTAGAAACGCCTTTCGGCATCCGCTCAATTTCGTTTGATGCCCAGAACGGCTTTCAGCTGAATGGCCAAACTGTGAAGCTGAAAGGCGGCTGTATTCACCACGACAACGGCCCCCTGGGCGCCAAGGCCTACGACCGCGCCGAGGAGCGCAAGATTGAGCTGCTCAAAGCCAGCGGCTACAACGCCATTCGCTGCTCTCACAATCCGCCCTCTCCCGCCCTGCTCGACGCCTGCGACCGGCTCGGCATGCTCGTCATCGATGAAGCCTTCGACCAATGGCGGGAAGCCAAAAACCCTTACGACTACCACCTTTACTTCAATAAGTGGTGGCAGCAGGACGTAGCCAGCATGGTGCGCCGCGACCGCAACCACCCCTCTATCATTCTGTGGAGCCTGGGCAATGAAATACCAGAGCGCGGCAGCCCCGAAGGCGTAAAAACCGCTCGCCAGCTAGCCGATTACATCCGCACCCTCGACCCGACCCGGCCCATCACGGCCGCCGTCAACGGCCTCGGCCCCGACAAAGACCCGTATTTCGCCGTGCTCGACGTAGCCGGCTACAACTACGCCGCCGGTGGCGACCATCACCAAGCTTATATTTACGCCAAGGACCACGCCCGCCTGCCCAAACGTCTTATGTACGGCGCTGAGTCCTACCCACTCGAAGCCTTCGGCAGTTGGATGAGCGTAGTCGATCACCCCTACGTGCTCGGCGACTTCGTCTGGACCGCCGTGGACTACATCGGCGAGGCCAGCATCGGTTGGCTGGGCTACTGGCAAAACCAAGGTTTCTACCCCTGGAACCTCGCCTTTTGCGGCGACATCGACGTGTGCGGCTGGAAGCGGCCCCAGTCCTATTACCGCGATGCGCTCTGGAAAGAAAATCAGATTTCGCTCTTTGTAAAGCCCCCCACGCCCTCGTTCCCGCTGAACCCCAACAAGGAAGAATGGAGCAAGTGGGAATGGCACGACGTGCTAGCCGACTGGACCTGGCCCGGCCAGGAAAATCAGCCTCTGACCGTGGAAGTGTATTCTTCCTGCGAGCAGGTTGAGTTGTTCCTCAATGGCAAAAGCCTGGGAACCAAGCCCACCACTCGCGCCACCAAGTTCACCGCCACCTGGAGCGTGCCCTACCAGCCCGGTGAGCTAAAAGCCATCGGCCGCACCAGCAATAAGGAGGTAGCTACCGCCACGCTAAAATCGGCTGACAAACCAGTTCGCCTCGCCCTCACCCCCGATCGCCAAACCATAAAGGCTAACGGTCATGATTTGAGCTACATAACTGTAGAACTGGTGGACAGCAAAGGTGTCCGCAATCCGAAAGTGGAAAACACCCTAAAGTTTGAGCTGACTGGCCCCGGCACTATTGTAGGCGTTGGCAATGCCAATCCGCGCAGCACTGAGAGCTACCTGCGCCCCCAACGCAACGCCTGGCAGGGACGAGCTTTAGTCATTGTGAAGGCAAATGAGCAGGCGGGCAAAATTACGTTGCGCGCTTCGGCCGACGGTTTCCCGGCGGCGGAAATAGCAATTCAGGTAGAATAGTCCTCGTACCATCTCGACAGAAAGTGCCTGTATTCGTATGCTGTAATATCCGTTTATCAACAGAGGTTCTCTTCGTCGCCTCACGCTAACTCGCGCCGGTCCTGCCTATGAGATTACTGTCCAGAATGCTGCTACTTGGATTGCTCGCCTCAGCTTGCCAAAGTCGGTCTGATCTGCCTACGGAAGCTGCTACGCCCGACACCACCTACACACCTACTGCCAAACCCGCTGACTCTGTCACCACGGCGAGCAACGACTCGGCGGCCGTGCCCACTGAGCCTTTAGTAAGGCTAACCTTAACGGCCAACGCCCTACAGCTGGTAAACGCCCAAACGGGCTCCACAAATGAAATTACGCTGGGTCGGTCCTTTGAGCCGCTAGTGGCTACCATGACGACTGTGCTGCAACAGCCTCCCGCCAACGTTGGCGTGAACGAGGAGTGCGGCGCTGGCCCGTTGAAAATGGCCACCTGGCCCAATGGCCTCACGTTGGCTTTCCAGGCAAAAGCCCCCCAGAGCGCGGCAGCGGACAGCGCGGCGACTCAGGAGTGGCAGTTTGTGGGCTGGTCGCTCAATCCCACTCAGTTTTCAGGCCCAGCCCTCATCACGATGGCGGGTATAGGCCTTGGCTCCACTCGGGCTGAAATGGAAAGTGCCTATGTCATTAAGGTTGTCAAGTCCAGCCTGGGCTACGAGTTTTCCACCTCCACAGGCCTGTACGGCCTGCTCGACGGGATGGGCTCGGAGGCGCGGATTACGGCCATGTGGAGCGGCACCAGCTGCGTGTTTCGCTAGATACGCGCCTTTGGAGCTGAGCGCCACGCTTAGCAGAAACGATCATTAGCGCCCTTTAAAGTAGGTAAAGAGTCTGCAAACAGCTTATTGCGCTTCACTGCGAAAACATCAGTTACAGTAAAATACTTCTATAACTTATTCAACCTAAACTCGACTAGAACTATTTATAAGCACGTCAGTAAATAATTAAAAATATTGACAGATTATTGACCTAGAAACTTCGAATTAACCAATAAAATTGCAAGATCAAGCCGGACTGTATTTATACAGCATCTGTTGCATCGATTGCCTTTTATTGGTTACTTATTTGAAGCAACTCTACACCCTCCTCTGCTTCTTCCTAACGTTTCAAGCAGTAGCTCAAACAGGTATTCCGGTGCCGGCTTTTACCCAGTTTGAGGCCTCGATGCAGCAGTTTTTGCAGCGTTGGAACATACCAGGCGCTTCCGTGGCCTTTGGGTCGCAGGGACGATTGGTGTATGCCCGTGCCTTCGGCCACGCCGATCCGGCCCGCACGGAGCTGATGCAGCCGTATCATCTGCTGCGCGTAGCCAGCGTCTCGAAGCCCATCACGGCCCTGGCTATTATGAAGCTCGTGGAGCAAGGCCGCCTGAGCTTGGCTGGCAAAGTATTTGGCCCCCAGGGCTATCTACGCAGCCCCTACTATACCCGCGCCATCACCGACCAGCGCATGTACGACATCACGGTACAGCAACTCCTGGAGCACACCGCCGGCTGGGACCGTCTCGTCGGTTGCGACGGATACGCGGGCTGCGACCCAGTGGATTTTCCTTTGCACGTAGCTCAGGCCCTGAAAGCTCCCACTCCCGTAGCTGACTCCACGCTGGTGCGCTTTCTGGTAGGTAAAGGCCTTAATTTTGCCCCCGGCACGCGCTATGCGTACTCCAATGTGGGCTATCTGGTGCTAGGCAAAATCGTAGAAGCCGTAACGGGGCAGCCCTATAAAGCCTGGGTGCGCCACAATTTGCTCGTGCCAGCCGGAGCGCTCGAAGCTCACTTAGGGTATAGCAAGCTGAGCCGCCGCTTGGAGCGGGAAGCGGCCTACGCGAGCCACTACGACATGCTGGCTTGTGATGGGTCGGGCAAAGCAGTGCCCGCCGCTTACGGCGGCTTCAACCTGGAAGCCATGGGGGCGCACGGCGGCTGGGCGTTCTCGGCCCGCGACCTGGTGCGTCTGCAACTGGCCACCGCGGGCAGTGCCGATCGTCCCGGCCTGCTGACGCCCGCTACGCTCGCCGCTATGGTGCAGCCCTCGGCGGTCGGGGCGGGCTACGCCAAAGGCTGGCAGGTGAATAGCGCCGGCCACCGCTGGCACGGCGGCGATTTCGATGGCACCGCTGCCTATTTGGTACATACGGCGGGCGACGTGACCTGGGCTATCCTGCTGAATGCCCGCCCGAGCGCCCCGGAATTCTGGGACGAGTTAGACCGTTTGGGCTGGGTGGGGGGGCAAAATGCCACCGTCTGGCCGGCACACAACCTGCTCGCGCCCGCTCAAAATGCCACCAACCTCACGGCCACGGAAGATTCGGCGGGCGTGTTGCTGCGCTGGACCCGCGGCACCGGCACCCGCCGCTTGGTCCTTTTGCAGGCCGATAAGCCCATAACTAGTTTCCCGCTGGATGGTAGCCGCTACCCGGTGGCGAGCTTGGACCAAACCTCATCGCTCGGCCAAGGCACTTTTGTAGTAGCCAACGAAACGGCCGATTCGGTGCGCCTGCGCAAGTTGGACCTGAGCCGCACCTACTACGTTCGGGTGGTGGAATACGCTGACAACGCAGCTACCGGCTTCCAGGCAATCTATACCCTCGACGGCAACCCCACGCTACGCCTGCATGCGCCGGCGCCTGAGCTATCGTATGCTGCCAGCAGCGCCCCAACTCTAGATCTATATCCAAATCCAGCGCGGGATCAACTGCACATAGCGGGCCTCAGTTTTGCTATGGCATATGAGGTACTGACTCCGCAGGGCCGGCAGGTGCAGAGTGGCTTACTGACAGCCGGCAGGCCTATCTCAATCGGAGACTTAGTACCCGGCGCTTATATTATTCGAGTTCAGACGGCGAATCGAAATGTGTTTCGGCGGTTTGTGAAAGAATAAAGCTTAAAAACAGCTCATAATTACTTCATCTCAAGATTATACTTCAAATCTCTAAGTCGACCTTTCACGTTTATCATCAAAATATACTTTACTAACAATGGAATTAAGCTAAAGGGTGATTTCAACGAAAATGAATAAATAAAAGTGGCCTTGGTAGTGTCTGCGTTTATTTCCTCAAAACGCCAAGAGCCTGCGAATGCCGTGAATATTTTGTTTGGCTTGGTCAGCTTTATAGCTGCTACAGCTGGTGGGTTGTAAGAAACATATTTCGTTTCCATTCCAATTCCGTGCTTGGAAACACACCAGGATTTCACCCCCTTTGCCGCTTCTTTAGCTCCGTCTAATAGGACTGCTTCACGCAGGAAAGTATCCCAAACCAGACGCTGATTATAATCTTGCGTGTAATCGAATATACGCTGCCGCGGGCAATTAATTTCGATTGACTCAGTGAATTTTATCAACCTCATTACACCGCATTCTTTTTAATAGATGTGAGTAAGTACCGTTGAAATATCCGCAATACGAGCGTTATAGGCTTTGGAAAATCGAGGAGACGAAGGTCGCACTAATTAATGTAATATTTCTACCTCACCTTCAGCCACTATTTCTCCTTTTTCGTTGTTACCAACGATCTATCCAATCCCGATTCCTTTGTCTGAACAACATATCCTCACCGATCCTTACGCGCTGGAAAAAGAGCTGCGCAAGGTGCAGGCCCTGCTGAAACTGGAGCAGCAGGAAGACCTGGAGCAATTTAAAATCAAGAGTGCCAAAACCACCATCGCCGAGCGCCAGCACCGTGGCCTGACGTGGTATCCAGTTAAGATTACTAAGGAAGAAATTGGCTTTGGCGGCAAGCTGGTGCTCGAATTGGAGCGCCCGGCCAGCCAGAACAGTCTGCACCTATTTCAAGTGGGGCGCAATGCGGCTCTCTTCGGTAATATTCCAAATCGCGCTGGCTCCGACCGCCCCACGCTCAACGGCGTGATTACGGCTGTGCGCCGCAATAAAATCCTGCTTGCCACCACCAAAGAAGACCTGCCTGATTGGGTCGATGAAGGTAAGCTGGGCGTGGATCTGACCTTCGACGAGGTCAGCTACCGCGAAATGGACTACGCCCTAGGCAAAGTTATGGGGGCGTATGAGTCGCGCCTGGCTGAGCTGAGGGATGTGCTTCTGGGGGGCAAATTAGCCCGCTTCAAGCCCGATGCAGAGGCTACGCTCTACTATCCGAGTCCGATGAATGAGTCGCAGCTGGCGGCGGTGCGCCATGTGCTGGCGGCGCAGGATGTGGCTATTATTCACGGCCCTCCCGGCACAGGCAAAACCACCACACTGGTGCAGGCCATCATCGAAACCATCCGGCGCGAGCGGCGGGTGCTGGTGTGTGCGCCTTCCAATACAGCCGTGGATTTGCTGACCGAAAAGCTAGCTGAGCGTGGCGTGAACGTCATTCGTATGGGTAACCCCTCGCGCGTGTCGGACTTGCTGCTGGATCATACGCTCGACGCTCAGATAATGAACCACAAGAGCTACTCTGAGCTAAAATCGATGCGGCAGACGGCGGAGCAATACCGCGAGATGGCTGGCAAATTCAAGCGGCATTTTGGTTGGGAGGAGCGCGAGCAGCGCCGTATGCTGAAAGAGCAGGCCCACCAAATGCTACAGGAGTCGGATCAGCTGGAGCGCTACATTACAGAGGATTTGCTGGATAAGGTGCAGGTAATCACTTGTACGCTGGTGGGCGCCGGCAACCGCGCCATCCGCCATCTCACCTACGAGACGGTGTTTATCGACGAAGCGGCTCAGGCTTTGGAGCCCGGCTGCTGGATTCCGATTACCCGCGCCAACCGGGTGGTGCTGGCCGGCGACCATTGCCAATTGCCCCCCACGGTAAAAAGCGAGCAAGCCGCCCGCGACGGTCTGCGCGAAACGCTGTTTGAAAAGTGCATTCAGCGCCAGCCCGACGTGGCTCGCATGCTGGAAGTGCAATACCGTATGCACGAGCAGATTATGGCCTTCAGCTCGGCGCAGTTCTACGACAACAAGCTCATAGCGCACTCCACCGTCCGCCACGCCGATCTGCCCGACTACGACCTCCGCTTCGCCCCCGACCTAGCTGTGGAGTTTCTGGACACCGCTGGCTTCGGCTTCCAAGAAATGGGAATCGCCGAAAGTCGCTCAGTAGCCAACCCCGAAGAAGCCGACCTGCTTCTGCGTCGCCTAACCGAACTGCTGGCCGCCTACGTGCCAGAAGATCATCTGGAAGACTTGCTTACAGTTGGAGTAATTGCCCCCTACCGCTCCCAGATCAATTACCTGAAGGACAAGGTAGAAGAATCGCCTGAGCTGGCCGAAATGACCACCCACCGCCTGCTCACCGTAGGCACCGTGGATGCCTTTCAAGGCCAGGAGCGCGATATTATCTGCGTATCGATGACGCGCTCCAACTCGGCTGGCGACATCGGCTTCCTCTCCGATATCCGCCGCATGAACGTAGGCATGACCCGCGCCCGCCGCAAGCTCCTTATCGTGGGCGACTCCAGCACGCTGGGCCGTCATCCGTTCTATAAGGACTTTCTGGATTATGTGGAGAGCATTGGGGCGTATCGGACGGCTTGGGAAATGCAGTAGAAGGCTGACGTGGGTCTCCCCCGGCCCCCACCTTAGGCAAGGCTAGCTATCCCAGGCACTAAGCATGTTATTAAAAAAAGCCCCCCAACTTATTGTTAGGGGGCTTTTTTCTTCCAAAAAGGAAAGGTTGGTAGTGGTTGCGGAGGCGGAAGCCGACGTAGCCGCGTAGAACGACTAGAGAGAGCCTCTCCCTATTCTTTCTTTAGGAGAGGGAGCCGGGGAGTGAGGTTCACGTCAGGCTCCTACTCCAAATCAATCACCGACATGGTATGCGGGGCGTCTGACTTCGAGTTTACAAAGTTTTTCTCCGGCTTGTCGAAGTTAGTTACGTAGAGGCGCTTGCCGATGAGTAGCACTTCGGCGGGCTGGTCGAGGAGACCTTTGGCGCCGTCGGTGTCGCCATTTTTAGCCAGCGTGGTTACCGAGTTGTTCTTTAGGTTAATGACCTGAATGGCGTTTTCGCGGGAGTTGCAGAGGTAAAGTTTGTCGGTGGCCCGGTCGATAATGAGGCCATCGACGCAGGAAACTTTCTCACCCTTGAGCTGCATAGTTTCTTTTTTAGCCAACGTGCCATCAGGATTCAGTGTCATTTTATACATGGTGCCATCGCCGAAGGAGCCGGTGTAGAGGTTGCCCCGGCTGTCGTAGTCGAGGCCGTCGGCGCCGTTATCTACGCCGGTCTCGTTTACTTTGGTGGTGAAAGTTGCCAGCACGTGCGGGTCCTTGGTTTTGGGCTTGAGGTGCACTACGCCTTTGTTTAGCTCATCCAGGGTAAAGACCAGCACGGCGCTGCCTTTGTCGTCGTTGGGCATGTCCCACTGACTATCGGTTACATAAATCTTGTTGCCTTTCCAGACCACGGCATTGGCTAGGGCAAAGTTGTCGACCACCGTTTCTACGGGCCCGGGCTTACCATTCTCTACCCGCACTCGCATGAGCCTAGATTTGAAGTTCTTGTCGTTTTCGTACTGATTTTCGGCGTAGTAAAGGTTACCATCAGGCCCAAAAGCCAGGTCCATGGGGGCCGCCTTATTGGTGGTGGGCTCGGGGGGCAAAGTGGTCAGGTAGGGTTGCAGGCTAGTGTCGGTCACTTCCATGAGCACAGCCGGGTAGGAGTTGTTGGCCAGGTTCGGAACGGAGAGGATAATGTTGCCGTTGGGCGCCAGCGCCATGCCATCGGGGGTATTATGGGCCTCATCGAGGGTGTGTAGCAGCCTAGGACTACCGATGGTAACCACTGTATCGGCCGCTACCGCCGCGTGGGTGGTCGAATCAACGGGAACGGCGGAAGTTCTTTCCGAGTCGGTGCTGCTGGTATTGGACTGGCAGCCACCCAACAACGTGCCGCTGGTGAGCAGCACCGCAAGTAGATTCGTTTTCATAGCGGTAGAAGGAGCAGGTTGTTGATTTCGGATTACTCTATGGTTTAGGTTAACGGCCTATCAACAAACTCGTTTGTGTGAGGACAAATTTTACTTCATCAAAACCTCTCTGCCTAGGTTGCAGTATCACGGAGAGTAGCACTAGCATTAGACATCATTTCCGTAACTAGCCGCTCGAAACCCATTTCCAACCCACATTCCAGGACGCACCAGTCCCCTTGCAGTATGGCTCAAATCAGCGAAAACAAAGTCGTTACCATCACCTACGACCTGAGCGTGACGGACGAAAACAACGAAAAAGTATTGGTCGAATCTGCGGAGGCGGATAGCCCCATGGTGTTTCTGTTCGGCAAGAGCGGCCTACCCGAAGAGTTTGAAAACCAACTCGATGGCAAGCAGGCCGGCGACACGTTCAACTTCTCCCTCACCCCCGACCAAGCTTACGGCGACTACGATCAGCAAGCCGTGGTAAGCATCCCAAAGCAGGTATTCGAAATCGACGGCCAGATAGATGAGGAAATGCTCCAGGAAGGCAACTTCCTGCCCATGTCCGACAACGAAGGCAATCAGATGCAAGGCAAAGTCGTGTCTATCGGCGACACAGAAGTGCAAATGGACTTCAACCACCCCCTGGCCGGTATGGTTATGCACTTCGACGGTCAGGTAGCCGCCGTCCGCGACGCGACGCAAGAAGAGCTAGCCCACGGCCACGTACACGGCGAAGGTGGGCATCAGCATTAAAAATTGATTTTAGTTTGACTAAAAAAGGGGCTATATAGCCCCTTTTTTAATTTATATAAAGACACTTTAATCTTTGACTAATTAATTATAGTGCAATCAAAAATCAAATTATCAGGTTTATTTCAGTTAGTTTTTACAATTTTTCTCAAAGTCACATTATCTCCTGCATCATCATAAGAATCAATTATTTTCATACAAAACTGTCCTTGATCCATTACCAAAATACTCCTAATTAAAAAAGTAGGAGAGGAATCTGTTGCAGGCCAGTAAGTATGCAGCATTAAACCTGGATCTACGGTATTAGTCCCTTCTCCGCGATATTTAATGCTATAAGGTGAATCGAAGATCACACGGTTGTCTTCTAAGATGACAAAACGCTCCTCAGTAAATCGATAAGTTTTCTGCTTTCCTGTGCTTTGAGGTGTCTGCAACGTGGTCTCAGATCCTCGTCGTGGAGATTCTGTTTGGACCCACTCCCAATCCCCAATAATAGCCGCTTTAGCTACTTCTTTTAATTGTATCTCTTCCAATACTGAACAAACCTCATCGAAGACCGGAGCTTCTTCTTTCTTGCAGCCGATGCTTGCTAACAGGATTACCGATAAAGCGAGTGAAAGCACACTATTTTTCATTGAGCATTAATTATATAGATTGTTTTTATGATGAGTAGCTATTTGTTATTAAGGTTGCATTCAGTATATAGTACTATTTAAATAAATTTCACTGCCCCCCGCAAATCCGGCCAGAACTCCCGAAAATCCGTTTCATACGTCGGCAGCTCCGCCAGAAACGCGGCGCCTCCCTTGGCTAGAATCTCGGCGTTGGGTACGCGGCGGCTTAAACCGAGCAGGGCTCTTTCCAGGCCTTGAGGGTGGGCATAGCCGGTGAGCCAGTCGTCGCGGCGCATGTAGTGGAGCAGGTGCTGGAGGCGCTCGGGTAACTCGTGGCGGCGGGCGTGCAGCAGAGCGTAGTGGCGCTGGGCGAAGGCAGGCAGCGGCTCGGCAGGGTTCTGATTGTAGCGGGCGAAGTCGCGGGCCAGCAGGTGATCAAAGCCCATGTCGGAGACAACGCCGGCCCACTTGCCCAAGCCAGCTTCGCGCAGGCGGGCGGTGGTGCGGCGCACCAGCGGGTGGGCATCGGTGAAGGAATCAATGAAGCGGTGCAGGCGGATGCCGCGCTGCACGCCGGGCGGGTAGGCCAGCACCCCGGCCCGGCCACGCACGGCTTCGGCCGCGAAATTGCCGACTACGATGTCGGCGTAATCGGGCGCGTCGGGCGGGCCGGAGAGCAGCAGGTGGGCCAGGAAGTTCATGGGGGCAAAAGTACGCGGCGCCGGTCGAAAAGCTGAGCCGTGCTGAACCTTCAGCCCCACCGGCCGTATTTCTTGGTACTGATCTAAATACCACCAAAACCCTAGAAATCATGGCCGAGCACGTAGCCGTAAGTAACGACGTTACCAAGCTGATTGACCGTATTAAAGACATCAAAATCGCGATGATGACCACCATCGAGCCCGATGGCACCCTGCACAGCCGCCCGATGTATACCCACGAGCCCGAGAATACCGGCACACTCTGGTTTTTCACGGAGCGCGATTCTGCCAAAATCGACGAAGTGCAGCAGGATCGGCACATCAATCTAGGCTACTCCAAGCCTGATGACAACCTGTACGTGTCCATTTCGGGCATCGCCAGCATCGTGAACGATCGGGAAAAAATCAAAGAATTATGGAGGGAGCCACTTCGGTCCTGGTTTCCCAAAGGCTCCGACGATCCGAATATTTCACTACTCAAAGTAGATATCCAGCGCGGCGAATACTGGGACCAGCCCAGCAATGTGTTGGTGCACGCCTTTGGCTACCTTAAGGCTGTAACCACCGGCGAGCGGTATCAGCCCACCGGCGACGAGCATACAAAAGTAAATCCCTAAAGGTGCTTTTCTGAGCTATATGAAGAGGGCCGGAAGCAATTCCGGCCCTTTTTTGTTGCTTACTAGTTATACGATTCCACTCGTCTTTTTCCGTCATGCAGAGCGGTAGCGAAGCATCTCGCGTGCTTCGTTGAGTTACTATTGCAATGACCGCGAGCGAGATGCTTCGCTGCCGCTTTGCATGACGTTCTGATAGCATAGTAGAACTCCACATCTTTACTTTCGATTCTGAATACTGCTTCCTTGACTTCTACCCCGCTCACCACCATTTCGTTATTTGGCCTCGCGCCGGGCCACGTGCGTTGGGGCCTTGCCCAAATGGGCACCTCTCAGGCTCCGCTGCGCAAGGTGGCGGGTTTGCGGTTTTTTAAGTTACTAGGTAGTGGGGCCGATAATGGGTTTGGATTGCGGCCCAACCTGCATTTGTACGGGATGATGGCGGTGTGGGAATCGGCGGCGGCGGCCGAAGTGTTTTTTGCTACGCACCCGCTTTGGGCAGAGTACCAGCGGCGGAGCCAGGAGATATGGACGGCTCATTTAGCGCCCATCAAAGCGCACGGGCTTTGGGATGGAGTTAATCCATTTGATTACAGTGTAGAAATGTCCCCCAGCAACGGGCCGGTGGCCGTGCTAACGCGCGCCTCCATTCGATGGTGGAAAACGCCGCGCTTCTGGAAGTACGTGGCTCCTACCAGCGCCGCCATTGCTAAGGCGCAAGGCGTGCTAGGAGCTGTGGGGTTGGGCGAGTTGCCTGTGGTACGGCAAGCCACGTTTAGCATCTGGGAATCGGCGCAGGCCATGCAGCAGTATGCTTATCGGGATGCTCAGCACAAGGAAGTTATCCGGCTGACGCGCCAAGAGAAATGGTACGGGGAGGAGATGTTTGCGCGGTTTCGGGTGCTGAGTAGTGAAGGCACCTGGGGGGGCAAAAACCCGCTGGCGGGCGTGAATCTGTTCTAAAATGGTTGTGCTGACGACAGGAAATACCTCTACCCTATTATGATTGCCTGATTCAATTATCCAACTCACCATTGTTACCTTAATATTACCACCGCTGCGCCTGCTTTACGTAATTTGCGGGCTATGATACGACGTTTACTACCAGCACTGGTCCTGTTTGGAAGTTTGCTGCTGGCACTACTGCCCACAGCGGTGCGGGCCCAGGGGGAGGCCGACGAGCGGCCCATGCGCTTCAACGGCCTGGAATTCCTTTCCCCCGACTCCTCTTTTTATATCAACTTTCGCTTCCGTATGCAAAACCGAGCGGGCTTCATTTCCCAATCGGGCACTGATTTGAGCGTGCGGGAGTATGATGCCCGCGTGCGCCGCCTGCGCCTACGGGCCGATGGCTACGTACTCAAAGAAACGTTGGGGTATAGTCTGCAACTGTCTTTTTCCCGCGGCGACCAGGATTTTGAAGCCTCTGGCGTAGCCAATATTGTGCGCGACGCGGTGATATTCTACAACTTTACCCCCAATTTCTACGCGGCTTTTGGGCTAAACAAGCTTCCTGGCAACCGCCAACGCGTCACATCGTCGGGGCAGCTGCAGTTTGCGGAACGTTCCATCGTAAACGCGGCCCTAACCATCGACCGCGACTTTGGCCTTAAGCTTTATTATACCCATCCACTGGGACCCGTGGCGCTGTACTCGCTGAAAGGCGCAATAACCACTGGCGAAGGCCGGAGCGCCAATGTTACTAGTCCGGGCCTGGCGTATACGGGCCGGGCCGAGCTGCTGCCCCTCGGTGCTTTCCAGGATGGCGGCGACTACTCAGAGGGCGACGTCGTGCGCGAACCCACGCCGAAAGTGTCGTTGGCGGCGGGCTACAGCTTTAACCGGCAAACTACGCGCACCGGTGGCCAGCTCGGTCCTGACTTATACAGCCCCGTCGATCTGGGAACATTCATTGCCGATGCCATGATTAAATACCAAGGCTGGGCGTATCTGGGCGAATATCTGCAACGTCACAGCCCCGATCCATTCACCTACGACTCCACCGACGAGCTGCGCTATGCTTATGTAGGCCGTGGCCTAAATCAGCAGCTCTCCTACTATTTTCCTTCCGGCTGGGAGCCAGCGTTGCGCTACTCCTGGCTGCGACCAGACCAAGTTCTTCGCAATCAAGCCACTCAGCAGGAGGTGCTGGAAGTTGGTTTAACCAAATATCTGCGCAAGCACCGGGTAAAAGCTCAACTTAATGCAAGCTACCAGCCGGCCCGCGGAAATTGGGACTTTGATGCGCCCGGCAACCGCTGGGGCGGCGTGTTTCAGTTTGAGCTAGGAATTTAAATTGGGTCAGTCGCAAAAAAGCCCCCCAGAGCCGGCCAAACAACCCTCACGCCTACTATAGGCTATTTATCAAGGAGCCGCGCGGCTTTTTGCGTAATTTCGCCTGTTCAGAACAGCCTAAACTCCTGCTAATGCCCGCGTATCGTCCCGAGGAAATTGAAAAAAAGTGGCAAGCCCACTGGAAAACGCATAAAACTTTCGAGGTCAGCAACAGCTCCGACAAGCCCAAGTACTACGTGCTCGACATGTTCCCGTACCCCAGCGGCGCGGGCCTCCACGTAGGTCATCCGCTAGGATACATTGCCTCCGATATTGTGTCGCGCTTCAAGCGGTTGCAGGGCTTTAACGTGCTGCATCCCATGGGCTTCGACTCGTTTGGCCTGCCCGCCGAGCAGTACGCTATTCAAACTGGTCAGCACCCCGAGAAGACCACCCGCGAGAACATTCAGCGCTACATCGAGCAGCTTTCGTCGCTCGGTTTTAGCTATGACTGGAGCCGCGAAATCCGTACTTCTGACCCGAGCTACTACAAGTGGACGCAGTGGATTTTCCTGAAGCTGTTCAACTCCTGGTATAACCTGGAAACCAACCGCGCCGAGAGCATCCGCACCTTGCAGGATATTTTTGGGGAGAAAGGCAGCGCTGGCGTGCGCGCCGCTGGCGACGCCGATGAGCGCCACGACTTCACGGCCGGGCAGTGGCAGATGATGACCGAGAAGCAGCGCATCGACGCGGTTCACCCCTATCGGCTGGCATATCAGTCGGATACGTACGTGAATTGGTGCGCGGCGCTGGGCACGGTGCTTAGCAATGATGAGGTGAAAGATGGCCTCTCGGAGCGCGGCGGCTACCCCGTGGAGCGCCGCCTCATGCCCCAGTGGAACTTGCGTATCACCGCCTACGCCGACCGTCTGCTTCAGGGCCTCGACACCATCGACTGGCCTGAGCCGGTGAAGGAAATGCAGCGCAACTGGATTGGCCGCTCGGTGGGCGCCGAGGTTACGTTTCCGCTCCAAAATACCCCCCAGCAGGGTATTAAGGTGTATACCACCCGCGTCGACACGATTTACGGAGCAACGTTTATGGTGTTGGCGCCCGAGCACGAGTTGGCCGCCCAGCTCACGACGCCTGAGCAAAAAGAAGCCGTGGAAGCCTACGTGCTGGCCAGCAAGCGCCGCTCGGAGCGCGACCGGATGGCCGACACCAAAACCGTGTCGGGTGTATTTACCGGCAGCTACGCTATCAATCCGGTGAGTGGGGAGCCTGTGCCCGTGTGGTTGGCCGACTACGTGCTGGCTGGCTACGGCACCGGCGCCGTGATGGCCGTGCCCAGCGGCGACCAGCGCGACTACCTCTTCGCCAAGCACTTCGATCTGCTCATCATCGCCGTCACCGACGCCCAGCAGAATCTCGATCAGCAAGCCGACCCCACCAAGGAAGGCCGCTACATCAACTCGGAGCTCATCAACGGCCTCACCTATAAAGAAGCCACCGACAAGCTCATTGCTTGGCTGGAAGAGCATAACCTGGGCAAAGGCAAGGTAAACTTCCGTCTGCGCGACGCTATTTTTGGCCGTCAGCGCTACTGGGGTGAGCCGCTCCCGATCTACTACAAAGAAGGCTTGGCCTACGGTGTTGCCGAAGCTGATTTGCCCGTCGTGCTGCCCGAAATCGACGAGTACAAGCCCACCGAAACCGGCGAGCCACCCCTGGGCCGTGCGCAGGATTGGAAGTACCGTGGTAAGTTCGACTTCGAGCTAAGCACTATGCCTGGTTGGGCTGGCTCTAGCTGGTACTACCTGCGCTACATGGATCCGCACAACGACGAGCGGTTTGTGAGCGAGGAAGCCGAGCAGTACTGGCAAACCGTGGACCTCTACATGGGTGGTGCCGAGCACGCCACCGGCCACTTGCTGTACTCCCGTTTCTGGTATCTGTTTTTGAAGGATCTGGGCCTCGTCAGCGGCAACGAGCCTTTCCAGAAGCTGATAAATCAGGGGATGATTTTGGGGCGCTCGAATTTTGTGTATCGCATCAATGGCACGAATACATTCGTCTCGCTTGGCAAAAAGGAGCAGTACGAAACCACTGCTTTGCATGTCGATGTGAGCATCGTTGACAATGACGTGTTGGACGTAGAGAGGTACAAGAAGTGGCGTGAAGAAAACGCCACGGCCGAGTTCATCCTGGAAGAAAATGGCACCTATCTCTGCGGCACCGAAGTCGAGAAGATGTCGAAGTCGAAGCACAACGTTGTTAATCCTGACGACCTCATCAGTCGTTATGGCGCTGACGCGTTACGCCTCTACGAAATGTTCCTGGGGCCGCTGGAGCAGTTCAAGCCTTGGAATACCAGCGGCATGAGCGGTGTGAGCAGCTTCCTTAAGAAGCTCTGGCGCTTGTTCCATCCCGAAGATGGTAAGCTGGCCGTCACCGACGAGGCTGCGACGCCTGCCGAGCTAAAGGCTCTACACAAAGCCATCAAGAAGGCGCAGGAAGACATCGAGCGGTTCTCGTTCAACACTTCCGTCAGTACCTTCATGATTGCCGTGAACGAGCTAACAGCCTTGAATTGTCACAAGCGCGCTATTCTGGAGCCGCTCACGGTTATCATTTCTCCTTACGCGCCTCACCTGGCGGAGGAGCTGTGGGCTGAGCTAGGTCACGAACCCGGCAGCATTACAACGGCTCAATTCCCGGTGTTTGAGGAGAAATACCTCGAAGAAGCTAGCATCGATTACCCTATTTCATTCAACGGCAAAATGCGCGGCAAAATGACCTTCGCCGCTGCTGCCGTTGCTGCAGATATTGAGAAGGAAGTGTTGGCCTCCGAGATATTTGAGAAGTTCAGCGAAGGCAAAGCAGCGAAAAAGGTAATCGTCGTGCCCGGCCGTATGGTGAATGTCGTGGTGTAACTCGAGCCGATCTTGAGCTTGAAAAAGCCCCCCAGACGAGTTCTGGGGGGCTTTTTTATGGCAAGCACAGCACTAACAGCTTATTTACACAACCGGGTTAGGCACCTGGGTAGGCGCTTTATCGAGGCCGCAGCGCTCCATGAAGGGGTTGGTAAATACCCGGCGTGTGGGGGCGTCAAGCAGGCGGTGGCGGCTAGCAAGCCACTGGTTTACCGCCGTGTCGCCGTACATTTTACGGAGGCGGGGTTCGGTCAGGTTGAAGTTAATTTTGCCCCAATGCAGGGTGTAGGGTATGTTCAGGATTTCCAAACGGGCCCAGATCATCTCCAGAAACCGGCGCGTAACTCGGGCTTCGACGCCGTCGAACTCTAGCACAGCTGTAACCGGAAAGCGCGTGAAGCCTAGGGTGGCTTTAGTGCCTTTTACAAACCGCAGCCCCAGCACGCCGGGAAAGGGCGTTTGTTGGTTGAGCGAGTGAACTTCGGCCAGCACGCGCAGCACGTCGCGGTTGTCGATGCCGATGGCGGCGCTGGCCGCTTTGCCCCGGATGTTGGTGTTGTCGAAGGTTTCGCTCATGGTGCCGGCCGTGCCGTTGTTGCGCTCCAAGGCTAGCGGGTACAGCCGATTCACGAGCGTAGGCACCAAGGCCACGCCTGCGCTACCCAAATGGTCGAGCACCGTCGAAATCAGGCCCAGCGAACTATCACCGTAGATAAAACCTGAAGCGGGTGCCTGCCGGCGCGGATACACAGCTCGGTACGGCGCCTTAAATAGCAGTTGCACAAATACGCCCCGGTTCGAATCAGCACCTGTGGGGTCGAACTGATGGGGATTAATGATGATGGTGAGGTGGTAAGGCTGGCGCGTGGGGTCGTTGAGCGGGAGTTGCAGCCACGGTTTCAGGCCCGTCAGGTCGAGATGGGTCATGAGGCGCTTTAGGCCTTCGCGGTAGGGTACGCGCGGGGAGCTGGATTCTTCCAGCAAAAACAAGGGCTCCGTTTCCAGCAGCACGCCATGTATAAAGCCGAAGCTACCGAAGCTCACCAAGGCCGCATTGAATAGGTCATCGTCGCGAAACACGTCCGTTACACCCAGCCAGTCCGTAAATTTGGTTGCAGCCACCGGGTACGAGGCCCTTTCCAGCCACACATGCCGGTCGGGGCCCGTGACAATATGCAGGCCCACTACCGTTTCCTGGACGGAACCAAAGCGAAAAGCCCCCCCGTGCGTTCCAGTTGAGAAAGCGCCCACAATGCTTTGGCCATTGCTGGCCCCGGAAGCCCGCACCGACTTTTGTCGAGACTCCAACTGTTGCTCCAAGCCGATGATGCTCATGCCGCACTCCGTAAAAAACAGATTGTCGGCCCGGGCCCCCGCAGTCTGATACGCGGGCGCGACCATGCTCGGCTGGAGGGCAAATGACTGCCGCAACGCCATGGTATCTACCAAACCTCCATCGGTTACGCACACTTCCGAGAACGACCAGCCCTTTCCGATTGCCCGCAGGCGCACGTTGTGCTCGATACCGTAGCGAATCAGCCACTGAAAATTGGCTGTCGTTTGCTGGTACTGCTGCTGGCTGGTAGGCAGATTGGGAATGCGCAGCTTGAAGCAGGCGCTAGCTTGCAAGCGCTGCGTGAAGTTCTCGTGGCGGTTGGTCCACTCCGCCATTGGGAGCGCCTCAATTCCGTTGGGCAGGCTCATGGTTGGACGGATAAACGGAGTGCGGGCTGGGTGACTGGCCCCAGCCCCAATGTATCAACGGCGGGCGTGTAGGGCGCACAGCACCAGCTTACGCGCTGCTTCGTCACGACGCCTACCGTGACGAGGGAAAGCAGAAAGTAGCCAAAGTTGGTATTCACCGTGACGCTGTTCAGATGGTTAAAGCGCGAGTCGCAGGGTGGCTTTAGGTCGGCGGGTTGCTTCAGACCCCAGAAATACGAGGTGACTACTTTGGTACTGTTCGGGTCATTCACCACCGAATCGCAGTCGTAGATTGTGGCAATGCGCGTAGTCATGCAGCCCGACAGTGATGCGCTTAGTAGTGCTAGTACGATTATGCTAGGTAGATATCGAATCATAGCCTTATCAATAATTTGTATAGTAATAATTTATATATAAAATATACTAAACACAAACCTTTCGAAAGAAAGAAGCCGCGTCGCCCAAACCTATATAGGTTAGGATGACGCGGCGTTTTAATCACTTGAAAGCGGAAGGGAATACTTAGCTGTCTTTAGCGAGTTCTTCGCGTATGGCGCGTGGCAGCGACGCCCGCACCAAATCGTACGAATGATCGGTCCACTCGCGGAGCTGAGAAGCAGAAACACCGCTGCCAATGACAACGGTGTTCCAATGTTTTTTATTCATATGGTACCCCGGCAGCACGTAATCAAACTCCTCGCGGAGTTGCACGGCGCGATCAGGGTCACACTTCAGATTAACGCTGCCGTACTGGCTGATGCTGGTGAGGGAGAAGATTTTGCCCCCCACCTTGAATACCAGCGTATCCTCGTCGAAGGGCGTTTCCTCCGTCACGCCGGACTTGAGCAGACAGTAATCGCGATAATCTTCGATGTTCATTTCAAGACTAGAGCACGTAGCGGAACAGCATCACCAGCAAGCAGACCAAGAACATGGCCATGGAGAGCTTATTGATAAAATGCATGGTACGCAGGTTGAAGTTGGAGTGCCGATTCGGGTCATTCTTGCGGAAGAAATAACCGAGGGCAGGACCGAAATTAAACAGGTTGCGACCTTTCATTACAGTGGCTTTTGGTACGCTATAATAACACCTGACCGGTGAAAATGATTTGCTGCAAGTTAAAATAAATACATAAACACATCATCCCTGATAGAGCTCAAAAACACGATTTACAGCTTCTAAAGGGCGTTTTTATGGCTACCAGGCCTTATGAAACGAATAATTTTATTTATAATTAATCAAATAATACTTTGACTTATATTAATATTTGATTAAATTATTTGAGTAGCTACAATACACTCCTGAAACAAGGACCAACTCCAAGAAAAGCCCCCGAACTTCCAGTACAGCGCCAACAGCTTCCAGCTATTCTACTTGCACAAATGCCCTAGTAGCTGTTCGTGCGCCTGCCTCACGTGGAAGTCAGGATGTCCATGCGATGGGCAGCCCCCGCCTGAATCTCTTGCGATTCCCCTATCGGCATTCTTTCACCCAACCAATCATCTGTTATGAAACTGCCATTATCAAACAGCCGCCGAAAAGTGGCTCATCTGTTCGTGCTTTTTATGTCCGCAATGCTCTTCTACAGCTGCGACGAGTTGTACGAAGAGTTGGTGCGCCAGCCGTCCAAAACCGCTCAGCAGGAAAGCGCCAACGTCGTGTACGATTGGTATAAGGTGATGGCCAGAACCCAACTGCGCACAACCCCGCAGCCAGTTATTATCTTAAACAACCGAAACTTTGGCTACATAGGCGTTGGCCTGTACGAAGCAGTGCGTCCCGGCATAAGGGGAGCCGTGAGTTTATCCACCAAGCTGTATCAAATGCCCACTATGCCCGCCCCGGAGGTGGGCCGGGAGTTTTTGTGGGGCGCTAGTGCCAATGCTGCCCTTGCCAGTATGTTCAGGCAGTTTATAGTTGGCCTGACCGATGCCGATAGAGCCCGTATTGATTCATTGGAAAACGCCTACAACAACCGATTCAGACTAGGCACTTCTGACGCCGCTATTACCCGTTCGCAAGCCTACGGGCGGGCCGTAGCAACGGCTATCTACAACTGGTCGACAACCGATAACTTCAATCTGAGCAGTCAAGGGTATGTGCCACCGGTATTTCCAGGATCGTGGGTGCCTACGCCACCTGCTTTTGCCGCCCCGGTAGGACCTTTTTTACAGAATTCAAGGCCATTCTTAGCATCAAGTTTAACAGCTACAGCGCCGCCATTACCTTTTCCTTATTCCGAAGATCCGTCCTCTCAGTTTTATAAAGAGGCTAAAGCAGTGTATGACATTGGGAAAGCCCTGACTCCGGAGCAAAGAGCAACAGCCAACTGGTGGGCTGATGCGGGTGGCGTGGGCGTAGGAACTCCAGCGCCCTACCATGATCTTTCTACCATAACCGGGCTTCTGGAAAGCAAGAAGGTCAGGCTGGGGCAGGCGGCGGAAGTGTATGCCAAAACTGGGATTGCGATAAAAGACGGACCCATCAATACCTTCAGAGGCAAGTTTCAATATAACCTGCTGCGGCCGGTTACTTACATCCAACGGCATATCGATCCAACCTGGCAAACGTATTTGCCTTCGCCTCCTTATCCTGAGTACCCTTCCGGACTTGTTGGGCTAAACGCGCCCGTTATGCAGGTGCTAATCAGAGAATTCGGCGACATTCCGATAACCGACAATGCGTATGCCTGGAGAGGTTTGCCTGCCCGGCAGTATCCTTCTATTTCGGCCTTGATGGAAGAGGCGGCTTTTTCCAGAGTCTACGCTGGCATACACTATCCATTCACACAAACTATCTCTATTGAAATGGGCAGAGAACTAGGCAATAGAATCGCCGATCTTAACCTAACACCTAATTAGTGATCCTCAGGGGTTTGGTCGCGGATTCCCTTTGTTATTCTCTGTATCTCGATGCTAGAGCACAGCTGAAGAACTAACCTGCGGACAACAATTCGAGTGTTGAGCTAGCTATGACAAAAGGTGTTTGTCCTTCTCGAGAGGGCAAACACCTTTTTTTGAATGGATAAATAAGCGCTGGAGGGCTTTTTTCAGCACTTAAATCTTACAGCGCAGCTTTCCGCTAATTTGCAGCGTCCTTGCTATTGTAATCCGATTGACAAATTTACTCTGCCCCTCTTTCATGAAAAGACTTTTCCTCGCTGCCTGCCTTCTGGGGGGCAATTTTGCTGCCTTCGCTCAAGCCACTGCTACTGAAACCGCCGCCGTTAAGCAAACCATCACCACCTTTTTCGATGGCATGCGGCGCGGCGACAGCACGATGGTACGGAATACCTTGGCGCCGGGCGCGGTGTTCCAAGTTATTGCCAACCGCGAGGGCAAAATGCAGGTGCGGGTAGAGCAGGTGGCTGGTTTTTTGAAAAGTGTGGGCACGCCGCACAAGGAAGTGTACGATGAGCGCATCACTTTCGAGCAAGTGCTCATCGATGCCAACCTAGCCAGCGTCTGGACGCCGTACCAGTTCTACATTGGTACCACCTTCAGCCACTGCGGCTACAACTCGTTTCAACTGGTGAAGCTGGCCGAGGGCTGGAAAATCGTGCACATCATCGACACCAAACGCAAGGATAAGTGAAAGTAAGCGGCCGTTAGAAATTGGGTATACGCTTTAAGGGTGTCGAATCCGCTTTCCAACTGTCTAGCTCGTACAGGTCGCCTTCGGTATCCAGATAAAGCGAAGCCAAGACAGGCACCTCATCCTCATCTTTATACCAGAGTTCGGCTACTACCTTGCCTAGGTGCCGGTTCTGCTTAATGCTTACAAAGCGCAGGCTGCCCATTCCGCCATCGTCCACTTCCTGCACCTCGGCGGTGGGTAGCAAGGCCAAGATTCTTTCCACCTGAGGCTTGCCCCGCAGCATATAAATCAGCAAACCCAGCTCCGGCAGAGTCAACAGACGCTTTTCCATTCTTCCGGCTACTGCGAAGGCTGGTGCAGGGTTACGAATTGGCAGGCGAACTAACCGGCGTTGAAAGCCCCATAATCAGCTCAGCATTAAGCTCGCGCAGATCCGGCACAACTTGGTCGGCGTGGTGCAGATCTTGACCGCTGGAATGTGGGCTGCTGAAACCGATACAGTACATACCGGCAGCTTTGGCCGCCGTCACGCCGTTGGCCGAATCCTCAATTATCAGACACTCATGCGGCGGCTTGCCGGCCAACTTGGCCGCGTGCAGGAAAAGCGCCGGGTTGGGCTTCGACTGCGGAAAATCTTCCCCACTGACTAGATTATCGAAGTACGGATACAGCTCGAACCGCTTAAATACGCGGTGAATCGTTTCCTTGGAAGCCGACGAAGCTAGCTGTAGCGGCATTCCGGCCCGGTGCAAGTCCAGAACCAGCTCGCGGGCGCCGGGCAGCAATTCTAAGTCAGTCGATTCGTCGAAGGCTTTGCCGAAGAACTCTCGCTTGCGGCTCATCAGCGTTTCTACATCTTCGGTCAGGCTAAATTCCTGCTTGAACTGCTGGTACATGTTGCGGGTAGAGGACCCCAGAAAGGTGGCGTATTTCTCATCCGTTAGCGTGATGCCCAGCTCGGCGAAGTGCTGGAAAAAGGCGTCGCGGTGGAGCGGCTCGGTGTCAACAAGCACGCCGTCCATATCGAAAATGACAGTTTTGATCATGTAGAAGGGGTTGTAGCGGGCGAAGATAGTACGCCTTCTACGGCTTTTTGCCCCCCACAGCCGGGCTAGGCCGAAACTCCGGCTTTCGCTAACGCCACAATATCCGGCACTTCTAGCACGCGCTTGGGGTAGCCGTGGCGCACGGCATTGATCATAGCCTGGCCCATCTCCTGCAAGGTGGAAACGTACTTAGGAAACAAGGGCCGCATCACCGGATAAAGCCAGGAAATGTAAGCGTAAGCAGAAAGCGTATTTTTCAGTCCCTTGGTAGGCTGCATAAAGCCGGGCCGAAACATGTATGCCTTTTTAAAAGGCATCTGCAACAGCGCGTTTTCGGTCTGGCCCTTTACGCGCGCCCACATCAGCTTTCCTTTGCCGGTACCATCCGTCCCTGAGCCCGACACAAAGCAGAACGTAAGGTCCGGATTATGGTACAGCACAGCTTGGGCAACGTGCATGGTCAAATCGAAGGTGATGCGACGATACTCCGGCTCCTTCATGCCCACCGACGACACACCCAGACAGAAAAAGCAGGCATTGTAGCCCGCCAGCTGGTCCTGAATGGCCGATAAGTCGTGGAAGTCGCTGTGCACAATTTCGCGCAGCTTGGGGTGACTTAGGCCGTAGGGCTTGCGGCTAATAGATAGCACCTGCTCCACATCGGGGTCGTTGAGGCATTCGTGCAGTACACCCTCCCCCACCATACCTGTCGCCCCGGTTAGTATCGCTCTAATCTTCATGCAACGGTAGACGTTCGACCGCAAAGGATGTTTTAAGTCGCAAGCTCCTCAGCTGAAAATGCTCCCCACAGAAGCAAAAAGGACCCGAATGACAACTGCTGCCTTCCGGGTCCTTCTGTTAAGTAAAATGTCTTTCCGGCTCTTCTGAGGGGGTTATTCTTTACGCCGGCGGGTAATCACGTAATACTGACCGGGGCTGGTCGTGATGTTCGTCCTGTACTTGCCGTCTTTCGAATCCCAAACAGCCTCGTCGGCCTGCTCGTTGCGGGCGTTCAGCTTGGTTTGCATTTTCAATAGGCTGGTCGAGTCCGATAAGGCCGTAAGCGTAGTCACGCAGATGTCGTTTCGGAAGCCGAAGCCAATCATGGCACTTTCTGGGTTCTTATCGCCGGCCTGATACCACTCGATATCGGTGCCGTCGGCGGCCATGTCAACGCGCAGCTTTTTGTACTTTCTGTCGCGCTTCCGCACGTCCTTCTTGATGGCCTTTCTATCCTTGCCAATGGACTGAATATCCTGGGCCTGTGCAGCGGTAGCGCACAGCAGGCACACCAGGATCAATGCTAAGAGGTTCTTCATGGTTTCTAGTCGAGCAGAGCTAGAAAGCAAATAACGGACCTTTTGTAAAGAGCCTGTTTTCTTAAATCTGTGCAGGTTAATAAAATTGTCATACAAGGCTTGCCGCAGTTTCTTATAATAGTGAACTCAACGAAGCAGGAGATA
Source organism: Hymenobacter sp. HD11105 (assembly GCF_054051685.1). Classification (NCBI taxonomy): domain Bacteria; kingdom Pseudomonadati; phylum Bacteroidota; class Cytophagia; order Cytophagales; family Hymenobacteraceae; genus Hymenobacter; species Hymenobacter sp. HD11105. Next base: position 768,484 of record NZ_JBSWBR010000002.1, on the reverse strand, counting down.
TGCTTCGAAAAGCTCTTTACCATTCCAAATTAAATCGACTTATATGACCTGTATAAAGTATCTTGTTTGATATAGATTATATTTCCATTATCCTGATAAAAATATTTACCAATTATTTTAACAAACATACTATCATTGCCAGTAATAGAGATTGAAAAAGGTATTGTATCTCTTTTTTCGGCCTTATCCTTATCAAACCAAACTGCGTATCCATTATTGTTTCCTATACTATCTATAAATGATTTATTTTCAAGCATTTGATCTTTAATGGAATACATAAAGTCAGGAATATCATGATAAGCCTTGAGTATTATTATTGAAACAGCAATAAATAGAATAATAAAATATATTATCAGGATCTTTAAAGATATTTTATTATAATATTTATAAGCCTTAGATAAATTATTGAGTATATTCATTTCTAATGTTAACTAAGTAATCTACACCCCTACCGGCTCTTCCAGCCGCACGGGCTCAATCCAGCGGCCGTCTTCGCGCATGAGCTCAATTAGCTCATCAACGGCCAACTCTTCGGGCACGGCTTTTTTGATAACATCCTGGCCGCGGTAGAGGGCAATTTTGCCTTTGCCCACGCCCACATAGCCGTAGTCGGCGTCGGCCATTTCGCCGGGCCCGTTCACGATGCAGCCCATTATGCCGATTTTGACGCCCTTGAGGTGGTCGGTGCGCTTGCGGATCATGGCGGTGGTTTCCTGGAGGTCGAAGAGGGTGCGGCCGCAGCTGGGGCAACTGATGTACTCCGTCTTGGACATGCGCGTGCGGGCCGCTTGCAGAATGCCGAAAGAGAGCTGGTTGAGCTGGTCGATGGTGGGCAGCCATTCTTCTTTGGCGCGCTCGGGCAGCAATTCGGTGCTAAGCACCACGCCGTCGCCGAGGCCGTCCAGGAGCAGGCCGCCGACGTCGGTGGCGGCGTAGAGTTGGGTTTGCTCGGGCGTGAGCTCCGGGTACTGACGGTTGATGATGACCGGGTTAGTTACTCCCTGATTAATCAGCCGGAAAAACGCGCGCCGCAGCTCCGGCATGGCATGGGCATTATCGGTGTAGAGGATAATAACGGCCGTAGCGTCGGCACGAAGTTGGTCGAGGGTCGGCGGTGTGAGCGACTCCAGATTCTGAAATACGAAGTTCAGCTCCGTGTGAGCCGGGCCAGCGGTGGCGTACTCAGCCTGGGTGAGCACCGGAAAATGGTCGGCGCGGCGGCCGGCGTCGAGCCAAGCTTGGTAGTCAACTACTTCCTTCAAGCCATTGGGCAGCATAAACGGCACCGGGCGCTGGCCGCTGTAGATATAGTCGGCGCCCAGGTCGTTCATCTGAAACTTGTCCAGGAATACCGAATACAATTGCCCCACAGCACGCAAATCGGCATACTCCACCGACGACAAGCGCGAGATATCAGCCATGACCCGCGGCACATTTTGCCCCCCAATGTTCAGCACTTCGCGCGTGCTGCGGCGGTGATACTGGAACGGGTCGATGGGCACTTCCGTCACCGGTGCAATCGGCTTAGCTTCGGCGGCGCGGTTGGTGTAGCGGTCAATCAGGGCTTTGGCAACGGGCGCTTCGGCTTCGGGCGCTTCGGTGAGCGACACGCGCACGGTGTCACCGATGCCATCTTCCAGCAACGTCCCGATGCCCACGGCCGACTTGATGCGACCGTCTTCGGCTTCGCCGGCTTCGGTTACGCCTAAGTGCAGCGGGTAGGGTTGCAGGCCTTCCTCGTCCAGCTTTTGCACCAGTAAGCGGTAAGCCTGCACCATCACCTGGGTGTTGGAGGCCTTCATGCTGAGCACCACATCGTAGTAATTCTCCTCCTCGCACAGCCGCAGGAACTCCAGCGCCGACTCCACCATGCCCAGCGGCGTATCGCCGTAGCGCGACAAAATACGGTCCGATAAAGAGCCGTGGTTAGTCCCAATACGCATAGCGGTGCCGTACTGCTTGCAGATCTGCACCAACGGGCGGAACCGTTCACGAATGCGGTTTACTTCCGCCTGATAGGTGGCGTCGGTGTACTCGATGAAGTCAAACTTCTTCTTGTCGGCGTAGTTGCCGGGGTTCACGCGCACTTTCTCCACGATGCGCGCGGCCAGCTCGGCGGCGTTAGGCGTGAAGTGAATATCAGCAATGAGTGGCACGTTGCAGCCGCGTTTGCGCAGCTCCTTCTTGATTTCCAGTAGGTTCTGGGCCTCCTTCATGCTGGGCGCGGTGATGCGCACATACTCGCAGCCAGCTTCCACCATGCGCAGGGTCTGCTCTACTGAGCCGAGCGTGTCCATTGTATCCACGGTGGTCATACTCTGCACGCGGATGGGATTTTTGCCCCCCAGCGGCACATCGCCAATCTTGACTTCCCGCGAAAGGCGGCGCTGGTACTCAGTAAGGCTAGGGCAATAAATCTTATTCATCATCTGGAGGCAATTTTCTGGGTAGAAAACTAGCGAGGCAAAGGGAAAGTTGCGGCGCCGCAAAGGTACAAGCTCCCGGCGGCTTCCGGGAAGGTTTGGGTTCTGAAAGAAGCAGCAAGCAATTATTGCGCTATCCTTCTGCGGGCCATCTTGGAAAACATTAGTGGAGCATTTAGCTCGCTATATTACTATTTACAAGGCGGTCATGCAGAGCGGTAGCGAAGCATTTCGCGTGCAGTCGTTGCCAAACTAAACAACGAAGCGAGCGAGATGCTTCGCTACCGCTCTGCATGACAGTCAGTTTGAAAAGTATTATAACAAGTAATTCACAGTCCTTCATACAGATGCCTAGACACAAAATATTGCCCTTCTATCTATAGGCTATAATCAACTACGCCTTACCTTGCCCAACCTTACTTCCCCTTCTTGCCCGTATGACCTCATTGCCTTACTCCCGCCGTCATTTTATACAAGTTGCTGGTTTAGGGCTGGCGGGGCTGCCCTTGCTACTCTCAAGCTGCGCTTCCATGATAACCTCCGAAAAAGGCCCCCAGAGTCAGGAAGAGTACTTAGTGTACGTCGGGACGTATGCTAAGCCGGAGCAAGACAGCATTTTTCTCTACAAGCTAAACGTGAGCACCGGCGCCCTCATTCGCCTAGGCGCTACCAAAGCCGGCGCCAATCCCTCTTACTTAACTCTGGACTCTCGGCACGAGCACCTTTATGCCGTTAATGAAACCACTGATTTTCAGGGCAAAGCTAGTGGGGCCGTTAGTGCCTTTGCTATCGACCAGAGAAACGGTGGGCTAGCCTTTCTGAATCAGCAGTCGGCGCTGGGGTCGGCACCGTGCTACATCAGCCTCGACAAAACGGAACGCTACGCCCTGGTGGCCAGCTACTTGGGCGGCAATGTGGGTATGCTACCCATTGAGCCCAACGGCGAGCTTGCCCCCGTCGCTGATACCAAGCAGCACACGGGTTCGAGTGTGCACAAAAACCAAAATGCCCCCCACGCCCACTGCATCGTAGCTGACCCCGCCAACCGCTTCGTCTTTGCCGTGGACTTGGGTACTGATAAGGTGTACGGCTACCGCCTGAACACAAAAGAGGATGCTTTGGAGCCAAGCGCTGCACCGGCCTTTACCGCCGCGCCCGGCGCTGGCCCGCGCCACCTCACGTTTCACCCCGGCGGCCAGCTGGCTTTCCTCATCAACGAGCTAAACTCCACCATCACTTCCCTGCGTTATGATGAGGGTGCTGGCACTTTTCAGGAAATTCAAACCCTCCCGACGCTGCCTGCCGACTTTGGGGGGCAAAATTCCTGCGCCGATATTCACGTGTCGCCCAATGGCCGGTTTCTCTACGGCTCCAACCGCGGCCACGACAGCCTGGTGGTTTACAGCATCGGCACCAGCACTGGCCGTCTGAGTTTGGTAGAGCATGTTCCGACCCAAGGTAAAAAGCCCCGCAATTTCACGCTGGATCCGAGTGGGAAAATAGCGCTGGTGGCCAATCAGGAAACAAATAACATCGTCACGTTTCGCGTAAACAGCGACACGGGCCAGCTCACGCCCACCGGCAACACCGTGCAGGTACCGGCACCGGTTTGCCTGAAAGTAGTGGAAAATTTCACTCAGAGTCAGCGCAGCTAGCTGACTGCCCTACTCACTAAGTCGCTAAATCACTCATTCGCTCAATCACTCCTTCACCCGCAGCATAATCTTGCCGATATGCTCGCTGCTTTCCATGAGCCGGTGCGCCGCGGCCGCTTCTTCCAGGCTTAGCACTTTGTAGATTACGGGCTTAAAATGCCCCCCAGCCAGCAGCGGCCACACGTTTTTTTCTACTTCGGCCGCTAGCGCGGCCTTAAACTCAGCGCTGCGGGGGCGTAGCGTACTGCCGGTAATAGTGAGGCGGCGGCGCATGATTTCTAGGGCATTGAACTCGGCTTTAGCACCCTGCATAGCGTTGATAAACACCAAACGACCGTCGTCGCGGAGCAAGCGCAGGTTTTTTGCTGTGTAGTCGCCCCCTACCATATCCAGCACCACATCTACTCCTCCTTCGGCCTGCAATTCGGCTTCAAAGTCGTCTGTTTTGTAATTGATGCAGCGGTCGGCTCCTAGGCTGAGGCAGGCTTGGCGCTTCTCCTCAGAGCCTGCAGTAGCGAATACCCGAGAGCCCAGTGCGTGCGCCAATTGAATGGCCGTAATGCCAATGCCACTGCTTCCACCATGTACCAGCAGCGTTTCGCCAGCTTGCAACTGCCCGCGCTGAAACACGTTGTGCCACACCGTAAACACGGTTTCGGGCAAAGAAGCAGCCTCGACAAAGCTCCACCCAGCGGGCATGGACAAGCAGTGGCGAGCGTCGGCGGCTACGTACTCGGCGTAGCCACCCACCGTTATTAGAGCGCAAACAGTATCACCCTCCTGCCAGCGCGTGACTTCAGCGCCGCATTGTATAATGGTGCCCGCTACTTCCAAGCCCGGAATCATGCCCTGCACGTCGCCGCTGCCGGCGTATTTGCCCTGGCGCAGGAACACATCGGGACGGTTTATGCCGGCCGCGTGTATCTGAATCAGCACCTCGTGCGCCGTGGGCTGTGGCCGGGGCTGCTCTTTGAGCTGCAATACCTCCGGCCCACCCGCCTGCGCTATAGTTATAGCTTTCATCTGTTTTGGCTCCATATACGTTCTGAAAGGCTTATTTTCTTGCGGTTGACTAAAGCCTATACGCACGAACGGAGCCTAACCACCAAACGCCGCCTCTGCCTCTCCCATTCGAGCTAAAACTACCGTATCTTTTGGGTGCCTTGCGCCCCTGCTCTGCTTGGGGGGCATTTTTGCATTACTATGAAAAAGATTAATCCACTTCCGACTATTCTCACCGCCGCCCGCGCCACGGGCCTGCGTGCTTGGCAAACTGGCCTGCTGTTTCAGAAAGTGGCCCGCACAGCCCTCGAAACGATTCAGGACGTGCTGAGGGCCGAAATAAAGAACGGTAACGCTCAGCTCGTTGCGGATTTTTTGTCTAATACTGCCATGCCCGCGGCCCGCGCCATGCTCCTCAAGCGCATGACCACCCGCCTACTTATGCGCATTGGCTTGCGCGGGGCCCTGGCTAGTAGTGTAGTGGGCTGGATTTTGCCCTTTGTACTAGAGAAAATGGTGCAAGTCGGCGTCAAAACCGGCTTGTTTGAGAAGATCAGGACCCACGATACCGTCACCGATGCTCTGCACCGCCTCGACGAGCTTAAGCGCGCTGCCTGGAAGCTCATTGCCCCCGATGCCGGCAGCGGCGCCGAGCTTCTTCCCGACAATACCGCTATTCCGCCCGCCCTGCCGACCCCAAACACTAGCGAAAGAGCTTAAGCCAAGTAGTGCATTTGTTGACTTTCACGCGTTTGAAAACTAAACAATGCCCGTTGACATGATTTAAAAGGGAATTTTTACTGTAAAAAAGCCCCCCAAAGCAATTATCAACTCCTAGAATATAGTAGATTTACCAATCCGTGGATTTATCGCCTTTTGGCACGTTGGGCTATCTATGAAAAAGTTAGTTATACTCTTGAGCCTACTAGCTTGGTCTGCGCCAAGTAGCCAAGCCCAAAACGCTAAATCCAAGAAGGCGGACCGCACGGCTTCCGCCTCCGTGCGCACCCTGGATACTCAGAATGGCTTCGGTAAAGCTACCTTCGGCGCCGATATCAGCACCTTCCGCGACCTGGAGTTGGTCAAGAGCGACGCTGCCACTGACACTCATTTCTACAACTACCTCACCGACAACCTGAAAGTCGGCGCCCATAAGCTTACGGGCATCACCTACGGCTTCTACAAAGACAAGCTTTACTACATTGAGCTGCGCATGATGGGTGAAGCCAACTGCCGCGGTATCCGGGAGCTACTCAGCGCCCAATACGGTCCGGCCCAGAGTCCCGGCCAAGCCCCCACCGTTTGGTGGATGGGCCAGCAAGTAACGCTACGCTACACCGAAGCGCCTGTGGGCTACGCTACCATTATTTTAGGCAGTAACCACCTAGCTGGGCAGCGCCTAGCTCAGCGCAAAGCCGCCGGTTCTCCGGCCGCTTAAGCCTCATCTGCTACAAGTACGCGGCTGACAAGGCAGCTTACGCCGAATTAATTATGAGCTATAATCAGCATTTACAAATGCATCACTGATGCACTTACAAATTCTGTTTACCTTTGCTGCTCATCACCGGTTCAGGAAATAAGTGCACAAAGGGCGTAAAATTGTAGCGTGGTGGCTGTTATTGCTGCTGGTTCGGGTGCTGACGCCCGAGGCTACCGTGCTACTCCTGCACTTTCACGAACACACGCAAGAAGCTTCGTCCGGGCCTGCTGTGGCAAAATCGCGTACTCAAACCGAGCTTTCGCCAGAGCACAAACACTGCCATGCCGAACAGCTTTATAACACGCCTTTTCAGCCTGGCCTACCTGTAAGCGCGCCCGCACCTTTGCGGCTGTACCGCTATGCCACGTACCGGCCGCTGGCGCCCGTATGCCGGGCGTCGCACCTGCTGGACGGTGCTTCCCTGCGTGGGCCTCCGGCCTACTGCGCCTAAGCCCCAACTTTTATTTGTAGCGTTTAGCAGCACTCGTGTGCCCGGACGGTTATGTCTAGTTCTGGCTTGCGAGCTACTAGCTCCCGTCCCCTGTGGCGGGACAAACGCAGGGCTGCGCCCCTGCTAGTACAGGCTGTATCCTGTTCGCTTTCAGGTGTCTGCGCTTGGGGCTGACTTTTCCAATTACCGCAATGTCATTGGCCCCATGGCAGCTATGGCACTGCCCGTGGCCGGGGCAGGCGTGCGGTATGCCTCTCCTTTTCTCTGATTTCACCCTGCTGAGGCGCGTGGCGCTACGGTCTGGGTATGTTCGCTTTGGCATGTACCGACTTATTCTGTTTATACTTTTTTGCTTTCCCTTGTTGGCCGTAGGCCAGCAGTCATCTGGTCATATCGACGGCCATATCACGGGTCCGGGTGGGCACGGCCTGGAGGGAGTATCGGTGGTAGAAACCTCCGGCCGTTTTTCCGCTCTTAGTGGAGCCGATGGGCATTTTTCGCTGACGCTACCTTTCGGCGAATACACGCTCATTACCCGCAGCCTCAGCCACCAGGAGCAGCGGCGCGCAGTGGTGCTGAGCGCTGATTCTCCGACCTTAACCGTCGACTTTACGCTGCAACCCACTACCAGGACCTTGCAGGAAGTAGAAGTGCTGGGTCGCAAAGAAACCACCTATAAGAGCGACTACAGCTTTGTGGGTACTCGCACGGCCACGGCCCTCATCGACGTGCCCCAGTCTATTTCCACCGTTACCAAGGAGCTCATGGAGGACCGTCAGGCCTACCGCCTCACCGAAACGGTGAAGAACGTGGCCGGCGTGACCCAGTACTCGCACTACGACGACTTTACGATTCGCGGCTTCCGCAACGGCTACGAGAGCGGCTTCCGGCTGCTGAACGGTTTGCGCTCGGGTTTCAGCTACGGCAACTCCTTTACCCAGGCGCCTCTCACGGTGAACCTGGAGCGGGTGGAGGTGCTCAAAGGCCCGGGGGCGGCGTTGTTTGGTGACATCAACCCCGGTGGCACCATCAATATGGTAACTAAAAAGCCGCTTGATGTGGAGCGCAAAGCCCTGACGTTTTCGACGGGTAGCTTCAATACCACCCGGGCCACGGCCGACTTCACAGGCCCGCTCACGAGCCAGAAAAACGTGCTTTACCGCTTCAACGCGGGCTACGAAAAGTCAAACACCTTCCGCGACGTGAATGACACCAAGTCGCTGATGATTGCGCCGACCGTAACGTTCTTGGTGTCAGACAAAACCACGCTCAACGCCGAACTGGTGTACACCCACATCGACGGCTACCTCGACCGGGGCTTGCCTATCCGTGCCAACGACTTGTACGCCGTGCCGCGCGCTTTCACGCTCAGCCAGCCGAGTGATTACTTCCGCACGAATACCTACTACCTGAACGCTTCACTCAACCACAAATTCACGGATTGGCTGTCCTTTAACGCCTCCTATCTCGATTTCACCTACAACGAGAACCTGAGCGAGCACCGCACCCTGAACTCCTACGCCGATGCGCCCGCCAACACGGTGATGAACCTGCGCTACTTTGACCGGCGGGCCGAGGAGTACACCAAAAACTTGTCGACTTACTTCTCGCTGAGCCGCAACACCGGCTCCCTGGCTCATAAAGTAGTGCTGGGGGGCGATTATATCCGCTTCAACACCGATAAGCAGAGCACTATGTTTGAGGCGCGGCAGAAGCTGGTGAACGGCGTGACCACGCCCCTGACTTTCGATTTGAAAAGCCCCCTGTACGAAATTCAGGACCCCACCAAGTACGTGCGCCGCCCCCTACCCCAATTCTTTACTGACTACATCAACTCGATATATCACACCGTGGGCCTGTATGCCCAGGACCAGATAGAGGTGACGCCGCGGCTGGGCCTGCTGCTGGGCGTGCGCTACGAGCTCTTTGCCGATGAGCGCGACTACGGCGACGGCTCCACCACCATTCCGCAGCGCAAAGTGCTGCCTCGCGCCGGCCTCACGTATTCTATCCTCGACAACCTGAATTATTTCGCCAGCTACAGCGCCGGCTTCCGGCCGCTCAAGCCCGAGTACATCCGTTTCCCGGAGCGCTACGGCCGCAGCTCGGCTTTCAGCCCGGAGACCAGCTACCAGCTAGAAACGGGCCTGAAGGGGGAATTTTTCCACAAAGCGTTGTTCGGCACCGTGGCCGCCTACCAGATTGTCAGACGCAATCAGCTAGTGAGCACCGGCTCGCTCACGCCGGACGGGGCACCCGTGTACCGCCAGAACGGAGAGGCTCGGTCGCGCGGCGTGGAGGTGGAGCTAACCGGCAACATCTTGCCCAACTTAAGCTTGAACACCTCCTACGCCTTCAATCACACGGAAGTGCTGCAAGCTGATTTGGCGGCCGAAAACGGGCAGTCCCTAGCCAATGCGCCCAGAAATTCGGGCGGCCTCTGGGCCAAGTACACCTTCCTGACACCGGCCCTGCGGGGCCTGGGCGTAGCCGTGGGGGGCAATTATGTAAGCCGCCGCCGCACTGAAAACCAGATTGCCGCCGTGGGCACAGGAGAACTGTACTGGGGCCGCTGGCCTAGCTACACCGTGGCCGACGTGGCCCTGTTCTACACCGTGGGCAGGTTTAACTTCCATGCCAACGTCAACAACGTGCTCGACAAGTACTACTTCGTGGGCGGCTACGACTTCTTCCGCGCCAGCCCCGGCGCACCCCGCAATTTCATGGCTACGCTAGGCTATTCATTCTAGCGAATAAGCTCCTAACAGGGCTAAAATCAGAGAAACAACTTATGAGATACATCTTAGAAGCTAAGGACTTGCGCAAGCAGTACCCGGAAAAGCTGGCCCTGCAAGGGCTCAACCTGCAGATTGAAGCTGGGGAAGTATTCTGCCTATTGGGTCAGAACGGAGCGGGCAAGTCCACGACTATCAACCTCTTTTTGGGGTTCATTCAGCCCACCGCTGGCGCGGCCTTTATCGACGGGCTGGAAGTTGCCATGAACCCGCTGAAAATCAAGCAGCACCTGGCTTACATTCCGGAGAACGTGATGCTCTACCCCCACCTGACGGGGCTGGAAAACCTTTCACTGTTTAGCAGTCTGGCGGGCTTCAACTACCAGGAAAGCGAGCTGCTGGCTTACTTGGCCCAGGCTGGGCTGCCAGCCGAAGCGGTGCAGCGTCGGGTGGGCACTTATTCCAAAGGCATGCGCCAGAAGGTAGGCATTGCCATTGCCGTGGCCAAGCATGCCAAGGTGCTCTTGCTCGACGAACCTACTTCCGGCCTCGACCCCAAGGCCAGCAACGAGTTTTCGTCGCTGCTGCGCGAGCTCAGCCAGCAGGGCACGGCCGTGTTCATGGCCACCCACGATATTTTTCGGGCCAAGGAAGTGGGCACGCGGGTGGGCATTATGCGCGAGGGTGAGCTAGTAGACGTGCGCCCAACCACCGCCCTGAACGCCAACGAGCTGGAGCAGCTTTACCTCCACTATATGCACTAGCCCATGATTCAGACTATCGCCCAAAAAGAGTTTATAAGCACCCTGCGCGACCGGCGCTTCGTGGTGCTGAGCGTGCTGGTGCTGGGTTTGCTGCTAGCGGCGGCCCTAGTCGGCCGGGCCAGCTACCGCACCTTGCAGCAGGAACGCCGGGTGGCGCAGCAGACTGTTAACGACCAATTTCATCACCAGCCCAACCGCCATCCGCACCGGGTGGCGCACTACGGCTCCTTTGCCTTCCGGCCCAAGTCGGCCCTGAGTTTTCTAGATACCGGGCTGGACTCGTTTACCGGCGCGTCGGTGTATCTGGAGGCCCACCAGCAGAACAGCGTCAACTTCAGCCAGGCCCAGCAGTCGGGCTCCCTTATTCGGTTCGGGGAGCTGAGCGTAGCCTTTGTACTGCAGCTGCTGGTGCCCCTGTTGATTATCTTCTTGTGCTTTAGCGCGTTCACGGAGGAGCGCGAAAGTGGCACTCTGAAGCTGCTGCTGAGCCAAGGCGTATCGTTGCGGCAGGTAGCCTGGGGTAAAATTGCGGGCTACGGGCGGGCGGTGGCGCTGGTGGTGGTGCCGGCGCTGGTGCTGGCGGCGGGGCTGCTGTTCGGGCAGGAAGACCTGGCCGACAACCCCGATTTGTGGGCGCGGCTGGCCTTGTTCGCTTTGAGCTACGCCGTGTACTTCTTCCTGTTTATCGTGGGCTCGGTGGTAGTATCGGCGTGGCAGCAGCACGCGCGCACGGCCCTCGTGACCCTGCTCGGATTCTGGATGCTGGGCTGCATTATTCTGCCCAAAGCAACTGCCAACCTGGGCGCCAACCTTTTCCCCGCCATCACCAAAGCCCAGATGGATGCCGCGGTGCACGAAGAGGCCCAAAAAGGCATCAACGGCCACGACCCACAAGATCAGCGTTCGGCCGCCCTCAAGGCAGGTTTGCTAAAGCAGTATGGGGTCGATTCCGAGGAAAAGCTGCCGGTGAGCGTGGGCGGCCTGGTGATGGCCGAAAGTGAGGCGTACACCAGCAAGGTATACCAGCGGCACTTCGCCGATTTAACTAGCACCTACGAGCGCCAAAACGCCCTCTCCACCTGGATAGGTCTGCTGAATCCCTACCAGGCCATTCGGCCGCTGTCCATGGGCTTGGCCGGCTCCGACTTCGTCCACTACGTGCACTTTCAGCAGGCCGCTGAGGCCTACCGCTACCAGTTGGTGCAGCGCCTTAACGCTTTGCAGGCCGGCATGGGCTACGGCGACAAAGAGCGCAAGCTCGACGCGGCTGCTTGGCGGGCCATTCCCACCTTCGCTTATCAAGCGCCGCCCCTAGGCTGGGCGCTGAGCTACCTGCTGGTACCCGCGCTGGCTTTGCTGCTGTGGGCCGGGGCCCTAAGCTGGCTGGGACTGAAACTGATTGACAAAACGAGCATTGCTTAGCCTGATGAAGATATTCTGGATTCTGTTTACGTATGAGTGGCGGCATTTCAAGGCCGCGAAGGGCCTCGTGCTGCTGACTACCTTGGTACTGCTGGTGGGCTTCTACGGCATCTACTACGGCACCACCGAAATTGGGCGGCAGCGCCAGCACCTGGCCGAGCTGCCTACTCTGGCCAGCCACAACGTGGAGGAGCTGAAAGTGAAGTTTCCGGGCGAAGCCGACGCCGGCGAGATTGGCTACTACCACACTACGTTTGCCGTGCATCACCCAACGCCCTGGGCCAGCCTTTCCCTGGGTCAGCGCGACGTGAACCCTTACTACGTGAAGCTGCGCCTGCTGGGCCTGCAAGCTCAGCTCTACGCCTCCGAAAACGTGAACCCCAGCAAGGCTCTCAACGGCAACTTCGATCTGGCTTTTGTGCTGGTGTATCTGTTCCCGCTGCTCATTATTGCTCTGAGCTTCAACCTGCTGTCCAGCGAGAAAGAGCAAGGCATCCTGACCCTGCTCCTGGCCCAGCCGATTAGCGCCGGGCTGGTCGTGGGGGCCAAATTGGCGTTTCGGCTGGCTCTGGTACTCGGGCTGGCCTTGGTGCTGTCGGCGGTGGCCATGCTGTTGGCGCAAGTGCCGCTGGATGGGCGCGTGGGACTGTGGCTGGCGCTGGTAGTGCTTTATTGTTTGTTTTGGTTGGGCCTGGCTTACGTGGTGACGGGCTTGCAGCGCAACTCGGCCTTCAACGCGGTGGCGCTGGTGGGGCTGTGGTTGGTGCTGGTAGTGCTGGTGCCGGGTCTGCTGAACGTGTACGTGAGTGCCGCCCGGCCCGTGCCCCAGGGCATTGAGCTGACGGTGAAGCAGCGCGAGGAAATCCACGGCGGCTGGGATAAGCCCAAGGCCGAAACCATGAACCGTTTCTTCGCCTTGTACCCGCAGTTTCGCGATACGACCACCATCAAGGAGCGCTTCGTGTGGCGCTGGTACTACTCCTTTCAGCACCTCGGCGACCAATCAGTGCAGCCTCTGGCCGCGGCTTACGCCCAGGGTTTGCAGCAGCGCTACGAGCTGGTTAACCGTCTCAGCTGGCTTTCCCCCGCCATTAACGCTCAAACCAGCCTCAACGCCCTGGCGGGCACCGACTTGCCTTCTCACCTGGCCTTCCAGCAAAGCGCCACCCGCTACCACGATGCGCTGCGGACCTTCTACTACTCTTACCTCTTCCACAAAGTAGCCTTCACCCACGCCGACTACGCCCAGGAGCCCACGCACACGTTCACGAGCACCTCCGAAATCGGGACGGCAGTTGGTGGCCTGAGCAAGCTGCTACTCAGCGTGATCGGCCTATTTGCCGCTGGGCTGCTCCTGTTCCGGGCGCGGCCCATTAATCCGCGCTAAGCATTTGGTCTTCAATAGCTAGCCAAACAGTTTATTTATCAATCCGCTTGTTTCCATGCACTTTCGACTTCTTTTTATTGTCACTTTTCTTTACGCTTTGCCAAGCCTAGGCTACGCAGCGGTAAAGCCGTTTTCCTTCCGCAATGAGACCATCAAAGCCGGCGCCAAACGCTCAATATTACTGCCCATAGCAGCAGGCAAAGACAGCACGGTAATTCCGGTGACCGTTTTTCACGGCGCGAAAAAGGGCCCGGTGCTGGGTATAATTGCCGGTGTGCACGGCTACGAGTATCCGCCTATTCTGGCGGCCCAGCAGTTGGCTCAGTCCCTGGACCCGGCTCAGCTTAGCGGCACCGTTATTCTGGTGCACCTAGCTAATGTGCCGGGTTTCCTGGGACGCCGAATACAGGTTAACCCCTTGGATAGCAAGAACCTGAACCGGGTATTCCCAGGCAAAGCTGACGGCACCATAACCGAACGCCTGGCCTGGACCCTAAGCAATGACATTATCGCCCGCTGCAACTACGTCATCGACGTGCACGCCGGCGACGCCCTCGATGACCTGCGCCCCTATTCAGGTTACTACAACTACTTCGACACCCCCGAGCTCTCCGAAAAAGGCCGGCAGATGGCCGTGGCCCTGGGTTTTCCCTACGTAGTGCAGTTCGGCAACGAGCCCACGCTTAAGGAGGAAGGCGTGTACTGCTCGCGCGAGGCCATCAAGCGCGGCATTCCGGCTGTCGACATCGAGTGCGGGCGCTTTGGTTTGCCCGAAGGGGAAGCGGTAGCCCAAATCAAGCAGGCTCTCTACCGGCTGCTGAGTCATTTGGACATGCAAAAAATGCCCCCCAGCGCACCCAATCAGCCCTTACTGATTGCGCGGCGCACCACTATTTCCAGCCCGCACACCGGCTTTTTCTTCCCGCAAGTAAAGGCAGGCGAGCTGATTTATACGGGCCGCAAGCTGGGCTACATCACCGATCTGTTTGGCAATCCGCTAAGCGAAGTAATTGCGCCCACCAATGGCGTCGTGCTGTACATGACGGCGACGCCTCCCATTAGCAAGGGAGAGAGCTTATTTAGTATCGGCGAAATATGATGATAAAGACAGGCGTAGCTTTTACACTGTTTGATTAGAGAAGGCTTCAAACAAAACGTCTGTTGACACTCATCAACTTACCTACTCTCAGTACTTCTCATGAGGAAGGAGCGTACTAGCTTGCACAGCTGTTCGTGTGTCTGACAAAACAGAATAAGCGGATGCAACCTTATTCTAGCACTTGGACTCTTCACCTAAATAATGCCTGACTGTGATGAAAAATATCCTCGTATTCTTCCTGCTGCTAGCCACTCTCGTCTCTTGTCAAAAAGAAGAGATAGCCGCGGTTGAACCCTATCCCCAAACGTGGCAGCTAGTCAAATTAACAGGAGAAATGCCGAATTATGTCAAGACTGGCGCTGATCTGCCTTGGCAAGAGACTTATGTATTCAGGGCCGATAGCACATTCACAAAAACGCGCCGGCAAGGTGACCAGGTAACGGAAGCCAGCGGCACGTTTGCATTGCAGGACTTCTCAGACGGTCAATACGTTGTACTCACATATAATACGATGAGCAGCATTATTGGCAGTTGCACAACGGTAGAGTTGAAGGAGAACCTTGCTCTCAAAGCGGACGATACGCTTGTGAGCACTTGGCGGGCTTGTGATGGTCCGGGACTTGAGTATAAAAAAGTAAAACAGGATCAGTCTAAGTAAGCTACTGGCCGTGCTTGCAGCCTACTTTGATAATAGATTTATAACCAACTGTTAAAACAAGACGACTTCGCGCACTGGTGCCTGAAATGAAACTTGTGCCGTGAAGAAAAAGCCCCCCAGAAACATCTGGGGGGCTTTTTTGTGAAGGAATTTGAACACGAGTTCCGCAGGCCATCATGTCGTCCAAATGCAACAAGCATTACACACCTCAGCTTGCTGTGCATATTAATTGGGGTCTTGGGTTAGCCACATCATCCTTATTAGGTCTTGGTACTCAATCAGGTTCGTTGGGTGAATTTCTATGGCCTACCCTGCCTCCAGGCAAAAGGAAACCACTGATAGTGCGCTCTTAGGCCGGCACTTCGCTCTCATTGAAAACTATACTGTTGAGCCCGTGCTTAGGCGGGCCTCTCCTCACTGCTCAGAATAACGATACTTAAGTTTATAACTTATTGATATTCAGGTCGCCGGAATCATTTGTCAACCTAGGCAACACCTTTTTATATTATGTATTCAAAGGTTTGGCATTTTTCTAAGGATGCTTTTGCTGACCTATATCGTTTAAGTCGCTCATTTTATATTCTAAGGTTTTGATAAGTCGATTTACCAGCATTTGCACCACTATGAAAAACATAAGTATTGAATATCAAATGCTTACGTATCTATTGCATAAATCTAGGAATATGCATCCTCCCACGAAAAGTGTAAAACTATAGAGGTTAAGAAACCCGTATGTTCGGAAGCAAAAAAAGAACGCATGTAACTAACCTTCTACTCTCAGTAAGTACATGAACAGACTTCTACTTCTCGTTAGCCGGCTAACGTTGGTCTTCACTTTGCTTACGGCGCCCGGGGCCTCCTTCGGTCAAAGCAGTGAACACCCCTCCAAAAACCCCATTCCGCAAGCGGCGCTGGACCACTTCAAAAAGAACCAACGAGCACTAGAGCTGGCCGACGAGGATGTAGCTGACCTCGTAGTAAGCAGTCAGAGTACCAGCAAGCACAACGGCCTAAAGCATATTTATCTCCAGCAGCGCCACCAAGGCATTGAGATTTATGGTGCCGTCACCAACGTCAATCTGACTAAGGACGACCAGGTCGTTAGCGTGGGCAACCGGTTCCACAAAGAGCTAGGCAAGAAGATCAAGGGCAATCAAGCCAAGCTAGATGCCCCCGCCGCCGCAACTGCTGCCGCCCAACACCTTGGTCTGAAGCTCACGGCTCCCTTAGCCTACCAACAGCAAAGCCGCGACCCCAACCGGGCTGCCTTGCTTTCTCCGGGGGGCATTTCTTTACGCCCTATCCCCGCAAGGCTCGTGTATCAACCGCTGGCCGACGGCCAGTTGGTATTAGCCTGGGAAGTTTCTATCTACGAGTTGGATGCCCGCAACTGGTGGAACGTCCGCGTAGACGCGGCCACTGGTGCCATCTTAGACAAAGATAACCTCGTAGTTGAATGCAACTTTGACAACGATGGCCACGCAGGCGAACCGCTGAAAGCTACTAGTGCAGCGGCCGCCGCTCCGTTCTCGTTTGCCGCAGTTGCAGCCGGCCCCACGGCTAACGCCTACAACGTGTTTGCCATACCCACGGAAACGCCTAGCCACGGACCCCGCGTCTTCGTGAGCACCGACGTAGCCGACAAAAAGGCCTCCCCTATGGGCTGGCACACGGTGGCTCCAGGTATTTCGTATACCATCACCCGCGGCAACAATGTGCACGCCTACGAGGACCCAGACAACAACAACAATCTTTTGGGCCTCAACTACAGTCCTAACGCCGGTTCTTCGCTGCTGTTTGACTATCCGGTTGACTTTACTAAGCAGCCCATTACCTACCGTGATGCGGCCACGACCAACTTGTTTTACATGAGCAACATCATGCACGACATTTGGTATCAGTACGGCTTCGATGAAGCCAGCGGCAACTTTCAAGCTACCAACCCCAACCTACTGGTGGGCCTAGGTGCCGATCAGGTAATGGCCGAGTCCCAGGACAGCCGCAACGTGGCAGCTACCCGCAACAATGCCAACTTCGCAACTCCTGTAGACGGCCAAGCCCCCCGCATGCAGATGTACTTGTGGAGCGGCGCCCCCGACCCGAACCTCTTTCAGGTGAGTGCGCCAGCCGGCATTGCTGGTACTTACCCCGCTCGGGAAGGCTCCTTTAGCAAGCCCCTGACTGCAACGGCCGTCACCGGCAAATTGGTGCTCGCCCAGAGCACTCCTCCTGCCTCACCAGGCATCAGCGAAGAAGGGTGCGGCGCCTTTACCAACGCCAGTGCCGTCAGTGGCAACATTGCTGTTGTATACCGCGGCAACTGTGGCTTTGCCGACAAGGTGCAAAACGCGCAAAAGGCTGGAGCCATTGCCGTGGTTGTTATTAATAACATTTCCGGTGAGCCCACGGTAATGGGAGGCGCCCCCACGCAGGCTACGCCTGCTATAACTATCCCCGCCGTCATGATTAGCCAGGAGGCCGGCCAATCTATCCGCCAACAGCTCGACGCCGGTACGCTTGTTACGGTAATTCTGAAAAATAGCGGCTCGCTGCCCGAACTCGACGGTGACTTCGACAACGGTATTATTGCCCACGAGTATGGTCACGGCATTTCCACCCGTCTTACCGGCGGCCCAAACAACTCCAGCTGCCTGCGCAACGCCGAACAAGGCGGAGAAGGTTGGAGCGACTGGTTTGGCCTTATGATTACTATGAAGCCCGGCGACACCGGCGCTAAGCCCCGGGGCATCGGCACCTACGTGCAGAACCAACCCACGTCCGGCCGCGGCATTCGCCCTTCGCCCTACAGCACCGACTTCGGAGTAAATAGCTATACCTACGGCGCCACGAATGACGCGGCTCTCACCCAACCCCACGGCGTGGGCTTTGTGTGGGCCACTATGCTATGGGACATGACGTGGGCCTTGGTAAACCAGTATGGGTTTGACCCCAATTTTTACACTGGCAAAGGTGGTAACAACCTAGCCATGCAACTGGTGATTGATGGGTTGAAACTGCAGGCCTGTAACCCAGGATTCGTAGATGCCCGCGACGCCATCTTAGCGGCGGACCGCGCCAACAATGCTGGAGCCAACCAACAGTTGATCTGGACGGTATTTGCTAAACGCGGCCTGGGCTTTAGCGCCAAGCAAGGACTGAGCACAGACCGCAGTGACCAAGTAGAGGCGTTTGATTTGCCCCCCGCTTATACGTGCACGGCTCCTACCATCACCCTACAGGCCACATCGAGCGTGTACACGGGCGGCCCGGTTTCGACCATCTACCTGGGCTACGGTCCACAAAGCGTACAGCTACAAGCTAATACCCCTAGCACAGGCTTGGTTAGCTACAAGTGGAGCCCAGCAGCAGGCTTAAGCAACGCGGCCATTGCAAACCCAGTGTTTACGCCCACAGCGGCGGGCACCTACCCTCTGACGGTCACCTCTACCACTAGCGCAGGCTGCAGCGCGTCGGCAACGGTAACTATTACTGTGGTAGACGTGCGCTGCGGTCCAAACAACGACCAAGTATTAGTCTGCAACAACAAGACAAGCCGGTGCGTGAAATCCAGCGATGTATCGGGTTACCTGAATCGCGGCGGCTCCCTAGGAAATTGCCCCCCAAGCACCAAGGCATCTGCTGCGGCAGCTCAGGAGGAATCATTCGACTCGGAACTCACCAGCGCGCCAAATCCGGCGGTGGATAAAACAGCGGTTTCCTTCACCTTGCGGGAAGCTGGCACATTCCGCCTGGAGGTGCTCAACTTGCAGGGCACGGTGGTAGCGGTGCTAGGCGAAGGCTCCGGCGTAGCCGGCCAGCAGTTCACCTACGAGTTTACCAAGGGCCGCTTGCCCGGCGAGCTGTTTATTGCTCACCTAATTACCGGTAAGAGCAACCGCTTCACGCGCATTATGATGAAGAACTAAGCCTTCTGGAATCGAGGTATCAACCCGGAATTATGCGAGTGCATAATTCCGGGTTTTTCTTTGTGGCTGCTTTTCAAAAGTAGAGCCTACTAGTCAGAGCTTTCCTGATTATTTAGGCGATGGAAGCGTGATTCTCGCTGGCCGTTGATCCGTTAAGCAGATCTTACAAGAACCTTGCACGTGGCAAATGCCTCCCTCAGATTAATCCTTTCGCATGCTACGCAAACAGTGTCGGGAGGCATTATTTATCACCTACCTTGACCACCCCATAAGACCCGCCCGCGTGACTGCTGAAAGTTTGGGCTTTCGTTCGCCTTGCCCGGTATATTTCCTACTGACCCTGCTATAATTTAAATGCCCCCTGATACGGCCTGCTGGCGGCCCTGAAGCAGTACACCATTCTGAATTTGCCCCCCGACGGGAGCATGAACTGCTTGGTTGCCCGCAGCGAAGCGCAGGCCAGTGCCCAGCGCATGGCTGAGTTAAAGCAGCAATTGGCCTTACGACCCTAAGCTGAACTTCCCGCTTACCGGTATCTTACTTGCTCGTATTACCTCTTCCGGATTCGGGACCTTTAGTCCGTTGACCCAGTCGTGTTAGTGCTATCTCCCTATTTCCGATTCCCTTTGCTGGCCACTGTGATGCTCCTTTATACAACAAACGCACGTTTAAGCCAACGCGGCGCGCACCTTTTCGGGAGTAACTCCGTTCGCCAGTAATGAGCCACTCACGACCGGCGTCCGCAACGCTCTACTTCACGAACAAAGCCGGTCAGCTGCGGTTGGACTCACGCGGCTTTGTGCGCCTAGACTGGGCCCCGGGACCGCGCGACCCCGCAGACTTTCACGGCTTGCTCCATCATGCCCTGGGCGCTCTGCAGCACAGCGGGGCGGGCGGCTTGCTGCGTGTGCAGAGCGGGGGAATGAGCCCTTTTACCGCAACCGAACAGCTGTGGCTGCACACGACTTGGGTACCGGAACTGCGCGCCCACGTCGGTCCCTGCTGCCACGCACTGGTCACGGCCAAGCACCTGCAGGCTCGCCTGGCCACGGCCCAAGTAGAGGCCGACTTACATCAAGAAGCGTTGACTTGTCACAGCTTTGAGGACGAAGGCTATGCCATCGCCTGGTTGCAGGCTCAAGCATGCAGGTAGCTAAAACGTCGGTACTACGCGGGCTGAGCCTCCCCGCGGAACTTAGGAACCAAGGGCGCGTACTGCTGAGACAACCCGTAAGGTGCGCGGGCTTTCCCTTACTATATGCCTGACACTCCCGTGCCCTCCCCCCATGCCTCCTCCGATGAGGCGGAAAACCACGCCCTGCGTGCCGATAATGATCAGCTGCGCGCGGACCACGTAGCGACTACGGTCCAGCAGGCCGAGCAGGATCGCTACCAGCAAAGCCAAGCGCGCTTTCGCACCGTGTTCGAGAACTCGCCGCTAGGCCAGAAAATCATCACGCCCGATCTGACTATCTGCCAGGTCAACCCCGCCATGGTGGCCATGCTGGGCTACGCCCAGCTCGAGGACGTGGTGGGCCATAAAATTCGCGAGTTTGCCCACCCCGACCACCGGGCCGACTGGCAGCAGCTACAAACGCGCCTGTGGGCGCACAAGCTGCCTCACTTCTCGCTTGAAACCTGTTTGGTCCGGGCCGATGGCTCCTCCTTCTGGTGTCAGGTCACTTCCGTGCTGTTTCCCGACGAAGAGGGGGAGTTGGGCTACACTATTCTAGAAGATATTTCGGAGCGCAAGGCCTTAGAAGCCAAACTCCGCCGCCTCTACGATGCCCAAGAAACGATTTTGCAGCTAGCGACGCACGATATCAAGGCCCCCATTGCCCAGATTGAGCTGCTAGTGGACCTGCTACAGCGCGAGGTAGCAGGCCGGGCTGGGGATGGTCCACCGCCCCCAGAAATGGTGCACTACCTGGCCCTCATCCAGCGCGCCTGCGTCCACGCGACGGGTTTGCTTGAGGACTTACTTTACGTAGGCGACTTGGATGCGCACGGCTTGGACAAGCGGCCCACAGATCTGCATACTTACTTGGCAGTACGCCTAGAGGGGCATCGCCTGGCTGCCCAGGATAAGGCCGTAACCTTGGCGCTGGATCTGCCAACCGAACCCGTGCTCGGGTGCCTGCATCCGGGAAAGTTCGGCCGGGTTCTAGACAACATAATAGGCAACGCCCTAAAGTTCACGCCCGCCGGGGGTACCATCACGCTGGGAGCGCAGCGTCACGAGGACAGCGTCCGCCTCACGGTGCAGGACACGGGCATCGGCATTCCCGGCAAGCTACACCACCAGTTGTTCGACAAGTTCAACCCCACCCGTCGGCAGGGCCTACACGGGGAGACCACCACCGGGCTGGGCTGTTCATTGCCAAGCAGATCGTGCAGCTACACGGAGGCTCGATTTGGTTGGAAAGCCGGGAGCAGGAAGGCACCACTTTCTTTATCGAGTTGCCCTAGCGGCCAGGCTGTACGCCTTCGCTATCTATGAGTATCAATCACTGGCTGGCTTGACGCTATTTTTCGCTGATCCGCTATGTCATACGTTGACACGCCTCCTTGGGAAATGGGAATTCAAGCAGGCTGCAATCTTGTGGAGGACAACCGTCTACGCCTTCAAGTTTGGCCCTGCCGTGGAGTGCGCATTACGGGACCCAGGCTTCCTGCAGGGCAGTCTTAAGCCAGAACAGGAGTGCGCCCGCGCGCCGGGGCGAAGTCATGGTCCTCTACGTGGGCCAAGACCTGATCCAGGGTCAACCTACCTTGCTCGAAGGCTTCGAGCAGCAACCCTTCGTAGGGTTGCAGGGGAAGAAATGGCTGCTGAGCGAACCGCAGGGCAAAGCTGATTGCTTGGCGCTGCGCCGGTGCAAGGGCACTCGAAGAAAAAGAAGACATACCTACGAAACGTTTCATTGGCTAGGTCAACTTTCTAGCCACACCTTGCCTAAACGAAATAGTTAGTAAACTTGTTTTCAGAAAGTTAGCTCAGCAAGACTTCGTATTGCCTGCTGACCAGCAAGCTATCTGGCTATGATGCAACTTAAAATAATATACTTTATATTGAGGGACTGCTGCATCGTCTGGGAAGGCTCTCTGTGGAGCTTACATGTAAGCTATAATCTGCTAATTTTTTCCTAAGCGCGGCCCTTATCAATTTGCTATTAGCCCCAAAAAAGGCAGGTTACGCGGCCCCCCTTTGGAGCTTATTCAGTATTCATAGACGGTGAAGCACTCCATTTATGGAGTAACAGGATTAAAATACTGGGGTAGAATATTGGTGATTTTCTTAGTCGTTAAGAGCTTAAACTGGTAGCTAGCCATGAGTAGATCATGCATCTAAGCCATGACCTAAAAATTAGAACAGGTCGCGCTCTAATAATTATGCTCATGGCATGCTCAGTTAGCATGCCATGGGCATGAGCCTCGATAAACTTGGTGCCGTTGAGCCCAGACTGCTGTTCCTACCGTTAAATGAGTGCTGGGCACTCATTCCCAAGCGGTCTGGCCAAGGGCTCTCCAGGTATCAGGCCTGGGCCCCAGTACGCGCTACTAACCGTTGGAAAGCGAGGGCCAGCGCTCGACAAGCCTTCAATCCAGAAGATGGGTGGTCGATCCATCCTCGACTAGAAGCACCCTGCATAGTTGGTATTCGGGCGTTATAAGCTTAGGATAAAGGCAAGGAAACATGGGGCAAATGAACGAAAAAGCTTGTGCCGGCTCCCGCGTAACTGTGCACCTCCACGCGTCCGCCAGCATTCTCCACCATCTTTTTAACCATATACAAGCCCACGCCCGTACCCTCCACATGGTCGTGAAAGCGCTGAAACATCGTAAAGAGCTTGGGTAAGTGAGCGGCATCTAGACCTAATCCATTGTCGTGGACTTCCAGCACCGTGAAATTAGTCCGCACGTGCGCCTGTACATCGATGTGTGGCGTGCGATGGGGCGAGTGATACTTTAAAGCGTTGCTGAGCAGATTGTAGACGACCGAGCGCAGATTTTTCTCGGGGAACAGCACCGGCGGGAAATCCCTTACCTCAATCCGCACGCGGGCCCCAGTAGCCTGAATAAGTTGAGCCAAGTCCTGCCGCACATCCTCCACAACCGTAGCCAAGTCCACTGCTGTTGTGGCGGGAGCATGCTCCTTTTGCAGTTTGCTGACTTCGGTCAGATGATGGATGGTGCGCTTAAAGCGCTCAACCGACTCGCGCATCAGCCCCAGCGTGGGCCCTACATACGGGCCCTGAGAGATGTCGAGGGGCAGCTCTTCGTGTAGCAGGTAAAGCAGCCCTTCGATGTTGCTAATAGGCGCCTTCAAATCGTGGGAAGCCGAGTAGATAAAGTTGTCTAGGTCCACATTGGTGCGCGTGAGTTGCTCGTTGGCCGCGTGCAGATCGGCATTCAGGCTTTGAGCTTCGTCTCGGGCCGTGCGCAGTTTGTAGGTCAGGCGCCGCAGGGCCTGCTCGGCCAATTGCTGCTCGTGCACGTCGATCACCACCCCGGCCATGCCTTCAAACTCTCCACTCGCAGCAAAGCGGGGACGGGCGGCGTCGATGGCCCAGCGGTACTGCCCGTTGTGGCGGCGCAGACGGTAGAGGACGCGGAACGGGCCTTGCTGGGCATTCGCTTCTCGAAATGCCTGTCTAGTTTGCGGGGCGTCCTCGGGGTGCACCGCGTTCAGCCAGCCTTCGCCCAGTGCCTGGGTGGGGGTATGCCCAGTGAAGGCATACCACTGTTCGTTGAGGTAAGTGCACTGTCCCTGGGCATCGGTGACCCAAACCATGGCCGGTAGATGGTCGGCCATAGCGCGGAAATACTGCTCGCTTTCCAGCAGGGACTGCTGCAGACGCTTGAGTTCGTGCACATCAATGGCGGCACCGACCCACTGCCTCACCTGCCCCGCCGCGTCGCGCAAGGGTACGGCCCGGTCCAGGTGCCAGCGGTACTCGCCCGTGGCCGCTACCCGCAGCCGCATTTCGGCCTGGAACGGCTGGCCGGTGCTCACGGCGGTAAGCCAAGCCTGTAGGAAGGGAGCCTGGTCCTCGGGGTGCATATACTCCTGCCAGCCAAAACCCTGGCCGTTGGCGGCGCTGGTAAACTGCTCCCAGTTCGGGCTCAGATAGGTAGTGCTGCCCGCCGCGTCCGCTTCCCACACGATGAGGGGGGTGGTTTCGGCCAGACGCCGGAAGCGGGCTTCACTGTGTTCGGCCTGCTGCTGGGCTTGCCCCCGCTTGGCTACTTCTAGCTGTAGAGCGAATGTGCGCTCTTCCACCCGAGCTTCTAACTCCCGGTTAAGGCGTTGCAGCGCGTGCTGGCTCCGCGACAGAGCTTCATTGTTGGCCCGTATCTCCTCATTGGCGGCGGCCAGCTCTGCGTTGAGCTCTGCGGTTCGGCGCTCCTGTACTTCCACACGTTGCCTAGCGATTACCACTTCGGTTACGTCAGTGGCCACCACTAGCACGCCTGTGGTCTGGCCCTGGGCGTCGCGCTGGGGCTGGTAGACGAAGTTAAAGAAAATGGTCTCGCGCCGGCCGTGGCGCACAAGTTCGATGGGCAGTTCGGTGCCCACATAGGGCTGGCCCGAGTGCAGCACGCCATCGAGTAAGGCGTCAACGCCTTGGCCCCGCAATTCGGGCAGGGCCTCGAGCAAAGGTAAGCTCAGCAGCTGGGCCGGCATGCGCGCCCAGATTTCGCATACGGCGGGGTTGGCCAGCTGAATGCGGTAAGTGGGTCCTTCAAGCAATGCAATAGCGACCGGGGCCTGCTCAAATACCCGGTGTAGCTGGGCGCGCTGCTCCTCGGCCTCGGCGCGCGCGGCTCGCTCGGCCGCCTGGCTAGCGCGCAGTGCTTGTTCTACGGGGGTACGGGGCTGCTCGGCCGTATCAGTGAAGCTCACTAGCAGGCCGGCGCCCACCCGCCGGGCGGACAGGAGAAAGTAGTTATCTAGCCCATCGCCTTGGTAATTAACGGCCATCCGCGCGGGCTCCCCTGATTCAAAAGTGTCGCGATGGAAGGCAAACACGCCCGTCCCTAAGGTGTGGGGATAGTGCTGCAAGTAACTGCCGGCTGGCTGGGCTGGCTGCTGGAGGATGCGCTGGGCCGCGGGGTTGAGCCAGTCGATGCGAAAATCTACAAGGTTTCCTTCGGCATCGCGCACGGGCGAGTAAAACGCCAAGCCCGTCAGGGAAGTCTCTAGCACGGCTGCCAAGAGGTCGGCAGGGGAATAAGTCGCCAATAGATCGGCGGGAAAAGCAGAAAGCGGGGTAGCTTCGGTAGGCATAGCCAAAACTACGGATAAAGGGTGGGCAACGCTTCACGGCCGGAAAATCCCCGCAGGGTTTTGGTTGGGCAGGTGAGGGGGTGATTCAACCCTTACTTGGGCTGGTGGTCAACCCAAATAGTGTCCTCGATGTGTTCACAAACCTTTTAACCATGAACAAACCAGCCCTCGAGCCCTCCACGTGCGGGTGCAGGACAAGGATGGGCACGGGCACCACGGGCTCCCGGTCCGGGTGCCGGTTCTTGCGGGTCTTGCATACGATTTCATTCAATGTCAGCTCGCCAGACTCGAAGCGCGACAGCTGCCGCTCGTGAGACAAGGATTTTGGCTAGTGTAGAGCGCTTGACATCTTCTAAACGCTGTGCTTTCCTCCTGCCCTTTCCCCGGTGGCTTTTTTTTGGAGCTCATGCAACGTACCCCGCCCGCACGTACTCTCTTCCTTAACCTGTTGTTGGCTCCCCTACATTTCTCGCCAACAAGTGGCTGCCAAGCGCGCTTTGGCTTCACTTGATGCGACCTGACCCTTTCCCCTCACCGCGCTCTCACTCCACTCTCATGCCCACTACCTACCATATCCCCGGAGTTGGCCAGCTCACGGCTGCCTCTGACCGGGACTTAGTAGAAGCCTTGCGTCGCGCTACGCAGGAGTGGGTGCCCAGCGGCAGCCTCGGTGAGTTTATGGCGGGTATGGCCTTGCGTGCTTACGTGCTGAAGGGTGCCTTAGTGCGCACCGACCATGTTTTCTTCTTCCTGACCGACCTGATGGATTATGGGTTCGTAACCCCGATCTCGTAGAATTAGCCCCCTGAGTGATGGTTAGGCAGTAACTACGTAATGCATCCACCTGGCGGCGACACCAGCTGACATCTGCACGGTGCCTCAGACAACGACTTGGTCGGCCTAGCTACCAACAGCCCAAGCTTAGTGTAAGGCTAGGCCGCGCTGGTCATTAATACTCCATGATTGATCTCGCACGTCATAGAAAGACCCCGAGCGAGGGCCCGCACATCTGTGCCTTTCTTATGTGATTGATGCCTTGATGCAGTTATGTACTGCCGGGTATAGTAGGCTAAGACGAGGAAGTAGGACTTCACAGATACCGCGCTGTGATGTGCGCGTGTGGCGATTGTATCAATTGGCTAACAGGCTAGGTAAGCTGCCACCGGCTTGTTTTTCGCTGCCCGGCCTGTGAGGAGACACGGAAACCTATTGGGTTAAAGTCGAGGCGCTTTGGCTTTTTGTTGGGCTTCGGAGTACTCACCCTCACTAGTAAAATCGTGTTAGTGGAGATTGCGAACATGTGGTGGGAGGTCGCACTACTTATGGGGGGCTAATTCTCATTGGCATAAATGTGTATATCCACCGACATGCTGTTTTGAAACCGGCAGCTAGTTCGTTCACCAACGAATATATTCTTTAAGTTACTACTGCCCGATCAAATGAATAGTAAGCAATCCGCGCTGCACGCGACTGTGTTTACCCGCGAGACGCTACTAGGCCGCCTCGCGAGTCAGCCCCTCTGGGATGTGATTGTCATTGGCGGAGGGGCCACCGGCCTGGGCGTGGCCATTGACAGTCTCAGTCGGGGCTACAAAACCCTGCTGCTTGAGCGGGAGGACTACGCCAAAGGCACCAGCAGCCGCAGCACCAAGCTCGTGCACGGCGGCGTGCGCTATCTGGCCCAGGGCGAGGTAAGGCTGGTGCGTGAGGCGCTGGTGGAGCGAGGCCGGCTGCTGCGCAACGCCCCACATCTAGTGTTCAATCAGGCCTTTATTATTCCAACCTACTCGTGGTGGGACCGTGCCTTTTACACCCTGGGCCTGACCCTTTATGACCTGCTGGCCGGCAAGCACAGCCTGGGGCCCTCCCAGCAGTTGAGCAGGTCAGAAACCTTGCAGCGGCTGGGCAACCTCCAGGCCGAGGGCTTACAAGGCGGAGTGCTCTACTATGACGGACAGTTTGACGATGCACGCCTGGCCATCAACCTGGCGCAAACCGCCCTGGAACTCGGCGGCACGCTGCTCAACCACTGCTCCGTGCGCGGCCTTCTCAAAGATGAGCGGGGCCGCGTGTGCGGCGTGCGGGCTACGGACGAGGAAACTGGCAGCCGCTATGAGTTGCGAGGTACCGTCGTGGTCAATGCCACCGGCATCTTTGTCGACGAAATACGGGAGTTGGACCAACCCGGAGTTCCGAAGCTGGTGCGCCCTAGTCAGGGGGTGCACTTAGTGCTAGATAAGTCCTTTCTGCCTGGCGAGGCGGCACTGCTAATTCCGCAAACGGACGACGGACGCGTGCTCTTTGCCGTGCCTTGGCAGGGGCGCGTGCTGTTAGGCACGACGGACACGCCCTTGAGTGAAACCCACGTTGAGCCGCGCGCCCAGGAGGCAGAGATTGACTTCCTCCTACGCACCGCCGCCCGCTACCTTGCCCGCGCCCCGCAGCGCAGTGACGTGCGGAGCGTGTTTGCCGGACTGCGGCCGCTAGCGGCACCACAAGACCATTCGCAGAAAACCCAGGAAATCTCACGCTCGCACAAAATTCAAGTTTCGGAAGCAGGCCTGCTAACCATCACGGGGGGCAAGTGGACCACGTACCGCCGTATGGGACAGGACGCCATCGATACTGCTATCCGCTTGGGCAAATTGCCCCCCACCGCGAGCCAGACGGCCACCCTGCCCATCCATGGGGCCATGACCCCGTCTGACCCCGGCCATTACCTCTCGGTGTACGGCAGCGACCAGCCAGCTCTGCTCGAACTAATTCAGCGGCAGCCTGCCCTAGGAACCAAGCTGGACGAGAAGCTTGACTTCTGCCAAGCTGAAGTTGTCTGGGCGGCGCGGTACGAGTTGGCCCGCACCGTGGAGGATGTGCTGGCCCGCCGGGTGCGGGTGCTCTTTCTTGACGCGCAGGCCGCTATCCGGATGGCCCCTACGGTAGCGGCGCTGCTGGCCGCCGAATTAGGGCACGATGCGCGCTGGCAGCAGCAGCAGGTTTCTGCCTTTACCCACCTGGCCCTGGGATACTTACTCCCCGCACCGCGGGTGCTCCCAGCAACGGCGCCATAACACTCTGCATGGGCAGCAACCGGCACTAATGGCACGAGGGAAAGTGTAACCGCCACCCGCGGTGAGGCGATACCAGCAGTCTAGTAGCTCAATGGCTTATCACCTGTTTCCACGTCCCAACTGAATGCCTACCTCGGATAAAACTATCTTGTTTAAGCTTGCTACTTAAAGAACGTATCAGCTTTACTAAGGAACGTTGGGTTTTGAGCCGCCGGCATTTACTCTGGGTAAGCGATTTACTTGGGTCATCAATGGTCATGAGCTGCAGGATGTGGCACTACGTGAACCTTCCTTTGTTGAGCAGCATCTGACCGAATTTAGTCTAATCCTCATACGTGCCGTTCAATCCTGTGGCGCTTTTGGCATAGGTTTATTCCGCCCTGGCATAGCCACGCCAGAGCGAAACTCACAGCTTTACTATCGCCCTTCCGGCTTTAAGTACTTAGCCAGAAAATTCTCTATCGCCGGATCGGTTATCTCGAGTTTGTCGGCGTAGGCTACCCCGTGGCCCACCCCGTCTATTCGCAGGTAGTCAATGGGGGCCCCGGCCTTTCGCATCTGCTGGACAAAATTATCAGTCCGCTCGGGGCGCACCACCGGATCATCTGCTCCCTGGATGAGAAGCATCGGCGGGTGGTTGGCGGAAATATAGCCAATAGGCCACCAGATGGGTTTGGCCATGGGTACATCCCGACCGAGTTCGGTGGGGGGCGCACCGGCCACCACCACATTCAGCCCGCTGGAAAAGTCATTCCAGCCGCCGTCGCCTTCCAGGCCGGCCGACGCTGGCACCATGGCGAGCATCAGAGCCAAGTGAGCCCCGGCCGAGTGACCGTAGCCCCCAATGCGGTCCGGATCCACGTGGTAGCTCGCCGCATGTGCCCGCAGCCAGCGAACGGCACTCTTCACGTCTTCAATACAGGCTGGGAATGGCGCTTCACCGGTCAGCCGGTAGTTGACATTGATGGTAACGTACCCTTTTAGGGCGTAGTCCAGCATCATTTTCTGGTAAACTGGGTCTGACTTGGAGCCCATGCTCCACCCGCCCCCGTGCACAATAACGAGGGCAGGCCGCCGCTGACTGCCCCCCGCAGCGGGCATAGCCAGGTCTAGCACCCAAGAAGGACTGCTACCTTCCCGGTAACGAATGTCTTTGGCCACGGCAATTGTTTTAAAGTCCGCGCCAGCGTCGCGAACCGTATTGCTTGCACTATTTCCTGTTTTGACTGCTTGGCTGCAAGAAACCGCCGCGGCCGCTACTGCTATCAGGGCAACCGCCCGCAGGGTGCATTTCATAATGTTTACTGTTTAAGATTTTTAGTCTTTAAAGTCCAGCCCGGATAGGCTGCCAGATCATTACGGAGAAATACGTCGGCCTTGGTCTTGTCACCTTTCAACTGCCAGGCCAACCAATTCAGCGCTATTTGGGCAAAAGAGCCGCCGAACTTATCCGGAAAGGTGCCCATATGCCCCCCATTACCCAGATCAGCCAAGGCTACCGGAACCTGGTCAATTCGCTCGTAGTCCAGTTGCGCATTAGCATAAGCAATGTCAGAAGGTCCACCAATAATATAGATGATGGGACTATGCAGTTTCTTCAATGATTCCTTATCGGCGCCAGCCATCGCCATATTGCCCATGCCAGCATTGAAAATCACCGCTGTTTTTATGCGGGCATCTGCGGCCGCGTATAGTGCCTGAGCACCGCCGCAGGATTGCCCCATGGCCGCTATTTTACTGGTATCTACTTGGTTGTAATACTCACTTTTTTTATCCCTGCTTTGGGCAACTATCCAATCGATAGCATCTATCAACATGGAGGACGGTGTAGAAGCAGGCTTTAACAAAGGCTCCTTTGCCAGGGGGCCAATGGCTAGGATGATGTAGCCATGCGAGGCGATTTCCGATAGCACCCGCTCGTGGGTAAAGGAGGTGTTCGCACAGCCCCCATTCCCAAACACAATAACCGGCAGCCGGCCTTCCGCCCGACGTGCGGCTTTAATGTCTTTAGGACGATAAACGACATATGCAGGAAAGGCGGCTTCCTTAGCGGCAATTGCTTTGTGGGGCCCACTGCTACCATTATCAATGACTTTGAAGTCTATCACCTGGGCTAAAGCCGCCGTCATGCTTAGATAAAGTAACCCAGTAATCGCAATGAATTTTCTCATAAAGCTTATCCGACGAATGAAATAGTTGATTTTAACTACGTTTTACTTTCTATCGATAATTAGGGTCTTTGTCAAGGGGACAATCAACTTCACTATGGATGTTGCTGGTGATAGCTTGATGTGCTATAAGAGCTATACAGCATAAAATATTTCTGGCTTTACAGAACCGTGCCTCTGAAGCACAGGTCCGTGAAGTGCCCTAGCATGCTATGAATTTACTGATGGGCACAAGTGTAATTGAATCAAAAGATAGGTATTAAGTAATTCCGGTGGCAGATAAAGCTTGGCCCAGCAATTCGCTTGTGCTAACAGACATACTGGGGAACACTGCTTAGGACAATGCTGCTTCTCGGATACAGGCTTGGGAAAGTAGTGCTACTACTTTATGTAGTCTTCTAAAAGGAGAATAGGCTTTCAGCGCCCTCCTCTTCGGCCTATGAAGCTGGGCTACCCCAGTTGTCCTCTCAGACTATTTACGGGCTTGGGGCTCCTAGATGGCCACCCTTTACTTAGTTAAATACTTAGCTCAACAGTAAAGAGGCAAATGGGCGCTGGGTAGCTCCTGATAAATAACATTTATGACACTACCTTGCATAACAAGGTTCTATATGTATGTTTGCACATATATATCATGCAACGCTTTCATCCTGTCCTCTTTATCCCCTACCTAACCCACCCGATTAGCTATGCCTCACTCTTGCTCACTCACGACCCATCTCGCTATGCAGAGATTTCAATCTTTCTTCTGGTTGCGCACGGCGAGTGCCGTGCTGGCGCTCCTGATTAGTATTCCTGCTGCAGCGCAAGCTCCATCGGCGCCCGACAGCGTCGACCAAGTAGTGCAGCGCGCTATGCGCCAGTTGCGAATTCCCGGCGTGCAGCTGGCGGTGGTGCGCCAAGGTCGCCTCGTCAAGTTGGGCAATTACGGCTTGGCTAACGTGCAGGACTCTGTGCCAGTCACTTCACAAACCCGCTTTTTCCTCAACTCCATCACCAAGGCCTTTGTGGGGGTGGCCGTAATGCAGCTGGTGGAAGCCGGTAAACTGGAACTGACCGCCCCAGTAGGCCGCTACCTGCCCGAACTGCCCGCCACCTGGCACCCAGTCACCGTCCGGCAGCTGCTTACTCATACTTCCGGCTTACCCGACATCTTGCCCGAGGATGCGCTGGTGACTGAAAATAACGAAAAGGCTGCTTGGGCGCAGGTGCAAGCCCAGCCGCTGGACTTCCCAGCTGGCCAGCAATTTGCCTACAACCAAACCAACTACCTGTTGCTGGGCCGCTTGATTACCCAACTTAGCGGCCAGCCCTTCGCGGAGTTTATTCAGCAGCGGCAGCTCAACGTGGTGGGTATGCCCCGCACCAGCGTCGGCGACGCCCACGACGTGCTGCCCCACGGCGCCCGCGGCTACACCCACACCCAGTACGTGGACGGGCAGCGACGACGCAGCCCGCAGCTACGCAACCTGTTTGAAGTGTTTCCCCCTTCTCTGCGCCCGGCGGCGGGCATGAGTTCCACGGCCGAGGAACTGTCCCGATGGCTCATCGCGCTACAGCAAGGCAAGCTACTACAACCCGCCAGCCTGACCACACTCTGGACGCCGGGTCGCCTAAACGACGGCTCCCAGCGCGGCTTTGGCGGCCCGCTCACCGGCTACGCCCTGGGTTGGCCGACGGTCGACCGGCTCGAGCACCCGGCCGTGGCCCCCGTTGGGGGCGGCCGCTCGGCCGTGTTTCTCTACCCCCAGGATGAGTTGGCCATCGTGGTACTGACCAACCTGCAGGGCGCTAATCCCGACCGCTTCGTCGACGCGCTGGCCGCCTGCTACCTGCCCGATATGCGTGTAGCCGATGGCTTCGGCCTGCCTCCCACCCTGCGTGCCCTGCACCGCACCCTGCGCCAGCACGGTTTTCGCCATTTGGAGGCTGAAGTAAAAAAAGCCCGCCGCCACGACCCGGCCTACGCCCTGCCGGAAGGGGCCGTTAATGCCTGG
This sequence comes from Hymenobacter sp. HD11105, assembly GCF_054051685.1. NCBI lineage: Bacteria > Pseudomonadati > Bacteroidota > Cytophagia > Cytophagales > Hymenobacteraceae > Hymenobacter > Hymenobacter sp. HD11105. The sequence goes on along the minus strand of NZ_JBSWBR010000002.1, from coordinate 735,960 downwards.
GGCTACTCACTCGTGGAGCAGGGCCAGTTGAGTGATGCGCTGGCTGTGTTTGCGCTCAACGTACGCCTCTACCCCACTAGCGCCAACACCTACGACAGCCTGGCCGAAACCTACGCCGCCCTTGGCGACAAGAAGCGAGCAACTCAGCACTACGCCCGCGCCCTGCAGCTGAACCCCCAGAACCGCACGGCAGCCGAGTACCTCCAGCAGCGGTGAGCTGTTGCCTCGGGTAAGCATTTCAACGGGAAAAATAGTCCACGAACCATGAGCAGCCTGCCAAGCAAGATCCGACAGGGAGTTCGGTACCTCAGTAGCGGCGCTTTGCTCGCCGGTTTGTTCTTTATTGGACTGGTCTGCTATCCCGGCCCGCACATCCCCTTCCCCGAGCAGGATTACGAGGTATTGCTTCTGCGCAACATCACTGTCATTGATGTCAGGGGGGAGCGAGTACTGTATGGCCAACACGTCCGCATTAAAGGTGGCCGCATTGCCGCCATCTCGAGTGCTTCCCTCGCGACGACCGCAGGACCGGGGGAAAAGCTCAAAATCATTGACGGCACCGGCCGTTATCTGCTCCCGGCTTTTTGGGACATGCACGTGCACCTGACTAAACGGAGCCCGCAGATAGCCTATCCAGCCTTTATCCGACACGGCATTACCCATGTGCGGGATATGCGGGGGGCCGCTACTGCCCGCGACCCCTTTGCCGGCTACCAGCCGGAGCTGGAGAAATGGAATAAAGCTGTAAATGACCACACCTTATTGGGTCCCCGCCTCCACGGATATGCCAGTTTTGCCATCGACGGCCCTCACACCCGGTACCAGGGCCTGCCCAGCTTTTATAACTGCGCCACCCCAGCAGATGCTCGCAAGCTCGTGGCCTACCTGGCCGGCCAGAACATCACGCTGATTAAGGTGTATAACAATTTGCCCCGACAAGCCTTTTTCACCCTGGTGCAGGAAGCGAAAAAGGCCGGAATTGCGGTGGCCGGGCATAAGCCAGTACGGGTAAGCACGGTTGAAGCTTCCCAGGCCGGAATGAAAAGCTTGGAACACGCCCGCTTTCTTCTCTGGGATAGTTTTGCCGGAGCTGATAGCCTGCGGCGCCAGCAAGATCCTATGAGACTGGACAATACCCAACTCCGCCAACGGATGTTGGCGGAGCATGATACTGCCCTGCTCCAGGCCATGTTTCGCGTGCTACGCCACAACGCCACCTGGTACACACCCACGCATCTGACCCGCAAAGCGGATGCCTTTGCCGGGGATCAGGAATTCAGAGCAAGGTATAAAGATGTAAACCCCATCATGCGCTTTCTGGCTTTCGAGGATCTGGACGCAACGCTGCAAGAAGACACGACCGCGCTAGCCCGGCAGGTGTACCGGGATTTTTATGTAAAGGGATTGGAGATCTCCGGGCAGGCGTCCCGGCAGGGTATAAAGCTGCTGGCCGGCTCCGATGTACCCGAGCTACCCGGCTCGTCGCTGCATGAAGAACTAGTAGAATTAGCAAGAGCCGGCCTGCCCCCGATGGAAGTTTTGCGCACGGCTACGCTCTATCCGGCTCAGTACTATGGGCTGGACAGCCTTTATGGCAGTATCGAGCGCGGGAAACGAGCGGATCTGGTACTTCTCTCAGCCAACCCATTACAAGATATTCGCCATACGGTGGCGATTCAGGGCGTCATTATGGACGGCCGCTATGTAGATCAACACTCCCTCGCCACCTTGGCCTCAGTGGTAAACAAGCGAAGTGCCAGCTGGGACATGCAGGCCAAACTGCTATGGGATATCATGGTCTATATGACCCTTTAGCCTTTACTTCCGGTCGTGCCCGCATCTCCATCTTCCCAATGAGGTAGCTGTTCAATCCCTAGGCATCAGCGCTTCAACAGAAAGGACGTCTCGGATGACGTAACAGGACGTCAAGTCACCAGGGAGAATCAGTGGTCATCGCCGCACAAAGTCGCTTAGCGTAATGTGGTGGGTTTGTTTCTGGGCGTCGGCATATATGTTATACTTGGTCGGATAATAGGTGTTGGTTTCCGGAAAATAGAGCGGCTGCCCAAATGCGGTGGAGGTTCGGTTGCCGCTTTGCAACTCCTCGATGGTCACGATGGGAGAGATAAAGGTATACCGGCCGTTATATGTCCCTAACACCATAGCGTGGGTCATCCCCAAAAAACCCATTCCGTCTGACCAATGGCGGCCGATACCGGGCAGCCGAGAACCCCCAGGAGAATGAGTAGCGGGCATGAAACCGGCTGGGGGAAGAATGTCGAACTTAGCTGCTGGGTCGGTCGGGGCTGGGATGGCGGCCCGTTCGGCCCGCGAGGTCATAAAGAAGCGCGGATCAAAGTGAGGGCCAATAAAGGAAGGACCGTTTGGGCCCGGCATGCCATGGCCTTGGGAAGCCCAGTCGATCTGGATATGGTCAAAGGGGGTGAGTTCTTTGGCCCGCTCCGGCAGTGGTACTTCATCCACGCTGAAGTTGGTATTTGGCAGATTTTGTAAGGCCTCGCGGGTAAGCTCCAACCCTAGCTCGATCGGTTCCTGCTTGGCATTGACAGAAAGCCAGGCGTTGGCTTTCCCGTTCCCCACGTTCACCGAAGGGCCGCGATAAATTCTAAGCTGATCCTTAGGCTGTAGAACGTAGTCGTCTATCAGGTCACAGGAGGGGAGCAGCAGAGTGCTGGCAAATAATAGTAGTGGGTAAAGTAGCCGTTTCATAGTAGTAAGTGATTGAAGTTTGGTAACTAAATTTCAACCACTTAGTAGAAAAATGCGGCCTGAATGAGTAGCCAGTTAAGGCCAGTGAGCAATCGGTGGGTTAGAGCGATTATTATGCTTAGTGCGGTACAGCTTGGAGAATAACAGGTCTCCACCACCTGTCAAAAGAGATGTAAGAAGGCGACACTTATTGGAGTAAATGTGCTCTAAAAGAGAGGTATCGAAAGAAAGCCCCCCACAAACTTTGCTTTGAGTAAACAAGACTCTAAACCGAAGCTGCCTCACTTTACCCGTCAACCAGCGAATTCTAGCTCTTATGCGTTGGGTTTATTCAGCAAGACGCTCAATACTAGTTCTTTGCGTTGCCGAGCAATAGGTACTGGGGTACCGTCGCTCATTTCAATATAACCACCCTCCGCTTTCACGTACCGGCTTACTTGCTGGAGATTAATAAGGTGAGAATGATGCACTCGGAAGAAGCCGTGTGGCTGTAAAAGCTCTTCTACTTCTTTGAGGGTTTTCGAGACGATAAGCTTTGATTTATCGGTGAAATACAAGGTTGTGTAGTTACTCGACGACTCACAACGCGCTATGCTTTTAGGCTTGACAAACGTGATTCCTTCCTGGGTAGCGAAGGGTAGTTTGCTGGGTGCAAGCGAGGGGTGGGCGTAGTGTTCTAGCAATAGTTGAAATTGATCTTTAAATGGGGAGGGCTGCCGTTTCTTATCATAGCGCTGAACGGCCGCCATCAACTCTTCCGCCGCGATGGGTTTAAGCAAAAAATCGAGCGCGGCGAACTTGAAGGCTTTGACGGCAAACTGGTCGTAAGCCGTGGTAAAGATGACGTCAAAAGCAGGTTCGGGAAACGGGCGTATAACCTCAAAGCCGTTTTTATGCGGCATCTCGATATCCAAGAATACCAAGTGCGGCGCATGCCGGTGAATAGCCGCAATGCCTTCGTCGGCCGTAGTGCACAACTCCGCTATTTGCACGTGCGGGCAATACGTTTGGAGCTGCCACTCTAGCATTTCCAACGCATTCTTTTCGTCATCTACCAGAATAGCTTTTACCATATCGGTTTGCTTTTACATCCCTGTGCAGCGAACAATGGCTAACTAATAGCTGATTGCAAATAATAGAAAAATGCCCCCAGGGCTATGTATCGCTAGCACGCCTGCGCTGGTAGCTGAACGAGGATCTTCGTGCCGCTATCATGGCCCTGCCCATCGCGCAAATCCTTCACCTCTACTGTCGCCTTCAAGCCATAGAGCTCCTGGATTAAGAAAAGGCGGTCCTGGCTGATTTGCATACCATACGATTTATTACTGATGGCCTCTTTGCTTTTCAGCTCCTTCGCCTTTTGGCGGCCAATACCATTGTCTTCTATTTCTACGGTCAGCAAGTCTTCCGTGGGTTGGCTAAAGCGCACCCATAAATGCCCCCCTTCTTCTTTGTGCAATAAGCCATGCCAGATCGCATTTTCGATATAGGGCTGCAGCAACATGGATGGAATAGCCAGGGAGTCGGGCTCGATACCTTCTTCTACCTCAATGGTATACTCAAAGGCATTCGCAAAGCGCATCCTTTCCATTTCAATGTAGAGTTGTAGGGTCTGAATCTCCTTCTCTAAGGTTATGCTTTCACTAGCCGAATTGTCAAGGATTAAGCGCATAAGACGAGCGAATTTCGTCAGGTAATGCGAGGCTTTTTTGGGGTCGCTTTTAACGATATAGCGGTTGATACTATTCAGGCAATTAAATAGGAAATGCGGGTTCATTTGCGCCCTGAGCACCCGCATTTCGGTCTGGTGAATTTGTTTCGTGAAGCTGAACTTGAGTTGACTTTCATGCCGTATCTGACGAACTCGGTAAACGGAAAACCCGATGGACAAAAGCAGGGCAGATCCCCCCAGTAGGGCGTAGGTTCTTATACGCCGCGCGTAGCGCTCTTGCGCTTCGCGTCTTTCCTGTCCTACTTGTTGCTGGCGCAGGGCTTCTTGATATTTAATGCTCTCTATCTGTTTTATTTTTTCCTGGTTGAAGAGGCTGTCTCGGAGGGCAGTCAATACTACTAGGTACTTATAGGCACTATCCTTCGGCGTCTTATTAGCATATAGCTCGTGCACCAAGGAAGAGGCATCTACTTGCGCGGCGAGTCGCTGCATCCGGCGAGAAATAGCGAACGAACTTTTTGCATAATACAGGGCTGAGTCTAGTTGATTTCGCAGCCGATAAACAGTAGCGAGTGCTAGTTGACCATTGGCGGCAAGGTCATGGCGAAATCCGATTTTCTTTACGTACTCGATGCATAATTTTGAGTAATAGACAGTACTGTCATGCACTGCTCTTTTAGAAAAGTACTTAACCAAATTATCGGTAGTGAGCGCTAATTGCTGATTGTCCTGTATATCATGGGCCATTTTGTAGGCTAGCCTTTTATAATGGAGAGCTGAGTCCGCTTGATTTAAACCTTCGAAAGCGTGGCTCATAAAGTTCATATACCCACCCAAGGCATAACGCTTCAACTCTTTGTCGTCTTTGGGCTGAAGCGAAGGCACCAGCTTTTGCGACCGTCGGGCATAGCGGAGTGTCGTTTGGTATTCCTGTAAATCGTTATTTACAAACATCACATGACGCAAGGCTACCCACACCGCGAGGGAATCTTTGGTTTGCTCAGCGCGATGAAGATTTCGAAAAGCCGTCTGGAGAGCTTCTGGGTAACGGCCAGTTTGTCGGTAAGCCCATATCATCAGCCAGTACGCATCAGAGGCTCCATCTGCATCGTTAATTTTTTGGGCCAAGGCCAGAGCTCGCTGACTATACCTTAATTGCGAGTCGGCATTACCTAATTGCAGTGAACCACGCGCTAAACCCAAGAGTAGTTTTAAACGCACCGTATCTGTTTTCTCCTGAGCTAAGCGCCTCGCAAGGCTATTCAGTTTCGCTGGAGAAGTGGTCCGGACCTGCGGCAGTTCCGTCTGGGCATAGGCCACAGTCCCGAGCAGGAGGTAGAGAAGAACTAAAGCACCACTTCGCATAGCTGCGGTATCAATGAATGGAACCCTAATGAAAATAGGGAAAAGAACGGTGGTGAAGCGCTTCACCACCGTTCTTTTCCCTATTTTAAAACGCTCCCGTTCGTAATTGGTCTCCTGCTCATGTTACTTCCCCCGTGGGGTTCTGGGAAATGCCCCCCGCTGCCCGGCGCAGGGGACACAGTGTTCTCATAGCGAGGCTATTATAGGCCAGAGAGGAATCTATCAGAAAGAGGAAGTAGAGACAGTGTAAATGGCGCTGGCAGGTAGATCCTCGATGATCATGGACAGCAACCGCAGATATTTCTGGCGCTCAGTTAAAGACGTGTTTAGTACGATTCACTTAGCAATTGCTTTCTTGCAATCATTCGGTACTGTACACCATACTCTAACTACGGCTGTTATTATTAGGCACTCTGAGTGAATCGCTACCCAAGGTGGCTCTCTTACTACTTGCCATGGTGCTACAACTGTGGGCAGTAGAGCTCCTCGTAAAAGACCTCTTTGCTGATCATGACTAAGCTGCTTCGGATGCTCTTATTACTCCGTGGGGGGCAAAATCCGCCGAACTAATTCTACTTAAGCTCTCTCCCACCCATGCCCTTAGAACTAACTAACGGATTCGGCAAAATCTACCTTACGATTGAGTACGACACCACCAACCAGTGGGTCTACAACAATTGGATTGGCTACCAAACCTACATTGGCATCATTGCCGGGGCTGATGCCTGCTTGCACCCGTTGCGCGACAACCATTGCGCTTATCTGCTCAACGATAACCGCCAGGTGATTGGCCCTTGGGACCACGCCGTGGAGTGGATTGCCACTGACTGGGCGCCCCGCGCCATCGAGCAGGGCCTCACGCACTTCGCCCACGTCGTCAGTCCCGAATCGCTGGCGGCAGTTTCCGCCGAAGCTATGCACACTGGCATCGGGACCCGATTAGAAATGCGCATGTTCTCAAAAATCGACGAGGCGCAAGCCTGGCTGCGGCAGGCGCAAAGTGCAGCCAGCGTTTGATACAGTAGCCATGTTTATAGCTCTCATTGCTCTGTGGGGGGCAAAATCCGGGTCGAAAGCCAGGAGAACGACACTACCTTACTGTATCAATTTGTAACAAGCCCGCCGCTGGCCCGTTTTTTACCCAGTGTCGATCACCTGCCGCCTATAACGCATAAATCAGGTCCGCGTAGGGCGGGGTTCGCGGTCCGTATGGCAGGCGGTACCAACGGGTCGATACGGGCCAGAATAGGTAGAGTAAAAAGGAAGGCAAAAGCCCAAAAGCAGCCAGTTCACTTTCACCAGTAGGATCCGCCAAAAGTTCGCACACGCGCTACAGTCGCCTTTCGATATAAGGTATATTATTTTAATCAGGATCGAATCCGGACCGTTTCTAGGTCAGTATACAACCCGAAGTTAAGCTGCATTAAATTTCTGAAGATAAGTTACCTAGCTGGCTCGTGTTAGGCAGGTAGGGTGAGCCAGTGGACCTAGTCGATGAAACGTTTCCTAGGAATGGCTTCTTTCTCTTCTCCTGCCTTAGCTCAGGCGCAGCGCCAGGCGATCAGCTTTGCCCTGCGGTATGCTTCCCCTGGAACCTTACGAAGGCTTGCTGCTGGAGGCTTTCGAGCGGGGCGAGTTAACCCTGGATCAGGTCCTAGCGCATGTGGAGGCCCAGGACTCTGCCCCGGCGCTCGGGCTCGTTCCGGGCCAGGCATAAGGGTCTCTGCTGGGCTTGCGTGGTGGCCGCCGGCGAGCGTGCGCTGACCTTGCCGGACAGGGAGGAACTACCCCCTACTTAGCCGGGAAGGCCACAATAAAGGTGGAGCCGTAGCCCAGCTGGCTTTCTATGCGGATGCTGCCGCCGGTGTGGTCTACGATCTTCTTGACCAGGTACAGGCCCACGCCCGAGCCCTCCACGTGGGAGTGCAGGCGTTTGAACAAGGTAAACAGCTGTCCCTGCTGGGCGCTACTCAGGCCCAGCCCATTATCCTGCACGCGCAGCAGCACCTGGCCTTCGGTGCGTTGGCTGCTGACGCGCACCACCGGCGCGCGGTCGGGGTGGCGGTACTTAAGGCCATTGCTCACCAGGTTGAAGACCAGGCTCCGCAGGTTTTTTTCGGCGATGGCCAGCGAGGGCTTGCCCGCTAGGTCCACCTCGATCTGGCCGCCGGAGACGGTCAGTTGGGGCTGCAGGTCTTGGCGCACATCCTCGACCACGGCGGCTAGGCTGACGGCTTGCCGCAAGGGGGTCACTTCGCCCTGCAGGGTCCCGATGTCGCTGAGCTTGTCGAGCGTATGGTGAAAGCGCTCCAGCGCCTGCTGCATCATCCCTAGGATGCTGGGCACCTGGTCCGCTTGCTGGGCTCCGGGGGCCAGCTCCTGCGTCAACGCCTGCATCAAGCTTTCAAGGTTGATAATAGGCGCTTTTAGGTCGTGGGAAGCGGCATAGACAAACGTGTCTAGGTCGGCATTGGTGTGGGCCAAGTGGGTGTTGGCTTCCAGCAACTCTTCATTGGTCACGCGCAGCTCTTCGTTGACGATGGCTAACTCTTCGTTGGCGGTCCGCAGCAGCTGCTGTTGCTCGTGCTCGCGCGCCTCGGCCTGCTTGCGGGCGGTGACGTCTTCCAGGGTGGTAAAGCCCCACTGCTGGCCGTCCTCGACAAACAAGACGGAGGTGACCCGACACCAGAAGCAGCTGCCATCGGCCCGCACGAAGTAGCTTTCGAGCACATAGGAGGGTAGGTGATGGGTCCACAAGGCCTCGCGCAAGCGGTTCCAATCGGCCTGATAGCGGGGATGCACAAAGTCTAGGATAACCCGGCCCAGCAGCTGCTCGGGGCTGGCTAAGCCCAGCAGGGCCGCGACGGCCGGGTTCGCTTCCCGAATGGTCAGGTCAGGGCCAATGATTTTCTGGCCGAGGGGGGACGCTTCAAACACGCTGCGGAAGCGCACCTGGCTGTGCTGGTAGGCCTCAGCCAGGGCTTGATACTCCGCCTTGACGAGACGCTCGGCCTGCAGCCAGGTGATTTCGGCCCGTAGGGCCTGGATTTCCACTTCCAGAGAAGACGGGTCAGGGTGAGACATAGCGGGCAGCGGACCAAGAGAGGAGGAAAGCAGGAAGCCAGCGGAAGATACTCGCAGAAAATTGACTTAGTACCTCGAGGAGAGAAAAAAAGCAAGCAAAAAGCGAGCCTCGGCGCTAGGGCAATTCGATAAAGATTTGGGGGCATATGCGTACTCAACGTAGCTTACCTGAGATTAACACTATCCCCAAAAACAGCTACTACGTGCCGTATACAAGGTTTTTGTCAGGCTGTGTTAGGCACCCAAACAAAAAAGCCGTCCCCACCCGGAAACGGCCTTTTAATGTATCGGAAGCCGGAGAAAATTCCCACCCAACTCCGGTCCGACCCTGTACGCTGACCTTAGTGCCGGAACATCAGTTCGCGGTACTTAACCAGCGGCCAGTCCTCATCGGCCACCATCAGCTCCAGCTTATCGGCTGAGCGGCGAATGGGGTCGAAACATGTCTTCACCTCGTCGCAGTAGGCAATGGCCCGCTCGCGAGTGTCTTCAATCTTGTTGGCTTTCTTGCGGCGCTCAATCATCTCCGTCACCGTAGTTTTGATGGTTGAGATGTGGCGCGAAATGGCCTTAATCGTGTCTACCGTCACCTGCGAGAACTCGTCGTCGAGGCCGAGCTCGCGCAGACCGCGGATGTTGGTGATAAGCTTGGTTTGATAGGCGATGGCCGTGGGAATGATGTGGTTGACGGCCAAATCGCCCATGGTGCGGCTTTCAATCTGGATTTTCTTGATGTAATCTTCCAGCAAGATTTCGTGGCGAGCGTGCAGCTCTACCTTCGAGAAGATGTTGTGGTGGCTGAACAGAGTGGCCGCGTCCTCGCGCGTTAGGGCGTCAAGGGCCAGCGGCGTGGTGCGCACGTTGGCTAGGCCCCGGCTCTCGGCTTCGTCTTCCCACTCCTGTGAGTAACCGTTGCCCTCGAAGCGGATAGCTTTGGAAGAGATAACATAGTCGCGCAGTACTTCCACGATGGCTACTTCCTTCTTTTTGCCCTGCTCAATCAGCTCATCTACCGACTCTTTAAAAGCAATTAGCTGGTCGGCTACGATGGTGTTGAGCACCGTCATGGCTGAGGAGCAGTTGGCCGACGAGCCCACGGCGCGCAGTTCAAACTTGTTGCCGGTGAAGGCAAAAGGCGAGGTGCGGTTGCGGTCGGTGTTATCGAGCAGAATAGCCGGAATCTTGTCGATACCAAGCTTCAAGTAAATGTTGTCGCCCTTATCCAATGGGAGCTTAGCGGTGCGCTCCAGCTCGTCCAATACGGAGTTGAGTTGGGAGCCCACGAACACCGACATAATAGCCGGTGGCGCTTCGTTAGCACCCAAGCGGTGGTCGTTGGAAGCCGAGGCGATGCTGGCGCGTAGCAAGTCGGCGTGACGATGCACAGCCTTAATAGTGGTAATAAAGAAAGCCAGGAATTGCAAGTTTTCCTTGGGGCGACGGCCCGGCGCGAGCAGGTTCACGCCCGTGTCGGTGCTCATGGCCCAGTTGTTATGCTTGCCTGAGCCGTTTACACCGGCAAAAGGCTTTTCGTGGAGCAGTACTTTGAAGTTGTGCTGCTCGGCCACGCGCTCCATGATATCCATCAGGAGCTGGTTGTGGTCGACGGCAAGGTTGGCGTCCTCGAAGGTAGGTGCGCACTCAAACTGGTTGGGTGCCACTTCGTTGTGGCGAGTGCGCAGCGGAATACCTAAGCGGTTCGCTTCCTCTTCGTAATCAATCATGAAGGCGTGTACCCGGCTCGGAATAGAGCCAAAGTAGTGGTCTTCGAGCTGCTGACCTTTGGCTGGAGCGTGTCCGAAGAGGGTACGGCCGGTCATTACCAAGTCGGGACGGGCATCGAAAAGAGCTCTATCAACCAGGAAATACTCCTGCTCGATACCGAGCGTGGTGTTTACGCGGTTTACGTCTTTGTCAAAATACTGGCAAACATCTACAGCCGCCTGCTCCAGAATAGCCAACGACTTGAGCAAAGGGGCTTTATAATCCAGGGCTTCACCGGTGTAAGCCACGAAAATCGTAGGGATACAGAGGGTTTTAGCGCCGGCCGTTTCGATGATGAAGGCAGGTGAAGTTGGGTCCCAAGCGGTGTAGCCGCGGGCTTCGAAAGTATTACGGATGCCGCCATTAGGGAAGCTCGATGCGTCGGGCTCCTGCTGCACCAGGGCAGAGCCCTTAAAATTCTCAATCGGACGACCGTCGGAGTTCAGGTCGAAAAACGAATCGTGCTTTTCAGCCGTTGCGCCGGTCAGGGGCTGAAACCAGTGGGTGTAGTGCGTGGCACCTTTGGCCATGGCCCAGGTTTTCATTGCCGAAGCCACTGCGTCGGCTACGCTGCGCTCTACTGGCGTGCCTTGCTTTACGGCTGACTGCAATTTCTTGAAATACTCGCCCGGCATAGTGGCGCGCATTGCATCAAGATTGAACACGTTGCGCCCGAACGTATCGGAGCGCCGCTCCCCAGACTGAGTTACAGTAACTGGACGACGCTGATCTACTAATTCGAGAGCTTTAAAGCGGAGAATGGCCATGTAAAGTTTGCGCGGGGTTGTTATTTATAAGGCAAATGTAGATGAACGATAGTTTATTTTCCAAATACCCCCTTAAAATTAGAGGGTATTTGGAAAATAACTTGTGTTTATACTGTAAACCACCCAAATATTACAAGACGGCTAAGTAGAAGCTAGGGCAGTATAGCTTGAGTTGCCGTTATCTTACATGAAGACATCATGTAGAGCGGAGCGAAGGATTTTTCGCCTTGACGAATGATTATTAATCTAATGTCAGCACGCCAGATGCTTCGCTTTGCTATGCATGACGGTATGTTTACAACTGGGAGGTCCAGACGCCAACTGCTTCGTTCCTTGTAGTCTACTACCCAGCAGCCAGCCCTTTGAGATAATACCATCTCCTTTGCCGTTGCTGTCACTTTCATCCTCGTCTTGCTGCGCTACCTTTGCCACGTGAGAAACCGCTTTGCCTTCCAGCCGTGGTATTTTTTGTTCTGGCTGGTCTTTTTTGTCGCCGCGAAGGCTATTTTTCTGGGATACCACACGGCTAAGACGGCCGCTTTGCCTTGGAGCACTGTGGGGGGCATTTTTGGTTACGGACTGCGGCTGGACGCGTCTACGGCAGCTTACCTGTGCATTGTGCCGTTCGTATTGCTGCTGGGGGGCAATTTGGCCGGGCCGCGTTTCCCTACCGACCGGCTAATTCGTTTCTACACGGCCGTAATGGGCGTGGTAGTCAGTGTCTTTACCGTAGCCGATCTGGAGCTTTACCGGGCTTGGGGCTTCCGCCTCGATGCCACTCCCCTACAGTACATTGATTCGCCGGCTGAAATGACGGCTTCGGCTGGTAGTGCACCGGTGTTGCTGCTGGGGGGCATTTTTGGACTGCTGCTGGTGCTGGGGTGGTGGCTGTATAAAACGCTGGTGGGGCGCCTACCCACCTTGCCGCCCGGCTTCGGACGGTGGCGAGCAGCGCTAGTGAGTCTGCTACTGCTGGCGCTGCTGGTAGTACCGTTGCGGGGGGGCTTGCAGCAGATTCCGATTAACCAGAGCGACGTTTATTTTTCCAGCCAGCCCTTCGCCAACCACGCGGCCGTAAATGTGCCCTGGAACGTGCTCAATTCGCTATTGCTCAAGAATAGTGGCCCGAATCCGTACCAGTTTATGCCCGATTCCACGGCTAAGCGCTTGGTGAAGCAGCTCTACGCAGCGCCAGCCACTACTGCCACGCCCGACTCAGGCACCTCTAGCATCCTGCGCACGCCGCGACCCAACGTCCTGTTTATCATTCTGGAAAGCTTTACAGCCAAATTTGTGGGCAGCACGGGCGGGGAGAAGGGCGTGACGCCTAACCTAGATAGTTTAGCCCGCACCAGTGTACTATTTACCAACGTGTACGCCAGCGGCGACCGGAGCCAAAAAGGCCTTGTAGCTTTGCTAAGCGGCTACCCCAACCAGCCCACCGGCAGCATTATTAAGGTCCCGCGCAAAACGGAGAAGCTGCCTCACCTGGCCCGCTCCTTTGAGCAGGCTGGTTATCGCACCTCCTATTATTATGGCGGCGAGTTAGCCTTTGCCAATATGAAAAGCTACCTCGTAGCGGCCGGCTATGACCAACTCACCGAACGCGCTGATTTTGCCCCCCAGGAGCAAAACTCCAAGTGGGGCGCCCACGACCACATTCTTTTCAATCGAATTCTGGCCGATTTAAGTCTTCAAGACACCTCTGATCAGCCTTTCTTCCTCACTGCTTTTACCCTCAGCAGCCACGAGCCCTTCGAGATACCTATTCCGAAGAAATTTCCCGGCACCAGTGAAACAGCGCTGTTTCGCAACTCTGTGTACTACACTGATTGGGCGCTGGGTCAATTTATACGCCAAGCCAGCCAACAGCCTTGGTGGAACAATACGTTGGTTGTGCTGGTAGCCGACCATGGGCACCCATTGCCCGGCAACTCCGCCAACGAAAGCCCAGCCAAGTTTCACATACCATTCGTATTAACGGGCGGCGCTTTACGTCTGGAGGTTCGGGGCCGCACTATCAGCAGCTTTGGCGCCCAAACCGACGTGGCCACTACTCTTCTAGCCCAACTCAACCTACCAACTAGTGAGTATAGCTGGGGCCGTGATTTGCTGCGGCCAGGGGGCAAATCTTTTGCGTTTTACAACTTCAACGACGGTTTCGGCATGCTCACGCCCGCCGGCGCCGTGACTTACGACCACGTAGCCCGCCGCGTAATTTCCCGCGGTGCGCGCGTGCCGGATGCTCAGGTGAAGCAAGGGCAGGCATATCAGCAAGTGTCGTTCGAGGACTACCTACGGAAGTAACCCTTCATCCAACCTAATTTCTTTAGCGCCTTGGCCTGAGTTCGGTAGCTGGCGCTTGTCACTACTGTGGAGCCTAGCCTTTGGCTGATGCAAAGGCCAACTCCTGCCTTTCCTTCTTTGGCTACCTTATCTGTGGTTATTCAGCGGTAAAATATTTGGTTATAATGAGCCCGTAATCGTTTGCGGAAGCGATTGCGATATTTTCATTTTCTGCCTTCTGAAAAGATGAGGCTTTTTCTTTCGTAGCGCTCCTATCTTCCAAACGAAGTCCTTTAAAAGCGGCGCAAAGCCAACTCTGCGCCACCCACCCGACCAAAACCATCCGCTATGAAAAGAATGCTCCTCTCACTTACCAGTAGAATTTCTACCACAAGTACAACGGCTTCGCTAGCTCTTGTGCTAAGTCTTATAGGCTTAGATGTATTTGCCCAAGCGCCTCCCCTGGTGTACCCAGTAGAGAATACGGGAGCAAACTGCGCGGCTCCTCCCCTGCCTACCTTCAGCCAACTGCCTGTTGTTGAACCCTTAACTGACCCGTTTATGTGGTCGAATGGGCGGGGGCGCTCGACCAGTTTCAGCGACTGGGAATGCCGACGCAATGAGATCAAAGCCGAGATTGAAAACTATGAGATTGGGCGCCGCCCCGGGCGCCCCGAAACCATCACGGCCAGCTATGCTCCCGGCACGGGCACGGCCAACGGTACGCTTACCGTCAATGTTACGGTAAATGGCAAAACGCTGACGTTGACCTCCCAAGTAAGCCTGCCAGCTGGCCCCGGCCCTTTCCCGGCTATTATCGGAATGAACAGCTTATCGGGCAGTATGCCGGCAGCGATTTTCACCAGCCGCAACGTGGCGCGTATTCAGTACGCGCACAACAACGTCACGACCTATGGTAATCCGCAGCTGTCGGATCCTTATTATCAACTGTATCCGGATCAGAATTTGGAGAACTCTGGCCAGTACGCGGCCTGGAGCTGGGGCGTAAGCCGCCTCATCGATGGTATGGAGCTGGTGCAAGCTAGTCTACCCATTGATTTGAAACATATCGGAGTAACCGGCTGCTCCTACGCTGGTAAAATGGCCCTCTTCTCCGGAGCCATGGACGAGCGCATTGCCCTGACCATTGCACAAGAATCGGGCGGCGGTGGCGCGCCGGCCTGGCGCGTGTCCCAAACCTTGGGTGGAGTAGAAAATCTTGGGGCCACGGACTACCGTTGGTTCAAGGATGACATGAAGCAGTTCGCCGAATCAAATGTGGCCAAACTGCCCCACGACCACCACGAGCTGATGGCCATGATTGCCCCCCGGGCTCTGCTAGTGACGGGCAACACTGACTTTGAGTGGCTGGCCAACCCGTCGGCGTACGTGTCGGCGCGGGCGGCGCACGAGGTGTGGAAGACCTTCGGCATCGGCGACCGGTTTGGCTTCTACATCGATGGCGGCCACAATCACTGCGCGGTGCCAGCTACCCAGCAGCCCGCCGTAGAGGCTTTCGTAGACAAATTTTTGCTGGGCAACCCGAATGTCAACACCAATATTACCACTCACCCCTATCCGGCGCTGGACTATCAGCGCTGGTACAAATGGTGGGGCACGGCTACCCCCGTTTTGCCCGCTGAGCCTCTGGGCAAACGCCTATGGCTGGAAGCCGAATGCGCTACGGTAGGCTCAGGCTGGGAGGTAGTAAATGACCCAGAAGCCTCCAGTGAAAAATATGTACGGGTAAAAAGCGGGCTTAGCAGCCCAGCAACCCCACCCACCGATGCCTCTTCCCACTTAGTACTGCCTTTTACAATTGATAGTGCGGCCACTTATAATTTGGTGGCCCGGCAAGCTGTTACCGCCGGAGAAGAATATGGCTACTGGGTAAAGATTGATAATGAGCCCTTTCAATCTATCGGTAGCCAACTAGTAACCAATGGAGGGTTTGAAAATGGCTTGACGGGGTGGAGAACAGTTAACTCAACCGGCGCTACCATTTCGGCTAATAGCGTGGCGGCGGAGGCTCATACCGGCAGCGGCTCGATGAAGGTAGTAAACCTGACCGCCCAACCACCTAATAATCAGTGGCGCGTGCAGGTCTCTAGCGCGGCCTTCTCGACTACTATTGGGAAGCAGTATATGATTTCATATTGGGTAAGAGCCGCGGCGCCTGGGGGATCTATACGTCTTTCCACCGGGCCTTCCAGCGCCCAGTACCAAGCCGATCAAACGATTGGCACGGAGTGGCAGCAGATTTCCTGGACCATCACGGCCTCTATTGCTTCCACTACTTTTCTGTTCGATATGGGCCAGGTAGCTGCTACCTATTATATCGATGATGTGAGCGTGAAAGAAGTGAATACCGGTAGTGGCTGGGGCTGGACTAAACTGAAAGATGCGGTCTTAAATCCAGGTCAGCACACGTTAACCATTGCCTATAATGCAGGCGGCGCAGCGAAACTGGATAAACTTGTGCTTGCTACTTCCATGGCTTCCATTAGCGGTCTGGGAGGCACGGCCCCTTACTGCGGGATAGTGACGGGGGCCACCAAGGCCGGAGCGGCTACCGCTATAGAAGTTTATCCAAACCCTGCCGAAGACAAAATCAACATCAAGCTAGGCGCTGATCAGCACGTAAAAAGCATTGAAGTGGTAGATACGATGGGCAGAGTGTTGTCGCGGGTGAATGTAGGCAAACAAAGCACGCTGAGCATCCCGAGTGATAAGCTCAAGCCGGGCGTTTACCTGATTCGCTTTAAAGGGGATACAACCAAAACGCAGCGCGTGATTATTCAATAACAAATCACTCAAAAAAGCCCCCCACAACGGTTTTTTAACGCTAAACACTACACTAAAGAAAGCCCGGCAGCAGCTAGTTGTCGGGCTTTCTTATGTTTGATTATAAAGGGCAACCTCAGGGCGCCCGGCCGGCGGCCTGAACCGACTGATCTTCGTTAGGGTAATTATGAGAACGCTACTATTCGTTTATAATGCTGATGCAGGCCTAGCTAATGGGTTGTGGGATATGGCGCACAAAATCCTTTCGCCCCGCACCTACCCTTGCTCTTTGTGCAGCATCACCTACGGCGCCACCAGTATGCGTCCGGAGTGGAAACAATTCTTGCAATCTTTGCCCGTAGCGGCCCGCTTTCTGCACCGCGACGAGTTCCAACAGGAGTTTCCGCAACTCAAGAACCAGGCCTTACCGGTGGTATTTTGGCAACACGACGCTCAGACGCTAGAACCTCTCCTGACCCGCGCTGAGCTAGATTCGCTGAGCTTGCCGGAACTGATGCAACGCCTGCAACAAGCAACGCTGCCTGCCTGACGTAGGCATTACTTCTATTTCCAGGATACCAGATTAATATAGAGACGCACTACTTTGTGTCTCATCGTTGAACGACTGAAGCCGCGCTGCTCGGACATACTAGCTTCAGCAACGACGAGACGCAAAGTATTGCGTCTCTACATCGTTCGGACAAGTAAACTTCCGTTTAGCATCCAGGCAATTACCTGGCAGATGAAGGCAAAAGCGTGCACTTGTTCGTACCTTTGCGGCTTCGTATGGAACAGAAGAAAGTTGCTTTTTATACTTTGGGCTGTAAGCTCAATTTCTCCGAGACGTCTGCTATTGGGCGGCAGTTTGAGGAGCGCGGTTTCCGCAAAGTCCCCTTTGAGGACGCGGCCGATATTTACGTTATCAATACTTGCTCTGTCACCGACCACGCCGACCGCAAGTGTCGCAAAGTGGTAAAAGAGGCCCTAAAGCACAATCCAGAGGCCTTCGTGACTATTGTAGGCTGTTATGCCCAGCTTAAGCCCCAGGAAATAGCCGAGATTCCGGGTGTGCACGCCGTATTAGGCGCGGCCGAGAAATTCCAGCTGGTGGATATTCTGGCCGGCTTCGAAAAAGCCCCCCAGGCGCAGGTGTACGCCAGCCCCATCAGCGCGGCCACTGAATTTCACGCCGCCCATTCCTTCGGCGACCGTACTCGCACTTTCCTCAAAGTGCAGGACGGCTGCGACTATTCCTGCTCCTTTTGCACCATTCCGCTGGCCCGCGGTAACAGTCGCTCG
Organism: Hymenobacter sp. HD11105; assembly: GCF_054051685.1. Lineage (NCBI taxonomy): Bacteria > Pseudomonadati > Bacteroidota > Cytophagia > Cytophagales > Hymenobacteraceae > Hymenobacter > Hymenobacter sp. HD11105. The sequence goes on along the minus strand of NZ_JBSWBR010000002.1, from coordinate 718,209 downwards.
GGCAGCGTGCAGAGTGTGGTAGAGCGCGTACAGGACTTGGCCACGACCAGCGTAAAAGAAATCGTGCTGACCGGTGTGAACCTGGGCGATTTCGGTTTACAGGGGGCAAATCGGGAGCGCAAGGAGAACTTCTACGACCTAGTGCAAGCTTTGGACAAAGTGGAAGGCATCAACCGCTTCCGCATTTCCAGCTGCGAACCCAACCTGCTCACTAACGACGTAATTCGCTTCGTGGCCCAATCGCGGCGGTTTATGCCCCACTTTCACATTCCGCTGCAAAGCGGCTCCGATAAGATTCTGGGCCTCATGCGCCGCCGCTACCGTCGCGCCCTCTACGCCGACCGCGTACGCCTGATTAAAGAGGTCATGCCCCACGCCTGCATTGGTGTAGATGTTATTGTAGGATTTCCGGGCGAAACCGAGGAGGACTTTCTGGAAACCTACCAATTCCTGAATGACCTGGACATCAGTTACCTGCACGTTTTCCCTTATTCGGAGCGTGAGAATACGCTGGCGCCCACCCTGTCCGGGCGCGTGCAGGACCGCGTGCGTCACGATCGCACTACGCAGTTGCGCAGCCTTTCGGAGAAAAAAAAGCGCCATTTCTACGAGCAGCACACAGGCCAGGAAACTGATGTGCTGTTTGAAGACGATGTGACAAATGGCGTAATGGAAGGCTTCACGCCCAATTATATTCGGGTAGCCGCCAAGTACGACCCATTGCTAGTAGGCGAGCTAAAGCGCCTGCGCCTGATAGCCGTCAATCCACAAGGGCAGATGGAAGCTGAGGAAATAGGCTTCGAAGTATTGCAGCACTAAACGATTGCTTCTTTCTAACGAGAGGCATTATATGTATAAGTCATTATAAACAAAAAGGCCCTAGCTATATAGCTAGGGCCTTTTTGTTGCTCAATCTAGTTTAAACAGCGACACTATTAGCTACGGTTGCCTTTAATACGAATGGATACACAGCTTACATTTTTCGCTGCATCAAATCCAGCATCTGCTGCATTAAACGCTGCTGCTCCTGCAAATGCTGGTTGCGTAGCTCGGCCATTGCTAGCTGATGCGCCATTTGCTGAGTGTAAAGCGCAGTTTGCCAACTAGTATCAGCAAAAATTGCAGACGTTGCTGGGGGCGTGGGCGTGGCCGCAGCGGCTTGGGGCGTTGGTGGTTGCGTAGGAGCAGCAGGCTCAGGCTTTGCTGCCAGATTGGCTGCTACAGGTTCGGGAGCAGCGGGAGTTTGTGGTGTAGAAGTTTCAGCAGCGGGCTGGGCCACGGAAACAGCAGCCGGAGTGGTAGCCACAGCCACGGGGGGCTTTTCTTTAGCGGATACAGGTTTCACAGACGTGTTTTCTGTGGAAGTAACCTGGCTGGCTACTCCAGTCAGTTCCTCCGCAAGCATCGGTCCGTTGCCTTGCAGTAGCCAGTCTTTAGACAGATTTGGATATACTTCAAATACCTTACACAAAAGGTCAAACCCTGGCTTATTACGCTCGTCTACTAAATGTTGAATAACGGTAGCCGTCTTGTCAAGGGAGGCTGCAAAAGCATTTTTTGAGATACCTAAGTAAGCAATAAACTCCGAAAAGCGCTGACCAACAGTCGTATCTTTAGTCATACCCAAATGTTTTATATTGAAATCGAAAGCAAGATATAACAAATGAGTAAACAAGCGACTATCTCTTACATTAGCGCACCAAAGCCAGCATCATCGCCCTGTCGGGCCCGACAATAAAAATACTTGGGAAGCGTGTTAGCGAAAGGCTAATTTTTTATCAATTCAGACTCGTAGTTATAGCGCGCGGATCGACCAGATCGAAATATTCGGCGACACTCGCTCCTCCCTGCTTCATACCATCGTCGCGCTGACCTCAATCAGACCCGAGCCTCGAGCTTTGAGGAAGGCCAGATAATCTACATTTTGGGTGGTGGTTTCAAACTGCGGGCGCAGGTCTAAGTTTTTCGAGTAGAGGGTTGCTCCGGGCCGAGGGGGCCGTGAGATAGATTATCATACTCTTTGTAATATCCTTCTCAGGCACTCGCACTTCTGGCAGCTCAGCATCTTGTGGCAGCAAAAGCAACTCCCCCACAATATGCCATACATAGCTGCTGCCACAACGTGGGCAGACGACCAGCCATCAGCACAGGCTGCATGAGGTATGTATACAGCTGAGAAATATTCAGCGGCCCGGCGGCAGGTGAGCGGTGCTTAAAAATCTTGGGCAAGTCCCATGAGAATAATGACCATTTTTATGAGAGATGTTTATGTATTTGGCATAAGCATAACTCCCCAGCCGCACTACAGATGAATCAGCAAGATTTGACCGGGTTTCAACCGATTAGCTATATCTATACTCTACCATCTTAAAGCTCTGATTGGGATCAGTCAAAAGCGCTGTTTTGTCATGATCGATCTGGCTTCTGCCTGTCGGAGCATGTTTACTGTGATAGTTATTGTCGGCGCAATGAAGCGGCGGAGGTGCTTCGGCTTTGCTTAGCATAACGATTCCCGAAAATTTTCAGGAATGAAGAAAGCCCACTAGTGAGTGACACTAGTTTAATGTGGTGTGGACAAGCAAATCTGCCCCCCAACCTAAATCAAAAGCTAGTCTAGACATCCGTGATTAGGCAGCCTTCATCTCCCCACCTACTTTACTAGTGCAACGCTCGGGATTATGCGGCGTGCGGTATTTGCGGCTCCAGCTCTGGCTTACTCGTAGCGTAAGGACTCAATCGGGTCGAGGCCGGCGGCTTTGCTGGCGGGATAATAGCCGGAGGCTAGGCCCACGCTTACGCAGATTACTAGGCCCACCATCATCCATAGCCATGGCACCAGGAACGTGCCGCCGCCCGGAATAAAGAGCGAAATAGCGTTGCCACCGGCCACGCCCAGCACAATACCCAACGCGCCGCCCATCACACAAATCACGATGGCTTCGATGAGAAACTGCTGACGAATCTGGATGGCCGTTGCGCCCAGAGCCTTGCGGATACCGATTTCGCGGGTGCGCTCCGTCACCGACACCATCATGATATTCATGAGGGCGATGCTGGCGCCGAGCAGCGTAATAAAGCCGACAATAAAGCCTCCCGTACGCAGATTTCCCGACAGGCTGTCGAGAGTGGCGACGGCGGAGTCGCTGCGCTCCATCTCGAACGAATCTTCCTGCCCAAGCCGGTCGCCACGCACGGCGCGCATGATGCCGGTGGCCTGACCCATGATAAAGGTCAGGTTGTCGGGGTCAGTGGTGGCGGTTTTGATATCGTAGGTGAGGGCCCGCTGCCGGGGCATCTGATTACCAGTAATCAGGGGAATAAGTACGAGTCGGTCGGCGCCCCCGCCCCCACCCATGCCGCTGCCGCTGGCTTCCAGTTGCCCAATAATTTGGAAGCGCTGGCCCAGGAAGAACACGTACTGATCGACGGCGGATTGATTGGGGAAAAGCTTATCCTTTATTTCAGTGCCTACAATGGCCACATTGGCGCCTTCCTCCAGCTCGCGGGGCGAAAAGGAACGGCCGGCTTCCAGGTTATAGCTTTGAATGCGCAGGTAATTCTCGTCGCCGGCAATTACCTGCATGTTGGGGTTCGTCTTGAGCCCACCGGCTTTTACTTCGGTGGCCCCGGCAACAAAAGCTGAAATGCCCACCTGGGCGTCGTCGCCGAGGCGCTCTTTATACTGGCGGGCCTGTAAGTAGCTAATGGCTGGATAAGTACGCCCCTGCACGCCGCCGCGCCGGAAGCGGTTGGTATAACCCTTTGCCGTCAGCTCAAAAGAATTGGCCCCCAGACTGGCAAACGTATTGGTTAAGGACGACTTGATGGCGTCGATGGCCGTGAGAATGCCCACCAGCGACATAATGCCAATGCTCACGATAAGGGCCGTGAGCACGGTGCGCAACAGGTTGCTCTGGATGGAACGGAAAGCCTCGCGGATGTTTTCTAGCAAGTGCATAATGGCGGCCAAGTGGCGACAAAACGTAAATAGGAAGGCTGCCCGAAAATGTTCTCAAAGCGGCCTGAATGAGCCACTGAGCCTGATTTGAGCTGACGACTGCTCATGCAAGGTAGCCGGTTTTGGGCAGACTCCGGCCGGGTTTTAGTACCTTTAAATCATGGGGCAGCGCTGATTTTTGTGTTTTCGCTGATTTTCCTCGTTGTATCACCTACTTGGCTGCCTTAAGCGTTATTCGCGAATTGTGGTTGTCTAATCTAGTGTTCTGCCTGCTCACCTTTTGAACGTAAGAATCTGATGCTTGTAAAACGCCTTTCGTTTCTGCTGTTGCTAGTGGCCCTGTGGCTCGGTGCTCCGCTGGCCGCTTGGGCCAACCAGATCCTGATTCCGATGGATAAGGCGCAGAAAGAACATTTGAAAGCTTATGGTGCTACCTACTGGCTGCTTAGCAAGCAGGTAGAAGTAGATTGGCTGCTCAACTACCGCGGGGGGGCTTTTTCCTGCGCCGCCGGGCCGGGCATCGAGAACGAGTTGACCGTGCGCGGCGTCAGCTTTCAGGTTATTTCCTCGGCCCAATACGGTAGCATTTTGCAGGAAATTGCCAATCCCGACGCCAACATGGACATCATGAAGCTGGAGAAGGTGCCCAAGATTGCAGTGTACACGCCCAAGGACAAGCAGCCCTGGGACGACGCGGTGACGATGGTACTGGCCTATGCCGAAATTCCTTACACCCAGATTTATGACGACGAAGTGCTGCGTGGCGACTTGCCTAAGTACGATTGGCTGCACCTGCACCACGAAGACTTCACTGGCCAGTACGGTAAGTTTTACGCCTCCTACCGCAACCGCCCTTGGTATCAGCGGCAGCAGCGGGACTCGGAAGCCGCGGCTAAGCGCAACGGCTTCGCGAAAGTAAGCCAGATGAAAGGCGCCGTGACGGTCAAAATGCAGGAGTTCATTGCCGGGGGGGGCTTTTTGTTTGCCATGTGCTCGGCCACCGACTCTTATGATATTGCCCTGGCTGGCCTCGGCCTGGATATGGTAGAAAGTATGTACGACGGCGACCCCGCCGATCCACAGGCCCAGAGTAAGCTCAACTTCAATCGCACGCTGGCTTTCAAGGACTTTCAGCTCGTGCGCGACCCCTATCAGTACGAGTATTCCAGCATTGATATGCAGCCCTACGAGCGCGGCGTGTACGAAGACAACGACTATTTCCAGCTCTTCACCTTCTCGGCGAAATATGACCCGGTGCCCACGATGCTCACCCAAAACCACGAAAAGACTGTGAAAGGCTTTATGGGTCAAACTACGGCCTTTCGCAAAAGCCTGGTGAAGTCCGATGTGATTGTGATGGGCGAAAACAAGCAGTCGGGGGAGGTGCGCTACATGCATGGCACCCTGGGCAAAGGCACCTGGACGTTTTACGGCGGCCACGACCCCGAAGATTATCAGCACTTAGTGGAAGAAGAGCCCACCGACCTAGCTCTGCATCCTAATTCGCCCGGCTACCGCCTAATTCTAAATAACATTCTGTTTCCAGCGGCCAAAAAAAAGAAGCAAAAGACCTGATTTGCCTCAGCTCGGCATCGGTCTTTTGCCCGAAACTTTGAGTGCTCACTTACTTAAGCATTCAGCAAAAAAGCCCCCCAGACGACTTAAGAAGTCATCTGGGGGGCTTTTTTGGTTTGAACCGGCCTTGCTGTTACTTGGCGGTAGTGAGGTGAGTTGCGGGAGAAAGCTGCACAATTTGGCGGGGCAACGCAGGAATATCTTCGTTTTTGTAGGGGTCAATATCTAGGGTGAGCTGTATCAGCACGGGCTGCCCGTTGGCTACTCCCGACACAATAAGCTGGTAGGCCACGCCCCCTTCTTCCGTTACATAGCTTAGCTTGTAGCCTTTAGCTGGTTTACCAAGGATAAAACCTTCAAAAGGCATCATATCCGTTTTCTTGTGCGCCTTCTTCATTTGCTTGGCAAATTCTTCTGGCGCCGTTCGCATTACCGCGTAGTCCATGTACAGCCAAGTCAGCTCGTATTTATCGCACTTCACTTGGTACGGACTCTGGCTCACGCATCCCTCGGGCGACTCAAGATCTTGACCGCAGAAGTTCAGCTTCACAGTTGCAGGTGGTGTCGCCTCTGTCTGGGCAAAAGCCAAAGAAGCGCAAAACAGGAAAACAAGAGTAAAAAAGCTTTTCATAGCCATAAATATGGACATTATCCAGATATCCTGATTACGTCCAAGTGAAATTTTTACAAAATAACCGCTTGAAATCAAGGAAACTCCGCCTTGTTGCTGGTTAATAACAGCATTGCAAACAATGTGCCTCTATATCACTTACTTTGATTTTGCACGTTTACAAGGAGCAGCTTCGTTCTTTCACCCCCAATAACCTCTTAGAATAGCGCTATTGAAGCGTTCTTTTGTAATCAAGGTTATACAAGAATCAAATTGCCCCGTATGGTAAGCTGGGGGCATTTTTTCTGCGCCCTACCTCTTGACTCGCCTTGAGCGCTTTCGTCCGACTACCTTAACCACCTTGCCCGTATGGATCTTAACCATTCCAACTACGGCCTTTCAGCCAGCAAAGAAGAAGACCGCCTGGCCGAAGACGTCTCGAATCCCCTGCCCCGGGCCGTGCTCCGGCTCAACTCCTATTCTCTGCTTGATGGCGAGTGGCGCTTTGCCGTTGACGACGCCGACTCGGGTCTGCGCGACGGCTGGTATCTAGGCTATGATTACAAGCATACGGCTCAATGGCCTGGCTCTATTGAAGAGCACATGGCTGAGGCGAAAGGCCAGTCTCACCCCGCCGGCTGGCACGACAAGATCGTGGCTTGGTACGAGCGCGAGTTCACCCTGCCCGAGCTAGACGAGCCGGAGGCGCGCACAATGCTACAGCTCACATTTGGGGCTTGCGGCTACGAAACCCGCGTGTGGCTCAATGGGCGCCTGCTCCGGACGGTGGAGGGAGAAGAAGTGCACTATGGCGAATACACGTCATTTTCTTACGAGCTCAACGAAGAGAGCTTGCACATAGTAAACCGCCTGACGGTGCGCATTGCCGATACCATGGACGCCGAAACGCCCCGCGGTAAGCAGGAATCGCACGTGTACAAGCGCGGCGGTATCTGGTACCAAACCTACACCGGGGCCGTGCGCAGCGTGTGGCTGGAAGTGGTAGAGCGCAATCGGCTGCGCTCCCGCGTAGGCGTGGTGAGCGTGGTAGAAGACCAGCTCGTGCGCTTCAACCTCACCACCCGTATTCACGACCCAGGCTGCTACACGCTGCGTCTGCAGGTGTTTGAGCGCGACGCGGACGAGGATGCTCACCCCCTGGCTACATCCGACTTTCCGCTACGGCTGGAAGCGGGGCAAAAGCAGCAGCGAGTGGTGCTGGAGCTACCCGGTGCGGCGCTGTGGGCGCCCGGCGCGCCCCACCTCTACCGCCTTGTGGCACAACTTATTGATAGCGAAGATTATGTAGCCCAAATTGAGTCGCACTTTGGCCTGCGCAAGATTGAGTCGCGGGGGCGGTACGTGTACCTCAACAATGAATCAATCTACCTCGACGGCATTCTGTATCAGCCGGGCACGGCTACTTACGAGGAGATGAAGCGCCATATGTACGCCATGAAGGAGCTGGGCTGCAACCTAGTGCGCGTACATATTGCGGGGGTTGATCCGCGCATTTACAACCTAGCCGACGAGCTGGGATTGCTTCTGTGGGTAGAAGTGCCAAGTCCGCACAGCTCTACGCCGCGCAGCCGCCAGAACCACCAAGCCGAACTGCTGCGTATGGTAGCGCTTATCGAAACGCACCCATCGGTGGTCATTTGGAGTCTGTACAACGAAGATTGGGGCGCCCAGGACATTGCCACCAACCCTGATACTCAACGGTATATCGTGGACATGTACCACTACATGCAAATTGCCCACCCGCAGTTTCTGGTAGTGGACAATGACGGCTGGCATCACATTTCCCACACGGGCCGCCTGAAGTCAGACCTGCTGACAGCCCACCTTTATACCCCCGACCTCGCGCGCTGGCAGGAACTGCTCGACCGTCTGGTGGGGGGCGAAATGGAAGGCACAGCGGCCTTTCCCCTCGTGGTGGGCGACCCGTTCTTCTACCGGCGGCAAGTGCCGTTGGTGGTCAGCGAGTGGGGCGGCTTCGGCTTCCCTGACTATGGCGGTCCCAAGGATGCCGCCGAGCGGACCGAGCGCATCAGCGACTTCAAACGAGAGCTGCGCGCCCGCCCCATCGCCGGTGATGTGTACACTCAGGCCACCAACATTGAGGACGAGCGCAATGGCCTCATCGATGCGCACACGGGCGAGCTGTCGGTGCCGGCGGGCTTGCTTTCTTCCCAATCAGTCGAGGTTCCGGTGAATCCCAAGGTGGCCGACTAGTCTTTAATCGACGCTTAAAAAAGCCCCCCAACCGTATATGTTACGGCTGGGGGGCTTTTTCTGGTATAACCGAGGCGCTTTTTAATATTTGAGTCAGGTCCCAAGCCTGGATCAGCGTGGGGCGATGCTTCGTTGCTAGAGCGCTTAGTGCATCCGGTCGTCGCGCACGGGCAGGTTGGTTACGATATCACCTTCTATTTTGAGCAACTCCTGCAAGCGGGTGTCTACCTCTTGCTTGTCGCAATACTCCTTAGCCAGCTCCACGTAGCTCACGAAATGGCCCGCTTCCGATACCATCAGCTCGTAGTAGAATTTCGACAAGTCGGGATCGGGAATGTGCTTCCATAGGAGCTTAAACCGCTCGCAGCTACGGGCTTCAATCAGCGCGCTTACCAGTAGCTGATCCATCAGCTGCCGCTCGCGCGGGCCGCCTTTGCGCACGTGGGCCATGAGCTGCACCACGTACTCATCGCGGCGTGGCCGCCCCAGAGCGTGGCCCCGCTTGCGCAGCTCGTGCAGCACCCGCTCGAAGTGGGCCCACTCCTCGGCAACTAGCTCCGTAAGTTCATCAACCAGCCGTGTTTTTTCGGGGTACTTCACGATCAGGCTAATGCCCGTACTGGCCGCTTTTTGCTCGCAGTACGCATGGTCAACGAGAATATCCTCGATGTTCTTGCTAGCAATATCCACCCAGCGCGGGTCGGTATTCAGCTTGAGTTTGAGGATGGTTTTTTCTTTAGGCTCTTGTTCCATGGGATGATTATTGAAAGAACGTCATGCGCAGAATGCTCCGTATGACATACGCCTTCAATGATTTAGCTGAATATTTCTAGTCAAAAAACTGCCACTTCAACCCTACTTCGAATCGCCTGGGCAAGCTAGTATAGTAAGGGGTAGTGAAGTAGCCATTGCGGTGCAGGCCCTGATTGAGGTAAGCCATTTTCAGGAACACGGACACTGTGCGGATATCCACGTTCACGAAAGCATCGAGCAGGGAATACCGGCGAATAGTGAAGTGGTCTTGCACAAAAAACTGCTGGGTGCTGGGGCTGTAGTCGTAGGCTCGGAAGCGCGACTGGTAGTACAGCTCCGAGCCAATTTGACCAAACAACGCCTTCTTAAAAATATAGCCCTGGTAGTAAATCTTTGCGTCAGCCACAATGGCCGGGATGCGCAGCCCTTCCTGGTCGCCGCCCAGCGTATAGGTGGCCTGGTTGTCGGCGAAGAAATTGCCTATTTGGAAGCGGTGGCGCACGCCTACAATTACCAGCTGGAGCTGATCGGAAAGCTGAGCCGGCTCGGCCCGTTGATTATAGTACACCAGGTTGGAAATATTCGCGACGGCGACGGATGCCTGAAAGCGCTGCCGGCCCAGGGTTTGATCGAGGCGGCCCGAGAGCTGGTTGACGAAGGTGTTATCAAAGCCGTAGTTATTCCACTCATAATGATTGCCTCGGAACTCGCGCTCGGTGAGCGTGGGAGAATAGGTAGCACTATAAAGCTCGGCCGTGATGGGCCCGGTGCGAGCAGCGGCCCGTCCCCAGTATTCAATTACGCCACGTGCGGGACCTGGCTTCGTGATATCAGGGATTTTGACTTCTCCGGCCGCTTCCACTCCAAATATGCGGTAGCGAAACGCAGCATTGCCCCCCAGAAAAATCTGGTTGTAGGTACGATCTGGCAGGTTTCCAATGGTAACGCTAGGGTCAATCAAACTGCCCGCGTCTAAGGTAGCTAGGCGGTGCCGGCCATAAAGCCGATATTCTACCAGCTTGGTGGCACCCAGTACGCCTACGGAGTTTTCTACCTGCGTAAACCGCACTGAGTCGTTTGTGATGGTAGGACTTAGCGTGGTGCGGGGATAGTACAGCGGGGCCGCGTCGCCCCGGGGAATTGTGATGTCGTTGTAGCGGTTAGTTTGGCGGCTGATGTCCAACACATGAAAAGCCGTGAGTCCACGTCCTAGCAAACGATACGTCTGGGCCAGATGGATACGGTCCCGCTTATCGAAGTTGCGGGCCCCGGTAAGCCACACCTGCTCCTCGCCGTAGTCAAACAGATTCCTTGTTCTCACCACGTTATTTTCTCCAATATCGGCAGGCTGAGGTCGAATACCGCCTTGCTCCACGGCTTGATGGCGGCCAGTATTCACGTTGAAGAGCAAATGATACCGATCATCGGTGGTCTGGTAGCGCACAAAGAAAAGTACGCCCGAGTGGCGGGTGAGGCCTTCCGTGCCTGCATTGGTGAATATCTTGTTGGAAGAAAACCGCTCGTACGCGAAGCCTACGTTGGCATTGCGCTTGATGCTGCGGGCATAGGACACCTCAAATACTTGCTCACCAGTGCTGCCCTGCACGAAGCGAAAGAACGTATAGGGCGAGCGGGTGTCGTAGTAGGGAATGGTAGCCGAGTTGCGCATGTATTTGTCGAATACATTGCGGCCCAGGCGAGCGCCAAGCTGAGTGTTAGGCTCCCACAGCAACCGGCGCGAGGCAGTACCGCCATTGCCTAGATCCTGCTGAAAAGAGCTGTCGTGGTACCAGTTGCGCGCCTGCTGTATGCCCACCAGGGTTGTGTCTATCATCCGCCCTTCGTGCTTGTCGCGCAGCACATCGGCCTCCCGAATGACCAGGGTAGTTTTGGGGCCATACAGGGTTTTCGTCGTGTCGTCCACGATTTGCGCGTGCGCACTATGAAAGCTCAAAATGCCCCCCAACAGCAAAATCAGCACACAGAACCAGCGAGCGAACTGGCGAACAAACAAAGCCTTGGCCGGAGTCGGGCGGTACGACGGGGGCGCAGCGAAAAACAAAGGGAGCAAAAAGTCAGACAACAGCTTGGGGCTGAAAATAAGGAGAAAGCAATTGCCGAAGGCGGGCGGCATCATCGGCCAAAAACTGCACGGTAATCGGAATATAAAAAATGGGTAATTCTGCTACTATGGCTTGCAAGTGGGGTTCCAGCAGGCGCACAGCATCCTTTTGGGTAGTAAAAACGCACTGACCGGGCTGTAATTGTGCAGCTATGCTGGCCACCTCCGTTGCTGTGAAAGCATGATGATCAGCGAAGTTAGCGTGACGAACAATATGGTAGCCACTTGTGGCCAGATACGCGCGCAACGGCTCGGGCTGAGCGATGCCCGTTAGCAAGACAATGGCCTTGCTGGGGGGCATTTTCAGGCTACCAACGGCCACTGGCTCACCGTAGGTATAGGTCGAAAATAGCACGGGCACCGCTGGCCGGGTGTAGTGCTGTATCTGCCGGGTGATGTCTTGGCGCTGGGCAGCGCTCAACTGCGCGGCGCACTTCGTAACCACCACGGCATCGGCGCGACGGGCCCCACGGCGGCTTTCGCGCAGGCGACCGGCGGGCAGCACATAGTCGGTGTAAAACGGGCGCTGCTGCTCGGTGAGGAGAATGCTCAGGGCGGGGCGCACGCGCCGGTGCTGGTAGGCATCGTCCAGCACTATGGTCGTTAGCTCGGGCTGGGCGCTTAGGAGTTGGCGAAGCCCTGCGCACCGATCTTCGGCCACCGCGACCGGAATTTGCCCCCCAAAGGCTTGATACTGTTGCTGGGGCTCGTCGCCGATGGTCGCGGCGGTAGCGGTGGCATCAGCCAGGTAGTAGCCTTTAGTGCGCCGTCCGTAGCCCCGGCTCAGAATGGCGGGTTTTGCGCCCTGGGCCCGCAGCTCGGCTACTAGCCAAGCCACGTGCGGCGTTTTACCGGTGCCGCCCACACGTAGGTTACCCACGCTGATCAGCGGCGTAGTGAAAGCTGTTGATGCTTTTAAACCCTTATCATACAGCCAGTTTCGCACGCCCATCACTCCGGCGTACAGCCAAGCAAAGGGGAGCAACAACAGGGTGAGCAGATGAGGCATTGGGCGAGAAAAGCGCGTGGGGGGCAAAAGTACGGGGAAATGCAGAGTACGCCACTTTTGCTGTTTCTAGTCTGCTTCTCGTATGCACAGCAACTGCTCTGCTCCTATGTCAACATTTGCCACTCGCCTGCGTCAATTCCTGACCAGCTTTCCCCTACCCGATGCTCTCCCCGACAACGTGCAGGCGCTCAGTCCTTATCAAGAGCCAATACCCCTGGCCTTATTCAGTCAGTTTGCCGCCCAGTATTACACTGACAATCAGCCCCGTGTCGGCTTGCTGGGCATCAACCCCGGCCGGCTAGGCAACGGCCGCACCGGCGTAGCCTTCACCGACCCAGTGGCGCTGGCAGCCTACGGTATTCCGAATGAGCTCCCCCAGCAGCGTGAGCCTTCGAGCCAGTTTGTGCACGCCGTGGTTCAGGCTATAGGTGGCCCCGCCGTTTTCTTTTGGCACTGTTACCTAGGCTCGCTCTACCCCCATGTATTGCTGCGCGAGGGGCGCAATTACAACTATTACGATGCTCCTGCCCTCACCACAGCGCTGGATCCTGCCATCCGGCTTTCATTGCAGCGGCAGGTAGAGGAAGTAGGCCTGCGCCGCGACGTAGTTGTGTGCCTTGGCCGCCGCAATGGGCAGTACCTGACGCGCTGGAACCAGGAATTGCGCTTGTTTGACCACATTCATATACTGGATCACCCGCGCTACCTGATGCAGTACAAGCGCCGCGACCTGACTGCAAACGTGGCGCGCTACGTTGAGGTGTTGACTGGCGTAATGCAGTAAGGAAGAAATCGAATGATTGCTACAACTTGCAGCGGCCCACATATTGTAAAGCCCAAGGGTAGTTAGAGTAACTAGCTACCCTCTTATTCCTCATTTATAGTTTTTGCTCTACTCCAATGCCCACCGTTGCTGACCTTGCCCGCGCCCTTGAAAAGGCGGCGCCCCTCGCCTACCAAGAATCGTATGACAATGCCGGCTTACAGTGCGGCGACCCACGGGCCGAAGTAACTGGCGTCCTGATTGCGCTCGACTGCACCCCGGCCGTCCTCGACGAAGCCCTACAACGGGGCTGTAATGTGGTGGTGGCTCACCATCCGGTCATTTTTCGACCCTTAAAAAGCTTGACTGGAGCGACTGAAGTGGAGCGCATCTTGCTCAAAGCCTTGAAAAACGATATTGCCATCTATGCTGCCCACACCAACCTAGATAATGTGCGACACGGCGTAAACCGGAAGTTGGGCGAGAAATTGGGTTTGCAGAATCTGCGCATTTTAGCCCCTACCAGCGGTAATTTAGCTAAGCTAATTACGTACATCCCACCCACTCATACCGAAGCTGTATTGCAAGCGCTCTACCAAGCCGGGGCGGGCCAAATCGGTGACTATTCCGAGTGCAGCTTTCGCTCCGATGGCGTGGGCACCTTCACTCCCGGCCCTGATACTCAACCCTTCCAGGGCCAGCCCGGCCAGCCTGAGACTACTCCCGAGCAGCGGGTAGAAGTGCTACTGCCTCTGCACCAGCAGAAAAGCGTGCTCCGAGTCTTGAAACAAGCCCACCCCTATGAGGAAGTGGCTTATGAAATAGTCAAGCTCGAAAACGAAAACCAGGATGTAGGGGCCGGAATGATCGGTGATTTGCCTGAACCGCTGGCGCCGGCGGCGTTTCGGCAGCGGCTGCGCGCGGCCCTGGGCGTACCGGTGGTAAAGCACACCGACTTCGACCAACCTATTTGCCGCGTGGCTTTGTGCGGTGGAGCCGGCAGCTTTCTCCTCAACAAAGCTCGCGCGGCCGGCGCCGATGCCTACGTGACCGGAGACCTGAAATACCATGAGTTCTTCGGCCCCGAAGGCCAGCTATTGCTCTGCGACGTGGGCCATTTTGAGAGCGAACAATTCACCAGCGAGCTATTTCAAGAATTGCTAACCTCAACGTTTTCGAGTACTTTTGCGGTCTTAATCGCAGAGACCCTCACCAACCCCGTCCGTTATGACTTCTAACCCTACCGCGGAAACCCCCGTTGCCAACAAGCTGGAGGCCCTATTAAACCTGCAGCGCATTGATTCGCAGCTCGATGAAATTCGTCGTGTACGCGGTGACTTGCCCGAGGAAGTTCGTGATCTGGAGGACGAAATTATCGGCTACGAAGTGCGTGTAGGCAAGTTTGACGAGGAGATTTCAGGCCTCAACGACCAAATCAAGCAGCGCAAGCAGGCTGCCAAAGATGCGGAAGGACTTATTCGTAAGTATGAGGAGCAGCAGCAAAACGTGCGCAACAACCGCGAATACGAGGCTATTGCCAAGGAAATTGAATTGCAGCGTCTAGAAATTCAGATTTCCGAGAAGAAAATAAAAGAAGCTCAATATCAGATTGAGCAGAAAAACAACGAAATCGCCGGCACTAAGCAGCGTCTCGACGAGCGCCGCAAGGACTTGGCAAATAAGCAGGGCGAGCTGCAAACCATTGTAGGCGAAAGCGAAGCCGACGAGAAGAAGCTCATGACTGAGCGTGACGGCGCCGTGAAGCCCATTGAGGAGCGCTTGTTGATGGCCTACACCCGCATCCGCGGCAACGTGCGCAACGGCCTGGCCGTAGTGACCGTAAAGCGCGACGCTTGCGGTGGCTGCTTTAACACCGTGCCGCCCCAGCGCCAAGCCGACATTATTTCGCACAAGAAGATCATCGTGTGCGAGCACTGCGGACGGGTTTTGGCCGACGTAGACTTGAAGGCTGCTTAATTATAGTTGAGATATTAGATTAGAAGGAAGGAACGGCCCGGTGTCGTTCCTTTTTTCGTTATGGTGCAGATGATATTTCCCGCAGAGGCACGCAGAGGGTTACGCAGAGGAGCGCAGAGAATGCTCCTCCTGGTCTGTCTGTTCTCCTTCGCAAATCTCTGTGCCTGCCTTAGCGCTTCCCCGCTGAAATTGTTGGCCGCGCAAAAGCCCCCCATGGCCGCTCTGACACCTAATCAGGCCCACGCTTATGCTGAACTGCTAAAGCTGCGCGTACCCGCTGCCCGCGCCTTACTCCGCACCGAAAACCCAGCTAGCCCTGGCACCCTGCTCGTTGCTGATTGCATAGAGATGGTAGAAATCCTGATCAGCCAGGATGCAACGCGCTATTCGACCATTCAGGAAAAGCAGGAACAGCGCATTAGCGCACTGGAAAAAGCCCCCCAGACGCCCCTGCGCGACTACGCCCGGGCTGAAATCAGTCTGCATCGGGCCGTGACTCAGGTTGTATTCGAGCATGAGGTTCAGGGTGCTTGGAATCTGCGCCAGGCCTACCAACAGATGCAAACGGTAGTCAAGCGCTACCCCGACTATCTACCAGCGCGTAAGTCGCTGGGGATGTTGCAGTTCGCTATTGGGTCGTTGCCCGAAGGTTACCGATGGTTTTTGCGGCTGCTGGGCTTGAATGGCAGCGTGGACGGCGGCCTGAAGCACCTACGCGCCGCAGCTCAGCAGCCTCACGACTTTCAACTGGAGAGCCAGCTTATTTTGGCTCTTATCGAGGAGACTTACTTCCGGCGCAGCACCGAAACGACCCAACTAGTTACGCGCCTCGCCGCCCAGCAGCCCGACAATTTGCTGGTTGCCTTCTTGGTTATCAGCCAGAATAAGAAGCTGCACCACACCGACCGCGCCTTGGCTGCTTTCCGAGCCCGCCCGATCGGCCCGACGTATCTGCCCGTGCCCTACCTGCACCACATGGCCGCCGACTTACTGCTTTATCAAGGTCAATACGCGGCGTCGGAGCGAGAGAACCTGCAGTTTCTGCAGCTCTACCGCGGCCAGCACTACCGCAAGTCAGCGGCCTTCAAGCTGTATCTGGCCGCCTGGCTCGGCGGCAAACAGACAGCTGCCGACCGCTACCGCCAGCAGATTGCCGCTGGAGGACGAACCGTAGTAGAGGAGGATACTTACGCCCAACGTTTTTACGAGGATAAAACGCCTCTAAATCCTATTCTAACGCGGGCCCGCCTCCAGCTCGACGGCGGCTACTACCAAGAGGCCCTCACAACGCTGCAAACCTTTACCAGCACCCAGCGCACGACGCTACGCGACCAATTGGAAGCGCCTTACCGTCGCGCCCGCGCTTACCATGGGCTCGGCCAACTGGATTCGGCCCGGCGCTACTACGCTCGCACTATTGCGCTGGCGCGGGGTCAGGCACCCTACTATTTTGCCCCCCAGGCGGCTTTGCAGCTCGGGTATTTGTATCAGGCAGTCGGTCAAACTCAGCTTGCTCGCACTTATTTCCAGCAGGCCCTTCATTATCCGAAGCATGAGTACAAAAACAGCACGGATATGAAGGCAAAAGTGGCGCTGGCTGAGCTTAAGTAGGGTAAAACACTGCCTTGGGTCCTACCTTCGTAGCGTGTCAATCATTCCGCTCTCCAGTTTACCAATTACGCCCGCCGAGTTCCGGGCTAAGGCCTTGTACTGGGCTAGCCGTTTCCAGTACTGCGCCTACTACGAGCCCAATGACCTTGCCTATCCTCAGGGGGCATTTTCGCGTCTTCTAGCGGTGCGTAATACTCTAGCCGTGGCACCTACATCGCTGACGGAGCTGCGGGCCTGGCTTCAACTGCCTACCCGCGCGCCTCGCTGCGGAATTCTGAGCTATGAACTGAAGAATGAGATAGAAGCGCTCAACAGCCATCATTTCGACGGTTTATCCTTTCCAAGTCTTCATTTTTTTGAGCCCGAATTCTGGCTCACCTGGCAAGCAGATAGCCTAGAGATTCACGGTGTGGAGGGCATTTTAGAGGAAATCCTAGCCACCATCGTCCCGGAACCAGTGGCATCTTTGGTGCCCGAAATGCAGGCTCGGATGCCGAAGACCGAGTACCTGACGGCGGTAGCAGCTATTCAGGAAGATATTTTGAATGGGGAAGTCTACGAATTAAATCTTTGCCAAGAATTTTACGCCGAACAGGTTGCAATAGAGCCGATTGGCACTTTCCTCAACCTCAACACTGCTTCTCCTACACCCTTCGCGGGATTCTATAAGTGGCAAGATCGGTACTTGCTTTGTGCGTCACCCGAGCGGTTTTTGCGCCAGCAAGGCGATATTTTGCTTTCCCAGCCGATCAAAGGCACTATTCGTCGCGGCGCTACGCCCACCGAAGATGAACAGCTACGCCAGCAGCTACGCCACGACGAAAAGGAGCAAGCTGAGAATCTGATGATTGTGGACTTAGTGCGCAATGACCTCGCCCGAGTGGCCCTCACGGGCTCGGTGCACGTTCTCGAGCTATTCGGCTTATATGGCTTCCGCCACGTGTGGCAAATGATATCATCGGTGCAAGCCAAGCGCCGCTCCGACTGTGACTTGGTTGATGTACTTCGAGCGGCCTTTCCAATGGGTTCCATGACGGGCGCCCCCAAAATCAGGGCTATGCAACTCATTGAACACTACGAGCATAGCCGCCGCGGTTTGTACAGC
This sequence comes from Hymenobacter sp. HD11105, assembly GCF_054051685.1. Classification (NCBI taxonomy): domain Bacteria; kingdom Pseudomonadati; phylum Bacteroidota; class Cytophagia; order Cytophagales; family Hymenobacteraceae; genus Hymenobacter; species Hymenobacter sp. HD11105. The sequence goes on along the minus strand of NZ_JBSWBR010000002.1, from coordinate 700,491 downwards.
GGCAGTTTGGGAGTCATTTGGCCCTCCGGCGACTTCGATTTTAACGTGGTCATCCGCAGCTTGCAGTACAATGCCGCTACGGGTTACCTCTCATTTCAGGTCGGCTCGGCTATCACCTACGACTCGGTACCGGAGCAGGAATACAATGAGTGCTTACTGAAGGCAAAAGCGCTGCTAGGGGTGTTGGGGGCCAGTATATCGTAGACTCTCGCTCCTTTTACTATCTGTACTATCAGTTGCAGACATAATCAGGCACCAAAAAATGAACGGAGCTAGCAAACAACAAGCTCTGCCATTCTGTCATTTTAAGCCTAAAAAACTTACCTTTGCCCTCCTTATTCGTGTTTGACCGCTATGTCGCAGCCCATTCTTACTCTCGACTTTCTAGATACTCCGGCTCCAGTAACCACTACTGACCACGCACATACCCCCAGTGGCGAGGTGCGCGTAAGCGCCGCTACGCGTACGGGCCGGCAGCGCAAGCTCTACATAGAGAGCTACGGTTGCCAGATGAATTTCTCCGACTCCGAAATCGTGTCTTCTATCCTTTTTGAGGAAGGATTTGACACAACGGAGCAGCTAGAAGGTGCCGACTTAGTGCTACTCAACACCTGCTCTATTCGCGAAAAGGCTGAACAGACGGTACGGATGCGACTTTCTCAAATCAACGGCCACAAAAAGCGGAATCCGGGCCTATTGGTTGGCGTACTGGGCTGCATGGCTGAGCGCCTGAAAACCAAGTTCTTAGAGGAAGAGAAAATTGTAGACTTAGTAGTGGGCCCCGATGCCTACCGCGACCTTCCCCGCCTGATTCAGGAAGTGGATGGGGGGCAAAAAGCGGTGAACGTATTGCTCTCCCGGGAGGAAACCTACGCCGACATCACGCCAGTGCGCTTGAACTCAAATGGCGTATCCGCCTTTGTGAGCATCATGCGGGGCTGCGATAATATGTGCTCCTTCTGTGTGGTTCCCTTCACCCGGGGCCGCGAGCGTAGCCGCGATGCCCACAGCATCGTGCAGGAGTGCCGCGACCTAATAGCTGCTGGCTACAAGGAAGTTACCTTGCTAGGGCAAAACGTAGACAGCTACAAATGGGCATCCGATGATGGGCAGGAGCAAGTGAATTTTGCGCAGCTGTTGGAGCAAGTAGCCCTGCTTAGCCCCGAGTTGCGGGTGCGCTTCTCTACCTCTCATCCCAAGGATATTACGGACGAGGTGTTGCACACCATGGCGCGGTACGACAACATCTGCAATTACATTCACTTGCCCGCTCAAAGTGGTAATTCTCGAGTACTCAAGCTGATGAACCGCACCTACGATCGTCCTTGGTATGAGGATCGGGTGCAGGCCATTCGCCGTATTTTAGGCGACGACTGCGCCATCAGCACCGACATGATTTCGGGTTTCTGCTCTGAAACCGAGGAAGAACACCAAGATACGCTGAGCCTAATGGAGCAGGTACAGTACGACATGGCCTATATGTTCTTCTATTCGGAGCGCCCTGGCACGCTGGCCGCGCGCAAGTTGGAAGATGATGTGCCGTTGGAAGTAAAAAAGCGCCGCTTGGCCGAGGTCATTGCTGTGCAACAAAAGCACAATCTCATCCGCAACCAACGCGCCATCGGGCAGGTACACAAAGTGCTGGTTGAGAATTTCTCCAAACGCTCCGATGAGTTCCTGAGCGGGCGCAACGATCAAAACAAGGTTGTTATTTTCCCGAAAGAAGGTTTTCAGAAAGGCGATTACGTAAATGTGCTAGTGCACGACTGCACGGCCAGCACGCTCTTCGGCAAAGCAGTTTAAAGCGCGAATCGGCTCTCTTTTTAGAGAAGAAGCTTTTTCGGATTTAAAATAAATACTGCCGCTTTTCGTCTTTTCAACGAAAACCTATCTACTGATTTTGACTCCCAGCGAAATACAATCTATCAAACAACGCTTCGGCATTATTGGCAATGCGCCGGCGCTGAACTACGCTATTCAGGTGGCTGCCCAAGTGGCACCTACTGATATGACCGTGCTGATTTCGGGTGAAAGTGGCTCGGGTAAGGAATCCTTTTCCAAGATTATCCACGCCCTGTCGCCCCGTAAGCACGGACAGTTTATTGCCATTAACTGCGGCGCCATTCCCGAAGGAACCATTGACTCCGAGTTGTTTGGGCACGAGAAGGGCTCATTCACGGGTGCAAACGAAGCGCGCAAAGGTTACTTTGAAGTAACCAACGGAGGCACCATGTTCCTAGATGAAATCGGGGAGATGCCGCTAGGTACGCAGGCGCGGCTGCTGCGCGTACTCGAAAACGGTGAGTTTATCCGGGTGGGCGCCAGCAAAGTGCAGAAGACAGATGTGCGCGTAGTGGCGGCCAGCAATGTGAATCTGCTCGACGCTGTGCGTGAAGGGCGATTCCGTGAGGATCTGTATTACCGCCTCAATACGGTGCCCATTACAGTTCCACCGTTGCGTGAACGCGGCGATGATATTTATCTACTATTCAGAAAGTTTGCTACTGACTTTGCCGAGCGTTACCGTGTTAAGCCAATCAGTCTCACGCCCGATGCGGTGGCCGAGTTGCAGCGCTTTCGTTTTCCTGGCAACATTCGTCAGCTAAAGAATATCGCCGAGCAAATGTCGGTGCTAGAGATGGAGCGCGAGTTAGATGCGGCCCGCCTGCGCCAGTATCTGCCCGCCGACCAAAGCAGCCGCTTGCCCATGCTTCTCAGCGCCGCCGGCTCCGACGGCTCAGCAAATACATACTCCGAGCGCGACCTGCTTTACAAAGTGCTTTTCGACATGCGGCGTGACATGACCGACTTGAAAAAGTTGGTACTAGACCTAGCGGCTGGTCAGCGACCAGCCGAAGCGCAGGAACTGTTGCGTCAAAACAGTCACTTGTTCAACAATTTAAATGTAGCTCCTTCCTACGAAGGCGGCCGCTTGAATCGGCCGGCCGCACCGGATGCTCCTGGGGAGTACTTTATTACGCCGCGTCCCGTTAATGACTTGAACGATGGAGGTGACGAGGTTAACTATGACGACGAGGCCCAACGTGTAGAGGACATTCCGCACGAAACGGAGGAAGAAACCTTGTCGCTAGAAGCCAAGGAGAAGGAAATGATCATGAAAGCGCTCAAAAAGCACCACAACAAGCGCAAATATGCGGCACACGATCTGGGCATTTCGGAGCGCACTTTATACCGTAAACTCAAGCAGTATGACCTGGAGCAACTTTAATCGCCGGAGCAGTTGGCTGCTGGGGGGCGTTTTAATGTTTTTGCTGGCTAGTTGCAGTGTGTATTCTTTCACGGGCACCAACATCGACCCGGCAGTAAAGACTATTTCTATCGCTACGTTTCAGAACAACGCCAGCAACGGTCCTTCCTCTCTCTCTCAACGCTTTACGGAGGATTTCAAGGACTATTTTCAGCGCAATACTACGCTCAAGCTCGTGCCTCGCGACGGCGACTTGCAGTTTGAGGGAGCCATTACGGCGTATGACTTTGCGCCGGCGGCAATTCAGCGCGAAGGCAATGTGGACCAGGCCGGTCAGAACCGGCTGACCATTCAGGTGCAGGTCCGGTTTGTGAATACCAAAGACCCGTTGCAGGATTTGGAGCAGACTTTTCAGAGTAGCGACAACTTCTCCGCCACCACGGATATTTCGACCATCAACAACGATCCGCGGGTTCGGGTAATCACCAACAATATCATTACCGACATTTTCAATAAGTCGGTGGCTAACTGGTAGTTTCTACGAACTTGGACAGTGGGCTAGGCCAAACTCGGCTGTTTAGTGGATAAATTACCGTATTGTTGTCGGCTCAAAAAGTTTGACCCAGCGCTCACTCTAGATCCGTCTGGTATAAGCATTCAACTTTGAGCTGACTAAATCACAAAATCAGTAACAAGCACCTAAAACCAATGACCCGCGCCTCTCTGCTGCATATTCTGGACAACTTGGGGGGTATTTCGGAGACGGAAGTTCAGGAGTTGGAGCAGTTGGCTGCTGCTTTCCCTTACTGTCAAACGGCTCATTTGCTGCTGGCTAAGGCCGCCCATGACCGCGGTAGTATGCTGGCTGCCCAGCGCTTACGCCGCGCCGCCACCTATGCCGTGGACCGGCAGCGTCTGCGGACTCTCATTGAGCTACCGGCTCCGCTACCGCCTGCGCAACTAGCCGCCGCGGCTGACGCAACGCGCGTGGCTACAGCTCCCGTTTTGCTCGAAATTGCTCCCCAGCTCGCGCCAGCCATGGCAATAAGTGAGGCGATAGAAGAGGCCGAACTAGTAGAAGCGGAGGACGCGCCCGCTAGCACGGGATCTGAGCTGGAATTGCTATATGGCCAAACATTAGATACACTCGTGCCTGCCGCCGAGCTTGCCTCCCCAGAAGTGCCCCCTAGCCCAATGCTGAAGGTAACAGAGCCAGAACCGACAGTTGTAACAGCTACAGCAGAGGAGGAAAGACCGGAACCGCATAACGAGGCCAAAAATACGCCCCAACCGGACTCAGAAGTAACTTTTGCTGAGGAAATCTCTTCTACGACCGAAACTAATACTACTCTGGTAGAAGAACCGGCTCCGGAGGAGTCAGCAACTACTATTGAAGTAGAGGAGAGCATAATAGAAGGAAGTGAAGCACAAGCTCCTGAGGTCACTATTTCGGCTGACACAGACGCCACGACAGAAGAGCAATCAGAGGCGGCACTTGTATCCGAAGCCGCAGATGAGGCGGCTATAGAGTATCCGAGGAATGAGGCTACCGAGGCAATCCCCGATTCGGATGCTCCTCCCGCTTTCAATGAGCCGGAGGTCACTTCTCTATCGGCAGAGGTAGAGTTATTACCGGTCGCGCCGCCCATTCGACCGCCAGTGGAAGCAGGCTCTTCGCGGTTTGAGTTTGGCTTAACGCAGCCCTTGCCTGTTGCTATTCCAAGCTACAATCTATTCGACGTTGAGAAAGCGCCGTCTAAATCAACTGTAGTTATCCCATCTTTCTGGGCCGATGAGGAAGTAGGTTACGCGCCCGGTCTGGGTAGTCGCTTGGGTTTTTGCCTGCAAGCTCAGGACGAATATACCCTAGATTTGCCCCCCAGCGCATTTTTCGAGCCTGATGCGTTGCTGCTTCAGCACCTGAAGCAGCACCAACCCGCGCCGCCGCCAATTCCAAAAAGCATTGACCTGATTGACAAGTTTTTGCGTAGTAAGCCTCGGTTTAGAGCCCCTTTGCCCCTGCCGCCAACCACCGAAGCCCAAGCCGATCTGTCGGTGCGCAGTACGGTAGCTGAGCCCAGTTTGGCCTCGGAAAGTCTGGCCCGCATCTTGGCTCGGCAGGGCAAAATCACTAAGGCTATTGAAATATATGAACGGCTTATGGTGCGCCACCCGGAAAAAAAGGCGTATTTTGCCGACCAAATTCAACAATTGCAAACCTTCGAGTAGATGTATATTGCCCTCATTGCCCTGATTATTTTTGTTTGCTTGCTTCTGGCCCTGGTTGTATTGGCCCAGAATCCGAAAGGCGGTGGGCTGTCGAACCAGTTTGGTGCTGGCGGCGCGGCCAACCTAATGGGTGTGAAGCGGACTGGTGATTTGTTGGAGCGTCTGACTTGGGGTTTTGCTCTAGGCTTGATGGTACTGACGCTGGGTACTCATGTACTCAATGGTAACGACAACTCCGGTCCGGCCCGCAGCATCAACCAGCAGCGTGCCCTCGAAACTCAGCTACCTACTGCCCCAGCTATTCCTGGCGCCGCTCCTAGTGCTACCGCTCCAGCAGCTTCCGGCACGGCCACTCCTAATGAGCGGGCAGCATCGGCTCCCGCTCAAGAGACAACACCACAAACTCAGCAGCCTACGCCGGCCTCTACTCCCAACGAGTAAACCTTTCGCCTCGTGGCGAGCGACAGAAACTATAGCCGGTGGTTCCCATTTCAGGGAGCCACCGGCTTTTTTATGTGGTTTGTCAAACGTGTCAGGTCCGGCCAGACCTGACACGTTTGGCAGCCATTGGATAGCAAAGAGCTTGAAAAAAGTTCACTTTCATGACCATTATGTCAGGTTTGGGTGGGCTGGCACAAGAAGTGTCGGGAACGGCGCACGGGTTTATTCACTCAACATCTTTCAACCAAAACGTACAATATGTCACTTAGCATGAAACCGCTGGCCGACCGCGTGATTATCGCGCCAGCCGCCGCCGAGGAAAAAACCAAGTCGGGCATCATCATTCCCGATACGGCCAAGGAAAAGCCCCAGCGCGGCGAAGTAGTGGCCATAGGCGAAGGCAAAGTAGCCGACAGTGGTACCCTCATCGCTCCCCAGGTAAAAGTGGGCGACCAAGTGCTCTACGGTAAGTACGCCGGCACTGAAATCACCGTTGATGGGCAGGATTACCTGATCATGCGCGAGTCTGATATTTTCGCCGTTCTGTAGGGTTTCCTTTCTTTTCCTGAATTACCTCTCTATCCAAAAATAAGATGGCTAAAAACATCCAATTCGACACCGACGGCCGCGACAAGCTAAAGCGCGGTGTAGATAAGCTGGCTAACGCCGTGAAAGTAACCCTCGGTCCTAAGGGCCGCAACGTGGTTATCGACAAGAAATTCGGCGCCCCCACCATCACCAAGGACGGTGTGACGGTAGCCAAAGAAATTGAACTGACTGACCCCGTTGAGAACATGGGTGCTCAGTTAGTAAAAGAAGTTGCTTCAAAGACTGCTGATCAGGCTGGTGACGGTACTACTACCGCTACTGTATTGGCTCAGGCTATCTATACTGCTGGTTCGAAGAACGTAGCTGCTGGTGCCAACCCAATGGACCTGAAGCGCGGCATCGATAAGGCAGTACACGCTGTTGTTGCTAACCTGAAGGCTCAGTCGAAGAAGATTGAGAACTCTTCGGAGATTGCCCAGGTAGGTACCATTTCGGCCAACAATGACTCGGAAATCGGCCAAATGATTGCCGACGCTATGGACAAAGTGGGCAAAGAAGGCGTTATCACCGTGGAAGAAGCTCGTGGCACTGAAACCGAAGTAAAAACGGTGGAAGGCATGCAGTTCGACCGCGGTTACCTCTCCCCTTACTTCGTGACCAACCCAGAGAAGATGGAAGTGGAGTTGGAAAACCCCTTCGTGCTAATCTATGACAAGAAAGTAAGCACTATGAAGGAGCTGCTGCCCGTATTGGAGCAAGTAGTTCAGACTGGTAAGCCTTTGGTTATCATCTCGGAAGATGTTGATGGCGAGGCTTTGGCTACATTGGTAGTTAACAAGCTACGTGGTTCGTTGAAGATTGCAGCCGTAAAGGCTCCCGGCTTCGGCGACCGTCGAAAGGCTATGTTGGAAGACATCGCTGTGCTAACTGGTGGTACTGTGATTTCGGAAGAGCGCGGCTACAAGCTTGACAGCGCTACAATCGAGTACCTCGGTACTGCTGAGAAAATCATCATTGACAAGGACAACACGACCATCGTCAATGGTAAAGGTGAGAAGGCTACTATCACGGCCCGTATCAACGAAATCAAAGCTCAGATTCAGACGACTACGTCGGACTACGATAAGGAGAAGCTGCAGGAGCGTTTGGCTAAGTTGTCGGGTGGTGTAGCTATCCTTTACATCGGTGCTTCTACGGAAGTAGAGATGAAAGAGAAGAAAGACCGCGTTGACGATGCCTTGCACGCAACTCGCGCAGCCGTTGAAGAAGGTGTAGTACCCGGTGGTGGCGTTGCTTTGGTGCGCGCTATCGAGTCACTGGCTGCTGTTGACACGCTGAACGGCGATGAGCGTACGGGTGTAAACATCATCCGCACTGCCCTTGAGGCTCCGCTGCGCTGCATCGTAGGCAACGCCGGTGGCGAAGGCTCGGTGGTAGTACAGAAGGTGCGTGAAGGCTCAGGCGACTACGGCTACAACGCCCGCGAAGACCGCTATGAGAACCTGATGGCCGCTGGCATCCTCGACCCAACCAAGGTAACCCGTTTGGCTTTGGAGAATGCTGCTTCTATTGCTGGCTTGCTCCTGACCACTGAGTGTGTTATCTCGGATGAGCCAGAAGAAGAGAAAGCAAGTGCTGGCGGTTCCGGTGGCATGGGCGGCATGGGTGGCATGGGCGGCATGATGTAATATCAGCCGCGCAGCTAGCTTAGCTGTTCGCTTAACAAGTAAAAAGCCCCCCAGACAATGTTTGGGGGGCTTTTTGTGTTTATGTCGCGCTGGAATAGACCATCCATCTTAATTTACCACTATGAGCTTCAGCACTGCTAAAGCTTAGCGGGTAAATTTGGTGGAATCCAGCAGAGAGAGGTAGCTCGTCTGGATGTAGCCCGTGGCTCCCCTTCCGCTAGACCAAGGGGCCTCTCGCAACGACGCCCGACACCAGCCATTAGCTTGTACCGCATGAACCTCCAGCGTGTCGCCTTGAGTCACAACGCCCATGGTTGTAGCGGTCAGGTCGGTGGTGGGGTGAGATAATAGTGGGACATCCAAGGCCATAACAGCAGCTGGATGAGAGAGCAGACGGCTGGGGACGGGTTGGGTGTAATAGTAGACTAAATAGCCGAAAACGGTATTAACTAGCATGGTCCACCCAACTAATTGCCACCAGTTAATGCGCCATTCTCCCGCTTGCCGACGCACGGGGGCTAATCGCAGAAACTTGCTCATATATATAAGGACAGTAGAAACCTAGGTATGAAAACGTATACAAAAAAGCCCCCCAGACTTGGTCTAGGGGGCTTTTCCGTGGCATAGAAAACCTAGTTTCCGCGGCCGTGCATCATGTGGAATAGCTTCTTGGCAATAGCAATCAGAATCAAGCCAGCCAGAATAACGAAGCCGGCAATAAGGCCAAACACCTTCAAAGCCCCGAGTTCCTCCACGTAAGCTGCGATGTAGCCACCGGCAATCTGCGCGACGAAGGGAGCCAGAAACCACACACCCATAAGGGCCGAGGTATAACTGATTGGAGCTAGGCGCGTCACCATAGACAAGCCAATAGGTGACAAACACAACTCGCCGATGGTATGGAAGAAGTAAGTAGCGAGCAACCATAGGATGCTGGCTTTCACCGTCGTATCACTCACGTCGCCGCCGCGCTCTAGTACAGCGCCCACCATAAACAGGAAGCCCATACCCAGCAGCACCATTCCTAAGCCCATTTTAACGGGAATACTTAAGTCTTTGCCCTTACGGCCCAGGCTCAGCCATATGCTAGCAACGATAGGTGCCAGCGCCACGATAAACAGTGGGTTAACTGATTGAAACCAAGAAGTAGGAATCAAATATCCAAACACTTCGCGGTTGATGTAGCTATCCGTGTACAAGGTTAGGGAGCTACCGGCCTGCTCAAAGCCGGCCCAAAAGAACACCACAAATAGCGTGATAATGAAAATCACCGCCATACGGTCGGTTTCCTCTTTCGACAGCGTTTCTTTCGGCGCATTCACGTCTTTCACCACCTTCACTGGCGCTAAGCCAATAGGGCCAAGCAAGCGGGGGGCAAATAAGTTGAAGATAATTTGCCCCAGTACCATACCCAGACCAGCGGCCAAGAAGCCGTAGCGGAAGCCGTAGTTGCTTACCTGCTCCACACCGTTAACTACGGTCTTCGTAGCAAATAGGTCTTCGGCAAAATAACCGCACACCAGCGGCGCAAGAAAGGCACCGATGTTGATGCCCATATAGAAGATGGTGAACGCCGAGTCGCGGCGGGGGTCGCCTTGCTCGTAGAGTTGACCAACAAGCGTGGAAATATTGGGTTTAAAGAAGCCGTTACCAATAATAAGTAGCAGCAACCCCAGACAAGTAGTCAGCGGCAGGCCAAACGCCACGGCTGGACTACCGGGAGTAGTTGAGAATAGAGAAAACTGCCCCAAGGCCATCAGGGTACCGCCAATAAGGATGGCGCGCCGCTGCCCAATGAAACGGTCGGCAATCCAGCCCCCGATAATGGGCGTAAAATACACAAAGCCAGTGAAGTAACCGTATATAAGCGTAGCCGTTGCGGCGGGTACTTCCAGGCCACCTGCCAAGATGGTTTTGGTAAGGTACAGCGTAAGCAGGCCCCGCATGCCGTAGTAGCTGAATCGCTCCCAGAGTTCTGTAAAGAAGAGCAGATAGAGGGCTTTGGGGTGTCCTTGCTGCGCGGCAACCGGTGGCTGATTGGGCACGACGGAGGCTGATTGCATGTAAAAGAAGGTAAAGATGGAGGTGGAAAGGAAACCGCCCTGTAACAGAGGGCGGGGGTTGGTAAAGCTACAAAAGTTTCGCAACAGCTAACTTTTCCCTTCTGTGCTGGTATACGATGTCAATAGGTACAGCGAAAATTCGCTACGAGTACAATCGAGGCTAACTCAGCCGTGTCTGAGTCGGTTTTTTGACTACTTTTGCTCCTACAATTCCCATCTCCCACCCACCCAATTATTGTTTATCGGCTTATGATGGACACTGCCACCCACGCTCTTAACCGCCTTCAACCCTTGGGATTTGCCCAGGCTTCCAAGGTACACCTTAACCTTACGCCCGCTGAACTGGTAGAGGAAGCTCTACGCCGCGGCGAGGGAACCCTCACTGATACTGGTGCGCTCATGGCCGACACTGGTAAGTTCACTGGTCGTTCGCCTAAGGACCGCTTTGTAGTACAGGATGCGAACACCCAAGACAGTGTGTGGTGGGGCGACATCAATATCCCCTTCGATGCTGATAAGTTCGACCAGCTTCACCAAAAAATGGTGGACTACTTGGCCGATAGAGAAATTTATGTGCGCGAGGCTTTTGCTGGCGCTAACCCCGACTACCGCCTAAAGCTGCGCGTAGTAAATGAGCTAGCCTGGCACAACATGTTCTGCTACAACATGTTCCTGCGCCCTGCTGAAGGTGAGGACACCACCTGGACGCCTGACTTCAGCATCATCTGCGCCCCCGGCTTCGAGGCTGACCCGGCCGTAGATGGTACCCGCCAGTCCAACTTTGCTATCCTGAACTTCACCAAGAAAATGATTCTCATTGGCGGCACGGGCTACGCTGGCGAGATGAAAAAGGGCATTTTTGGTGTGCTAAACTACCTGCTCCCGCATGAGCAGAACACGCTGCCCATGCACTGCTCGGCCAACGTGGGTGCAGCCGGCGACGCAGCTATTTTCTTCGGCCTTTCGGGCACGGGCAAAACCACTCTTTCTGCCGACCCTAACCGTGGCCTGATCGGCGACGACGAGCACGGCTGGACTCCCGACGCGGGCATCTTCAATTTTGAAGGCGGCTGCTATGCGAAGGTTATCGACCTAAGCCGCGAGAAAGAGCCGCAAATCTGGGATGCAATTCGGTTCGGTGCCATCGTGGAGAACACGCGCTTCATCCCCGGCACGCACACCGTGGATTACGCCAACAAGTCGGTGACGGAGAATACCCGTACGGCCTACCCAATCCATTTCATCGACAATGCCATTGAGCCGTCGGTGGCCGATGCGCCGAAGAACATTTTCTTCTTGACGGCTGATGCGTTTGGCGTTTTGCCCCCCATCAGCAAGCTTGACAAGAGCCACGCCATGTACCACTTCATGTCTGGCTACACGGCGAAGGTAGCCGGCACTGAGATGGGCATCACCGAGCCTCAGACCACCTTCTCGGCTTGCTTTGGCGCTGTGTTCTTGCCCCTGCACCCCACCAAGTACGCCGAGATGCTGGGCCAGAAAATGGACGAAAACCCCGACGTGAACGTGTGGCTGATCAACACGGGCTGGACCGGCGGCAGCTACGGCGTAGGCTCGCGCATGAAGCTGAGCTACACCCGCGCCATGATTACGGCTGCCCTCAACGGTGAGCTAAACGACGTTGAGTTCATGAAGCATCCTACGTTCGGCGTAGAAGTGCCCAATAGCGTGCCCGGCGTACCAGCCGATATTCTGGAACCACGCAACACGTGGACCGACAAAGAGGCGTACGATAAAACCGCTGCTTCCTTAGCTGATAAGTTTGTGAGCAACTTCAAGAAGTACGCTGATTATGCGAACGAAGACATACTAGCTGGCGCGCCCAAAGTGGCCGTTGCTGCTGGCGTATAGTATCATACTGCAATTCAAAAAAGCCCCCCAGAAGCAAACTGGGGGGCTTTTTTGTTCCTATCCAGCCAAACCCACTAGTTTTGCTGCTTGTAACTACTTTTCCTCCTTTCCCTATGCGTAAGCTTCTGCTGCCTCTGCTCCTTGTGTTCCTCTCGCCGCTTAGCCTATGGGCCTGGGGCACAGATGGACACCGCGCCATTGGTAAAATTGCCGAACAACACCTCTCTCGCCGCGCCAAAAGCAAAGTCTACCAATTGCTGGGTACCGAAACAATGCCATTAATCAGCACCTGGCCCGACGAAATTCGTTCTTACCCGGAGTTTAAGGAAACTGCGCCCTGGCACTACGTAAACACGCCCTCAGGCCTCAACCACGATCAATATGTGCAGCAGTTGAAGGCCCAAACGGAACCCAACGCTTACAATGCCCTGCTCACGCAATTGAGCATCCTGAAAGACACCAGCAAATCGCAGGCTGAACGCCTGGCGGCGCTAAAGTTTGTCGTGCATATCGTCGGTGATGTGCATCAGCCCCTGCACGCGGGCCACGCCGAGGATAAGGGCGGCAACGATATTAAGGTGAAATTTCGCGGCCGCGACACCAACCTGCACAGCCTTTGGGACAGCGGCCTACTTGATTATCAGGGTCTAACCTATACTGAAATGGCTACAGCCTACGACGCCAAGCTGCGTGGCAGTGTGGTGCGGAAGCTACAGGCCGCTTCACCCGAGCAGTGGCTCTGGGAATCGTATCAGGCCAGCAACCAGCTATACCAGGAGACCCCCAACAATGCCGATATCGACTACCGCTACTATCCGGCCCACTCCGTGCTGATGCGCCAGCGGATCATTGATGCTGGCATCCGCCTGGCCGGGGTGCTCAATAAGGCACTCGGCTAAGCGGCTACTTAATGGCCAACTAAGTTACTTGCTAGGCGATTTCGTAAGCAGACCATTGCACTCATTTCAAAAGCCCTACTGGCATTGGTCGGTGGGGCTTTTCATTTCCTTACCGCGTCCCTGGTATCTTCGTCGTATGCCGTACACCTTTTACGCCCCCAATCTTAACTCCGCAACTTATCTGCTGCCCGAGGACGAGAGCAAGCACGCCGTCCGCGTACTGCGCCTCGCTCCCGGCGACGCAGTGGAGCTTTTGGATGGCGTGGGGGGCATTTTTGAGGCCGAGGTGGCAGACGCCAACCCAAAGCGTTGCCTGCTTCGCGTACTCCACGAACAACGAGTACCGCGCCGTGCTTATGCTGTACACCTCGCCGTAGCGCCCACCAAAAACCTCGACCGGATGGAATGGCTAGTTGAAAAAGCTACCGAAATCGGGGTAGACCGCATTAGCTTTTTACGCTGTGCACGCTCCGAGCGTCGCGAGCTAAAGCTGGATCGGCTGGAGAAAATTACCATTAGCGCCCTGAAACAGTCGGGGCAGGCGTGGCTGCCGCAGCTGGGCGATCTGACGGACTATTCAACCTTTATTCCAACTCTCGAGCCATCTACCAGCTTTATAGCACATCTGGCCGAAGGCGAGCGTACAGCCTTGTCGCAGGTGGCGGCTCGGGGGGCAAATTGCTGCATCCTGATTGGGCCGGAAGGCGACTTTACCTCAGTCGAGATTGATGCGGCACTAGAGCGAGGCATCCGGCCTGTAACGCTGGGCGCGACGCGCCTTCGCACCGAAACGGCCGCACTAGCGGCCGTTCATACTGTCCATATTGCGCACGAATTTGCCCTTAATTCAACCATTAAAGTGAGTTAACTACTAAAACCAGCGAACCAGCAAGTATTAAGCGAGACGCTTCATTGAACGGCGGCTACCGTTATCTACGTTCTCTCCGCGAGAAACCCCACTACCACCATGCTCAAGCATTTTCTTCTGGCCCTCGTCCTTTTATTGGGCACGGCAGCGTCCCCCGTCCCGAGCTTCCGTATTGCCAAGCTACATTACGGCGGCGGCGGCGACTGGTACTCCAACAAAACGAGCTTGCCCAACCTGATTCAGTTCTGTAACCAGACGCTTAAAACCAACATTGCGCCCGAAGAGGCTGTTGTGGAGCTCGACAACCCGGAGCTATTCACGTACCCATTTGTACACATGACGGGCCACGGCAACGTCGTTTTTACGGAAGCTGAAGCCAAGAACCTGCGACGTTACCTCACTGGCGGCGGTTTCCTGCACATCGACGACAACTATGGCCTCGACAAGTTCATCCGCCCCGAGATGAAGAAGGTGTTTCCAGAGCTGGAGTTTGTAGAGTTGCCCTTCTCCCACCCCATTTATCACCAAAAATTCGATTTCCCCAAAGGTTTGCCCAAGGTACATGAGCACGAAGGCAAGCGTCCACAGGGTTTTGGCCTCCTCTACAAAGGCCGTCTGGTGTGCTTTTATAGCTATGAGTGCGACTTAGGCAACGGCTGGGAAGACGTAGGCACCTACGATGACCCACCCGCTACGCATGAGGCCGCGCTCCGCATGGGTGCCAATTTGGTAGCTTACGCCCTGACCCAGGACTAAAAGCGCGCCTGTGCTGTATAAGTAGGCAAGTTCATGACTATAAAAGCTGCAACGGCCGACTCACTAGGTTTTAGTGAAGCGGCCGTTGCAGCTTTTTTGCCCCCAGCACCTAGTGGGGTTTTAATCGTATTTAGGCTTGAGTATCTCGCTCAAAATAAAGCCCGCACGCAAGTCGGCCGGATTGCGCAGCATGGCCTGCACGCGGCGCCGAGCATCTTGGCGAGCCTCCTCGGCAGCCCGGATAGGTTGGCGAGACCGGTTTTCGTCGCGGGCTGGCAGCGCCGAGGTGCGCGGCAGGGTATCAGCGCGACGTGCGGGCCGCGCCAGGGCTTCGAGAGAGCGGGCCGGCGGCGGAATGGTTTCTAACGATCGGGCAGGCACCTCCGTGCGCTCCAAGCTGCGCGGTACTGGAGCCTGTTCACGCGGTAGTGGCCGACCAGCCGGCGTGGTTTGCGCGGGGCGAGCCACAGGCGGTGCGGGCTGGCCCTCGTTCCCCTGCCTATTTTGCGATTTCATCTGCTCCAGCAATTCCTGAAAGGAAGTAGTGGGCAAACCCGGGACTTTGGGCGGAGTGGGCCGCTCGCGCACTTCTCGATCCGCCATCTCGCGGGCCTTTTGAATCATGCGCCACACAAAAACACCTAGGCCGAGAAGGATAAGCAGTAAGGTTTGAAACTTGTCCATAGGGTTAGTTTGAGGCGTGAGTGAATTAGGTAAAAGCCATTCTTCGGCTTCTTCACCCCACACGTGGTGCACTGATAACAATTGAGAGCAAGTATTAGCGCACTCCCTTTTCAGGAAATTTACCGGTTTTAGTCCGATAGAAGGCTTGTATCTTCTCCAGATCGGCCTCATAGTCTCCGCTAGGGTAAATGGGACCACCAACGCCGGATTCTTTGTTCTTATAATCCAGGAAACCCAGCAGGATGGGGACGTTGGCTCCCTCGGCCGCGAAATAAAAGCCCTTACGCCATTTGGGCTGGTACTGACGAGTGCCTTCGGGCGTGATAAGAATAACCAGCTCCTCACGCTCCTGAAACAGCTTTATCATCCCATCGACGAGGCTGTTGTTGCGGCTACGGTCTACGGGTAGAGCACCCAACGAGCGCATCAGCCACCCCACAAAAGGATTATCAACCCACTCTTTCTTGACGGTAAAGCGCACGGGCACATTCATCAGAAAGAAGGAGGCCCGAGCGTACAGAATGTCCCAATTACTCGTGTGCGGGGCCGCAATCATCATGGCTTTAGTTATACCAGGCGGGACCCGTGAAACTAGCTTCCAGCCTGTTAGCCAAAACCAGAATTTAGAGAAGTAGTACCAGAAGAAAGGTGTAGTAGAGGCTCTTGGCATAAAGATTTGTTTGGTGGGCCAACGAAAAAATGCCCCCCAGGGTTAAAACTAGATAATTTTTTGGCCCTTAACCGGCCGTGCGCGTTTTCTATTGCAACGCTCGCAGCTGAGGCGCCAGGCTAAGCGTATGGCGATAACCAATATCGAAGAGCTCGGTGGCGCGGCGGTAGCTCAGGGTGCGAAAGTGGCGCAGTTCGGGCGGCTCTATGACCAAGTCACAGCGTAGCCGTCGGGCGGGCGTGTTAGCATTGATACCCAGCAGTAAGGTGCGTTCCACCAGGCTGCGAAAAGAAGTGATGCGCGCGGCTGCATTCACCGGATTGCAGTGCACGCCCACAACGGCCATGCCTTGGTCGAGGAGCGGCTCCACAGGCAGGTTATTCAGCAAGCCCCCATCAACTAATTGTCGCCCCTGGTACTCGACAGGTCTATAAAGAACGGGTACCGCCGAAGAGCCCAGCAGAACCGGCAGCAGCGGCCCTTCAGAAAAATATACGGATACACCCTCCACCAGATCAGTGGCTACCAAGGTGAGAGGGCGCTGCAAGTCGGCGAATGTAAAATTGGCCCCCAGGTGCTCTTCCAGTAGCTGCTGTACCGCGTCGAGGTGCAGCAATCCATGCCTACTAAAGGCTGGCCGTAGCAAACGGGTTATAGGCATGGCCGTAAACAGGCGCAATATCTCAGCCGGTGCATAGCCAGCCGCATAAAAGGCGCCCACTATGGCGCCGGAGCTAACTCCTACGAGCCGCGCTACCGGAATTTCTAGCTCGTCTAGCGCTGCCAATACGCCTAGGTGCGCAATTCCACGTGCTCCGCCCCCCGACAATGCAAAGCCTATTTCCCGCATGTGGTAGTTGTTACGAAGACGCCTGGTTTAACACAGCCTGTCAGTTGATCAGTTAAATAACTCAACTTCAGACCTACAGATCTTCTAGGCGCAGGGTTTCTGCCAAACGCACTCCTCTGTCGGTCATCTGCACGGTGCAAGCGGCTACGGTATGGTCGTGCTCGAGTAAAAGAACCCAATTCTCAGCCGCCGCCCGATTAAGTACCGCTTCTTTTTCAGCCAACGTCACAAGCGGGCGCATATCGTAACCCATCACGTAGGGCAGCGGAATATGGCCAGCCGAGGGCAATAAGTCAGCCATAAAGGCTAGTGTGCGGCCTTTGTATTCCAGCACGGGCACCATCATCTTCTCAGTGTGACCATCTACGAAGATGATTTCCCGAAACTGCGGCAGCGGGGAAGCGGCGCCCGGGGTTATGAACTGCAAATGCCCGCTTTCCTGAATAGGCAGGATGTTTTCCTTCAGAAAACTAGCCTTCTCCCGAGCGTTAGGCGTCACAGCCCACTGCCAATGCGCTTCATTCGACCAATATGTAGCATTCGGAAAAGCCACTTCCAAATTGCCCCCCGGCGTACGCACCACCGATCCACCGCAATGGTCGAAGTGCAGATGCGTCAGAAATACGTCGGTAACATCGGCAGCCGTGAAGCCCCGCTGGCGCAGGGAGTTCTCCAGCGTATCATCGCCATGAGGGTAAAAATGCCCTCTGAACTTCTCATCCTGCTTGTTACCCATCCCATTATCAACGAGAATGAGGCGGTTGCCATCCTCAATGAGCAAGCAACGCATTGCCCACGTACACATATTGTTCTCGTCGGGTGGGTTCAACTTTTGCCACATGCTTTTAGGCACCACGCCAAACATGGCCCCACCATCGAGCTTGAACAAGCCAGTATCAATAGTATGCAGGTTCATTTAATATTTATCAGTTACCATTTAACATTCAACAATCACTCAGCCCTGAAAAAGGCTTCTTTTGAAAGGACATTTAACGCGACCAGAACAGCTGTTAAATGGTAACTGATAAATATTAAATATTCTCCACCACGCCCATAGCCGCGAACTTATCAATACGCTGGCTGATGCGCTCGTCCGCGGGCATAGCACTTAGCTCATCGAGCGTTTTGATGAGGGTCTTTTTCAGAGTATCAATCATTTTAGGCGCATTGGTATGGGCCCCTCCCAGCGGCTCCTTCACAATGCCATCCACCAGTTTGGCTTGCATCATGTCGGTTGCCGTCAGTTTGAGGGCTTCTGCGGCTTGCTCTTTATAGTCCCAGCTGCGCCACAAGATGCTGGAGCACGACTCTGGTGAAATAACTGAGTACCACGTATTCTCCAGCATCAGCACCCGGTCACCGATGGCAATGCCCAATGCTCCACCCGATGCCCCCTCGCCGATAATGACGCAGATAACCGGCACCTTCAGAAGAAACATTTCCTTTAAATTGCGGGCAATAGCTTCGCCCTGCCCCCGCTCTTCGGCCTCAAGGCCCGGAAATGCGCCAGGCGTGTCGATGAGCGTGACGATTGGCTTGTTAAATTTCTCCGCAAGCTTCATTAGGCGCAAAGCCTTCCGATAGCCCTCGGGGTTAGGCATTCCGAAGTTGCGAAATTGCCTCTGCTTCGTGTTACGACCCTTTTGCTGACCAATAAACATCACAGAGCGGCCATCCAAGTCAGCAAAGCCGCCTACCATAGCTTTATCGTCAGCTACGGTACGGTCGCCGTGCAGTTCAATAAACTTGCTAGCCATGCCTTCGATATAGTCGAGGGTATACGGCCGGTCGGGGTGACGCGAGAGCTGCACCCGCTGCCAGCGGGTGAGGTTGGCGTAGGTTTCTTTTTTGAGGGCCTTGATTTTGGCCTCCAACGCCGCGACGGCCTCCGATACATCTACTTGGCTGTCAACAGCCAATTGCTGCATTTCGCGGAGTTTGCCTTCAAGGGCCGCGATAGGTTGTTCGAAATCGAGGAGCATTGCCGGGAAAGAAATAGGCGTCAGATAACGAAAAAGGGGTAGAAGCTGGATAAATCAGGCTCAAACCAGAGTCGGCAAAGGTAAGAGAAACCATTCCACCCGCGATACCGAACCGCTTGAATCATGGCTACAAAAAACAATGTCGCTGAAAAACAGCCACAACTGAATAGAAACGCTTTTTTTTACAAAAAAATTGCGCCCTGTGTTGTGCAGTCTCAAACCTCCTCCTACCTTTGCAGCACTTTAAGGGAAAAACAAACGGTTCACCCACAAAGTAATTGGTTCGGTAGTTCAGTTGGTTAGAATGCCGCCCTGTCACGGCGGAGGTCGCGGGTTCGAGTCCCGTCCGGACCGCAGGTCATCCTGTGAAGCCCTTGTAAGTCAATAACTTACAAGGGCTTTTTGTTTGTAGGTAAAACATAGGTAAAACAAACAGTGGGATGCCTCAAATTTCTCTTTCTTAGGTCGAGCGCAAAAACAGATCCTGTGCAGATAGCGCCGATAGTTATAGAATAAGGCACAGTAGTGCACTTCCTTTCCCATTGTCTAACTTGTAAATTTAAATATACCCTTGCTGTGCTAACTCTGGAGTATGGCTATAGAGCTTCAGAATTGTGTTAGAATGAAGTCATAATCCCAGCAAACATAGCAGCCTATTTTTACTATGTTTGCTGGCTAACTATATGTACTGCGTCTCTATTTGATACAATTTTACTTTGCTCTATGCATACCCCTGAACAGCAGGCTCGCCTGCGCATCGACCAGCAGCTTGAACTCGCTGGCTGGATAATTCAAGACGCTGATAAAATCAATCTAGGCGCTGGACCTGGTATTGCGGTGCGAGAGCTTCAAACAGAGACAGGGCCTGCTGATTATGGTCTAATCGTAGATAAAAAGCTAGCTGGTATTGTGGAAGCTAAACGAGAGGGCACCTCTCTAATAGCTGTAGCGGAGCAAACTAACCGCTACCAGACCAGTTCCACCATGTATATTCAAAGGGCAGCGCCGGTACTGCCCTACGGTTACGAGGCTAACGGGAGTGAGGTACGCTTTCGCGACCTGCGAGATCCCAATTCTCGCTCCCGCAACGTCTACAACTTTCACCGCCCAGAAACATTGCGCGCTTGGTTGAATGATGATGTGACTTTGCGCCACCGCCTGCAGTCACTTCCTGCGCTAGTTACCACTGGCTTGCGCGACTGTCAGGTGGAAGCTATTAGCAACTTAGAAGAATCCTTGAGTTACGACCGGCCTCGTGCTCTCATCCAGATGGCGACCGGTTCGGGTAAGACGTTCACAGCCGTATCCTTAATCTACCGACTCCTTAAGTTTGCAAAAGCAAAGCGCATTCTCTTTTTAGTTGATCGCGGCAACTTAGGTCGACAGACACTGCAGGAATTTCAGCAATATACCCCGGCCGACGACAGCCGAAAGTTCACTGAGTTGTACAACGTACAGCACTTGACTTCCAACAAGCTTAATACGGTTAGCAAGGTCACTATCACCACTATTCAACGCCTGTACTCTATGCTGCGTGGCGAAGCTGAGTACGAAGCTGCCAACGAGGAGAGTTCTGGATTTGAGGATAACGAAGTAATAGCTACATCACGTCCTAAGGAGGTGGCTTATAATGCTACCATTCCGCCTGAGACTTATGATTTTGTAGTTATCGACGAGTGCCACCGCTCCATATATAACATCTGGCAACAGGTGCTCGAATACTTCGATGCCCACCTCATAGGTCTCACAGCCACTCCAGCTAAGCAAACCTTCGGCTTCTTCAACCGCAACCTGGTGATGGAGTACAGCCACGAGCGCGCCGTGGTGGATGGTGTGAACGTGGGTTCCGATGAGTACCACATTGGTACACGAATCTCCCAACAGGGCTCCACGGTAGAAAAGGGACAGCCAGTACAACACGTCGAGCGCCTCACGCGCAAGAAGCGCTGGGAATCCCTCGACGACGACCTGACCTATACTGCTACCCAGCTTGACCGTTCCGTAACGGCTAGTGACCAAATTCGTAGTGTTATTCGCGAATTTCGGGATAAGCTCTTCATTCAGATCTTCCCTGGTCGGAGTATCGTGCCCAAAACGCTCATCTTCGCCAAGAGCGACGACCATGCTGACCGCATCGTAGACATTGTGCGCGAGGAGTTTGGCAAGGGTAACGACTTCTGCAAAAAAATCACCCATGGCACTACTGGCGAAAAAGCTGATACGCTCATCCGCAAGTTTCGCAAGGATTATAATCCGCGCATAGCCGTGACGGTGGACATGATTGCCACCGGTACTGATATCCGCCCGCTGGAATGTTTGCTCTTTATGCGCGACGTGCGTAGCCGCGTTTACTTTGAGCAAATGAAGGGCCGGGGCACTCGTGTCATTAGTAGCAGCGACCTACAGGAAGTAAGCTCCGACGCCACTATGAAGACGCGCTTTGTACTAGTTGATGCAGTAGGTGTAACGCACTCACTGAAAAAGGAGTCAACTATTACTACTGAAGCTATTAAGGGCGTAAGCTTCAAAGAATTACTAAAAGCATTATCACTTGGCAGCACCGATTCAGGGTATTTAAAAACCCTGGCTACCCGGTTGGCGCGCTTGGATCAGCAGCTTACACCCGCTGAGCAGGCAGCTGTAGGAAAGCATGCGGAAGGATCCACTGTTAAGGACCTTGCAGGCCGGCTCTTTGATGCCGTCGACCCAATAAAATTGGAGGACACAGCTACTCGTCTGGCTCAGGCTGAAGGTATAGTGCTCTCCATCACTGGATCTGATGGAGAAGAACAGCCAGCGGAAGTTCCAGAAAAGTACTATCAGCAGGCTGAGCAGCAGCTCACAACGACTGCAGTAGCCCCCTTCGAAAACCCTGAGCTACGCGAGCTACTAATCAAGCTGCACACCCAGAAAGACCTTATTATCGACCATCTCAGTATTGATGAAATTTTGGTCTCAGAGTTCGGCAGAAAGTTTTCACAAGAGGAAGCTGCTGAGGAGTTAGCCCGCCAACATGTAGGTAAGTTTCACGCCTTCCTTGAGGAACATCAATCCGAAATTATAGCCTTGCAAATACTTTACAACCAACCTTGGAGCGACCGCGAACTGACTCACAAGCAACTTAAAGAACTTGCCGATGACATGAAGCGGATGCACCCAAGCCTGACCCCGATACATCTCTGGGATGCATATGAGCGGCTCGATAAAACCCGAGTACGGGGGAACATGGGCCAAGCTGGTACCAAAGAGATGCTTACCAATCTCATCAATTTGGTGCGTTTTGCTCTAAATCATACCAATGTGCTTGAACCCTTCCCCCAGACCGTAGAAGATCGCTACCTACAGTGGTTAAGCCAGCAGCAGTTGGCGGGCCGCATGTTCAATGAGCAGCAAAGACACTGGCTTGACATGATGAAGGACCACATAGCTTCTTCCCTAACTGTGGGAACAGCGGATTTCAGTTACGTACCTTTTCAGGATTATGGCGGCTACGTACGCGCTCAAACCCTATTCGGCCATGAGCTTCCCACAGTGGTGCAAGAATTAAATAAAGCACTCGCCGCGTAATCGGCTTAATTAATAGAATGCAGAAGAAAAAGGAATTGCCGAAGGGCTGGATATGGACAACCATTGGCGAATTAGCAAGAACAAGTAGTGGTGGCACTCCAAGCCGCAAAAATCCTCACTATTTCACTGGTCATATTCCTTGGGTTAAATCGGGTGAGCTAGGGGATGGCTATGTCAAGAACTGTGAGGAGTTTATTACTGAAGATGCAGTCGCCAATTCCAGCGCTAAAGTCTTTCCTAAACACACTTTGCTAGTTGCCCTTTATGGAGCAACTGTTGGTAAAGTTGGCATCCTCACCATGGATGCAACTACTAATCAGGCTGTGTGTGGGATTTTTCTACCTGAATCAGTAGAGTTACAGTATGCATTTAATTATCTAATTTCTATACGTAGAGAGCTGATTGCGCAAGGAAAGGGAGGAGCGCAGCCAAACATAAGTCAGGATATTGTTAGAAGCATCCCTTTCCCCCTAGCGCCCCTGCCCGAGCAGCGCCGCATCGTGGCAAAGCTAGAGGAGCTTTTTAGCCGCCTAGATGCGGGCGTGGCCACCCTACGCCGAACCCAGGCCCAGTTGAAACGCTACCGCCAATCAGTGCTGCATGCAGCGGTGACAGGCGAACTGACCCGCCCTTGGCGTGAAGCTCATCCCCAGCCTGAGGAAACAGGAGAGGATTTACTGGCGCGCATCCGCCAGGAGCGACGGGCGCAATGGGAAGCCATTCAAGTGGCGAAGCGTGGGGGGCAATTTTCGCTTAATGACGCTTGGAAAAAGAAATACGAGGAGCCTGCCGCCCCTGATACTTCTGGGTTGCCGGACTTGCCGAAGGGGTGGACGTGGACAGGATTTGCTCAAGTAGCTGCTCTTGAAGCCTATGCTCTTAAGGCAGGCCCCTTTGGTTCGGCTCTAAAGAAAGAATACTATGTATCCTCTGGCTACAAGATTTATGGTCAAGAACAGGTTATTCGTCAAGATGCAAACTACGGTGACTATTTTATTGATGAAGCGCGATACGAGAGTTTGAAATCTTGTGCAGTTAAACCTGGCGACATTTTAATAAGCTTGGTTGGTACAATCGGCAAAGTTTTAGTCCTGCCTGATGGAATTCTACCTGGAATCATCAATCCTCGTTTGGTGAAACTTAGCCTTGACAACCAAACTATAAGAGCAGACTTTGCTAAGATTTATATTGACTCACCAATCGTAAAGTCTAGGTTTTCTACGGTATCACACGGTGGGACAATGGATATTCTGAACCTATCGACTCTGCGTGAGCTTCCAGTGCCTCTTCCTTCACTAGCTGAACAAGATTTTATCTTATTGGAAGTCGATCGACTATTTTCAGCACTCGACCATGTTGAACAAGCCTTGAAAGTGGAACTCGTCCGCTCCGAACGGCTGCGTCAAAGTATCCTTCACCGCGCCTTCACTGGTAAGCTCGTGCCTCAGAATGCCACCGATGAGCCTGCCGCGGCACTACTAGCTCGGCTTGACCAGAAGCCAGCTGCCCAGCCCGCTGCTAAAGCTAAGCGCGGACGTAAGGCTAAGGATTCAATCCAAATCGACCTGTCTTTTTAGTTTTCCTTAATTGTGGGAAGAGAAATAAGCTTATTCTCCGGCTACAGCCAGAAAGAGAACCGCACGACTAACTATTGCCTATTGGTATTGAAGCTACTGTATCAGGAACATCCTAAATTCCTGGCAGAGGCACTGAGTACTATCGTAGGGGGTGGCAGCGGCGTGCAGGTAGGTGTTCAATTCCAGCAGCAGGTTGGCAAAGGAGCCAGCGTACCCGATGGCATCATCACCCAGCCTTCATTTGCTGTTTATATCGAAACCAAGAACTTCGATTGGTTTTACTCACAGCAGCTTAGCGACCACTTGATCGCGCTGGCGCAGGAAAACGCTGAGCAGAAAATAATGCTAGCGCTTTCTAACTTTGAGGGTGATGTGAGTCAACGTTTTAAGGACGTGCAAAAGCAATGCACTGAGCAATATGGTGGGCGAATCGTCTTTGCCGCCGTCACCTTTCAGGAGTTGCTCGACGCTGTACGCCTTCCAGGCTTGTCTCCTAGCCTCAACAGCACCATCGACGAGTTTGAGCAATACCTAAACCACGAAAACTTGCTCCCCGACTGGAAAGGTCGTTTAGATGTATGCAACTGCTCTCAGTTTGCGGGCATGTTGGTGTCAGCTAATGTCTACATCTGCCCGGCGGAAGGTGGCGCTTACAGCCACAGCCGCTGCGAGTTCCTTGGCCTGTATTGGAGCAAGTACGTGCGCTACATTGCCAACGTCCGAGGAGTAGTTGACCTCTATAAAGATAACACACACAAGCTACTCTGGATTAATGACGGCTCTGCTGAAGGCGACATCGTAGACCTAGCCCGACAACGGTTTAAGCAAGCCTACCTTGATAATACTGATTGGAACGCTCGGGTATTCGTACTTGGCCCGCTGGTAGAAACAGCTTTCCACAAAAATACCTCTGGTGGCATGCGCAGCAGCCGGGAATACTTCTGGGTACGACACTTATTGCCAGCTTCTCCCGAAGAACTAGCTGAGAAATTGCGCGCTGCTACCTGGTCCAAACTGAAATAAATACTTCCTAATGAATAACGAGGCTTCTACAATTTCCGGGCGCGTATGGAACTACGCTGGCGTTCTGCGCGACGCCGGGGTGAGCTATAGTGATTACGTTGAGCAGATCACCTTCCTGCTCTTCCTTAAAATGGCCGACGAGCAGGCTGATACTGACGATGTACCTGCACTACCCGAGGGTCAAAACTGGGCTTCCATGCGCAAGCTCGAAGGCGACGAATTGGAAGTGCAGTATCGCCACGTACTTACTAGCTTGTCCAATCAACCCGGCATGCTCGGCATCATCTTTAAGAAAGCGCAGAACAAAATTCACAACCCTGCCCTACTACGTCAGCTCATCAGCACAATTGACAAGGAAAACTGGTCAGGCATGAGCATCGATGTAAAGGGTGAGGTGTACGAAAGCCTGCTAGAGCGCAATGCTGAGGACGTGAAAGGCGGTGCAGGCCAGTACTTCACACCGCGCCCACTTATCCAGGCCATCGTCGACGTAGTTGCTCCGCGTCCAGGCCAGACCATCTGTGACCCTGCCTGCGGCACAGCGGGCTTCTTACTCGTGGCCCGCGACTACTTGGTAAAGCACTACGCTCGCACCATGGACCGCGACCAAAAGCACGCTTTGCGCAATGGCACCTTCTACGGCTCCGACATTGTAGATTCTGTAGTGCGCCTAGCAGCCATGAACCTGTACTTGCACGGCATCGGCGGCCTGGAAAGCCCCGTGCTCACCAGGGACTCCCTCGCCTCAGACCCCGGTGAGCGACATGATATCATCTTAGCCAACCCGCCCTTTGGTAAGAAGAGCAGCATCACTGTACTCGGCGAGGATGGGGAAGCCAGCAAGGAAAAGACGACCTACGAGAGGCCCGACTTCATTGCCACCACTGGTAACAAGCAACTCAACTTTATCCAGCACATCTACACCATCCTCAAGGTGGACGGTAATGCTGCTGTGGTACTGCCCGATAACATACTTTTCGAGGGCGGAGCGGGGGAAACTATCCGCCGCAAATTGCTCAAAGATTGTGATGTACATACCCTACTACGCCTGCCTACCGGCATCTTCTATGCCCAAGGCGTAAAGGCTAATGTACTCTTCTTCACCAAGAAGACCAGCGGAGAAAATGCTCGCACTAGTAAGCTATGGGTATACGACCTAAGGACAAATCAGCATTTCACTCCTAAAACCAACCCCCTGCGCCGCACCCACCTCGACGACTTTGTGCAATGCTACGGTAAGCCCGGGGAAATAGGCAAGCGTACAGAAACCGAGCGATTTAAGTCCTTCACTTATGAAGAGTTGCTGGCCCGCGATAAGGTGAGCATGGACATCTTCTGGCTTAAGGACGAAACTCTGGAGGACAGCGCCTCGCTGCCTGCCCCCGATGTGCTGGCTTTGGAGATTACCGAGAACCTGCAGGCAGCCCTGGCCCAGTTCACCAGCATTGCTGAGGAGCTAGAGGTGACTGAGTAGATTAAGCTGATTAAAAACCAGGCACTCACGACAAGTGCCTGGTTTCATTTTGAGTGGGTCTCTATTTCTATTGCTTACCTATCGGAGCATGGCTTATTCTATTTGTACGGCTCTAATTCAGCGTTCTACTAACACCGCAGACTTTGAGGCCACAGCATCACAGCGGCTGGCGCTATTGGACGTAATATTAACCCAGCTCCATCCTACAGATGTATTGATATTGCCGGGGGGCTATTTCAACTTTCGCAAGAAGCCTTTAGACGTGTATAAATGGGTAAAAGAGCATTTACCGCCGCTGGTTAAGCAGCACAGCCCTAATACTGTAGTGGCGGTGGGCTTAGATATAAACATAGGCGGGCAACGGCATGAATTAGCCGTGGCTATTAGTAAAAGTAAGATCAAGGCAGCGGCTCGCAAGTTTCAGATGGATTTGCCTACTAAAGCAGATGGTCCTTGGGAAAAGGAAGCCGGTTGGAACCGTACCTTCACTAAAAAAGGCAAGCGGTATTATTTAGCCATCTGCAACGATATTTTCGGGCTAAGGAGAAGGAAGGTCGGTATGGAGCTACCAGTGCATGCAGTGCTAAATACTATTCACTATTTCAGTCCAGCAGGTGAAGACCATGGGGGTGACGTGCAATTCGCACGGCATGGCTTGGCTGGGGCTGCCCACCACTGGAAACGGCCCGTGTTTGGAGCAGCACACTTTCTGCGCCCGCAGATTCCAGAGAACTGGCCGTCCGGGGTAAAGTGGAAGCGCGGCCTCGCCGATGACTACCATTGGACCTACGCAGACAATACGCTGAAACCTCAGCAGATTGACAGCCTTAGGGTTAAAGTTGGAAGTGACACAGCAGAGCTACGATACTACCAATTTTAATCTAGCACCTACTTAACTGCACTTCTGTCCGAAGTGCACTATGTATCGCCTTTCAGGCAAAAGCCTATTACCTTATCTGCTCCGCTACTAGCTACCACCCAATCTTAAGACGTCATATTTAGCGCCGCCATACCCGGCTCGGTGCCCGCTTTCCAGCATGCTTTGCAGCGTGCGGCTGTCGAGCAGGATGGCCGAGGGCTCCGGCCGGCCGTGCGCAGCAGCTAGCGCGGGTCATCCACCATTGATTCAAAGCAGCGTGACTCCAGCCAGCCGCGGCAGTTGCAGGCACACGGCCGGCCAAGCCGGAAACTCGCTAGGCAGGTAGCGCCACGGCACCCCGGTGCGGGTCAGGTAGCGCACGGCGTTGAACAAGTGCCGCAGCAGATATTCCCGTTGAGGGGGCGCTTCGCTCATCAACGTCAGGTAGGGTGCGGCAAACGCCCATTCGTCGTCGCTTACATCACTCGGATAATCAGGATGGAGTTTTTCATCCCCAAATTCCCTCAATTAGACATTAACACGCACTAGGGAATTAGCATTGAGAGACAGTCGTAAACATATTTGACGCCAGCGGTTATTGATTCTATTAGCCATTAGTTGAACGCAACGAAGTCGTAACCCGAAAAATACATAACAGCATTTCCTGTTTAGTATTCGCAATAAAATCTTTTAAGTTTAATTCGTCTCCATAACAGCTAAGTCCCATTGGAAACGTTAATCGTGCAATACCATAGAAATAGCGCAGAAAAGTAGCACGATGGGGGTTGTCCTTCGAAGACTCGCTCCTTTCAATAATTTTTTGAATCAGTTCTCTGCGAATACTTACTTGCCTCGCATTGTCATTAAATTTAGCCCGGCCTATTTTGTCAGATTCAACGACTTGGCTGAATATGGCTTTTGCATCATTCTGGGACTTCTCTAAAGTATCAAGCATGATTTCTAGCGAAGGCTGGTTCTTCATAAAGGATTCAACCGTTGTGGAGCAAATAGGACTGATACTTTTAAATTGTGAACTTGTTTTATAAGTATTAAACTCTATTCTTTCTGAAACAATTGCATCAGAAAACGCATTAAAGTGGACTCTTTCAGCTTCAAGCAGACTATCATATTGTGCTCTAAACAATTTCCCGCCATCATACTTGGACGCATCCAACTCATAAGTTTTCACCATGTTGTTAAGCATCCGTGAATTGTTTTTTCCTATTATTTCTAACTCGATGCGTAATTTACTATAAGCTTCATACCTGCGAATTAAAAAATTAAATAAATATTCATGCGACTCGATTAACTTTCTCTGTTTTAGGCTTAATGTAGGCGAAGCTGCTAAAATAGCGAGTTTCTGGCTTGCATCCCTGGAAGCTTGACGAAATGCGGCTTCATCGATAGCATACTCAAGCTTACTTTTTAGTCCAGCAAGTTCCTGGTTTTGCTGATAAAGCGTCACCTTATTAGGGTTAACGTGGGTAATTGAGGGGGTACCCTTTCCCGTCCGTGTTGACAGTATCTTTGTTAATTGTACTTCCTGAAAATCAAACGTGCCATCCGGATTAGCACTTAATACCCGAGTGAACTTCTTAAACCCCTCCTTTTCAACCAAAAGGCTGTAACTAATACCACTTACTAATTCTACCCTTATATCAAATATTCCTCTGCTGTCAGTGTATTTTTCTTTAGGCACTCCTCTACTTGTTATACTAACTTTAGCATTTGTGATTACATTTAGGTTTGTGTCAGAAACCCTACCTGTTATTTGAACAATTTTTTGAGATTGTGATCCTCCATTAATTAATATTGCTGATGAAATGTCGGCCGCTTTAGTAATTGCGGACGCTGACAGACACAGGTTAGACAAAATGCAGATAGCAACTATAATCTTGCACATGGTTAATTACTTTAAAATGTACGCGCTAATCGTATATCCTGAAAAACTTTCTGAGGATTAGGAGATAAATACTCATTAAACACCTTGTATTTCTGTACATCTACCCTTATTTTAAAAGAAGCATGTTCATCATTTTTATCAAAAGCGATACGGTAAACACCTTTATTATCAGTGTAAGTATAGGGTGGTACGCCTGAACTTTCTATACTAACATGTGCACCGCTTATTGGCAGTTCGCTCTCAGCATCTATGACTCGGCCGGATAAAATAATTTTTTCGGCTCCCAAACTGGGTTGCTCCTTAACAGCAGATGGTGCGATTGGCACTTTGGGAGTAGGTTGGGCTTGCTCTTGGGAAGTCTTCACGTCCTTATTGATGGGATCAACGGCTAGTTTTATGATACTACCCACAGCGGCTATTAGAGCAATCACAATTGCTGCCTTGTCTCTAGAAGTCATAACGAGAAGGTTACTGATTATGCAATTTAATATTTAAGCTTAAACTGAGATACTCCTTATGGCAAGTATTGTATATAAGCGGCTTCGAATGAAGAATGATCTTCTGGCGGTGGTCTAACTAGAGCGTGTTAATGACTCAGCAGGTTGATATGATTTGCTTTGACCATCATCAATCAGGCAAAGACGAGGTAGTGAATGCCTTCCAAGGTACTGGCGAGTCGTTCATAATTCCGGGATAAGCATCGGAAGCGGGCAGCCCAGGCAAAGGAGCGCTCGACGTCCCAGCGCATGGGCAGTAAATGGCTCGCTTGGCCTGCGGCAATTTGACGACGTGCAATTCGATGTCCTGGGCCGCCGCGGCCTGCGCCGGTTCCTGGCCGGTAGAGCCCTAGTCGACATAGACCAGCATCATAGTTTGGCCCGTGATAGCCTGCACTTCTTCGGCAAGCGCCGCCACCTGTGCCCGGTTCTGAGCATTGGCTGGCGTGACCAGCGCCGCCAATGCCCAGCGTGTCGACGGCCAAGTGCACCTTACTGCCTTTGCGGCGCTAGCCCGCCCGGTGGCCACTTTCCGGCCTGCTTTGCAGCGTTCGACTGTCGTGCAGCATCGCCAAAGGCTCCGGCGAGTGGCCTTGGGTGGTGTGCAGCAGGTGCCGCAAATTGTCGACCAGTATCTCAACGCAGCGTGCCTCCAGCCACCTTTACCAACTCTACGCCTACTTAAAGCAGCCCCGCCAAGGACCTGTCCCCTTGGAAGCCATCCTTCTGTACCCCGTTACGGAGCAAGCCTATCACTTTCGCTACCAAGTAGAAGGCACGCCCCACGCCATGCGTAAAAACCGTAAATCTGGATCAGCCGTGGCAAGTCGTGGAAAGCGAGTTGCTATCTATCGTCGGTTTATAAGAGGACCACAATGTTCATCATAAACCCATTATATTCTGCGTATTTAATGACTAGATGGTCCCAAAATGGAGTATAAGTGCATGTAATAGTTTAGCAAGACTCCTCTCATAGATGAGGTGATTGCTTGCAGACAGCAGTCAATTCTGGCAAACCAATCAACACTTCGGATCCTTCTTTGAGCTTATTCAGTGCGTCGTAAAGAGCTTCGTAATTCCCCCCTCCCAGATGGTAGAAAAAGTAACGGATAGCGGCTTCGAGTACTTACACGACCACCAAAAATACCCTCTACGGTATCGTAGAGGGTATTTTGTCTTTAAAAGAGTACACGTAGGAGTACACGCATCAACCACCTGCGTGAGCCTTCTTAACTTTGTCGTGACAAACTAGCTAGTAGATCCAGTATCTGTAAGCTCAGCAACACCAAGTCACGCTGCTCGTTTCGAGTCATTCATACCATAGTGGAACTAACGCGTTAGCAAAAGAAGTAGCCGCCCCAATGCAGCAAGAAGATGTCTAAGCCATCATCAAGCAAATGGGGCTTCTCCATAGAGAGAAGCCTCATGAAACCTAGCATGTCGGTCGAGAAGATGTCTTTTTATGATAGCATCGCCTTTGCAATATTTTGCAATATAATACCTAGCATGAGTGCGTTTTAGTGGGCTTGTGCTCATACAAGTAAGCCCGCATTTAGCCAGTAAAGCTGCTTAAGTAGCATTGCTTGATTGCTATTCAAAAAGGAAGTATCCTCGGGTAGCAAGGCGCCAAAAACGAGGAGTGGGGCCTTAGCAGCAGTATTCGGCTCCGGCCGCAGCCATACCTTGCCTCGCCAGAATGCGAAGCGTTTGGTTACTGCCGCGTTCAGGTGGCCCGCCGCCAAGGCAACGGGGTAAGCCTCGCGCAGATGCTTCGTAAAGGCGGCTTCGTCCAGTTGCTGTGAGCTGACGTGAGCGTTTTCTTCAATGAGTAGCAGCAGCACGAAGGCCAGTACCTGCTCGGCCGGACCGAAACTGAAAGGGCGGGTTCTCCCCTGCCCCTGCGCCAGCGACCCAAGCAGATGGTGCTGTAGGCGAACCTTACCAACGAAGCGCTTAATCTGACGGGGCGTGCGCAGTAGGGCGCGGATGTGATCGGCATAGGCCAGCAGCAGCAGTTGCAGTAGCATAGGCTCGCGTTGCTGGGCCGGTGCGTTTTTGGCCTGTTGCAGCCCCTGCCTTGTTTGGTACCAGCCATAGCCAGCCAGAACCAGGGGCAGCAGCGCCACCAGCCCTAATACAAAGAAAGCAAAATAGTTCTGCCACTGCCAACGGGGGAGTAGTTTAGCTCTAGTATATATCGATTCGTAATAATTTCTTAAGTCTTCCTTTGAAAAATTAGATAAACTCCCTTTGCGATGCCATAGATAGTCTTGCTGGGCGCGGCAGGAGTCCAGCCAGCGTAGTAAATGCAGTTCTCGATGGCACGAGTCCAGCAACTGCCGGGCAATGCCGTCGCGCTTTGTACTTGCTTCGCCCTGTTGTAGCTCCAAAGTGTTAACCAAGGCCAGCTTTTGCTGCATGAGCGTGGTGGAGTCGGGAGACGGCCGCCGGGACGGAAGCGAATCCGGCGCCGCCAAGTCCGGCAGGTCTGGTTTTTTTAACTTCTGGGCTTGCGCGTCACTAAGCTGAAGTAGGGCCAACTCGCGTCGGTAAGCAGCCAGCAGGCTGGCCTGCTGGCCGGGTTGCTGCAAGTAGCGCAACTGCAGGGTGGCCAAATCTTGCTGGATGGCGTCGAGAACGTCTAGGGAGGCAGCCTGGTTTTTACGCAGTCCATATAGTAAACTCAAACGCCGAGTCCGAATGGCAACCGCATTAGCTGAATCTAAATCGGCCACATTATTTACATTTAGTCCACGCAAATAATTTAGGCTGTTGTAAAGCTGCATGTTATGGGCGATGACCTGCCGACGGAAGCGTAGTAGCTCCCCTAGCGATAGGCTGTGGCGGCTGGAGTCAAGTCTTTGCAGTTGAGCAGTGACTTTCACCAGCGAATCCAAGAGGTACCTTTGCAGAGTGAATTGTTTATACTCATAATCAAGGTTTGGGGCAACAGTAAGGAGGGCATGGATGCGTTGCGGTAGCGTATGGCGGCCCACCTTGGCGGAGCGAGAGGGTTGAGAGGGTTCGGCCGAGTTTGTCAGTGCAAGGCATACTAGCGCTGCCAACGCCACGCCGGCTACACTGCCTAGTAGCGGCTGCCACCTGACCTGCCCGACCCACGTGCCGAGCCGTCTGAAGTGCGCACGGATAGTTACCAAGCCAGCTATCAGTTGTCGTCGAATGCGTTGCCTGTGGGTTCTCATGCAGTGGTCGGCGGCATGCTGGGTGTACGAGTGGGCGCTTCGCTGCCGAAGAGTAAGTGGTTGAGTTGGTCAGGGGTGCAGTTTTGCAGGCTTGGCAAGGGCACCACCAAATCAACCAGCTTGGCTAGGTAGCGGGCAGCGTGCCGGGTTGCTTGGTCTTCGGGCAGACGGCTCTTTGCGTCCAAGGCTTCGCCCAGGGTGCGGGCTACTTCCGGCACGTACATTCCCAGCACGAAATACAACCGGGCTTCGCCTTGCCGCTCTTCCTCAAGTTGGCTGGCCGTGTCGGAGATGAAGTTGATGCTTTCCAGCAGCTCCAGCACCCGGCTTCCGGGAATGCGGTCCACGTCGTCGATGAAGATCAGGAAACGGGTGTGGGGCGGGGTGGCCCGCATCAGCAGACGGAACTCTTGCTGGTATTTGCGGCGGTAGCCGGCATCAGCCCGTGCGGCCTCTAGCCGGAAACGTTCCATCGGCACGAGGCCAGCTAGCAGGTTGGTGCGCTCCTGCCAGGTTTTGAGCAGACCCCAGGCGGCCCCGCCCCAAGCTGCTATGAACGCCAGCAGGGCGGTCTTGTCGACTGGATTATTTGCACTTCCGAACAGGGCCGCCGCCGGGGCCACCCTTCCGCCGTCCGCCAGCCCGGTTTGCAGCAGCGCGTAGAGGAACCCTCCCGCGCCCGCCAGCCCCAGCGCCAGTACGAAGGCCGTGCGCAAGGCTTCCCAGAACCCTTGGCTGCGCAGCCGCTGCCACCACAGGCGCCGGTGAAAGCCCGGCATCGCCTCGCACCGGGCTAGGATGGTGCCCAGAAAGGTAGCGAGCAGGTGCTGCTCGCTTTGGAAGTGCCATACGTTAAACCACAGGTCTTGAAAGGCGGGTCTCGTGCCTTCAGTTGTTAGGGCGCTACGTATTTGGGCCATCAGCGAGCTTTTGCCTGAGCCCCAACCTCCAGACAGCACTAAGCTGTAGGGGGCCTGCGTAGCTGGGTGTTGCAGCAACTCACAAATGGCCTTGGTCAAGATGCCAAAGCCCAGCGCATCTTGGTCGGCCGGCTGGTCAGCCAAGCCCCGCGGAGTAGATACGTATGCCACCTGCGGCGGGCGTTGCGACTGCCGAAAAAACGCTTGCTTGGTGCGATTGAACTCGTCGAGTAAGTAAAGTGCCGCCAAGCCTGTAAGGCAACCCAGCCCCAACAGCACGAGAGAAATGAGAAATACCCGTTCGGCTTCGAGGCCAAATAGCGAGCCATGAGTATGGAGCCAACTCGGTATCGCTTCCATTAGGGCTAGCAGGAATAATGTACCCAGCAGCACCCATATTCCCACTAATAATGCGCTACACCAGCGAAGGGCCCGGCGCTGAACTACGAAGCGCTGGGTTAGGGTTACCAACTCGGAGCTATCGTTCAGCGCAGTCGTCGCATCTGGGGTGGACATATAGAAGGCATTTGACCCTTTATATTAGTAAAATGTGCGTGGTAAATCTAGTATTACGTAAGTTGGGTTATTTCCTTTAGGCTCTTCCGTGCAGTATCAAGTCAACGATCCCTCGCTAGAATCACAGTGGCGGTCTCTCATCCTCTTCGGCAAAAACTCGGCGACCTACAAGTTTGCCTTTGCCAAGACGTTGCTGGAACTCGCCGAACACGAAACCACCACCATTACCCTCTCCGACTTAGCCGAACCCTTTGCTCGGCACATAGTCGAGCATTTGCGCGAGCACGACAAGCAAGGCAGCGCGGCGTCGAGCAAGTTTTTGACTATATGCCGCCAGTTTCTGGCGAATCAAGTCTCACAGGAGCGCCTGTTGCAGCAAACCGAGCAATTAGGTTTTGTGAACGTGCTGGATGCCTTCCAAGTGGTCAATGGGGGCCTGTTGCCCCAGCCCTTCTATGAGCAGCACAAAGTCAACGGCAAGCCCCAGCTCACGCTCACTGATCACTTTCTGCGCCTGAAAGAGTCGTTTCACTTCCAGAACCTCCCCCAAGAGGCGGAAGCGCGGTGGCGGCTGGTAGAAACGGCCTGGAACCTGAACGTCAGCCCCAACGTGCTCGAGGTGGAGTATGACGAGGCCGCCAGCCAATTCTTCATCCAGCGGGATCTACTGCGCCGGGTGAACATCACCTCCGTGCGGGATGCGTTGAACGGCTACCAGAAGGGCAAGTGCTTCTACAGCTTACAGAATATCAGCATTGTGCCGGGCTCTGCACAGCTCTGCGCTGTGGATCACTTTCTGCCGCACTTGCACAAACAGATTCACCTGCCGGCCAATATCAATGGCGTGTGGAACCTAGTGCTGGCCGATCGAAGCATCAATGGCCAAAAGAGCGCCCGGGTGCCGCACGTGCGTTTCTTAAAACGGCTGCACCAGCGCAACGAGTTCTTCATTGAGAGCAAACATCCCTTATCCGAAACGATCATCAACCAGACGGGCCCTACGCCCGAAAAACGCCGACATTTCCTGCAGCGCCACTACCAGTTGGCCCTCGACTACGCCATTCACGAGTGGCAACCGGCGGTGGAACTGCCCGGTACCTTCTAGTCTATGAGCGTCTTTCTGCAGCTGCCCGCCGAGCGTATCCTTTACCGGGATGCTCACTTCTTCATTATTCTGGATAAGTATCCAGTTTCGCCCGGACACTCGCTCATCATTTCCAATGAGCTGCGAGCAGACTACTTCGCCCTTACGCTTGAGGAACAGCAGCACTTACCTTTAGTCATCGCGCAGGCCAAGCACTTGGTAGAGCAGACCTACCTTCCAGCCGGCTATAATATAGGCATGAATTGCGGCACCGTTGCGGGTCAAACCGTGCCCCATTTTCACTGCCATCTTATTCCCCGCTACCAGGATGATATGGCTGATCCACGCGGTGGCATTCGACATTGTGTAGCTGGCAAGGGCTACTACTAAAGGCCTATTACCGAAAAACTTACGCTTATAAAGATTACTTTACCACTACACGCTTAACAACTGCTATTGGTTCTAAGCGCAAAGTGTATACGCCTGAAGGTAGGCCAACGGTAGAGATGGTGAAGGAAGATTTAGCAGGAATAGCCTCTATCCGGCGCACTACCTGTCCTAAAGCGTTAAACAACACCGCCTGTATAGGCATTGCCTTGATCCGATTTGGCAACAGCACCGTAAAGTTTTCTAAGGCTGGATTAGGGTATAGAGTTACTGCCGATGCTGATACTGGGATTGGACTGGTAAGTACAGTGCCTGTGTTGAGTAGTACGCCTGCCGTCGCGCTGAACGGACCAGTAAGGTTGGCTGTGACGATATCGAGCCTGCCGTCCTTATTTAAATCACTGAGCGCTAGATAATATGGCTCACCACCTACATTAAAAGACAATGCTGGATCAAATCCCCCACCGTTCTTTCCTAGCAACACCTCTACCCTATTTGCTACCCGGTTGTTTGCAACTACGTCTAATCGCCCATCACCATTTAGGTCGCCCAGTGCTAGTCGGGTAGGAAACCCTGAGACAGCATATGTACTGGCAGATGTGAACGTACCGGCGCCTTGCCCGAGCAAGAGGCCAATGGTGTTTGCGTTCCGGTTAGCTGTAACTATGTCCAGTAAGCCGTCTCCGTTGACGTCACCTAAGACTACATGTACCGGCGAACCGCCAGCCGAGAAGGTGCGGGGAGGATCGAACGCTACACCCCCGCCGCTCTGCCTAAGCAGAACACTCACATTGTTAGTGCCTGCACCGTTGGTAGTGGTGACGATATCAGATAATCCGTCACCGTTCACATCGCCCAAGGCCATTCCAATGTCAAAGCTAACTGGCATTCCGGTTAGGAATGAACCAGCCGGCGAGAGCTGGCCATTACCTTGCCCAAGTAGAACTGATACATTATTAGTATTAGGGTTTGTGCCCGTGTTGTAGTTAGAAGTAACAATATCAAGTTGACCGTCGCTGTTAAAGTCCCTCAAGATCAAGCCTGCGATATAGCTACTCCCTGTAGAATAGGCGGTTGCGGGTGCTAGCACTCCACTAGCCTGCCCCTGCATTATCCCAACATTGATAGGCCCGGTACCACCAGCTACAACTACATCTTGCCTACCGTCACCATTCATGTCACCAATTGCAACATCGTTAGGGTTTAAGGGGATAGAATAGGTAGTCGCAGCTACAAAGCTCCCACCCTGCTGCCCTAGCAACACTCTCACGACCGGATTACCCTCTATATAGATGATATCCGGCTGGTTATCTCCGTTTACGTCGCCAACCGCCAAACCCCTTGGACCACTTCCACTGGAAGAGGTAGTGTATGTTATAACAGGGGCGAAGGATTGAGCATATGCACCTGAGGTCAGCATATAGATTACAAGCAAGAAAACCGCAGACAGGTTATCCTTAGACATTGACTCAAAAGAGGAGTTCATTTAGCTAATGCGATAGAGGTGTTGGTAATAAAATTTCGAACTAATGAATATATAATGCAATAGAGTTAAACTAAATACCTTTCAAGTCAATGAGTTATCAACGGAAATGGTTAGTATTTGCGAAACAGAAATAAGGCGCTTGCTTAATAACAGCAATAACCCAGCGGTCAATGAGTATGTGGCCTATAGTGAGGTAACGCAGTTACCGTTTGATACAGCTCGCCAGAACCAGGTCCTATAGACGGGTAAACTAGGCGTCGGCATGCTAGCATATGCTTTTTAATGGAATCCCATCCATATTAATCCGCCACAGTTCCTCCAAGCAAGTGGTGTAGGCTGGAGTCATCATCTCCTTCTTTCCAGCCCATAAGGCTCCGTTGCTGGTCTTGTATCGCTGAGCAACTGCAAAGCCTACTGTCCCCGCCCCATAACGACTATTGAGCTTGTCGAGATCGGCCATGAGTTTAGTCCGCTGCTGAATTTGCGCTGTCGATTCAAACAGGCTCAACTGCTGCTGACCGGCTGCTTCTAACCCATCAAAGACAACACCAGCCTTTTTGTAAGCCGTCTGGGGTTGCCAGAGCCGTTTCAATACTGCGCGGGCGTAGCGAATCAATTCCGCCGTATCACTCGTGGCCACAGGCAAGGTCAGCGTGGCCGAAGAGGTGTAGGGCGGCGGCTCACCGCCAAACCGGTTCTTGCTGATAAACACGGTCACTACCTGCACCGCCGAGTCTTGTCGTCGCAGCTTCTCGGCCGCGCGGGTGGTGAACGCGGCTACAGCTCCTAACACGTCCTGATAAGCTGTCAAAGGTTTACCAAAAGTGCGGGTACAGGCAATGCTCTGTCGGGACAGGGTGCCATCTTCACTCGGTGCCATCGCCAGACAAGAAACGCCCTGCAGTTCGCGTACCAGCCTTGCACCCACCACCCCGCCTAAATGCTTGCGGGCCCACGCCTCCGACACGCGGGCCAGCGCGGCCGCCGTAGTGATACCGTGGGCGTGGAGCTTGGCTGCATACTGGTGGCCAATGCCCCACACATCCTGCACGGCCACCCGCTCTAAGGCCCACTGCCTTCTTTCCTCCGAGTCTAAGTACAGCACGCCATCTAAGTCCAGGTTTTTCTTGGCGATGCGGTTGGCCAGCTTAGCCAGCGTTTTGGTCGGGGCAATACCGACACAGGTGGGAATGTGGGTCCACTGCTTAATCTCTCGGCGGATACGACGGCCGTAGGCTTCCAGTCCCCCCAGCCAGCGTTCCATGCCAGCTAGGTTCAGAAAGGCTTCGTCAATGGAGTAAATCTCCAACTCAGGGGCTACGTCAGCCAAGTAGCCCATTACCCGCCGTGACATATCCCCGTAGAGAGCGTAATTACTGGACAGCACGCGAATGCCGTGCTGCGCCACCAGGGGCTTGATCTTGAAGAGGGGCTCGCCCATGGGAATGCCTAGCGCCTTGGCCTCGGCCGAGCGCGAGACCACACAGCCGTCATTATTGCTCAAGA
The DNA here is from genome assembly GCF_054051685.1 of Hymenobacter sp. HD11105. NCBI lineage: Bacteria > Pseudomonadati > Bacteroidota > Cytophagia > Cytophagales > Hymenobacteraceae > Hymenobacter > Hymenobacter sp. HD11105. The sequence goes on along the minus strand of NZ_JBSWBR010000002.1, from coordinate 661,730 downwards.
CCACTACTGGTAAGCCTTGGAGTTGGGGCTGAAAAGCCCGCTCGCAGCTTACGTAGAAGTTGTTACCATCAACTAACGCGAACATAGCGCGAAAGCCTTCCTGGCCGGGTTTCAGTGAGCACGTGCGTGACTACGCCCCAGCAGTCAAACAAGTCGGGCTCCTCCCCAATCGGGATAGATGGATACATCGGATTATCGGGTACTAGCCACCAAGAGCCCGGGCTACGCTCTACCAACCGCTTAACGGTGTGCTGGCCTTCCACCACGGCAATGATCACGTCATTGGAACGGGGCTTTAGGCGGCAATCCACGGCCAGCAAGGCCCCGTCCCGAATACCGGACTCACCGCCTGTCATACTATGCCCCTCCACCATCACCAGGTACGTCGCGTGAGGGTGTGACAAAAGCATGGCGTTTAAATCCAGCTTGACGCCCAAATGATCTTCCGCTGGGGAAGGAAAGCCAGCCGGGACATACGACTGAAAGAAAGGAAGCAGCAGGGGCTTCCGTAGAATATCGAGAACAACGACGCGGCTCATAACAACAACACAGGTGGGTTTGCTGCAATAATACGTGTTGCTAAATTAATTAGCATAATGTATTGCCAACAATTTTAGCACAGCAAGCAATTCTTCTATCTCCACCTTATTACACCTAAGGGGAAAGGACTGATTTAGAGTCCAACTATCTGTGCGTGCGTAAGCGGCAAGTATCCACGCAGCTGTAAAACACAGCCGAACCCTTGAGGTGACATACTTGCTGTGGTAATTATAATACATAGCTACGGCGGGATTTGCCCCTTCACTCCTAGCCTTTTCCGTCAGGTCTATTCCTTCCTAAGACCTAAATGGTCATTCAGGAAGCCCTGCTTCCACATGCCAGGCTTTTGGCGTTGGAAAAAATTTTGTGAAAAATTTTCGGGAGGCAGCGGGTGGACCGACCAGCCTATCGCCAAGCCCCGGGGGCTTTACGACAACGGCCCTACCCCCCCCTTCAAGCAGCAGCGATCCTTATTTCTGCGACTGCTTGCATCGGAGATGCGAGTTAACTCTTCCACATTTAACCTTTTACGCGTTATGAAACTACAGCGTGCTGATAGACAGCAATGCCAGATGCGCCTGCTACTGCAAGGGCCCAGCGGGGCGAGCAAAACCATGGGGGCTATACAGGTTGCCCAAGGCCTGGCCGGGGGCGATTGGTCCAAGGTCGCCGTGATTGACAGTGAGAACGGCTCGGCCGATTTGTACGATGACTTGGGCGAGTACCGCGTGCTGCGGCTATCATTCCCATTCAGTCCAGAGCGCTATGCCGAGGCCATCCGCGTGTGTGAGCAAGCGGGTATGCAGATCATTATCCTCGACTCCATTACGCCGGAGTGAGAACACCTGCTCGACTACCACGCCTCCTTACCCGGCAACAGCTTAAGTTCCTGGGCCAAGGTCACCCCTCGGTATACGGCCTTCATCCAGCGCTTGCTTCATTCTTCCGCCCACATCATCGCTACCGTACGGGCCAAGACCGACTACACCCTATCGGAGGAGAACCGCGAGCAGGTACCCGAAAAGGCAGGGTTGAGAAGCATCCAGCGCGAGGGCTTGGACTACGAGTTCACCCTCGTCTTTGAGTTGGATTTGCGCCACCAGAGGCCACAGCCTCCAAAGACCGGACTAGGCTCTATAGTGACCAAGGACCTGTCCATCTCAGCGCTAAAATTGGACTGGCACTTTTACAATGGTGTCAGACCGGCTCCTCGTCCCCGCACGAGGAGCACATCCGTGCAGCCATTAAGCGTGCCTGACCCTGCACGAGTTGATAGAGCTCTACTATAGCATCGCTACTAAGCATCAATCAGTGCTCAAGTTCGATTTCCAGTTTCAGAAACAACATCTGCTTACCAACGATCTGACGCTAAGTAGCGCCGGCAGTAATCTATTGTACACTCAACCTTCAAACTCTCATGGAAAACTCGATTATTCGGCTTAGTGCCGCCCCCGCCCTTATGCACGTGCAACCCGAGGCCGGCCCGCAAGTGTCGGCCTCTTTCGTTGCACCCTCCTCCGACCGCGCCTTTATTGAGGCCAACACCACGGCCACCAGCTTCGCCAACATCCGCCGCGACCACATCATCCCCGTCTTTGTCAAGGACAATGAGCCGCTGATCAGCCAGGCCGACTTCATCCAGGTCACGGCCCAGGCCGTGGCCGATGTGTTCCGGGGCGAGCAAATCCTACAGCCCCAGGTAAGGGTGTCGCACCCCATCAAGGGCCGCATCCCTGAGGCCAAGGACAAGCCGGCAACTCAGCTCGAAGACTGGGAGTGCACGCTCTACTACGAGCGCATGATGTTCTGCATCGAGGTGCCCACGCTCTTCGATACGGTGGGCGGCAACTGCCTGACCCTACAGGTGGGTGGGGTGAAGGCCTACAACCTGGACAACCTCTACAACCGCAAGGGAGCCGTGGAGCACTTCAAGCTGTTCGTGGGCTTCCAGAACCTGGTCTGCACCAACCTGTGCGTGCGCACCGACGGCTACCTGGGCGATCTGCGCGTGAGCAGCCTCGAGCAGCTGCACCAGGCCGTCTACCAATTGTTGCACTCCTACGATCAGCACCGCCACCTGCGCCAGCTACAGGCCCTGACGGAGTACACCCTCAGCGAGCAGCAATTCGCCCAGCTGCTGGGGCGCTGCCGCATGTATCAGCACCTGCCCCCGGCGGCCAAGCAGCAGATCCCAGCCCTGCTCTACGGGGACCAGCAGCTGGCCGCGGTTTGCCGCGACTACTACCGCGACCCCAGCTTCTGCCGCGACGAGCAAGGAGACATCAACCTCTGGCGCTTGTACAACCTGTTCACCGGGGCTAACAAGAGCACCTACCTCGACCAGTTTCTGGACCGCTCCGTCAATGCCCTGGACTTTGCCCAGCAGGTGCAGCACGCGCTCGAGGGACGCAGCACGAGTTGGTATTTGCGGTAATATTTAGCACCAAACGCAAGACCCGCCCTCGCTATTTCCAAGCGAAGGCGGGTCTATATTTAACCTTCAGGCGGCGAAATCCTTTATGCTACCAAGAGGTAGGCGAACTCTGGCAGGAGGGAAACTGGATCTGAGTGAAAACAACCTATTCCTGTTATCACGCAAGATGAGTTGCTACATTCAACCTGTATATAATGCTCGCCATGTAACTCGAAGCCAGCTTTCATAATCATCGGTTTGCCATGAACAGGACATTCGCAGCGAGCAAGCCTTTCGAGTCGATCTGATACTCCTTGCTTAAGTATAGGCTTGTTATCAGGCTTAAATTGAATGAGCTGCAAATAGTCCTCCTCACTTACTGTTTCTAAGCTTTCAGCAGATGAGGGGCTCGGTGTATCCGCACTTGGCAATGATGCCTGAGACCTTTCCGCGCCAAATTGATTGCTGTAGCTTACCAAAAAGCAATTGAGGAGCATACTAGACTCGGCTATGGCCTTTGTTACAAGATCGCTGGGAACCATCAGGGCATCTGCTAATACTTCAGGCGACAGGAATGTACCGAGTAGCTCTCCTTTTAAATTAAATACATCCACTGCTTGAATATTTGGATTGAACGTAGCTCCAAAGTGCTCATTTATCCACTCTGCACGGCGAATTTTATCTTTAGGAGTGAGGGGTGGCAGTGGTATGGTGTGACAGTAGAGAATGTGATGATTAACTCCTGCACGAGTAATGAAAGTGTTTGATCGATTAAAGGAGGATGGGCTGAAATCTTCTTGTGGGTTATTCATGGAAAATGAGAGTAAAAGTGTTGATCACTAGGTGAGTATCGCCCTCTTGATACTATAGGTAAGTTGGTAACCTATTTAGAAGGATGCTATCGTATTCTGTTGGGGTCGGGGCACAGGTAGCCCTGTGGCCGCAAGGGCCTCGAATTTTTATTCTCATAGTTTTGGTGAAAAAAGGCTACCTGAGCTTACCCGGATTAAATCCGGGTATTAGTAGCGGGTCAATTGTCCCGCCGTCGACTCGTTTAAGCCAGTATTTGTAGCGCTGGTCCGACTTCTTACTGCGGACGAAAGCATTCTTCGCCAAGGCTTTTCCTAGTCGCAAGAGGCTACCCGGATCATTACCGACGTTATAGCAGCTTCTGAGTTCAGCAGCAATCTCAGACGTAGTCCAGAACAGGCTTCCCGCCTCGTCTTTCTTGGCTGGCGAGAAAGCCTTGAGGAGCATTTCCTCCTCGTACGTACTATGCTGGTACTGATGGTTGTTCTCGTGAACTTCGGCTATTTCGTTTTGATCGAACCAGAATTGAAAGCCGTTTTCAAACAACCACAATGCTTGGCTAAGGACCAGATCCATGTCGAGGTTATGGGCATTATCAATCCCCACAACATCAGTGCACAAGAATCGGCGTGACCCTGTAGTATCGTTTAGAAACTGTCGGCTATTAATTGAACCCGCAAACGAGGCGCGGCGGGGAAGCTTTTCACTACTCCGAGCATAAGGACGACGCAGGTTAATAGTGCTCTGCGTAATTAAGCTCTTAAGAGCGCCAATTTCACTTTTGCTTAGGTTCTCCAACTCATCCAGATTGATGAGCATACATTCAGCTAGGTGAACGAGAGTATCCTTATTACCCGGGTCTACGACGCCGGAAAAGGTGTACTCTTTCAGTGACCTTGGTGCTAGATTTTCGATCCAGGTAGTTTTGCCTACCCCCTGCCCGCCCGCTAAAACCAGAACTGAGTGGTTAACAACCTCTGTTTGCTTCAACGACCCCACCATAGCCACCACCCATTTGCGCAACCACCGGGACCATAATTCATTATTGGTGGTATTTACCGTATCGGCAAGCAGCTGGAGATAGTCCGTCGTTTGGTCCCAGGGGGGTAAAGAGTCAAGATACTCCAGGAAGGGGTCGTACTTTGGTGTAAAGCTGGAGTGCAAGACGTTGATCAGGGTGGAGATAGGGGACCGAATCTTAGCCTTTGAAAGCGCTCGCCAAAGAGAGTTCGTATCATAATCCAGCAGAGGACGAAATTCGGGCTCGCCCTTATTCCGGAACTCTATTCTTCCCTTTACCTGGTTAAAGCGGAAATCGCAGTGCTTATTAAGATAATCTTCTTGCCGCTGTAGCGGATTGTTTTTTATTGGTCCTGGTGGGCCAGTTGCACTTGGCAGTGCCATAATTTATCGTTTAAAGGGTTTGTGGGAGTGGCTAAGCAGAAAGCGGTTGATCTCTTCCCGGCTATAGTAGATTTTATTACCAATCTGGCTAAAGCCAAGAAGGCCAGAGTCTCTCCAAGCTTGGAGCGTTCGCTTGCTGACGTTAAGCAACGCCAGTGCTTTGTTTGAGTCAAGCCACTCTAATGCATCTTTCTTGTGCTCTTCTTCAAAGAGCATTTTCATGTAGGCGAAGGCATCTCGTTGTAGTTGATCAAATGCCTCGTCTTGGATTACTTTAAATCCCATACTGTATTTTTTGACATTTATTTTCAGTCTTAATTCTGGCATTTATCATACTTATGGGGCTCGCTTTCTGTCAGGCATTTTTGGTTGTTTTGGAGGTAAATGATATGCTTAATGATACAAAGCTAAGCACTGGATACGAATTTGCAAGCCACCTATCAAGCGTATCTATCTGGTTAACAGCATTCTGTAGACCTTCAAGTTCTACAGAATGTGGAGACGGGTTACAAAAATACTTTCAGGCAGGGCCTGTATTGTATTATTCATATTTAAGTTCTACAGAATAGAGCTTAAAAAAAATAATAAAAAATCTTTCGTCTATTTAGACAGGTGGTCGTAACACGGCTTGACTCCTCTTAAGAAAACGCAATGCAGTAGACAAGCTATTCCCTCCTACTACCAAGCAGAGTATTGGATGAAAAGCGATAAGAATGGCTTAGCAGGGCGCCGTAACCTCGACTAAGTCTATTGACAACAAAGGGGTATGCTAGCTATATGGAATCTAAGAAGATAGCACTACAATCAGCCGATGAGGCAGTGCCCCTTTTAGTATGTCACATTCTATCCAGCTAATCAAAGGATTGGTTAGCCTCCCAATGGCATACTAGCGTAAAACTTGTTCCTTGTTGGATAAGAATAGTTAGAGGAATAAGCGTATCTAGCACTATAACTAGTACAGGGAAACAGGACGCTACCGAAAAGCCCAAAGGCAAGCACACAGCATGCAGTCTAGGCGTACATTAAGGGTGCGTATAGTTCCGAGTAATATACAGGATAGTTCAAACTGACTTTGTCTGCCAGCCATCCGATTTATAGGTATGGGCAATCGAGAAGTGATGTGCGCTAGAAACTATGCGCATAAAAAGTTGCTCTTGGCTTACCGCCCCTTCTTTAATTGAATACATCCATGGCTTGATCAAGCTTCTCGTTGATAATTTTCGCATAAATCTGAGTCGTCTTGATAGATGAATGCCCGAGGAGCTTGGATACATACTCAATGGGCATGCCCTTGGCTAAGGCCCTAGTCGCAAAGGTGTGCCGGGAGCTGTGAAAGCTAATTAGGGTGTCTACTCCGGCTGTTCTGGCTATGGTCTTCAGATCCTTGTTAGCGTAAGCCGTCGCGGAAGAGATTGCTTTGAATAAAACCCTAGGATTCGTGTAATCCTTCCCGACACCAAGGAAAGGGAATATATAAGCAGAGGGCTTGCTGTCGGCGCTCTTGTACAACTGGAGGATCTCTAGCGCTTTGTTAGGAATCTTGATGGACACCACATCATTCGTCTTGTGCATGGTGAGACGGATGTGGGTGCTGGAGAAGTTACCCCATTTGAGTTGGAGCAAGTCCGAAATACGGAGTCCACCCGCGTAGGCCGAGAAAACAAAGATGTTTCGGTGATGGTACATTTTACTCCCTTTGATAAGGGGTAGCAGCCATATCTTCTCCAGTTCCTCCTCTGACAGGAATGCTTTTGTTGTCTTCTCGAGCTTGAGCTTATACTTTAAAAAGGGATTACGCTCGGGGGAAACTAGATCCTCCTGAACGGCATCGTTAATAAGCTTGCGGATGATTTTCAGATTAGAATGAATGGTATTCACAGAGTTCCCCAGCTCTTCGCGCAGATACGCCTCATACTGCTTCAGGAAGCTAACCGTAATCTCATCGAATAACAGGTCGCTCAGCCCCATAAAAACTTTGAGCTTCGAGTAGACGGCAGTAGCCTTATCTAGGGAGCCAATCTTACCAGCCTTATCTAAGGAACGTAAGTACCTAGCGAAGTACTTCAAAAAGCTCTCCGACGACTGTCCCATGAGGGCCTTCTTGATTTGCACCGGCGCAACAAACTTTGACTCTATTTGCAGTTCCAGGGATACTTCCTCAGCTTCGGCTGCCTTTTGCGCGATAAAGGCATTCACTCGCTGCGAGTTGGGATGAGACTTCCGAACGCGGCTCAGATCGTTGTTCCAGTCGCTGAGCTTAACGCGCAGTCCGATGGAAAGGTACTTCGGCTTCCGGTCCTTGATGATGCGCAAGTACACAGGCATCTCGCCCGCTTTGTTCGCCTTGTTCTCCATCAGGATAATCTTCACACTTGCCATAGAAAGCACTTTAGTTACAGTCTATAGAAAGGTAGCCCTAAATTCGGAACAGGTAAAACAATAGGTAAAACATTTGCCTCATTTAAGTACTATTGCCTGCTTCGTTTTAACCTCATCACAGAAGTAAAAACTGCTCTTACGCAGCAAAACAAGGAATTTGAAAGAAAACGGGTGCAATTACCATGGTCCCGTCCGGACCGCAAAAAAGGCTCTTAGCACTACGCTAGGGGCCTTTTTTTGTTATAAAGCTTTTTAAGCAGCATCAGTAAAACCATACTTTACGCCGCTAAGTATCTGAATAAAAAAGTTAAGTAGACTTTAGTAAATGCCTTATTTATGGTGCTTAGATGGTAATGAACAGAAGAGTAACAACTCCTTCTCTCTCGTTACAGCTACATAATCAACCAAGCCATGTAAGCAGGTTGTGATCCAGGAGGCGTCATTGTTCGACAATTATACAAGGCGAAGCCTACTGGTGCCCAAGCAGCCCTAGTTGAGTTCTTTATACATCTTGAGTTGAAGGATTAAACTGCTGTTGTTCTGTTTTACCAGTCGTTTGTACACTATAAGTGCTGCGCAGGGACATACGTAATAATTACGCTACGACCCTTAAAAGCTCCTGTAATCTGTTAAAGGCTTGCCAGTTGCTAACAGTCTACCCCTATTTATCTATAGTTTTGATTTAGCACTGATAGTTATTAGTGTATTTTATTAATGAGCATTAAACCAAGATAAAGAGCTATCACTAAAACAATAGAGTAAAAAAGCTACACAACGGTAAAGCATAAACGTTTACATATTGAATAATTTTAACATGCAATAAAGCATATAACATAACTCATTTTTTTCAATTAGTATGATTGCATAATAAACGAGTCAGTGTCATTAGGGACTTTATTATAATATTAGTTATAATATATATTTTATAAAATATGCTTAATAAATTACCTATCACCATTCTTAACAATTACTAGTAGCTCATCGCTTTGAACAACCCATAAGGCATTATTATAAAAGGAATCCATCAACCAAGTACTGGCTTTTTTTGAGGTCCTCAACCATAGCTTAATATTAGATTATATGCTTATTAAACAGCTATTAAAGGAACAAGCCTACAAAATCTCACAGCATTTTATTGGGGCACTTTTTCGCTATTTTCTTGTAATAATTAACTATGATGCAACCTTTTGAAATATAAAAAAAAAGCCCCTAAAGCACGCTAATGGGCTTTTTTTGTGCACAATCCATAGTATTTTTAACTAGCCGTTATGGTTGCGTTTATGTCGTTTCCACTATGTGCAACTTTTTGTTCTATGCTTTTCGGGTAGATTTTATCCATTAATATTGCCCCTTATAAACCGCTATACCACGGTTTAAACTCGTCCGTTTGAATTTCTCTGGATTGTTCTTTCTATTCTTTCAACCCTTCCTACGCATGCACATCAAACACCTTACACCCGTTCCTGCACGCCGAGCGACACACCACTTGAGTCTTTTTTCTTGGCTGCTTCTCCTTCTCACATGCGGTGCTCATACCAGCTTCGCACAAGATTTTAGAGGACCCTTAGTTATTACTAGAGGCGGTACTTACACTGGTAACTTTGAGAGCAACGACTCGGATGTTCCCGCTATCACTGTCAGTACATCAGAACCAGTAGTAATTGAGAATGCGATTATTCGAAGCAGAGGGGTAGTTATTAAGGCCCATTATCCGGGTGTTAACCTTACCGTTCGTAATACTAAGGGTTACGGACTTGAGCCTAGTAGAGATAACGTGCGCCGTGGCCGCTTTATAGATGCTGGCACCTTCAAGAATATGCGAATAGAGCATAACTACCTTGAGCATACTTCAGGTATTTATCTGGCCCACTATCAAGGCAACCACTCAGAAAACGAAACAGTTAAAATCCTTTACAACAAAGCAAGCAACATTGATGGCCGCACCCGTAATGGTGGTTTTGAGTGGTCACAATTTGTGCAGTTCAACAGCGTACGTCAAGTTAGAGGAGCTGAGATTGCCTGGAATCAGGTAATCAATCAACCATTCAATAGCCGAGTAGAGGAGAACATAAACCTCTATATGTCTAGTGGAACTGGAGATAACCCTATCCGAATCCACAACAACTACATTCAGGGAGCTTACCCATCAGATCCAAGATCATCGGAGAGCTATGGTGGGGGTGGAATCAATATGGGAGACGGTCCTAGCTTCGACATGGGAGCAGCTACTGGCTTCGCAAAGGCTTACGATAATCAGATCGTTAGCACAGGTACCCAAGGCATTTGTATAGCAACAGGTCACGACCTAGAATTCTATAATAACCGAATTATCTCATCCGGTTATTTGGCAGACGGTACTTATATGCAGTCTGCGAACGTAGGTATCTATGTTTTGAAATTGGGCGAAGGCATATTTTTCAACAACAGAGCTTACAACAATGTGGTTGGCTATGTTAACAGAAATACGAACCTCCCCAGAATGCGTAATGATCAGTATCTGCCTGATGCAGCTGAGCCCCATCGTTATGATTTGAACGTAGAAATACCCGGCCTTATCACCCGTGATATGGAAAATGCTGAGTTTGTTTCATGGGAAGCTAAAGTCCGTAATAATGGTGTAATACTTGGCCCAACTACCGGCACTTCTACACCGTCTCCAACTCCAGCACCTGCGCCCGCTCCTACCCCACCCAGCAGCAGCGAGATTGTATCGGGCGGCACTTACACACTCACAGGCAAAGGTTCAAATAAGGCACTTGATGTAGATAACAATAGCAACAGTACTGGTGCTAAAGTGCAGATTTGGGATAGAAATAGCTCAACTGCTCAACGTTGGGTTATTACTCGCAACGACGATGGCACATATAAGCTCACACACAAGGGCACTAATAAAGTGCTTGACGTTGATAACAACAGCAGCCAAAATGGAGCTAAAGTGCAGCAGTGGGATGACAACGGCACGAATGCTCAGCGTTGGATACTCACGCGCAATGACGATGGCACATATAAGCTTACAGGTAAAGGCTCGAATAAAGTGCTTGACGTTGATAACAACAGCAGCCAAAATGGAGCTAAAGTGCAGAAGTGGGATGACAACGGCACGAATGCTCAGCGTTGGATACTCACGCGCGAATAAAAACGTTAGAGTTAGTTAAAGAGACTTGTTTCTGTTAGTGTTCTCTATCTGATAAATCAGCAAAAGCCCCTCCCTGTGAGGGGTTTTTTGTTGTATAATAACTAAGTGCAAAATGGATTCCTTATAATTTTGTGGTCAGCTGAATAATTATTAAGTTATATATTACTTTGCTCTGAATTTTTAGGCAACCTGTTCCTACGCAGGTACTACGATAGTTTTTACGCACTGATTTAGCATAGGTTACAAATAACTTAAGTCAAATTTTCAAGTTTATGTCCTATGCTTGAATACTTGCTTATTAGTTTACTTTTAGAGACCAAATTTCATGTCTGATCGAATTCTTGGGCTACACCACGTCACGGCCATTGCCAGCGACGCCCAGCGCAACTACGACTTTTACGCCAACGTCTTAGGGTTGCGCTTTTTGAAAAAGACCGTCAACTTTGATGACCCTAGCACTTACCATTTCTACTTTGGAGATGAAATAGGCTCGGCGGGCACTATCCTCACGTTTTTTCCCTGGCAGCATATGACGCCTGGCCGACGTGGCACGGGGCAGGCGACGGAGATTGGCTACTCGGTGCCCGAGGGCAGCTTCGACTTCTGGCTCAAGCGCTTTGAGCAGCACAACGTGACGTTCAACAAGCCCAGCGAGAAGTTTGGCGAGCCCTACCTCACCTTCCTGGACCCCGATGGCCTGAAGTTGGAGCTGGCCATAGCGAAGAACCCCGACCCGCGTACGCCCTGGGCCACGGCCGACGTGAGTGCTGAAGTTGCCACCAAAGGCTTTCATAATGTGACCCTGACCTTAGCTAGCATTAAGGGCACAGCTGAGATTCTGACCGAGGTCTTTGGCTATAAGCTGGTGGAGCAGCACGTAAACCGCTACCGTTTTGCCACCGACGCGGTGCCGGGCGCGGCTATTATCGATTTGGTGGAAGCCCCTGGCGAATCCCGCGGGCACGTGGCGGGTGGCTCGGTACACCATGTGGCCTTCCGCGTGCCAGACGATGCGACCCTGATGCGGTTCCGGGAAAAGGTGCTGGCGCGGGGCCTCGATATTACCCCCCAGATTGACCGGCAGTACTTTCACTCGCTGTATTTCCGCGAGCCGGGGGGCGTTTTGTTTGAAATTGCGACTGATAATCCTGGCTTCATGATCGACGAGCCGTTAGAGGAGTTAGGCACTCATCTGTTGCTGCCGCCTCAGTACGAAAAGCGCCGCGCCCAGATTGAGGCTCACTTACCCGTTATCCGCTAGCGCATGGATTATCAGCCCCTTCACCATATTTATCGGCCCTCTACGCGGCCCGCCGGACGTACCTTGCTCCTGCTCCACGGCACCGGCGGTGATGAACACGACTTGCTGCCCCTAGCTGCGAACTTCGGCACCGACCTCAACGTGTTGAGCGTGCGGGGTAACGTGCTGGAGAACGGTATGCCGCGCTTTTTCCGCCGCCTAGGCATGGGCGTATTCGACGAGGATGACGTTCGGTTCCGCACCCACGAACTGGTGCACTTTCTGCGCGAAATTGCCCCCCAGCAGGGCTTTGACCTACAAAATGTTATTGCACTAGGCTATTCTAATGGCGCCAACCTGATTGGCAGCGTGCTGCTGATGTATCCGGAGTTATTAGCCGGTGCGGCCTTATTACGCCCTATGCAGCCGCTTACGGACGTACCCGCTGCGCCTTCCGGTGACAACCAAAAAGCCCCCCACAGCGTCCCTGTATTCTTCGCCCCCGGCCAGCGCGACCCTACTGTGGACCCTGCCGCTACGGAGCGCTACGCGGCGCTGCTAAACGCTCGGGGGTTTGCCCTGACGCGCTACGATGCTCTGGCCGGTCATAACCTCACTCCTCAAGATGTAGCACAAGCTGCTGCTTGGTATCAGCATTATTTTGGGCATGTTGCTTAAATTTTAATTGTCTGATCTAATGATTAATAACTAGGCTACTATTAAGCCCTAAATGAAGAAAGGCCCAGAATTAATTCTGAGCCTTTCTTCATTTAGGGACGATGGTTGATAGAGTAAAGAAGATTATCTACGTCTATTTAATTTTGGTCTGCTTGCTGGCCGAGCGGCCGAAACGAGTGGGAAAATACATCAATTCGGCGCGGGCGGAGTTCAGAGTGTATTGTCCCCGAAAGCGTGGTTGCAGGGCAATGCGGAAGGTGTGGCGGCCCACGGGCAGTACGTCGATGAAGATGCCAGTTTGGTGGCGCAGGTATTCGCGGTGCACCTCGAAGGCATTGCCCGCCTTGTTGTCGCCGTAGGAGCAGCCGGCCGGGATGGGCACCTCTAAGAGCACATAGCGCGCTTCTGCGGTCACATCGACCGTCACCAGCAGCTCCGCGGGCTGACCGGCCTTGAGCTTCACCTGCGCGCCTGTTTGACCGGCTAGCATAGTCGTTACGAGGAAGGGCGCGGCTACGGCGGTGGGCTGGGGGTTCCAGAAGGTCTGGTAGGCGGTGGCATACACGGGCAGCAGACCTTCCTTGCGCAAGGTGAACGAACCAGTGCTGGGGGGCATTTTGGCCTCAAAGGGAAACTGCGTTACCTCCTGGTTGAGGCCGCCGCTGAACTGCACCCGCGCTACTGTGGCCCGGCCGGGCGCAAATAAGTCGGGGCCGATGGTTTCTAGAATCTGGGCGGCCTCGTAGGTGCTGGCCCAGTGCCCCACGCGCCGCTGGTTCAGCAGGAACGTGCGGATGCGCAGCAGTTCGGCTTCGTGGTTGCCGGCGGCCCGCAGCACCCGGTAAGCCAGCAACGTGGTGCCTATCCGTCCACTTAGCAGGTAGCGGTAGTAGGTGCTGGAGCGTAGGGTATCTTCGTAAAAAGCCCCCCCGAACTGGGTAGTGAAGCGGTAGCGCCGTAGGCTATCCAACTGGTAGGGCAGCTTCAGCTCCTGGCGCAAATGGGTAAGGGCCAGATGGGTATCCAGTTGCTGCCGGCCGCGCTCCAGGCGGGTGATGTAGGTGGCGTAATCGGTTTGCACGCCCAGGCGGTGCAGGAGCTGCAACAGGCGCAGCCGATCATCAGAAGTGCTGAAAAAGCCCCCCACGAAGGCTGCATTTCGTTTTTCGGCAAAGCTCAGGTCCAGCTGTTTAAGAAGATAGATCTCCACTTCGTCGCGGTCGAACTGCACTTTGTAGCCCTGCTTTTCAGCCTCTAACAGAGCTTCCAGTACGTGCAGCGTGGCCCAGGCGCTGATGGGCGAAGTTGGCCAGGTGCCCCACAGGCCCGGTTTCTGCTGGCCCTGACGCAGCCGCCGAATCAGCTGGTTTACGTCCTTGGCGTGGGTGAACGGCTGGTGCAGAAACTCGCGGATGCGCTGTTCCAGCAACAGGGCTTTGAGCTTGGAGGCGGCCTGCTCGTTGCAGAGGTAGGCGTACTGCTGCACGTGGCGAATTTCCTCCAACAACAAGGGCAGCGGGTCACTTTCCAGGCGCACGGTGGTTTCGCCCAGTTTGGGGTCGAAGGTGAGCTGCAAGGTGGTGTCAGCCGCGGTGAGCACGGCGAAGGTGCCGACTCGCTCGCGGGTGCCGGCGGGCAGCACGGGCACGGTGCGCACTTCGCCATCGGCGTAGCCATCCGGTTTTTGCAGGCTAAAGGTGACTTGCAGGGAATCGACCGCGGCAGGAGCCGTGACGGTGAGTGTATCCAGGGCCGATGTAACTACCTGGTGGCGCGCGGTGCGGGCCACGGTGGCGCCCACCCGGAAACTGGTCGTGACCTGGGCCGTGTCGGAGAGGTAGTTGAGGGTTTTGCCCAGCACCTGGGCCTTGTCACCGGCTACCAGGAAGCGCGGTACGGCCAGCTCGCCCAGCAGGCCTTTGAAGGAGCGCAGGCTGGCGGTGGCGCTGCCGGTGCGGCCGTGGTTGTCGGAGCTTAGTACGAAGGTATCCCATCCGGTTACGTCGTCGGGCAGGGTGACTTCGGTGGTGGCTTGGCCGCGGGCATCAGTAAGCAGGTTGGGGCGCCACCAGCCGACGTCGGAGAAGCGGCGACGCAAAGCCAGGCGCGGGTCACGACCGTCGGGCAGGGTGTTGTCGGCGTCGGTTGGGGCCGTGGGATCGGTTAGGGAACGAGGTGTTTTGGTGGCCTTGGTTTTGATGATAACCACTCCACCCGCGGCTTTAGCGCCGTAAATTGCCTCGGCTTGCGCGTCCTTGAGTACAGTGGTGGAAAGAATGGAAGCGGGGTCAATGTCTTCCACTCGCCCATTGAAAGGCAATCCATCCACGATATAGAGTGGTGACGTGGTCATGGGCAAGCTGGCATTGCCTCTAATTCTGACTCTACTGCCGCCTACACTTGATACACTATTAGTTATCATTACTCCAGCCACTCGACCCTGTAGATATTGGCTACCTAAACCCGTCACAACCACCTCCGAAAGCTGCTTGGTATCCATGCTCAAGCTGACTTCCAGCTCCCGACCAATCACTACACGTTCCATCGTTATATAGCCAATGGATGAGAAAGCCAGCGTGCCGCCGTAGGGCACGTTTAGCTCGAAACTGCCATCGGCGTTGCTGGAAACGCCAACACTGGTGCTTTTTACCAGCACCGTGACACCCGGCAAGCCTTCGCCCGAACTTCTATCGAGTACCCGTCCCCGCACCAGCGGCCACCCCCGCCGCTCCGCCGCCGACGTCTCCCGGATTTGGTAGGTGCGCACAGCCGGCTGATCAGTCGCCGCCGTCGAACGCGTGGTGCGCGTCTCGATGAAACGACTTACGCGCCGGCTCGTAGCACCTTTTGGCTGCCGATGCGTACGCTGAAGCTGAACGTACGTAGTGCCGCCGGCTCGAACGTTTACATCGGCCGGCACCAGGCAGGTGCTATCGGCCAGCAGCACGGCCACACGGTACTTGCCCGGCTTCAGGCCTTGCACAGGCATTAGTCCACGCAACAGCCGACCAAACTTTGGCTGGCTTTGCTGGGTAATTAAGGTGTATAAAACAGCGGGCAAAGCGGGCGTTTGCGGCTTCGTATCGGCCTCGGCGGGTGGCGGCCAGAGCACCAAGCGGCCCTGTCCGGCGCGGGTCCGTACGGTGTCATCGAGCTGCACGAAGGTCCAGGCGCTGCTGGTAGCGGGCTGAAAGCGGAACCGCTCCTGAAGCTTGCGCACGGCGGCTTCGGTGTAAGCAAAGCCGCGCAACGGCAGCGAATCGGCATAGCTGTAGTGAGTTAGGCCCTCAAAGCGGTAAGCCTCCGTGCTGGTTTGCTTGAGCAGGCCCGGCGCGAAGGTGTAGCGGTAGGTGGGCTCAAACAAGAACTTCTGCCGCAGCCCGCTCCCCTCCCGGTACAGCACCGAGTCGGCCCGAAACGGCCCGCCCAGCCACACCGCATTTTGGTAGTCCTGCTGGGAACGATGCTGATACGTCAGCACCTGCAAACGGGCGCCCTGCCGGAGCGTGGGCCACGCTCCGGGGGGCAAATTGGCGATGCTTACGGGCAGCAAACGTCGATTTAGCTCGGTTTGCTCAAGGGGAGTAAAAGTGGCGGGGCGCTCTTCCACCGTCATATCAGGGCGCGGATAGTTCAGGTCGAGGCTGATGGTGAGTTTGTGCATGGGCCGCAGATACACGCCCCGCAAGGTGATGAGGCGGGTGGCGGTGCGCACGGCCAGAGTGTGGTAGCCGCTGTCGGCCACCAGAGCATAAGGCTCGGTGTGGTTGATGGCGCGAATGTAAATTGGCACGCCATCGAGGTAGACGGCTGCTGCGGGCTGCACTCGGCCCGAATCCATCACGAAGGGCGCTACCTGTGTCAGGCCACCCGGCGCGGGTCGGTATTCGCCAAATACGCCGAACTTAGGATACAGAAATTGATAAAACACCAGCGAATCGAGCCCTAGCTGGGCGCGCCACTGGGCCCAATCGAGCGGTTGCTGGCTGGTTTGCTCGGGTTTATTATCAAACTGCTCCGCCAGCCGAAACCGCCGCCCGGCCCGCCGGCTCACCGTAGGCGGCTCGGCGCTGGGCAGTTCGGGGGCCTCGGGCTGCCGGAACTTGCTGGTGTAGGCGTAGGAGGTAAGGTCGGCATTGGGCACCGGCGCGCCCCCAGCATCCGTAACGTGATAAGTCAGGCGGATGCGCTGGCCGGGATAGCCCACGGCGGGCTGCTCGGCGCGCACCTGCAACTGACTTTGGCTCAGCGGAATGCTATATTCTTCGGTACGCATCTCCCCACCCCACTCGTACTGCACCGAGGCAAACCAGGGCTCAGGGCTGCTGGCCCGTTCGGCCATTCTCAGCTCCCGGCTATAGCCCCGGTGCACCAACTCATTGCCCCGGTACACGAAGTACCAGAACGCCAGCCGGTGGGGGTTTTCCATTTCTACAAAAATTGAGTCGTGGGTGCGGTCGGAGCGCAGGGCCAGGGCGGCGTTGGCGGGCGTCAGGCGCAGTTCGGCGGTGCGGCCGGTAGCATCGCGCAACACGTAACTCGCCGCTTGGGGCAGCACCGACAAATCCAGCGGCAGCTGCACGGGGCCACGAAACAGGGGCTGCTTTAGGGTTGAGCTCGGGGGCCAAACTTCCAGCGTAGCGGCCTGGGGGGCATTTTTGCCGGCTTGCTGGTAGCGCAACTGCACGGAGTCGTTGTGGAGCTGCACGGTCAGCTGGCCGGGGTCGAGGCGATGGGTAACCTGGGCCTGCTCGGCGTGGCGCTCATTGTCAGAATTCAGGAAAGTAGCTTCTACGCGGTAGCGCAACTCGGCGGCGGGCAGCTGGCTGTGGGGCAAATTCAGGCGGGTTTCGCCCACGGGGTCAAGCGCTTGGGCGTGCGTCCAGAGCGTATCGGGCACAAACACCACGGGCGAGGCCAGGCGCGTAACCTCCGTAGGCACCACTGCCACCCGCACCCGCGCATCGAGCAGGTTCAGCTCATTGGCATCGGTGCCATGCAGAAACAGAGCCTGCAGCGTGCCCCGGCGCTGCTCGGTTTCGGCTACGCGCAGGGTGTAGCGGGTGTTTTTCAACTCATAATCTTCCAGCTGAAACTCGCCGCTGGCCAGGGTAATATCCTGGTCGTTAGCCAGCCGCACGTACACCGGGCGGCTGCTTTGCAGCCCCAGCGTATCGGTGAGCGGCAACTCAAAGACGTAAGAACCAGGCCGTTCGGGGCGGAGCACGGCTATTTTTTTGGGCTTGCTAGCATTGGTGAGCCACAGCGTAAGCGGCTTGGTGCAGGGCCGGCCGCCGTCGCGCCGGGTCACCCGTGCCTTCAGACGCAACGTGTCGCCTTGGGGCAGGTAGCGGGGCTTGCTGAATACCAGGTAGTGGGTCCAGGCCTGCTCCCACCGCTGCTCACGCTGATTTTGGCGCTCATCGCGCACGTCTTCACTAAACACCGACCGCACCAAGCCCACCAGTCCGGTGGTCGTATAGCTGAAGTGCCTGAGGCCGCGCACAAAGTTGCGCACGGGGCCCGTGAGATAGCCCAGCGGAAACCCAAACACCACCCGATTAGCCACGCTGCGGACTGTGTGCTGCGTTCTAGAGGGAAATGTCCGGTTGAGAAGATGATAGGTTGTGCGCCCTCCCTGGGTGACGGCCACGATGCCGCCGCGCCCGCCCCGCGCCTTCCGGAAGCTGTGCGTAGTAGCGTCAAACGGCACCTCGCGCCCTCCTATGTGCACTTGCGCCCGACCGTCGAGCAGCTGGCCGGTAGTATCGCGCACCACTAGGGCCAGATCGACTTGATTATCCAGCACCACTACCTCGCGGTCGGTGACGGAGCGCAGCCAGTACACCAGGCGCGGGCCCTCGGTGTGGGCCACCAGGTAGTAGCCCACCGGCAACGGGCGGCGCCACTGGCGAAGGCTATCGGTGGGAAACGAATCGACGGGCTGGGTGAAGAAGCTGGCTTTAGCTGCGGCCAGACCTTTCTGATACAGCAGTAGCGTTTCGGCGTCGGTGAGGCAGAAGACTTTGATGTAGTAGCTGCGCTGCCGGCCCTGAGCCAAGCGCTGCTGAGCCGCGGCCACCTGCCAGCTCAACAAATACAGTAAAACACAGGCGAGGCGTAGGCATCGGGGCATAGGCAAGGGAGGTTAGAAGGGCCAGAAGACTGGTCGAGCCCAAGCTATCCGTCGGCCGACGTGAGAATGATGCCCTGGGGGGCTCTTTTCCACACGATGCCACGAAAAAATATTCGTAATATTTTATCACTCTACGACCTATGGTTGTGTGTTGCTTCAACTTCGGTGAGGGCCTTTGGATACGAGTATGTATAGACCTGCAAGATGAAGGACAGGGCCTGAGCGTAGGATTCGTAAGCGAATATCTGTTACTATTGATAAACTGAACATTTTTCGTCAGCTCTCCTCAAAACCTGTCATTTGGCCTTTGAGGTTCAACTGTCATTCACGCATGCTACCACTCCCTCGTTTTTCTACCGTAGCTGGACTACTCGCCTTGGCCTTGGCCAGTTGCCAGTCTCAATCTAGCTCCAACACCACGGAGGCCACGCAGTCAGCAACTGCCACTACCGAAGCTGCCGCTTCTACTGATACTGTCAGTTCGGCCAGCATCAGCAAGTACCTGCAAGCCGTGTCGTCGGATGAGATGATGGGCCGCAAGCCGTTTACCGTGGGCGAGGAACGCAGCACCCAATATTTGGCCGACCAATTCAAGCAGCTTGGCCTCCAGCCCGGCCCCGATGGCAGCTACTTTCAGGCTGTGCCGCTGGTGGAAATAACGGGCACCCCGGCCGCTACTATGCAGATCAAGGGCAACGGCAAAAGCCTGAACTTGCAATACAAGACCGATTTTGTGGCCTTCACTCAGCGCGAGCAGCCCCAGGTGACCGTCACTAACTCTCCGCTGGTATTTGCTGGCTACGGTGTGGTAGCGCCCGAATACGGCTGGAACGACTACGCGGGCCTCGATGTGAAAGGCAAAACCGTGGTGGTACTCGTGAACGACCCCGGCAACGCGGGCACCGACACCACCCTGTTCAAAGGCAAGGCCATGACCTACTACGGCCGCTGGACCTACAAATACGAGGAAGCCGCCCGCCAAGGCGCCACCGGCGTGCTCATCGTGCACGACACCAAGCCGGCCGCCTACCCGTGGTCGGTGGTCCTAAGTGGAGCCATCAGCCCCAAGCTGCGCGCCCAAACTACCGACAAAGGCGCCAGCAAGTGCGCCATCGAAGGCTGGCTGACACTTGATGCGGCTAAGCGTCTTTTCCAGGCCGCCGGCCAGAACTACGATCAGCTTTACGCCGCTGCCAATCAGAAAGGCTTCCGTCCTCGCCCACTCGGCAACCTCACAGTCTCAGCCAGCATCCAGAATAAGCTCCGACGCCAGACCAGCCGCAACGTGCTGGCGGTGCTACCCGGCACTACTCGCCCCAATGAGTACATCATCTACTCGGCCCACTGGGACCACTTTGGCGTGGGCAAAGCCATTGCCGGTGACTCCATCTACAACGGCGCCGTGGACGACGGCACCGGCCTGGCCGCTCTGCTGAGCATTGCCGAAGCCTTCCAAAAAGTCCCCCAGAAGCCCGCCCGCAGCATCGTGTTTCTGGCCGTGACGGGTGAAGAGCAGGGCCTTCTGGGTTCGGCTTACTACGCCCAACATCCGGTGTTCCCGCTCAACAAAACCGTGGCCGACCTGAACATGGACATGCTCTGGCCCTACGGCAAGATGAAGGACCTCACCGTCATCGGCTACGGTCAGTCGGAGCTGGAGGAGTACGCCCGCGCTGCCGCCAAGGAGCAGGACCGCTACATGCTCCCCGACCAAACGCCCGAAACCGGCATGTTCTATCGCTCCGACCACTTCAGCTTCGCCCACGTGGGCGTGCCCTCGCTCTACGCCAGCGGTGGCTTCGAGAGCCGCACCCGCGGCAAGGAATACATCGCCCAGCAGCGTCAGAACTACACCACCAACATGTACCACAAGCCCGCCGACCAGTTCGACCCCAGCTGGGACTTGTCCGGCATCACCCAGGACGCGCAGTTGTACTTCCGCGTTGGGCAGCGCTTAGCTAGCGAAACTACTTTTCCGCAGTGGAAAGCAGGCTCGGAGTTTAAAGGTGCGCGGGATAAGAGCATGAGTCAGTAGCTGTTTTGCGCCGCTGCAATTAATTGCTGTGCTGGTACTTTTCGATAAAAGACACTAACCCCTTCACTGAGCAGGGCGAGAAATACTTTTTACCGGAGTCTTCTGTGCCGTTGGATACAATTCCTACAACGAGCCCTTGCTTATCCACCAGCGGCGCCCCGCTCAGTCCCCCGAATTGCTCGGGCACTACTATATCCTTCAGGAGTATCCGGTTGCCTATCGTTTTATAGTAAGCAAACTCATACACCCGCTGGGGGCCACTTTCCATGTGGCGAGTCCAGCCCACCACGTACAGCTTCTCTCCCGGCGTTAGCGGCGCCGTTCGGATTTCCAAGGGCTTCACGGCGGAACGGTTTGACTGAAGTGAAAAAGCCAGCCAGTCCTCATCGTAAGTCGTTTTGTCTTTCAGGGCCTCTGCCTTATTCTCGTTGAGCAGCTTATTCGTTACAACTATATTCTGTGGGTTGCTCAATGAGAATAAGGACCAGCCTTTGAGGCTGTTGCCAAAGGAAACGCTGTTCATCTCTTTGGTCTTAATTACTTTGAGCAAGTGCTTAGCCGTAATGGCGAAGGTGTCATTGTGGTGCTTTAGAAGGAAGCCACAACTGAATCGTGGCTGGTTGAATTCTGAGTCGGTGAAATCAATCCGGTTGGTCAGGGCAATCTCTGGGAACGTCTTTTTGGAGACCTGCTCCCGCCCGCTACATTTAGTTGTAAGCAGGGCAAGCATCAATAGCGCGATAAACCGCATATTCTTTCTCTTAAAAAGCGCTGTTAGAATCGACGAAGCACCTAAGATATTCAATGGTGGTTACTGCATCAAAGTTGTTAACCAGGTAAATACAAAAGCCAGTGACACCTCTCTTCAGGATTTGCCACTGGCTTTTTTGGGCCTTGAGTATACCCAATACTTTCGCTTTTGCAGTCAAGATCGCCGTTTAGAGTCGCGGGTCTACTGCTTCGCTTTCCAGCGCCAGCACGCCGAATACACACTGGTGCACCTCGCGCAGCGGGGCGCCGGCTACGAAACGTTCCAGACCTTCCACACCGAGGGCAAACTCCCGCAGTGCTAGGTTGCGCTTGCCTTTTACGGCCCGCTCCTTCAGGCGCTCCAGGTTGCCGGGCAGCAGGTAGTCGGGGCCGTAGATGATGCGCAGGTACTCGCGGCCGCGGCACTTGAGGGCGGGCTGGATTAGGCCTTTTTTGGTGGCGGGAATGAACTCATAGGGCTTTACCACCATGCCTTCGCCGCCGGCTTCGGTGAGGTCGGTCCACCACTGGGTAGCGGCTTCTACGGCGGCGGGGTCTTGCAAATTTACTACGTGGTAGGTGGTGGCGCGGAGCAGGCCGGGATCTTGGAGGCTGAGGGCGCGTAGGGTTTCCATGTGCCAAGCATGGTCTTTATCGAAGTAGGTGCGGCCCTCGGTGGCTAGTAGATGAAAGGGCGCCAGGCGCAAATCGTCCAGGCTTTCTACCGGCCAGCAGTAGCGACGGTAGGCCTCGGCGTAGTGAGAGGCAGCGGTGCGGCGGGCCGTGGTGCGGGCCAGCAGGGCTTCTACGCCATCGAGGCCGCGGGTGGTGGCTTGGGCTAGTGTGGCCTCGGCCAGGGGCAGGGCAGCGTCGGCGGCCGCAGCTACAGCGGCGTACTGGTTCTTTATCAGTTCCTGAGCCTTGGCCGACCACGGCAGCAGCTCGGCATCGAGGCAAACCCAGTCGGTTTGAAACTTCTCCCAAAAATCTCCCCCCGTAAGCGCCGCTTGCAGGCGGGTGAGGAAGGCAGCTTCCAGAGCGGGGTCGTTGAAGAAGTTGCGGCCGGTGCGGGTGTAGCACTTGCCTGGCCCCTCGCCTACAACCCCGAAGCGGCGGCGCGCGGCGTCCTCGTCGCGGGCCAGCACCACCACTACGCGGCTGCCCATGTGCTTTTCCTCGCACACCACGCGCTCCTCGCCTTGGCGGCGGAAATAGTCGAAGGCCTCGGCAGGGTGCTCCAGCAAGTCGGGCAGTGGCGAGGTTTCGGTGGGCGACATGGTGGGAGGCAAATACAGCAGCCACTTGGGGTTGAGGGCAAACCGGCTCATCACCTCCAGGGCGGCAATGGCGTTTTCCTCCCGAATGGTAACCGATGGCAGCAGACGCGGCCGGATGATTTGCTTGCCCGTCACGTCGCGAATATCCAGCAGGTCGTCGTGCTGCTGTTGGGCGGAGAGGTCGGTTTGGGTGGCCTCCAGAAGCTGAAGGGCGCGGTAATTCAGTGGGCGCACCGGCTCGCAGTACACTTGGGCAGCGGCCACAGCTACCAACTCCCGCTCGGGGTAGCGCAGGGCGGTGAGTTGGCCGCCAAACACGCAGCCCGTATCAATGTCGATGGTGTTATTCAGCCATTCAGCCTCAGGCACGGGCGTGTGGCCGTACACCACCATGGCCCTGCCCCGATACTCGGAGGCCCAGTTGTAGCGCACGGGCAAGCCAAACTCGTCAATCTCGCCGGTCGTTTCGCCAAACAATGCAAATGCCCGCACGGCGCCCGAGCCGCGGCCCTGCATGTCTTCGCGCATGCCGGCGTGCGCCACCACCAGACGGCCACCATCCAGCACATAGTGACTAACGAGCCCATCCAGAAACTGCCGCACCTGGCTTTTAAACGTATCCGACTCGGCCGCGAGTTGCTCCAGCGTTTCGGCAAAACCGTGCTGCACGTTTACATTTTTGCCCCCCAGATGGCGCAGCAGCTTAATATCGTGGTTGCCGGGCACGCATAAGGCCAAGCCATCCTGCACCATGCGCATAACCAAGCGCAGCACTTGCGGCGAGGCCGGGCCACGGTCAACTAGGTCGCCTAGGAAAATGACTCGGCGTTCAGCTCTATTAATCTCTGCCCTAGCTCCTTCTTGGAAGGAAGTAGAGCCGAATGTTATGGGTTTATTCTCTTCTGAAGCATCTCCTGAAGCTTCAGAAGCAACAGGCTCAGAACGGCGCGTCACCCGCACACCTAAATCGCGCACGTCCACCACCGGCTCTACTTCTACCACATAACCCAGTTTATCTAGCATCTGCACCAGCTCGTCGTAGCAGCCGTGCACGTCGCCGATTATGTCGAAGGGGCCGGTTTCGTGCTTTCGGTTGCTGTAAAGCGGGTCGCGCACGATAGCCTGCACGGCGTTTATTTCCTCGGGGCCGTGCAGGTGATAAATGTGCCGAAAGCCTTCCTGTTTAAGGGTTTTGAGGCTGCGGCGTAGTTGTTGGCGCTGCTGGGGCACCACGTGGCGCGGCATGTGCCGACGCTCCGGGCGGGCTTGGTTGCGGTCCTCGGCTACGCGGTCGGGCACGTCGAGGATGATGACGGTGGGCAGCACGTGGTAGTCGCGGGCCAGCTGCACGAGGACTTTGCGGGCCTCGGGCTGCACGTTGGTGGCATCTACTACCGTGAGCAGGCCGCGCTTGAGGCGCACGCCTACCAGGTATTGCAACAAGGCAAACGCATCGGGCGTGGCCGACTGGTCGTTTTCATCGTCGGCAACCAGGGCCCGGCAGTAGTCCGAAGACACGATTTCGGTGGCCCGAAACAAGCGACGGGCAAACGTACTCTTTCCCGCCCCCGACGTGCCCATAAGTAGGACTAGCGAGAGTTCGGGAAGTTTTAGGGTCGTCAGAGGCATAAAAGCAAAGCGGGCGTATATTTAGGAATAGCTTATTTGGCAACGTTAACGGGTTTCTAGCTTATTCGGCACGATACGATGGCACATATAAACTCCACATATCACGATTTAGCTAGGCTGGTATACAAAAAGCTAACAAAGACGAACTATCCACAGCCCAGCGAGAGCATATTAACTCATCTGTTCGAGAACCTGTTTTTTACGAGCCTCAAAACGGAAGAAGGCCAGCTCATTAAGGTCACCGTCACCTTCATCGATCCCGCCGACCCCGACCCCAGCCCACCAGAGCGCATTGTGGCCGACCGCTGGAATTATATCCGCTTCCGAAAGCGCATTCCCTTCACGGTGAAAAACATCGTGAAGCTGTCGAAAGCAGCCGACCCCTGGAGCTCGTCGCTGGCCGTTTATTACGACTCCAATAATGAGCTGTATATCTGGGGAATGATCGACCAAGCGGTTCACTACCAAGATTTTCTCAATTACGAAACCGAATCCGGCTCCGAACAGCCCGGGTTTTTCCAGACCACCATATCCGACATCGGAAGCATTTATGTAATGCTCGATTACGAGCTAATCGCCACCTTAAAGCAGAACACGCTGATCAGCAATTACGTCGATGTTTTTAGAAAAGGCACCGTAAACGCTATACTAAAATCATTTTCCGAACCATATAAAAAGGCAATTCGGAATTATATTAAAAAACAGCACAAAGATGAAGACCCCAGAGACTGGGATGAGTACATAGAAACCTCTATAATTCAGTCGTTATCGCGCATACTGCTTAAAACTCAGAACTATCATCACGGGGGGGCATTTTTGATAACACCGTATAAAAAAGCCGGTCTAAATGTAAAGCACGAGTTATCATATGATCGTTTATACAAGGCAATAGTAAATTATATTCAGCTAAATATCTCTCACTATAAATACTCAAATGCTATAGCCGATCAATTCTCAAGAGACGAGAAAAATCTGCTTCCTGTATCGTTATATGTAAGCGAAAACGTATCGGAAGCGCAGAAAAATGAAACGAGTGACGAAATAAAAGGTGCCATCCGATTTATTTCTTCCCTTTCCTGTATTGATGGTTTAGTGGTGCTGACCACCGATTTAAAAGTCAAAGGGTTCGGCACTGTTATTCGGTCTAAGCCTTTGCCACAATACGTATATGTATCTAGAAGCGCTACCGTGCGCGATGAAAAAATTACAGCCGTAAGTCCTAATCAATTTGGCACGCGGCACTGCTCTATGTTTTCTTACTGCTGGAATAATCCTGGGAGTTTAGGATTTGTTATTTCTCAGGATGGGGACATTCGCGCTATTACAAGAGTAGAGGATAAATTAATTATCTGGGAAAATATCAAAGTCCAACAATTTATTAAAAGCGAAAAAATAAGTAGGCCGCTTCACATTAAAAGTGAACTTGGCAAGCAACTAGCACAGCCTAGTGCGAGTGGACACCGGGAAGGACGAAGCTAAATGCGATGTAAGTTTGACGAACAATAGTAATAGCTAGCTTAGCCCGGCGGGCATGCGTACGCGCCGGTTAGCCCTCATCCCGCTTCACCCCTTTCTGTTTGCGTTTATGCTGAAAGCATCCTTGACCTTCGTGCTATTGCTGACAACTATGCTGGCCCAGGCCGCCGCACCAGAGCCCATTGTAATTGCCAGCCCCGACGGGGCCGTGCGGGTTTCGGTCAGCCTTAGCAATCAGGGCGCGCCCATTTATTCGGTAGCTTACAAAGACACGGAGCTGCTGCGGCCATCCGGCTTGGGTTTGCAGCTGGCCGACGCGGATTTAAGCAAAGGGCTCAAGCTCACCAGCGCTGGCAAATCGGCGCCCGTCACCGACAGCTACACCCTCACCAACGACAAGCGCTCGGCTTGCCGCTACCAGGCCAACCGGCGCGAAATCACGTTCTCGGGTAGCCAAGGGCGCACGCTCAGCGTGGTGTTTCAGGTATCGAATGATGGGGTGGCTTTTCGGTATGTGCTGGGGGGCAAATCCAAGGAAATGCAACGTATTCTGGCCGAAAAAACCACCTTTAAGCTGCCAGCCGCAGCCAAAGGATGGCTCCATCCGCACGCGGTAGCCCAAACGGGGTGGGCCAACACGCAGCCGTCGTACGAGGAATATTACAAGATGAGCATAGCGGCCGGCACGCCGTCGAGTTTGGGGCAGGGCTGGTCGTTTCCGGCGCTGTTTCAGGCGGCCGGGCACTGGGTACTCTTGACCGAAGCCGGCATGGATCGCAGCTATTGCGGCACCCACCTGGCCCACCTCTCGCCCGATGGCGAGTACAGTATTGCCTTCGTACAGGAGCGCGAAGGCACCACGCCCACGGCTCCGACCACGCCCGAATCGACGCTGCCGTGGAGCACGCCGTGGCGGGTGTTGGTAGTGGGCCCCACGCTGGGCAACATCGTCGAATCGACGCTTACTACTGACCTCAGCGCACCCACCAAGATTAAGGATACCGCCTTTATTAAGCCGGGCAAGGCTTCTTGGAGCTGGGCCTTGCTGAAGGACGAGGCAACGGTGTACGACGTGCAGAAGAACTTCATCGACTACGCGGCCGATATGAAGTGGAAGTATTGTCTGATTGATGCCCTTTGGGACAAGCAAATCGGGTACGATAAAATGACGGAGCTGGCCACCTACGCCCGATCCAAAAACGTGGATCTGCTGGTGTGGTACAACTCCAACGGCAGCTGGAATAAAGCCCCCCAGACGCCCACAAACGTGCTTTTCGACCCAGCATCCCGCAAAAAGGAGTTTGCCCGCTTGCAACAAATGGGTATCAAAGGCGTGAAAATCGACTTCTTCGGCGGCGACGGACAGTCGATGATGAATTACTACCAGGACCTGTTGGAAGACGCGGCCCAGGCCAAGCTGCTGGTCAATTTTCACGGTACCACTATCCCCCGCGGCTGGACGCGCACTTACCCCCACCTGATGACCATGGAAGCGGTGCGTGGCTTCGAGTTTCTGACCTTTGAGCAGGCCAACGCCGACCAAGAGCCCACCCACTGCGCCGTGCTGCCCTTCACTCGTAACGCCGTCGGCCCCATGGACTTTACGCCCATGTGCTTTTCCGAAATTCCCGGTCAAAATCGCCTTACTACCAACGGCTTCGAGCTGGCGCTTTCGGTGTTGTTTCAATCGGGTATCCAGCACTACGTGGAGGTGCCGGAGGGCATGAAAAAGCAGCCGCCCTTCGTGGTGGACTTTGTGCGGAATTTGCCCCCCAGCTGGGACGACGTGAAGTTTCTGGACGGCTTTCCCGGTGAGTATGCCGTGGTGGCCCGCAAAGCCAACAACAAATGGTACGTGGCCGGCATCAACGGCACCCCCACCGACCGCACCATCACCCTTGACCTATCCAAGCTGGGCGCAACCAAAGGTGGCACCCTCATCACCGACGGCACCACCAACCGCGACTTCAGCACCCGCAGCTTCACCGGTACGGCGCTCACGCTGCCGGTAAAAGCACGCGGCGGTTTTGTGCTGGAGTTGAATTGATATATAATTAAATATTTATACTATTTAGTCGTCAATATCAGTTCATAGAATTGAGCAGTGATACGATAATAGAAGCTCACTTCCTATATAAACCTAACAGCATGAAATCGTTCTTTTTAATGGTCTTATCACTGATACTTTGTTGTTCCTGCAATAATGTCAAAGAAGAAGTTAGTACTAACAAAGAAATTACGGCAAATGACAACATACGCCCAGAGATTGAAAAAACAGTTAGTGCCATAGCAAAGAAAAATATAGTTACTGGTCCTTATATCGGAGAAGCTGCTGAGATTTCAGTGCAATGGGAGAGATATCATCAACTGTTGAAAAACGCCTCCGCTGACGAGCTACATACTTTAACGAACAATAAAAACGGTGCTGTTAGATATTATGCATTTAAAGCTTTAGTTACCAGAGACTCTACTAAAATCCTTCCTTTAGTACTACAACATTTACATGACACTGCACAAGTAGTTTTTCGAGCTGGTTGCTTAGGTGGCAGAGAGATGGTAGGGGATAAATTGCTGAGTATGGTTTACAATAAAAATTTATCAGATAATTACCATTTGACTAATAACCAACAAAAATTAGTTGATTCTATTTTAATTAATGATAAAACAATTTTACTATCAGAAAGACGCAGGGCTATTAATGATCTAATTCCTTCAGATCATAATTACAATAAAATAAGAGAGATAGTAGAAACAGAGCAAAACGAGTTAGCGTTACTTATATTATCAAAGTACAGGCGACAACAAGACAAGCAGCTAATTGCTTCTTTTTTCGAAAAAGGAGAATCCCACTATTATGCTCTTATGGCTGTCGAAGAATTTCCAGATGTATATTTCTATCCTTTTGTTAAAGAACTATTTATTGAAGAATGGAATAAAGATCAGAAAGATTGGAAGAACTTGGATTATTGTTATCAGATACTGGCAATGTTTCCCAATCCATCTATTTATAAGCTTTTTGAGACAACATTGATTTCGTATGATGAATTTCGACGCGAAGCCTTGGGAGAATATTTACTAACAGCAATCACAAAGCATTCTAATAAGATATGGGAGCCTTTAAAAGAAAGAATAAGGCTTAATGAGAAATATATGGAGCAAAGGCGCGAAATATATGGTAATTAGTAACTGAGCGTTAACCACTTATGGAGTGTCATCGCTCAAACACCGCCAACTGCGAAGGCGCTCCTACTTCTTCCACCTCGCGCCCTAGCGGCTCCACGCGCACGCGGTAGCCGTGACGCTCCGCAACTCCCGCCGCCCAAGCCGCGAACTGCGCCCGCGTCCACTCGAAGCGGTGGTCTTGGTGGCGGAACTCCCCGGCGGATAGGGTTTCGTAGCGCTGGTTGTAGTCGGCGTTGGGCGTGGTGACGAGCACGGCGCCAGGGCGGGCGCGGACGAATACCACCTGCTCAAAGGCCGCTAGCCGGTTTTCGTCGAGGTGCTCGATGACTTCAACTACGGCCGCCGCATCGTAGCCGCTGAGGCGCGGGTCGTGGTAGAGTAGGGAGCCTTGCACCAGCGTGAGCCGCTCTCGCTGCCTGGGGGGCATTTCTACGATATGCAGGCGCTCGTGGGCGCGCTGCAGCTCGCGGTGCGACACGTCCATGCCCAGAATGTGCTCGATGTGCGGGATTTTGAGCAGACGACGCACCAGCTTGCCTTCTCCGCAGCCCAAATCGAGCACGCGCTTAGCCCCGAGGCGGCGTATTTCTTCGGCTACATGGTCGAGGCGCAGGTCATGGAGGGAGATTTTTTCAGCTTGCTCAACAGTGGCTTCATTAGCCAGAGCATCAACCGTCTCTGCTTCCTCCCCCACCAACAGCCGTTCCAGCGTCGGATCGACGTACTCGCGCAGATTGCGCAGGTAGCGGCGCGTGATGAACTCGCGGTCGGGGTGCAGGGGCAGCCAGTCGCCGCCGCGGTGCAGGAGCTTGTCGGCCTCGGCCTGCCCGATGTAGTAGTGCTTGTCGTTGTCGAGGACGGAAATGAGCACGTAGAGGTGGCTTAGCAAGTCGCGCAGACGCAGGGCCGGGTGGCGCAGGCGGAGCGTGAAGTAGCGGCTGTCGCCCCAGGTCGGCACGGTGGGGTCGAGCGGGTGGGCTTCCGTTTCAATTTCGTAGCCTAGGGGGGCAAAAAGGCGTTGGAGCTGGCTGGCGTTGGCGGCGGGCAGCGCGGCTACGGTCGCTTCGAGGGGCAAAAGCGTGTCGGGCAGGTCGGGGCGGTCCTTGCAGGTGCCGTTCATAGCTGTATTGAAGGCTTTTACCAGAGCCGTGCTCATAAATGAAGAAGCCGCGTAGGGTCGGTCGTTCACGTATTGCTCCAGGGCAAAGCCTTCGCCGGCCGGGCCGCGGTGGTTGCGCACCAGCGCCACCGGGTCGATATCGAGCAGCAAAGCGGCGGTGCAGCGCTCCGCGGTGGCTTCAGGGTAAAAGATGTGGGCCTGCCCGTAGGCAATGTCTACCGACTGCAGGCGCGCCGGATTCTTGTGCAGCAGGTAGCCCAAATCAGTGGCGGGCTGGTGGGTAGTGGTGATGGTGAGCAGCATAAGGAGAAGCTAAACCGGCAAAAATGCCCCCCAAGATACATGGGTTGGGCAGGCCCGCACTCAGAAGATTTAGTCAGCACCCAAAAAAAGCCCCCGGCTTATTCCGCCTGCCTGTTCAGCTCGCTTCGCAATTTCTTAACGCTGCCATCACAGCTTGATAACTGGCTCTTTACACGACGGTAACATGCCCCCGATACTTTTGGGCATTCTTAGTACGCAACCTCTTCCCCTACCTAACTATTTGTTTATGAACAACATTACCCTCTCAGCACGCCTTTCTGCCTTAGCTCTGGGCGCCGCGCTGACCAGCTGCGAAACCGACAAAGGCAACCAGCCCAGCATTCCGGTTAACAAGGCGGTGAAGCTGGAAAACCATTCGGTAACGCCGGCACTGGTCAAGCCCTTGTCAGGCTTCGACAACCTCAAAATCTATTCCCTCATCAGCTCCGACGACGTGCTGCCCGCCTCGCCCGAGTTTATGTTCGGCGGCTCGGCCGACGGTGCGGGCCTACTCCGCAACCCCGACGGCAACGGCTTCACCATGCTCGTCAACCACGAGGACAACCTGTCTATCTCGCGGGTACAGTTTGATAACAACTTCAAGCCCGTGAGTGGCGAATATGTGCTGAACTCCGATGGGGGCCGGTGGCGCCTATGCTCGGCCACGCTCGTAACCCCCAAAGAACACGGCTTTGGCCCGGCGTTCCTGAGCGCCGGCGAAAGCGACGTGAATGCCCAAACCCATCTGATTGACCCATTTGCGCCCAACAACACCCAAGGCATGGCCAAAGGTATTCGCGGCCTGGGCTATTGGAGCGCCGAAAATGCGGTGCCTCTGCCTAAGTCGGCCTATCCCGGCAAAACGGTGGTACTGACCGGCGAAGACGCTTCCGACGCCACTGGGGGGCAATTGGCGCTCTACCTGAGCAACGTAGTGGGCGACCTCGACGGCGGGCAGCAGTACATGCTCCGCCGCACCGACCTCAACCAGAAGGAAACCGACATCAAAGTGGGCCAGAAGTACCCCATCGAGTTTGCTCTAATTCCAGACCACAAGAACCTGACCGGCAACCAGATGCAAGCTCAGGTTGACCCGTTGAAAGCCATCAAGTTTGGCCGCGTTGAGGATATCGACTACCGCAAAGGCCACGAGAACAACGGCAAAGGTAACCGCGACAACGGCCGCGAAATCTACTTCAACGTGACTGGCCAAGCCGCTTCCGGCGCCAACGCCGACAAGTCGCGGACGGTGTGGGGCCGCGTATACCGCCTCGTGCTCGACGAGAAAAACCCACTGAAAGGCACTTTGGAAGTAATTCTGGACGGCGACGACCGCACGGGCATTGCCGGTGAGTTTCAAAACCCCGACAACATCTGCGTAACTGAGAACTACGTGTATGTGCAGGAAGATTCCAACGGCTACGGCCCCGAGACCCACGATGCCTACATCTATCAGTATGCCATCAATGGGGGCGGGCTGAAGAAAGTAGTGGAGCTGGACCACCGCCGCACCGAGGCGGACGCCGCTAAGTACAACGTTGGCAGCGGTGCTTCGCGCAAAGGCAGCTGGGAGTACGGCGCTATGCTCGACGTATCCGACGACTTAGGTGTTCCGAACACGTTTGTGGTATGCATTCAGCCCCACAGCTGGACCGGCCAGAAGTACCGTGATGGTGGAGCTAAGCCTAACAATGGCAACAGCCAAGCCAGCCAGCTAGTCGTGATCAGCGGCCTTCCCCGCTAGTAACATCTTACATACAGAAAGCCTCGCCTGATCAAGGCGAGGCTTTCTCATATGTGTAAAACAAGTGTTTACTCATTTGTTTATTTATTGATAATCAGATGTTAAGAATTTTATTCTGGATTGCATCAAGTTTGTTTGCTGTAGTGCTACTTGGCCCAACAGCCTGCCAGCGCCCCGAGGCTAGCGTTGCTCAAAAGGCCCCAGCGCGACCCACCGATCAGGTGCTGGCCACCTACCATCAGAACCTGA
Source organism: Hymenobacter sp. HD11105 (assembly GCF_054051685.1). Taxonomy (NCBI): domain Bacteria; kingdom Pseudomonadati; phylum Bacteroidota; class Cytophagia; order Cytophagales; family Hymenobacteraceae; genus Hymenobacter; species Hymenobacter sp. HD11105. The sequence continues at coordinate 629,228 of NZ_JBSWBR010000002.1, read as the reverse complement.
TCTTGCTCGATTCGGCGCTGGTGCGCCTGCAAAAAAGTGTGGCTACTAAAGCCCCAGTGGCCGCCCAGCGACGGGCGTTTCGGCAGGCACGGCAATGCTATAAGCAGCTAGAGTTTTTGGCTGAATACTATCAGGCTTCCTTAGCTAAACTGCTCAACGGTCCGGCCATTATTGAAGTGGCCGACTACGACCAGGAGCAGCGCCAGATTATGCCGGAGGGCTTGCAGGTAATCGAAACCTACTTCTACCCCGAAGCCTACGCCCCCGACCAGCACGCCGAACTGCTCAACCAATTAGCCCTAATGCGTAGCTCCCTGCGCGGCCTGCGCAACTCAGCCGATATCTTGGTGCTCACCGACCGGCACGTGTTCGACGCCCTGCGCCTAGGTGTGTTCCGCATCGTGACCCTAGGCCTGCCCGGCTTCGATACGCCCGCTACGCCCGAAGCGGCGGTGCCTGAGGCCGTGGCCAGCTTGCAGGCTCTACGCGCCGCGCTGGCTGCCTATACGCCCGCCCTGCGGACTCGCGATGCGGCCCTGGCTGAGCGCCTTAATAAGACGTTGACCACCAGCATAAATCATTTAAAACGCTCACCTGCCGCCGACTTCGACCAGCTCACCTTTTTGACCAAATACGCTAATCCTTTATCGGAGCAGTTGCGGGCGGCGCAGCTGGCCCTAGGCATTCCGGAGTTTACGGAGGCGCGCGCCTTACGGGCTAGCGCCGCTACGCTGTTCGATTCGACCGCCTTCAACGCCGATTATTTTGCCCCCCAGAGCGATGCGCGCACCACGCCGGCGCAGGTAGCGCTGGGCCAGCAGCTATTTTTTGATCCGGTGCTGTCGGGCAACGGCGGGCGGAGTTGTGCTTCCTGCCACCAGCCCTCCCGCGGCTTTGCCGAAAACCGGGCCCGCAGCGTGGCTTTCGCCGGCAAGGGAACGGTCAGCCGCAACGCTCCTACCCTGCTGAACGCCGCCCTGCAGCGCACCCAGTACCACGATGGCCGCCTCACCTACCTGGAAGACCAGGCTGCCGACGTACTGGCCAACCCCACTGAGATGCACGGCTCCCTAGCCCGCGCCGCCTCGCTCTTGCGCCAAAGCCCAGCCTATCGGGCCGCGTTTGCCAGCGCTTTTGAAACCCCGGACGCCACTGAGACAGCTATTACCGAAAACCAAGTACAGAAGGCGCTGGCCAGCTATGTCCGCTCCCTGGTGCGCCTCAACTCACCTTTTGACCGCTACGTGCGCGGCGAAACGGCCGTGCTGGATGCGGCGGGCCAACGCGGCTTCAACGTGTACATGGGCAAGGGCAAATGCGGCACTTGTCACTTTATGCCCCTCTTCAACGGCAACGTAGCCCCCACCTTCGACCGCACCGAAACCGAGATTCTGGGCGTGCCCGCCCAAGCCAGCCTCCACCCCACCGCCATCGACCCCGATCCGGGCAAGTTTCGCCTGCAAGGCATTGAGTGGCAGCGCCACGCCTTCAAAACGCCCACGCTGCGCAACATCGCCCTCACGGCCCCCTACATGCACAACGGCGCTTACAACACGCTGGAAGAAGTAATCGAGTTCTACGACCAAGGCGGCGGCGCAGGCCTAGGCCTCGACGTGCCCAACCAAACCCTCCCTCCCGATAAGCTCAACCTCACCAAAGCCGAAAAAAGTGACCTGCTAGCCTTCCTCCACGCTCTCACCGATACCACCAACACCCAAAAAGCCCCCCAGCGCCTACCAGACTTTCCGGCGGGTATGGCTCAGCTGAATAAGCGAGTTGTGGGGGGAAAATATTAGCTTAAGAAACGTTTGCGGAATAAGTATAATAGTAGTCCAACGGGCGGTCATGCGGAGCAGAGCGAAGCATCTCGCGTGCAGTCGTCAGGGTTATTCTTGCAACGAGGCAAGCAAGATGCTTCGCTCTGCTCTGCATGGCGTTCTAGAATTGTAGGTGTATCAGGGTTTTTCTTACACTCACACCACATTACCTCCCAACAGACCCGCGTACCAGTGGCCGGAGTCTTTCACAGTGCGCTGCTGGGTGTCGTAGTCCACCCGGACTAAACCGAATCGCTGGTTGTAGCCCTCGGCCCACTCGAAATTATCGGTGAATGACCAGGTGAAATAGCCGTCTACCGGTATGCCTTCGCGCTTGGCGCGGAGCACCTGGCCTATGCAGGCGCGCAGGTAGGCCTGGCGGGCAACGTCGGGTACGCGGCCGGCTACTAGTTCGTCGGGGAAGGCGGCACCGTTTTCGGTTACGAGCAGGCGGGGGGCATTTTTATAGCTACTTAACTGCTTGAGCATGTGATAGATGCTCTCGGGATACACCTCCCAGCCCATGGTGGTGTGGGGCACGCCGCGCTGGGCGGCGCCTACTAGCTTGGCCCACACCAGCGGCACGTAGGGCGAGTGACGCACTACCTCGCGGGTATAGTTTTGAATGCCCAGAAAGTCGAAGTCGAAGGGCAGGAGTTGCTCGTCGCCGGGCTTTACGTAGCGGTCGAGCCAGCCGAGCACGGGCGCCTCGGCCACGGGGTAGCCCAGGCCCAGTGCCGGCTCCACGAAGAGGCGATTGAGAATGGCATTGGCGCGGGCCGTAGCACGCTGGTCGCGGGCCAAATGAGGGCGCCAGGGCGTAACATAGGAGCAGGAAAACGTGGTGCCGATTTGGGCGGTGGCCGGTAGCGCGGCGCGCAAAGCTCGCCCACCTTCGGCCTGAGCTAGGGCGGCGTGATGGGTGCTTGATAAAAAGGCCCCCAGCCCCCGCCGGCCGGGTGCGTGAATGCCAATCATGTGGCCCGCACCCGTAAATACCATGGGCTCGTTGAGCACCATCCAGTGCTGCACCCGGTCGCCAAGGCGAGCAGCCACGTGCTTGGCATAATCGGCAAACCAGCCCGCGATGCTGCGGTTGGTCCAGCCGCCACGCTGCTGCAGGGCGGCGGGCAAATCCCAGTGGTAGAGCGTGGGCCAGGGTGTGAGGCCACGCTCTAGGCAGCCATCCACCAACCGATCATAGAAATCCAACCCTCTGGTGTTCAGCGTACCTGTTCCCTGAGGCAACACCCGCGACCACGCCACCGAAAACCGAAAGTTGGGAATATGAAGCTCGCGCAGCAAGTTCAGATCAGAGGGCCAGCGGTGGTAGAAATCGGTGGCTATGCGGCCGTGTTCCCCACCTCGGATTTTCTTGGGCCGCCGCACAAATTCGTCCCAGATGCTGGGACCTTTACCATCGGCATCCCAGGCCCCTTCGGTCTGGTAGGCCGCGGCCGCCACACCCCACTTAAAATCAGGACCAAAATCGGCACGGGAATAGGTCTGGGGGGCGTTTTCGGGAAAGAAAGCTGCGGGTAAGGCAGCAGCGGAATCAGGCATTCAAACGATTACTAAATAAAGCAGACGACACTGGTAAAGCGCCACCCTGCAGGCAGACTTTTGTAGCTAGGCTTACGAAAAAATATACGACTAAGCCGACTGGTTGCTATGCGCAAAAAAACGACTTTTGGGCCTACCAGAAAGTTGATTTTTGATTTGAATCCGTTTATTGATCTTGATATTTGGTCGGATCTGCTTACTACTAGTCAGTAGGTATAAGGGAAATCAAGGTCATTAGGTACAATCCAAAATGGCCTTTAAATAGCATGTTGCATGCAATTTCTTGTGCTTTTGAAAACTCGAAGTAGCTGATTAATTGCTAGGTTATGAATCTGAACGCTTTATTAGGAATAACAGGACTTAGTTTGCTCGCATTTGTGGCTGCTTTTGCCTTTGGCCGCCTCCACCGCTCAGCGCCAAGTGCTACGTCCCCCACAGCGGGCTACGTAGCCAGTCAGCGCCTAAACGAGCGGCAGCCGCAGTCAACTGCCACCCGCAGCTCCATGACCAACGTAGACTCGATGGCCGATGAAGATCCAAGCCAAAGCACATCCGACGAGGCAGATTTTTCGGAGTCAGCCACCGCCCTTGCTAAGGAATATGCCGAGCCAGCGGCGGCGCGGCCTGCAACGCCATCTGCCGCTGAAAAGGCTGCCGCCAGGAAGCGCGCCACCGAAAACCGCATAGCCGTAGCTGCGCGCCGCGCCCACGCGGACCAACTCCCCGATGATTTCAAAAAATACTATGCCCAGGAGTTGCCCGAAGATGCCATCTCCGACGAGCTCAATGTGCGGGCCCGCGTTTCGGGCGAGCAGGCGGAGGTTATTACGCTTTCCTCGCCGGCTTTTAATTCCGAAAACAAGGATTTTGTGCTCCAGCAAGTACGCAGTGAGCTCACGGAGTTGGGCTTTAAGCGAGTATATATCACCAATGGCAAGGGGTTTAGAACCAAAACGGGCCTATAGCAGCCGGGCGGCACGGCGCAGCTTACTTCAGATGCTCCCGTAACAGTTTGTCCAGCACAGCAGCGGTTTCGTCGGGGTAATGTACGGGGATGGGTTTGCTGTACTGCAGCCACTGATCGAGGCCATCGAGGTGCTTGTCTTTAAGGCTTTTGATTACTGGCACTCCCAGTTTGCCCAAGGCAGCAGCGTTGCAGGCCTGCTCATACTGATTTTTCATTGGCACTACGGCCAGCTTTTTACCTAAAAACAGCGCTTCAGCGGGCGTTTCGAAGCCGGCACCGCAGAGCACGCCAGCGCTACGCGCTAGGCTATCGGTGAAGGCCGCGCCGCTCACGGGGCGCACGCGTACGTTGCCGTGCTCCGCTTCTTGCTTGCTGTGCTTACTGAACACCTCCCAGCGCGTAGTGCGGCTAAGGTAGCGCAGGCGCGCCACCAGGGTTTCTTCGTCGTAGGCCGGCAGGTACACGGTGTAGTGCTCCTCATTGGTGGGCGTCAGCTCGCGCACCTGACTTCGGATTACAGGCGTGTGGGTACCGTGGTCGTAGCGCTCGAAGTGGAAGCCGTAGTGGGCCGTGACTGGGGCGTAATGTTTTAACACCGTGCGGCCCACTACGTCAGGGCGCTTGGGCCGGGGGGCATTTTTAGTCAGCACCGCGCTTTGGTGGCTTAGGGAAATGCATGGTACGTTGCGCAGCTTACAAGCCCAGGCCGACACTGGCTCGAAGTCATTGATAACCAAATCATACTGCTCTACTGGCAGCTGACGCATTTCACGCACGAAGGCAGGGGCATTTACTTGTCCAAATGTTTTGGAGAAGCTTATTCCACCTTTTTTCCCAAACACGAACCCCATACCGTGAAACTGGTATTTCACCGGAAATGGCAATGCCAGATCGGCGGGCGGACCGCTCACGAGCACATCGAGGTGGGAAGCGCGCTCCTGGAGCAGAGGAATAATATCGCGGGCCCGGCTTAGGTGGCCGTTGCCTGTGCCTTGAATGGCGTAAAGGATACGGGGCAAGGATGAAGATTTTGAGGTTAAAAAAGAAGGGGCCACTGCTGAGCTAGCAGCCTCCTGCTATTTCGACATTTATTTGGGTTATGTAAAAATCATGTTGCTTAATAGAGGAGCGCAGCAGGCTTCCAGACCAAGTGTTAGTTCGACTCCAAAGCAGTACTAGCACATTAGGCCCTCTCCCCTACTTGCCGCTCATAATTTCCTCAAACAGCGCCGCTTCTAGGGCGCCATCTGTCTCATCGGTGTCAGCATCAGAATAAGCTTCTACATCGGCGGGCTGCTGCATGAGCGGGTCGTCGGCGTAACGGTAGAGTTGCCAGCCGGTGTCGGCGCGGTACTCTAGGGCGGTTAGATTTTCGACCCAATCGCCAGAATTAAGGTAGGTCACCTCGCCTTTCTGCGTAACAATGGTCTTTATTTCGGGGCAATGAATGTGCCCGCAGGCCACGTAGCGGTAGCCTTCGTCGGCGGCAATACCGGCGGCAGTTTGCTCAAAGTTGCTCACCAGACTTACGGCGCCTTTTACTCTATCTTTCACAGCTTTGGATAGTGCCACGCGGGGCCGGCCCATTTTCTGTAGCATGAAATTGACCAGTCGGTTGAGCAGAATCAGCGCATCGTAGCCTTGGGCGCCCAGTTTGGCTAGCCATTTGGAGTGCTGCATGGTTACATCGAACACGTCACCGTGAAACATCCAGACTTTGCCGTCGCCGGGCAGGTCGAGCACCAGCTTGTTGGCGATGCTGAGCGCCCCTAGACGAGTGCCGGTGAATTTGCGCAGCAGCTCGTCGTGGTTGCCAGTGAGGTAATGAATAGGTGTGCCCTTGGCGGCCAGGCCAGCCAGGTGGCGCACCACCCGCATATGAGCTGCCGGCCAGTAGCTTTTACTGAATTGCCAGATATCAACAATGTCGCCGTTGAGGACTAATACTTTAGGCCGAATACTCTTGAGGTAGCGCAGCAGCTCTTCGGCGTGGCAGCCATAGGTACCCAGGTGCACGTCGGAAATGACGGCCACGGCCACGCGGCGACCTTTGGCGGCTTTCTTTTTCTTTCCCATTAGTAGGCGGCAGTGCGATGGTGGGCCGGAGATGCTGGCGACAAATTCCGGCCTCTGGGGGGCAAAATCGGAGTTTGCGACGCCGTGTGTCCGCCGAAGCTAAACGGAAAACGCCCCCTAGCGAGGGCGCGCAGCCCAAAGGCTATGAGCAGTGCTGCTTGACAGCCGGCGTACGCCAACCACCGCACCAAACGGCGCAGCAGCGGCAGAGAAAGAGGAGCGTGCATAAGCCAAAGCAGATTTACCCGCTGCAAAGGTCGGGGCGGCCTATGACGCCAGCGTTACGTGGGTATTATGGGTTTGTCACGCTTTTTGCTACGGCCCGGCTAGGCCGTTAAGCTGAAGCTTAGCGCTGCACTTTACTCCTGCATCTACCGCGCTACAGCGCACTCCATTTCCTTTCTTACTTATCCCATGAAAAAACTTTTACTCCTCTGCTGCCTCCTCTCTTCTTTTGCTGCTACGGCCCAAAAAAGCCAAAAATCCAAGGAGAAAGAAAAAGAGAAGGAAGAGCGCAAGCAGCGCTATATGATCCCCCAAAAGGATAAGGACTGCGCCTACATTTCCAACGTCACCAAGAATACCGGCGAAGACTCGGAAGCGGCTGGTACCGCCACACGTCTAGCATACCGCCCTTACGAAGAGCTCCTCACCGAAATCAACGCTCTGCGCAAGATGAACAACTGGGCCGACACGACGTATCAACGCCGCTTCAACAGCCTGCCTGCTGGCGGTAACCTAGTGATAACCATGTATCGGCGCGGGGCCTCAAATGCTGACCCGAGCTTGCTTACCATCACGGCGAAGAATAAAGCCGGCGAAGAAGTCTACAACCAAACTCCCGCCCCTGGTAACGGCCGCTTCTGGAACCGTGACTTATACAAGAGTGAGCGTACTATTCCATTTGTTAAAACCGAAACGCCCCAGCCCCTAACCGTCATCATCACCGACGCTAAGCTTCAGCAGAATTTCGAGTACGTGGTAGATCCTAAGGGCTAGAGCTAATAAATAGACCGTCATGCAGTGGCGGAGCCGAAGCATCTCGCGTGCTGATGAGGGGCTACTAACCTTACTAAACACGCGAGATGCTTCGGCTCCGCCTCTGCATGACGGTTTACTATAAATGTCCTTATCCCTTCGCCTTCCGCAATTGCGCCCACTGCACAGCTATTAGCGTCTTGGCATCTTGCAACGGCTCTGCAATCAACTCGTCCCAGGTAAATTCTTCCGCCGTTATCTTTTCGCCCTCGCTGGCCTCACCCCCGCCGGGGGCGATTTTTTGGCTTACCTCGGCGTAATAAATGGTAATGCGCTCCGCATTTGCCCCCGGTGAAGGGTATATCTGGATTATTTGTTCTAAATGATCAACTTTGTACCCTAACTCTTCTTTAATTTCACGGCGCAGCGCCTCCTCCGGGCTCTCACCCTCCTTGTCGAGCATGCCGGCTGGCAGCTCCAATACGTCAGCCTCGGCCCCTACACGGAACTGACGGACCAATGGATAGCGTTGGCGGGTGGTATCCAGTACCAAGGCCGCCACGGCCTCACCGGGCTCGAACCGGATGCGCTGGTACTCCTCGGAGCCATCCTGCACCGTGAGTTCACTAAGTTTGTAAAAGCCTTCGTAGAGGATTTTCCGGTCCTTTATGTTCATAGGTCGTAAGCTTGGCGTGTAAACGTTGAATTTTATCGGAAATAACTGAACCAGGCGCGGCGCTTGGCTCCGGTTATACGTTCAACCGCCGCAATCCGCTTACGCTCCCGGCACCGCTGGGGGGCTTTTTCTCTTTTTCGACCGGTTTCTGAAGCCGCGTTTTTGTCGGCTGCCGCCTGCTGTATTAGTTAGGGGTGGCTCCTTTTATCTTTTTCAATGTCATTCGACGAACTCAATCTGATTGATCCTATCCTCCGTGCTCTGCACGAGGAAGGTTACACTACGCCCACCCCCATTCAGCAGCAAGCTATTCCGCAGGTGCTGGAAGGCCACGATTTGTTGGGCGTTGCCCAGACGGGCACCGGCAAAACCGCTGCCTTTACTGTTCCAATTCTTCAAATTTTAACCCAGACAGCTAAAGTAGCGCACGTGTCACACTCGCGCATTCGCTGCCTGGTGCTCACGCCTACCCGCGAGCTGGCCATTCAGATTGGCGAAAGCTTCGCCGCCTACGGCCGTCATTTGCCGCTGCGCCACACCGTTATTTTCGGTGGCGTGGGTCAATTGCCCCAAACTAACGCGCTGCGTCGCGGCGTAGAAGTTCTTATCGCTACGCCCGGCCGTCTGCTCGACTTGATGAACCAGGGCTTCGTAGACCTGCGCCACGTAGAAGTATTCGTGCTCGATGAAGCCGACCGTATGCTGGACATGGGCTTTATCAACGATATCAAGCGTGTGCTGCCCAAGCTGCCTACCGCTCGCCAGACCCTGTTCTTCTCGGCTACCATGCCGGGCCCTATTCAAGAACTGGCCAGCACAATTCTGAAACCAAACCCGGTAAAAGTGGCCGTTACGCCTGTGTCAAGCACGGCCGACACGGTTTCGCAAGCCGTGTACATGGTCGATAAGCACGACAAGGCCGACTTGCTGGAGCATTTGCTTTCTGACAAGAATATCCGCCGCGTGCTCGTGTTTACGCGCACCAAGCACGGGGCCGATAAAGTGGTAAAAACGTTGGTAAAAGCTGACATTGCCGCGGAAGCCATTCACGGCAACAAGTCGCAGAATCACCGTCAGCGCGCTTTATCTAACTTTAAAGCTGGCAGCATCCGCGTACTGGTCGCCACCGACATTGCCGCCCGCGGCATCGACGTGGACGAGCTGACGCACGTTATCAACTACGAAATCCCGAACGAGCCCGAAACCTATGTGCACCGTATCGGTCGCACAGGCCGGGCCGGGGCCAATGGTATTGCCCTTTCATTCTGCGAAGACGAAGAGCGCGCTTACTTACAAGATATCCAAAAGCTGATTCGTCGGCAGATCGATGTGGCTACGCACCCTTTCCGTTCCACAGCTATTGCGCCGGTACTGCTGAACGGCCGCGAATCTATTCCGCGTCCCAAAGGACCTGCTGGTCGGCCCGCCCGTCCTGGCCGCGAAGGTGGCGGTGGCGGTCGTCCACCACGAGCTGGAGCTGAGGCCTCAAGCCGGGGCGGTCAGGGCCACTCTCGCCCTGCTGCTGGTCCTCGGTCCTCTTCTTCCCGCCCGGCCGGTTCTAGGCCTGCGGGTGAGCGGTCGAGCAGCGGTGGCAACGCTGGGGGGCAAAATCGTCGGCGCTACGGCAGCGGCGACAATGGCCGATAAGCTATAACCCGAAAGCGGGGTCGACTCTGAGTCGGCCCCGCTTTTTTCATGAAACAAAACCCTGTTCTTTCGCCTTATAACCCCGGAAGTCGTTTAGAACTTGTCTTAACCCGATCTACCAATCTTATGGCTAAGAGCACACTCCCCGTTATTCAGGCCCTGCGCGATACGGCCCAGCGCCTCGCCACCCAAGCTCCTTATCAATGGGGCCACATGGGTAGCTGCAACTGTGGCCACCTCGCCCAAACCATCACGCGCCTCACGAAAGCGGAGATTCACGCCCGCGCCATGCAGCGCTACGGCGACTGGGAGCGGCAGCTCATCGACTATTGCCCCACCAGCGGCCTGCCCATCGATCAAACTATCGATGAAATGTTGGCCTTGGGTTTCTCCCGCCAAGATCTTACCCATCTCGAACGCCTTGGCGACCCTGCTATTCGGGCGGCCATTCCCTTTGAGCGCCGCAACGCCCTGCGCCACAACCAGCGCGACGACGTAGTGCTTTACCTACGTACTTGGGCCGACTTGCTGGAGAACAACCTCCTGGCCGGCATTAGTCTCCCCGATTTTGCCCCCCAGCCTGCCCCGGTCCCGACCAAAGAGACTGAGCAACTTGTTTTGGCCATGAATAGCTAACGGTCGCCCTATTTCGACTCACAATATAAAAGCAATGCAGAAGCCCCACCTGACTTACGTCGGGTGGGGCTTCTGGCTTTATGATCGTTTATATAAACAAGCTAGCTACAACCGCAGGACTAGCCCACAGGCAGGCTAGACTACTGCTGAATAGACGGCTCGCTGCTTTGAGCCTTACGGTACATCTCGGTGCGGTGTGCCCGCTTGTAGGCCGCGTCAGCGTCAGGATCCTCCTCGGCATTTGGGGGTACTGAGCAGGACGTCAGGAAAAGCGAAGCGCAGGAGGCAAACAGCAGAAGCAGACGGAATTTTTTCATGCCCCAAAGGTAAGCACCCCTATCAAAACTCCCAACTGCTGTGCTAAGTGAAAGAGCAACTTAAATGAAAGAGCAACTTAAAGCATATAACAAAATTTCTATAGCCAATCCCTGCTATACTTAAGCTAGCAGCAGCCTCGTCAGCACAAGTTCAGTAGATAACATTTGACAACACAGGCTCAATATGAGTAAGTCAAATAAGACTGAATAGGTAAGAAATATAAGGCTGAAGCGCTAATGCAATAAGCGCTAAGATTTGCAGCCGATTTAAGACTATTGCCAAGGGTTTTAGCGAAGCCAAGAGCATCTAGCACTTTCACTTTTAACATGAAATAACCATGTCAAAAGGCTTAGCAATTCCTAGAAAAAGAATTTTGGATCACAACCAATTAATTATAGGGAGCCTTTTGCAATTAGGCAATAAAGTTAAGGCATATCCAATAGCGGCTAACTACTACTATCTATACTTTTACTAAATTAATATAAACATCTGATTTACAAATATGTATAACTATCATATATGTAAAACTATATTTATTTCAAAAACACGTTTTCAAGTATAACTATCCCTATTGACGTAAGTCTTAGAAGTACATACAAGTTATAGATAAATCACCTTTTCTCCACGACGATAACACCTGCTGAAATTGGCTTGTGTCAATTGTACTTCGGGTAGTATAAAAGACTCAAAGGCCCCTATATAGCCCATTAGGGAATTGGGTCTTATAAGACTCAATAACAGGGATATATGTGTACGTAAACAGCACGTATTAGGCGCTCTCAGCTAGAGATACGAGATAGAATGACTAAACAGTTCGAGGCTTTAATTCAGCATTAGCAATGCACTAGCTGGGCATCTCCGGCTGGTATGCAGAAAAGGTGCCATCATGATAAAAAATCACAATGCGACGAATCGTTTTGCCTGGCTCTGCGAAAGCTGACAGTAGATCGGGAGAGGAGGGCGCGGGGGCAGCAGGCACCTGGGGGGCATTTTGCGGCGCGGCTACAGCTACTGCTGGCGCTGGCTGAGCTTCCGCAACGGGTGGAGTGGGCCGAGGCGCCTGTAGGCTTTCAGGGGAAGATGCAAAATTAAGCACAGGCTCACTATATCCAGGAGGCGGTGGGGCAGTTGCAACAGCTACTGGCTGGAGCTGGGCAGGAGGTAGTATAGTCGAAGCGAAAGGTGTAGAAGCCTCTGGTGCACGTGTTGCCGCGCGTTTAGGGCGCTGGGGGGCAGCTATTGGTACTGGGCTTGGTGGTGATACAGCATCCTCAGGGGCTGCTGGCGCTGGCGTAGTAGCTTGAGAAGCTACGGAAGCCAGCATGGGGCCTTGCCCACTCAAAAGCCATGGCAATGATATATCTGGAAAGGCCGCGATTATTTTCTGTACAACCTCAAGACTAGGCTTATTACGTCCGCTCAGTACATGGCTTATAATAGGCCGGGCAAGGCCTAGCGCATCAGCAAACTGAGTGGGACTCAACTGCCGTACCTGCAAAATCTGCCGAATGCGCTCAACCATAATGAACCGTGCCTAATGATTACAAATGTACGTGTAATACGGCAGATGTTGTTATAGTTAACATTAGTTACAATTATAAACAGCCATACTGCTGGATGACACTTTTGTTAACAATCATAATTACTTCTATCCATTGTTTACAATTGACAACAAGCTAGATTCTATGGTTTAGCCTCTTTGATTAAGCACAATCTATGACGCACATAGCTTGATTTTTGCCATCTATAGCTATCTATAATATCTTTCATCAATCATCCTCTAAGCCAACAGAAGGGGCCCGTTCAAAAAACAGCTAAAGACAAAAAGCCCCCCATACGGAGATCTCCGTATGGGGGGCTTTTTGTCTTTAGCTGCTTCCTTCGCTATAGGTAAAACCTGCTTCTCAGGAAGGCACGAGAGCGCCGTTAGCTAATTATTAAAGTACTGCTGGGCTAGCGCCTTATCATGACCATAAATGTCATCGCGGAAGTGCACGTTGCCGGCCTCATCGACCCAAGAAGTGAAGTAAACCAGGTACACGGGCAGCTTCTCATCTAGGGTGACGTACTTCTCCTCGCGGGCCTGAATGGTATTGAGGATACTCTCCCGATCCCAGCCTGGCTTGTTGCGCAGCAGATATTCGGCTAGCTTAATGGGCTCCTCTACGCGCACGCAACCGTGGCTAAAGCCGCGCTTGGTTTGGTTGAACAGCTCATCGTGAGGGGTGTCATGCAGGTAGATATCGTCGGAGTTCGGGAAGATAAACTTCACGTCGCCAAGGTCATTTTTAGGGCCAGGGCGCCGGCGTAAAGTGTACTTGAATGTCTTCTCGTTGACGTTGCTCCAGTCGATTGAACCGGGGTCCACAGGCACCGCTTTGGCGCCGTAGCCCTTCACTACCTCCATGTCTAGGTGGTCCAAATAGTTGGGGTCCCTAACCAGTTTAGGAGCAAGCTCTTTTTGGATAATGCTCATGGGCACGTTCCAGTACGGCGACAAAACAACGTACTCCATTTTGTCGCTAAACACGGGTGTAGCGTTCAAAGCTTTGCCCACGATTACCTTCATAGTGAGCACTTCTTTGTTGTCCTCAATGACGTGCAGCTTGTAATCAGGAATGTTAACCAGCAAATAATTTGGCTCGAAACGCTTCGGAATCCAGCGCCATCGCTCCATGTTCAGCATGATCTGGTCGATGCGAGTGGCCAACGGTACGTTGAGTAAGCGCAGGGTTTCGCCCCCTACTATACCGTCGGGCTTCAGGCCATTTTGGGTTTGAAACGCCTTTACAGCCTCGACCAATTCACCTTCATAAACCTGGGCTGGGGCGGCGTTAGTAGCTGGCGCGGATGCTCCACTCTTGTCGGCTACTGGCTGAATTGGGGTGCTCTCGGCGGCAGGCGCTGGCTCAGATTTGCCCCCCAACAGCCGCTGCCGCAACAGTGCTACGGCCGGCGATGAGCTGCCTGGCTTGAGCTTGGTATCGGCTGGAATGGTGGGCCAGCCGCCGTTACGCTGCAACGCACGATAGTCGGCTAAAGCCTTTTTCAGGGCATTGTATTCAGGGTGCAGGGGCTCGAACTCATAGTATGGATACGTGCTTTCCCGCTCCTGCAAAATCGTCATCAGCGCTTTGTGCAACTTGATTTTGTTACGCTTCACCCGCCAGTCGATGTTCTTAACCTCCCGCGGACTCACCGTGCCCCGATAAAAATCAGACGCCCAGTTGAAATACGTACCCGACAAGGCTACATCAATCTCCTTTTCCAAGGCATTGCGCTTGGTAGAGTCAGATTGAGCTGCCTCTAGATCAGCAAATAACTTATTGAAGTCCTTGACCTTATAATCTTTAGGGTCTAACCCTTCATCGGCGGCTTTTTCAATTACCCCCAGCATGGTCTTGGCTTGCGGTACAAGCTCATGGTTGCGAAACCAGCCCAATCGGTAGTCGCGCTCTTTGTAGAACTTCTTGCCCCACTCAAGCTGGTCTTTGAAAGCTGGTTCAGCATTCATCGCCTTCATGACGTAGACACTATCCAGCTTCGGCTGAGGGCCGCCTGCTTTGGTCAGCACGCCCGGCAAGGCATCCTTGATCTGAGCTTTCTGATCCTGGCTGCACGAGGTAGACGCAGTAAGAACCGTCAGGCCAATCAGCCAAACCAGAAAGGTGGATAGAAAAGAAAAGCGAACTAGAGATTTCATATGTAAATGGTGAAGCGTCAGAAGAAGGCAGCCAATGCCGAATAAACTCCTCAACAAAACCTAACTCAAGATAGGTCCTTGTCGGTAGCTTGGGCGTTCTACTGCATTCAGCCCTGCGAAGTTTCCGCCCGGCTCTGAATACGCCTCAGGTGGCAATATACACGATTTGCGCCTTCCCTTGTATACCCTATAGCTCGTCCTCAGTATACGTTTTGGCTACCTTTAGCTTCTTACCTTTCATTTTTGCCCGCAGGCTTACGCCGTATATTTTGGATTTTGCCAATGCTGTCCCCAACCTCTCCAACCGCTTCTTTCACCACCGATCCACACAGCTACGCTCGTCCTGCGGAGGTACTAGTTCATCATCTGTCCCTTGAGCTAAGCGTCGACTTCGAGGCCAAAACCTTGGTGGGCGAAGCTACTTGGCAGCTGACAAACCCTGCCGGCGCCACCGATCTTTACCTCGACACCCGGGACTTGCAGATCGAAGCGGTGTTGCTCGACAGCCCCACCGGGGCCCCCACTACTTTCGAGTTAGGGCCCGCTGATGATGTGCTTGGTCAGGCCCTCCGCATCACCCTCGCTCCTACGACTTCGGCCGTCACTATTCGCTACCGTACCACGGCCGAGGCAGCGGCGCTACAGTGGCTGTCGCCGGCGCAAACGGCCGGCCGCGAGCACCCCTTTCTATTTACGCAGTCCCAAGCAATTCTGGCGCGCACATGGCTGCCCTGCCAAGATTCGCCGGGCGTCCGCTTCACCTACGAAGCCTGGGTGCGGGTACCGGCTCATTTGCTGGCCTTGATGAGCGCCCAAAACCCGCAGGCCTTGAGTCCGCAGGGAGAGTACCACTTCCGCATGGCGCAGCCCATTCCGGCTTACCTCATGGCCCTGGCTGTGGGCAACCTTACCTACGCTCCCATCAGCTCCCGCACTGGTATCTACGCCGAACCGGTATCTCTACAAGCCGCTGCGACTGAGTTCAGGGATCTGGAAAAAATGGTGGCGGCGGCCGAAGAATTATATGGTCCTTACCAGTGGGATCAATACGACCTATTGGTTTTGCCCCCCAGCTTTCCATTCGGCGGCATGGAAAACCCTAGGTTAACATTTGTAACGCCCACGGTTATCACTGGTGACCGCAGCTTAACTAGTTTGATTGCTCACGAGCTTGCTCACTCATGGTCGGGCAACTTAGTTACAAATGCAACTTGGAACGACTTCTGGCTGAACGAAGGCTTTACCGTGTACTTTGAGCGGCGAATTATGGAGAAGCTGTACGGTCCGGCCTACGCTAGTATGCTGCAAATGCTAGGTCACACTGCTTTGCTGCACACCATTGAGGAAATTGGCCCCCAGAGCCCCGACACTCACCTTCACCTTAACCTAGCTGGGCGCGACCCCGATGAAGGCTTAAACGAAATTGCCTACGAAAAAGGCAACTACCTCCTACTAACCCTAGAGCGACTGGTGGGTCGACCCCGCCTCGATGCCTTTATCAAGCAGTATTTCACCCAGCATAGTTTTCAAAGCATGGACACTGCTTCCTTCGTGTCTTACCTGCGCCGCGAACTGCTGGACCCGGAGCCCGGCCTGGAAGAAAAGCTCCAGCTTGATGCCTGGATAAATGGCCCCGGAATTCCCAGCGTCGCGCCACCGGTGGAGTCCGAACGGTTCGCAGCCGTGGAAGCGACGCGCCGCAAATGGCTCCGCGGCACCCCTGCCCTCGACTTGGTGGTGTCGGAGTGGAGTACGCATGAGTGGGTGCATTTTATTCAGGGGCTACCGGCCGATTTATCCAGGGGGCAAATTGCGGAGCTTGATGCTGCCTTCGAGCTTACCCAATCTGGGAATGCTGAGATTCTGACTGCGTGGCTGCCGGTGGCTATGGCAGCAGGCCATTTGCCCGCCGAGGAAGCAACCCAGCGCTTTTTGCTGCGCGTGGGTCGGCGTAAGTTTCTGGTTCCCCTCTACAAAGCCGTACTGGCTTTACCCGACGGAAAGGCTCGTGCTAAGGCCATTTATGCCCGTGCCCGGCCCAACTATCACGCGGTGGCAACCAGCACTTTCGATGCCTTGTTGGGCCGGCCCTCGCAAGAAAAAAGCGTTTAAAGCAGGAGAGTTACGTAGATAAGTTGTTAACTAGCTGATTGCTTCATTCACTTTGCTCGCGCCCCCCTCTGCTCATTAGGCCGCGACGTGGCTCGAAGCTTGCTTGATTTTGGAGCCATCCGCTCTGTTTTTTGTGTTGAACTAGTCTATTTTTTCGTGTTGGAAAATCAAAAACCTCTCGGTAAACTAATTGCCATCGGCGGCAATGAAGATAAAGGGACCTACCCCAACCCTCGTACTAAGAAGAAGTACTACCTGAATTTCTTTGAGCTTGGCATTCTGAAACGCATCGTGACAGAATCGGGCAAGGCCGATCCGCGCATCGAGGTGGTCACGACGGCCTCCATGATTCCGGAAGAAGTGGCCCGCATTTATGTAGCCTCCTTCGCTATGCTCAATTGCCTCAACGTGGGCGTATTTGATATTCGCGTACCTGAAGACACTGACCAGCCGGAGTATCTCGAACGTCTACGGGAGGCCGACATCATCATGTTCAGTGGCGGCAATCAGTCCCGATTGACCGAAATGTTTGGCAACACCGAGTTTCTGCGCATTCTCACTGACCGTTACCACCACCACCCCAACTTTGTGATTGCGGGCACGAGTGCTGGCGCCATGGCAATGTCTAAGGTGATGATTCGGGGCGGTAGCGTACCCGACGCGCTCATGAAAGGTGCCGTGAAAATGGGCGCCGGCTTGAACTTGATGCCCAAAGTTGTAATCGATTCTCATTTCGTGAAGCGAGGCCGTTTCGGTCGCCTAATTGAGGCAGTGGCCCTCCACCCTAAGCTGATCGGAATTGGTCTGGGAGAGGATACCGGCGTGCTTATCACCGAAGGCAATCTTATTGAGACCATCGGTTCCAACTTGGTCGTGATAATGGACGGGCATCATTTAGAGCACAACAACGCGGCCCAAGCTAAAAAGGGCGCGGCGCTTTCCATTGAAAACATGATCCTGCACGTGTTGGTGAAAGGCAATGTTTACAATTTGACGGATCGTAAATTTTACCCAAGCAAAGAGGTTCACGCCTCGCTGCCCTCGCCTCGCTCCCAGCCAGCGGTTTCGTAATCTTTCAACTCAATACAAAATCCCGCGCTCCTTACAGAAGCGCGGGATTTTGAGTTTACTGGAAACCGTATACTGGCACTTCAAACCTGTGTTTCTAGCTTTCGGCGGGCTTGAAATGCTACGCTGTCTACTCCTTATATATATGGTGCAGTTCAGAACCGGCTATTCTTCCTTATAAATAGCGGTGAACAGCGGGCTCTCGGAGGTAATCGTGCCGCGGTACATGCCCTCCGAATTGAAAGGCAGCGCCAGATTGCCAGCGCTATCAACTGCTACCAGACCACCTTCACCGCCCACGGGGGCCAATTTATCCTGGACCACAATGCGGCTGGCTTCGTCGAGGCTCAAGCCGCGATATTCCATGAGGCAGGCCACATCGTAGGCGGCTACGGCGCGCATAAAGTATTCGCCCGAGCCGGTGCAGGAAATAGCGCAGGTCCGGTTGTCGGCGAAGGTGCCGGCTCCGATAAGGGGCGAGTCGCCGATGCGAGAGTAGCGCTTGTTGGTCATGCCGCCCGTGCTGGTAGCCGCGGCCAAGTTGCCGTGCTGGTCGCGGGCCACGGCGCCTACGGTCCCCATTTTCTTCGGGGGGGTTTTTTTCGATTTGCTGTGGTCCAGCTGAATCCCGCCCGACTCCAGCGCCTCCTGCAATTGGTCGTGGCGGTGCTGAGTGAAAAAATATTCGTCGGGCTGGGTGGGCAGGTTATGCTCGCGGGCAAACTCCTCGGCGCCCGGCCAGGCCAACAGCACGTGGTCTGACTTTTCCATAACTACCCGGGCCACGCTAATTGGGTTTTGCAGGTTGCGCACTCCGGCCACGGCTCCGGCGCTCCGGTCGCGGCCGTCCATGATGGCGGCATCCATTTCGTGGCGTCCGTCGTGGGTGAATACGGCCCCGCGGCCCGCGTTAAATAAAGGAGAGTCTTCGAGCACGCGCACGGCGGCTTCTACTGCATCGAGGGCCGCGCCGCCTTGACGGAGCACATCGTGGCCGGCCTCCAATACCTGGCGCAGAGCCGCATGGTAGGCCTGCTCCTTTTCGGGGGTCATCTCGTCGCGGGTGATGGTGCCGGCGCCGCCGTGTACGGCCAGGGCGAAGGTGGATTTCATAAGCTAAATAAGTGGGTGGAAGCGCCTGACAGCGCCAGATAAAAATCAAGCTCAACGGGCTTTGGCGCCCGATTTCGGCATGTTTTTCTGCATATAGGTACGCAGTCAGCGGGTCGGAGTTCGCGCCATTTTCTTAACCGAAACGGGTTTTTTTTCGTAAGTTTGACTTCCCCATTTCATCATTCCAACTATTCTTTTTTATGGCTTACGACGCTACCGGCCGCCTGCACGAGATTTTCGACGAACAGCAGGTGAGTGAAAAATTCCGCAAGCGCGAGTTCGTGCTGGAAGTCCAGGAGGGCCAGTACCCCGAGCATATCAAGTTCCAATTGGTGCAGGACAAAACCGCGCTCATCGACCCTTTCAAAATTGGTGACGAGGTAAAAGTAACCTTTAATCTGCGCGGCCGCGGATTTAACAAAAACGGCCAGATGCTGTACTTCACTAACCTAGAGGCTTGGCGCATCGAAGCTGGCGCAGGTGGCGGTGCTCCCGCTGCGGGCGGTAACTACGGCAACCAGCAACAAGCGGCACCTCGCTCCGCTGCTCCGGCTCAGAACCAAAACCCAAATCTTCGTGCTCAGCCCGCCGCGCCCATCGCCGGCGACGACGACAACGATCTGCCTTTCTAAGCATTTGACTTCGCTCGATTTTTCTCAATGCCGCCTTCTACCGTAGAAGGCGGCATTGTTTTTTTGTCTGGGGGGGCTTTTTTTAGCTAAAGCTCGTCCTGCCAAATGGAGCACGATAAGCTTTGTGATTGACTGGAGAGAAACAGACTTTTTCCCTCGTGAAGCCGTTTAAGCTCAAATCTTGTCCCAGCGTTGAACGTCTGAAAGGCCTGAAACGTAGGTTAACTCAAATTTTGCCCCCCGCTTACTGAATTTGCTTTTTCTTGATGGTCGCGTCTTCTGATTCTCACTCTCTTCCCCTGCGCGGCAAAATTGCCCTCGTTACTGGTGCTTCTGGCGGTATTGGCCTGATAACGGCGCGGGAGCTAGCCCGACGCGGAGCCCGTGTGGTGCTTGTGTGTCGCAACGAGGAGCGCGGCGAGCGGGCTCGCACTACCATCCGCGAAGCCGTCGGTCCCGATACCCAGCTCGACTTGCTGCTCTGTGACTTATCGCTGCTGAGCAATGTGCGCACTCTGGCCGCTGAAGTTGCGAAGCGTTTCGATCAGGTGGATATCCTTGTAAACAATGCCGGCATTATGCCCGGTCCGCTCACTATTACGGAGGAAGGCCACGAACTGACTTGGGTCACCAATCACTTGTCGGTCTTCACGCTTACTAATTTATTGCTGCCCCAGCTGTCGGAGGCCCCGCAGGCGCGTATTGTTACGGTAGCTTCGGAGGCACACTGGCTGGGCGAGATTGAACACTCGGCCGAGGCCCGCAACGCGCAAGACAAATACAGCTCCTTCACGGCGTATTGCGATTCTAAGCTCGCCAATATCATGTTTACCAATGAGTTGGCCCATCGCTTAGACCTTACCAAGATAACTGCCAACTGCCTCCATCCCGGCATGGTAGATACGGGCCTGGTAAATCCTGGTAGCTCCCGCCTGATGAAAGCGATGTGGTGGGCCGCCAAGCCATTTATGATTAGTGCCGAAAAAGGTGCCCAAACCAGCATTTACCTGGCTTCCTCACCCGAGGTAGCAACGGTCAGCGGCAAATATTTTAAGAACCGCAAGCCTACCCGCGCCTCCAGCAGTGCCCAAAGCCGCGCCGAAGCCACCCGCCTTTGGCGCCTCTCGCAAGAAGAAACGGGTATCGAATAGTTAACCGATTATGTGCCTATGCCCCCTACTAGCCATTATAAGCAAGCCGCTGGGGGACATTTGCTTCTATACCTGCCTGCTGAGTAAGCCTTGACGTACTTGTATAAGCCTGAATATGCGTCCTACACATGCCTAATCTGCAAGAATTGATTCGTCAGGGGGAGGGCGAGCAGGTGGAATTCAAAAAAAAGACCACTCATCCAACGCGCATTTCGCGCACTTTGGCTTCGTTAGCCAACACTCGGGGTGGCTACGTACTAGTCGGCGTCGACGATGATGGACGAATTGTGGGTGTGCGCGATGCGGCAGAGGAGACTCATGTGCTTCGCGAGGCAGCCAACCATTTCGTTGACCCTCCTATCCTACTCACCTTCAATGAAGTAGAGGAAGACAAGCGTACGGTGCTTATCGTGACGGTGCGTGAAAGTGCCCAGAAGCCCCACCGCGCCCAGGTGGCCGAGGGCGACTGGCGTAGCTACGTGCGCGTGCGCGACCAAAGCGTGCAAACCAGCATTCTCACCAAGAAAGTGCTTCAGCAGGAGGAGCCCAGGTTTGAGAAAATTCCGCTTAACAAGGATGAGCTAGCCGTTTTGGATTACCTCCGCTCCCACCCGCGTATCACCTTGGCGCAGTACCAAAAGCTCATCAACGTGGGGCAGCGCCGGGCTTATCGCACGCTTATCAAGCTGGTGCTGCACGGCTACTTGCGCCACCATGATAAAGAGAAGGAAGTGTATTACACCTTATAAGGAGACTAAATGCAAGTCATAAAAAAGCCCCCTGAGTGTATTCAGGGGGCTTTTTTATTAGCAGACTACAGCTCGCTGCTGCTCTCACGCGATTTTTTCTTTTCCTCCTTGGCGGCTTTTTTTTCTTTAGTCGTCTTGGTGGGTTCTTTCTTTTTCTCTTTGCGGGCGTCTTGTGCTTTAGCCATGACTAGAACAGATGAAAGTGAGAGGTAAGATGGACGTAGTAACGCAGGCTAGTTAGTCCGTGTTGTGGTATTAAAGCTACAACAATGGGAAATACCGTTCATGCAAAATCATCAAATGATGTGCCTCGTGGCCCGGCACTACGTGCACCAAAGCACGTACGCTGATGGGATGATCATTAGCCAAACCTACCCGATCGAGGATGTGGGGGGCAAAGGAGCGAAACAGCGCCACCGTACTTTGGCGCACGGCGGCATGCTCGGCCAGTATGTCACTGATTGGGCGGGCATTGGCTTCTGAAGCGGGGGCATAAGCATTCTCGTCGAAGCCGGGCAAGGATTGTTGGTCTCCGCGGGCCACGCACAGGGCACGATAGGCAAAGATGCGCTCCGAATCCAGAATGTGTACCAGCACTTCCTTTATCGTCCATTTCTCGGGAGCGTAAGCCAGCATTGCCTGCTCATCGGTGAGGGCACCAAGCATGGCACGAACATGCTCGCCCTGAGCAACTAACAGATCTATCGGATCGGTTTCGGCGGGTACGTGCCGCAGATAGTTCTCGTAATACGCTGGGTACTCGCCGCTGATTGGCTGGACAATAATAGCCGTTTCAGTGGGGACTACCACCGATGCCTCAGTGGCCTGGGGGGTATTTTTGAATGTCTGCCGCCGCCGGCCTAAGCGCTGCGTGCTGCCCCAGTTGCGTTTGGAGGGCAGCGCGCCGGCTGGCTGCCAGGCTGCATTCGGCGCTGGCGTAGCTTTCCCAAAGGCCCAGCGCAGAAAGTCAGGCATAATGCGCCCCCACGTCTGCTGATCGTGGTGGCCTCCAGCTACTTCCACGTAGCGGATATGCTGATCAGGAACACCCTGGCGTACCAGTTCAGCAAGCAGATCCAGCGTGTCCTCAATGGAATCAATAATACCGTTCTGGTTGCGGTCATTGGTTTCGTCCAGCGTGCCCGTTTGCAGCCAAAAGCGGTGGCTAGGATGCGACCTGCCTGACCGCACCAAGGAATGCATAATCCGGTCGGCGTCGATGTAGCCGTCTTCAAAGGCTTTGCGCCGCCACCAAAACGAGCCCGAAAAAGCTCCGGCACGCGTAAAAGCATCAGGATTTCGCCATACTATATCGAAGGCAGAAAGCCCGCCAAGCGAAAAACCGGCAAAAACAGCCTGCTCCGGGTCGGCGCTTGCGTGATATTTTTGCTGCACATAGGGCAGTAATTCTTGCAGCACAAAATCGGTATAGAGTTGCGCTTTGCTGCCCCGCCCCAGATAGTCGGGCCGGCCGGCTGTGCCGTATTCCTGCATGCGATTGCCGGCATGAATAGCGATGAGCACAAACGGCCATAGCTCCTGCTGCTGATAAAGTGCGTCGAGGGTGGCTTTTAGCCGTAGGCGCCTTAAATCCTGACCGTCATTGAGATACAATACCGGATATGGCCCATGGCTAGCGGGGTCGAAAGCTGGTGGCAACACCACATCAAGCCGCACCGTACGACCTAAAGCAGCTGACAATACTTCGTCGCGCACTACCTGCACGGTAGCGGCTCGGGAAGGTGAAAAAAGAGACTGACTCATTACGTAAAAGCTAAACTCACTAAAGCTACTGTTGGGTTGCAAGGTACCTTTTTCCGGTTCTTGACGATGCTTTACTAGGTCGAATGAAATATTTCGTTACTTTTCTCCTATCCTCTCCTCTCGTTTAAGGCCCCTACGATTTTGCACGAAGAATACCGCACCTTTCATTCCCAGCACCTCGGCCACGCCATTGAGATGCTGGTCTATGGTACGCATGGCTACCCCATCGTCATTTTCCCAACCTCGGGTGGGCGCTATTACGAAGCCAAAGATTTCTTGTTGGTCGAATCTGTTCGATGGTTTATAGAAAGCGGAAAGATCAAGCTTTACTGCCTTGACAGCCGCGACCACGACAGCTGGTACGCCAAACATCTGCACCCCGCTGAGCGCGTTCAGAACCACAACCGCTATGACCGCTTTCTCAGTCAGGAGTTTGTGCCCATGCTGCAGCAGGAGTGCAACGTCGATAAAATTGGAGTGGCGGGCTGTAGTTTTGGAGGCTTCCACGCCCTCAACTTTGCCTTCCGCCACCCCGAGCAGGTAGCCTACCTCTTTACTATGGGTGCCGCCTTCGATATGCGACCTTTCCTCAACGGGCACTACGACGAGGATGTGTATTATAACAACCCGCCGCAGTACATGCCCGACGCGCAGAACGAGCATTTTTACCAGATGAATATCGTGCTGGGCACCGCTGAGCATGACTTCTGCCGCCCTGGCAACGAAGAGATGTCCGGCATTTTGCACAACAAAGGCATTCGGCACTGGCTGGATATCCGTCCCAATGGCACCCATGACTGGCCCATCTGGCGCGATATGTTTCCCCACTACATCTCCTTGATGTAGAAAAAGCCCCCAGCGGCTCTAGGCACTCAACTTGACCTCCCTTTTACATAAGAACTTTACACACTGCTTACTATGAAAAAAATTGGAATCCTCTTTGGCCAGGAAAACACCTTTCCTCAGGCGTTTGTTGACCGGGTAAACCAGAAAGCTGGTGGCGAGTTTACGGCCGAGTTCGTGTCTATCGATCAGGTAGAGCAGAACGTGCCCACCGAGTATGCCGTCATCATCGACCGTATTTCTCAGGATGTTCCTTTCTACCGCGCCTTCCTCAAAAACGCCGCCCTGACGGGTACGGCGGTCATTAACAACCCCTTCTGGTGGAGCGCCGACGAGAAGTTTTTTAATAATGCGCTGGCCGTACAGCTCGGCGTGCCCGTGCCCCGCACGCTGCTTTTGCCCTCCAAAGAGCGCCCCGACGACACCAGCGAGCGGTCTTTCCGCAACCTGCAAATGATGGATTGGGATGCGGCTTTTCAAAAGATTGGCTTCCCAGCTTTCATGAAGCCCCACTCCGGCGGTGGCTGGAAAAGCGTTTACAAGCTGCATAACCCGGAAGAATTTTTCAACGCCTACGCTGAGACCGGCCAATTAGTAATGCTGCTGCAAGAAGCCATCGAGTTCGATGACTACTTCCGCTGCTACTGCATTGGCGGCAAAGAAGTGCTCATCATGCCTTACGAGCCGCGCAATGAGTTTCATCAGCGCTACGCCACCGAAATGAAAACTACAGGTCCCGCTGGCGAAAAGCTTCTGGCTACCATCCATGATTACGTGCTGCGCCTAAACAAGGGCCTGGGCTACGACTTCAACACCGTAGAATTCGCCGTGCGCGACGGTATTCCAATCGCCATTGACTTCGGCAACCCTGCCCCCGACGCCGACGTGAACTCCGTGGGCCAGGAAAACTTTGAGTGGGTAGTAGAAGCTGCCGCTAACCTAGCCATCGAGCGGGCCCGCGCCTACCAGCCCGGCCGTGATAACCTGACTTGGGGCACATTCGTGCAGCAGTCGGCGCGGCGCGATGCGCTGAGCATGCCAGCCGTAACCAAAGCAGCAGCCAAAAAGCCGGCTGCCTCGAAGGCAGCTGCTCCTAAGGCAGCTGCCTCCAAAGCAGTTGCGCCTAAAAAAGAGGCAGCTCCGGCCAAGAAAGAAAGCAAAGCCCCTGCTGCTCCTAAAGTTAAAAAAGCACAGGAATAGCTGCTGGGGGGGCTTTTTTTGAGTAATGAGGCCTCATTGTCCGGTTTCTTTTTTTGTATAAGCGACACCGGAGAATGAGGCCTCTTCTTCCCATTAGATAACCAGATACCACTATGGCCAAGCCCGTATTTACGCTCGGAATTGAGGAAGAATTTCAAACGATTGACCCGGAATCCCGCGATTTGCGCTCCCACATGTCGCAGATTGTGGAGGGGGGCAAAATGGTGCTGCAGGAGCAGGTGAAGGCCGAAATGCACCAATCGGTGGTGGAGGTGGGCACTACTATTTGTCAGAACATCGAAGAAGCCCGCCACCAGGTTATTCATCTGCGCCAGCACGTAATTGAGCTGGCCGATAAAGTAGGCTTGCAGATTGCTGCTGCCGGTACGCATCCATTTTCGCGTTGGCAGGATCAGCCCATCACGCCCGACGTGCGCTACGACAAGATTGTAGAAGAGCTGCAAGATGCGGCACGCTCCAACCTCGTATTTGGTATGCACGTGCACGTGGGCCTCGAAACCCGCGAGTTGGGCGTGTACATGATGAACTCGCTGCGTTACTTTTTACCTCACATTTTCGCCTTATCTACCAATTCTCCTTTCTGGGAAGGCCGCGAAACGGGCTATAAGTCATTCAGAACGAAGGTATTCGAGCGCTTCCCGCGCACGGGTATTCCCGAGCACTTTGCTAGCGCCAGCGAATACGACTCTTACATAAACCTGCTGGTAAAAACGGGCTGCATTGACAATGGAAAGAAAATATGGTGGGATTTGCGCCTCCATCCATTTTTCAACACCATTGAATACCGCGTGTGCGACATGATGCTGCGGGCCGATGAGGCCATTGCCTTGGCGGCTGTGATGCAGGCCCTGGTGGCCAAAATTCACAAGCTTATGGTCAGCAACCTCAGCTTCCGGCAGTACCGTAAGGCGCTAATTAATGAGAATAAGTGGCGCGCGGCCCGCTATGGCATTGCCGGCCGGATGATCGACTTTGGTAAGCAGGAAGAAATCCCAACCCGTACGCTCATTCTGGAATTACTTGATTTTGTGGATGATGTGGTTGATGAGCTCGGTAGCCGCCATGAGGTAGAATACGTATTGAAGATGCTGGAAATGGGCACCGGTGCCGACCGGCAGCTTGCCGTATTCCGCGAAACCGGCGACCTAAAGAAGGTAGTAGACTTTATCGTGGCGGAAACTTCTTATGGCCTTTGATTTGTAGTAAACTATTGGATTAAAACGCGTCGAGTAGGTGCTGCGTTTTTCCATGTCATTGTGTGTGGACCTCACAGGCAGTTCAGGCTACTGTTGAGGTCTGCTTTTTTTCTAGTTATTGGCTGACTCTCAGGAGTTGGCGCCCCTGCATGAAGTTTTTGAAGATTGCCATTTTGGACATGTACGACAACCAGCCCAACGAGGGTATGCGTTGTATTTTACGGTTAATCCGTCAGGCCCAGGCCAGCGGAGCAGCCTTGTATTTCGATATTTTCAACGTTCGGGCTGCCGCGTCGCTGCCCACGCTTGACTATGATATTTACATCTCATCGGGCGGCCCCGGCAGTCCTTTGCCAACGGCTGAGGCCTGGGAGCAGCCTTATTTCGCGTTGATTGACAGCATTTTCGCCTGGAATAGCATCCATATCTGGAAGAAACACCTTCTGCTCATTTGCCACTCGTTTCAACTCGTGAGCCGGCACCTCGGCGTAGGTACTCTGAGCAAGCGCAAGTCTACTTCGTTCGGCATCTTTCCTATTACTAAAACGACTGATGGAGAGGTTGATCCGCTATTTGCAGCGTTACCGGCCCCTTTCTACGCCGTCGATTCGCGCGATTACCAAGTAACCGAACCTGCCGCCGATCGGTTGGCTGACTTGGGAATCAAGATACTATGCATGGAAAAAGAACGTCCGCACGTACCGTTTGAGCGGGCCATCATGGCCATTCGATTCACCCCCGAAATCGTAGGCACCCAGTTTCACCCCGAGGCCGACGGCGAAGGCATGCTACGGTATTTCTTGACTGATACCAAGCGCCAGCAGATAGTGCAGGAGTATGGAGAGGATAAGTATAACGACATGGTGCGCCTGCTCCAAGACCCCGGCACGATTGAGTTGACGGAATCGGTGGTAGTGCCTACTTTTTTACAGCAAGCCATTGAGGCTCTGACGAATCCCGAGACTACTTTGCAGCCAGCCTAGCCTGCGAAGCCCTAGAAGCTTATTGAAAAAGAAGGTCAATTAGAGCTGTGCTCCGATTGACCTTCTTTTTTTGCGTACACTTACGGCATGCTTCTGTCCTAACTTTCCTTGCTATGATTCCCGAAATTCGTCAGGCGTATAACCAGGCTTTCAGTGTGCCGCGCTACCAGGAAATGCTCGCTGCTATCGAGCGCGACTTGCCTGGTCTGCCCGATTTTCGTATTGCCGAGACCCCCATTTTTATACCAGCCGCCCTGCGCGACAAGCTTATCAACGCGGGTGAAAGCATCATCGACGTGCTGACAGCGCCTGATTTTAAAGCCCTTACCGAGCACGCTATGCCTGCCCGGCAGCGGGTGCCCAACGAGAACGAGCACACGTCCTTTCTGGCCATTGACTATGCCGTGTGCCGCAATGCCCAGGGCGAGCTAGAGCCCCAGCTTATTGAGTTGCAAGGCTTTCCCTCGCTCTATGCTTTCCAGGACTATCTGCCAAGCATGTTCCGGCAGCATTTTCCGATACCCGATTCGGTGTCGCATGTGTTTCAGCCGGGTGGCAGTGCCGCTTATATTGAGCATTTGCGCCAACTAATTGTATCCGATGAAAATCCGGAGCAAGTGATCTTGCTAGAGCTGTTTCCGGAGAAGCAGAAAACCCGCCTCGACTTCGAGCTGACGCGCCGAGCCCTGGGTATCGAGATTGTATGCTTGACGCGTGTGCGCAAGAATGGGCGACAGCTATACTATGAAAAGGACGGCCGCCAGATTCCTATTAGGCGCATCTATAATCGACTGATTTTCGACGAACTAGATCAGCATCCTGATCTACAAACCGAGTTTCAACTCACCGACGACGTCGATGTGACTTGGGTGGGGCATCCTAACTGGTTTTTCCGCATTAGTAAGTATACTATGCCACTGCTGCACAGTCCGTTTGTGCCCGAGAGCCACTACCTGCACACGCTGCCTACCTACCCCCCCGACTTAGAAAACTACGTATTGAAGCCCTTGTTTTCCTTTGCCGGCAGCGGCGTGCGCTTGCACGTAACCGCCACCGACCTGGATGCAATTGCCGACAAGCACAACTACCTGCTTCAGCGTAAGGTGCAGTACGAGCCAGTAGTGCAGTCGCCGGACGGCCTGGTGAAGTGCGAAATTCGCATGCTGTATGGTTGGCCAGATGAAGCACCCCGACCGCTGCTCCTCACCAACCTGGGCCGCCTGAGCCGAGGTGAGATGATTGGAGTAGATTTCAACAAAAACAAAGACTGGGTAGGTGGTACTACCTGCTTGTTTGAGTAAGCTCGCTGCTTGGGCGTGAGCCGCTTCGGCCATAAAGGTAAAAAGCCCCCCAGGAATGTCTGGGGGGCTTTTTTATGAATTTTATGTTTAAAAATGCCTTCCTGAACCTCTGAGGCAGGTTAAAGCCAGTTCGTAATAATGAAATAATATCTATTCTTAATGCTGTAACGTAGCTTTGTTTATCCGCCATAATTTCCCCTAACCCATGAAGCACGTTTTACTTTTTCGGCTGCTTAGCTGCCTTGTTCTATTGCTGCCAGCGACGGGTACCTGGGCACAGGTAACCCTAACCACCAGCCCCTACGTTGAAACTTTTGATGGTCTGGATGCGGGCCTGCCGGCGGGGTTCAGCGTCCGGACGGGCGCTACAGCCACTGCCCTGGGCACGCCCGTAGCTACCTTCTCCCCTGCCAAGGTTGCTTGGAATAACACGAGCGGCGCCTTCAAAAACTTTGCCTCGGCTACTGGTCTCGAAGCAACAGCCACAACGGAGCAGCAAACTAACGCAACCAACCGCGCCTTGGGCGTGCGCCAGACGGGGACCCTTGGTGATCCTGGCGCGGCGTTTACGTTTCAGCTGGCCAATACAACCGGCAAGGGTAACCTCGTCCTGACCTTCCTTCTGCAATCCCTAGATCCTTCCTCGCCCCGCACCACTACGTGGCGAGTCGACTACGGTATCGGCGCCACACCTACCACTTTCACAACGGTACCTACCACGCCCGGAACCCCAACGACCGGCGGCTCTACCTTCTCGTCTACGCCTGTTACAGCCGACTTCGGCACTGCCCTCAATGATGTAAGCGAAACCGTTTGGATTCGAGTGGTGGCGCTGGCCTCCACGGGCACGGGCAATCGCCCTAGTTCCGCCATCGACGATTTCTCGCTGTCTTTCAGCAGTAATGTCCCTTCGGTTCCGGCGCTGAGCGTAACGCCTGCCAGCCTCACCTTTGACCGCCAGAGTATTAACACAAACTCGGCCCCAAAATCCTATACGCTTAGCGGTACTAGTCTAACGGGCAACGTAATAGCAATGGCGCCTGCCGGTTTTGCTTTATCAAAAAGCAATGCTCCCGCGGCCACTTACACGTCCACCCTCACCTTTACACCTACTGAGTTGGCTACGGCCCAGACCGTGTATGTGCGCTTTTCGCCTACCACCGGGGGCTCCAACTCGGGCGCTATTACGCACACCAGCACGGGAGCCGAAGCCAAAAGTGTAGCCGTTATTGGCACAGGTGTGAACCCAAACGACAACCTTTTCTCGTTTGATGTGTGCCCCAACAATGCGACCAGCTTTGACACCTGGACGGCTTTCAGCGTAACAGGGCCTCAGACCTGGGCTTGCACTACGTTTGGTCGCGCGGCCAATGACCCTACCAACCGGGCCTCGGCGCCTAACGGCTTACAGATAAATGGCTTTGCCTCGGGCGCGGCTGTTCCCAATGAAGACTGGCTGATTTCGCCCGCTTTTGATCTGAGCGCGTTTCAGTTTCCGATTTTCTCTTTCTGGAGCCGAGTAGCATTTTCTGGTTCTGCGCTGCGTCTGCGCGTTTCCACCAACTACACGGGCACCGGCAGCCCCACGGCAGCCGGCGTCACCTGGACCGATCTTAACGCTGATTTTCCGGGTAGCGGCTCCGATACTTGGACCCTTACCCCTGATATTGACCTGACGCGCTTTAAAGGTCCTAACGTGTATCTAGCTTTTGTATACACGAGCGGTCCCGAGTTGGGCGCTGCACGCTGGACTCTTGACGATTTGCGCCTGCAAAATGCCTCTTCCCCTGCTGCTCCCGTCTTGTTGCTTAGCCCCGCTAGCCTCGCGTTTGGCTATCAGGCTGCCACTACTTCAGCTCAGCAAACCTTCACGGCTACCTTCCGCAACCTGACCGGCCCCGTAACCCTAACTTCTTCGGATCCAACTTTTCAGCTCTCCAAAGACGGCGTAGCTTTCACAAACACGTTGACCTATACCGTAGCTGAGGCAAACTTTACTTCCGCTAGCGTACGGGTCCGCTTCGCGCCTACGCAGGCAGCCCGCGCTTATGCAGGTACTATAACCGCCAGCACTACGGGTGCTACCAATGCTGTGGTGAACCTAGCCGGCAATACCTATGCGCCAGAAAGCACCTTGGATGTAGTCAACTGGAACATTGAGTGGTTTGGATCACCAGCTCAAGCTCCCGCCGACGACAACTTACAGCAGGCTAATGCCTTAGCTATTCTCACAGCCTTGAACGCCGACGTATACGGCCTGACGGAAATAGTTGATACTGCCCGCCTCGGCACCGTAGTGCGCCAACTGCCCGGTGGCTACAGATACCGGGTAGCCGAATTTGCTTCGCTGGCCCCCGATGCTAATTCCCCCAATTTTGCCTCAGCTCAAAAGCTGGTTTTTGTATACCGTACGAGCGTAGTTAGCAACCCTACATTCTCGGGTTTGCTGCGCTGCCCCGGCAATACCACTACTTGCCCGCAGTACAATGCTTGGGCTTCAGGTCGTTTTCCGTATTTGATGGAAGCGGATGTAACCGTTAATGGGCAGCAGCAGCGGGTCAACTTCGTGCTCATTCATGGCAAAGCCAACGAAAATACGTCTGTTGCCGATGCGCAAGAAGCTTACGACCGGCGCAAGGCGGGCGCCGATGCCTTGAAAACTGAATTGGACACGCGCTTCGGCACGGGCAACGTGCTTGTACTAGGTGACTTCAACGATGACCTTGATCAGACCGTAGCCTCAGGAATAAACACAACGGCAACTTCCTTCAGCTCCTTTACCACCGATGCCGCTAATTACGTGGCGCTTACACTGCCCCTAAGCCAGACGGGTCAGCGCTCTACCGTCGACTTCGGCGACGTAATTGACCACGTAGTTGTGTCGAGCGAGCTAAATACCTCCTACCTGCCCGGCACCGCCCAGATTCGCACCGACCTGGCGGCTCAGATTCCGAACTACGCCAACACAACTTCTGACCACTTCCCTGTTCTCACGCGTTTTAGCTTTGGCTACGTAACGGCCACCAGCAGCGCCAATAAGTTAAATGCGCAACTGGAAGTTTACCCTAACCCCGCTACCCACTCGGTACAGCTTCGTTTGCCAGCCACGGCTGGTAAGGCAGTGCAGCTGCAAGTGAGCAGCGCCGATGGTCGTACCATCACGCAGGCTAGCGGCTCTTTGGAGCAAGTAAACCAACAGTTTAACCAGCAGCTTTCTATACTGAGTTCGGGCGTATACATCCTGCGCATTACGAGCGCCAGTCAAACCTATGTGAAGCGGATTGTGAAGCAATAAACACAAGTAGACTTCCACTTGCCTTGTTTGTAGAAAAGGTCCCGCTCGGTGAGTGGGACCTTTTTTGTTGTCTAGGTAAATCGTGAATACGCCTTTGTACTTCGGGTCCGTACCAGTAAAAAATGTCCCCCAGCGTGGGCAGCACAACGCCAGCCAGCCCTCGACCGTACCATCCTTACTGTCCCTTTTACCTAACTCACTCTTCATGTCCTCGCTCTACGAAAAAGGCCTCGCCATTTCCAAAAACGCACTTTTCAATGTATTTCTGGGCCGGGCCGGCAAGCTATTGGGCCGCCCTTTTCGCGTAGCCCTCATTCTGCGTGAAGTAGCTTCTAAGCTCGACGCTAAAGACAGCAAAAAAGGTCCTATCCAGCAAGTCATTGATATGGCCCGCACGCTGATTCGCCTAGTGGCGGCTTACGTAAGCGGCTCGTACCGAAAAATCGAAACCAGCACCATTGTTTCTGGTCTGGCGGTGCTCCTGTACGTTTTATCGCCCATTGACTTAGTACCCGATTTTATTCCAGTGGTCGGCTTTCTGGATGATCTGAGCTTGATTAGCTGGTTTATCAGCAAATTTCAGGGTGAAATTGCTCGGTTTCAGGCTTGGGAGAGCACATCGGCAGCACCTAACAATGGCGTAACGACGGCACCGTCGGCTCCGGCTCAGTCCGATAAATCGTTGCCGGCCGTAGCAGAGCTTGGGCATTCCTAAAATTGCCCCCGGCAGCCCACCGCAGCGTGTCAATTTTGACGGTCTGCGGTGGGCTGCTGTTTATTTTTGCGGAAACTTAAATAGTTTGAGAGGCCCTTTATTTACTTACAAGCCCTTTTTACTTCTTCGTTCGTATTCATGCCCAAACGCTTTCTCCTCTCCCGCCTGACGCTGTTAGGACTCTCCCTGCTCCTACTTTTGCCCCCCGCCCGCGCCGATGAAGGCATGTGGTTGCCTTTGTTGCTGAAGCAACTGAATGAGGCCGACATGCAGAAAAAGGGGCTTCAACTTACGGCTGAGCAGATATACAGTGTCAACCAAGGGAGCCTGAAGGATGCGGTCGTACAGTTTGGGGGCGGCTGCACGGGCGAAATCATCTCCGATCAAGGCCTGCTGCTGACTAATCATCATTGCGGCTACAGCCAGATTCAAAGCCATTCCTCCGTTGAGAAAGACTACCTCACCAAGGGGTATTGGGCCATGAGCCGCGACCAGGAGCTACCTAATCAGGGTCTTACGGCCACGTTCATTGTGCGCATGGAGGACGTAACGAAGCAGGTGCTCGACGGTATTCCTACTACTGGTATTGCTGAGGCTGAACGTGAGCGGCGAGTGCAGCAAAACGGGCAGCGCATAGCGCAGGCTGCCGTGCAGGGTACGCATTATCAAGCATTTGTGCGTCCGTTTTTTAATGGCAACGAGTACTATATGTTTGTCACGGAGGTGTTTCAAGACGTGCGCCTAGTGGGCGCGCCACCTTCTGCCATTGGCAAATTTGGCGGCGACACCGACAACTGGATGTGGCCCCGCCACACCGGCGACTTTTCCCTCTTCCGTATCTACGCCGGCCCCGACAATAAACCAGCCTCTTACTCACCTGACAACAAGCCGTTTAAGCCACGCCATCACCTCCCCATATCCATGGCCGGCGTTAAGCCCGGCGACTTTACGCTTGTATTTGGCTTTCCGGGCCGCACCAATGAATATCTCACTTCCTGGGGGGTAGATGAGCTGTATTCGCTTTCTAATCCCGCAAAAATTAAGGTGCGTGATGCCAAGCTTAGTATTCTGGATCAGGATATGAAAGCCTCGGATAAAGTGCGCATTCAATACGCGGCCAAATACGCTAGCCTAGCCAATTATTGGAAGAAGTGGATTGGGGAAAACCGTGGCCTCAAGAAGCTCGATGCCGTAGCCCGCAAGCGAGAGCAGGAAGCTCGCTTCACGCAATGGGTGAATGCCGGCGACGCCAACCGCACAGCCACGTACGGCACGTTGCTGCCTGATTTTGAGAAAAACTACACCAGCCTGCGCGACCTCACCGTAGCCCGCGACTATGTAACAGAAGCCGCATTGGGCGTAGAATTATTACTCTACGCAAATAGCCTGACTGCCTTAGGTGATATGGCTACGGCCAAAACGCCCCCCGCCGATATAGCCGCAGCCGTTGACAAGCTAAAGAAAGGCGCAGTAGGCTTCTTCAAAAATTACAATAAATCCACAGATCAAAAAGTTGCCAGCGCACTGCTCGCTCTTTACGCCGATGGTACCCCCGCTACCCTGCTACCAGATTATATCAAAACCTTGCGCAAGCAGAACCCTGGCCCAACAGGCTGGACTACGTATACCACTACGCTTTACTCAAAATCACGCCTTACTAACCAGGCCGACGCCTATGCTGTGCTTGACGAAGTGGCCCAGGGGAATGTTCGTGCCTTGCTTAACGACCCAGCCTATCAGCTTGTCAGCGCGATAGTTACGAATTACCGGTCCAATATTTTGCCACCTTATACCATTGCCACTGATAATGTAGCCTTGCTTTCTCGCACCTATTTAGCAGGGTTACGTCAGATGCAGGCGGACCGTAATTTTTACCCTGATGCGAACTCTACGTTGCGCGTAGCCTATGGCCAAGTAGCTGACTACGCGCCGGCCGACGGCGTGCGCTACGCCTACTACACTACACTCGACGGGCTGATGGAGAAAGCCGACTCTACTAATCCTGACTTTGAAGTTCCGGCCCGCCTCACAGAATTATACCAAAGCAAGGATTATGGTCCTTATGCTGTAAATGGTACGGTGCCAGTGGCTTTTATTGCTACCAACCACACCACGGGGGGCAATTCTGGCTCGCCCGTTATCAATGGCAAAGGCGAACTGATTGGAACCAACTTCGACCGTAATTGGGAAGGAACTATGAGTGACATCATGTTCGACCCCGACCGCGTGCGCAACATCACGCTTGACGTGCGTTACATGCTTTTCGTGGTAGATAAATATGCTGGGGCCAAGCACTTAGTCGACGAAATGACTTTGGTAGGCGGATCCGAGCAACAGATTAAGTCCGAAAAAGGCAGCAAGAAGCAAAAGAGCAAGCGCCTACAGAAAGCGACTTAGCGTTCGTTTAACCAGGATCGTTATCAGGCAAAGCATACGCAGCCTGTTCTTCGCTTATTAATAAGCCTTTTCTTTTGCCTTACTTTCAACCGGAAACTGCACCTTGGGGCGGTTTCCGGTTTTTGCTTTTGGCCTACCCTCCTCTCTTTATCTATGCGCTATTTTCCGATTGCTGGGATTTCTCTTCTATTGCCCGCTTTCCTCCTGGGAGGGTCAAATGCAGCCGTAGCGCAGGCTACAACAGCGCCTCCAGCAGTAACATTGCTACGCCCCGCGGCTGTATTCGACGGAGAAGCTCTGCATGCCGGCTGGGTAGTGCTGGTCACAGACAACAAAATCACCGCCGCCGGACCGGCCGCGCAGGTTGCTGCCCCTGCCGGTGCTCGCACGCTGGAATTGCCGGGCCTGACTCTGCTGCCCGGCTTGATAGAGGGCCACTCGCACATGCTGCTCCATCCTTATAACGAAACCTCCTGGAACGACCAGGTTCTGCTAGAATCGCAGGCGCTGCGGGTAGCGCGGGCTACGGCGCACGCACGCCAAACGCTGCTAGCGGGCTTTACCACCGCCCGCGACCTGGGCAGTGAGGGCGCTGGCTACGCCGATGTGGGCTTGAAGCAAGCTATCAATCAAGGGCTTATACCTGGGCCTCGCTTATTAGTCGCTACGCGGGCTTTGGTCGCTACGGGCAGCTATGGCCCTAAGCTTTCTACCGACGTAAATGCCCCCCAGGGAGCCCAGGAGGCCGATGGCGTTGATGGTATTCTGCGGGCCGTGCGCGAGCAAATTGGAAAGGGCGCCGACATAGTGAAGGTGTACGCCGATTATCGTTGGGGCCAGGGAGAGCCCTCGCGGCCCACCTTTTCGCAGGAAGAGCTAAACCTGATTGTGCAAACCGCACGAGCCGCGGGTCGCCCTGTAGTTGCTCACGCTAGCACACCCGAAGGCATGCGCCTAGCCACCCTAGCGGGCGTGGAAACCATAGAGCACGGCGACAATGGCACGCCCGAAATATTTAAGCTCATGAAGCAGCGCGGCGTAGCCCTCTGCCCTACCGTAGCCGCCGGTGATGCTATTTCGCAGTACCAGGGCTGGCGCCGGGGTACCACACCCGCGCCGGACCGCGTGCAGCAAAAGCGCATTAGCATGCAAGCTGCCCGCAAAGCCGGCGTGGAGCTGGTAGTGGGCGGCGACGTAGGCGTGTTCACCCACGGCGATAATGTGCGGGAGATGGAGCAGTTGGTGCAAGAACACGGCTTGTCGGCCCTTGAGGTGCTACGCGCCGCAACCAGCGGTAATGCCCGCATTTTTCACTTAGCCGACCGAGGCAGCATCCGCTCCGGCTTGCTCGCCGATCTGGTAGCTGTAGCCGGCGACCCAACCCGCGACGTTACAAGCTTGCGACAAGTGAAGCTGGTAATGAAGGATGGTGCGCTTTACGCACAGCCTTGAGCTAATAATCTCAGGCCCTTAGCTGGGCTAAAGCTTTTCCTCGACCCCCAACCCAAACAAAGCAAAATCATACTTCACGGGGTCTTGGGGGGCAAAATCGCGGAGGTGAGCGGTTATTTCCTCGGCGGCTGACCAATCGACCAGGCGGCGCGTGAGCAGGCTCAAGCGACGGGCAATTCGCTCCACGTGCACATCGCAAGGGCAAATCAAATCCGTCATGGGCAGGCGGGTCCAAAGGCCAAAATCCACGCCCCGGTCGTCGCGGCGCACCATCCAGCGCAGATACATATTCACGCGCTTACAGGCCGAGCCACGGGCGGGCGTGGCCACGTGCTTGCGGGTGCGCTGGGGGGCATCGGGCAGGCTAAAGAACAGATTGTGAAAGTTTTCCAACCGCTCGCGTTGGGTGTTTCCCAGCAAAAAAGCATCCTCCAACGTGTCATGATCGGCGTAGTACCAGCGCAGCCAATGCACAAAGTACAGCAAGTCGGTGTCGCAGAAGGTGCGATGGCAGAAACCCAGCAGTTTCTTTAAATCTTCGTCGGAATGCTGGGTAACAAACTGATATGGTGCATTATCCATGCGCTGCATTAGCTCATGACACTTACTGATAATAGTAGGGCGCCTTCCCCAGGCCAGTAACGCCGCAAATAACCCGCTGATTTCGACGTCTTGGCGCTGCGAAAATCGATGGGGAATGCTAATAGGATCGTGGGCGATGAAAGCCGGCCGGTTGTAGCGGTCGTGGTGTTCGTCCAGAAACTGCCGAAGCTGAGCGTGATTCAAATTGATGGAGCTAAATAGTAAAAAAAGCAAAAGCCGATAAGAATGCTGTAGATCAACAGTCTTACCGGCATTTTGCCTTCTGACATGTTTCCTTAAGGCACGTAGGAAGTTTCAACTCGAAAGCGGCTATCGGGCGTCGAGAGGCGCTGCACAGCCCTGGGCGAGAGGCGTACGAGAATATTGTTGTTCTCGCCCGTATCTGGCAATTGACCAATCACGCGCACATACACCGATTGGCCATTCATGATGTTGCGCACCTGCATGATGGTGCCTACGGCGGCCGTTTTGTGTAGGGCCAGGTACTTATCCGTGCCGCTGCCCTCAATCTTGGTTGCCAGACCGCTCTCGGTCACGCGGCGCACAATTTCGCTGGCTCGTTCGGGCGTCCGCTCCTCCGCTACTTGGGCCGGAGTACGTACACTGTCTTTATTGTCGGATGCTGGCGCCGTCCGTGCGGGCACAGGGGCAGCAACCGGGGGCCGCGAAGCCGCTGGTGAGGGTACTGCGGCGGGCGTGGGCGCGGCCGACCTAGGCGTTTCCGTTGGCACAGTAGGCGCCGGCGTCGACTGATTGGACGCGGGAGCGCTAGTAGATGATGAAGACGAGCCGGTTCCTGGCACAATAACCAAACGCTGGCCAGTTTTAACGTTTGTATTAGTAGTCAAGCCATTAAGGCGCGCAAGCTCGGCGGGAGAAATCTTAAACAAACGAGCCACGGCGTACAAGGTCTGCCCCTTCTGCACGGTGTACACGCGGTTGCCAGCGTCATCGGTGGGCAAGGAGCGGGCCGCGGCCACCGTAGCAGCTGGCACGGGCGCCGACTCTGTGGCAGTGGCCGGCGCGGGCGTCGTCAGGACGACGCGCGTGCGGGGCACCAATACCACCTGACCGGTTGCGAGGGCGCCTTTCAGCGACGGGTTGGTTTCTACAATTTGCTCCACCGGCACGGCATAGCGCCGCGACAAGCCATAAAGCGTTTCGCCCGCCACGACGCGGTGCTTGATAAACATTTTATTATTGCGGTATTCTACGCCGATTGAGTCGGGCGGAAGCATAGGCCGGGGCGCGGCGGTGGCGGCAAAACCAGCGAAAATGAACGCAGGCAGCAGCGACAAAAAACGGGTCATACGGGCAGTTCGCAAAAAACAAGCAGCCCCAAAATCAGGGCCGGGCGACTTAAGGGGAGATTTAACAGAGCCGAAAGATAAAAAATAATCCCGGCCAAGTCCCAAAACGGCCATTTCGTAGGCTAAATGGGTACCGAATAGCGCACTATTGACTAACGCGAGCCAGTATTTTTTATTGGACCTGTTCCTTTATTGAGATCAGTGATTAGTAGGGCATTCGCGGTTTTCACTGTTCTTTGCAAAAAGCCCCCAGCCCACACTTAGCTGCTACTTTCTTCTGCATATGGTTCATGCCGTTGGTATTATTCCCGCCCGTTATGCGTCCACCCGCTTGCCTGGTAAGCCTTTAGTTGATCTGGGGGGCAAATCTATGATACAGCGCGTGGTGGAGCAGGCGCGGCTGTCTAGCCTGAGTCGGGTGGTGGTAGCCACTGATGATGAGCGTATTGCCGAGCACGTGCGCGGTTTCGGCGGTGAGGCGGCACTTACTTCCCCCGATCATCCGAGCGGCACCGATCGGGTATTTGACGCCTATCAACAGCTTGGCATAGCGGCCGACTGCATTATCAATATTCAGGGGGATGAGCCCTTTATTCATCCCGCTCAAATTGAAGCCTTAGTACAGCTTTTTGCGGCAGAAAAAGCCCCCCAGCTTGCCACTTTGGTCAAGCCCGTGCTCAGCGAGGATGAATTATTTAGTCCGCACTTACCCAAAGTCGTGCTAGATGCTGCGGGATATGCGCTCTATTTTAGTCGGCACCCCTTGCCCTATCAGCGCCAGGCTGCGCCGGAGCAATGGCTCAGCCAGCACCGCTATCTGCGCCATATCGGTCTCTACGCCTACCGCCCCGACGTGCTGGCGGCCATTACGCAGCTCCCCCCCTCTTCCCTGGAGCAGGCTGAAAGCCTAGAGCAGCTGCGTTGGCTGGAAAATGGCTATCGCATCCTTACAGCCGAGACTGAGCTGGAAACCATTGGTATTGATACGCCCGAAGATGTGGAGCGCGCTAGAAGGCATTTAGTAGAAGCGGCTGGAGCGCGGTAGAGATGCCGTATTGTGCGTCTTGTAAATGCATGGTCTCACCCAAACAACACAGCATCATTAACCGAAGCTCAGCATAGCAATTACTTAAGGCATGAAGCCTTATTGCTACATTACTCTACTACAGCTCATTATCCTTAAGCACTTGGTGCTTGGTGAGCATTTTCGGTTACGGCTTGCTCGGCGCTTTGGCGTTCTTCCTGCTGCATTTCCTTGGTTAGAAAGTAATTCAGGCCTGTTCGGATGACGGCAATGGCGCCTAGCTGCCCGATTTGCTCCCAGCTAGGAGCAATAGCGGTTGAGAGTATATCCGCGCCGAGCTGAAACTCCAATGCCAGCGCTAAGTAGCGGGCCAACGTGAGACGAATGGCGGTAAAATTGGCCGTTTGGCGCTGCAGCAAAGCTTTTACTAATAGATAGCCTGCCACGAGTATACCCATCGCAATAATGCAGGCTCCTATGGTCTCTACTCCCAGCTTTAGCCACTGCACCGCATTGATAATCCCACTTTCGGCTATTTCACGCATGCTGCCTGTTTCCATAACCGAGCGTTGAGGATATGTCTTGTTATGCTGACGTCAGCGGGTAGAGAATAGTTTTCACTCAGGCTATACGAAGTACTCTCAATTTTCAGTCAGTAGGGTAGCAGGCAGGATCAGCCGCCTGCTTTCTTCGCTTTGTAGCCTTGCTCAAGCAGCACGCCCATTACCTTATCTCGGAAGTCACCTTGAATGAGGATATCGCCGTCTTTGGCATTACCGCCCACGCCGCACTTGGTTTTGAGCAGCTTAGCCAACGTTTGTAGATCCGAATCCTGACCCACGAAGCCGGTGATGAGCGTTACTTGCTTGCCGCCACTTTTGCGATCGAGGTGTACGCGCAGGTTTTGCTGCTGGGGCGGCAGCGTTGCGGCGGCTTCCTCATCGGCGTGCTGATAGGAGAAATCCGAGTTGGTGGAGTACACAATGCCTTCGCGGCTGCGGCGGTTTTTGTCAGCTTTCATGCGTTGGTTTAATGACTATTGACTGGAGACCTGAACAATCTAATAGCTAAGCGTCCAATCCTTTAACGAATAAAATTACACTGCAACTTCTAAAGCCAGAGGCAGCAATTCAATCTCAAAACTAGTGGCTTCGCCCGCATAGTCGCCATCAACATGGAACCCGATGGGCGTTTCGGCCTCTACCAACACGTGCCGGGAGGTGTGGTACACGGCTGCCCCGGATTGAGGGAGGTCGCCGAGAGCTAGTCCTATCCCTACGCGCACGGCGCGGCGCAGGGGCAGCGCGTCTATAAGGCACACGTCCAGTAGTCCATCCCGAATATCGGCCCGGGGGGCAATGTAGGCGTTATTGCCATACTGCCCAGCATTAGCAAAGGCCAGCATATAGCAATCGGTAGTCAGCGTACGATTGTTAAGCGTCACGGTGACTGGCTGGGGCCGATAACTACGATATTCCCGCACGGCCACCTTCACGTAGGTAGCTAGGCCGCGTGTCCCGGCCACAGCGAAGCATTTGCTCACATGCGCATCAAATCCCAGCCCGGCCGTGCAAAAGAAGGGTCGCCCATTGATGCGTCCTACATCTATGCGCTGATACTCAGGCTGGCTAAGGCGACGAATGGCGGCGGGCAGCGACAGCGGCACCTCCAAGTGACGGGCTAAGCCGTTGCCCGAGCCCCGCGGTAGAATTCCCATGGCCGTCTCTGTGCCCAGCAAACCGCGTCCTACTTCATTCACCGTGCCGTCGCCGCCTACCGCTACTACCGTCCGAAATCCTTCGGCGGCGGCCGTGCGGGCCAACTCCTCGGCGTGCCCGGCATAAGCAGTCATGCGCAGAGCATGGTCCACGAGTTTATGATCGAGGTAACGCTCAATGAGCGCAGGCACGTCTTGGCGGCGGTTAGTGCCCGAGGCAGGATTCAGAATAAAACAGATACGCGGCTTAGCGGGCATAGGAAAGTAGAAACGCGGCGTATAGGTGCAAGGTTGGAGCAGAGGCGTTAGGTGGGCACTGGTAGCAGTGGGTATTAAGCCGTAACGGCTACTGAATATTCGTCAAACGGCGCCGGAGGGCTTTTGTGTTACACAACAACCCTCTCCCCAACGCGGCTTCGAATAGTTGCTACTATTCAGTAAAAAGCTTCCCGGCCCTCATCCAGCAGCAATAGAAAAGCCCACCCAAACAGGGCAGGCTCTTCCGATAAACTTGAGGCTGAAAGGCGTTATTTCGCCATTTTCTCACCCAATTGCTGAATCAAGTCGGCGGTGCGGGTGCTGTAGCCAAACTCGTTGTCGTACCAGCCAACTACTTTCACCAGCGTACCGTTGGCGGCCGTCAGCTGCGAGTCGAAGATGCAAGAGTGGGGGTTACCCACGATATCGATGCTCACCAGCGGGTCGGTGCTGTATTCAATGATGCCCTTCATGGGGCCTTCAGCGGCCTTCTTTACGGCTTCATTGATTTGCTCTTTGGTTACTTCCTGCTTCAGAATAACTGTCAGGTCGGTAGTAGAGCCATCCGGCACGGGCACGCGCATAGCGATACCATCAAGCTTACCTTTTAGCTGAGGCAGTACCAGACCTACGGCCTTAGCGGCTCCAGTGCTGGTTGGGATAATGCTGAGGGCAGCGGCGCGGGCACGGCGCAAGTCTTTGTGCGGCGCGTCTTGCAGATTTTGGTCAGAAGTATAGGCGTGTACCGTCGTGATATAGCCTTTCTCGATGCCGAAAGCTTCGTCCAACACCTTCGCCATGGGGGCCAGGCAGTTGGTGGTGCAGCTAGCGTTTGAAAGAATCGTCTCGTCGCCGGTCAGAATGTCTTCATTTACGCCCAACACTACCGTCGGAATGTTACCAGTAGCGGGAGCCGAAATAACTACTTTCTTGCATCCAGCGGTGAGGTGTTGGCCAGCGCCAGCCTCATCCACAAAGCGGCCAGTTGACTCAAGTACTACGTCGATACCTAAGTCACCCCAAGGCAATAGCTTAGGGTCGCGCTCGGCCAGGGCCTGAATGCGTTGTCCATTTACAGTTAGGCTGTTCTCGTCGAACTCCACCGTGCCATCGAAGCGGCCGTGTACAGAGTCGTATTTGAGCAGATGAGCCAGGGTTTTGTTATCCGTCAGGTCGTTGATGGCCACGACCTCCACGTTGTCGCGGCCGAGCAAGGACTTGAACGTGAGGCGACCAATGCGGCCGAAGCCGTTGATGGCGACTTTAATTTTAGCCATGAGTAGGAGTTTGGGGTTAAGAAAGAAAAAGGCCACGGGGCCGGGTGGAAACGCGCAACGAAGGTACAGGGCTAAGGGTATATAGCCAAATCACTTCCTATGCCATTCACGTTACCTGTTCCTCCTACGATTTTTAGCCGTCACCGATGGGACTTCAAGCTTAAAAAAGCCCCCCACAAAAAATTTCAGCCTGAAAGTCAGCTCATTTCCGACTGGGGGGCTTTTTTTTTGATCATAGGTATTGCGCTGAATTATCTCTGCCTTATCTTTGCACCACCAAAACGAGTTAGGCACATCACATGGTCCGTTCGTCTAGGGGTTAGGACAGTAGATTTTCATTCTACCAACAGGGGTTCGATTCCCCTACGGACTACTTAACCACTCGTTTTAAGGAAGAAAAGGCCCTTAGCTAACCGCTAAGGGCCTTTTTCATTTTTCAGTGGCAATTTCAGTGGCAAACCCTTTCTTGCGACTTAGTAGGTGGTTTATTTGCTATCATCCAGCCCTGTTTGAAATAATAAGCCTAGTCGGGAAGCCCATCAAGTACCTTCAAGGCGGAAATAACAAGCGATGAATCTTACGGATGAACAGTCTGCCATTCTGCTTTCCCAAGGTGACCTGAAAATAAATGCGGTCGCCGGAAGCGGTAAAACCACCACCATGGTGGAGTATGCCCGCGCTCAACCAGCGGCAGCGCGAATTATATACCTGGCTTTTAACAAGACAGTGCGCCAGGAAGCAATCCGCAAGTTCCAAGCGGCTGGACTAGCCAATGTGGTTGTCGAAACGGCACACTCCCTGGCCTATCGTTACGTGGTGCGTGGCAGCCGATACAATCTCAACAACAAGGGCTATCGGGCGCACGAACTGGTGGAGTTGCTAAAGCTGCCCAAAGGCACGGGCAAGAACCGCCACCAAGAATTTGTACTAGCTAACCACATTGCCAAGTTTGTCAGCTATTTCTGCAATAGTGACCAAGCCCGAGTGCAGCAGCTTAATTACAGGGCCACGGTGATCGACCCGAAGGCCCAAGAATTTGTGGCAAAGCACTACCCCACCATTGAGCGCAACTGTCGGGAACTACTGGCCCGCATGGACCGGGCAGAGATTGACATTACGCATGACTTCTACCTGAAGAAATTTCAGCTCAGCAAGCCAATGTTACCGGCCGACTTCATTCTCTTCGATGAAGGGCAAGATGCCTCTGGGGCTATGCTAGATGTCTTCTTTCGCCAGCCGGCCACCAAAATCATTGTTGGGGATACCCACCAGCAGATTTACGGCTGGCGGCACGCGATCAACTCGCTGGAAAAAACGGATTACCCAAGTCTGCAGCTTAGCACCAGCTTCCGCTTCGGAGCGCCTATCGCCGCTCTAGCTTCGCAGGTGCTGGGTTGGAAAACGCAACTTGGCGCCGGCCCGCAGCTAACCGTGACGGGGGTGGAACAGGCGTTGGGCGAGGGCACCACTTGTGCCGTCATTGGCCGCTCGAATCTGGCCCTGCTGCTCAAGGCTATTGAATACGTGAAAGAGCACCGGCAGCAGTTACATCGGGTCTATTTCGAGGGCAACATTAATTCCTACACCTACGCAGGAGAAGGCGCTAGCCTGACGGATGTGTTGGCGCTCTATAACGGTCGTAGTGAGGCCATCAAGGATCCGTTAATTCGCACGATGGCCAATCTACAGGAACTGGCCGAATATGCCGAGCAGACCGAGGATACCCAGTTGCAAATGCTCATTACCATTGTGGAAGACTATGGTAATGAAGTAATTGACCTTATCAAAGAGTTGAAGCGCCTGCATGTTGCCGACGGGGCACGAGACCAAGCGCAACTCTACTTCTCTACTGTCCATCGCTGCAAGGGGCTGGAGTATGACCAAGTGCAACTTACCCAGGGTTTCATCACGCAAGCCACTATTGATAAGCTAGAAGAGGAGTTTGCAGCCAAGCCACCTGAGCCGGGGGTGAAAGCCCGCATCTTTGAGGAAATCAATCTTCTGTACGTCGCCCTAACCCGAGCCAAGAGGCGAGTATATGTGCCGTCCGAATGCCTTCCTACCCACTTCCAGCCTCACCCCGACGTACAGAGCAGTATAGGGAGCGGCGGCACGGTCCTGCTCTCGCCGCCCATTTTGGCTCCTGTTCAGCGGGCTGTAGGGGTACCTTACGCCCCGGATCAGGTTACTCTGGATCCACGCTTTGTATCACTTCAACAGAAGCTGGACACCAAGAACAA
Source organism: Hymenobacter sp. HD11105 (assembly GCF_054051685.1). Taxonomy (NCBI): domain Bacteria; kingdom Pseudomonadati; phylum Bacteroidota; class Cytophagia; order Cytophagales; family Hymenobacteraceae; genus Hymenobacter; species Hymenobacter sp. HD11105. The sequence goes on along the minus strand of NZ_JBSWBR010000002.1, from coordinate 584,426 downwards.
ACCTTAAGAAGGTCCTGCTACGCTCCCACCGGTCAAAAGCCTATGCCCACTCAAGCTTAAAGATACTTTAAAGTAAAAACGCATGTGTCCATAAAAAGGAACGTATTCTCGGACACAATTACCGCTCGGGTAGGAGTGGCGGAGATGAAAACTAAGTCGGATAAAAAGTCTAAAATTGTCGTCTCATAAATCAATGTTCCACTATCTTTGGGTTTGCTGACTTAGATAGACAAGCGTATGATTTGGGGTTATGCCCGGGTGTCCACCCAGGAACAACAGTTGCACTTACAGCTCGATGCGCTGCGGGCTTATGGCTGCCAGGAGGTGGTGAAAGAAAAGGCCTCAGCCCTGAAGGAGCGCCCGGCTTTGCGCGAGTTGCTCGACCAGGTCCAGCCCGGCGATACGGTCGTGGTCTGGAAGCTGGACCGACTTGGACGTTCCTTGAAACACTTGGTGGAGCTAGTCCTTAGGTTTCAGGAAAAGCAGATTCAGTTTGTCAGCTTGCAGGATCATATGGACACGACCACGGCGCAAGGGCGCTTGATGTTTAACTTGTTTGCCTCCCTGGCCGAGTTCGAGCGCGATCTGATTCGCGAACGTACCCAAGCGGGGCTGGCCGCCGCGCGGGCCCGGGGCCGACAAGGGGGTCGCCCACCGGGCCTGAGCAAGGAAGCCCAGCGGAAAGCCGAAGCGGTCAAAACGCTCTACTTGCAGAAAGACAAAACGGCGGAAGAAATTGGCCAGTTGTTGGGCCTTGGTCGCTCGACTGTGTACCGATATTTAGGTTTGCTGGGCGTCCGGACGGATTCGACGGCGAGCATTTCCTAGAACAGCGCCCGTTGTGTCTACTGACGTCTGGTCCTATCTTCTCTTACTGTATCTTCTAGTATAAAAGGTATTCTAACGTCTCCCTTGAATTCATTAACATCGCCGCTAGGTTGAAATTGGAGACAGGTCCACTACTTTTGATTCACTTGGCTTTGTACAGCATAAAAATCAACGTCGCCTAGGAGTTCCTTCGCAGCAAATTCACTGGGTCTTCTCCGCTATTTGTCAAACCAAAATGGTTAGCGCACTATACTCGACAACCACTGCCTGGGTGAAGTGTTGCTTCTAAGGTGAGCAATTAAACAATCAGCTCTCAATGAAGGACAGGCTATTGCGCTAAAGCTGAAACCATCTGTTTACCTCAGGCTGCTAAGCCGGCCAAATTAATAAGCCAATGCTTTAATAAAGCTCCTATTTGCTTTCGGTTAGAAAAGGACACACTGGCATTTGTCCTCCTAATTCTTGTCTATCGTCACCAAGTAAATTGCCTTCTTCCGCAAGCGGCTCGTATAGCTCGATTGCAAACCAACATATGAAATACATTGTCCTTCTGAGTGCTAGCCACAATGGGTCAAATTGATTAGCTTTACTAGTATTCTTAGCTTTTAATAAGCTTAGCCCACAGGGCTGCACAAAATATTAGTAAAGCATCCAAAAAGGTGCTGGCTGAAAGCATCCAGCTCTCCCTCCCCTATCCCTGATGGCACGCGCAGACCTCATATTAAAACTTGTGAAAGCTGGGCTATCCGGCGATACTGGCCTGACAAAAAAAGTCGTCCAAGCTGTTATCGCCGAGGAGCGCAACAAACAACATAACGTCATTGCAAATCAGCTCGAGGAAGCGCTGAAAACAGTTCCCATGAGCACGGTCCCTTCCCCCAGTCGCTCTGTTACCCCAGTATTATATGATAAAATAGAAAGCTTCTTATATACTGTCAATCCGAATAAGCCACTCACATCCCTTGTTTTAGAACGGTTTATCACGAACTCAATTGAGGAATTTGTAAACGAGTACAACCGTGCCGACCTACTGCGGTCCTATAACCTCGAACCTCGCAATCGTGTGCTGTTAGTTGGCGAGCCTGGCAATGGCAAAACGTCGATTGCAGAAGTGATAGCGACCGAGTTAATGCTGCCTATGTTCGTCATTCGATACGACGGTATTATTGGTAGTTACCTCGGCGAAACAGCCAGCCGGCTAGAGAAAATGTTCAACTTTATCAAAACCCAGCAATGTGTGCTGTTTTTTGATGAATTCGATGCTATAGGTAAGGAACGCGGTGATGTGCACGAAACTGGCGAAATCAAACGGGTGGTGAGTTCGCTGCTTCTGCAGATTGACAAGCTTCCCAGCTACGTGGTAGTAGTCGCAGCCACTAACCACTCCGAGCTATTGGACAAGGCAGTCTGGCGTCGGTTCCAAATCAAGCTCAAAATTGACAAGCCAAGCAAAGTGCTCATTCAAGAGTGGCTGGATAAGTTCGAAGCCGATTTTCAACGCAAGTTACCAGGAGCTAAAAATACCATTATCGATAAGCTATTAGGATTCAGCTTCGCTGAAATTGAAGAATTTGGTTTATCAATAAGACGCCGTTATATCTTATCGCTGCCCCAGCCTAATTTATCTGAAATTGTCACATTTTCCCTACAGGAAGTAGAAAGTAAAAAGAGTTTCAACAATGCCTGAGAGACCTATTCTGATTTTTCCAAAGTCGACTGATGCAACATATACCAAAGGCAGTAGGCCCGTCATTAAGACTCCTAAAGTAAATCTACGCACACAGGCTAGAGAGTTTGAGCCAAAATGGAGAAGTGTAAAAGACCAATTTGACAACTTCCATATTTCCAATACCATTGGAGAAAGCGTTCCAGAAATGGTACTAGTATTAGAGATATGGGGTACCGTTGATGACTTTTATAAAGCGGCACTGGAGACAGAAGAACTACAATTTTTAGGTCAAGAATTTGAGTTCGCTCCAATCATTGTCGAAAGCTCAGTAGATGAGGATGAGGATAAGCTCGACCCAGAATATCCTACCGCAAGCCGAGTGTTTCTTACACTTCAGAATGAGGAGAGCTTGACAAAAATCTTATCTCTGTGGAGCGACTATATTAACAAAAGAGATTTTGCGCGTCGCACCAACCAATTTAAATCGTTATTCAAGCTGCTTAAGGATGTGCGATTGTATAGCGTAGAGGATCGACTACGCGACACGGGCTTTCGGGAATACATACAAGAGATGAGTCAAATTGACAATTCTCCTGTGTTAGCTGAAGTAGAATTACTATATATCAACAAAAAGAACAGGCCAGCGCCTATTCTTCGCAGAGATGGCTCCTTCCTACAGCGCGCGACTAGTGAAGCCGACGACCTTGAAAGCAGCTTGGCCGTGTACCAACGTTTTAGTAAGGTCATCGCAGAAGCAGGCGGTGAAATTATTCAAGGTTCACGAACCATCATTCCTGAAATCAACTACCACGCAGTAGCTGCAAAAATCCCTATTAGCGCGTTTCGGGACTTAAGCGATAATACTGATATAGAGCTACTTAAAGCACCAGAGGTAATTTTTTTTCGTCCATTAGGTCAATCCAGTTGGACTGGCCACCTCGATGACGAAGACGAGTTTAATTTGGAGGAGGTAATCGAGAATGATGTATTAGAAGCAGTTTCTACACCCAGCGGTGAACCAATTGCTGCATTACTCGATGGACTTCCGTTGCAAAACCATGCTGTATTAGCCAATCGGCTAACAGTGGATACTGAGGGGATGGATGAGTCGCTTTATCCAACTGTTGATAGGGTACACGGCACCGCCATGGCTACACTCATTACGCGGGGCGATCTAAATGATACTGCTGCTCAGCCCTTACAGCATAAACTATACGTGCGGCCAATCATGGTCCCTGGAGTTGCTTTTGATGGCAGTTCAATTGAGGAATTTGATAAAACCAAACTACCCATTGATGTAATCCATCGGGCAGTAATTCGAATGTTCAGAGGTGAAGGCGGAGAAGCCCCAGTTGCACCTCATGTAAAAATTATCAATCTGTCTATTGGGGATCCATCCAGGCCTTTTCATCAAAGCATGAGCGCTTGGGCAAGGCTCCTTGATTGGCTCTCCTCAGAGTTCAACGTGCTATTCATAATTAGTGCAGGCAACGTCTTGACTAATATCGAACTACCTGTGCCAACAGCAACATTTGATAGCGCTAGCCCCGAAGAGATTGAAAAACACTTGTTAAACCACATCGTTTCAGACAACCTGAATAGAAAGATACTTACGCCTGCTGAGTCAATTAATGCAATCACCGTTGGAGCAGCGCAGTCTGATGCCGGCCCCAATACTTGGGTAAATGCATCATCTCGTTTTACACTTATTATTGACGATCAACTTGTTAGTCCAATCAGCAGAATTGGGTTCGGGTATCGGGGCTCAATTAAGCCCGATATTCTGATGGCAGGAGGACGTAAATGCTACAAAAAGCATCCAATTAACAGGAATGCTACCGTAACCACTTCTCTTGTTCTAGAGAATTTCAAATTTAGCCAGCACCCTCCTGGAATTAAGGTTGCGGTACCCGTCCCTGCGGGCTCACTCTCTGGCACAGCATACCAAACAGGTACCAGCAGCGCAGCAGCGCTTGCAACACGTTTAGCTTGCCAAATCCATGAAATGCTCGATGGCCTGAACGCAGCCAGTGATTCAGAAGAGCTTATTCCAAAAGAGTACTTCACTGTACTTATCAAAGCGTTGTTGGTTCATGGCGCAGGCTGGGGAGCAAGCAGCACTAATCTATTCGACATCATCCAAGCTAAACCAGGTGTCCCATCTGGGTATGTAAAAAAGCATGTTACTCCGTACTTGGGTTATGGTATGGTTGATTGCCAGCGAGTACTCAGTTGTACTGACAGCCGTGTAACACTTCTTGGATGGGGGAAGCTCATAGATAAAAAAGCGCATGAGTTCACTTTTCCTCTACCTCCTGCGCTTGAACAATTAAGCATTGAAAAGCGGCTTACCATCACTTTGGCTTGGCTCAGCCCAACCAATGGAAAGTCCCGCAAATACCGTCAATCAAGGCTTTATATTGACAACATAACGGGTGTGAATGCTCGTTATGTGAACGCCAATGAGTCGATAACTCTGGAAAGGAAAGGGGTTGATTGGAAGACTACTAGACGAGGCACAGTTCAACATGACCTACTTATTGGCGACCAAGCAGAGGTGTATGTCAATAGTGGTAATTTAATAGTGAAAATAGATTGTCGCAGGGACGCACCAGGCCTTACTACTAGTGATCAAATTCGCTATGGTGTGGCAGTTACTCTGGAGGTAAACGCAAGGACTGGTATTGAAATCTATGAGGAAGTCAAACAAAAGATCGATTTAATTAACCGCGTTAGAGTATAAATTATAAAATTGGCTTTATTACGAAGCTTGCCTGTAGTTTGGTACTCATTGTTTTCTTAATGTAATGAGTTTACCAAAGCTATACAGATAACTCTTACAATAAATAGCATCTTAAAAATGGTATACCTAATACTAGACACAAATATTTGGATCGGATTTATTGCAAAAGATATTCCTACTGGAATATTTCAGCAACTTCAAGATAAAATAAATGACAAGGAAGTGATACTACTTTCTAATGATATTATTATTGAAGAATGGAATAGGAATAAAGAACAAACCATCAAGGCTGTAACTAACACTATAAAAGGAAATTACAATGCAGCTAAAAAAGTAGCTGATTTTTTGGACCCTCAAGACAAAAGTGATTACCTAAAATCTCTCCAACCTTATTTTAATAATGATCAGAATATTATAGACATAGCTACAAAGCGAGTTGAAGAAACTGAGCGAATTCTCAGAGATAGTGCAAAGGCGCCAATAACAGATGCTATGAAGTTAAACGTAGTCGAATGGGCCTTGAATAAACGTGCACCATTTAAAAACAAAGCTAATAGTGTTGGTGACGCATTAATTTTATTAAGCTCGGTAGAGTATATTAAGGCCAGAACTATTGGCATTACTGATTCCATTTTTGTCTCATTTAATCATGACGACTATACTGATGGTAAAGACATTAATAAATTACATGATGAATTCAATGAACTAATCACGGACTCACATATGACCTTTACTAGAAATATTGGTGAGGCATTAGATTTAGCTCCAACACTAATTGGTCAAATCAGCGATTATATTGATTTTCACGCTGATAGCTGGGTGGCATGGCAAGCGGAAATTAGCAGAGGCAAATAGGAAGTTGCTGCTTTTGCTGTGAACACTAGTTTATAGTATATTTGAGGAGTCCACTCCGCTCATGAGCATCCAACGTCTAGCCCCGCTCTCCTTATAAAGAGCGGGGCTTTTGTTACCTGACTTACTGCCCATCTATCATTAAAAAGACGGAATAAGCGGTTCACTGACTATATGTTCTCATACATTAAACCATTAGTTAATTAATAATTAGTGTTCTGAACCTATAAGGTTTTTTATCGCTATTTAATCTGCAATCAGCAGTTCTCGCAGAAGCTTTCGAGATTTTTTAGTAATCTCAAAGCTGCCCTCCTTAGCATGAAATGCATTCAAATCCGCAATTTCTTGCTCTACCTCTCCAATGATATCCTGTATAGCATACAGTTCTTTTAACCGGCTAGGCATTGAATTACCTGGCATCTTTAAATAGGGATGCTCTCTATAAAGTGATATAAAGTCGTTTAGTTTTTCAAGAAACGTGGATACTGGTCTTGCCTTCAGAACTGTCCCTTCAGCATCCAAGAACTCTTGAACGATATCACAGAATTGCTGATGCAATTGGGTTGCTTGTTCACGCAACTTGGTGACCTGCTCTTTGTCTGCTTTAACCTTGCGCTCAGCACCTTCACGTTCCTTCCGTTCCTCATCTTCCCATTTCATCCGCTTCAAAGTACTAGCTACGAGGTCATTTATGCTTTCCTTTGACTCGGTAGCTTTGTAATAGTGAGATGAATTTGGGTCAATTGGGTGCGGTGAGATAGAAGGGCTGCTATCAGCTTCGGATGGGGGGTTGTTATCTCGAAAGTGTCGGCCTTTGCAGGTATCACTGCAGAACTTTTTGTTCGGGCGGCCTTCAATAATGCCTCCACATTGGAGGCATTCACGGTAGGGAATGTGCATATGTAAAAACGGTTTCTTTACATAAAAAACGCCTCATAGATCATGGAAATGCGTTTTTAGTGACTATTGGGGTGTAAAACGATTCCGGCCGTGTAAAACGATTTCACTGCCATTCTCCATTAAGAAATTCATAGATTTTGACTCCCGTTTTATTGTCATAAATAATAGCGCGCTCAATTGTATCTCCCCACTTTTCTACTACCCGCTTCATCAAACCACGCATACCATATTCCCGAGGATCTTCTACCTCATAGCGGCCGCTGGTATCGTATGAATAAAATGTTTTTTTGGAGCCATTCCTCCAGACCACCCACGCCTTAGTGAGCGCATTATCCTTCAAAGAATAGGATTTTAGTCGATGCTGAGAAGTCATTAGGATTATGAGTTTTGACAGATAGGAGGTGTTAAGACTATTTTCAGGATAGCAAGCTTCTTAGAGAAGTAGTAAAGAGCTTGCTTGCCACCCAGAGCTTCGAGCACCCTATGATGGTAGGCAAACAATTGCCATAAGGTGCTATTTTGAACGCGTTTTGAAGCTTTAATGCGCCGTCCTCGATTTAGCTCAACCCATTGCTTCATTTCTTTCCCTGCCACTCGCAGGGCTTGTCTAAGCTGAAATTCTGCATGTCGCTTTTCATCAGCGATTAGCCATTTCTCAGTACCTCTAAAGCCATCCTTATTTTCCTTATCAAAATAGCCACAGCCTGGTACCTGTTCGAAATAGGGTTTAGGCGCGTACTTCCCAACATTCATCTGCAAGTAAAGGGCGGCTAGTTCAACTCGCCGCATAACCTTTTTATGGAAGTCACTCCATTGTTCCTCGGCTATATCAGTGAAGTTGCCATATACCCCTACCTTAATAGCTTCCCTGGCCTTTTTTTCCTCAACTGGCGAGAATCTTTGGCCCTTGTATATGAGGCTTTTTGCATACTCCCAACAAGCGATGACAAGTCCTTCTTCTTTATCTAATCTTGCTTTCAGCAGCGCATTTTTCGAACGCAAGAGCATTTCCTCCTCCCTATTGGCGCGGCGCCCCAGATGACTTGTTTTCATCTTGCTTTCGCTTGGTATCAGGACAGACTGCGGCCCTCCGTTTCCAGAAAATGGGATTCCAGTTATCGGCCCGGAGACTAATTTATCCACATGACCAATTTTCAATTTCAAAGATTCAAGGGGTTCTAGAATCTCAGTATGGGAAAGTTTTTTACTTTTTTCGCCTAAAAAATCACCTATACCCTGACAAGCATCATTGGCCAAACGCCCCGTTTCCACTATATTTTCAGGTGTTTCCCACACGAAATCCGGGTTTATCCACAGATAAAAGCTGGCGCGGCTACCACGAAATTTCTTCTTTTTAATGAACCCAACTTTTGTGAGTTCGCGGATATGCTTACGTTGGGTAACTTTTGATAGACCACGTTTCTCGCCTAGTTCACGGGCATTTGCTTGAATAAAAGGCGTCTGTTGTTCATCATCTGTCAAGCCTAGGGGCTGAGAAAGACCAGATGCCTGCCAAGCTTTGCGCTGACGCTGGATCAGGAATTCACCTAAGGTTTTGGCTCCGTCACAAACAGCCTTCGGCTGAGTAATAATTGTCTTAAGGCTGCCGTCTTTAGACATGCGCGTATGAACCTTAGGCGGATTCTGCTTTCGTAGATTTTCGACGAATTGATGCCAACGTAAACGAGAGGCGCTAAGGGATAGAAGTTGTAGATGCATTTGATTGCTGTTGGTTAGGAGAAAGAGAAAAAAGCGAGGTATCGGTAAAGGCGGGTGCTCCTCTGCCGACACCTTCGCTAGACCTACAGACTGCAGGCCCTCCGTACTCTTAGCCGGAATCGAACTGGCATCTGTGCCCAACTTCGGCACCGACTTAGCATTAGTCGAAGAGAGTTTATTTATGCTTACACTTGATATGACAAGCCACTATGTAGGGATTGTTGCTCTGTGCAGCTTAGTCAAGTCAAACCCTACCCCTTGACCAAAAGCCAGCAAGGCAGCGTAAGGAATGCGTGGAAAACCAGGTGAGAACTCTAGAGTTGCTAGGTGGATAATTTTCCCCTTTCGGTCAGGTTTTCCCACTTTCACCCACTTCTCAACGGTTTTGCGGTTAACTCCCGCCATCGTTGCCACTTCATCAATGCTGTGAAATGTATCGTAGTTAGCAGGACCCAGCAGGCGCATTAGGTTCTGCAATTGCTGCAAGGCCACCTGCACGTCCTCTTTCACGGCCGCTACATCGGCCTTTGTGGCGATCTCATTTGGAGCCATCAGGCAGTAGATAGTATATTATTAAAAAACCAAGCCGACCTACAAGGTTACTGGTCGTAAGTGCTCTGGAATTTGGTATTCTGGGATACCATACTGAATCAAAGCACACAAGTCCGATAGGCTTAGAATTCTGCCTTGACGTACACCCGTAAGGCGCACAGAACTTCGGGGGTACCCATTGCGCACAGCCGTGTCTACACAACCTGTTGGCAGTATCTCACATACGGTTGCGAGAAGGAAATAAAATTTCTGCTTCTCAGTTAAAGGGTTCCCCATAATTCTAAAATTTGATGCTTTCTTGCGTCCAGTTGCCAATCTTATATCTGTGACTGGACGAATGTATGACGATTTGGTGACTTGTACAAGTCACCAAATCGTCATTATTAAATAAAATTTCTTTTAAGTTGGCATGAGCGATAAAAAGGATATCTATATTTCTGTAAATAAGCGTTTTATAGAAATATTCGCACTTATAAGAGAATTACATTTTCTTAAGCGTCAAGAGCTATGCGATATCCTTGATGTCCAATACAGCAATCTGAGCAAGTTTGAGAAGGGAGAAAGGCATATTGACCTGGCCAACGTAGTCAATATGACTAGTAAATTTGGCGTATCGCCTACTTACTTACTCACCGGCGAGGGTGAAATTTTCACATCTAAAGCAGAAGCTCAGCTTTTACTCGACATTGAAGACAACGTGAGGAGGCGTGAGGATCAAATCAGAGACCTCCGGAAACGTTTTTCTGAAGTTGCTTATACTTTAGCACAAGAAAGAAAAGGTATTGTGACTAGTAGATTTGATCAAGAAACTAACGCTTTAAGAAAAGAAATCGAAGTTCTTCAAAGCCAGATTCAGGATAAAGACTTAATAATACAGCTACTTAAAAGCAAGTTGAATATGTCTTGAATACACATATAAAGCGTTTGTAGCACTATTTTCAATCAATTTCATTGGAGCATCGCTGTATCTAACTTCGACCACTGCCGGCATCTAGTGCGCCTAAAATTTCCAATGGTCTCTTGTTGACAAAGCGCATCAAATTAGACTTACTACAGAACAGAAGTCGAGATCAGTCGCTGAGCATATTGCTTAAGTCCCTTGAAATCACACATGGTTTCCTAAGTAACAGCGGCATCATTCTATACTTGTATTTTGGAAATCACGTATCAGCTCCGCAAGGACTTACTGAATAAGAAGGGTTACGCCCCAATCCAAATGACGGTTTGCTGGGCAGGTAAACGTATTCGCGTGGCCACCGGAGAACGTACTAAACCTGAATGGTGGGACGAGGAACGGCAATGTATGGCCAGCCTTAAAGGCACTTACTACGCCGATGTCAATAAGAAGCTTAGCGATTACAAAAATGCCGCCGAGCAGGCCCAACAAGCGTCTGAGCAACGCCACGAAATCCTGAGTGAAACCGCGATGCGAGAAGCAATTCAGCACGTTGTTACCCCTCTTAGCGACACCGGGGCTCCTGCCCTGCTACCAACACCCTTCGATGGCCGCCCCGAATTCTGGCAGCTATTTGATCGCTGGCTCGTGGAGTATGCCAAAAAGGTGCATCCCTCGACCTTTCGGCCTATGTCGCCCAAGACCCTTGCCGGCTTGGAGGCCACGCGCGCACGCTTAGAGCAGTTCGTTCGGCATACCAACCAAGTGCCCACGCTGTCTGGCATGGACCAAGATTTCTACCACGCCTTTCGGACGTATGTGGTTGAGGAGTTAGGCCAAGAGCTGAACACCTTTGGTAAACATGTGCGCCGGTTAAAAGCCTTTTTGGCTTGGTGCGAAGAGCAGGATTTGCCTGTTAATCGAAAGTATCGCAAGTTCGTGGCACCCAGCCTATACGTAGGTGTAGATGCACTTACGGAGCAGGAACTGCGCCGCATCCAGAGCCTCGACTTTACCGCGGCTGACTTACGGGCCCAACTCCAAGTACTGCGCGGGGCACCCGCCAAACACGGCCGCGAGCAGCTTGCCTTCGAAAATTGGGTACGCCAAGTGGAGCTGGCCCGCGACAAGCTGCTAGTATGCGTGTATACGGGCTTGCGAATCAGCGACGCCGAAACACTGAGTTGGCGTCATGTACACGGGCAGATCATTCAGATCCAAGCCGAAAAGAATGTGGCTACATGCTACATTCCCTTTTACGAAGACGACTTATTTCATTTACCCAGCTTGGCGCAACGCTACGAGCATCGTACCTCCGACGACTTACTGCTACCACACTGCCCACACATTAATAAACATTTAGAGTTTGTCCAGGCCCTAGCTGGCATCAAGCGCTTGACTCTCACCACTAAACTTGGCCGCAAAACCTTCGTTACCTTGAAACTCTACCAAGGTGTTCCCACACGTCTGGTCATGCAAGCCACTGGCCACCAAACGGAAGAATCCTTCAATCGTTACGTGGGTGTGGACACCCTGAAATTACTGCACGAATTCATGCGCAAATCACCCGGGTCATACCGATCTTCGAAATAAAACCAGTATCAGATTTTACGCATCTAAGATCTTCGAAGCTTCTATCTACGAATACGCAAATGATTCATTTAGTTAGAAACACAACTTTGACAGTAATCTTATAAGAGAGCACCGTTATCAAAAAAGTTACTTATGCGTTATATTAAAGCCCCTTAGTTTATTCTGAGGGGCTTTTTTCTTCATCTTCGGATACGAATAACGCAGGAGCCCGTATTAGATTAACCCTAGCTTGGGCAAACTTATATAACTGGGAAGCCTATGGATAGGCTAACTTTTGCGTGCACCTTAGCCCACGGTGGGATCATCGCCATTGCTCTCTAGCCTCTACCCCCCCTATCCCTATGTGTGCCCCTAAGAGTTGCCTAGCCTGGCAGGAGGCACGTTGCCCACGGTCCGCAAAACCTTTTAACAAGGCACTAAACAGCAAATGCCAGTTCCCTAGACAACGGAAAGCACAACAGGAAGCTAACGCGGGTATTTTCGGACACGAAAGCGATGTTGACTATCTCGAGGATGAAGGCAGCCAGCCCATTACAGTCTCAAATTAAGTTTCTGTATGCGTTCCCATTATAAATGCTTCCTCTAGAGGTCCTTTAACTTTCCACGAACCATCGAGCCATGTAGTGTATTACTGCCTGTACCCTTCAAAAGCCAGAAACTTAACTTGGATAAGCTTGAATAATTCACCCTTAACCTGTTGACTTCTTCATTACTTAAGGATAAATTGTATCATTCCTTAGCTTTCTAAAACATAATTCTATTTACAGCACACTTACTCTTTTTTAATTCAAATACTATGCAAATTCTGTTCGCTAGCGGATACCATGAAAAAACAGAAGCTTAAAGCATAATTTGTATTATTCAAAGGTGTTTTTATTATAACAAGTAACGCTAGGATACTATGCATGGTAAAGTTTTAATTAACATTAATGCTCTACTTCTGACTTTCCTATAGAATTAGATAAGCTAAAAAATTTAATAATGCTTTTGGTTACCCTAGTTACTAATTTCTATGATCGATCCAAAGCGGAAAGAAATTTATTAATCTAAACTTTATTCATATAACACTTTGGAATTTATTCGTCTTTATTAAACAGGAATAGAACCAATATTTTGTAAATACAAATTCAATTATTCATGTTAAAGCATTTAAAACATGAAATCTATAGACAAAGATTTTTTAAAGAACAAATCAATTTCTATTGTTTCAATAGTATTTTTTGTCTTTACTCTTACGGGCTTACCCAAAAAAGGGCATTCTCAAACCTTCACAAGTGCTAAATATACTAAGGGCACTCAATTACTAGATAGGTTAAATGAAAGGATTCCCTTTTCTAATAAGCTTAATGATCAACAGGTTGTTGAATTGGTCGATAATTTAGCATTTTTACTCATGTACTATGACCCACAAATAGTAGCTGCTGATTACAGTCCAACCACAGATACAGAAATTACTTTTCCGTTAGGACCCTCAAATATTACAGAAGTATATAGCAGGCAAAAAGTAGTAAAAAAAGAAACAGAGTCTAATTCACAAATTTTTAAGCAGCGGTTTATATCTGAGATCCTAATTCACGGTTTTAACAAGCCATTCTTTGAGCTATGTTTTGATATAATTGATAAAACATATTTTTGGGAAGATGACTCAAAATATCTTCTAAGTTGTCTTAACCATCTAATTTCTCAAGTTAACCCTAATATAGCTAGCACCCTAACTAATGAATTGCAAATACCAGTTTACAACGATGCAACTCCGAGGAAATGCGGTTTTCAAGCACAGCTTTTTTCGATGAAATCAGGTAGTAGATTATATAATAGAAAAGGCTTATATAATTTGAGAAGTAGTAAGCATATAGATGCAAGTAAAATTATCAATAGATATCAAGCATTTTCTCAATACTCATTAGCATCGCTTTACACAATTTCAACTCAACAAAGAGAGTTGTTAGCTCGGTCACCTTTTTCCAATATATTAAAAGAATATCGATCCAAGGATTTAGAATGCCTTTTTAAAAATTGGGAAATCGAACACAAACCTTTTGACCCATCCTATTGCCCTGAATGCAGGGATGCTCCATGGTTTAAAGAAGAAAGAGTCAGGAAAATGCTTGAAAAGCAAAATCAATCAAGAAATATAACATCAGAAAAAATTACTTCTAAAGGCCTTGTTAAAACTAGCCTACCAAAGGGGGACAACGCTGAAGGTGTGGCGCCTATCACAACAGGTAGATTTTCTTCAATAACCGAGGATAGAATCAAGGTTCAGAACCACGTTGTTTCTTCAAAGAAAAGGCCATTTACCGGTTATGACGAGAATTACACATATAATTACAAGGTTTTAATAGTTAACGATTTCGGCTTCGGCAAGCATGATTATGATTTAAATGGGCTTAAAGAATTAAAAACCCTTTTAAGGGATGGGGCAATAGTTGCCCAAGGAATAGATCAATCTTATAACAGTTTGAAAATTTACAAATTAGAGCCAGTTGGCAATAACTGTACTAATTGCGATGAACGTCGGATAGGCATTTTACTGTCAGATAAACGATATAATAAATTATTAGAGACAGCCAATTGGTTGGAAGTTCAATCTGGCAATGTGAATTACCAAATTGAGGCCACCGCATCTTCAATAGAGGCTATGCGAGAAAGGAATTTTTTATCTCAAAAGGAATCTGATTTTCAACTAAGCATCAATAGAAAGTGTGTTGAAACTGATTCAAGAGGTATCACAAGAGATGAAACTGATTTAATAATTGCGGGAAACGACTATCATAAAATAAAATTTAATAATATCAAAACATTCTCCCAAGTTGGCGAACAACAATTACAGCGACTCCGAAATGATGTTGAGACTACATTGGCAGCGTCAGATAATATAAATAGTTATTTATCAAATATTCCAGGCAATTTGGAATACCCTTCTATAACAAAGGCTAGAGATAAAAGCTTTTATCATTTTGCTTCTTTCTCAAAACAAAGCTACAAACCTGAAGCAGAGACATACCCCTCCCCAGCAGCTGAACTATACAGCTCATTTATTGAAACCTTTAACCGCTTAACTGAACTAACTAACGCCCTTATTCAAGCAAAAGACTCAAATGAAGAGGTAAGAGCAACTACTAATACCAATAATAAGACATTAGATCAAATTACGTATGAAATTAATAATACGTATCCTCGACTAGAGGAGATTAATCGGAAAATTTTTATTAATTATAACGTCTCAAACTTTAACCTTGGAATAAAATTCCCAGAGAATATTAATATAAAAACTAAAGGAATTTCTAAAAGACCATTGTTACTTATTTTTTCTCAGGGCAATATTATTCCTACAGCGCCTTCGCCTTGCACAGATGGAATTGTAAGGCCGACAGCAACAAAAAAATACTTTGTAAAATTTGTTGACTTACTTCATAAGGAGTTAATAGCTTTGGGGGGAGCACCCGCTATAAAGCCCATATTAAAAAATGAATTTGAGAACGACTTTGATTTCATACAAAGGCAATTTAAAGTCAATCAAGAATGGTGTTATGACCAGAATGATCCAGATCAAGTTTCATTAAACAATAAACTTATAGGTTTAATGGAAAATTTTTCAAAATTAAAGGATCTAAAAAGGGATGCTATATTTCGAGAGTTTTCGAATAGAGTATCAAAAAGGCAAACCCTGTTAAACAATATTAATCAGACAATTCAAAGCGATAATTTTAATGTAGACGACCTTATAAAACAAGCTGCCAAATTGAATGAAAGCCAATTTGGCTATCAACTAATCATAGAAAATGACCCTAAACTTAGGGATGCTGTCAGTAGCTATGAAACTTTACTTCAAAATATTAAACTTAGCTATACCAATGTAGCTTTAGCTATTTTTAAACTCTATACAGGCCGTTCACGGGCTTTAGTTAATGAGTCTTATAAGTTTACACAGAACAAAAATTTCTGGAATTTTGATGATGGGAAAACAGGCTATGAATCCTGTCAATATCACTTAAGCAATATACGATCTAAGTGGGTAGAATTGAAATATATTAAAGACAATTCACAACTAGAAGGCGATGAGATAAAAGGTTTTCAAAAGCAAGTTGACGGCATTGTAGAGTACATAGAAGAAGAAGATAAAAATTTTCCAAAGTATGATCGCCTAAAAGAAGAAAACCATTTAGTTGGAGCGGTACACGAGTCGAAGCTTTATTTAACAAAAGAATTACAAAATATCTTAGATGAGGTTGCTCCAATTTATTATGAAATCGCTAACAAGTACCAACTGTCTAATACTGTTCGAATCACATCTTTGTCATTCGAACATGGAGGAAGTCTTACCTTTGGAAATAATAAAAGGCACACGCTACATAAGCTTGGGAAAAGCGCAGACTTTATACCTATATCAATTTCAGGCAAATCTATACCAAAAAATGAAGAGGAAATAAATGCAAATGCTGAGCTTGTTAACTATTTAATTCAAAATAAATCAATTAAAAAAGTTTATTTTAAGAATTTGAAGGTTAAATCAAAAGTAGAAAAGCTACTTCTCGGTTCATTTCCAGAAGAAAGTGATAAAAAAAAATTAAATGACTATATGAAAAAGCTTGTACAACAAGATGACCACGAAGACCATTTCCATATTGAGCTTTTCTAGCATTATAAAATTATAGTATCTAACTATTTAACTGGCATTGACTACGTCCCATATATTTGGACAGCCGCACAGTATATAATTCGACATCTAGAGCAGAGCGCTCATCGACCAGCACAACTACTTCCCCGCGCGCCTCCGCATAGAACATCAAACTCAATCGCGACAAGCCAGCCGAACTGCTAACTGGGTAACGCACACTAGAAGGGGTAGGTCTCTACCAAGGTATCTCCACCCGCTTGGTCATGCAAGCTACTGGTCACCAAACGGAAGAGTCCTTCAAACGCTACGTGGACGTAGACATCTTAAAGTTGCTCCACGAGCTCATGCGTAAATCGCCTGGTTCATATCTACCTTCAAGTTAAAATCAGTGGCAAAAACCAGTGTCAGATTTTGTGGATCTAAGTTCTTCGCAGTTGGTATCCATCAATATGAAGCTGATTCCTTTGGCTAGAAACGCAATTTTGATAGTAATCTATAAGAACGTAGAGGTAGTAAATAAGTCCCCTACGGACTACTACCCTGCTTGTTTTTGGCTGTAAAAAACCCGCTCAGCATCGCGCTGAGCGGGTTTTTGCCTTTTATGGATTTTCGTCACGGGACAGTTCACGGGACAAAGTTTTGTCTTTGCTCTTTCACGGGACAAAGACGCTACACATCATACTCTCTACTACTGGCCCCACTCTTTCCGCCCGCTGCTCCAGCCTCAGTAGCTTCGCATACCACTTGGTGGGCTTGCCCTGGTAGTGCATTTTGCGGCCTTTCCGATATTCCCTTAACCAGGCGCGGTCGGCTTCGAAGTACACGCCTAAGCCCCGAAGCTGTTTGGGCTCCAGTTGGGATTCATAATACAGGCGGGAAGTAAAGGCCAGACGGTGGGCAAACTGGCCCACGCCAGCGGGCATATACAGAATCGTAGCCCGTCGGCCGGTTGAGGGACAGATAAAGTAGTACCGGTGGCCCGCGCCTAGATTCGAGGGCACGGCTTCCAACTGAATCCGGTAATCATAGGCATCGGTATCGTTGACCGTGTAGCGCAGGCGCACGTAGGTTTCCGCCGGGAGAATAACCGCCTCCAATGCTATGCGCCCGGAGGGGCGGCCGTTGTGCGTCCAGTTAAGGGTAGTGGAGTGGAAGCCTGGCCGGAGCAGCCCGATTTTACGCAGGTAGGAAAGTTCCAGGCGGCGGATAGCTTCGGTGGTGTCGGGAAAGTTGGGGGTGCGGGGCATGGCTGTATAAGAGTGAACCGGACAGAGGTAGCCGAAATCCTTAAGGAACAGGTGGTAGCTTTGCCCTACCTATTCAGGAGGCGAGTGACTTCACGGCCATTGTTTACCCGATTGGCTTCCTGCTCTTCGGCCGTGCTCCCGCCAATGCGGAGCGTCACTTTGATCGGCCCTTTTTCCTGCTCCGCTGCGAGGGTGGTGCGCTGCATTTTGGGCGTAATGAACTCGGCGAGCTTCACGTAGGCATCAATAAAGTCTTTGCCCTCCAAGGCTGCTAGCTTGGTCCGGAGTGTATCCGCATCGGTGCCGGCTAGCGCGTCGGCGATGACTTCGCGGGCTTGGGCAGTAGCCTTATTCGGGCTCCCTTTCCGGCGACCATTAGGGTTGCCGCTGTTTCCTTTCTCGTAGGGCATCGGAGTACAATTTACAGTGAGTGACAAGGGCAGCGGGCAGTTTCAGGCCTTACCCCCTTTACCTTTCATTTTGCACGCGTGAAAATTTCATGTAGACATACGGTTACTATTTAGACTAGACAGCAGAAAGTTACTACCCCCTCCCCCTATAGTGAAGATGAGATAAAAAAGAAGCCCCAGCTAGGTGCCAGGGCTTCTTTTGTGTGTAGTAGGTCAACGAACCAGATGATTAGAAACCTAAGCCTACAGTAAAGGCCCCGCCAAGTCCTCTCGCTCCGGACCCGGTACGGGTGGTGGTAACGGCCCCCGTGGACAAGTCGACCGTAGAGATAAGGGAACCTGATTGACCACCGCCGGCTGAGAATAAGTAGCCCGTGTTGGTAGTGCCACCAATATCAAAACCTGAGGCAAAGCCTGTATTTCCTATGAGTGCTAGCGTGCCGTCATTGGGCGGGCTCTGCCGGTACAGTTTACTATTATCAAGCCCGCTATCCGTACCAATAACGTACAAGTTAGTTGTCGTTGCCCCCGCAAAATTATTATCGTAGGCTGCGGATAGGGCAAAGGGAGTCCCCGGATTCAGGCGGCCATCGGCAATGGCTACCCCATCCGCCGGATTTATCCGCAGATTCTGCCCTGAACGAGTCACTAGGCGAATGCGGTCGGCGACGGGATTAAAATCAAAGCCCACGCCAAAGCCATCTGTTTCTAATGGAATACTCAGGTTAGCCACGAAGGTAGCTGCGCCCGTCGCCGTATTGAGGGTATAGAGCCCACTCAGGTTGGTGACCGCATAGATTTGGCCCGTGGCCGGCCGGAAATCCATCCCAAGAATGGCTTCTGCTACCTTCAATCCCGTAACACTCCTGGTTAGCAAGGGCTCCACATTATTGGTAGGATCGAAAATATAGAATGTACTGAATACTTGGTTATCCCGGGGGCTTTCCTGATACGTCAAGGCGTAGGCCACGGGCCGGGTGGGAATGGCCAGCCCCGTGTAGCCAGTCGTAGCCGCATATTGGGCCAGAGACCGGGCCGCACCCGTGCTCAAATCGACCGCGAAGAGGGTAGGATTGCCATTGACCGAATAGAGGCCTAAGGCCGTGCCCGTCCGGGCATCGATATCAAACCCCCCGTCGCCGCTGATGTTCAGGTTCAGATTACCAACCGCGACCAAGGTGCCCTCGTTGGGTGGGTCCTGGCGGAAGAGCCGGTCGGAGGCCGGATCTAGGTCGTAGAGCACCGTGGTGCTGGCTCCCGCCACATTGTTGGTGTAGGCCGCGCCCGTAATGGTAGCGCCCGTCGCCCCATTGATCGAGCCATCGGTGTTGGCGACCGTGCCGGTCTCGGGATTCAGACGCAAATTCTGCCCGGTCGACGTGATGAGGCGAATGCGGTCGACGGTGGGGTTAAAGTCGAAGGCGGCGACTTGATTGCCGGCCAGTCCTGGGCGAAATGACTCCGTGGTCAGTGCCCGGGCTACGCCGGTGTTCTGGTTGATCACATATAGGCGGCTGCTGCTGCCAATACCGTAGAGCTGGCCCGTAGCAGGACGAAAATCGATGGCTAAGATAGTCTCTCCACTCTGCAAGCCCGTGATGGCCACGGAGCTGGTGCGCGTGGCGGCATTGGTTGTGGAGTAGCCATCCAGCCTAGTACCCCCCGACAAGGCATAGAACGAGATGTCCTGGCCTAAGGGGGGAAAGGTCGGGATAGTGGGCGGGGTGGGGTTGGGTTTGGGGAAGTACTGCTCGAGGATGTCTTCGCAACTGGTCAAGGAGCCTAAAAGAACCAGCAGCAGACCAGCCCCGAGCTTGGTCAGGGGAGAGTTTGTTTTCATAAGAAAATGAACTACTAAAACAGGGTGTAAAAGCCCTGACTCCTCAGCCAGGGCGTTGTTCTTACGACAAGAGAGAAGGAAGTACCTTAAAAGCCTAAACCTACGGTGAAGCCATCGCCGCCGAAGGTTCTAGCGAACTCCCGCGTCACCGTGACCTGGCCCGTGGACAGATTGATGGAGACAATCTGAATGGGGACCACCACCGTGGAATTAATGGGCGTATTGGGTTGTAACAGGGCGTAGCCGATGTTGCTCATGCCACCAATATCAAAGCCCCCCACGTACGCGCCCAGGCTGCCCGGTTGGACCCAGCGGCCGATGGTCGTCAGCCCCCCGGTGGCGGGGGAACTGATCCGGTATATGCCGGCGTCACGCGCGCCTAATACATACAAGGTAGCCGTGCTGGCCCCCGCCACGTTGTTATCGTAGGCCAACTCGATGGGAAAGGGATCAACCTCCCCCGGATTCACGAGCGGGCCATCCACGGTAACGTCGCCGTTATCGGGATTGATGCGCAGAATCCCATTCCTTTCCGTGAGCAGGCGAATCTGGTCATCGACCGGGTTGAAGTCCATGCTGATAGTTTGCCCCTGCAGGGGGACACTTAACCGGGCCACCAAGGTAGCCATGCCAGTACCTAGGTCAATGGTGTAGAGCCGAGGGTTTGGATCGCCCAACGAACTCCGATTGCGCGCGATAGCATAGAGCTGCCCGGTAGACGGGCGGAAGTCCAGGTCTTCAATGCTCGCGTTCTGAATAGTCAAACCGCCTACGAGTTTGGTTATCAGGGGCGAGGAATCGGTGGGATTGAAAATGCGCAGTTGAGCGCCTACCCCCGCGTAGGCCACGGGCTGGGTAGGGATGGCCAGGCCGCTATAGCCGGCGCTCGCGTTGTACTGGGCCAGAGGTCGGGCCGCCCCATTCGTCAGATCGACTACAAACAGGGTAGGGTTGCCATTGACGGCATACAAACCTAAGGCTGTACCCGTTTTGGCATCAATATCGAAACCCCCATCGCCGCTAATGTTCAAGTTCAGGCTGCCCATCGCTACCAGCGTGCCGTTGTTGGGCGGGTCCTGACGGTAGAGTTGATCGGTGGCGGGATCGAGGTCATAAAGTACCGTGGTGGTGGCCCCGGCCGTATTGTTGGTATAAGCCGCCCCGGTGATAGTTGCGCCCGCGGCCCCGTTTAGGACGCCATCGGTAGCGGCCACCGTGCCCGTTTCGGGATGGAGACGTAGGTTCTGGCCTGTGGACGTGACCAAACGGATGCGGTCCACGGTCGGATTAAAGTCGAAGCCCACTAGGTTGCCGGCTACCGCCGGGCTGAAGGCCCCAGCACCGATGGCGCGGGCTACGCCGGTGTTCTGGTTGATCACGTAGAGGCGGCTGGCGCTGCTCACCCCGTAGAGCTGACCCGTAGCGGGCCGGAAATCGATGGCTAAGAGTGTCTCGCCGCTGGCTAGGCCTGTGATAGCCACGGAACTAGTGCGCGTGGCGGCATTGCTCGTATTATACCCATCGAGTCTTGTCCCACCCGACAAAGCATAAAAGGCAATGTCCTGGCCTAGTGGTGGAAAGGTCGGGATGGTGGGTGGGGTGGGATTGGGCTTGGGGAAGTACTGCTCGAAGATGTCTTCGCAGCTGCTGAGCGAGGACAACAAGAGAACAGCCACGCCCCATTTGGCGAGGGAAGAGGGTTTTAGCATAGAACCGAGAAAATAGAAGAATGAAAAGAAATAATAGAACTGATCTGGTTTGACCACTACGGACCATCTAGGCCTTTAGATGCACGCTGTCCCAAATAATATCCAACTTAGTATGTCCTCTCTGGTACTGACCTTGCTCTCCCCTCTGTCCTGCTAGTTGGACACGGGAAAATTATACGAAGGGTACGGTTACTTTCTGGAGTAGCTAACAGGAATTTATCCCCCCTCACCTGCCTCCCTACGAGATCACTAGAGCAGCTCCAGAATCTGAGCAAACGGGGCGCGGGCCTGGGCTAGCAGCTTGATGCGGTGCATATCCTGCGCATAAGAAGCTGAGAACAGGGTTTGCTCCAACCCCCGAATCATCGCCTCTTCCCCGTACTGGTTGCGTTCGGCCTCGGTGAGCGGGCGGGCTGTGCCGTCGGGCTGCAAGTTCACTAAGGCACTTCCAAATAGTTGCGCCAGGCCGTTGCCGGTGCGGCGCTCCATTTCCGGAATGCTGTCAATATAGATTTCTAGCTCCCGGCTCAGGTGCAGGCAACTGACACTACTCTCACTCTCCAGCGCATACAACATATCGGCATAGGGGTCGTAGGGTTTAGGTTCGTCGTGTTCGCCGTAGCCCCATTCATCGTAATCGTCGGGCACAGTGGTAGCCAGTCCGTGGGCGGCGGCTTGCTGAATAGCTTTCAGGTTGTGAATATGATCTCCTACTTCGGCTAGGAGGACTGCCAGTAAGCCGGCGGCCTGCAAGTAGTCATCCCGTCGGGCACGGGCCTGTTTATTCTGGTAGAGCAGGCTGCGCACGTACGCTAGCTGGGAAAGTTTCAGCTTGGTTTTGATGATCTGTAAGCCGTCTATTTTGGGCATAGCGGTAAGGAGGAAAAGGTGAATGTCTAGGGAAGGAGGAATGCGGGATTGCCAAGTGATTACAAGGGGTGCAAAGGGTATCAGATTTGAGCTGTTGGATTACTGCTACCGTTCGCTCTCCGCTACCAATGCCTCCAGCTCATGGGCAAAGACCGCCTCAAAGGGATGCGGCTCGGTGCGTTGCTTTAAGTGCTGGAGCAGCTGAGCAGCGCGGGCGCGGTTGCGTTGGTAGGTCGCACGGGGTTGGGTGCGGCGCATCGCCTCCCAAAAGGCTAGATCAGTAGCGGCATGGAGTAAGGCTGAATCCGACAGGGAAAGGCCAGTATAGTCTAGCGGGGTACGGCGTTGGGTGGTATTCCAGTGGAGGCGCAGGTGAGCGGCGACGGCTGCTAGTACCGGCGGACGGGGCAAGTCGGCTACGGTGAGCGTCGTCTGTCCTAGGGCTGTCAGCAGCGGGCGGGCTTGGGTGAACACCACTTCAAATCGGAGCAGGTGGCCCGGCAGGCAGGGTTCTCCTTTCAGGCGGGCGTATGCTCCCTTGTAGTAGAACTTGAGCCGGTAGGCACTGTGGAAGGCTCCGTACTCCAGCGGGCGGGTCGCGCCGGCCGGGGGGTTGAGGGCCGTGAACCGGCTCTTTTTGTGGCTCACCAGACTCTCCAAAAACAAACGCGGCGCGGTGGGCACGCGCAGATTCACGCCCGCCTCCAGCCGGCGCACCGTGAGCCACTGCGGCGGCATGGCCAGCGCCTGGGCTAGCTCCGCACAGGCTACTCCAATCTCCGGGGCCGAGAACCGGCCCGCGTTGTGGCCGTGGGCAAAGGTGTGCAGCGAGCCACGTACCCGACCCCAGCGGGTAGCAGGGGTATACTCCAGGCGCAGGCCCCGGTAGGCCGCCCGTAACCGGCCGTACTTATCGGGTTCACCCGAACTATGGGCAAAGGCGGGCCCGCGGGCGAGCCGCTGCTCGGCCGCCGCATTGGGCAGCAGAAAATGTAAATGAGTGTTATCGTACACGCGTATCCAGCCCGAAACGGTTATCTTTACTGGCAGTAGTATCCGCCACTTCCTAGCCCGAAACGGCCCACTACGGAGCGGGAACCCTGACACGTTGGGGTTCCCGCTCTTTCGTGTAGGCGGTTGCCGGCGGGCACCCCTAAGGCACCCGGCTTCCTTGCAAATCATTGTTGTTTGCAATGGCCTCCCCTACTCCGGCTCATCTGCGGAGAGCAGCTGCAGCCACGCCGGCAACCGGGCATAAATCTGCCGGACGCGGACCGTGGCAAAGGCCGCATTTATCTCCCGATAGCAGGACTTGTAGCTGTCCCAACAGATCACCAGGAGCATCCAGCCCGGACGTAAGCCGACGGCCTTTCCGAATAGAGCTACCATCGTGCGGGGGTATTCTTGACGTCAAGGTGGTTGAATTTGTAGTCGCCTACCCGCAAGCTATCTATTACTGACGCAGCCGCGCCGGGCACGGGTACCGACCGCAAGCCGCTCAGAAACTCTTTCTGGCCTTCCACGGTCGGGCCCTGCAACATCTCATTGCATTGGTTGCGACTCGTGTAGCGGAGTTGCGAGCGGGACAGGAAGAGCAAGGGATGCACCCGCACGCCGGCCGGAGCGGGTAGCAGGGTGGCTACTAATCGATACTCCAGGAGCATCCCGTTCAGGTTGGCAAAGTAGCTGGAAGTTTCGCAGCGGTAGAGCATCGCGGCATGGCCGCGGTCAGGCGGGGAGCTTTTAGCGGGCGCAGGGGCCGGGGTGGCGTACCTCGGCGGGCATCAGTAGTAGGTTCGGTGACGGGGCGCAACTCCGTTGCAGCGCGGCGGCGATGGTAGTATCCTTCCATTGCCCTAGCCCTTTACCCGTGTGTACTTGGAATGAGCGCGGCCGGCTTCCAACACCTTGCCCCTTCAAAATAAACGCGACGCTCTAGGCGCACAAACGGAACAACGCCGGCCTTACGCCACTCGGTTAGGGTAGTTTTAGATACCCCGAACTCCCGGCACGTTTCGACCATGGTGAGCAACTCCAAGGCGGCGGCATCTGGTGCAGCTGGAGCAGCGGATAGTAGCTCGGTGAGCAGGTTGCAGAGCAGCTCCCGGACGGTATCCGGGCTGCTCAGAATTAGTAGATTTTGGTTGTCCATTGCGGCAGTCATTTAGTGATGCCACAAAGGTTGACTAGGTATGTAAGTATGTGGTCTAAATCAGGCTACTGCGTAGCGGCTATATACTGAAGGGGACAACTGCCATACTCGTTGCTGCAGTTCGATACCTGCTAGAGGGACTGGATGGAGGAGCGGCTGATCGGCCTGGGCAATAAAGGTGCTGATGGCCTGCATGCGCAAGGATACCCGGGGGCGGGCCTGAAGCAACATCCATACAATTGAGACAAGGGGCAATAAAGCCAGCAGGTATAGAGGCATAAACATTGGGGAATTAAGAAAGGTATAGTGCAAATAGCGATCCTATTTTTTGTCTTATGACATCCCCGCCCCCTTTTAAAGTTATTTGGTGGTAACAGTGCAGTTCCAGAACCTGAGCAAATGAGGCGCGGGCTTAGGCTAAGAGCTTCACGCAGTGCATATCGTGAGTATAAAAGGCTGAAGCAAGCTGTTTTCCTATCCCTCAAATTGTAGTTTCTTCTCCTTATTGCTTGCGTTCGATTGAGGGAGGGGACAGGTCTTGCCGACGGGCGCCCAGTTCATTCGATCGGCAGGAATCCACTATTCCTCTATTTTTATCTCCTTAGAGATACGTACCAAGTAGATGCTCAACAGGCAGCCAGAAATAAAGTATTGCTAAGTGATAACCAAGGCAACAGGTATAATATTTGAACTGTGTCCTTTTGGCTAGGAGGTTTGCGAATAGCTCCGTAACTAGCCTATTTATCTTATCAACCTTTATGGAAATACAGCTACTTCTCATCCCTTCCGATTCACAGTCATTCAGCCAAAAGGCAGAAAAGCCCCCTACCCAGGCAAGTCAGCATTGGGTCGTGACGGACAACGAAACGTCTCGCAGAATCAAGTACATATTCCGCCCAAACGGCGATATTCTAACTACTCCCTTAGCGATTAGATCGTCTGCAAAGGCAGAATAATCACTAGCTTTTATTGACTGTCAAATTTCGGGTTCCCAACACAAGTGTACAGGCGGAACAGGACGCGGCTTAGAGTTGCGCTAGGAGGTCTATCCTAATGGAGTGTGGGTTCGGTTGTATTTCCAATTTGCTAGGGATCCCGTATAATTCAGGAAAACAAAGGTCGCTTGGCATCGCGCGGAGCGACTTTTTGTTTTATGCTATGCTTGAGCGGTAGCGTGAGTAGCACTTCGGTGCCTTCTCCCTCTTGTGAATTGACAGACATCGAGCCGCCGTGGCCTTTAGTAATAATATCATAGCTCAAGGATAAGCCCAGACCTGTGCCTTCCCCGGGGGCTTTAGTGGTGAAAAAGGGTTGAAAGATTTTCTGCATTACGGCCGGGGACATACCAATACCATTGTCGCGCACACTTAGCTCTACTTGCTGGCCTGAGCAGCGCGTCCGCACCGTGATCTGTGGCTGATAATCCGCGCCCTGCGTGGCGGCTTTTTGTTGCAGTGCATAAAACGCGTTAGTGTAGAGGTTTAGCAGCACCCGACCAATATCGGTTGGCACCACCTCTACGCTACCTAAGTCAGGGGCAAGGTCAGTAGTTAAAGCGGATGTAAAATGAGGATGTTGAATACACCAGCTCTCGTGGGCAAGGCGTAAATACTCGTCGGCCAAAGCGTTGAGGTCAACCGCTTGACGCTGGCCATTGCTGGGCCGGGCATGATCGAGCATACCCAGCACGATGCCGGACGCCCGCTGCCCATGATGGATAATTTTCTGCATGTTTTGAGCCAGCTCACCGGCCAGATCCTCTACTTCCTCATAATTACCGGCACGAGCCTCTTCCTGCAACTCCTGGCTAAGGTCGGCAGACACCTCGGCGAAGTTGGTAACGAAGTTGAGCGGGTTCTGCATCTCGTGGGCAATGCCGGCTGTCAATTCGCCTAGCGCTGCCAGCTTCTCAGCTTGTATCAATTGAGCTTGGGTTGCCTGCAACTCCTGCTGCTGGCGGCGCAGCTGTTTGTTGGCCTGCTGCTTTTGCCGATTATTGCGCCACAGCAGCACGCTCAACCCCGCAACCACTGCCAAGGCTGCCAGCGAGCCAATAAGGAGCACTTGTTGCTGGCGGTTTTGCTGGCGGATCAACTGCTCGTTGCGGGTTAGCAGCTGTATCTGCGATTTTTGCTTATCCAAGGCATATTGATACTGCAGCGCGGCCGTGCGCCGGGTTACTTCCTGACTAGTAAGACTGTCGCGGTAAGCCATGAATAAGGCGAGGTAGCGGTAGGCATCAGTAAAGCGCCCTCGGTCAGCACTGGCCTGGGCCAATACGTCGCTGGCGTCGCGAATCGTGCTTTTTACGCCGCTCTGTTGGGCCGCCTGGAGGGCTGCTTGTCCGTATGCCCAGGCGCTGTCGGGCTGCTCGGTATGTAAGTAGGCCCGAGCAAGCACAAGCTGCACTAAAGGAATTCTACCTACATCATCTAGCTGCCGCATCCGTTGCAGACAGCGATAGGCTGCGGAAAAGGCCTTTTGATAGCGACCTAATCGCTCCTCCATATCGGCAATATTATAGAGGCTCATGGTGATGCCGCCTTGGTTTCCGAGCGACTCAGAAAGCACTGCATTTTGTTCAAAATACCACCTCGCCTGGGCCCATTGCCCCTGTAAACGGCATAATTCCCCTAGCCCGGACACGCAATGCGCAATACCATCTTGGTCGCCCACGCCCTGGGCCAACTTCAGGCCGCGCACAAAGTACTGCCGGGCTTTAGGGTATTCACCCAATGCAATGCAGGCATTTCCAAGTTGACTATTGAGTAGCGTAAGCCACTTTTGGCTATGGAGTTGCTCGGCTAGCTCTAGTCCTTCGAAGCTATATGCCATGGACTGGGCATAATTGCCCTGCCCGCCCACAGCATACGACAGGTTATATAAACAGGCAATTTGATTAAGTCGGTCGCCGAGCTTCGTAAATAGCTGCTGGGCCTGTTGCGTATAGGTTAAGGCCGGGACATAATCATTCCGAAAACGGTAGTAAAAGCCTAACCCAAGCAGTGCCCGCGCTTCTCCAGACGGATAGTTCAACTGGCGCGCTAAGCTTAACGCTTCCTCATACCCAGCTCTGGTTTGTTGGGGGGCTTGGCTACGCTGGAAAAAAGCCAAGGCGTTGAGACGATTCACGCGCCCCGTATCAGGGGTAGGATGCGCTGCCAGCGCCGCCTGCGCGCGCTCAATAGCTGAAGGCTGCGCCCCCGCTACGAAGGGCAGAATAATAAGCCAATACAGAAGCAAAAGCGTTTTCATCCCTAGCTTTCTATCCGGAAGAAACCTTTCGATAAGGTATTGATTCTAAATGGCATGACAAAGCAGAAAAAAGGAGCCAGCCTGAGCTATGCTCTCTTTTCTGCATTTATATCTAAAATCGTCGCTGCGCTCAATAAGCCGATTGTTCTTTCCTGCTTGTCGTGGTGGGTATTTACGTTTAGTCACCCGCCATACAACACGCCTTATCATGCTGCAACCTTGAGACAAAGCAGCCGCACAGCTTAGCATGAAAAAAGCGTGTTTTAAGCTTAATAGTGCGTATGGTTTACCACTGTGCTTTTCAGGTACTCCAGGTTTTTCTTGGTATCAGGACCATTGTGCTGGGCACTGCGACTACCATACACGCATAGCCGGTCGCGGTTAAGAGTAATGACCTGCTCCGCCCCCTGACCCATGAAGTCGAACATATGAAAGACGGGGTCAGGGAAGTACAGCTCACCGGTGCCCACGTCGTTGAGGCGGAACTTGTGCCAGAATAAATCGATGGAGCCGTCGCCGCGCCAGTTGCCGCGCACGAAATCGGGGTTACCGTTAATGGGGTTGCCGGGCCACTTTTTTACCAGGTTACCCACGTTGTCGAACCAAAATAGCTGACTGGATAAGTAAGGCTCGCCGGCCTCGCGGTTGCCATAGGTGCGGCCACCTACTACCACTTGCGGACCGGGCACGTTTTTGAGAAAATTGCCCCCCGCCAACTGCTGGCTATGCTCGGCGGTGTTTTGCCAAATTATCTTACCCGTAAAGCCCTCATAAATAAATACGCCGGTTTCGCTGTTGGCGGTGGCAATGTCCAGCTTCCCGTCGCCGTTGATATCGAGGAATTTGTAGCTGTCGGCGTGGTCGTGGTTATCGGGCAGCAGGTCGAAGCGGTTCCAGATTTCCTTGCCTTTGGTATCGAGCAATAGCGAGCCAACTAACACCTCATCGAGACCGTCATTGTTCAGGTCGACTGGGTAGATATAGTGGCCGAGGTTATCTTTCTTGCGGCGCTCGGTGTGCTGCCACAGGGGTCTGAGAGCGGCCGTATAAGCATTAATGTTTTGGGTGCCGCCCATATCGGTAAACACCACGATGTCGTTGGGCTGGCCGAGATGCAGCTTGGCAATAGCCAGCCGGAAGTT
Source organism: Hymenobacter sp. HD11105 (assembly GCF_054051685.1). Taxonomy (NCBI): domain Bacteria; kingdom Pseudomonadati; phylum Bacteroidota; class Cytophagia; order Cytophagales; family Hymenobacteraceae; genus Hymenobacter; species Hymenobacter sp. HD11105. The sequence goes on along the minus strand of NZ_JBSWBR010000002.1, from coordinate 555,429 downwards.
GTTGTAAACGTGGGGCAGCGGCTGAGTGGGCCAAAGCGTTTTGCGCAGAATCCTGCCGGTGCGACCATCGGCCACCACCAGCCACTCCTGCCCTTCTATAAAGCGCCAATGCACTACCTCGGCGCGGCCGTTACGGTCAAAATCCCAGAGTACGCCCGGCGCCTCAAACTCTGAGCGTTCCTTAGTGTACTCAGTAGGAGCTTTATAGCTCCACAACTCTCGGCCGCTGTGGTCGAACACGTGAGCCGAAAAATCGGGCGCCAGCACCATAAAATCGGTTTGCCCGTCGCCGGTTACGTCCCCGAATTTTACCGCATTGGAGGGTGGAATGCGGTATTCTTTGAGCAGCTGCACATCCTGCGGCAACTGATAGGGTCGTACGTCCTCTGCTCGCAGATTCGCATTTTTGCTGAGCACCAGCACGTCCACCGTGGGCCCCGCTTCAATGCGCGTCAGCTTGACGTAGGCCGGGCCCGCGGGCAGTTCAAACGTGCCACCGCTCTGCCAGCTCAGCTCGGCGCGACCAAAGGCTGCGGGTGTCACTTTATCGTTGATGGCGACTTTGAATGAGCTGTTTTTCTCGCCCTGACTGCGCACAAATAGCGTGTAGGTGCCCGCTTCCGGAATGTGCACCTTGGTCATGAGGTTCGTCTTGGACTTCAACACCAGGGCCGTGTTATTGAAAATCCAGGGCGCACGCAGGGCATCAGCATCCGCAATGATATTGCCCTTGGGTATTTCCTCAATAAAATCAGAGGCCGGAATGATGACGGTAGCCGGCAGCGGCTCGGGGCGAACGACGGGCTGTTGAGCACTGGCCGAGGCGGCAAAAAAGCCCCCCAGCAACACTATGAGAGCAATACGGTTAGTCATAGCAGAGCAGGAATTAAGGAGCGGCAAATGCTGAGGCAGCGTGGTACTATGCAAGGTCGAATAAACCTGAGCGGCAAGCTTCCTGCACCGTCCTGTCGGCGCTAATGCACGTTGGTTTGCCGAATCAGGGCCGGTCCCTCCTTCACTTCTAAGTGCAAACCCGAAAGATCTACCTGCCGGGCGTGCTCTAAGATCAGACCGCGCTGGGCCTGAATGCGGCAGCGCCGAAACCGCACGTTCCGAATGGGGCTGTCGGGCAGGCCGTGCAGGTCGCCGGCGTTGGTAACGGTGCCCGAAACATTAATCAGCCGCACGTGGCGCACCACCGGCAGCACCTGCGCGGGCGGAGCCAGCGGCGGCACCATGCGCCAAGCCATGTTGAATTCCACTGCTTTGCGCGTGTCTTTCAATTGAATATTGCGGTAGGTGATGTGCTCGACCACCCCACCCCGGCTGGGCTGCGACTTAAACCGAATGGGCGCCCAGTTGCTGGCATCGGCCACGCAGTTGCGCACTGTTACGCGACGAATACCACCCGATGTTTCGCTGCCCATCGCCACCCCGCCGTGGCCGTAGCCGAAGTGGCACTTCTCAATGAGAATACGCTGGCTGGGACGATTAACGCGCAGACCGTCAGCATCTTTCCCCGACTTGATGGAAATACAGTCGTCGTTTACATCAATGCTACAGCCCACAATGCGCACCTTTTCGCTGGAGTCCACGTCGATGCCGTCGGAACTGGGAATGTTGTGGTCGGCGGTGATGGTCAGGTTGGCCACGGTCACGTTGCGGCAGTAGAGCAGGTGCAGCCCCCACACGGCCTGATTATGCAGGCGCAAGTCAGCTATGCGCACGTTTTGACAATTCTGAATACCCAGCAGGCGCGGGCGGCCAAGCCGAGGTCCGGGCGCTGGGGGGCTTTTTTCGCGTTCGAGTTGGGCCTGGCGTACCCATTCGTCGCCGGAGCCGTCGATTGTGCCTTCGCCGGAAATGGTGAATCCTGTTAGCCCGTCGGCATTCACCAGCGCCGCCGTCCACTCCCGCTCAATGCCTTCCCACCGAGTATTTATCTGTGGATAGTCGTTGGGACTGATGGAGCCCTTCAGCACGCCTTGCCGATCAATGCGCAGGCTGACGCCGGGTTTGAGAAATATTGCACCGCTGCTAAACACGCCCGCCGGCACCACCACTGTGCCCCCACCGGCCGCTGCGCAGGTCTCAATGGTGGCTTGAATGGCGGCAGTGTTCACTGTTACGCTGTCGCCCTTCGCACCGTAGCTAATAATGGAGTAATCCTTGGTCGCTTTCCTGCTTCGGCCGACTGCCCCAGCTGATCCGCAGGCTGCGACCATAACGCATAGAAATATAGTAAGTAATTGGTAAGCAGCGTATTTCATAGCTAAAACAAAGTAAGAAAGAGGCCTTCAGGGCTACGCCACGAACTTCATGCTGAACCGTGTTGGCTCATATGTAAGGCTGTGGGGGGCTTTTTTTGTCGCCTGCGTAGTGCAAAGGCCAAACCTGACTCCTTAAATATTGGCCAGGAGAACCAGTCGAGCATCCTGCACTTACCTGGGCAGCACATAGCCCGAGCACCGGAATTCGAGGCTTATAACTGTTATTTTCCTGACTGGGGGCTTTTTTAATTGGTGTTTACTGCACTTTCTATCTGTCTTGGATAGCGTGCACTTTCCTGCTTATTTTCACCCCATGCATTCCAACTCAGAGACCTGGCCGGAGCAAGACGCCTCGTTTGCCGCGCACGATGGCGCCGACCTCACCAGTACTGCCCCACTGCCAAATGAAGGCCTCATTGCTCTGAGCCGACGCACGCGAGCTAGCGACGCTGTGCTGCTTAAGATGCTGCCCCTAGTTAAGTTGCTCGACACTATTCAGCCGCACGTGGCCAGTGAGTCAGTGTTTCGCACACGGCGCAAGAAAATTCAGGCGCACTTGGCCGTAGTGCGGGCCGAACTGCACGCGCCCCGACCCAAACACAAGGTTCTAACCCACGCTTTTCAGGCCCTGACCGAGCTGGTGCGGGAAGAAACCCACGACATAAGCAAGAATGAGGTGAAGCAAGCTGCGAAGGAAGTGGTGTTAGCCACGCTTCAGCACGCGCCAGCTTTGATTAACGTAGCCCACCAGGCTCGCCTGCTGTCATAAGCTAAATAGAGAAAGCCATCTGCGCATCCTCTGTTGGGGCCTGGCGTGTTAGCTACATTGGCAGCGATGCCTTTATGCTTACTCAGGAAGGGTAAGGACGTAAGCCTGAGCTTCTTCGAGTGACTGGAAGGCAAATGAGCGATGTTGCCGGCGAGCTATCTCCTGCATTTCATGCACGGAGAGACGCGCTAAGGCATTTTCGGCAAGTACATAGCACGTAGATAAGCTAGTGGGGCGCGCTATTTTTCCGCTATACCATTCCTCAATCAGAAAAGCTTTTTCGGTAGCCGTTAGCGGCTCAATATGACGCATGTCTATGAGGATGCGTTGCCAGCCTCGAAGCAGGAGAATGGTCCCTAAACGCTCAAGCAGGGCACGTAATTCCTTAATACTCCACTTCGACTTATAGTAGTGCACCAGAACATAGCCATCCGGATGCTCGGTAATTTGCCCCATTGCGTTTTGATAACTGACTGAAAGAGAGGCATTAGACATAAGACAGGATACATTCTAAAAAATACGAAAAGGTAGATTAATGTTATGACTAACCTTATCTACTTAAGCAGCTAGTTTCGCAACTGTTGTGCAACTATTGGCGCCCTTCTAAGCTCCTTTATATACTAGGGACTGCGGTTACCTGTAGTTCTGGGGGGCTTTTCATTTCAATATTCATCAAAAAATATTGCCTTGTCCTTATCATTTACCATTTCTAGTCTATTATGATTTCTAGTCTATTATGAAAAGAATTACAATTAACATTTTGGCGGCGGTGGGTTTGTGCTGGTTAGCAGTTCCCAGCCACGCGCAACAGCTACAGGCGGCCGGCATTAGCGGCGGGTTCAATATTGCACGCCTGAATTCAGATCGGGCCGCCTTCCGGTTCAATTCCATCTTGGTTGACCCGCTTGCTGATCAATCCAACGACGAGACCGGCAACAGTATCACCCTCTTTGGTCGCTGGAAGCTGGGCCGCAGTGGCTGGTATCTCCAGCCGGAAGTAGGCTATATGTCGGCGCTAGAAACTCCGGTCAATTTGTCGAATGCCACCGGCACTTTCCCTTACTCCAATAGTCGCATTCGGCGGCTGGATGCGCGGCTGCTGGCCGGCTACCAATCTGGCCCGCTACGCTTGTTTGCCGGTCCGAGTGTGGGCTACTATCTCTATAACTCACGTGACTTTACTTCCCCAGATCCCGAGCTGCAGGCCGCTATGAATGCTCTGAATGCTAAACCCGACCGATTACAGGCGGCTGTGCAAGTAGGAGCAGGCGTAACACTGGGGCGGGTGGATCTGAATGTGCGCTATGAGTGGAGCCTCTCGCCCTACAAACAATCCTTTCCCACGTCTGGGTCTGACAACTCACCTTATCTAACGCGCCGCTTGCAACAGCTGATTCTAGAAGCTGGTATTCAGCTCTATAAGCGACCTACGCCGAAATAAATACTGGCAGCGGGTAGGTAGAGTAGCGCGTGCAGTCACCTTACTTGATAAAAATCAAGCTTTAGGGTGAAGCTAATCAGAGCGCAGGCGTGAGACGACGACAAAATTTGTGGTATCTTCTCTGGCGAATGGCGGGGGGCTTTTTTCTGCTGTCATCCCGAAAAAAGCCCCCCGCTTCTTCTCTGATGTGCTTCCCTTTGGTCGTACGCTGCGCTGGCTTTCAAACTGCCCCATGCTATGAAACCTTCCCTTTTAGTGCTAGCCAATTTCTCGGAAGCTGCTGAGAAAACGGCGCGGGTTGCGGCCGCATTAGGTAGCCCATTGCAGCTACCGCTGGTTCTGCTTCATCTAAACATGCTCCCCGCAATTCTGGAGCCTGAGCTGGTGGCGGCAGCAGCCAAACAACTGGCCCGCGACGAAGCCGAAATCGTGGCTAGCCTCCAGACCCTAGCCCGGCGCTTACCGGTACCCGCCGAAGTAGCGGAAGCAGCCGGCGTCATGACCGACGCAGTGGCTGCAGCAGTTGAGCAGTACCACCCACTGCTCCTGGCTATGGGCGTAAGTCCCGAGCACGACCTATTAGACTACTTGGTGCATAACCAGTTGCTGCCGGTGCTGCGCGCCACGCAGCAGCCGTTATTACTCGTGCCCGAAGCTTGCAATCCTATTGTCAACGCCCCCAGTCGAGTGCTAATAGCCATTGATGCCGAGCCATTTAATTTGAACGAGGCAGCCCGCAACTTAAGCTCGCTGCTAGCGGCTTGGCAAGCCACCTACACCGTGACGCACGTGGCTACCGAGCGTGAGCAGCGAATAAGTTCAGATCGAGTAGCGCTAGCCCATGTTCGCACGAGCGGCCTGCTCCCACCCGACGTTCCTCTGGAGCTTTACCAAGAGTCGCATACATCGCCCGCCGCTGGCATTTGCCAAGCCGTGGCCGACACCCAAGCCGATTTGCTGGTGATGATAGCCCGCCCCCGGAGCTTCTTGGGGCGGCTGTTCCATCGCAGCGTTACGGCGCAGGTATTGCGCCAGAGCCGGGTCCCCGTACTGCTAATGCCGGCCATATCGCCCTCGTTACCAGGCTGGATGTCTGGGCTAAGCTGAGTAAAGGCACTATAACTGGGCAGGTCGGTAGCCGCAAGCAGCTCTACTTTTTGCCTAGTGTTATACTTTGCCAGCCGTTTAGCGCTAGCGTAGGAACCAGCTTCTTCTATGAAAGCCCCCCAGAATCAAACGGATGAGTACGGATTCGCTTCCGCACTGGCCCTTACTCCTGCGACTCAAGCTTTAGCTGCGAGCTATCCACCCCCACCGGCCAATGCTACGCCCCCTCAGGCACTGGAATATGAGCGCGGGCGCTGGAATCATTTCTTGCTCGATGACACTTGGCGCCGCACGCGGTTCAACTCTCACCCGAATACCCTGCTGGTGGAAGCCGTAAGCAAGCGCCCCACCGGCACGGCGCTGGACATAAACATGGGCGAGGGCCGCAACGCTCTATACCTAGCTCAGCAAGGCTGGGCTGTGACAGGCGTAGATATTGCTGATCAAGCCCTAGCGTTTGCGCAGCAACGGGCCCACCAGCAAGGCCTCCACCTTACTACCATTGAGCAAGACCTGAACACGTTTGATTGGGGCACTAGTCAATGGGATTTGATTGTGCTCTGTTACGCCGACGAAGACACCCACGTTGCGCAGGTACAGGCAGCCCTTAAGCCCGGTGGCCTTCTCGTATTTGAGAATTTTCACACCGATATCAACCAGGCGCGCGGCCTCAAGCCCAATCAGGCAATTGGCTTTGCCACCAACCAGCTAAAGGACCACTACGCCGCAGCCGGCTTCGACATTCTGCGCTACGAGGAGCCCATCGGCGTAGCCGACTTTTCCCGCGAAACTCACCGCCTCGTGCAGCTGGTGGCTCAAAAGCACTGATTTGCAGTGACTTTTAGCAGCCAGATACGCATCCCCGTGGCTTACTACTACAGCCGATTCCATCATTCTCCCCAAAACTCCAAGCGCCAGATTACTCTATCCTGCTTGGTATAGAAGATTTGTGCGGCGTTGTTGGGGCCTTGCACCTCAAGGGGCAGCATAGACAAAACACATCCGCAGGCAAAAGTTGCGTGAGGGGCCTATCAGCAAGGTATTAGCTCTCGTAATAAGCTTTATAAAACTAGCTATGACAGCTGCTAAGCTGAGCGGTGCTTACCTTTGCGCTTCGTGTTAAGAGCCAGACCTTTGCAACTTCACTTGCTAATGGCACGCTTTGTTTCTTGCTTGTGTTAGAAGCGTTTTGTCTGTCACTCTATTAAATTTTAAAACAGCACTGAAGTAAGAGTATTGACATTTTAAATCATTTATTTCTTATATTCAGCCAACGTACGCCCTGGAGTAGCTGCCATCCCACCCAGCCCGCTCATTATTTCGCTTGCGACAGGGGGCAAGCGGACCAGACTACCAGAAAGCCTTGCTTTTTGGGGAGTGCTGGGTCATCAGTACAAACACCTTTTCAGCCTTCATTCTAAAAGGCAACATTTTTTTAACACTGACCAGTGGGCTCATTTCGTGAGCTACCAGTAAACGGTCGTGTGGCACGCGTGGGGATGAACATACTTTTCGATGAACGGATGACCTGTACACAGGTCTGTTTTCCCGCGGCCGCTTGACCGCGCTAGCTCAGCTTCTGAGCTAACCCTAACGTGAGCTAACTAGCTGTTAGCCACACCCAACTTCAAACGACGACTACCATGATTACCAATATAGCAACCCTAGATTACCCTACTTCCCTGTCTCATACCCGCACCCACGAGCTGAAAATATGGCCGGCGTGCTTTGAGGCAGTGCAGTCGGGCGCCAAAACTTTTGATGTGCGCGAAAACGACCGCAACTACCAGGTTGGCGACGCCGTGCAACTGCGGGAGTATGAGCCAGAAAGCGAAACCTATAGCGGCCGCTCAGTAGCCCGCTGGATTAGCTACGTACTGCAAGGTGGGGCTTTTGGCCTACAAACCGGCTGGTGCGTACTGGGTCTGAGCGAATTGCGCCCCCTGCCGCCCGGCGTCAGCGACACCCGCCTGTGGTAAACTAAAGAACTTCCTGGGGGCGAAGGTCCATCCGGCCTCGCCCCTTAGGAAACACCGCTCCCACCTATTGCTGCTGTATGAGTCCCAACGTGCTACCGCCAACGAGCAGCACGCCCGAACCCTAACGCCCTCTTTCTAGTGATGAAATTTACTGACTCGCAAGGCCTTTACCGTCCTGAATTTGAGCATGATGCATGCGGCACTGGTTTTATCACTTCCCTCACGGGGCAGAAGTCGCACCAGACGATTGCGGATGCGCTGACTATGCTCGAGAACATGGAGCACCGCGGCGCCTGTGGCTGCGACTCCGATTCGGGTGATGGCGCGGGCTTAATGCTGCAGGTGCCGCACTGGTTTTTTCTGGAAGAATGTACGGCCCTGAATATCAGGTTGCCCGAGCCAGGCTGCTACGGGGTAGGCATGGTGTTTTTGCCCAAAAATGCCCCCCAGCGAGAAGCCTGCCGCGCCAGCATCAACGCGGCCATTGCGCGCTTGGGCATGCAATTGCTGGGGTATCGGCCGGTGCCCGTAAATCCGACTGGTATTGGGCAGACGGCTTTGGCGGCGGAGCCCGTCATGGAGCAGGTGTTTGTGGCGCGGCCTACCGGCATCACCACTAGCGAAGACTTTGAGCGCAAGCTATTTGTGCTGCGACGCCTGATTACGAAAACGGTTATGGAATCGGTGCCGGAGGCGGAAGATGACTTCTACTTTGCCTCGCTTTCATGCCGCGTTATCGTGTACAAAGGCCAGCTAACTACTTATCAGGTGCGCCATTACTTCCCCGACCTTTCCGATCCGCGGGTCACATCGGGGTTTGGGATGGTTCATTCGCGCTTTTCCACGAATACGTTTCCATCCTGGAAGCTGGCTCATCCGTTCCGATTGATAGCGCATAATGGCGAGATAAACACGCTGCGCGGCAATCTGAACTGGTTTTACGCCGGGCTTCGCTCCTACGTCTCGCCTTATTTCTCAGATGAGGAAATGGACATGCTGCTGCCCGTAATCGACAACAACCAGTCGGACTCAGCTTGCTTGGACAATATCGCCGAGATTCTGCTGCACTCGGGCCGCTCACTGCCCCACGTGATGATGATGCTCGTGCCCGAAGCCTGGGACGGCAACACGCAGATGGATCCGCTGAAAAAAGCCTTTTACGAGTTCCACGCCACATTTATGGGGCCTTGGGATGGCCCAGCGGCCTTGCTCTTTACCGATGGTAAGATGATCGGGGCCATGCTGGACCGCAATGGTTTGCGCCCATTGCGCTACGTGGTTACCAACGACGGGCGGGTGCTGGTGGCCTCCGAGGCCGGCGTGCTGGGCATCCCTGACTCTATCATCACCCAGAAAGGCCGCCTGCAACCCGGCAAGATGTTGCTCGTGGATACGGTTGGGGGGCAAATTATCACCGATGAAGAGCTGAAAGCGCAAGCTGCCAGCCAGCAGCCCTACGGACAGTGGCTGAACGAGTACCAGATTCGGCTGGAAGAGCTTCCCGAGCCCCGGCAGATGTTCACCGATTTATCCGCCGAATCGGTGTTCAAATACCATCAGGTATTCGGCTACACTCGGGAGGATATCGACAGCATCATCACACCCATGGCGGTGGAGGGCAAAGAGCCCATCGGCTCGATGGGCGTGGATGTGCCGTTGGCGGTGCTGTCGGATCAGCCCCAGCACCTATCCAGTTACTTCAAGCAGTTTTTTGCTCAGGTCACCAACCCGCCCATCGACCCGATTCGAGAGCGGCTGGTAATGAGTCTAGCTACCTTCATTGGCAACAACGGCAACATCCTCGACGAGGACAAACTGCACTGCCACTGCGTAGCCCTGCACCAGCCCATCCTGACTAACCACGAGTTGGAAAAGCTGCGCAGCATCGATACGGGGCTATTTCATGCCAAAACCTTAATGAGCTATTTCAAGGCTGATGGCAAGCCGGGCTCTTTACAGAATGGCGTAGATCGGCTGTGTCGCTACGCGGAGGATGCGGTGAGCGACGGCTTTGAGGTTCTTATACTTTCTGACCGTGCCCTGGACTCGGAGCATGCGCCGATTCCATCTTTGCTGGCGGTTTCGGCGGTGCATCACCACCTCATTCGCAAGGGTTTCCGGGGTTCGGTGGGGTTAGTAGTAGAAGCGGGCGACGTGTGGGAAGTGCACCATTTTGCTTGTTTGCTGGCATTTGGGGCCACGGCCATCAATCCTTACCTAGCGCTATCCACTATTCGAACGATGCACGCTGGGGGGCAATTTGACTCTTTAGAAGACTATTCGCAGCTGGCCAAAAACTATGTAAAGGCAGTATGTGATGGGCTTCTCAAGATTTTCTCCAAAATGGGAATCTCCACCTTGCAGTCGTACCACGGCGCGCAAGTGTTCGAGATTTTAGGTCTCAATCAGGCGGTAGTCGACTATTGTTTCACAGGGGCTGTCACGCGTATTGGCGGGCTTGGCTTCGATGAAATAGCCCGCGAGACGCTGTACAAGCACTTTCAGGGCTTCACTAGCACCACGCTGGAAGAGCAGCAGCTTCTGCCCGATGGAGGCGTGTACCAGTGGCGCCGTCGGGGGGAGGCGCATATGTTCAACCCCGAAACCGTGCACCTGCTCCAGCACGCCACCCGCACGAATAATTACCAGACCTACCAGCGCTACGCCCGCTTGCTCAATGAGCAAACTGACCGGCTGTTTAGCATCCGGAGCCTGTTGGATTTTGCCCACCATCGCGAGCCCATTGACCTAAGCGAAGTAGAGCCCGCCGAAAACATCATGCGCCGTTTCGCGACCGGGGCCATGTCGTTCGGCTCCATTTCGCACGAGGCGCACAGCACGCTAGCTATTGCAATGAACCGCATTGGGGCCAAAAGCAATACCGGCGAGGGCGGCGAAGATGCCATGCGCTACGAGCCTCTGCCCAACGGTGACTCTATGCGCTCCAGCATCAAGCAAATTGCGTCGGCTCGCTTTGGCGTCACGGCTCATTATCTTACTAACGCCGACGAGCTACAAATTAAAATGGCCCAGGGGGCAAAACCCGGCGAGGGTGGCCAACTCCCAGGCCATAAGGTAGATGAGTGGATTGCCAAGGTGCGCCATGCCACGCCCGGAGTGGGGCTCATTTCGCCCCCACCCCACCACGATATCTATTCTATAGAGGACTTAGCCCAGTTGATCTTCGACCTGAAAAACGCCAACCGGGCGGCCCGCATCAATGTAAAGCTGGTGTCGAAGGCGGGTGTGGGCACCATTGCGGCTGGCGTGGCCAAAGCCCATGCCGACGTGATTCTGATTGCCGGCTATGACGGCGGCACGGGTGCTTCGCCCATGAGTTCCATTAAACATGCCGGCCTACCTTGGGAGCTAGGCCTGGCCGAAGCGCATCAAACTCTGCTTCGCAACCAGCTCCGCAGCCGCGTGGTATTGCAAGCGGATGGTCAGCTCAAAACCGGCCGCGACCTTGCCATTGCCGCCTTGCTTGGCGCCGAAGAATGGGGTGTTGCTACGGCTGCACTCATTGCAGGGGGCTGCGTGATGATGCGCAAATGCCATCTCAACACTTGCCCGGTGGGCGTAGCAACCCAAGACCCGGAACTGCGCAAGCTCTTCACGGGCCAGCCAGAGCACATCGTGAATCTATTCCGCTTTTTGGCGGAAGAGCTTCGCGAAATAATGGCTGAATTGGGCTTTCGGACGGTGAATGAGATGGTGGGCCGAACGCAATTTTTGAAAGTGCGCGAAAGTGTAAGCCACTGGAAAGCCCGCACCTTGGACTTGAGTGGACTGCTACACCCTGCTCCAAACCCTTCGGGGGGCACTTTATACAATAGTGAAACCCAGGACCACGGCCTCGATAATATTCTGGACTGGCAGTTGCTTGACCACGCCAAGCCAGCGTTGGAGGAGCGCATTCCGGTCTTCGCATCGTTCACGGTCCGTAATATCGACCGGACCATCGGCACGCTGCTTTCCAACGAAATAACCAAGCGCTACCACGCTGCCGGCCTACCTGATAACACAATTAACTTCCGCTTCAGCGGCTCCGCTGGGCAGAGCTTTGGAGCATTTAGTGTGAAAGGCTTATCGCTCACCCTTGAGGGTGAAGCCAACGATTATGTTGGCAAAGGGCTATCAGGCGCTCAATTAGCTATTTTCCCTTCGCCGGATAGTCAGTTTGTACCCGAGCAAAATATCATCATTGGTAACGTAGCCCTGTATGGCGCGACCTCTGGAGAGCTATTTGTGCGAGGCCAGGCTGGGGAACGGTTTGCAGTGCGCAATTCTGGCGCAACGGCGGTAGTAGAAGGCGTGGGCGACCATGGCTGCGAGTACATGACGGGCGGACGAGCACTTATTCTGGGCAAAACCGGGCGCAATTTCGCCGCTGGCATGAGCGGCGGCATCGCCTGGATTTATGACCCTGACGGTAGCTTTCCCGACAACTGCAACACCGAAATGGTGGAGCTGGACCCGCTGGACTCGGACGACGAAGACCAGATTCAGGCGCTACTGCGCAAACACGTGCAGCTCACCGGAAGCCAATTAGCTGCTTATATGCTAGATAGTTGGGCAGAAGAAGCGGGCAAGTTTGTCAAGGTTTTTCCTTCCGAATACAAAAAGGTGCTGCAAAAGGCGCAGTACGCTACCGTGTAGAGTCGCAATACTTTGCGTCTCCCCATTGCAGAAATTGTCATTCTAATGTCTGTCAAAAAAGAACGTCTCAAGTAGACGGTTATGCAGCGAAGCGCGAAGCATGACGGGCAAAATTAATTAACTGCTCAAACCCAATTGTTCAACGCCGAGGCATTTCGTGGCTCGTCTCTACATCAATTCCAATATGGGGCACATCACAGGATTTAAAGAGTTTGAGCGCCAGTTACCACCCAAGGCAGCACCACAGGAGCGGGTAACGCACAATCAGGAATTCGTTGGGATGTATTCTGAGGAGCAACTCAACCACCAGGCCGCTCGGTGCATGGACTGCGGCATTCCGTTTTGTCACGCGGGCTGTCCTTTGGGCAATATTATTCCTGAATTCAACGATGCAGTACACCAGCACGATTGGGAGCAGGCGTATCAGATTCTGTCTTCGACCAATAATTTTCCCGAGTTCACGGGCCGCATCTGCCCAGCGCCCTGCGAATCGGCTTGTGTGTTAAGTATTAACCGTGAGCCAGTTGTCATTGAGGAAATCGAAAAGCACATTATTGAAATTGCTTTTAGCAAAGGCTACGTGCGGCCAACAGCCCCTATTCTCAAATCTGGGAAAACGGTAGCGGTAGTTGGTTCTGGTCCGGCGGGCTTGGCGGCGGCAGCGCAATTAGCCAAAGCGGGACATTCTGTGACTGTATTTGAGCGCGACGACCGGCCTGGGGGGCTTTTACGTTACGGAATCCCCGATTTTAAGCTCGACAAATGGGTGATTGACCGCCGCATTCAACTACTGGAGGAAGACGGCATTGTGTTTCGCTGCAATACCGAAATTGGTAAAGACTTGCCCGCCACTGAGCTTACCCGCACGTTCGATGCGGTAGTGCTGGCCGGCGGCGCCCTGCTGCCCCGCGACCTGCCCATTCCGGGCCGGGACTTAGCCGGGATTCACTTCGCCATGGATTACCTGACGCAGCACAACCGTCGGGTGAGTGAGTTACCCATCACCGATGAGCCTATTCTAGCCACCGATCGTCAAGTAATTGTCATTGGCAGTGGCGATACGGGCTCCGACTGTGTGGGCACCGCCAACCGGCAGCGGGCCAGTTCCGTCACGCAATTTGCTCTCATGCACGAGCCCTCCACCGACCGCCCTGCGCACACCCCTTGGCCTAATTACCCCACTATTTTCCGCACCAGCACCTCCCACGAGGAAGGCTGCCACCGTTATTGGGGCATTCATACCAAGGCATTTCTGGGTGATGAGCTAGGCCAGTTGCGGGCTGTATTGGTTACCGACGTAACCTGGGAAACCGATGTACTCGGCCGGCGCATTGCCTTTCAGGAAATAGAAGGCTCCGAACGCGAGATACCTTGCGACATGGTACTGTTGGCCTTGGGCTTCGCCTCCCCCCAATACAAAGGCTTATTGGAGCAACTAGGCGTAAAACTGGACGAGCGCGGCAACGTACTCGCCCCCGACAATACCTATCGCACAAGCCTAGCGAACGTGTTTGTGGCCGGCGACATGCGCCGCGGTCAGTCATTGGTAGTTTGGGCCATCTCCGAAGGCCGGGAAGCAGCGCGGCAGGTAGATATGTTTCTGACCGGCAAGACCTCGCTGCCTAGCAAGAATGCCGTGGCAATGTTTGCTTGAGATAGATAAATTAATCGACATCGAGTAAAGTAAAAAGCCCCCCAGATATGTGCTGGGAGGCTTTTTTACTTTCGAGAGGGTTTAAGCTTTTCCGAAAGCTAAATCATGAACCTAAAAATTATCAAGGCCGTCATGCAGAGTGAAGCGAAGCATCTCGCGTGTTTAGTGAGAGTAGTAATCCTGCGTCAGCACGCGAGATGCTTCGGCTCCGCCTCTGCATGACGGCCTTCTTACTTGATGTTAGTATCGAGAGGCTAAATAATGGTGCTTAGACCAGCTTCGATATTGCTTCTATGCAGCTGACAATCATTAATATCCAGCACGCCGTAGGCAATAAAGCTTCCCACCTGCTCGGTCGTGTAAGGCACGCTAGAGGTCAGTTCTGGAGTGAGTACTCCTTTGTCTAGGGCATTGTGGACAGCATCCTTAACGCAGTCGGCTTCTATCTGCATTCCGAAGTGCTCCAGCATCATCGCTGCCGATAAGATCGTAGCAATGGGGTTGGCGATGCCTTTGCCTTTGGCCTGCGGGAAAGAGCCGTGAATAGGCTCAAACAAAGCCACTTGGTCGCCGACGGAGGCGGAAGGCAGCAGGCCCAACGAGCCAGCAATGACCGAAGCCTCATCAGAGAGAATATCACCAAACATGTTCTCGGTCAGGATTACATCGAACTGGCGCGGGTTGAGGATAAGCTGCATGGCGGCATTATCAACGAACAGATAATCGACGGCCACGCTGGGGTACTGGGGGGCAATTTCCTGCACCACTTCGCGCCATAAGCGTGAGGTTTCCAGCACGTTAGCTTTATCCACCAAAGTCAGTTTCTGGCGACGATTGTCGGCCGCCTGAAAAGCCCGGTGGGCAATGCGGGCAATTTCCTCCCGATTGTAGGTGCAATGGTCATAGGCAGCGCCATCATTGGTGCGGCCTTTTTCACCGAAATAAATGCCCCCTGTCAGCTCCCGGAAGATGAGCATATCAGCACCCTGAATGCGGTCCTTCTTGAGAGGCGAGTGTTCCAGCAGCCGGTCGTAGGCCGTAACGGGGCGAATGTTGGCGTAAAGCCCCAGCGACTTGCGCAGCTTCAGCAGCCCTTGCTCGGGACGAACTTTGGCGGCAGGGTTGTTATCGTATTTGGGGTCGCCAATGGCGCCCAGCAGCACCGCATCAGCTTGCCAGCAGGCGGCAAGGGTTTTGTCGGGCAGCGGGTCGCCGGTGGCATCAATAGCACAGGCGCCCATAAGCTGGTAGTCGAACGTAAACTCGTGCCCAAAGCGCTCAGCTATGGCTTTTAGCACCCGCACGCCTTCTTGACACACTTCGGGGCCGATGCCATCGCCAGCCAACACTACAATTCGCTTTCTTAGTATGCCCATGGTCGCTGCTGTTCGTAGGCCGCTATAGCCTCTTTTTGGTTGAGTAAAAAATCAATGTCGTCGTACCCATTGATCAGGCATTCTTTCTTGTAAGGATCCAGCTCAAAGCCTATGCTTTCCTCCCACACGGGCACCGTCAGCGTCTGCGTAGGCAGGTCCACTACCAGCTGCGTCTGCGGGTCCTGCTCTACCTGCCGGAAAAGCCGTTGCAGAATTTCATCCGAAACTTGTAGAGGCAACAGCCCGGTGTTCAAGGCGTTACCCTTAAAAATATCCGCGAAGTAGCTGGAGATGACCACCTTGAAACCAGCGTCGTAAAGTGCCCAAGCCGCGTGCTCGCGGCTGGAGCCGCAGCCAAAGTTTTTGCCCCCCAGCAGAATTTGCCCCCCATAGCGCGCATCATTCAGCACGAAGCCTTGCTTGGGCTGGCCGTCGGCCGTGTAGCGCCAGTCGCTGAACAGGTTGGCGCCGAAGCCTTCGCGGGTCGTCGCTTTGAGAAAACGGGCTGGGATAATCTGGTCCGTATCGATGTTTTCGATGGGCAGCGGTACGGCCGTTGACAGGAGCGTTTGAAACTTTTCCATGGACGCAGCCTAGTTTAAGTACTTGGTAATGTCAACAATGCGTCCTTCCACGGCCGTAATGGCCGCGACCAGCGGACTAGCCAGCAGGGTGCGGGCACCGGGCCCTTGCCGCCCTTCGAAGTTGCGATTGGAGGTAGAAACGCAGTAAGCGCCAGCTGGAATCTTGTCGTCGTTCATGGCCAAGCAGGCACTGCAACCGGGCTCGCGCAGCTCAAAGCCGGCCGCCGTCAGCACTTGGTCCAAGCCTTCGGCAATGGCCTGCTTTTCCACCGACTTGGAGCCCGGCACAATGATGGCCTCCACGTGCGCCGCTTTGTGCTTCCCCTTCACATAGGCAGCGACAGCGCGGAGGTCCTCAATGCGCGAATTGGTGCAGCTCCCGATAAATACATAGTCAATCTGCTTGCCCAGCAAGGATTCGCCGGGCACAAACCCCATGTAACTTAATGACTTATCAAAGCTTACTGCTTCGCTTTCCAGCACCCTTAACGGAATGCTGCCGTTCAGCGCCATGCCCATACCCGGGTTGGTACCGTAAGTAATCATGGGCAAAATGCCCCCCGCATCGAATTGCAGCTCAGCATCGAAGCTAGCGTCGGCGTCTGAATACAGGGTTTGCCAATACGCCACGGCCTGCTCCCACCGCTCGCCTTGCGGAGCGTAAGGGCGGCCTTTCAGGTAGGCAAACGTGGTAGCGTCGGGCGCGATAAGACCGCCGCGGGCGCCCATTTCAATACTCATGTTGCACACCGTCATGCGGCCTTCCATGCTCAGGGCTCGAATGGCGCTACCCGCGTACTCCACAAAGTAGCCTGTAGCGCCGCCCGTACCGAGTTGAACTATTATGTGCAGAATCAGGTCTTTGGCCGTAACGCCTGGCCGCAACTCGCC
The DNA here is from genome assembly GCF_054051685.1 of Hymenobacter sp. HD11105. NCBI lineage: Bacteria > Pseudomonadati > Bacteroidota > Cytophagia > Cytophagales > Hymenobacteraceae > Hymenobacter > Hymenobacter sp. HD11105. Next base: position 538,699 of record NZ_JBSWBR010000002.1, on the reverse strand, counting down.
GTCTACGGTAATGCGCATGCGCTTGGGCCTACTAATCAGCAGGCATTGCGAAGCCATTACCTGCGTTACCTGACTGGTGCCAATACCAAAAGCAATAGCGCCAAAAGCGCCATGCGTGGACGTGTGGCTGTCGCCGCACACAATGGTCATACCGGGCTGGGTAATACCCAACTCTGGTCCAATGACGTGCACAATACCTTGGTATTCATGCCCTAGGCCAAACAACTCAACGCCATGTTTGGCGCAGTTTTCACTCAACTTATCAACCTGAGAGCGCGAAAGCGGGTCCTGAATAGGCAAGTGCTGGTTGCGCGTAGGCACATTGTGGTCCGCAGTGGCTACTATCTGGGCGGGGTTATACAAGGTCAAGCCGCGGGCGGCGAGTTCGTCGAATGCCTGCGGACTGGTCACCTCATGAATCAGGTGGCGGTCGATGTAAAACACCTCCAAATCGCCCACGGCCTTCACCACGTGCGCATCCCAGATTTTATCAACTAACGATTTACCCATCTTAATTAGCCGTAACCAGGTTTTCTTGTTCCACTAATAAGTGCAAATCACTATCCACCACTTCCTTCTGACGGTCTGCGAGTTGCATAAAAGAGACATAGGCTTTGTTTAACGCCTGCCGGTCAAATTCATAGCCTAACTTTTGGAGACGATATGCCAATGCAGCGCGCCCAGAGCGAGCCGTAAGTACAATAGAGGAATCGGCCACACCTACCACACGTGGATCAATGATTTCGTAAGTTGCCCGATGCTTAATCACCCCGTCCTGGTGAATGCCGCTGGAGTGAGAAAAGGCATTGGCCCCCACAATCGCCTTATTAGGCTGCACCGGCATCCCCATCATAGTTGAAACCAGGAGCGAAGTATCAGCCAGCCGCTGGGAAACGACGCTGGTATCGAGTTGTAGATAAGGATGCTGGCGCAAAATCATGACGACCTCTTCCAAAGCCGTGTTACCAGCCCGCTCCCCTACTCCATTGATAGTGCACTCTATCTGGCGGGCACCATTCAGCACGCCTGCAATTGAATTTGCCGTAGCCAGCCCCAAATCATTGTGGCAATGCGTTGACAAACAGACATTTTCAATGCCGCGCACATTCTCTCGCAAGTACTTAATCTTGGCGCCGTATTCGTCGGGCAAACAATAACCGGTAGTATCCGGAATGTTCAGAACGGTGGCGCCAGCCTTTATAGCAGCCTCACAAACCCGGGCCAGATAAGCGTTTTCTGTGCGGCCGGCGTCCTCGGCGTAAAACTCGACGTCTTCCACAAAGGATTTGGCCAGCCTCACAGCCGCTACAGCGCGCTCAAGTACTTTATCCTGGGTGCTGCAAAGCTTGTGCAGAATGTGCGATTCAGAAGTCCCGATACCGGTATGAATGCGTGGATAACGTGCTGGCTTCAGCGCTTCAGCCGCCACCCGAATATCATTCTCTACAGCCCGCGTCAGGCCGCAAACGGTAGCTTCGCGGGTTTGGGCTGCAATAGCCTGTACAGCTTCAAAATCGCCGGGACTAGATACCGGAAAACCAGCTTCTATTACATCAACACCGAGCTGCTCGAGCTGTTCGGCAATAATGAGTTTTTCGTCGCGGTTGAGCTTGCAGCCCGGCACTTGTTCGCCGTCGCGCAGCGTGGTATCGAAGATTTGAATTTTCTCAGCTGCCATATAGTCGGAGTGCTTTTAGCAAATAGCTGCTCGCAAGTACACCGGCAAAACGCGGAGAGGGAAACGAATTTTCGAGAAGCCTACTATTTCTAATTGCGTCTTTTTATATTATAACATATTGATTATCAGCATTTAGAATTCATATAAGATACAATGGCTAACGCTTGAATAGGCTATATTTTTTGCTGGATATATACTAAAAATGCCCCCTAAAGAACGTCATGCAGAGCGGAGCGAAGCATCTCGCGTGCTGATGTATGATTACTAATCAATCATCAGCACGCGAGATGCTTCGCTCCGCTCTGCATGACCGCCTTCTTGTTGGAGTATTAGCACTACAACGACCGCGAGCAAGATGCTCCGCTCTGCATGACGTTGTTTTTAAGCTTAGGCTGTTAGCACATTATAAGCCTAAACTAGCAGGCTCAAGAAATCCTGCTTACCGTTGAGGTATTCAAAAGCAAATCCTTCCGCCTCCATCCGAAATTGAATGCCTTCAATTTCATGGGGCTTTTTCACTTCGATCCCCACGAAAACTGGTCCTTTTTCCTTGTTGTTTTTCTTGATGTACTGGAAATGAATGATGTCATCGTCGGGATGAAGCACGTTGTTCACGAAGCGCCGTAGCGCACCGGGGCGCTGGTTGAAGGTGACCATAAAGTAGTGCTTCAGCCCCTGGTGGCGCATAGCGCGCTCCTTAATATCCTCCATTCGAGTGATATCGTTGTTGCTGCCGCTGAGCACGCACACGACCGTTTTGCCTTTGATTTCCTTGGCATACTGGCGTAGGGCGGAAATGCTCAGCGTACCGGCGGGCTCCAGCACAATGCCTTCTTCATTATACATTTTGAGCAAGTCTTCGCACACCTGCCCCTCCGGCACCAGCACCACGTCGTCGAGTAGCTCCCGACACAGTGCAAATGTGAGGGCGCCAGGGCACTTTACGGCGGCCCCATCTACGAAGCTTTCGATATTCTCCAAAGCCTGCCGCTGCCCGGCCTGAATGGCTTGCTGCATAGAAGGTGCGCCTTGCGGCTGCACTCCAATGAGCTTGGTGTGCGGACTCAGTTGCCGAAAAACGCTCCCCACGCCCGAGGCTAGCCCACCCCCACCGATGGGCATAAAGCAATAATCGATAGGTACTGGGGAAGCTTGCAGAATCTCCAGGCCCACGGTAGCCTGGCCTTCTACAATAGCCATGTCGTCGAAGGGGTGAACAAAGGTGCTGCCTCGCTCATCGCAGAAGTGCTTGGCGGCTGTGAACGTGTCATCGAAGGTGTTGCCAGTTAGGATTACTTCCACCTGGTCTTTCCCGAACAAGCGCACCTTGCTCACCTTCTGAGCCGGCGTATTGGCCGGCATGAAAATATAGCCCTTCAGCCCCAGCAGCTGACACGCATAGGCCACGCCCTGGGCGTGATTGCCAGCGCTGGCGCACACTACATCGTGCGCGCCCTGCTCCCGCGTCAGCGTGCAAATCTTGTTGTAGGCGCCCCGAATCTTGTAGGAGCGCACCACCTGCAGGTCTTCTCGCTTGAGGTAAATGGCGGCCCCGTAGGTGGCCGACAAACCCAGATTCTGCTGTAACAGCGTTTCGTAAATCACGCCCTGCAGATTGCGGGCGGCTTGCTTCACGTTTTTCAGCAGCACCGCTGGGGCTGAAGTGGCTATCGTTTCGCTATGCATCTGCTTCTTGGGTCTTTTTAAGGGAGCGAAGCTGGCGCACAGTCGCACCAGTCTGCCACAGCTCCGACTCGCGGACTTCTTTTAATTCAACCTCCAGTTCCTGGCGGTAATTAGGCGTGGAGCCTCGCTGAATAGTGCGCTCCGCTTCTTTGCCGGAGGCTACACTGTCGTACAGCTCATTGAGCACGGGCAGCGTGGCTTCGCGGAAGCGGCCTTTCCAATCGAGAGCACCGCGCTGGGCCGTTACGGAGCAGTTGCTAAACATCCAGTCCATACCGTTTTCGCCTACCAGCGGCACTAGGCTCTGGGTGAGTTCTTCCACCGTTTCATTGAAGGCTTCCGAAGGCGAGTGCCCGCGCTGCCGCAACACTTGGTATTGGGCTTCAATAATGCCCGCCAAGGCGCCCATGAGCACGCCTCGCTCCCCGGTCAGATCTGAGTAAACTTCCTTCTTAAAATCGGTTTCAAACAAGTAGCCGGAGCCCACACCAATGCCTAATGCAATAGCTTTTTCGTACGCTTCGCCCGTAGCATCCTGGTACACGGCAAACGACGAATTTAGCCCCCCACCCTGCAAATACAGCCGCCGCAGACTGGTACCGCTGCCTTTGGGCGCTACCAGAATTACGTCCACGTCGGCGGGCGGAATGATGTTGGTTTGGTCGTTGAAAGTGATGCCGAATCCGTGGGAAAAGTAGAGCGTTTTGCCAGGCGTCAGTCGGTCTTTAAGCGTAGGCCACAGCGCAATCTGGCCGGCATCCGACAGCAGGTTGGCGATGATGGTGCCGCGCTCCGCTGCTTCCTCAATAGAAAACAGCGTTTCGCCTTCCACCCACCCATCCTGCAGGGCTTTCTCCCAAGACGGCGAATCTTGGCGCTGCCCGATGATAACATTGAAGCCATTGTCGCGCAGGTTTAGCGCCTGGCCGGGGCCTTGTACCCCGTACCCGATCACGGCAATTACTTCGTCCTTCAAATAGGCTTGCGCCTTGAACAGCGGATATTCATCGCGGGTAATTACAGTTTCGTCTACGCCGCCAAAGTTGATGGTTGCCATGTTGTGGGGGTTTGAGTTTTATGGTTTAAAGTTGTTTTGCTGTCGTCTGGGGGGCTTTTTTGACTGTCATGCAGAGCGCAGCGAAGCATCTCGCCTGCTGATGTTAGACTACTAACCTCACGGCCGCGAGCGAGATGCTTCGCTGCGCTCTGCATGACGTTCTTCTAAATATTGTGGCGCACAAAGCCACACCTGCATTACATCGTAAAGACCTTGTCGCGACTGTTGAGAAATTCATTCTCAATGACTTCGGAGCCCGGCTCGGTGCGCTCGAATTCGCGCAGTTTGCGGTTGAAGCCGTCGCTGTGCTTGATGATGGCGATGCGGGCGCTGCGCACAAACTCGATTAGGCCGTAGGGCTGCAGCACCTTGATTAGGTTGTCGGTTTCTTCGCGGTGGCCCGTGGTTTCGAACACCGTATAATCTCTGCGAATCACGACGGCGCGGGCACCGTATTCGCGTAGCAGACGCTCCACAGAGGCTTTTTCGGCTATGATATCGGTAGGCACTTTGTAGAGCGCCATTTCCTGCCAAATCACCTCCTGATTGGTATTGAAATACACTTTCAGCACTTCCACTTGCTTCTCAATTTGCTTGGCGATTTTGCGTACCACCTCTTCCGATTCATGAATCACGATGTTGAAGCGGTGAATCCCATCGATTTCGGAGGGCGAAGTGTTCAGGCTCTCAATGTTGATTTTGCGGCGCGAGAAGATGATGGCAATGCGGTTGAGCAAGCCGATCTGATTCTCGGTGTACGCCGTGATGTTGTATTCCTGGCGGTCGATGGGTTGCTCACTCATATTTCTTGATTTAACTCTCTTCTTGGCCGTCATGCAGAGCGCAGCGAAGCATGCTTCTTAGATTACCAATCCTATGTCAGCATGCGAGATGCTTCGCTGCGCTCTACATGACACGTTCTTTTGGTAATCGCAGTACTAAGTCGCCTTTAACGCAATCGAATTTCGCTGACGCTGCAGCCTTGCGGAACCATTGGGAAGATGTTGTTTTCCTTGGTCACCATTACTTCGAGCAGAAAAGAGCCAGGATGCTCCAGCATCTCTTGCAGGCTACTTCTCAACTCATTGCGATCTGAAACGCGTTTGCCACTAATGCTGTAGCCGCTGGCTACTGTCACGTAGTCGGGGCTGGCGATGTTCACGAAAGAGTAGCGCCGGTCGTTGAACAGCTCCTGCCACTGCCGCACCATGCCCAAAAACTGGTTGTTGAGGATGATGATTTTGATGTCGACTCCGGTCTGCATAATGGTACCCAGCTCCTGAATCGTCATTTGGATACCACCGTCACCAATAATGGCAACTACCGTGCGGGCGGGGCGACCAAACTTGGCTCCGATGGCTGCGGGCAAAGCAAATCCCATCGTGCCCAGCCCGCCGCTAGTGATGTTACTGCGCGAGTGGTTGAACTTGGCATAACGACAGGCGACCATCTGGTGCTGACCCACATCGGTCACCACAATGGCGTCGCCCTGAGTCAGCTCGTTTAGCTGCTGAATTACTTCGCCCATCGTCAGCTCATCCGAGGCCGGGAAAAGCTCGTCCTGAATAACGGTGGCTACTTCCTCGGTCTGAAATTGCTCGAACCGCTGCCGCCAAGCTGGGTGGGTTTTCGCTTCAATCAGCGCCGTGAGCAATGGTATCGTTTCCTTACAATCGCCCCACACGGGCACGGTCGTGGCCACGTTTTTATCAATCTCCGTGGGGTCGATGTCGAGGTGAACTACTTGGGCCTGCTTGGCATATTTATCGAGGCGGCCGGTTACCCGGTCGTCGAAGCGCATACCGATGGCAATAAGCACGTCGCACTCGTTGGTGAGCACGTTGGGGCCGTAGTTGCCGTGCATACCCAGCATGCCCACGTTTAGGGGATGATCGGTGGGCAGCGCGCCGGCTCCCAGAATAGTCCAGGCGGCCGGAATGCCGCTTTTCTCAATAAAAATGCGGAATTCCTGCTCGGCCGCTCCCAAGATTACCCCCTGACCCCAGAGCACAAAGGGCCGCTTGGCTTGGTTAATTAATGCCGCTGCCTGATCCACGTATTCAGGCCGTACAATGGGCGAGGGCCGGTAACTGCGGATGTGGGTACAGGGCTGGTAGGCAGAAAAGCCAAACTTCTGCTGCTGCGCGTTTTTAGTAATGTCAATCAGCACCGGGCCGGGCCGGCCGCTGCGGGCAATGTAGAAGGCCTTGGCTAGGGCCTCCGGAAGTTGACTAGCCTCAGTTACCTGATAATTCCACTTGGTAACCGGGGTCGTAATATTGATAATGTCGGTTTCCTGAAAGGCATCAGTACCCAGCAAATGCGCGAACACCTGCCCGGTGATACACACTAGAGGCGTGCTGTCGATAAGCGCATCAGCTAGGCCCGTAACAAGATTAGTAGCGCCGGGCCCACTGGTGGCAAACACCACCCCTACTTTACCGGAAGCGCGCGCATAGCCTTGAGCTGCGTGAATACCGCCCTGCTCGTGGCGCACCAACACGTGGTTTAGCTGCTCCTTGAAGTCAAAAAGCGCGTCGTAGATGGGAATAATGGCCCCGCCCGGATAGCCAAAAATGGTGTCTACGCCTTCCGCCAGCAGGGCCCGCAGCGTCATTTCAGCTCCCGACATGGTCTGGGGGGCTTTTTCCTGCAGCAGTTGGACTGTTTCTTCCTTCGTGAACATAGTCTTGCTTATGAATCGGTGATGCACCCCTCACTGGCGGAACCCACGGTGCGGATATACTTGCGCAGCACGCCCCGGGGGGCTTTTTCGGCTGGTGGCGTCCATTGGTCCCGGCGAGCAGCCATTTCGGTTTCCTCCACCAGCACACTGATCGTATTGTTGGCGGCATCTAGCACCACCTGGTCGCCGTTGCGGACCAGGGCAATGGGGCCGCCATCGTAGGCCTCGGGGCACACATGGCCGATAACAAAGCCGTGGGTGCCGCCCGAAAAACGGCCGTCGGTTACCAGCGCTACTTTATCGCCCAGGCCTGCCCCGATGATGGCCGAGGTCGGCTTGAGCATCTCGGGCATGCCGGGTCCGCCTTTTGGACCCACGTAGCGGATAATGACCACTTGACCGGCCTCAACTTTGCCTTGGGTTAGCCCCTCGTTCAGTTCTTCTTCCGAATCAAATACACTGGCTGGGCCCACAAACTTGGTACCTTCCTTCCCCGTGATTTTAGCCACGGCACCTTCCGGCGCCAGATTGCCGTACAGAATCTGAATGTGGCCGTCGGCTTTGATGGGATTGGAGAAGGGCCGCAGCAAATCCTGCTCTTCGCCCAAGGCAGCTATGCTGGCTAGGTTTTCCGCCAGGGTTTTGCCAGTTACCGTCAGCAGGTCGCCAGTCAGTAGCTTCTCGTTGAGCAAGGTTTTCAGCACGGCCGGAATGCCCCCCAGCGCCGACAGGTCTTCCATCAGATACTTGCCGCTGGGCTTGAGGTCGGCCAGCATGGGCACCCGGTTGCTGACTTGCTGGAAGTCCTGCAACGTCAGCTTCACGCCCGCGGCATCGGCAATGGCAATGAGGTGAATAACGGCGTTGGTAGAGCCTCCCAGCGCGGTAATCAGCACCATGGCGTTTTCGAAGGCTTCGCGCACTAAAATATCCCGCGGCTTGATGTCCTTTTCCAGCAGGCGCAGCAAGTACTCGCCCGTGTGCAGGCATTCCTCCCGCTTGGCTGCACTCACCGCCGGCGCCGACGAGGAATAGGGTACCGACATGCCCAGTACTTCCGCCGCCGAGGCCATCGTGTTGGCCGTGTACATGCCCCCGCACGCCCCCGGCCCGGGGCAGGCGTGGTTGATGATACCCCGATAATCCTCATCGGAAATGGCATTCTGTAGCTTCTTTCCATAGGCCTCAAAGCACGAGACGATGTTGAGCTGCTGCCCCTTAAAATTGCCCCCCTTGATGGTGCCGCCATACACCATCAGCGAAGGCCGATTCAGGCGCGCCATTGCCATAAGAGAGCCAGGCATGTTTTTGTCGCAGCCCACCACGCAGGCCAGCGCATCATAATTGTGCGCGGCGGCCATGGCCTCAATAGAATCGGCAATTATCTCTCTCGAAACCAGGGAATAACGCATACCCGGCGTGCCGTTAGTAATGCCGTCACTCACGCCAATTGTATTGAACCGCAGCCCCACCATGCCGTGCGCACCCACACCCTCCTTCACCTGATCGGCCAGCCCGTTTAGGTGCATGTTGCAGGTGTTACCATCGAAGCCGGTGGAGCAAATACCCACGAACGGTTTGCGCAAATCTGCCTCCGACAGGCCGGAGCCAATCAGCATAGCCTGGGAAGCCGGCAAGCTGTCGTCTTGAGTATAAATGCGGCTGTAAGGATTGAGAGCCATGAGCGGTGAAATGGTGAGTGGTGAGTCAATCTGGTTTTTACTCGCTTCCCACCTCTTGCTTCTCGCTTTTATAAACCTGGCCCGTCACCAGCGCGTGGTAGCGGCGCGCAAGCTGGGCTCCAATGGTATCCTGGTAGGGCGTCTCGAACACAACATCATCTACGGAAGACACGCCAATCACCTCGGCGGCAGTACCCGTCATGAAGGCGCCGGCGGCGCCCTGCAAGGCGGCGGGCGTGAAGAACTTTTCGTGCACTGTAATACCCGCTTCCCGGGCCAGATCGATGATGGTGTTGCGGGTGATGCCGCGCAAAATGCTGCCGGCCGGCGCGGTAAAAAGCTCCCCGTTTTTCTCGAAGAAGAAATTGGCCCCCGGTCCTTCGGCCACGTAACCATTCATATCTAGCAGCAGCGCCTCATCGTAGCCCCTACCTTTCGCCTCAGAGCTGGCAATGATGGAGTTGACGTAGTGTCCGGATATTTTTGCCTCTATGGGCACTGCTTTGGGGTTGGGCCGCTCGTAGGGCGAAATGGTCAGGCGCAGGCTTTGGTCGCCGAGGTATTTGCCCCACTCCCACACGGCCATCAGCAGGTTGCTGCTGCTCGCGCATTTCAGACTCATATTGGGCGTAGCGGCGTATACCAGCGGCCGAATGTACGCGTCAGAGAGGCCGTTTTTTTCCAGCAGCTGGTAGCTGATTTGAATCAGTTCCTCCACCGAATACGGCAGCGGCATTCCCACCGTATCGCAAGAATATTGTAACCGTTCGTAGTGCTCGCGCGCCTTAAAAATCTGGGAGCCTTGGGGGGTAGTATAGGCCCTGATGCCCTCAAAAACGGCATATCCGTAGTGCAACGATTGCGCATAAACACTACAGGTAGCTTGATCGACCTGAACAAACTCACCATCAACAAAAGCGACAGTGTTTTCCTTGAAATACATAGAAGCGGTGAATTTGAGTTAAGTAGTCAGCAGTAAAAAAGCCTCTCCGAGCGTGGGCTTAGAAAGGCTTATTCTTGAAAAACAGAAGTAGCTCCTTCAGCCCAGCGGCAGCTGAATAATGACCAGAATGACGACTAGGACAGTAAAAAGCATGGCGGCTGGAGCGGTGTTGCTGTTGATGCGTGCAGGAGAGTATAGCCCAACTATGCACGTAGATACATTTGAGTTTTCGGTCAGGATGAACAGCTAGCGGGCAATAAGCAGGTGCTGCTTTCTGTTTAGCTTGCGTCATTACGCTGAGCTGTGGCTGAGAGCAGGCTCATTGTTGCCAGAAGCTGCACGCAAGTAGCACTGCTAGTTTAGCGGGCTAAAAACTAAATTCACTTTATTCACTATTTCCAAATGCAGCCTTTTTGGCTGTAATGCGCTATTATATAAGCATTTACCAAACACCGAAATACAATGCCTAACGAAAGCCTTGATCCGGTTTTTCAGTTAATTAAGTCCTTAACTCGCTCTGAAAAGCGACACTTTCGGCTATTTACCAACCGGCAAGGCTCCAATGAGGGCTTAAAATTTCTACAGCTTTTCGACGCGCTGGATGAGCAGAATCGCTACGACGAGGAACGGGTGCTTGCAGAAGTGCCGGCCATTAAAAAGGTGCAGCTGGCCAATCTGAAAGCCAACTTGTACAAGCAAATGCTGGCCAGCCTGCGCCTTTACCACTCAGGCCAAAACCTGGATATTCAGCTGCGCGAACAGCTCGATTATGCTCGCGTGCTATACAACCGGGGCCTATACCAGCAGAGCTTAAAGATGTTGGAGAAGGTGAAAGTAGGCGCTCACCAGGCCGAAATGTCCCACATCGCTTTGCTGGCCCTTGATTTTGAGAAACTAATTGAGGCGCAATACATTACCCGCAGCTTGCGGGGCAAGGCGGAGAGTTTGTCGGCGGAGGTGCTCGACACGGTGGCCCACTTAACTCAGGAGCATGAGCTATCCAATCTGGCGCTGCGGATGTATGGGCTTTACATCAAAATCGGGCACTCCCGAAACCAGCAGGATTACGAAAGCATCAGCAAGTTTTTCCGCGCTGCCACAGCGAAAGTTGACCTTACGAATGCCGGTTTTTTCGAGAAGCTTTATTACTACCAGGCGCAGGTGTGGTACCACACGATCACGCAGGATTTTCGGGCTTGTTATCGCTATGCACAAAAGTGGGTCGATCTGTTTTTCCACTATCCTGCCATGCAAGAGCAGCAAGCCATGCTCTACCTCAAAGGCCTGCACAATCTACTAATCTCCCTGTTTAACCTACAGTACTACAGCAAGTTCAGTAAAGTCTTGAAGATATTGGAAGCGTTTGCCGCCAACCCGGAGCGGCGCACGAGTCCCAACACCGACATGCTGATTTTTTTGTACAACTATACTAATCAAATCAATGCCTACTTCATGCGGGGGCGCTTTACAGAAGGCCTCGGCATTATTCCAGAGTTGCTCGACAACCTAACCCGCTTTTATCACCAGCTAGACCCGCACCGCCGTATGGTGTTTTACTATAAAATTGCCAGCCTGTATTTTGGAAGTGGCGACTACGGTAAAGCCATTACCTATCTCGAAAAAGTCATTCAGCAAAAGGACGTTAGCCTGCGCGAGGATATTCAATGCTTCGCCCGCATCCTGAACCTTATTGCACACTATGAGGCCGGCCGCGATGAGGTGCTCGAATACCAGATCAAATCGGTGTACCGCTTTCTGGGCAAGATGGATGAGCAGCAGCAAATGCAGGTTGCCATATTCCAGTTTCTACGAGGGTTAGGCGACATCGCCCCGACTCAATTAAAGGATTCTTTTTTCCAACTCAAGGACCAGCTTATCCGCATTGCCGCGAATCCGTTTGAGCGCCGCCCTTTCCTCTACCTCGACATTATTTCCTGGTTGGAAAGCAAGATTGAGAATGTGCCCGTGCAGGAGATTATTCAGCGAAAGTTTCTACGGTTGAAATAAGCTAGCTCTAAACCAAGCGCTACCGCGTACCCTTGCCACAGACTACAACACTTATGCTAAAAAGCCCCCCAGAGTAGTTCTGGGGGGCTTTTTTATATTTTAAATCAGCTATTTCGCTTAATCGCTCTCTCGCACCTTATGTTACAGTGATCAAAGCCTAAACAACGAAGAAATAACTCACATCTAATATAGTACTTTATCTAATCGCGTTAGTCAACTATTAGCTTCTGCTTTTTGAATGTTTTATCATTTTTTACAGTAACCACGTACATCCCTTTTTTCATACCATGCAGTGGTAATTTATTTACTTTTCCTGATAAAAAATATTTGGTTACCACCTTACCATTTATATCCTGAATAATTAAGTCGTAGGCTCCAGAATCAAAAGTTACAGTAAAATAGTCTTTCGCAGGATTGGGGTAAAGTTGCAATGACACTTCGTTTTGAGCGTCTTGGGTACTTAAGACCACGTCTGAAGGAAGTAATTCTTTACCAAAAGCAACGTCCAAAAATTCTAGACGGTACTTAAGCCATATTCCAATATACGTAAGTTGAGATTCTTCGTGCGTGTATGCACTCCAAGCAGCATGCTCTCGCTCATAAACATTGTTATTTAAGAGAAGCTCATGGTTGCTATTGAATTTCGATAAAATAAAATCTTCAGTTATAACCGTAGCTCGCAGCTCAGCCCAGCGCTTATTTAATGCAGCTCGAAAGCCTGTAGGCGAACGATCCTGCATCATGCGTGCATAAAATCCATTCGTTAGGATACCATCTGTGGCATTTACATTCTGCCCCGACCAATCAGTGCCGAATACGCCATCTAAATCCCAAGGCACATAGAAGTAAGGGTCATCCGTTTTGTACTTAGCGATATATAAGTTTTTCCCATAATTATCACCAGCTCTTAATAAATTAAGGAAAATATAGTAGTCAACAGCATTATCAAGTCTGAACCATTTTTTATAATCACGATTAAACTCTTGGTCAGTGCTTTTCGTGACAAAGTTTACGAAGCTGTATAAGTTAGACCAGTTAATTTCTTCCTCGGGGTGCTTATATTCAAAGCCACTCCAAGTTTCACTTGCGTTATTGAATGGTGGCGCACTATTGAATATTACCGCATCGTCCCAATAGGAGCCTTTATACAATTCACCTTTTATGCCACTGCTATATTTTTTTAATTTCAACTGCTTGCGGTCAACTCGCTCACTAAGCGCGTATAGTCCTTTATAATGATTATTTATAAAAACCTCTACATACGCCATATCAATTCCATTTTTAGCGTCGGGCTCTTTATCCTTATAATATATTTGGTGAATATCCTGCCATAGTTCATTAGAGACTTTACTTCTTAAGCGTAAAGGCTCGTTATACATCGCCTGTAGATTCCATTTATTATCAGTGCGCATTTGCAGAAATCGCACGTCGCGGCTTTCTTTTCCAGTTTTATCACTCCAAAAGCTTAGTTCGTAAGACTTTTTAGGAAATGATTGTGAAAAAGAACCGCGAACTTCTACGCCCACTGCCGACTCCGTAATAACCCCATTCGACTCAGACATCGAAAACTCAGCATAAACGCTGGGGCTATCTACTATTTCATTTTCAGACCCAATATGGATGACCGGAAGCTGTGTAAAGTATAGCGTATATAGTACGTCTTCGTAAGTAATTTGATAAGAGGATGCTGTATTAAAAGAAGTGACTGGCCCTACAAAATCATACTGCTTGTCGAGTAGAAGTGTAGTAACCCCAGTAGCATCTAAAGAAATTTGGCTTATATTTCTATTAATTATTATTAAATGGTTTTTATGATCTATATGGTAAAACTTTGCTGGAATTGTAACGATATCACCAGCAACTGATTTCGCTGTTATAACGAGTAAGGCAATTAGAAAGCTTGTTATTTTTATAGCAGTAAGACTTTTTCGCATATGGCTTGGTCAAGTAGAGAAAGTATAGCGTGAATAATGGGTTTTATGAATATGCTCATTTACTAAAAATCATGCCACACCTATATATTATATAACTAAACAAAGAAAATAGATTTTACTATACTAATGCCCTGAAAGTTAGGCGAATACCAAAAAAGCCCACCGTCTCTTACTATTGCTGAGACGGGCTCGCGCAAGAGATGATGAGCTTTATAAGCTGCTTTTTGAAGGAAAGAGAAGTAATGCCCCCTCTTACGGGTAGACAATTGGCGCAAGGCGCAGGCGCGAAGGGGCGCTGCTCGCTAGCATGGCAAAAGCAACAACACGCAATGTGGAAATGCTAATGCCGCTCGTACGAGTGACTTACAGAGCGGAGGACCTAATACGCTACAGCGCGGGTTACTAGCGATAAGTCGCTGCCAACTAATTGTACATAATAAATGCCCGCGGGTAACGCATTGCGTTGCCATTCAAGACGATGGCGGCCAGCCTTTACCAAGCCTTGATGAAGAGTAGTTACTTCCTTACCTAATGTATTTAGAATCCTCACTTGCACTACTGCATCTGTAGGCAAGGAGAACTCAACCCGCGTTACGTCCTGAAAAGGATTAGGCGTAACTGGGTACAGCATAGGCGTCGTACTTAAAGCTTGGTGGATGGTATACGTATCAATCAGCTGTCGTTTGCGAGTATAAAACTGCATAACCAAGCTATCGGGTGAAGCATTGAGCAGCATGGCCCCGAAGTCGTCGCCATATAGGGCCTGGCTTTGGGGCAAGGGTGCCTTTTGGACCTTTTTAACGCTATGACCCCCTAAGCCATTAACAAAATATGGCAAGCCATCAACTAGAAGTCGCTCGTAGTGGTGGTCGTGGCCGGCTAATACGACGGATGCGCCCCACTCGCGGAAAGGCCACTGTACTACTTTAATACTACCATGATGCCCCGATGAGGAATATGGCGCGTGGTGCAAATACACAACCTTCCAGCGCGCCGTAGAAGCTGACATTTTCTTCTTAAGCCATTGAGCCTGGATGGAATTGGCATCTATGCCATCGGGCTCGGCGGGGTCACTGTCGAGGGCAAAAAAGTGAACGTCGCCACGCACAAAATCGTAATAGCGGCCATTGCCAGGCAGGGTAAAATAGTCTTTGTACGGCTCACCATTTCTGGTGTAATAATCATGGTTGCCGAGGGCGGGAAAAAAGCGGTTGGTGGATGCGCTGGGCCCGTAGCGACCTTTGTAATTGTAAATGTAGGCGTGATAATACTGCCCTATATTTTGGTCGATGGTGGCGGAGTCGCCCAGCTCGTAGTTGTTGTCGCCGAGGGTGATAATAAAGTTTGGATCCCAGCTCTTGACTAGGTTCGCAACATCTTGCTCAGCACGGCCCGCGTGCCCGTAGTCGCCTATGGCTGCAAAGCGCTGCCCGTGACTGAAATGAGCTACTGCCCACAGACCAATAATAAGAAAGAAGCGGCGGAAAGCGAAAGGGAAACAGAGTAACATCAGATCGGCAGTACAAAACAAAACACTGTAATTAAAGCCAATATGAATCAATTCATACTTCCCTTGGCCACCTTCCCCCTGCTGCTGCCCCAAATGAATTCAATTTTCTTGCCACTGTCACCTCACAAAAAAGGCTGAACAGTAAGCAGGCTGCCGCCTGTTCACTTTACAAGCGCAACCCGACTATGCAGCCGTAGAGGACCCAGTGCCGTTATCAAGTCAGGTAAGTCGTAGTAATGCAGCACTTTGGGCAGCACCAACGAATACCAATCTTTGGTGGTTGGGTGGGTCAGAATATCTATGAAAGTGCTAGGCAAATTACTCACCTCAACCCGGCTAATCTGCGGGGTTAGTACGGCCGCGTGCAGAGCAACCGGCGCCGCTCGACCAGTTGCGTGTACATCAATGGGCAAAGCCCTGAACCGGTTATCATGACTAATAAAGCTCAGTACCGTAAATACATCCTCCACGCGCTGCCCCAGCAGGGGCCGCCCCAGATGCAGGGCCAGTAGCGCCGGCCGGTATTCTTGGTTGTAGTACTTAGGGTCGTTGAAGGCGGGTGGATCGGTGGTTTCGCCCAAACCTCGCAGATCTACGAGCAGTACGGCTGCTCGCTCCCGCAAGTAGCTCGCAAGTAGCGTGGCGCTATCTAGGAGAGCAGCTTTGCCTTGGTCGGACAGCCAGACAACAACCTTGCTGGGGGGCAAATTATTGGGCGGCAAAGCCAGCAGCGCTGGTAAAGGTGGCTGGCCGGCGCGGCGCAGCAACAGCTTGCGCAACGTGAGGCCCCGAGCTTGCACGTTGCCCTGATCGGCGGCAGTTGTGGGGGGCACTACGGCTGTGGTAGCAGGCAACGCTAGTACTTTCCGCACTGCGGCGGCCAGATCCAGCTGCGTAAGGGTTGGGCGCTGACGAGCCAGCTCCTGAGCCTGCACTAGGTACTCCTCGGGCAGGGTGCTTTCGTTGGCGAAGGCCGTAGTCACCTGGCCCGTTGAGGTGCAGCGCAGCTTCTCGGCTGGTAAAGTAGCTACGTTGGCTTCCTGCACGGGTCGAGTATCTTCGTACAGCCAGCGCCGAAACCAGGCGACGGCCACCTCACGCTTGGGCTGGGAGATGCCGTGCCCATCGTCATAGGTAAAGTGACTGATCTGCAAAGGCTTCTCCAGCACCGTATAGCTGTGCTTCAACTCAGCGTACGTGGCCATTAGGCTGGTATAATCCACAAAATCGTAGCGGCCAGCCAGGAGCAGCAGAGGTTTGGGCGCAAACATGAGGGGCCAGTCACCCAGGTCGAGGCCAGCAGGGCCGGAGCCGGGCAATTGCACGCAGCCGTCGGCAGGACCGCTAAGCTCTAGGTTTCGCTCGCTAATAACCACGTAGCTGCATAAGGCGGCCACTTTCACCCGTTCATCAAAACCCATAAAATAGGCCGCTTGAGTGGCCCCCCCGGAGTTGCCGAGACAGCCGATGCGGTCAGGATCTACCTCGGAGCGGGTGAGGAGGTAGTCGAGGCCACGCACGTTGTCCCAGAGTTGGGCGGCGGGCACACTAGTACCCAGCAGGGTAGCGCCGGCATTGAGCAGGGTGTGCTCGGTGGTGCCTCCGCGGGTAAGCGGCTGGCCGCTGGCGTCGGTCAGCTGGTACCGTTCGCCCTGCGAGATCGGGTCGATGACCAGCACCACAAAGCCATTTTGGGCAAATAGAATAGCAGTCTTTTGGTATGATTCGGTGGCTTTGGCAGTAGCCTCATGCCCACAAAAAAGCAGCACGCCCGGCTTGCGGCCCCGTCGGTTCGACACGTACAGGTTAGCCGTTACGTGGTGGCGCGGCGTGCTTTCGTAGATTATCTTTTCGATGCGGTAGCCGTCGCGCGCGATTTTGCCCCCCACGCGCGCCTTCAGCGGCGTGCGCGTCGGCAAAGGCCCTATCAGGCTGCGGTAGCGCGCCCGAATGCTATCCTGATACACCTGCATCGCCAGGCCTGCGTGCGTGGCCCGTGCCATGGCCGCGCGCCGCCGGTCGTACTGCTGGTGCACCTGCTGGAGCAGATAGGTATTGAGCGTGGTGGGCGCCTTCCAGTCAATAACCGCATAGGGCGTCGTCTGGGCGTGGGTGTAGCCAGCGAGCAATAATCCGAGCAGTAGGGTAATCAGCAGACCTCTCACGGCGCGTAGCGGATTAACTCCATTGAGTATTCTTAAAGCTACCAAAAACCCTCATTAATCACTGAAAAAAGCCCCCCAGACTTCGATATTAGAAGCATTTTTATTGCTTCTGTTACCATACATAAAGCGCTGTACTGTAGATTGTCGCCTAGTGTTAAGCGGCTTTAGCGTGGCCTCGGGCAGGCGGCTGGTCGTTGGTCATTATCTCTTGGTCATCTTATGTCCCAGCGTGCCCTCTTCTTCCCTTCTGCTTATAGGAATCTGATATCCGATGAAAAAATGGACAGTGCACCTTCTAGCATTGCTGACTTTACTTCTAAGCCAACCGGCGAGGGCACAGGAAAGTAAGCCGGCACCTTTGCAATTAGCTGCTTCGCACAGCTCAGCGGTTTTTCCGTTGGTGCACCAGCGCACAGCGGCCCCGATCTACCTAGATGCAAAGGATGCGGAAGTGGTGCGCGTAGCGGCCGAAGCCCTAGCTCACGACATCAACAGTATAACCGGCACGACGTCCGCGTTGCACACCGAACCTAGGCCGCTAGCACCCTATTCTGTGCTAATCGGCACCTTGGGCCAGTCTGCCCTGATTGATAAGCTGGCGGCGGCGGGAGCGGCAAATCTAAAGCAGCTTCAAGGGCAGCACGAAACGTTTAGTATCGGCGTGGTAGACCAACCGTTTGGGAGGGCGGGAAAGGCGCTAGTAGTAGCGGGCAGCGACCGGCGGGGCACGGCCTTCGGAGTATTCGAGTTGTCGCGTCGCCTGGGCGTGTCGCCCTGGTACTGGTGGGCCGATGTGACACCTCAGCATCAGGATAATCTGTACCTCACGGCCGGCGTATACCACAGCCCCGCGCCTACAGTGAAGTATCGTGGCATCTTTCTGAATGACGAAGATTGGGGCTTACAACCCTGGGCGGCGCTGAACTTGGATAAGGATATTAAGGACATTGGTCCGAACACCTACGCGCGCCTTTTTGAGTTGCTATTGCGCCTGAAAGCCAACCTGATTTGGCCGGCTATGCACCCGAGCACCAAAGCGTTTTTTCACTATCCCGGCAACGCGCAAATGGCCGAGCGCTACGCTATTCTAGTGGGCACTTCCCATGCCGAGCCCATGCTGCGCAACAACGTAGATGAGTGGCACGAAAAAACGATGGGGCCGTTCGACTATTTTCGTAATAAACCCGCCGTGTACCGCTACTGGGAGCAGCGAGCCAAGCAAGCGGGCTCGTTGGAGGCCATCTATTCGCTGGGTATGCGCGGCGTGCACGATAGCGGTATGGAAGGCGCCAAAACGCCTCAGCAAGCCGCCCATATGCTGCAAAACGTGCTGGCCGACCAGCGCGAAATCCTGCGCCGCCACGTGGCTCCAGACGTGACCCGCATCCCGCAGATATTCACGGCCTATAAGGAAGTCCTGGACGTATACGACGCCGGCCTAAAACTTCCTGATGACGTGACGCTGGTGTGGCCCGATGATAACTACGGTTATATCAGCCGCCTGAGTAACCCGGAAGAGCAAACCCGTGAGGGCGGCTCAGGAGTGTATTATCACGCTTCTTACTGGGGCCGGCCGCACGATTACCTCTGGCTAAGTTCCACCCACCCGGCCCTCATTCGGGAGGAAATGATGAAATCCCACGCGCTAAAATCCAATCGGCTTTGGGTGCTGAACGTGGGCGACCTTAAGCCGCTGGAATACAACACGCAACTGTTCCTGGATATGGCCTATGACGCCCGGCCATTTGCGCAGAGCACTTATGGGCCAGCGCACTTACAACAGTGGTTGCAGGAGGCGTTTGGAGAAAAACACGCCGAGGCATTGCGCGACATCTTGTGGGAATACTACGACCTGGCCTTCGAGCGCCGCCCGGAGTTCATGGGCTGGAGCCAAACTGAGCCCACCACGCCGACCCAACGTACGCAGTATAACCACTTCTACTACGGCGACGAAGCCCAACGCCGCCTCGACCGCTACCAAGCCTTAGTGCAGCAAGTCCAGCAGCTGCGCTCCCAAATCGCGCCGGCCCGCGCCGATGCGTTTTACGAACTGGTCTATTATCCCGTCGTGGGTGCGGCGCTGATGAATCAGAAGTTTCTGTATCAGGACAAAAGCTACCTGTACGCGAAGCAAAACCGCGCCAGCGCCGCGGATTATGCTTTGTGGGCCCAACAGGCCTACGCCAGTATTGAGCAAGAAACGGAGTATTATAACAACCAGCTGGCGGGGGGCAAATGGCGCGGCATGATGTCGATGAAGCCCCGCGACCTGCCCGTGTACCAAGCGCCAACTGCTCCTCCCCTCACCCTTGATACCACCCAGATTTGGGGCATCGCGCCCGAAGGATTTGCCCCCCACGACTCAATTCAAGCCGTCACGCCCGCATCTTCCCTGAGGCTGCCCACTTTTTATCCCTGGGGTCAACAGTCATATTTTATTGATGTATTCCTAAGCCGTCGCCAAGCCGTTACTTGGAAAGTGAAGTCCTCAGCTAAATGGTTGGGGCTTTCCGCGAAAAAAGGCAGTCTGACTTCAGTCATCGGCCAAAAACAGCAGCGCCTGCAGGTTTCTGTCGACTGGAGCAAAGTACCCAAGCGTGGCGAGTCTACTGGCTTCCTGACGTTTACTGGCGCTGGCAAAACCTTCCGTGTGGCTGTGCGAGCCGCGGCGGCTGAAGCTAAACTAGCGGCTGATTACAAAGGCTTTATCGAAAGTAATGGGTACGTTTCTTTGGCGGCTGCTCATTACAGCCGAAAAGTCGATAAGGCCGCGAGCCACTGGGCCGTAGTGGAGGGACTTGGCCACACGGGCCAATCCGTACAAGCTCAACCTTTGCTGGCCACCCCGCCCGTAGATACCGTCAACCTACGGGTGCTGGCGCCGGCCGTGGAGTACGACTTTTACACCTTCACGCAAGCGGCGCCCGTCGTTACCGTCTCTTCGCTGCCCACCCACCCTACCACCCGCTCAAGCAGCATGCGCTACGGCGTAGCCCTGGATAATGGGCCTGTACGCGTAGTTGATTTTAAAACGGTAGGTCGCTCGGAAGAGTGGAAGGTGAATGTGCTACGCAACAGCGCCCAGAGGCAAATTAAAGGGCAACAACTCAGCCCAGGGCGGCACACGCTCACGCTTTACCTGATCGACCCGGGCGTCGTGCTCGACCGTATTGCCATCGACTTAGGCGGCTTGCAGCCAGCGTACGGCACCATTCCCGAAACGCGCTTGTCGGGTTCTATCTTACCTATCAACGGTGGAGAAAAAGACGGCCACAATCCACTGAAAAAGTCACTGCAGTAGCCTGTTGAGCTTCATCCTGCGTACACTGACGCAGTCATTTTGCCCCCCATAGTTGCTGCCGTGTCTGATTCTGCCCTTCATCCTCATGCCCATCTGTTCCAGGTTCGCCATCCGGAGTGGGCAGCCCAGGCTACTATTTACGAGGTGAACCTGCGTAATTATACGCCAGAAGGTACTTTCCGTGCATTCGAAAGTCATCTACCCCGCTTGGCCGCTATGGGCATAAGCATTGTGTGGCTGATGCCTATTCATCCCATTGGCGAGGTGGAACGCAAAGGCAGCCTAGGCAGCCAATATGCCGTGCGCGACTATTTTGGTGTCAATCCCGAGTTCGGTACCCTCGACGACTTGCGCAATCTTGTAAGCAAAGCCCACGGCTTAGGTCTGCGTGTATTGCTCGATTGGGTAGCCAACCACACGAGTTGGGACAATGCACTCGTAACCGAACACCCTGACTGGTACCAGCACGACGCCCAGGGCAACCTGGTGCCGCCCGTAGCCGATTGGACCGATGTAGTAGCCTTCGACTACACCCACCCAGAGTTGCGCCGCTACATGACGGATACTCTGCTCTACTGGGTGCGCGTGACCGACATCGACGGTTACCGTTGCGACGTGGCCGGCCTCGTGCCCACCGATTTCTGGAACGATGCCCGTGTGGAGCTGGACGCGGTGAAGCCCTTATTTATGCTGGCCGAATGGGACGAATTATATCCATCTGGGGGGCTTTCTTGGGAGGAATTCAACGGCGATACCAAGCTGCTAGAAAAGGCCTTCAACATGAGTTTTGGCTTGCGTCTGCACTACCTGCTCGACCACATTGCGGAAGGCAAGCAGCCACTCCAAGCCATTGATGACTACCTGGCCGCTGAGCGAGCCAAATATCCGCCTTCGGTCTATCTGATGCATTTTACCAGCAACCACGATGTGAACAGTTGGGACGGCACCGAGTATGAGCGTCTGGGACCGATGGCGCTGCCCTTCGCCGTGCTCACGGTGCTATTACCTGGCATGCCATTGCTCTATACTGGTCAGGAAGCGGCCCTGAACCGGCGCCTGGCCTTCTTCAATAAGGACACGATTGATTGGCAAGATTTTCCGCTGCAGGATTTCTACACTCGCCTATTGCAACTCAAGCGTCGGCACCCGGCCCTGCGCAACGGCGACACCGCCAGTCACTTCGAGCGTCTACCCGGTCCCGCCGGCCTTTATGGTTTCTGGCGCCACAAGGAAGGTAACGCCGTGCTCTGCGTTATCAACGGCGCGGCCACTTCACAGACGCTGCCATTACCTGGTGAAGTTGCAGGTACTTGGACCGACATCTTCAATGACACTACACTCACCCTATCGTCGGGCGAAGAATTGCTAGTACCAGCCCACGGCTGGCGGGTATTGGAGAAAGCGTAAAACTCGAGTAGCGTTATAGCTGGCGGCCCGGACCATACAAAATTTGCCCCCCACGGGCTCCGGTATGGCGGCCATCGCGCAGGGTGATGCGGCCATTTACCAGCACATACTGCATGCCCACAGAGTATTGATGAGGCTTCTCGAAGGTCGAGCGGTCAGCTACAGTAGTTGGATCGAAAACGACAATATCAGCGACGAAACCAGGGCGCAGCAAGCCTCTATCCGCGAAGCCGAAGGTTTGGGCGGGCAGGCTGGTCATGCGGCGGATGGCTTCCTCCAGAGTCAGCACGTGCTTTTCGCGCACGTAGTGACCCAGTACACGGGCATTGGAGCCGTAGCCGCGCGGATGCGGTACGCCCTCCTGCCACACCCGAATGCTGGCATCCGATGCCACCATATTCTGCGGGTAACGCATGATGTTTTGCACATCTGTTTCACTCATACCGTGGAACACCATGCCCGCATCGTGCTGTAGCACCAGATCGAGCACAGTGGCGGCTTCGGCGCGGGCGTTGTGACGACGGCCCCGACGACGGTTTATTTCCTCAATGCTACGGCCTTGATAGCTAGTATCGGGCGGAAAGCTGGCCACCACGGCGTAGCTGAAGTGCTTGAGCTTACGACGGCGCAGGCGCTCTACCATGCTAGCCACTACCGCCTTACGAACGGCAGGGCGCGCCAAGCGAGCCTGCAGGGAGTCGCGGCCATCGGCCTGCACATCCTCAGGAATCAGAGTACTGAGTGAAGTAGAGCTAGCCGTGTAGGGGTATTGGTCGATGGTGACTTCCTGACCCGCCCGACGGGCTTCCTCAATAAGATTGAGCATGTTGGCAGTTCGGCCCCAGTTCTGCTGTCCGCCCAGCTTGAGGTGAGAAATCTGGACCGGTAGCCCGGCTTCGCGGCCAATGCGCAGCGCCTCCTGAATGGAGAAGGTAACACTGTCGCTTTCATTACGCATATGAGTGGCGTAGAGGCCGTGGTGCCGGCCCGCTACTCGCGCCAGGCGCACCAGCTCAGTGGTCTGCGCATAGGTGCCCGGAATATAGATTAGCCCCGACGATAACCCCACGGCGCCGGCCCGCATAGCGCTATCCACCAGTCCTTCCATGCGCAGCAACTCGGCTTCCGTGGGCGTGCGCTTTGCCCGGCCCAACACGGCCTTGCGCACGGTGCCATGACCTATCAGCGAAGCTACATTCACCGACAATCGGGCACTATCCAGCACGTGAAAATAGCCCCCCAGTGCCAGTCGCGAGGAGCCGCAGTTGCCCGTCACCACGGTTGTCACACCGTCGTAGATAAAGTTATCGGCGGTGGGTTGGCGCAGCTCGTCGTCTTCGATGTGGGTGTGCACGTCGATGAAGCCGGGCGCTACGGCCAGCCCTTTCACGTCCAGCACGGTGTCGGCGGGGTAACTGGCGGCCAGCCAGCCCACGGCCACAATACGCCCCGCTCGGATGGCCACGTCGCCCAGGGTCCAGGTATTGCCGGTGCCATCGTAGATCCGACCATTACGGATTAGAACGTCAGCCTTCTGGGTTTGAGCCGAGGCGATTTGGGCGAAAAGCAACAGAAAGAGCAGGTAGCAGCGCATAGCTGCTAAGGTAGTACAGAGCAGGTTTTACTGCGTCATCAGCAGCAACTCCATCAGTAGATTATAGCCCCTCAGAAAGCTGCTCGCTAGTTTAGTATTTAAGGCTGATTACCTTAGAGGCAGTTGACTTGCTAAGCCCTTTCACCGTGGTTTTTGGGCGCCCGCTCTCAGCGTTTACTCCATGTTAATTTCCCTGCGCATGAAACTTTCGCTACCGTTGAATGCCGCTTTTGTTGGCGTGCTGTCTCTTCTGCTACTTGCTACTTCAGCCGAGGCACAACAGCGCTCCAAATCAAAAAAAGCCCCCCAAGGCACGGCGGCCGTATATGACACTACCCTGTACAACGGCTTGCGGTGGCGCTCCATTGGCCCGTACCGTGGTGGGCGGGCGGGTACGGCGACGGGCGTGCCCGGCAACCCCAACCTGTACTACATGGGCACGGCCGGGGGCGGCGTGTGGCGTACCACCGATGGCGGTGGCACTTGGGAAAACATCTCGGACCGCTACTTCGGTGGCTCCATTGGGGCCGTAGCCGTCAGCGAGTCAGACCCGAACGTGCTGTACGCTGGCGAGGGCGAGCAAACCGTGCGTGGCAACGTGTCGTCGGGCTTTGGGGTGTGGAAGTCGCAGGATGCGGGCCAGACTTGGGTGAACGTGGGCCTGAAGGATTCGCGCCATATCGGCCGCATCCGCATTCACCCCAAAAACCCGGATCTGGTGTACGTAGCAGCAATGGGCGACCTGTACGCGCCCAGCGAGATGCGCGGCGTGTACCGCTCTAAGGATGGCGGTAAGAAGTGGGAGCGAGTTCTATTTGCCAACAAAGACGCGGGCGCCGTCGACCTAAT
Organism: Hymenobacter sp. HD11105; assembly: GCF_054051685.1. Taxonomy (NCBI): domain Bacteria; kingdom Pseudomonadati; phylum Bacteroidota; class Cytophagia; order Cytophagales; family Hymenobacteraceae; genus Hymenobacter; species Hymenobacter sp. HD11105. The sequence goes on along the minus strand of NZ_JBSWBR010000002.1, from coordinate 514,200 downwards.
TATGGACCCTGGGAACCCGCGCATTCTGTACGCCAGCACCTGGAACGTGCGGCGCACCCCGTACAGCTTCTCCTCGGGTGGCCCGGGCTCGGGCCTATGGAAAAGCACCGATGGCGGCGACACTTGGCAGGATATTTCCCGCAATGAAGGTTTGCCAGCGGGCACTTTAGGCATCATTGGCGTGGCGGTTTCGCCCGTAAATTCCAGTCGGGTGTGGGCTATGGTGGAGGCTGAAAAGGGAGGCTTATTCCGCTCCGATGATGGCGGAAAGAACTGGCAGAAGCTCTCAGACGACCGCAATCTGCGCCAGCGGGCCTGGTACTATACCCGTATTTATGCTGACCCCAAGGATGCAGACGTCATGTACGTGCTGAACGTATCGTACCATAAAAGCAAGGACGGAGGCCGCACCTTCCAGGCCAATGATGCCCCCCACGGCGACCACCACGATCTATGGATCGCTCCCGAGAACCCCAACCGCATGGTGATGGCCGACGACGGTGGTGCCCAAGTGAGCACCGACGGTGGCCTGAACTGGACTACGTACCACAACCAGCCCACGGGGCAGTTTTACCGCGTGGTTACCGACAACTCTTTTCCCTATCGCATTTACGGGGCCCAGCAAGACAACTCAACCGTACGCATTCCGCACCGCACGGCGGGCCGTAGCATCGAGGAACGCGACTGGGAGGCAACGGCAGGGGGCGAAAGCGCCCACATAGCAGTGGATCCGCGCAACCCTGACATCGTGTACGGGGGCAGCTACGATGGTTTTCTTTCCCGCGTAGACCATAGCACCAAGCAGGAGCGCAATATTGACGTGTGGCCCGACAACCCCATGGGCCACGGCGCGGAGGGCATGAAGTATCGGTTTCAGTGGAATTTTCCCTTGTTGTTTTCCGCCCACGACCCCAAAAAGCTTTACGCCGGCTCCAACCATCTGCACGCTACAACCAACGAAGGGCAGTCGTGGGAAATAATTAGCCCCGACCTGACCCGCAACGATCCGAAAACCCTGGGGCCGTCGGGTGGACCCATTACCAAAGATAATACGGCCGTGGAGTACTACGGTACCATCTTCGCCATTGCGGAGTCGCCGGCCGAGCAAGGCGTTATCTGGACAGGTTCCGACGATGGGCTGCTGCACGTAACCCGTGACCAGGGCAAAACCTGGACGAAGGTGCAGCCCAAAGGCATGCCCGACTGGATTCAGATTAACAGCATCGACGCCCACCCCACCAGCAAGGGTACCGCCTACGTGGCGGCCACCATGTACAAGTCCGGCGACTTTCGACCCTACCTGTATAAGACGACCGACTACGGCAAGACGTGGACAAAAATCACTACCGGCATTCCTGATACGCATTTTACCCGCGTAGTCCGCGCTGATCATAAGCGCCCCGGTCTACTTTACGCCGGCACCGAATATGGCATGTACGTCTCCTTTAATGATGGCAAGCAGTGGCAGCCGTTTCAGCTTAATCTGCCGCCGGCTTCTATCACCGACCTCACGATTAAAAATGACAACTTAATTGCCGCAACTCAGGGCCGCGGGTTCTGGTTGCTCGACGACATCACGCCTCTGCACCAGCTGAGCGCGCCGGTGGCCGCCAGCAAGTTTCATCTGTACACGCCTACCCCGACCTATAAGATGGAGGGACGCGGCACTCCTACTATTCCTAAAACCGCAGGCCAGAATCATCCGGGTGGGGTTATGATTCACTATCACTTCGCCCAAAAGCAAGATTCTACCAGCAAAGTGAAACTGGAAATCCTGGATTCAAGTGGCAAGCTTATTCGCACGTTCGCTAACACCGACCGCGAACTGGGGGGCAAAAATTTGACGAAGGCAGAAAAAGCCAAGGTAAAAAGAGAGCTACTGCCTACTCGTAAGGGCCTGAACCGATACGTATGGGATTTGAGCTACCCCGATGCCAGCCAGTTTGAAGGGCTAATTCTGTGGGGTGGCGGCACCCAGGGACCTAGGGCCGTGCCAGGCACTTATAAAGCCCGCCTGACACTAAATCAGGAAACTCGGGAAACGGCCTTTACCGTGCTGCCCGACCCACGTAGCAAAGCCACCCCCGAGGACTTACAGGCGCAGTTTAACTTCCTACAAGAGGTGCAGCAGAAGCTCACGGAAACCCACGATGCTATCCGCGATATCCGCACCATTCGCGGGCAGCTCAACACCATCATGGGCCCCTTGAAAGACCAGGCTAATGCTAAGGATGTGGTGGATACAGCAGCGGCCATTGACAAGAAAATGACCCAGATTGAGGAGACACTGTACCAGACCAAGAACAAAAGCGGTCAGGACCCGCTGAACTTCCCCATTCGCTTAAACAACAAGCTGGCTAACCTGGTCGGCCAGGCCAGCACCGGCGACTATCGACCCACAGAACAGGCTGTAGCGTTTAAGAAGGAAGTAACGGAGCAGATAAATCAGCAGCTCAATCAGTTCAAGATGCTCAAGGAGCAGGATATTCCGGCATTGAACAAGCTCATTCGGGATAAAAGTGTGGATGCTATAACGCTGCCGCAGCCAGCCCCGCCGGCTTCGCTCAGAACCCTGAGACCTGACCATCCAGGCAGGCCAAATGCAGCCTGCCTGGATGGTCAGGTCTCAGGGTTCTACTTTGAATGAGAATATCCGCTTTCGGGGTTTAGATCAAAGTAGTTAGAGCAAGGCCCAGCAAGAAAACATATTAGGTAGCGAGTACTCCCAACATCAATGTGCCTCCCTTTGGAAAGGGAGGCACATTGATGTTGGGAGATTTCATACAAAGTCAGAGTGAGCAGATCGTTGATTTGTGCGGTAACTACCCGAGTTTGTGTCTTACCTGGCTAGTGTACCATAGTTAATTTTGTGTTAACAAATTATTCATAATCAAACTGTTATGAAACCTATTGATTCTTCAACATTAGCTCTTCTGGATCTACGCTGCCCGCGCTGCCATCAAGGCAAGTTGTTTTTTTACCCCGCCTATCGACTTACCAAGTACGCGGTGATGCCCGAGCGGTGCCCCGTCTGCGAGGTAGCCTATGAGCCAGAGCCAGGCTTCTACTGGGGGGCAATGTTTGTGAGCTACGCCTTTTCAGTGGCTTGCTTTGCGGTGGGAGGAGTAGCTACCTACTACTTATTCAACGATCCAGCAGTGTGGGTATACGTGCTTGTGGTAACAGGCTTTGTGCTGGTCACGGCGCCGCTCACGTTGCGCTACTCTCGCGCCATCATGCTATATCTGTTTGGCTTCATTCATTTCGACCCGAAATACTCTAAACGTCGGCAGCTAGAGGATGGGCAGAAGCCTGTCGAACAAAAAAGCCCCCTGAACGCCCTTGCTTAACTTTTTTCACCGGCCAACCGATATCGGTTGGCCGCTTTTTTTATGTTACTGCAATACCGCACGCCAGCTACCGCCAACCAGCCGTACGTAGTAGCGAGTTAACACCTGGAAGCGAACCTTGTGTAGCTTGCGCCGACAAGCTAGGGCCTGGATAACGGCTTCAGCCCGCTCCTATGAAAGCTCCGTCGTTGCCGGTTTTGGCGCTTGATGCGTTCCTCTCCCATCACCAGCACCTATACTATATTCAGCAGTTAGAGGTGCACGTGGCGCAGTTTCCGCACGTGCAAGAGCCTCACGCGCACGATTTTTACCTGCTGCTCTACATTACGCACGGCTACGGCACCCATACTATCGACCTGATTTCGTACGATTTACAGCCGGGCAGCTTGTTTTTTCTGGTGCCAGGGCAGGTTCACTCGTGGTCACTGTCGGCTGATGCGCGTGGGTTTATCTTATTTTTTGAGGAGGGATTTTATCTACAGCAGTACCCGGCGGCTAGGCTGGTGGAGTATCCTTTTTTTAACCCGATTAATGCTCCCGTAGTCTACACAAGCCTTGCCGACAATGGCTTGCTATCTTTAATGGAGCGCATTTACCAAGAGAATACCGCCGCTCAGCCCGCCTCGAATCGTGACCTTGTAGTGGGCGCCTACCTCTTCTTATATCTGGAGCTCGCGGCCCGCTTTTACCCTCACGATTCGCCTTCGCCACCGGCTTACGGCCAGCACCATGTGCGGGAGTTTGGTCGGTTGCTTAATCAACATTTTCGCACCCAAAAATCGGTAGGATATTATGCCGAGCGCTTATCCCTCACGGCCAACCACCTGAATGCTATCTGTCGCCGTATGCTCAACAAAACAGCTAGCGACCTAATCCATGAACGGGTAGTGACGGAGGCCCAGCGCCAATTAAAGCACTCCGCGCTGTCAGTGGCTCAAGTGGCAGATGCGCTGGGTTTCGACGATGCTTCCTACTTTGCTCGGTACTTCAAAAAGTACGTGGGCCAGGCGCCGGAAACTTTTCGCCAGCACCAGCATAGCTCCACTTAGTAGCTTATAGTTTCCTGTAGTTTATTATTGACGGCATAAGCAAAGTGGCTCCAAGGGTGTGTCTGAAAACAGGAATAAAACTTATTAGTAAATTGCAACTTGAAAAGTTGCAATCATGTCTCGCTTATGGCACTTGTTGTTATTTGTTTAGTCTTTTAACGACTTTTAGCAACTGCCTATATTTATCTACTCTAGTGGTGGTGGCATAAACAAAATTGGCGACTAAAAGTCAACTCATTAGCTTATTGTAAAGTTGATTTAGAAGGCATTGCGTACCATTGGCACTAAATTTTCATATAGTCTAAGTTCGAAATATACACAAATAGTCAGCTACGCAGAAAGCGCTTGCATTTTACTTATTCAATAGATGAAAAAAATTTTAGTAACGGGCTCCTCGGGTTTAATTGGTTCTGAAGTAGCCATATATTTCGCTAATAGAGGATGGCAAGTCCATGGGGTAGATAATAATCAAAGGGCCGTTTTTTTTGGTCCCCAGGGCGATACCCGCTGGAACCAGCGTCGTCTGGTTATGCAACTAGGCAGTGACTTTCATCATCACGAATTAGACATCCGGGACCGCGAACAAGTGCTTGGGTTAGTAAAGCAACTCAACCCAAGCGCCATTGTACACGCCGCCGCCCAGCCTTCCCATGACCGGGCCGCCGCCATTCCCTTCGATGACTTTGATACCAATGCGGTGGGCACGCTGAATCTGCTGGAAGCCGCGCGCCGCGTCTGCCCGGAATCTCCCTTCGTACATATGTCGACCAATAAAGTGTATGGCGACAAGCCCAATCTGATCGATTTAGTCGAGTTGGAAACGCGCTGGGATTACGCCGATCCCAACTATTTACATGGTATCGCGGAGGATTTTCCCATTGATCAATCTAACCATTCCATTTTTGGAGCCTCGAAAGTGGCGGCCGATGTAATGGTGCAGGAATATGGACGCTATTTTGGTATGCCCACCTGTTGCTTGCGCGGAGGCTGCCTAACCGGTCCTAACCACTCGGGGGTGGAGCTCCATGGGTTTCTGAGCTATCTCGTTCTATGTAACCTAGAGGGGCGTGAGTACAACATCTTTGGCTACCAAGGCAAGCAAGTGCGCGATAACATACACTCCCACGATGTAGCTCGTTTTATCGAACACTTTATTATGGCGCCCCGGATAGGCGAAGTGTATAACCTGGGAGGAGGCCGGGCCAACTCCTGCTCGATTCTAGAAGCCTTCGAACTAGTTAAACAACATTCTAATATACCTCAGGTATACAAATATGTAGATCAAAACAGATCCGCTGACCATATATGCTACATATCGAACCTGGCGAAGATCCGGGAGCACTTCCCCACTTGGGATATTTCTATCTCCCTCGACGAGACAATACGACAAATAGTTGAGGCCTCGCGCTTGAGATTTTCGCAACATTCTTCTACAAGTGTTAGCCGATAGAACCACTTTCTGGAGTGGTAGTAAGTCAATTATAGATCCAAGCTGAATGCCGGAAGTTATAGAGTCGCTAGGGGAACGGGAGCAGTTTCGAGATCATTATTGGCAGGAAAGAGATCCTATCGTTGAGGACCGATTGCTCTGGAGGGCTCAAACGTTCCGGCATGTGATGCACCTCATGCCCAGTCAGTCCATTCTAGAGCTGGGCTACGGACAAGGTTTACTCACGGCGAAGCTACTAAAGGTTTCCAGAGCCGAAAATCCTATTACAGCGGCCACTTTCACAGCCAATTCAGCGCAGGCAGTCAGCAAAATCGAATCCGTAGAGTATGTAAACCTGGCCCTTTTCCCAGATGCCCTACAAGGCAGGGAATTCGATTTTATTATCGCCATGGACTTGTTGGATGTCACGAACTGCTCCTGGGTTCTCCAACAAGCCTACACCTTATTAAAGCCTGGGGGGCAAATTCTATTTTACGAGAGTAACCCTTGGAATCCCGTTTTAAATCTAAACCGATTCATCTCAAGATTTCTGGGCAACAAAGACCAACGACGATTACTGAGCAAACCGGCGCTGTATGAGATCATCTCAGAAGTTGGGTTCATCAAAGTATTCTCAGTTTTCACTGATTTTGCTTATGCTCCACTGACGTATAAGGGCTCGTGGCTTCTCGAGAATTTATCTATTCTGCTCGAGAACATGCCTTTCATTCGCGTTCTGGCCGGTTCCATTCTCCTTCATGCCCAAAAGCCTCCTCGAGTAACCACGCAACCGGAGTGTAGCCTATATGAGCATACTCGCTTAAGAAAAGCGGTATCCGTCGTTGTTCCCTGTCACAATGAGGAGATGAATTTGCGCCCTTTAGTCAGCCGGCTGATGAATTTATACGGGGAGTATATTCGGGAACTAGTCTTAGTGGATGATAATAGCCGGGACAATACCAACAACGTCATTATTGAATTATCAAAGGAATATCCATTAATTAAACTTGTTACGCGCACACCGCCCAATGGAGTCGGCCGGGCGATACAGGACGGGTATAAAGTGGCTACAGGAGAATTCATTCTCTCTATGGATTGTGATTTCCAGCATTTGTTACCCGAGTTACGAGATATTTTCGATGCAGCAAACGAAGGCTATGATGTCGTAATAGGCAGCCGTTTTTCTCGGCATAGTGTACTGTTAAACTACCCCTTCCAAAAGATTTTCGCGAACAGAGGATTTCATTTTCTAGCACGCTTCATTTTAAGAACCAAGTTTAGAGACCTGACCAATAACCTGAAGCTTATTAAAAAGGAAGTGCTAGAACAGATTGAACTGACTCAGCCCGGTTTTGCGATAAATGCTGAAACGGGCTTGCTTCCAGTTTTAATGGGCTTTAGTTTTAAGGAAGTACCTATATCGTGGATTAATCGCACGCATGACATGGGAATATCCTCCTTCAAATTAGTAAAAGTAGGGGGTGGCTACTGGCAAGTATTAAGTAGACTCTGGGCGAAGAAAGTATTAAATAGCAAGAAATATTATTCAAAGATCACCCTTAGAAAAGCAGTTTAAAGCTACGAACTCATTAACTTATGCTAATTAAGAAATGACAAAAAAGGAAGTAAACGAAGAGAGCAGCGTGCAAGAATACAGCAAAGAACAAGAAAAAGAACAAGAATCTATCTCTAAACCTGCTAGCTGGGAGTATCTTTTGCTTTCGCTAGCTGTGATCTCTCTATTAAGCAGTTGTGTTATTATTTCCTCAAAAAAGTACTTTTGGAATGACGAGCTATTTTCTTATTACATGACAGCAGAACCGTCATTCACTAGAATGATCGCTGCCTTTAATGATAAACTGAATAACACTCCTTTTTTATACTTTTTTTTGGGCTGGAACTGGGATAAGATTTTTGGCTCATCTGAGCTATCCCTACGCTTATTTTCTTCCTTAGGCATTTGCACGGGATTATTAGCCGTGTGGACCACAGTACGACGAAGCTTCAATGCTTGGCCAACGATTATCGGTGTTTTAATAATATTCTGTACTTCGAGTGTTATTCTTATTCAGAATGCTGAAGCGCGAATGTATGGTTTGTTTCTTGCCTTGGTTACTGTAGCTTATTTTTTGTATGATTATTTAACTAGAAATCCTAAAGCAGCTGCAAGTATACTTTTAATAAATATTATCCTACAAGCATGTATTATCCATACTCATCTTTATGGTTTTTTTTACAGTGGAGCTATATTGTTTTCGATTGTCGTATTTGATCGCATTTATAAAATTTTTAGGCCTTTGCTCTACGTATCCTTTGCTATTGCCTGGGCTACAATTGTTTTCTATCTACCCACTTTTTTTATTCAGGCTGATGCTGGTAAGCCAAGAACTTGGATACCTAAGCCTGATTTTCGGGATTTAATCGATATTTACAATATCTCTACTAACAGTTTTTTCTCGAGATTTATTTGTGTTTTGTTTTTTGCCATTCTAGCTATTATATATTTTAACGCAAGGCGTATTAATACCCGCACCATACTACACAAAATCAAAAAGCACGAATTAAGCAATATTGTACTTAGCGCTAGTTTTTTGCTTGTTCCCTTAGCAATATGGGTTATTTCTTTGACCGTTAAACCTATATTCTATAATCGTTATCTGATTCCAAGTTCTATAGGCTGGGTGCTGCTTTTTGCATTTATATGCAGCCGTATGAAAGTCCATGCGCCAATTGTAGTTGGAAGCTCTTATAAAAAGCGAGGTATGCTGCTTCTGCTGACTATGCTTATCATTGCTTATCCTATCTATAATGCAGTACAATTTGAGCGGGCTGGCTTCCCAGGAAACTATGATATGTCACCCGACCTTGTAAAGAAGTATGCAGATTTACCTAGAGTTGTTCCCTTTTCGTCGGCCTTTCATCAGCGCATGTATTATTCAGCGCATAAAAGTAAATACTTTTATATTTTAGACTGGGAGTCAGCAATTAATAAGTACAGCGGAAACTTTCTTCCTCAGGAATATAAGCACATGGAAGCTTGGAAGCGCAGATTCCCTGAAGTATTTGACAAAAACGTTTTAACCTCTGATGAATTTCTGCAGCAGTACGACCGTTTTATAGTCCTTGATGCTCCAGATTATCTCTGCAAATGCGAACCAGATCACAGGGGTTTACACACACCTGATTTGTGGATGAAGCATTTATCTTGCCCCCAATGGGTTGAAATGAAACTATTAGCCAACCCTAACTACAAAGTAACATTTCTCAATAGAAAAAATTGGTTTTCCGTATTATTAGTAGAGAAGCAAAAAATGCATGTTGCAATACACCCATAATACAATAGTTATAATATTCATAAAAAATCACTCTTACAATTATTAGCTTTACTAAGCTCTTATATGTGGCTGATATAGATAAATTATTAATTAAATAATATCTTTATAGTTTTACTAACTTTGCTATAATCGAGCAGCTTGAATATTGAGTAAGGATAAAATCTGTTTTTAAATTCACATTCAGATCATTGATTACTCCTTGTGGTTGACGCAGGAGTGCCGTCTATCCCATTCTTTTTTTGAAGCGCATACTTTCTTGATTGAACGTAGACCCGAAATCAAGCCGCCCAACTATAACCTAACCGACGGGTACAGCTGTAACAAATAATTTCTTGGCTATTGCGTCCAGCGGGCTTTACTAACTAATGCTACATCTCCTAGGCTGGCTTGACTAGGTTACGACTACTGTTTGCTGCTGTTGTTCTTCCAGTTGCAGCAGGGCCCGGAGCAAAGCCATGGTTACTGGCCCCGGCTTGCCCGTACCCAGTACAACATCATCAATTTGCACCACTGGCAGCACGCGCTTGGTCGTGCTGGTCAGGAAAGCTTCTTTGGCTTGATACACATCGTCCAGGGTTACAGTACCTGCTGTTACTTGATAAGGCTGCCCAGGCAACGCCAGGATATTGCGGCGCGTGATGCCCGCTAGCACATTAGTAGCGGGGGTAACTACCGTGTTGTCCTGCTTTACCAGGAAGAAATTAGCGCGCGGAAATTCCGTTACCACGCCTTCGTGATGATAGAGTACCTCATCGGCACCGTGGGCCTTAATCTGCTTGAGCAGCCGGATGCCCATAGAATAGTTGATGGTTTTGGCCGGCGGTATTTCGCGCAAGTAGTCGTGCGTTATCACTTTGATGCCCTCATCCAACTGCTCAGGCGTAGGCAGCACCAGCGGCTGCTCAGTGAGCAACAAGTTAGGTGTGCTCGGCTCGTAGCCGTTGGCCGAGTAGCCACCGGTCAGGATCATCTTAATGCCAGACAGGGGCAAGCCGTTGCGTCTAATCAGAGCCTGAATAACTTCAATCAAAGCCGGGCGCTCTAACGGTACCGTCAGTTCCATGAGCTGCGCCGATTGGTAGAAGCGGTCGAGGTAGTAGTCGAGAAACAGCGGCTGTGCCGCGTGCACCTTGAAGAAGTCGAATACGCCGTAGCCACGCTGAATGGCCAAGTCGCTGATGTGTAAAAAAGCCTGATCGAGGGGTGTAATCTGACCGTGAATGTAGGCGTGCAGGGGCGAGTTAGCGGGCATGATGGTGCTTTAAAATCTTCAATACTTTCTCTAGCGGCAGGGCCTCAATGCGCTGTTGCTGCTTGCCCTGCATGGTTTCGGCCTTGAACAGTGAGTTGACGATTGCTTCTTCCGTGGCCTCAATAACCGCCAGAAACAGCGGCGACATGGCGTCGTTGGTAAGCGTAGTCGTGGTTTGGGTAGCAGGCGTAGGCGCATACGGCACACGCAACCCCGGATGAGTGGAAAAAGCGATGATATAATCGCCGCTGCCATTAGTGGCAATGCCACCCGTTTTGCCCAGGCCTAGAAAGGCCCGTTTGGCTAGGCGCTCCAGGTTGCGGGCATCGACTGGCGCATCGGTGGCTACTACAATCATGCATGACCCATCGGCGCGGTCTTTCAGCTGCTGACTCAGATAAAATTGCTCTAACTCCTGGCCTACCGGTGCCCCGTTAATTTGAAGCACGCCACCAAAATTTGTCTGCACCAGCACGCCCACGGTATATCCTCCCTGCTGGGCTGGTACGCGGCGCGATGCCGTGCCAATGCCGCCTTTGAAGCCAAAGCACACTGTGCCCGTGCCGGCACCTACGTTTCCCTCCGCTACAGGGCCAGGCTGAGCCTGCTCGATGGCGGCCAGCACGTGTTGCTCCGTGACGTGGCGGCCACGGATGTCGTTAAGGGAACCGTCGTTGGTTTCCCCCACCACCGCGTTCACCGACTGTACTGCTTCATTGCCAGGCTGCCGCAGCACATACCCGACAACCGCGTTCATTGCGGTGCCCACGCTGAGCGTATTAGTCAGGATAATGGGTGTTTCCAGGAGGCCGAGTTCTTTTATTTGCGTGCTGCCCGCCAGCTTGCCGAAGCCATTGCCGACGTACACCGCTGCAGGTACCTTTTGCTGAAATACATTGCCCGCATGCGGCACGATGGCCGTGACGCCGGTGCGCACCTCTTGGCCTTGCACCAGCGTGGTGTGCCCGACGCGCACACCCGCTACGTCGGTAATGGCATTGAGCGCTCCGGGGGGCAAAACTCCAATGCGGATGCCATACTCGCGGGCGCGTTTGCGCTCCTGGCTTCGAGCTTGTAAGGCCAGGCCCAAGAGCAGCAGCACTAGCAAGGAAAGTTTCATGCGGTGGAACAAGGAGAGTGGGTAAAGGTATCAGCCTGAGCTTTAAATACCAGTGGACAGTTTGGGCGAGCGGAGGCGTGAGTTTATATCAAGAGGCTTCTAAAAAGTAAACGCTATTTGAAGCAATCAACCCTCAAAAGCTACTCTCACCTAAGCAAAAAGGCCCGAAAAAGCCCCCAGGGTCCTTTTCGAGCCTTTTTGCATATGCAGCTAGTATTATGAAACCCAGCTTCTAAATCTTCTCTGGTAGCAGCGTGGCGTCCTCGTAATTCCCCAAAACGGAAACCCCCGAGTCGCCTTCCGTGACGGCTTCGACCAACAATTTGCCCCCCACGAAGGCTCCTTTCCAGCTTTCACCCAAGCCACCGAACACTTCTTCCCGGTCGCCGCGGGAACGCAGCTTGTTAAGGCCCACTTTGAAGGCGCGCACTTCCTTAGCCGTACGACGGGCCAGCTTTTCGTCGTCGGAGGCAATGGCAGCTACTAGGGCCCCGTTGCTGATATTCATCTCTCCCACCAGTTCTTCTACCCTATCTACTAGCACGATGGAATCGATGGGGCCGAACGGCTCTTTGAAGTAAAGCTCGCTTTGGCGGGGCAAGTTGACGAGCGCACGGGGCGCCACGTAGGCTGAGCGGTCTTGGCCGGGAAGGAACAGACTATCGTCGAGCTTACCTTCGTAAATGGGCGTGGCACCGGTCTGGAGGGCGTTTTTGTACAACCGATCCAGGTCCTGAGCTTGCTGGGCGTGAATCACCGGGCCAAAAGCTAGGTCTGGCAGCTTGTCGTCGGCGTTATCGACCAAGGTAGGGTTACCCACTTTCAGGCTGCGGATAGCGCTTTGGTAAGTTTCAAGGAACTGCGGAAACAGCCGACGTTCTACCACGAAGCGCACGTAGGCGGTGCAGCGCTGCTTACCGTAGTCGTAGCCTTTCTTGAGCTGATCGGCCATGCTGTTCCAGTCGCTGTAATCCCAGATGCCGTAAGTGTTCACGCCTTCCATTTCCAGCATGTAGCGCTTGTGATGGGCGCTTAGAGCATCAGCAATGTTGCGGCCGTTGTAGCGGCCACCCACGAAGCTGAGGCAGTCGATGGCATCATGCTTCACGAGCACGTCGCTCAATTCGCCCCCCGGACCGCTCACCAGCGTAACCGGTAGGCCGCAGCGCCGAGCAATAGCGAAAGTGAGGCTCAGGGAGATAAAGCCGCCATCGGTAGGCGTCTTGGCAATAACAGAGTTGCCGCAGAGCGCCTGCACCAGCACCGCGTGCAGCAGCACCGACATGGGATAATTCCAGGAGGCAATATTGCTCACCAAACCCAGGGGCTTGCGCTGACCCAGCATTTCCTCGATGTTATCGACGTACCACTGCACACCCTCAATGGCCCGGTCGATGTCAGTGAATCCCAGCTTATAGGTTTTACCGATCTCCCAGATGAGCAGCTTACCCACTAAATCTACCTGGTCGCGGAGTTGGTTGAGGCAGTCCTGCACCCGGCTTTTGCGCTCGTCGAGGTCGGTGGCGGCCCAGGCGGCGGCTTCTTGCTTGGCGAAAATAACGGCTCGCAAACCCGTATCGTGGTCGAGCATAGGCAGGGCGCCTAGGTCCGTGCCATCCACGGGCGACGTGAATTTGCGGGGCTTGCCGGGTTCCTGCCAGCGGCCTTCCATCAGGTTCAGAAACTGACCATCGGGCGTCAGGATTTCGGGAGTGACACTTCTAACCTGGCTCAGTAGATGACTGAACTCGACCTGGGGGGCAATTATTTTGGGCATAGTAGAGGAAAGGGCTGGTTGTGAAGTTGACGGCAACCTAGCTCCCAGTGGAAGGGTGTGGTAAATTGTTTAGAACGATGATGAGGTGTCAGACCCAATAAATCGATATCTCAAACCAAGAAGCAGTCATGCTTCGCGCTACTCTACATGAACGCCTTTTTAGCCTTTAAGCCTTCACGGCCACAGGTTTCAAATTGGTAAGGTCGGCAATGCGAACGGGCTGACCGCTGGCAATGCTTTTGCGGGCCGCTACGCCCACCAGAATGGCCATGGCACCATCGCGGCTACCGGCGGCCTGGCGATAGGTGTCGGGGGCTTCCGGGTGACGAAAAATCTGAGCCCGCAGTAGCTTGTCGCCGCCGCCGTGGCCCTCGGCCTGGGGCACCTGGAAGTACTCCACTTTGCCGAAGTTTCGAGAAAGCATAATCTCATCGTAGGGCTCCATTTTCATAGCCCCCGACTCTTTTATCCAGGCGTCGATGCGGCCTTTGGTGCCGTTGAAGGCAATGCGGTAGCCTTCGTAGGGCGAGTAAGCCGTGAGCGAGTAGCTGACCTGCGCACCGTTGGCGTAGCCGATGGTGGCGGCCATCTTATCGTAGATGTTCACGTCTTCTTTGTACACACAGCCGTCGCGCAGGTAGCCATCGTATTGCTCGTTGGCGGCGTAGAGGGCCATCAGGCGGGCATCTTTGGTCATGTCCCAGTAGTAAGGGCACTTGTCTTTGTGCGGGCAGGGGCGGCAGTTGGTGAAGCGGAACGGGCCGTTTTTGCCATAGTTTTCCAAGGCTCCTTTGGCGTACACGGTCTCGGGCTCCGACTCCAGCCACCAGTTTAGCAAGTCGAAATGGTGACTGGCTTTGTGCACCCATAATGAGCCGCTTTTCTCGGTGAGGCGATGCCAGCGGCGGAAGTAGTCGGCGCCGTGGCGGTTGTCGAGATACCAGTGGAAATCGACGGACGTCACCTCCCCGATTTCGCCCTGCCGGATCAGATCATACATCTTCTGGCGGTGGGGCGAGTAACGATAATTGAAGGTAACTGTTACCTTCTTGCCCGTCCGCTTTTCCGCATCCAGGATTGCCTGGCACTTGGTTTCGTCGGTAGTCATGGGCTTTTCCGACACGATGTTGGCGCCCATTTCCATCCCCTTGATAATGAATTCATCGTGGGTGGAATCCACGGTGGTCACAATCAGAATTTCGGGTTTGGTTTTGCGCATCATCTGCTCAAAGTCCGTGAAAGTGGGGCAGTTTACGCCCATCATCTTCTTCGAGGTTTCGAGCCGACCTTTATTCGTGTCGCAGAGGCCTACAAACTCAATAACATCACCGTGTTCTTCGAGCAATAGCTTGCCCCACATACCGGTGCCACGGTGCCCGGTGCCCACCATGGCTACGCGGCGCTTGGCCTTAGCCGCCCCAAGTACCGTGAGGGGCAGCGGCGTGAGCAAACCCGCTGTTGCCAGCATTGACTTCTGCAGAAATTCCCGGCGCGAAGCATCGCCCTGAGTCGCATTCATAGGATGAGAAACAAGCAGTGAAACGGAGAAAACTTACTCTTACTGAACGCTATGCATGCCAGAGGCCGCCTCGTAGGTCGGCGTCGGCACCAGCTCGTCGGCGCCGGCTAGCAGCTCGGCCACCAGATCAGGGGAGCCGATAAAGAGAGGCGCGCGCTGGTGGTAATCGGTAGGCTCGATATCGAGCACTGCTTGGGTGCCTGAAGAGGCCAGGCCGCCAGCTTGCTCCATCAAGAAGGCCAATGGATATCCTTCATAAAGCAGACGCAGCTTGCCCTGGGGGGCTTTTTTATTAGGCGGATACAAATAAATGCCTCCCGTAAACAGGTTGCGGTGGTAGTCAGCCACCAGCGAGCCCACGTAGCGTCCGCTCATGGTGCGGCGCTTGCAGTTGAGCAGAAACTTACGCACGTACTCGGGGTACTCAAACCAGTAGCCCTCATTGATGGAGAACACCGGGCCGGTAGCCGGAATGCGGATATCGGGGTGCGAGAGAAAGAATTCGCCCAGCGACGACTCGTAGGTGAAGCCCGCCACGCCGTGCCCCGTAGTATACACGAGCATAGTGCTGGAGCCGTACAAGATGTAGCCCGCGGCCACCTGCTTGCGCCCGCCCTGCAAAAAATCGGCGGCGGTGGCTTCTGTTCCCACCGGAGATATGCGCCGGTAAATGCTGAACAGGGTGCCAATACTGATATTCACGTCGATGTTAGACGAGCCATCCAGAGGATCGATGGCTACCACGTAGCGGCCCTCACAGTTGCCGGTATGGATAATGTCTTCCTCTTCCTCCGACAGCACCGCGCAGGCTTCCTTGCCATTGGTTAGCGCGCGGATAAAGCGAATATTAGCTTCTACATCCAGCTTTTGTTGCTGCTCGCCCTGCACATTTTGCCCCCCAGCGGCCCCGATAATACTTGTAAGACCGGCGCGGTTTACTTCGCGGTTCACAATCTTACCGGCTAAGGCAATGTCGCGAAGCAGCTGCGACAGTTCGCCGGTAGCAAACGCAAACTCCAACTGCTTGCGCATAATGTAGCGGTCGAGCGTGGTACCAACCGGTTGGGCTAAGTTGTTTTCGTGGGCAGGATTCATGGGAGAGAGATGAGAGGTAAGAGCTTAGAACTTAGACAGTAGAGGTAAGATCTTGGAGCTTTAGCGGTCATGAGCAAGAACCTACGTTCTTCACTCTTACCCCCTAAGCTCAACAATCTAACTCTTCACTTCGGGCTGTTTTTGGGACTGCCAGAGCACTACCTGCCAGCCTTTCTTGGGGTCTTTTATCTGCACCACCACATACTTGATGTGGGCAATATTGAGCTGCCCATCAGGCTTGGGCGGCGAGGTGATAGTAATGGTGCCATTCACCACCGCAGCTTGGCCGTCGTTGTAGGCCCGCACGTTCACCGCTTCCACATCAATCTTATCGTACACGCTCTTGCCGTCGCGAATGCTCTGGATGTAGCTGGTCTTGTTGTCCTGCTTGCCGTTGGAGTGCGTGTACACGAGGTCCTCGCCGAAAAACTTATCTAGCAGCGCGTAGTCTTTGCTTACCTGGGCCGCAAAGCGCTGGCGCTCCAAGGCTTCCACTTGTTTGGCGGCGTCTATATTTTTCTTGTTTTGGGCGAAGCTGAGCGCCGGCAGCACCAATAATAGGAGCGCCAGTAGCAGAAAATGTTTTTGCATAACACGGGAGAGTTAGAGAGCGGGAAAGCAGTTCAGTAGTGAGGGCAGCTTACCGTTTAATCGAGAGAAATTTGCTTCATGCGCGGCGCGAGGAAGTGCATGAGCACCCAGGCCAGCAGATAAGCGCCACCGCAAATCAGGAACATGATGAAGTAGGCCTTGTCCAGCTGATTGATGCTCTCGTAGTACACGAACATCTGCTTCTGTACTAACGCTGTCAGCAAAATGCCCCCCAGTCCACCAGCCATGCCGCCGATACCGGTAACCGAGGCCACGGCGCGCTTCGGGAACATATCCGATACGGTGGTGAAAATATTGGCGCTCCAGGCTTGGTGCGCGGCCGCAGCAATACCAATTACCAACACCGCTAGCCACATATCAATCCGGCCGAGGTACTGGGCAAATACAATTGGGAATACGCACAGGGCAATGAGCAGCATGGAGGTTTTACGAGCCTTGAAAGCAGGCATTCCGTGCTTGATAAAGTTTAGCGGAATCCAGCCGCCACCCACGCTACCGATGCTCGACAGCACGTACACCGCCGCCACTGGCAAGGCCACATCAGTGCCTTTCAAACCGTATTGCTTATTCAGGAAATCGGGCAGCCAGAAGAGATAAAACCACCAAACTGGGTCGGTGAGGAATTTGCCTAGCACAAAGGCCCAGGTTTGACGGAAAGTCAGGAGCTTAAACCAAGAAACTTTAGGCTGGGTCGTAATCGAAGCGGCCGCCATATCGTCCACGTCGCTGTGGATATAGTCGAACTCGGCTTTAGTCAAGCGAGCTTGCTTAGCGGGTACCTCGTAGTAAATAAACCACAAGAGCAACCAAACGAAACCAAACGCGCCGGTGATGATAAAAGCCCATTTCCAGCCGATGGTTTCGGCAATGAGCGGCACGGTGAGCGGGGCGATGATGGCGCCCACGTTGGAGCCCGAATTGAAGATGCCGGTAGCTAAAGCCCGTTCGCGCTGCGGAAACCACTCGGCCGTCGTTTTGATGGCCGCTGGGAAGTTGCCGGCCTCCGTTACACCTAGGAAAGCCCGCGCTACACTGAAGCCAAAAGTGCTGGTGACAAAAGCGTGGCCAATAGCGGCCAAGCTCCACAGGAAAGTGGCTAAGGCGTAACCAATCTTGGTGCCCAGTGCATCGATGATGCGCCCCGCTCCTAGCATACCTAGGGAGTAAGCGACTTTGAAGGCTATCTCGATGTTGGCATAGTCACCCGAATTCCAGTTAAACTCCGTCTCGAGGTAAGGCTTCAATAGCGAAATAACGGCCCGGTCAAGATAGTTGACTGTAGTAGCGAAGAACACCAGCGCGCAGATAGTCCACCGATACTTGCTCATCTTTTCAGATGCTGCAGCAAGCGGGGTGCCGGGCGGAGATTGAGTTGGAGAGGGTATCATCATCGGGTGTGGAAATTGATAGCAAAGCAGAACTCGTACTCGTGGGCAAACTAATGGCGCGACCAACGCGCCATCCGGGCAGCGTTACTTTTTCAAGGTTTCGACAAACGCCAGCAAATCAGCAATCTGTCGGCTTAGGGCTGCCGTGTCATCAGCATTTTTAAAAAGCTGCGAGCCCATCCCAACAACATTTACACCGGCGCCAAACCATTCAGATAGGCTCTCCGTCGTGGGCTCTACGCCACCAGTCACCATTATCTTCACAGCAGGCATGGGGCCGCGCAGGCTCTTAATGTAACCCGGCCCGACTACGTTGCCCGGAAACACCTTCACGAGCTTCGCGCCCAGTTGGGTAGCGTTATAGATTTCGTTCAGCGTCATAGCACCCGGCAGCCAGGGCACATCGTGCTGCTGGCACACGGCTGCTACGGACTCCGTGGTCACGGGCTGCACCACAAAATCGGCGCCGGCGGCAATGAAGCGCTCCGCTTCTTCGGCCTGATAAATCGTGCCGATGCCAAGCAGCATATCGGGGCAAGTATCACGCACAAAAGTGACCAGCTCAGCGAAGACCTGGGGGGCTTTTTCGCCTCGATTGGTAAACTCAAAAACCCGTAGTCCGCCATCGTAGCAGGCCTGCATAATACGCTTAGCGTAGGCTACCTCAGCGTGGTAAAAAACCGGCACAATGGGGTGGCGCAGGACAGTTTCGAGAATATGGTCAGCGGAAAAACGAGGCATGAGGGAAGGTAAAATGGTGATTAAGGGATTAAGGGATTTAGTGACTCAGTGATGTAGTGAAATGGCTAGTTTGTCATTTGACTTGCGCAGCAGGCACAGACATTTCACCAGTTCACTAATTCACTAAATCGCTAAATCACCGTACCAAGCGGCCAGTCGTGTTGCCTTGGAGCACGTGCTCCACTTCGGCCACCGTTACTAGGTTCACGTCGCCGTGAATGGTGTGTTTGAGGGCCGAGGCTACTACCGCAAAGTGCAGCGCCTCCTGCGGCGTGGCGTACTTCAGAGAGCCATAAATAAAGCCCCCCAGAAAGGCGTCGCCACCACCTATTCGGTCTACCACGGGCGTGATATCGTAGTAAGGCGTTTCCGAGTAAGCACCATCGAACAGTTGGCCCTTGATGCGCTCGTGAGAGGCACTTTGGGTTTTGCGACGAGTGCTGATTACTTGTTTGATTTGTGGAAAGCGAGTCATGAGCTGCTCGCTGATAGAAGCGAACTTGTTCTCTGCGCCCGCAGCTGGTGTTATCCCAAATAAATCGTCGGCGTCATTTTCCGAACACACCACTACGTCGCAGCCAGCCACGAGATCAGGCATTACATCCTGGGCGCGCTGCCCGTACTGCCACAGATTGCGGCGGTAGTTCACGTCAGCTGACACGGTTAGACCCATACGGCGAGCCGCCTGGATACCTTCACCGATGGCTTGAGCAGCCGCAGCCGAAATGGCAGGCGTGATGCCCGTCCAGTGCAGCCATTGGGCATTTTTCAAAATCTCATCCCAGTCAAAAGCAGCTGGATCGAGGTTAGCGAAGGAAGAATCGGCGCGGTCGTAAACCACTTTACTGGCCCGCATTGATGCCCCCACTTCTAAGAAGTAAAGCCCCAGCCGCTTGCCGCTGTATACCGTGTGGCTCATGTCCATGCCTAGGCGCTGAAAGCTTTGGGTGGCGGCCTGGCCTAGCTCGTTGGCCGGAAAGCAGGTAACGTGCGCGGCTGGTATGCCTAGCCCTGCTAATGCTGCGCCCACATTTGCCTCGCCGCCACCGTAGTTCACCTCGAAGCTGGCTGCCTGCGTGAACCGATAGTTTAGAGGCGGCGAAAGCCGCAGCATAATTTCGCCAAAGGTGACAACCTGTTTCATCGGGAAGGTAGGAATGCTGAAAAGAAAAGCGAAGCTAATTCGCCGGTAAGCCGGAGCCCATCTTGCTTCTCCTCATTTCGTGGTACTAGCAAGATGGGCAATGAATACGGCTATACCTTCATGTACTCACCTGAAGCGGCAGTTGGTGCCGCTTGGGCTACCGCGTCGAAGCCGAAGTATTGCTTGGCATTGTAGTAGCAAATGTTCTCAATAATGCCCCCCAGCAGCTCCATATCATCGGGCAGTTCGCCGTTCTCTACATCGTTGCCAAACAGGTTGCAAAGCACGCGGCGGAAGTACTCGTGGCGCGGGTAGGAAAGGAAGCTGCGTGAGTCGGTGAGCATGCCCACAAACTTGCTGATTAAGCCCATGTTCGACAGGGCGTTGATCTGCTTTTCCATGCCGTCTTTCTGGTCCAGAAACCACCAGCCCGAGCCCCACTGTACTTTGCCGGCTACCGTGCCATCCTGGAAGTTACCAATCATGGTAGCCATCAGCTCGTTGTCGGCGGGGTTGAGGTTGTAGAGAATGGTTTTGGCCAGCTGATCCGACGAATCGAGGCGGTCGAGGAAGGTAGACAGGGCGCGACCTTGGGGGAAGTCACCGATAGAATCCCAGCCGGTATCGGGGCCAAGTTGGCGCAACATACGCGCGTTATTATTGCGCAGCGCGCCCAGGTGAAACTGCTGCGTCCAGCCGCGGGCGTGGTCCATGCGGGCCAGTTCCAAGAGCAAATCAGACTTGAGCGCCTCCGTGTCGGCCTGGCTTAGCTCTTGTCCGCTGCGTGCTTGCGCAAAGGCACTGGCAACCTGTTCCGTTGAGTAGTCCGAAGCATACATTCGCTCCAAGCCATGATCCGAAAGACGGCAGCCTTGGGCGTGGAAGAAGTCGTGACGACGGCGCAGGGCCTCCAGCAAATCGTCGTAGGTAGCAATGTTGACATCGGCCGCCGCGCCTAGCTTATCCAGGTATCTGTTATAGGCGGTTATGTCTTCTGGCGACATAGCCTTATCGGGACGGAAAGTAGGCAGAATTTGGACCCCAAATGGCTGGGCCGCAATAGCCTGATGATACTCCAATGAATCGGCTGGATCGTCGGTGGTGCACACCACTTTCACCTGCATTTTGAGCAGCAGATTCTTAACCGAATATTCCGGCGTGCGCAGCTTCTCGTTGCAGGCGTCGTAGATGCGGCGGGCGCTGTCCTTGTTCAGCACTTCCGTGATGCCGAAGTAGCGCTGCAGCTCTAGGTGAGTCCAGTGATAAAGAGGGTTACGTACGGTCTGCGGCACTGTCTCGGCCCACTTCTCAAACTTTTCCCAGTCCGATGCATCGCCCGTGATGTAGCGCTCATCTACGCCATTGGTACGCATGGCGCGCCACTTATAATGGTCGCCATACAGCCAGATTTGCGTGACGTTCTCAAACTGCCGATCCTGGGCAATCTGATCGGGCGGCAGATGGCAGTGGTAATCGATGATAGGCATTGGCTTCGCAAACTCATGGTAGAGCTGTTGGGCCGTTTCCGTTTGCAGCAGGAAATCGTCGTTGAGAAAGGGCTTTTTCATAGTGGTGATCTTAGCTAATTGTTCTGGGAGGCTTTTTCGGCGGGGCTCAATTACAGCGAAACCCCGCGCTTCCACGGAATGAAGTCAGTTTGTCCGTGGCGCACGGCGGCAACTTCTTCCCCGCTAGCTACCCGAACTACATAATCCAGAATTCGCTCGGCCGCCTGCTCAATAGTTTCTTCGCCGTCGATAACGGTGCCGGTGTTCACGTCAATGATATCGGGCATACGCTTGGCCAGCGCTGTGTTGGTCGCAATCTTCACAACCGGGGCAATCGGGTTGCCGGTGGGCGTACCCAAGCCAGTGGTAAACAACACAACGTTAGCGCCCGAGCCTACCTCAGCCGTCGTTGATTCCACGTCGTTGCCGGGCGTGCAAAGCAGGTTCAAGCCAGGCTTAGTCACAGGCTCAGGGTAGTCGAGCACCGCCACTACCGGCGAGCTGCCGCCCTTGCGCGCCGCACCCGCTGACTTCATAGCATCCGTAATCAACCCATCTCGAATGTTGCCGGGCGAGGGGTTCATGTCGAAGCCCGAGCCCACCGCAATAGCGCTGTCGCCGTACGCCTTCATCAACTGGCTAAAGCGCTCAGCCGTAGCGTTGTCTACTGATCGATTCACCAATTCCTGCTCAACGCCGCACAACTCCGGAAACTCCGCTAGAATAACCGAGCCACCCAGCGCCACGACCATATCCGAGACGTAGCCAACAGCCGGATTAGCCGAAATGCCAGAGAAGCCATCGGAGCCGCCACATTCCAAACCGATGTTCAGCTTGCTCAGTGGGGCCGGGTGACGACGAATCTGATTCGCCTGCATCAAGCCCGCAAACGTCTGCCGCAGCGCCATACTGATCATGGCTTCTTCCGTACCAATTTTCTGCTGCTCTAGAATGAACAGCGGCTTATCAAAGTTGGGGCTGCGCTTGTTGATTTCGTCTTGCAGCATGGTCACCTGCGCATTCTGGCAACCCAAACTCAGCACCGTCGCACCTGCCACGTTCGGATGTGTGATATAACCAGCCAGCAGCCCGCACAGCGTCTGCGCATCCTGACGAATACCGCCGCAGCCGCCTTCATGGCTCAAAAACCGGATACCATCTACGTTTGGAAACAGCCGGTTCGGGCCCTGGGGGGCATTTTCATCGCTTTGCAGGTCGGTTTGCAGAATTTCTTCTACCGACTTACCTGCTTGCATCAAGGAAATGAGCGCTTGCGTTTGGGGCTGGTAGCTCTTGCGGCGAGCGTACCCCAGGTCATTTACCAAAGCTTCTTCCAGCACCTGCACGTTTCGGTTTTCGCAGAACACGAGTGGAATAACCAGCCAATAATTGGCCGTGCCCACGCGCCCGTCGCTGCGATGGTAACCCATAAAAGTGCGGTCCTGCCAACGGCTTACGTCGGGGGCCGTCCAGGGGGCTTTTTCGTGCTGATGCTCGTCGTAGCTGTCGGTGGCGTGCTGAATATTGCTGGTTGTCAGCAAGCCGCCAGCCGGTATCGACTGGCGCACTTTGCCCACCAGCACACCGTACATGGTTATTAAGTCGCCGGGCTCGAAGTCGCGGGTGGCTAGCTTATGCTTGGCCGGAATACGAGCCGTCGTAGTTAAGGTCGTTCCATCCCACGGTACGGGTGTGCCTTCTGGCAAATCAGCCAGGGCTACCAATACGTTATCGTCGGGATGAATTCGGGCTACCTGATGCTTCATTTGACTAAGGTGGCTTTTTTATTTAAATGCTTTGCTACGGTGGCCGAAACGCCAGTTTCCAGCATTTGCTGCAAGTTGTCGCTCACGCGTTTGGCAAAGCCGGGTAATTGGCTGAGGTCGTGACCCCAAAGTGTTTGATTCTGCAAAACCGTTGTCGTCAGCTCGGCCGCCGAGAGGTTGCGAGCCCACAGTTCGGCAAAGTAGCCCGCCTGATCATCGTTAATGGGATACTCCGTGCCGTTGGCCGTGCCGTGCCAGGTTTTGCCTTCTTGCCGAGTGCCGCGCATGAAAAGCAAATAGGCCGCAAACCCCATTGCCATGTACTGAGGCGCAGTGTTGAAGCGCTTATAGTAATGCAGCAAGGTGGGCACGTTGCGCATCTGCATTTTCATGGTGTACTGCATGGTAATGGCCAGCCACCGGTGCTCGATATAGGGGTTGCGGAAACGGTCCAGCACCTGCAAACCAAAGCGCTGACCAACTTTCTCGTCCACGGCATACGGGATGCCCGGCAGCAGATCACCTAACATCAGATTGTGGACAAAAGTGGCCACACAATCATTCTCCATGGCACCGCGCACCGTCTCGCATCCACTCAAATAAGCCAAGCCGCAGCTCAGCGTGTGCGTGCCATTGAGTAGGCGCAGCTTCAACTCCCGAAACAAGTTGATATCGGGGCGAATAAATATCCCCTTATCCGCCTGGTGGAAAGATAGAACTCCCTTCACCCGCTCGTCGCCCTCAATTGCCCACAGCAGGTATACTTCCGTCATGGTCAGCAGCTCATCGTCGTAGCCTAACTGGGTGGTCAGTGTCTGCTGTGTGGCCGCGTCGGGTTTGCCCGGCACTATGCGGTCCACGAGCGAATTGCAGCAGGTGTTTGCCGTTTCCAGCCACTCGATAAACTCCGGCTCCAGCCCATTACGGTGTGCTAGCTCTAACAAAATGGCCTCTAGCTTGCGGCCGTTATCGGGAATGAGCTCCGTAGGCACAATGACCAAGCCTTTCGAGACATCGCCGCTAAACGCCTGAAAACGGGCGTAGAGTACGGCCAACAACTTGCCCGGAAACGAGTGCGGTGGCTCCTGACGGATGTCATCAGCCGTAAGCTGAATACCAACTTCAGTGGTGTTCGAAATCACGATTTGCAGGTCTGGGCTAGCGGCGTAGGCTAACACATCCGCCCACTGACTCTTGGCCGACAGCACGCGGCTAATAGACGCACAGAGCACATTTTCTTCCACCGTCTGGCCGTCTTCCACGCCCCGAATACCCACGGTATACAGGTTATCCTGGCGCTCAAAAGCCGTGAGGTCGCCCCCGTCGGTAGACTTCACGACCACGATGCGGCCATTGAAAACACCTTGCCGATTGGCTTTATCAATCAGATAATCTGGCAGGCCGCGTAGCAAGACGCCGGTGCCAAATTGCAGTACTTTTTCGGGCAGCTCCAGCAGCGCAGCCGTGGGGCGGAGCACGGGTGCCTCAGTGTCAGCTAAGGCAACGGCACGAGAGAGATTTTTCATAGTTCGATACTTATAATTTCGCACCGGTGGTAGTAGCCCACTTCTGTTGCCATTTGGGGTATTCTTTGTTCAGCAGCTTAGCGGGCCAAGTGCCTGCGTAGGCATAGCCCGCCCGCCGCTCATTCTCAATTTCAGCCAGGGTAGATTTTTTTACCCCATCGCGGCCCACATAGATGGGCTTATTGGTTTCCATATCATAAAAGCGGGCCCAGATAACGGAGCCAGGCTCTGGCACAATCACACGGTCTTTGCCGGTAGGCTCCTTGGGCGCGTCAATCAGCTTCACGGCGTATCCCGATAGCTTCACGGCGTCCAACCATGCCACCGCTGCCTCAATTGATTTCTTAATTTCTGGAGTAGGATTGTCTACTTCCATCAGGAATTCCACAATCTCAACTGTTTCCATACCGCTGAGCGAGGCCAGCTCAAAGGCTCTGGCTTTTACCGGTTGTAGAGTTTTTTCGTCGTGCTGAGCGCCCCATGCAGTGAGCTTTCCGTTCTGCACATACTGGGTTTTGAGAATGCAGTCAATTCCGCGCGCTACAGCTGCCTGGGCCTGAGGTATTAGGCTCGAGTTCACGATTGCAAAGTTGCCTTTTTGCTGAGCCACATTGCGCAGCAACTCCAGCACCCGAATCATGGCGTTGTCGTTGTAGGTAATGGCATGGCGGTAGCTGCTCATGTCGGGGTAGTACTGCGGAAAGCCCCCGTTAGGGTACTGCATCTTCAGCAGAAAAGCGATACCTCTTTCAGCTGCTTTTCGGTAAGCTTGGTTATTGGTTTTCTGAAACGCCTCCATCAGGTACTTAATCTCCCGGGTGGTGGCATCGTTGTCGATGGTAGCATCGTTGCGACTAGCGTCGTCGAGCGTAGCCGCTTTTTTAGCAGTACTCAACGGCTTGCTATAGTCTACTTTCACGTCGCCCACGGCTTTAGGCCAGCCGCCTACACTGCGCTGATACACCAACATTTTCTCGGCAATGGTATCAACACCTACAGGCGCTATTGCCGTGATGGCTGGCGACTTCCGGTCGGGGTTCCAGCGGCCACCAAAAGTCCAGTTAGCCGTTATTTGGCGAACCTGGGGGGCTTTTTCTGCAGTGTTCAAGTTGTCGCTGTGCCAAGCATAGTCACCGCCTTCGCGGTGGCAATTGGCATAATACACACGCCGACCCCAATTAGGCGTACCTGGCCCCGAGGGTGAATGGTAGATGTCGGCATCAGCCATGTTCTTGGGGAACTTGCAATCAATCAGATAGAACTGCGACTCGCGGTGATATCGACCTAGCTTAAAGTTGTCGTCGCCTTCAAAAGTGCAGTTTTTGAGCACCGTTTTGGAGTCGCGATTACCTGAACCATCATGCCAGATGGCGGCCGACATATTGTGGCAGATAAAGCGGCTGTTTTCGATGTAAGCCCAGCCCCGCGGACAGTAGAAATCCACACCACCTTCCATGGTGCAGTTTTGAAAATAGAACATGCCATTCTCGGTGTCCCATGGGCTAACGGTATCACCGCCCAGCGCCCGAAACGTACATTGCCGCACCGTGATGCGAGTAGCGCCCTGAGAGGTACGCATGGCCATTTGGTGACCGTCTTTTTGCACCTTCTTTTTACCACTCGGGTCGGCGGGGCAGTCTATCGTAATCTCGCCTTGGGCATCGAAGCCGTAGCTGTTGATGAAGGTGAGATTTTCGAGCGTGATGTCAGGAGAGTTACGCATGTTTAGCGTCGCTACGCCCCAGTCATCAGCACCTTTCACAGGGTCGCAACGCCAAGCGTCGCGGGCCTGCGAAATGGTGATGATAGTGCCTTTCTCGCTCTGACCTTTAAGCGTGATATTGCTCTTGCCGTCGATGAAAAGCTTCTCGCGGTACGTACCGTTTTTGATCAGAATTACCCGTGGCTTCGCAGCCTCATTCGGCAGGCTATTGATAGCCTCCTGAATAGTGCGAAATTTCCCCGAGCCATTCTGAGCTACCACAATCTGCTGAGCCTGACTGGGGGACAAAATGCTCCCCAAGAGCAGTAGCAGCAGAAGTGATTTGATAAGTTGTTTCATGTTCATTGTACAGGTGCCTTCGAGGCATTACACAAAATCCTCCCGCATGGGGCTGAAGGCATCCACCAGTTTTCCCGCTTCTTCGCACACCACGCCATGCCATACTTGGGAGGGCGCATAAAAGGAATCACCAGCTTTTAGCGTGCGTTCCTCCTCTCCTACTGTGCACCGAAAGACGCCGCTTTCCACATAGGTTATTTGGGTGTGCACGTGCTGATGCAAGGCACCTACTGCGCCCGCTTCAAAGCTGACACGCACCAGCATCAAGCTTGGCTCGTGGGTGAGAATCTGCCGTCTCACTCCTTCTCCGACCGTCTCCCAGGGAAGACGGTCGGAGTGGATGAAAATGGGCGACGTGGGCACAGTTGCCATTAGCTGCTTAGTAGCCGAAGTTCTGCACCAGTTTGTTATCTGCCGCAATAGTAGCCTGCGGAATGGGTAACAACTCTCTGCCGGCATTGGGCACGTATTCGGCGGCTAAACCAGTACCCAG
Source organism: Hymenobacter sp. HD11105 (assembly GCF_054051685.1). NCBI lineage: Bacteria > Pseudomonadati > Bacteroidota > Cytophagia > Cytophagales > Hymenobacteraceae > Hymenobacter > Hymenobacter sp. HD11105. Next base: position 487,034 of record NZ_JBSWBR010000002.1, on the reverse strand, counting down.
GCTGACAGCTGTGGTATTGCCAAGTGTGAAGGGTGTACCCAGAGGCCTGGTATTAGCAATGTACGCCGCATCAATTGCCTGGCGCCAGTTTACCCGCACTGTACCCGTAGGAGCGGTATTTGGAGTGGGTGATGGACGATAGAACGAGCGTGTCCACTGTACGCTACTACCTACAGTAGTAGGTGTGCGGAAGTACATATACTGCGGTACGTTTTGGTAAGGTGCTTGGCCCCTGGCTAGCTTCTCCAGGTTGGCCTTCACTTCAGCCATCTTCGCGCTGAACAGATTCCAGCGGATCAGGTCGTATTTGCGAATAGCTTCGCTGCCGAACTCTAGATACCGCTCGTTTACAATAGCATTGAAAAAATCTGTTTTGCTGGTCAGTCGGAAGCCACCCTGCGCAAGCGTGGCCTCAGCCCGAGCACGGCTACCACCGAAAGCACGTGCCCGGACGCTTAGCATGGCTTCCCGCGCATTGGCAGTGGGGCCTTCAAGTTCGTTTTCGGTTTCAGCGAACATCAGCAACACATCGGCAAACCGAATGATGGGCCAGTTGTACCCTAAGTAGTTGCTTGCGCCCGTGAGCAGCGGGGTACGCCAGTCGCGGCGGAATTTGCCGTCCGCTATCACGTTCAGAGCCACGCCCGTAAAGAACGTGCTGTTGCTAGCCATACCGTAGGTGGTAATAGTGACGTCGCGCCGCGTATCCGTGGAGTCGAAGGCGTAGAAGTAAGTTGGTACCACATTTACGCCCCCTTGGGTAGAGCCGTAAATGCTGGAAGCATTTTGCAGACGGGGTCCATTATAGTAGCCCAGTTTGCTATCCGACACAGCTGTTGAGCCTGTCATTCCCACCTGAAACATAATTTCATTAGCACTTTCGTATTGCAGCTGATTAATGCTCTTGAATAGCCCTTCGAAGCTAGGATTCAACGAATGCTCGGCCGGCCGCGCCATTATCTCGCTGCATTCTTGTCGCGCAATGCGGTAATAGTCAAGGTAGTCCGCGGGGCGCTCCATCTGGCCGGTGGTGGGGTTAGGGCTATAGCCGCCCCGAAACAGGGCAATACGGGCCCGCAGAGCTTTCACAGCTCCTTTGGTTATCCGCTCGCTAGTCACGCCAGCAGCAGAGCGCCACGGCACCAGCTTCTGCGCCAGCGCCAGGTCTTCAATCAGTTTGGCCAGCGTGGCTTGACGGTCAGCGTTGGGCAGCAGGAAATCCTGGCCTGATACTGACGGCGTAAATTGGGCCGGCACGTCGCCCCAATGACGTACTAGGTCGAAATAATACTGCGCCCGCAAGGTAAGCGCCTCCCCGTGCAGTCGGTGCATGGTCGCCGTGTCGGCGGCACTACCGCTGTTGTAAAGCGGCGACAAAGGAATTTGCTGAATACAAATGTTGGACCGTTCAACGCCTTGGTAGAGAGTGTTCCAAGGATTGGTTAAGTCGGTGTTCGTTGACAGCGCTTTGTAGCGAGCGATGCCCCGGCGGCCGCCATCCGTAGCCGGGCCCGGTGAGCTGATCATTTCGTCGCTATCATAAGGAAAATACATGCTTATGCGCTGTCCGTAGCTATTATCTCCTGACAGTGGATCATAAGCCCCGATAACGGCAGCCGTGGCGCCTGCTACAGTGCTGAAAGTATATTCGGTTGTATTGAGTGCAATAGGTTCTACGTCGAGGTAGTCTTTGCAAGACGTTACCATCCCAGCGGTACCAACTAGCGCACTAGCGGCCAGTGCAGCCCGGAAAAAAACAGAGGATTTCATATCGAGTAACGGATAGAGAATTACAAAGAAAGATTCACACCAAACATGAAGGCGCGGCTGCGTGGGTAAGCAGCGTAATCAACACCGGGTGTGAGCGGTGTATTGCGGCGCGTGTTCACCTCCGGGTCGTAGCCCGTGTATTTGGTGAAGGTGTACAGGTTGTTAAGCGTCACGTAGAAACGCAACTGCTGGACTTTAGCCCGCTCAGTTAGTGCTTTAGGCAGGGTATAGCCCATAGTTACGTTGTTGATGCGCAAGAACGAGCCATCTTCCACTGCCCACGAATGCAGGAAGTAGCTGGAGGTTGGCCGCCAGATGTTAGCGTCCTGATTGATTTCGCTTAGCCGCTCTGCCGACGTGATGAATGTACCATCGGTTTCGGTGATGCGGTAGCGCGAGTTCATGTCGTCGAGCACGTTGCTAAATACCGTGTTGGCTGTGTTCGTAGTAAACTCAATCTTGTTGGCATTGTACACATCGTTGCCCAACACAAAGTTCAGGAAGATGCTGGCATCGAAGTTCTTGTAAGTGAACTGCTGGTTCAGGCCACCCACCATTTTAGGGTTGGCGTTGCCGATAACTACTTGGTCCTCCTCATTAATTAAACCGTCGCCGTTCTGGTCTTTCAACCTCAGTAAGCCCGGCTGTGCCACCACGCCATCAGGTGTGCCCGAAGCCAACAAGCCGGGGCGATCGGTTCGCAGAACCCACCGCTGAGCAGCTGGGTTGGCCGGATTGTAGCTCACGAAATCATCAGCCGTGTAGTAACCATCGGTTACGTAGCCAAACATTTGACCCACTGGCTGGCCAACTCTAGCTACGTAATCGCGGCTGAGCGTGGCTGCGCTTCCAGCCCAACCGGAGCTGATGGCCGGTAATTCATCAAGACCCTCACCCAAACTCTCAATACGGCCCCGGTTGAACGAGGAGTTGGCCGTTGCCGTCCAAGTGAAGGCGTCATTGGTGATGATAGTGCCAGTCAGTTGCAGCTCCAGGCCGCGGTTGGAAGTAGAACCGATGTTCTGGGTTTGGCTAGTGTAGCCCAGGAACGCCGGAATGGTGCGGTTGATTAGCAGGTCGCTGGTCGTATTGTAATAGGCATCAGCGGTGAACTGCACCCGGTTATCAAGCAGGGCCAGATCAACTCCAATGTTGCGCGACGTAGTAGACTCCCACTTCAGGTTGGGGTTAGCCAGCGAAGTGGCAGCCGAACCCAACACGATAGACCTGTTTATAGCATAAGGCGCGCTACCAGCTGAGAAGAGCTGCTCACCTAAGAAGTCCGCAATCCGGTTGTTACCAGCTTTACCGTAGCTCAAGCGCAGTTTCAAGTCCGAAATAGCAGCGGCCTCTATATTTTGGAAAAAGCTTTCACGCGAAATGCGCCAGGCTAGCGAAGCCCCAGGGAAATAGCCCCAGCGGTTGCCGGGCCGGTACTTCGACGAGCCATCGGCCCGGAAGGTACCCGTGAACAGATACCGGTCGTCATAAGAGTACGTGACGCGGCCAAATCCCGAAAGGAGGCGGTAGTCTTGTGGAATGCTAGTTTGCGGCAACACCGGCTGCGACGTCTGGCCAGCGGGCAGTACGCCCTGATTGATGTTAGCCAAAGCCCGCTCGGCCGTGATATCCAGCGGCAAGAAGTTGGTTTGGATGTACTGCTGTGTGTTGCGTTGCTGATAAATTTCTTGGCCAACTAACACCCCTACCGAGTGCAGGTCTTTTTTGAAATTATAATCTAACACGTTGGAGTTGTTGAACGTGTTTTGCACGCCTGTCGTGATAGAGGCGGTAGGCAGCTGCTGGTAGTTGCCGGCGGGCTGCCGCAACAGCGGAGAGAAACGACCATTGAAGGTACCAAGGTTGGCATTCGTGATATCGAAACCAGCCGTAGTCCGAAACGTTAGATTCTCAACGATTTTCAGAGCTGCGTTAGCGCTTATGTTAAATGTTTGGCGCTTATCACGGCGGTATTCACTGTCGATAGCTACAATTGGGCTCACCAACGAAGAAATGGCGAGGAACTCATCGTCGAAGGTGTTCGGATCTAGCACCGCGCCGGATGCTCTGGGCACCGATAAAGGCTGATACTGCACTGTATTACGCAACCGCGATGTGGTGTTGGAGCCCGTAGTAGAAGTACCAGCCCCGTTGGTGGTTTGGTCGTTGAAGCGCACGTTCAATCCCACCTGCAGCCGCTCACTTGCTTTGGTATCGAAGCGGAAGTTGACGAGTTTCCGGTCGTAATCGGAGCCGCGCTGAAGACCATCCTCTAGGTTGCGCGTCAGGCTCAGGGAGTAGGTAGTGCCTTTCACGCCCCCTGCTACTGACACGTTGTGGGTTTGCTGAAACGCGTCGCGCCCGAAGGTTTCATCCTGCCAGTCAATGAACGGGGCACTACGAGCTCGTTGCAGCGTATCGCTGTTGAAGTTGCTGCTCCCGAAGAGTGATCTGAAAGAAGGCAAACCGCCCGTACCAGTGCCTGCTATTTGAGCGCGCTCGAATTGGTAATCTAAGTATTGCTCGGGGTTGAGCACGCCTAGTTTATTGGCAAGGCGCCGGACACCAGCGAATCCGTTGTAGCTGATAACGGTACGACCCTCAATTCCTTTCTTAGTGGTAATAATTACTACTCCGTTAGCACCGCGCGCACCATAGATGGCCGTAGCCGAGGCATCTTTCAGCACGTCAACGGATGCAATATCCTGGGGGGCAATTACGCTGAGTGCATTTTCAACCTGCACCCCGTCCACTACATAGAGTGGTGAGTTGTCTTGCGTGATGGAGCCACCGCCTCGTACCCGCACCTGCACGTTCTGGTTGCCAGGAGTACCTTCGGAGCTGGTTAGCTGCACACCCGCTAAGCGGCCGGTCAAGGCCTCAGCGGCCGAGTTTACAGGAATGTCCTTGATTTGCTGAGCACTCACCGATGATACCGAGCCAGTTACGTCGCGGCGATTAACCTCTTGGTAGCCAATTACCACTACATCGTTCAGCTGCTGCGCATCTTCCTTCAGCGTAACATTGATCTGGTCACGGTCGCCGACGGCAACTTCCTGCGACACGTAGCCGATAGAGCTGACATTCAGGGTCACAGGCTGGCCCGTTGGCACCGTAATGCTGAAGCGGCCTTCTGGGTCAGTAGATGCACCGTTGGTAGTTCCTTTAACGAGTACAGTCACGCCGGGCAAGGCCTCGGTTGCCGAGCGTACCACGCCCGTAATGGTTCGTTGGGCCTGAGCGAAGGCCCCCGTCGCCGCACCCAGCAGCAGACAGAATACGAATAGATATTTTTTCATGAGTAGGGAATGGAATGGTGGGTTTTCAGTAGTCAGTTACCGCAAATCATAGATGCCTACAGCATCCATGTCGGTGTATTCTAGATTTTCGCCGGCCATACCCCAGATGAAGGCATAAGCGGCCGTGCCGCAGCCCGTGTGCACTGACCAAGGTGGCGAGATGATGGCCTGCTCGTTGCTCACCCAAAGCGGCCGCGTTTGGTTCGGCTCACCCATTAGGTGCAGCACCCGCTGGTTGGGGGGCAAATTGAAGTAGAGATAAGCTTCCATGCGCCGGTCGTGAGTGTGGGCCGGCATGGTGTTCCACACGTTGCCCGGCTTCAGCTGCGTAAGGCCCATCACCAGCTGGCAGCTCTGAATGCCTTCATTGTAGATGTACTTGTAAATAGTGCGCTCATTAGCTGTTTCCATGGACCCCATCTCTACCGGGGTGGCTTCAGCCTGAGTGCGCAACGTGGTCGGGTAAGTAGCGTGGGCCGGAGCCGACAAGAGGTAGTATCGAGCATCATTACCACTGAACGTAATGGTTTGCGCGCCTTTACCTACATATAAGCAATCCTGATTGCCAAGCTCGTAGCTGGTACCATCCACTGATACCTGACCGGCGCCCCCCACATTCAGAATGCCCAGCTCGCGGCGCTCCAGAAAGTAGTTAGCTTTCAGGTTCTCAGGGTTGGGCAAAGTCAGCGTCTGCCCAGCCGGCACCGCGCCCCCCACAATCATGCGGTCGTAGTGGGAATACACAAGCTCAATCTGACCCTCGACAAAGAGCTGTTCGATCAGGAACTGCTCGCGGAGCTGTTCGGTGGTCAGGGTGACGGTTTCGCGGGGGCTGCTGGCGTGGCGTTGCTGCATAGATAGGTGGTACTTTATTCTGTAGTTGGTTATTGTTGAATTTAGCGGCCCATCCAGCCGCCATCGACGGTAAGAATAGTGCCGTGCACGTAGTTGCCGGCCTCGGAGGCCAAGAAAACAGTAGGCCCTTTGAAGTCCTCGGGCGTGCCCCAGCGGCCGGCCGGAATGCGGCCTAGAATGCTCTGGCTGCGGTCGGGGTCGTTGCGCAGGGCTTCGGTGTTGTCGGTGGCGATGTAGCCGGGGGCAAGGGCGTTCACGTTCACGCCCCGGCCGGCCCACTCATTGGCCAAGGCTTTCACGACCGAGCCAATGGCGCCCTTGCTGGCCGCATAGCCCGGCACGTTGATGCCACCTTGGAAGGTGAGCAGAGAAGCCGTGAAGATGATTTTGCCGCTGCCTTGCTGTAGCATTTGCCCCCCAATGGCGCGGGCCAGGCGGAAGGGTGCGTCCAGATTGATAGCCAATACATTATCCCAGTCGGCATCGGAGTGCTCAGCGGCCGGCGCGCGGCGGATGGTGCCGGCGTTGTTGATCAGGATGTCAATGCGGGGAAAGTCAGCCTGCACTTGCTGAATGAAGGCATCAACCTGAGCCCGCTGACTGAAATCGGCCTGATAAGCCGTAAACTGCCGGCCTAGCGCCTGCACCTGCTGCTCCGTCTCACTGCCACTAGCGGCGAGCGAGGCCGATACGCCGATAATGTCGGCGCCCGCCTCAGCTATGCCAACGGCCATCGCTTGCCCAATGCCCCGATTACAACCCGTGACAAGTGCGACTTTACCGGCTAAGCTGAAGAGGGAAGAATGACTCATAGAGCAAGTGGTTTTATAAACTTTTCAAAGAAATTCAGTGTACTTTTAAGACATCGATCATTCTGTCTAGTCTGTTAATATCATATCATATGACGCTTAACAGAAAGAATATCACGGCTTTTATTCGCGCAAACGTTATCGGGAACGTTGCCAGCGGAGCATCTTGGCCGGTGCCCAAGTAGCATTTGCGCTGAAATCTGAGACATATTGTAGGTGCTCACGCGTAATCGGCGCTGGCAGCGAGCTACTAAATGTTGAACTTTAGTGGGTTTTGCCCCCCAGCCATCTCGCCCCTACCCTTCCCATTTACTTACACTCTCCCTTACCTGTACTTAACTTGGAAACTTTCACGATAAAGGATATTGCCCGCGAGCTGAACATATCAACCTCTACCGTTTCGCGAGCCCTGCGCGGCAGCTATGAAATCAACCCTGAAACCAAGCGATTGGTGATGGAATGCGCTGAGCGCCTGAACTACCGGCCCAACCCCATTGCGCTCAGTTTGAAAGGCAGCGGTACCCGCGCCATCGGCGTCATCGTACCGCAGATTGCCAACTACTTTTTCTCTCAAGCCATTAATGGTATTGAGGCCATTGCCTACAATCGAGGCTACCACGTTATTATTTTTCAAAGCCACGAGTCGTACGAGCGAGAGGTGGCCAACGTGGAGCAGGCCATGTCGCGGCGGGTTGATGGGTTGCTGTTGTCACTATCCAGCGAAACCTCCGACGTGACTTATCTGACTGAGCTGCATGAGAAAAAGGTACCTATTGTGCTCTTCGATCGGGTGTCGTCGGAGCTGGAGGTAACGAAGGTGGTAGCCGACAACTTCAAGGGCGCTTTTGCTGCCACGGAGCACCTGATTCAATCGGGGCGGCGGCGCATTGCTCACCTCACTATCCAGCCTTGGCTGAGCATTACGCAGGAGCGCCTAGCTGGCTACCGTGCGGCCTTAGAAAAGTACGGATTAACCTACGATGAAAACCTGGTACGCTACGGCACTTTCGGGCCTAATGAAGTGGGCCCAATGGTTGATGAGTTGATGGCGCTGCCCGTCGCGCCCGATGCCTTTTTCACTGCCAGCGACCGGCTGGCTGTGGGTTGCCTCACGGCCCTGCGCCAGCGCAATCTCACCATTCCCGACGATGTCTCGCTCATTGGCTTCACCAATCTGAACGTAGCTGAGCTTTTGTCACCTTCCCTCAGCACTGTAGTCCAGCCAGCCCAGGAAATAGGGCAGGTGGCGGCCGAGCGACTTATCGATTTAATTGAGCGCAAACACCGCGCGCAGCCCGTGGCTACTGTCCGTATTCCCACGGAACTCATCGTGCGTGACTCTACGCGCCTGTCGGAACGCTTGGTGGCGCAGATGGCCGCCACGCCCCCAGATCAGAAGTCGAAGCCGCGGGATTTTGTGCTGTCAATTTGATTTGAGAAAGCCACAAGAAATTTGCCCCCCAGCGTTGGTTTAGCAACGATTGGGGGGCTTTTTTATTCAATCCGAAACCAATCAATGTCGGCCGAGCCGGCGTCGTTGGTTTTGCTGGCACGCGTGCAAAACAAGCCTACTTTGGCTCCAATCCAGCGGCCTTCACGGGCTTGAAATTCGGTGCCGATGGGCTGAAACTGCTGACCATCGAGGCTATAGCTGAACTGGCACTTGGCGCCTTTGCGCACGGCCACGCGCAGATAAATCGGTTGGTTAGCCGGCACATTCACCGACGGCGCGGTGGTCGTTTCGGGAGCTAGCTTATCGGCATTCTGGCACATCACGGGCGCCAGCGAGAGGCGGCCATTTTGGTTGGTAATACTCAGACGCGCGTAGTCCATGCCCATCATAATTAGCCCTGTCTGTTCGCCCTCAAAGCGGGGTGTAAATGTGAGCTTGGTGGTAGCAGTAAAAATCTCCGCGGGCAGCTTTTGCAGCAGCAGATTTGGCACTTGCCAGAAATTCTTGAAGTCGGTGGGCAAGGGTACAGAATAGAGACGCAGTGTGCTCTGAGAAGTATTTAGGAAAACCCAGCCCGGCTGCGGATTGGCGTGCCACTGCCACTGTAAACCCAGCGTGGCGGCATCAAATTCGTCGGAGGTGGCGGGTGTGGCTAGCGGTTGCGCTGCGCCTTTGTGCGAGGGTTTACGGTAGGTGAGCACGGGTTCACCTTTGCCGTCGCCGTCCGGGTCGTTGCCGATGACGGGCCAGTCGTTTTTCCAGACCATGGGCTGCAAATGCACCACTCGCCCGTAGGGTCCCTGGTCCTGAAAGTGCATAAACCAGTCTTCCTTATCGCCGGGCGTCGTGATCCAGGCGCCCTGGTGAGGGCCGTTGACGGGCGTGGTGCCTTGGTCCATCACAATGCGGTCCTCGTAGGGCCCAAACACGTTCTTGGAGCGCATGACCACTTGCCAGCCCGTAGACACTCCCCCGCCCGGCGCGAAGATGTAGTAGTAGCCGTTGCGCTTGTAAAACTTGGGGCCTTCGATGGTCGGGTGCTTGTCGTGCCCATCAAAAATAATCGTCTCATCACCCAGCACCTTCATGCCGTCGGGCGACAGGCGGGAGATGGCCAGTACGCTCTTAAACCCCGCCCGCGAGCCGGCAAAGGCGTGCACCATATACGCTTGCCCGTCCGCGTCCCAGAGTGGGCACGGGTCAATCCAGCCTTTCGCTTCTTTAATAAGCACGGGCGCCGTCCAGGGTCCGGCTGGGTTCTTCGCCCGAGTCACATAAATACCGTAGTCGGGATCGGGATAATAAATATAAAACTCGCCTTTATGATAGCGAATGGAAGGCGCCCACACGCCGTTGCCGTGCTGAGGCTGATTGAACGCCTCAACCGGCGGCTGCTTGGTAAAAACTGTGCTGATAATCGTCCAGTTTACCAGGTCCCGGGAATGCAGGATTTGCAAACCGGGCGCACTGTTAAAGCTTGACGACGTGAGGTAGTAATCGGAGCCCACGCGCACCACATCCGGGTCGGAATAGTCGGCGTAGAGTACCGGGTTCTTGTAGGTACCATTGCCCAGATCCGGCACCCACACTTTCGACAACGTGGATGATTGGCCCGCAGCAAAAAGCGGCAGTCCCAGAAAAATCAGAACGAGAAATTGCCTCATGAAAGAGTACGCTAAGCTATAGCTCGGCGCACGAGCAGAGCGAGTTAAAACAGACAGACATAAGCGGCGCGGTGGCACCTGCTTGCTATACTCGTGCGCCGAACCATAGCGTAGCGTTATTTGCGGGCGGCTTGCTGCAACAGCCAGGTGGCTAAGTCTTTGCCGGCCTGGAAGTTCTCGTAGGTAGCCGGAATCTTGCGGCCGTCTACGTACTCGTTATACAGCCACGGGTCACCAAGGGCAAACACAGTTCCTTTGCCCAGCTTGGCCGTAGCCATAATAACGTGGCCTCCATCGGACACGAGGGGCTGGCCTGGGGCCTTGACATCCAATGGTGCCAGTTCTTTGATATAGGCAGTTTTGGCGTTTTTGAACACGGCCTTACCCGAAGTGAGGTCTACTTTGCCTTGCTCAAACTGGTCGCCTTTCACCATGTTTAGATTGGTGTTGGTGAAGCGTAAACCGAAGGCCTTAGCCAGCTCATTAAAACGAGGAATCTCCGCGTTGGAAGTGTCGTTAGCCAGCATTACTAGCGTGCCGCCAGCTTTTACCCAGTCGGTGATGGCCTGCACGTGGGCAGCTTCTACGAAGTTCGGATTAGGCGTTTCCTTGCGCGTGTCCGGGTCAACAATGATGTAGACATCTACGCCTTTGAGGGTAGCGGCAGTAGGCGCAGCGGGTATGGAAATAGTTTTGCCCCCCAGCTCCCGAAACTGGTTGCCCCAGAACCAGAAACCGCCGTGGGTGCGCTCTTCCCAAGTGTAGTGAAAAGGTTCCTGCTCGCCCGTGATAGGGCTCTTGCGCGACTCGTGGTTGAAGTAAGTATCTAAGCCCACGGTTTTGCCCTGCCCGAGCTTGTTTTCGGCGGCAATTTCCATCTCCACGCTAGCCAGAATAAACGGCCCAACGCCTTTCAAATCGTTCTTGCGCAGGGGCTCCGTTAGGTAGTACTCGAAGCTACCGTCGCGGTAAGGGTTGCCCCCTAGACCGCCTACACTGACGGTCCCGTTGAAGGCTAAGGCGCCATCAGCCTCGTTGCTAACAAAAGTCTTCAATAAGCCCTGATACCCTTTGTCGGCCACCTTCTGGAATGACTTGTCCAAGTAGCCCATGCGTACGCCTTTGGCTAGCATATACACAAACATGCTGCTACCCGAAGCCTCGGCATAATTTCCCTTGCGCGTGGCCTGATCGACTACCAGCGACCAAGTGCCCGTTTTTTGGTCTTGATACTTTGCCAATACTGGCGCCAGACGCTGTACGTACTTCACCAGATTAGCGTGTTCCTTATGTTCTTTGGGAAAATAATCGAGCACATCAACTAGCGCCATCGCGTACCAACCCATGCCCCGATCCCAGAAGTTAGGGGACTGGCCCGTCTGCTTGTTGGCCCATTTCTGCTCCCGGCTTTCGTCGTAGCCGTGGTAGAGCAAGCCGGTTTTGGGGTCGACCAGATTTTTCTCGATCAGGGCAAACTGCTTGGCTACATCGTCAAAGTCCTGCGGCTGATTGAAAACCTGATTGTACTCAGCATAAAACGGCTGAGCCATATACAGGCCATCGAGCCACATTTGGTTGGGATAAATCTTCTTGTGCCAGAAGCCGCCGGCCTTTGTGCGGGGCTGCTCGGCCAGTTGCTTGCGCAACAGCTGGGCGGCCTTGATGTATTTTTGCTGCGCTGCCGAGCTGCCCAAGGATACCTGGCTCATCAGCAACAAGGCGTGACCGGTGGTCAGGTTATCGAGGTTATAATCTTCGATTTTGTACGTGCGAATGGTGCCGTCGGCCTGCACAAAATGGTCGAGGTCTTTCTGAATGTAGGTGAAGTATTTTGCGTCGCCGGTGCGCTGCCATACTCGCTCCAAGGCCTTCATCATCAGCCCTTGCTCGTAGTCCCAACGAGCGGTCTTGCGGTTACCGATCAGAATGGAATCGGGAAACCATTTGATGAAGGAATCAGTCATGCGCTGCGACATGGGTCGCGCGGCGGTCTGGGGGGCTTTTTGGGCTTGAGTTCCAAAGGAAACGAGCAGCAAGCCAATAAGGAGGAAGCGGCGAATACGCATAAGTATGGTAGAGGGCTAGGAGAACGAAACTCCCTACCTCAGACGAGGCAGGGAGTTTTGATCGGGCGTTATCGGCTGGAAACGGTTACTACTTTCTTGGATACTTTCTGGCCAACTTCCAGGTCGCGCTTAGCGGCTTTGGTGTTGGTGTTGCGCAGCGTTACGGCTTTGCTACGGTCGCCGGTTACGCGCAGAAGCAGCTCAGCACCGTTGGCGTAACGAATGTTGTCGAGCACAATGTTGCGGCTGTTTTGCACCTCCAGCACGGGCTTGGTATCGGTGGAAAACAGCGCCACGTTCTTGAGACGAATACCGTCGGCTTCCTGACAGATGAGGCCCTTTTTGCTTTCCAAAACGACATTTTCTATTTCAATATCCTTGATATTCATCTCGGGTACACCGCGAATCAGGATACCAGTATTAGCACCCTTACAGGTTACGTTTTTAATGCGGAAACTGCGGAACTGTGGCGTACCCTCGTTCACTGGCTCAGCTTTAATTTCGGGAATGGCAAAGGCCTCGCCGTTCACTTGCACCGGATCCTTGGCGGCGTAAAACATATCGAACAGGATGGCTTCACCAGCAATATCGGTCATGTCGACGCCATCCACGAAGATATTCTCTACTACGCCGCCACGGCCGCGAGCCGTTTTAAAGCGCAAACCAACATCAGTGCCCATAAAGGTGCAGTTAGTCACATAGATGTTGCGGGCGCCGCCCGACATCTCGGAGCCAATCACGAAGCCGCCGTGAGCGTGGTATACTTTAGTGTCGCGGATGATAAAGTTCTCGGTCGGCACCCCGCGCTTGCGGCCCTGCTCGTCGCGGCCCGACTTTATGCAGATGCCATCGTCGCCCACGTCGAACGTGCAGCCTTCCACCAATCCATTGCGGCAAGATTCGAGGTCTAGGGCGTCCGTGTTTTGGCCATACCAAGGGTTTTTAGCCGTCACGTTGCGCAGGGTAATATCATCGCAGAGCAAAGGATGAATCGTCCAAGCTGGTGAGTTCTGAATCGTAAAGCCTTCGAGCAGAATCTGCTTGCAGCGCTGTAGGCTGAGCATGTTGGGCCGCAAGAAATCCTTTACCTCGGTGTAGCGGTTGAAATCAATCTCAGTCTGACCAGCCGGAATAACCCAGGCTTTGGGGGTGAGTGAGCCTTTCAGTGAGCCGGCCGTGGGGTACCAGGTGGTGCCTTTCTCATCGACTAAGCCACCCGATTTCACGAGCTTCTGCCACTGGCCTTCGCTCAGTTTTTCCTTCTTTACCATGCGCCAGGCGTCGCCGGCACCGTCGAAGGTACCCTCGCCAGTAATGGCAATATTTACAAGGTCGAAGCCCGAAATGGGCGACTGATTGCGCACGGCGTCCTCGCCTTCCCAATTGGTTTTGATCAGCTTATAATCGGAGAGTTTGCTGCTAAACTGCACCAGCGCACCGCGCTGCACGTGCAGGTTCACGTTGCTTTTCATCTCAATCGGGCCCGTGAGCCACAGACCGCGCGGCACCAGTACCACTCCGCCCTGCTGGCTGCAAGCGTCGATGGCTTTGCGGAAGGCTTCGGTGTTCAGGGTTTGGCCATCGGCTACGGCCCCGAACTTTGTGATGTTAAATGTATCGGCGCGGAAGCTAGGCTGGAGTACTACTGGCAAATCGTAGGCGTACTTACCAGCAAAGGCTAATGGCTTGAGGCGAGTAGCCAGACCGAGGTTTTGTTTCTTGATGTCCTGAGCTACCAGCTGCGCGATGCGCTCGGCGCCGTAGGCCGAGAAGTGCGTGTTGTCGTTCTTGGCGGGCGCTACTGGGTTCTCAAGGTAGTGGCCGTTCTGGTAGCTCCAGAACAAGGGGCGGCTGCCTTTCTCACCGAGCTCCGAGTACAGGGCCCAGCTTTTCTCATGCATGTCAATTAGCGGCACTTTCTGCGACTTGGCTACCTCGCGGACTACGGCGGGATATTCGCCGTGGTCGTCTTTGCGCTTGCCTTGCTCGTCGAAGTAGCGCCGGCCTACAGGCGTGAGCAGCACCGGATTTGCCCCCCGTTGCTTGGCCTCCTGCACGTAGCGTGTCAGGTTTTTGCGATAGTCTGTTTGGGGCGCAGCGTAGCGGGCGGTATCTTCTTGCTTACTATCATTGTGGCCAAACTGGATGAGTACCCAGTCGCCGGGCTTCACCTGCTCCATCACCTTAGCCCAGCGGCCTTCGTGGCGGAAGTTGCGGGTGCTGCGCCCATTCATGGCGTGGTTCTGCACGGTAGTTTCGCCGTCAAGAAATTGGCTCAAATACATACCCCAGCCCCGCTCCGGTTTGCTGCGGTCTGGCTTCTCCGACATGGTAGAGTCACCAACAAGGAATACTTGAACCTTCTTTTCTTCGGCCGGGCGAAAAGCCAGAGCTACCAAAGACAAGAGCAATACAGCGTATTTTTTCATAGAATAAGCTTTGTAGAAAAAAGCCCCCCAGCCCAGGCTGGAGTGTAATTCTTTCCTGATGCGGCCACTTTAGCAGCTATTGAGCAATAGCTTAAGCTACAGACGGAGGCGTTAGGGAAACGGGCTTAGCAAAGAGTTTATTTGCGCAATCGTTACCGGGAACGTTCTCATTCCGCCTTCTTACGCCTTTTGTTATCCTCAAATTATGCGCTTCTGAAGCCGTTTTGCGTGTTAAGCAAGTGGAAGCAACTTCTTTGGGCATACATTAATGTTGGATTTCTACAAGATGCTATAAAAGTAAATCGGGTAGCACACCAAGTCTATCTTAGTATGCTACCCGATTTACTTTTATAGTGTGATTTCTATAGTGAAACCGTTCTTTTTGTCTAGCCGATTACATAAGAACTCATGCTTAGCGATCTAGCTCCAGCAACTCCGCAATTTGCGCTTGACTGAGAGCTGGAGTTGCTCCCTGATAGGTGGCCACCAACGCCCCACTCGCGCAGGCAATGCGCAGGCATTCGTCGTAAGGCCGACGGCTCAACCAGGTTTGCAGGAAAGCCGCCAGAAAGGCGTCGCCGCTGCCGATGGTGTCCTCTACATCGACTTTGAAACCTGGGGCACGATACAATTGCCCCCCAGCCCACAGCATGGCCCCATTGACACCGAGCGTTACGCAAACCGCTTGCAGGCCAAAACGACTGGCTAAACTAGCCAGTGCAGCTTCGTCGTCGGGGCCACTGCCAAACCAGTCCAGAATTTCAGCCAATTCGTGATGGTTCATCTTCACAATTTCGGCTTGTTCGAGCAGATGTGTAATTACCTCCTGGGTGTAGTGCGGCGGGCGCATGTTCACGTCGAACACCTTTAGCTGAGCGCTTCGCAACAATTCATACAAGGTTTCGCGGGTTGCCGGGCTACGCGCGGCCAGACTACCATACACGAATACGGTGGCGCCGGCTACCAGCTCGCGCACCTCGTTGTTGTATTGAATGTAATCCCAGGCCACGGGCTGCACAATCTGGTATACTACCTCTTGGAGATCATCCACATTGACCTGTACGACGCCCGTGGGATGAGACTCTGCGCGCTGCACGTACTTAGTGCTGACGCCCCGGCTTTCGAGAAAATTTACAAGCTCAGTTCCCAAATCGTCATCGCCAACCCGGCTGATAAGCTCCACGGATTGCCCAAACTGGTGCAAGTGCACGGCCACGTTGAAGGGCGCCCCACCCGGCTGCTTGCCCGAGGGTAGTACGTCCCATAGTATTTCGCCAAAGCATACGACTACATCTCGCATAGTAAGTTAATTTAATGATGTATAGAACAGCGAAGCCATCTGTCATCCCCAGTTTGCCGAGGGCGTTTTTAGACGCAATTCCCCGCTTATAAATCTAATTTTAGGAGCCTTCTTCACACTTTGATTACAAAGAGTTTTATCGAAAAGGCTCATTTTACCGTAAGAAAACCTATTTATTACGAAGTGAATACCCTATGTCCCGAACTATTATTGTTTCTAATCGCCTACCAACCAAAGTACAACGCAGCGAAGAAGGCCTTTCATTTTCCCCCAGCGAAGGGGGTTTAGCCACCGGTTTGGGTTCTATTTACCGGGCTGATAACAACGTTTGGGTGGGCTGGCCCGGCATCTCGGTAGATGAAGAGGAAGAGCAGGAAGTAAGCAAGCAGCTCCGCGCTGATAGCATGCGCCCAGTGTTCTTGACGGAGGCTGAAATCCGGGATTTCTACGAAGGCTTCAGCAATGAGACGCTCTGGCCGACCTTCCACTATTTTGCCCAATACGCCATCTACGACCAGAGCCACTGGGAGGCGTACGTAGCCGTAAATGAGAAATTCTGTCAGGCTGTGTTGGAGCTAGCGGGCCCTACTGATACCATTTGGGTGCACGACTACCAACTGCTGCTGTTGCCGCAGATGCTGCGCCGGGCGCGGCCTCAGGCTACTATCGGCTTTTTCCTGCACATTCCGTTCCCTTCCTACGAGCTGATTCGGGTGTTGCCGTGGCGCCGCGAGTTGCTAGAGGGCATGCTGGGGGCCGATTTGATTGGCTTCCATACCTACGGCTACATGCGCCATTTTTTGAGTTCTGTATCGCAGCTGTTGGGCTACCAAAGCCAGAATGGGCTAGTAGAAGCAGGCCCGCGCAGCGTACTGGTCGATGCTTTCCCGATGGGAATTGACCAAGCCAAATACGCCGAAGTGGCGCAATCGGAGCAGGCGCGCAAGCACGAGCAAACCTACCGCGACGCGCTTCGCAACGAGCGTATTATCCTGTCCATCGACCGGCTCGATTATACTAAAGGCATTGCTCAGCGTCTTCGCGCTTATGAGCTATTGTTGCAAACCCACCCTGAGTGGCTTGAGCGCGCTACCTTGCTCATGGTAGTAGTGCCTTCCCGCGACCAAGTAGATCAGTACAAGGAGCTTAAAGAAGAAATTGACGAGTTAGTAGGCCGCATCAATAGCACTTATCGTACTATCTCCTGGAACCCAATTCAGTACTTCTATCGCTCTTTTCCGCTGGAAGAACTAGCGGCGCTTTACCGTATGGCCGAAGTGGCATTGGTAACTCCCATGCGCGACGGCATGAATTTGGTAGCAAAAGAATTCATTGCCAGCAAGATAGATAAGCCGGGCGTACTCATACTAAGTGAGCGGGCCGGTGCAGCCCGAGAGTTGTCCGACGCTATCATCATCAACCCCACGGATACGCATCAGCTCGCTGAGGCTATGCACGAGGCTTTGATGATGCCCGAAGACGAGCAGCGTCAGCGCATGGGAGCCATGCAGGCGCTGGTCAAAAAGTATAACATCCATCAGTGGGTGGAGATTTTCATGAACCGCTTGACCTACAGCAAATTGAAACAGCAAACACTAGCCACCGTCACGCTGGGCGACGAGGAGTTGCAGCGCATGACTTCAGAGTACCAAAATGCCTCCCAACGGATTCTGTTCCTTGATTATGATGGTACGCTGTCGGGCTTTAACTCAAACCCGCAGTTGGCTGGCCCCGACAAGGAGCTTCTGACCCTCCTCACCGATCTGAGCGCCGACAAACGCAACCGGGTAGTCATTGTAAGCGGGCGCGACCGTACCACGCTGGAAAAGTGGCTGGGGCATTTGCCGCTCGATTTTATTGTGGAGCACGGCGTATGGCTGCGTGCGTTAGGGGATGAATGGACTATGCTGCGGCCGCTCACCAACGACTGGATGCGCGAGATTCGGCCAATTCTGGACCTGCATGTCAGCCGCACAGCGGGCTCCTTTGTGGAAGAAAAAGAGTACTCCCTAGTGTGGCACTACCGCCGCGCCGACATAGAACTCGGTGAGGTGCGGGCCCGCGAGCTTACCAGTCATCTGCACTTCCTGGCTTCCAACAGCGACCTGCAAGTAATGGAGGGCAATAAGGTGGTCGAAGTAAAAAGCGCTGGTGTTAACAAAGGCGCTGGTGCCGCGCGCTGGCTTAGCATCTACCCCGCTGAGTTCATCCTCGCCATCGGCGACGACCGCACGGATGAAGACACGTTCGGTGCTATGCCGCCCCATGCCTTCACGGTGAAAGTAGGCAGCACTCACCGCTCCCTCGCCCGCTTCCACCTCGATACGCATCGTGATGTACGGCGCATACTCCGGGCACTAGCGGAAGCGTAACCTGCACTTATTATCAACTTAAAAAAAGCCCCCCAGATATATTCTGGGGGGCTTTTTCTGTTGATAATAAGATCCAATCAGCAGCTTATAAAGGAGCTACACAAAGTTTGGCTGGTCTAGCTTCTTGGCAATGCGATAAGCAGCATTCACTAGGCCTACGTGGCTATATGCCTGCGGGAAGTTGCCCCACTGCGAACCGGTGCGTGCGTCCACGTCTTCCGAGAGCAGGCCCAGATGATTAGTGTACGTCAGCAAGGATTCAAACTCGCGGATGGCATCTTCCACGCGACCTACGCAGGCCAGCGCTTCCACGTACCAAAAAGAGCAGATCAAGAAGGTGGTTTCGGGCGTGCCGAAGTCGTCGGCGTGGCGGTAGCGGTAGAATAGGCCTTCGGGTGTCTTCAACTCTTTCTCCAACTCCACGAGGTGAGTTTTAGCCACTTCAGAAGCCGGGTCGAGATAGCCCATCATGATGAGCTGCATAGTGCTGGCATCGAGGTGAGGCGAGCCAATGGCATTGGTGTATACCCCGCGCTTGGTATCAAAGCACTCCTCAATTTTCTCACTGGCTTCCTCTATGAGGCGCGTTGCCAGTGCTTCCATCTCGGGGTTTTGGAGGCGGCGTGCTACGTGGCGAGCGGCGTGGGCCCCAGCCCAATGAAACAGATAAGTGTAGCTGTGATACTGCGCGAGCGTTCTAAATTCCCACAAACCGGCATCGGGCATGTTCATGGTTTTCTCGATCATGTGCAGGGCGTCGTACACCAGCTTCTGCGAGTCCACACGCTCTCCATCGATAAAGCGGCGGTCGACGTAGAGCGGCAGCAAAGCCACCAGCACCTGCCCGTACACGTCGTTCTGAATGTGGGTGTAAGCATCATTACCAATGCGCACGGGCTTGTTGCCCAGGTAGCCTTCCAGGTCCAGCTCGCGCTCTATTAGCTCGGTGGTACCGCTGATGCCATAGAGAGGCTGGTATTTGTCTTTGACTTTAGACGAGATATTGGCGATGTAATGGAAATACTGTTCCATCTCCTCAAAGTGGCCGATGTTGTTGAAGGCCGTGAGGATGTAGTACGTGTCGCGCATCCAGCAGAAGCGGTAGTCCCAGTTGCGGGTGCTGCCGGGCGCCTCGGGCAGGCTGGTAGTGCTGGCCGCAATAATGGCCCCCGTGTCCTCGTACTGGTGAATCTTAAGCGCTAGCGCTGACCGAATAACGGCCTCTTGGTAGAAGCTGCTGATGCTGGTACTTTTCACCCACTTCTGCCAATACTGAATGGTGCTACGCAAAAACCGCTCGGCGGTACTTTCCAACGGAGCCTCTAAGGGAGCGCCGTAGGTGAGCACCAGGTATTTAGGCTCATTTAGCACAAACACTTCCTCGTCCAGGATGTAAGTCAGCGGGATGTTGGTGGTGAGGCGAATCTCTTCTTCCAGGCCCAGAAAGGCGATATGGTTAGAGCTACGGCGGCGGCTCAGGGGCAGCTCGCCGTAGTTGCCCACGGGCGTACAGTTCACTTTTACGCGGGGCGTGCCGGAGATGGGCTCCAGCTTCCGAATCAGCATCAGGGGCTTGTAGTAGCGGTCGTACTGCTGAAAGCGTGGGGCAAAATCCGTGACCCGGTAGCGCCCGTCCTCGTTCTCGATTTCCGTGCAGAGCACGTTGGTATTCTCGCGGTAAAATTGGTAGGAAGAGTAATCCTCCGTGGCCGGCTTAATGCTAAACTCGCCACCCTTGCGCTTGTCGAGCAGGCTGCCAAACACGAAACTGCTGTCGAACCGGGGCCAGCAAAGCCAGGAAATAGAAGTGTCTTGTTTTACCAAGGCCAGAAAGGCACAGTTGCCAATCACGCCCATATCGTAGGTGTGCTTTGTCGTCATGAGAAGGGGAAACAGGTGATGAAGGCGGCGCGGAAAGAGTAAGCAAGCACCGCTCATCCGTAGTGTACCTAATTGGAGCCGGTCGGGTTGCCACCAGATTAATCGAACGCCGGCAGTTTTGCGTACACGCCGCTACTTCAGCCAGGCATCTACCCCCAACCATCCCAGGATTTTGAACAACGATTCCTCGACCAAAAAAACTAGCAACCGCCTGCCCCTCTATGTGTCGGCAGGCGTCGTTGCGTTGCTCGTTGGCTGCTATTTTCTGTGGCCCGCTTTTCAGAGCGCGGTGCGCGAGGCCTTCGAGAATCTGACCAGCGGCGAGCGGCCCCGCATTGCTAAGTGGGTGCAGCAGTTTGGCCCTTGGGGCCCGGTGTGGCTGATCTTGGCCTTCATCATTCAGATGTTTTTGGTGGTCATCAATGTTGTGCTACTGATTCTGGTAGCTATTCTGGCCTATGGGCCGTGGTGGGGCTCGGTGGTGGCGCTGGGGGGCATTGTGATAGCTTCGTCCATTGGCTACGGACTGGGCCATTTGCTGGGTGAAAACTTTGTAGGGGGCTTATTAGGGGAGAAAAACGAGAAAAAAGTAGTGGAGCAGGTGCAGCGCTACGGGGTGTGGGCCGTGGTTATTGCGCGTATCTCCCCTATCATCTCCAACGACGCGGTCAGCTTCGTGGCCGGCTTGGCGCGCATGGGCTACCTCAAGTTCCTGATTGCCACGGTGGGGGGCATTTTACCCCTGATTGGTTTGCTGGCTTATCTAGGCGAAGACAACGATCGACTCAAAAGCGGTTTGCTCTGGGTTTCGGGGGTGAGTTTGGTGCTTTTTGGCGGCTATGTGTGGTGGGATAAGCGCCGACAGAAGGCTTAAATGAGAGTTGGCAGGTAAAATAGCACAGTCATTGTAGGGGCTTTTCTACTAGCTAGCTCATCTTTTTAGATGCAGGCGGGAAAAGGCAAAAAACAGTTTTTTGCTTTCGCCGGACGCCCCCACCCTTCTACCTTTGTCCACTTGTGGACTGCTTGGGTGGTTCGCGCTTCTGGCTACTGGCTTCTCACCTTCTGACCTGAACCGCCCCGTGCGCTTTCTTCCAGACTTTGGCCGCGTTGTCGGCACCGCGTTTTTCCTGTTGTTTTTCCTGGGATTCGGCCCCGCCGCCTTTGCGCAGGCTCCGCTGCTGCGCGAGGTAGTTGTGCGCATCGATACGGCCCGCTATATCCTCACCCGGCACACCATCACGGCGGAGCAGGAACCGCACCTGTACTTCTATTACCGCCAAGACGACGAAACGGCTGAGCTGCTGGTATATCCCACCCAATTTGCCCCCCAGCGCCCGCTGCGCCTCCAGCGCTCCGCCGATTTCCAGCTGCTCGACTCCCTGACCGTGGTCGACAATGCTTTTTACCGCGCTAAAATTCGCTTCCGCGACCTCACGGCGACACGCTTTCTGCGCCTGACCTTCACGCAAGTTGCTGATGGGGATGCCGCTACTGCGCGAACCCAGACGGTAAATCTACTGCCCGTTACGCGCACAACTCTAGCCTTCCGGCCCTCTGACACGGACCTTTATGTAGGCGAGGAAAAAGTGTTCGAGCTAACGAGCAACAACCCTAAAAACGTGCGCGTCAGCACCGAATGGACCCAGGGCCAAGACATTGACTATCGCCTTAGCCAGCAAAACGGCACGCTGCGGTTGCACGTGCTGCCCAACGTTCCGGGCAACCGCTTGCTCACGGTGCGCCCCCAAACCGAGCGACCCTTCCTCACCGACAACAATCGCCGCCTGAGCTATAGCCTAGCGCCGCTGCGCCAGGATTTTACCGTAAAATCCAGCCGTCTTCGCTTTCTGAGTGTTGATAAAAAGGAAGTTACCCTCGATGAAACGTCCCGTCGTCAGGGCATAGAAATCATCTTGGATAATGGCCGCAGCTTTGACCTAAAGCGCACCTACCGTATTGAGGATCAAGAAGAACAGGGCGGCCCACTGATTGCCGAGCTGGTCACGCGTAGCTACCTCTCCAACGACCGGGTGCTGTGCTGGCTGCGCGTCTACAACACGCACCGCCAGACCGACAGCTACCTCTACATCAAGGACAACGACCAGCCCAAGTATCTCACGAATTTCAACGTAACGCCCAAAACCAGCATCAGCAGCGTGCAGGTGCGCCACCGGGGCGGTGACTGGAACAACAACCAGAACGTAAACCCTGGCGAAACAGTGGATGTGCGCCTGGAAGGTCAGTCGTTGCAGAAAGCGCGGTTTCACTTCGAAGATTTAACCATCATCCCCTCTGACTCCTCTGTGCGCTCGGAGCAGGCCGTGGTGTACCGGGTGCAGATTCCTTTGGGCATTGATAAGAAGCGGCTTACCATTTTCAACGCGGGCCAGCCCACCGGCTTCAGCCTGCAAGTGCGGGAGTTTCAGCGCCCCCACCCACTCGATTTTGTGAGTGTAACCTTCGGCGAAGCACCCCGCCCCATCACCCGCCTCAACGGCCCGGTGCTCTATGACAAGGCCATCCGCGACGTGGTGTTCAGCTTTAACCCCGACGCCATCGACACCGACGCCCAGCTCTACGGCAAGCAGTACCTTACCTTCGAGATTCGGACCCTAAACAGTAAAGGCGAGCTGATTGAGATGCGCACCCTGGACAACGTTTTGATTTGCCCCGGCGAAAGCTCCATCCGGGGGGCTTTTTACCACGATAAGCAGTGCCAGGTAGGCAACCTGAGCCTGAATTCCCACCTCAGCACCCGCAAAACATACGACCTCGACGACTGGGCCCGCATTCAAATCACCGTAAAGCACGCCACGGGTCAGTACAGCGAGCCCGGCTTCCAGCAGAAGCTAGATATAGTATTGCAGCGTCGCGTGAAGTTCGATATCGATGTAAGCTTCCCAGCCGGCTTGCTCACGAAACAAGTAAACAGCGACGTGCAGGGCGTAGGTACTTTCAACGGAATCAGCCTTGCCACGCTGGCTCAGTTCAGCTTCTACAATCCCAACAAAATCAACAAGCTGCGGCCCTACAAAGTGGGCGCTGGCTTTGTGGCCCTCAACGCTTTCAACCTGAACCCAGACGCCAACAGCGCCCGCAACCTAGGTATTGTGGTGCTGGGTTCCGTCTACCCCACCCGCAGCGACGCTAAGCTCACGTTTCCGCTGTACCTGGGAGGCGGTTATTTGCTCAATGGTGGTAAGCTCTTCTTCCTACTTGGGCCAGGCATTGGCATAAGGCTATAAATACAAACAGGCAGCAAAAAGCCCCCCAAACGTATGTTTGGGGGGCTTTTTAATAACTCACTATTATAAATGCCTATGCTTTACATACTGAGCAGCAACTAAAAGGCACATTTAGATTTATCATAGGTTAGAGAAGCATCAGCTAAACTAGCTGCCCAATTTGAATTAAAGCCCTCAGTTATAGAAGTGAAAGCGGGATATGGTCCGGTAATGATTTGACGCTCCACGGGCCATGCCCAGTCTTTAGGGATAATGATGCCATTTGGATACTGTTTTTGGGGGATGCTTCCGTCCAGCCATGTTGCGGCGTCTGGGGTAACACCATAAATATATAAATCATAAGGAGTGCTCGTTTTTACAGTTATAAAAGGCTCATATGGCTTTGCTGCGTCATACACGAATTCATTATTAGTCTTTATAGTCACCTTTTGGGAGGGGAAGCTAAAGCATGGGTCAGCTTGCACAGTGTTTGTAAAGCCTGAGGCACCAAGACCAGGAAGGGAAGCTGCGGTGCTTGGGTACATCGTAACTTCATAAAAAAGACCATTTGTAGTTACGTCAACTGCATTGGGGCCTAAGAATATTTGTGGTTTGCCAGATTCCATGATTATGCCCTTGGTTGGAATTCTGAACTTAAACGCATGATCCAGGCTAGCACCACGGGCCACAGCCAGGAAATTGATGGTTAGCTCGCTGGTTGATTTTGTTACAATTGACTGTACAACAAGGTCATTATAGTCACCATCGTTGCCTATGTTTTGCAAATCTTCCCAAGCGTACGTGAAGTCAATCTGTTGCCTGCACTCACTCTTGCAGAAGTTGAAATAGCCCGACCAGTTTTTGCCACCAAAGGTCGCCGTCTTATCCATCGACACGCCTTTATTCGATTCAGAGCACATAGAGCCCCAAGCTGTTTCGCCGTTTGATAGTGCTGCGTGCGCTGCGATGGAGAAACAATCTTCGGATAACTGACCAGCCGGGATAGTAAAGGAAAACTCCCTTTGTTGCGCGGATTTATTAAAAGACTGTTTATAAGTGAATTTACCTGGTATAGCTCCCCCGTTATTTGCTTTGCCCGCCGCCTTAAATCCAGCGACATTGTTTAACGCGAATACATCCATATGCACTTCTAATAGGTAAATGCCTGGGGCTGTCACTTTATATGTCACCCTCACATCTTTATTAGCTAGCACATCGACATCTACCGAACCCACGTTGGTGTGCTGCCCAGCAACTAGGCAAGCCGATTTACAAGGTGGAGGGGTAGTAGGTGGTACTTCAGTATTAGATTTACTAATTGCACGGGGGCTGGCAATATTTTCTTTATCTGAGCAGCTCTGAAAGGCTATCATCAGAGCTACAACCGAAAATAACCAACTGACCCTGGAGTTTAACCCTTGAGTTCTCATAGTACTAATAGGTTTAGTGAGGAAAATAGGCCTTCATGCCACTGAAGTATGAATGAAATTAGAATAAATTACACCTATTTAAAAGATATATATAAAAATTGTTTAATTATTTATATATGCCTTTTTTAGTTCAACACAACCGTAAGAAGCCTTGTCCCACACATCCCCAAAAGCAGCACGGCGCACCAAGTCTGAACCTGATGCGCCGTGTTGCTTTTGGGGCTGAATAGGTACAGAAGCTACCGCACCTGCAACTCAATGCTTACAATGGTGCCGCGGCCCGGGCGGGAATCAATGGAGAGCGTGCCGGCCAGCAGATCGACGCGGTTTCGGATACTGGTTAGGCCGATGCCCGAGTGGCGGGCGTTTACTTGGGCCGCATCGAAACCTACGCCATTGTCTTCCACCGAAATAGCCACGTGCCCATCCTCGTGAACTACGTGTACAATGGCTTCGCGGGCCTTGGCGTGCTTGATGATATTGTTGAGCAATTCCTGCACAATCCGGTACACCGACACCTCTAACTGCTGTGGCAAGTCGTTGAAGCTGCCGGTGAGGTAGAGGTGCACGTGCAGGCCGGCGCGTGGAATACGCTTCACTAGCTCTTCCAGCGCCGACTTCAACCCGAAATCCTTGAGGATGCCGGGCGTTAGCTCAAAGGAGATAGTGCGGGTCGATTTGATGGCTTCTTCGAGTAGGGCCAGCGCCGCCTCCCGCGAGAAGGTACCCCCAGAGCGATTTTCCAGGTTGAGCTTCGTGGCATAGAGCAGCTGCCCCACCCCATTGTGCAGAGCTTCGGCAATGCGCTTGCGCTCCTCCTCCTGGGTGGTCAAGATGGCGGAGAGCACCTCCTGCTGTTGCCGCAGCTTTAGGCGGGTAGCTTCTTCGGCCAGCCGGACGCGCTCCGTTACGTCGCGGATCAGAATCAGGCCACCTGTTACCTCCTCGTCGTTGCCGCGCAAGGGTACGAAGTAGGACTCGAAGTGACCTTCGCGGCCGTAAAGCTGAAGCTTGTAGTGGGTGACGGGTTCCCCCGCTAGTACTTTGCGCACGGCTTCGCCTTCAGCGCCGTCACGATGGTGGGGAAACAACTCGAACATATCCCGCCCCAGTACCTCACTTCTGCTTAGGCCTGTATTCAGCTCCATCACGCTGTTCCAAGCCTGTATGCGGTGCTGCGCATCAAAGGCCAAAATGCCATCGACGCTATTGTTGAGCAAACTTTCCGAAAACTCTTTCTCTCGGCGCAGCTGCTCGCGGGCCCCGCGCTGGGTTGTAATATCGCGTAGTACGGCGTGCAGGATGGGCTCCCCATCGATGGTGATGGCCGTTAGCGAGATTTCCTCCCATCCCTCCTCCCCGTTTGGGCCTAACACCATCCACTCAAAACGCTTCCACCCGTAGTTCTGCGCTTCGGCGCAATGGGCACTAGCCGCCTCATACGACGATTGGCCACCAGGCTGAACAGGCGGCGAAAAAGCCGACACATGCTTCCCGACGAGCTGACTCTTGTCCTGAGACCGAAAAGCGCGCAGGGCGGCCTCGTTGCAGTCGATGAAGTGGTTGTTATGAATGAGCATGGTGGCATCGCGGCTTTGCTCGAACAGCAGCCGGAAGCGGGTTTCGCTAGCTTCCAAGGCCCGAATCATCTCGCGCGATTCGGTGGTGTCGATAACGGCCAACCGGCAGTTTTTTTGCCCCCCAGCTGAATACATTGCCAGGCCTTCCAACCGGCCAAAGAAGCGCGAACCATCGTCGCGCAGCAATTCCAGCTCGCAGGTCTGGCGGGTGTCAGAGACCAGCGTCTCGAGCAAGAAGTTCTGAAAATCAGGTCGGCACTCTGCTGTTACGAACAGGTCGAAACGGCGGTCTTTGAGGCGCTGCCGCACTGTATTTAGCAGCTGAGCGGCGCGCAGATTGAGCTGAAGAATTTGGCCCGATTCGCTGAGGGTAAAGTAGCCTACCGGCGCGAAGTCGTAGAGGTCGATGTACTGGGCGTGAGCTGCTTCGGCCTCTGCCTGCGACATCAATAGCTCCTCGTACTGCATTTCCAGCTCTATCTGGTGCACTTGCAGCTCCTGCACTAAGCGTTGCGTATCGGGCGGCACCATATCGCTTACGCTCTGCGTCACGAGGTGCCGACGGTTTTCGGCACGTTCCCGAAGCTGCTGCAAAGCCTCATAGGCAGTAGACCGCTGATTGGTGTCCATGGCGTGAAAGCGTGTGAGCTAGTAGTATAGTAAACGGAGATCCTTCTGGGGGGCTTTTCTTTGAATCCTATTACGGTTTTGTACCCGTGTCAGGCACTGGCTGGCGGTACTGACTCGTGCTTGCCAGGGTCCGGGAAAAGCTAGTATTCCAACCTCATTATTTTTTTATCATCCAACAGAAGAAATACCTACTACTACGCAAAGCTGCGGGGTTGATATAACTGTATGAAAACTTATTTCAAGTCAATGGGCCCCAAAAAGATAAGCTATTACGCTTGATTTTACTGATTGTCTCTACTTCAGTTTATTATCATCACTTACTCCTAGCAGCAAACACTCGGTTTGCTCACCATGACTAACGAGGCGGCGGCCATATACCAGTACTGGGCGAGCCTCTTGCTGAGGCAGCTTTACCTGCACGGGCACTTCATCAAACTCTTCGTGCTGCTCGTTAAGCAAATCGAGCAGCAGACGCCGTAGTGGGAGCTGGTTCCAGGCTCCGTCGCTTAGCTCAGCTAAGGGTTGGCCTTTAGCCTCGGCCACTGTTATCCCAAATCGCTCGGCAAAAGCGCGGCTGATGGTGAGCACCCGCAGGTCGTGGTCGAGCACGAGGATGGGCTCGCGCAGCGTTTCGATAATGCTCTCCGCAAAGCTGGTGCTGACTTGCAGGCGTCGCTCCAATGTCTTGAGTTGGGTGATGTCGTTGAAGGTAATAACGGCCCCGTTGATGTAGTTGTCGAGGGTGCGGTAGGGCAGCATGCGCATGGCGTACCACTCGCCCGTGGTGGTTTGCACCTCAGCATCCACCACTACCAGGCGGTCGATTACCTGCTGTACATCCTGCGCGAGGCGCTCGTAGCGCAGGGTGTTGGCAAAATGAGTAATGGAACGCCCTACATCCGAGGGCATAAGCCGGAAGATGCGCTCTACCGGTGGCGTGAAGCGCTTGATCACCAAATCATTATCAAGGAAGATAGTGGCAATCTCGGTGGCGTCCAGCAGGTTTTTCATGTCGTTGGCGGCTTGGCTCAGCTCATCCGTCCTGCTCACGTACTGCATGTTGAGGGTCAGCAGCTCCTCGTTCATGCTCTGCATCTCCTCTTTGTTGGTCATGGCTTCCTCGTTGGTGCTTTGCAGCTCCTCGTTGGCGCTTTGCATCTCCTCATTGGTACTTTTCAGCTCCTCCAGGCTGCTTTCCATTTCTTCGATGGTAGTTTGCAGACGCTGCTTGGTGTATTGCAGCTCTTTTTCCAGGGCCGCCACCACCGCGTCGCGGCCTAGCTCGGCATGGAGCACATTGGCTTTGCCCATGCGTATTTTGCGGGGCGTGGGCTGCTCCTCAAAAGCTACCAGCAAAAGCCCTTGTAAGAGCTCCGGCTCGGTGAGGTACTTCACGCTCAGGCGCATCAGCTGAAAACCACCTTCGGTAGCCAGCTTCAAGTTCTCCACAACGGTATCCTGTCGGCTGTCCGTGACCTGATGAATGGCTGCGCTTAGCTCGTAGCGCAGCTCCTTGCGCACCATCTCGTAGATATTCATGGTGCCCAGGCCAGGCGCGGGCTCCAGATAGCGGCCTGTGCGCCCGTTTACAAACAGAATCTCGCCCTTGGTATTAATTACCACGGCGGGGGGTGTAAAATAGCGGAGCAGTGCTTTCTGGGCGTAGGAAGCAAACGGCCCGTCTTTGCGGATCTGGCTCGGACTGGTCACGCTGCTCGGCAACGTGGGGGTAGAAGGTAGCCGCGACAAGCCGGAAGGAAAATTGACTAAACGCGGCAGGCTGGGCGTACCCTCCAGGCGACGCGAGATTTTCCACTTCACGTCCAGGGGGCCAAATAAGTCCTGGAATCCGGTCAGGTTTTCGCTCGGCCCCAGAAACAACAGCCCGCCAGGGTTGAGGGCGTAGTGGAACATGGGCAGCAGGTTGCGCTGGAGCTCCGACGACAGGTAGATGAGCAGGTTGCGGCACACCAGCAGATCGAGCTTAGTGAAGGGCGCGTCCTTGTTGAGGTTGTGGGGGGCAAATACCACTATTTCACGAATCTCCTTGCGAATCTGATAGCCGCCCTCCGCCTTGGCAAAATAGCGTTGCAGCCGCTCTGGGGTCACATCGGCTACAATGTTGTTGGGGTAAAAGCCGGCGCGGGCATAGTCGATGCCTTCGATGTTGATATCGGTGGCAAACAGCTGCACCTTCAGGTATTTATTAGGCGCTATTAGGCTTAAGCATTCCGACAGAATAATGGCCAACGAATACGCCTCCTCGCCGGTAGAGCAGCCCGGTGCCCAGGCCCGCACTATGTTATTGTCGCTTTTCTGGCGCAGCAGTGGCAGCAAGTGGTCCTTGAGCGCCTCAAACGCCTCCGCATCGCGGAAAAACTTGGTTACGCCGATGAGCAGCTCCTTAAACAGCGCATCTACCTCGCCGGGGTTTTCCTGCAAGTACCGCACGTAGTGCGTAAACTCCTGGATTTGGTGGGAGTTCATGCGGCGCTCAATGCGACGCATCACGGTGTTGCGCTTGTAGTAGGAGAAGTCGTGGCCGGTTCGGGACCGAATCAGCAGGAAGATCTTTTGCAGGGCATGCGCCGGTTTGGAGGCCGACTCGGCCGACTCGCGTTGGGGGCGGCTTGTTAGGGGCTTATGGATGTACTCCAGCAGCTTGCCAGGCAGTTGGTCGGCGGGCAGCACGTAGTCCACAAACTCGGTAGCAATGGCTGAGCGGGGCATAGAGTCGTACTCGGCTGTATCGGGAGACTGCACCATCACCATCCCAAAGTTCTCCATCACCATTTTTAGCCCAATGGTGCCATCGGAGCCCATGCCCGAGCAGATAATGCACACGGCCCGCTCCCGAGCGTCTTTGGCCAGACTCTGAAAAAAGTAGTCGATGGGCATGCGCTTGCCCCGGGGCTGGGTGGGCGTGAGCAGCAGCAAAGTGCCGTGGAGCAGGCTCATGTCCTTGTTGGGCGGAATCACATACACGTGGTTGGGAGTCACCTTCAGCCCATCGGTGGCCTCCATCACGGGCATCTGAGTAAAATGCTGGATTACTCCCGTCAGGGTGTTGCCCTGCTCCGGCGCCAGGTGCGTAATGACGATAAAGGCCAGGCCGCTATCGGCCGGCATATGCAGAAAAAACTGCTCGAAGGCACTCAGCGAGCCAGCCGAGCCACCCAGCGCCACAATGGTAAACTTATCACTGCTCCTTTCCTGAAGATTAGCTACCCGTTGTTGGGCCATGGATATGGTGGCCGGTATCTGCTCCGGGTCGTGGGCGTTGATGCTGATGCCTTGTTTTTCGAAAAAGCCGTCTTGGGGAGAAGTCATGAGAGGAATGTGAGGTGCAACCAGCGTAGGTTTTGCTTAGAGAGCTAACAATTGAACCGCTATAACCATAGCTAGGGGCTGCTTTGGCAAGTAGCCGCCGTCTGGAGAATGGTGCCGCGAAGGTCTGATAGCTCTAGCAGGCGCGGCGCACGTAAAATGCTCGGCGTACTATTACCTCAAAATTAAGCATAAAACCACTCCTCCGCCTACTTGACAGCAGCGGCAGCTTATAGCTCAGCTCAACAACGGTCTAATTATCTTCATTCTCGTACATTAGGGAAAGCACTGGTGCTCTGCTCTACTGATTTACTCAGCTCTGTTCTTGTGATAAACCCCTTTCATCTTATTGTAGTTGGCGCTTCGGCCGGCGGAATGCCTGCCCTGTGCCGCTTTGTCGAACAATTGCCCCCCAACCTGCCGGCAGCAGTGCTTATTGTTCAGCATTTCGCCCCCGACTCCTCCGGTGAGCACCTCGTACAGCGCCTCTCGCGACACACCTCACTCACCTGCCGCCTACCTTCCGACGGCGACCCGATTGAGCCCAGCACCGTGTACCTAGCTCCCCCCGATCGGCACCTGCTGGTAAAGAATGGTCATCTGCTAATAACTAAGGGCCCGCGCGAAAACCACTACCGCCCGGCCGCTGATACCTTATTTCGCTCGGCGGCGGCGCATTATGGCACCGCCGTTATTGGCGTCGTGCTCACAGGTATGCTCCACGATGGTACTGCCGGCCTAGAGTTTATTAAGCGCTGCGGGGGCCTGGCTGTGGTGCAGGACCCGAACGAGGCCGAGTTTCCGAGTATGCCCGAAAGTGCGCTCAGCAACGTGGCAGTCGACTACGTGGTACCCGTGTCGCAGATGGGAGAGCTGCTGATTCGTCTGGTACAAATACCGCTTGGAAATAATAGCACCATTCCTGATGACATAAAACTGGAGGCCGCCATTGCGGAAAGAGTTGTGGGAGACACCGAAGACTTACAGCGCCTGGGAAGGCCCAGCGCCATGACCTGCCCCGACTGTGGTGGCTCCTTGTTTGAGCTGAAGCACGGCAAGCTGCTGCGCTACCGCTGCCACACCGGCCACTCCTTCACAGCCGATGCGTTGCTCAAAAGCACCCAGCACAGCCTAGAAGAAACCCTGTGGGTGGCGCTGCGCATGATGGAAGAGCGCAAAAACCTGCTCACCAGCATGGCCAGCCGGGGCGAGAGCATCTTTTCGGTGCAGCAGGAGGAGCGGATTCTGGAAATAAAGGGCCACATCAACCGCCTGCGCGAGTTTTTGCTCAACGGCGTGAATTCCAACGTCACCGCCCCAGAGGAAGAAGCCAGCTAAGCTCCGCTACTCGTCTGGAATATCGACCAATCTAAAAAAGCCCCCCAGAACAAACCTGGGAGGCTTTTTCAAGAATGTATGTATCCGTAGTTAACGCAGTAATACGTAGTGTTTACTAGCGGCATTTTACGTGTTTGGGTCGATGCATTTCCGTAGAAAACGACAGAATTTTTGAGTCCGAACCGCGTTTAAGAACGTGAGTGGGCTGCCCGGTGAACGGGAAGATGGTGGCAGAGAGCATTATTACTCTGACTTTGCCGGGCACTCCACTACGGCAGGTTTATAGCTGCCGATGCTCTCTGCCGCTGCCCAGTAGCCGGAGCGCGCTGTTGCTCCGCTACCGAGGCACTTTATCTTATCCCGGGCCGCCACTTAGGTGGCGGCCCGGTTTTTTGTTTCCCTATTTTATCCGCACGCCTTATAGCTTCACTTTTACGCCCGTCTTGCCATGTCCTTTCCTCTCCGGTTCGTACTGCGGCAATCATCGGCAGATGCGATATTTCAGCATTTGGCATTTTACAGCCTCACCCAGCAACTCACGCATTGGGTATTGCCAGGCCCAGCCCAGCGCCTAATGGCCGGCCAGCCGTATTATTTGCTCTGCGAAGCTCCGCTCAGCTGGCCTCTGCCCGCCCACCAGGTAGATAGTGGCGAGTGCACGCTAGTCACTTCGCAGGAGGGCACTATGGTCGAGGACTTCCAGCAAGCTCTGCGCTCCGGCAACTTACAGTTTCATCTGCACGGCCAATTGCTGCGGGGGGCTTTTACCCTGGCCCGCCTTGGGTCAGAAAGCTCCATCTGGCGCTTCAGTGTGGGACATTCTGTGCCGTATAGCCTCGCTGCCCAGAGCTGAATCGCTACACTATGTGTGTTTAAACTTCAGTACCTACCCGCATAAGTACGAATGATTTAGGCAGCAATACGGAGTTAAAAACAAGTGCTACTACGCAGCCGGGAGATTTCTTTCCGGCTTATTTTTGTTTAATGCCCTATCCAGTTCGCACCTATTCTACTCTACTAATTATTCTTTCACGATTCTAGCCTTCGTTATGCAGCCCCTGGCATCTCGCTCTACCATTCTAACTCCCCCGCTAGTCAAGCTTTGTATTGACCCTAGTACTCCTACCCGCTTTGCCCGCACGCTAATGCGTTGCGCCACCATGCGCCGCCCCCGCCTCCTGATCGACTGCGGGAGTCTGCCCTGCCTGCGCACCCACGGCGTAGCGCACTTGGCTTCTTACCTGCTCCTGCTGCATCAAACGGGTGCCAAGCTGCGGCTGTACAACGTCAGCCCCTCCCTCCACTACATGCTGTACCTGCTCCGTCTTGATACCGTTTTTCGGGTGTATCCGCCGAAATATGCTTGCTAAAACAGCACGAGCAGCTGGTAAACGGCATCTAAAAACTCTTTCTACGTACCGAGCTTTCAGCTAGCGAGCCCACCTCCCAGTGAGCTCATTCTGTGTATACCGACTCTTAATTTATCTCAGTAAAAGACCTAGGGGCAAATCGAGATCGGCACTTCCGCTTCTCGCTGCTGCTAATTTCCGGCACTTGCTTTCAGGGGGAGAAGCAGCAATTTTTGGTGGGGCTACGTAAGCTAGAAGATTCGTTTGCGAATGGCTTAGCTTCAGATTTGCCCCCCATGCCCGTCTCGTCCACGCTTACTTCTCCCGCTTCCACTTCGCCCTTCGCCCCGCTCAAAATTCCGTTTTTCCGGATGCTTTGGGTTGCGTCGTTTGTCTCAAACATTGGCACTTGGATGCAGAACGTAGGCGCTGTGGGGTTAATGACCCAGCTTACCCCTTCGCCCGTACTGGTGGCCCTGCTCCAAACAGCCTCGGCCCTGCCAGTATTCCTGCTCAGCCTACCTGCCGGCGCCCTCGCCGACCTCGTGGACCGACGCCGCATGCTGCTGCTCACCCAAACCTGGATGGCCTCGGTGGCTTTGCTGCTGGCCGCTCTCACCCTGCTCGGCCTCACGTCGCCCTGGCTACTGCTGCTGCTCACATTTATGCTCGGCCTGGGTGGCGCCTTGAATAACCCCGTGTGGCAAACCGTAACACCTGAGTTGGTACCCCGCGCCGAACTGCCCCAAGCCATTGCTTTAAACAGCGTAAGCTTTAATCTGGCCCGTGCGTTTGGGCCGGCGCTGGGCGGCTTGGTCATTGGCTATTTCTCGGCCGGGGGGGCCTTTTTGCTGAATGGCTTATCGTTTCTAGCCACCATTTTTATGGTGTGGCGCTGGCAACGCGAGCCTCAGGCTACTTCTACCTTGGCTACGGAGCGGGTGGTGGCAGCCATTCGGGGTGGGATACGCTATGCTCGGTTTGCGCCCCCCGTGCAGCGCATTCTGGTGCGGGGCGTGAGCTTCACTTTCGGAGCCAGCGCCTTACTGGCGCTCATGCCGGCCGTAGTAGCTCAGCGCTTGCAGTTACCTACTTCTTTCTACTCTACCCTGCTCTCATGCATGGGACTGGGGGCCGTTTTAGGAGCCGTGGTATTGCCCCGCCTCAACCGAGGCATCACCATCAACCACCGCGTAACGCTGGCCACGGTTGCGTTTGCGCTGGGGTTGCTGGGGCTGGCTTTTGCCGATAATTACTGGCTGCTTTATGGGCTACTGGTGCTGGTAGGCTTGGCTTGGATGCTCGTGCTCAACTCCTTCAGCGTAGGGGTGCAAACGGTGGTGCCGCGCTGGGTGCAGGCCCGTACCATTAGCTTGTACCTACTTACTATTCAGGGCGGCATGGCGCTGGGTAGCGTTGTTTGGGGCTCCGTTGCATCTACCTGGGGGCTGCCCGTAGCCTTGTCAGGTGCGGCCATCTGGCTCGGACTAAGCACGCTGTTAGTGTTCAGGTTCTCCCTAATCAACGCGCCCGAAAGCCTCGACTTCACTCCCGCCCGGCAGCGCCCCGTGCCGGAGCTAGCCGAAGCCGAGCCCTCTCCCGATGCCGGCCCCGTCATCATCACGACCACCTACCGCGTCGCGCCCACCGACCGGGCCGAGTTTGCCGCCATCATGGACGAGCTCAGCCGCATTCGCCGCCGCGAGGGCGCCATTCGCGTGGGTTTGTACGTCGATCTGGCCGACCCTACGCGCCTGGTGGAGTATTTTATGGTGGAGTCGTGGGAAGAATACGAGCAGCTCCACGACCGGGGCGTGAGCCGGGAGGAAGCCGAGGTAAAAACCCGCGCCCGTGCCCTCCACATTGGCCCCGAGATGCCCCGCGTAGCCCGCCTGCTGGCCCTCCACCCCGAGCCTTCTCAGCCGCCCCGCGTGATGGTACCCGGCAGCACCCGCCACATTGCCAGCACCGCCGGCGAAACGTCGGCTTAGCGCTACAAGGCTTCTAAACTGGCTGCTCCTTATTTGCCGCCTATACCCACACAATGGCACCTAAGATAACGTCAGTTCTTTAAACTGCCTGTTTGTAGTCCTCTGTTAAAACCTTAGCATTCGTCAACCAATCCTCGCTGGGTGAAGGATTAATTTCATTCTTACTAAGTACATAAGTCTTTTTCTTAAAAAAGGTAGGTGCTAGAAATAAGGCAGGTAGTATAAAGCAAAATATTATTAAT
The DNA here is from genome assembly GCF_054051685.1 of Hymenobacter sp. HD11105. Lineage (NCBI taxonomy): Bacteria > Pseudomonadati > Bacteroidota > Cytophagia > Cytophagales > Hymenobacteraceae > Hymenobacter > Hymenobacter sp. HD11105. Next base: position 452,022 of record NZ_JBSWBR010000002.1, on the reverse strand, counting down.
GAAGATACTGGGTAAATAAAAAAATGACGAGAAATCTGAAATGAAAATACACCACTAACTGACTGGATAAATGGTTTAAAAATAATCAGCAAAACTACATGGAATGAAAAAACCTCTAAAGAGTGTTGCCCCAGATAGCAAGCAGGTTTAAATGAAAACCAATTTTTTTTAACAGAAGAAATAAAAGAAATTATAAAAATAACTGCCATACAATTAATTATTCTTACTAGACCCAACGTACTCCTTGAAAAGAGAAATCCTAATTCGTCAACATTAATACGAGTAATTTTCAATATAAAAAGGACTAGGCACACGGTTATCGAAAGTGATAATAAAGGTTTATTTTTTACCCACCAAGCAGACCTGCCATGATAGAGGCTAAACCCTGAAAACAGACCTATAAAGAAAACAAACTGCCAAGACAGTATATTAAAGAAGCCAAAATTCATATCAGTTGTACCTGGTATTTCTTTAAAATAATCAAGCTCAATAAAGAAGGAAATTATATATACTACAGTAGACAATACAAAAATATACCAAGCATACCCTTTTATAAAATATTTAATTATAATTGGCACGAATAATACAAAAATTGTATACATAGGCAAAATATCTAGATAGGCTGGTTGATACAACAAAACAGTTCCAAGTATCATTGACAAGAAAGGGTTATTATAAAATAGGCCATAATTATTTCCCCAGTATTCATTTACTCCATAACCAAAGAGCACAGCGAGCAACGCAAAAAATAAGATGGCTATATGGTTTTTATAAATTAGCCAAGCCCTAGCTTTTGCCGCTACGCTTACAAAATTTTCCCCCTTCTCAATCATCCTACGAGTGTATACCAGTCCCGCGGTTAGCCCTGACAGAAAAACGAAGCCCTCAGCAGCAGTTACCCATCCGATAAACTCACAAGTAAAGTATTTGGTAATGTCTCTGCTTGGTAGAATGTGGTCTATCGTCATCAATATCAACAGAATACCTCTAAAAAAATCAAGTTTATCGCTCCTCTTCATAGTTATATTTTTTGTGCAATTTATATAATTTTATACCTAAATCGAAAAAACATATAAGTTTTATTGAATATTTTTTTAGTTAAATCTTATACAGTTGAAATTTAACTATTTATAGAAAGCATTCCCTTGTTATGCGCAGAGCCTACCGATTGAGTTTTGACTTAATCCGTAGGTTCTAGACGAATGTGTGCTTGCTCCTTAGCATCCATTGACGCGGACGTGAACCTACTAGACAGTACAAGCAAGTGAGGCCCAGTCAGAGGCCCCTTTTAGAAATTAGCTGGATATATCACGAGGTAAAAGCGAGCGTTAGGGACGCCCAGCTTTTTAGCTTGAGCCCAACTTTCAGCCTTGTAAGTGGTTGGTACTGTGAATTCGCCCACCAGCAGCTATTTCTATTGGCCTAAACAGCTACGAATACGTAACTCAACAGCACTGCCAATTACTGCTCCCTTTATAGAGGCTGTGCTTATTTCCTATTCTTTAGTCTAGCTTATGTGGATGGTTCGCCTGGCGCTATCGCGTCCGTATACCTTTATTGTAATGGCCTTCGTGATTCTGGCGGGGGGCATTTTGACCATCTTCACGATGGCAGTGGATATCTTTCCCGAGGTCAATATTCCGGTGGTGGGCGTGGTGTGGAGCTACTCGGGCATGAGCGCCGAGGAAATGAACCAGCGCGTGCTCAACGTGAACCAGCGCGTGTACACCACCACCGTCAACAACATTGAGCATCTGGAGTCGCGCGCCATCAAAGGCGTGGGCATCATCAAGGTTTTCTTCCAGCCTGGTACCGACCCTGACGCGGGCGTAGCCCAGCTCACCGCCATCACTGCCACCCTCATTCGGGGCTTACCCCAGGGCATTGGTCCCCCACTGATTATTCGCTACTCGGCGGCCAACGTGCCCATTGCCCAGGCCAGCCTTTCTTCCCAAACCCTTGGTGAGGCTGACCTTTACGATGCCAGCCGCTCCTTTGTGCGGCCGGGCCTGGCGGTGGTAAAAGGCGCCTCGCTGCTCGTGCCCAACGGGGGCCGTTCCAAACAGATAATGGTGGATCTAAAGCCCGAAGCCTTAGCCGGCAAAGGCCTGTCGGGCAATGATGTAGTCAACGCCCTAACCACCCAAAACGTGATTCTACCCGCCGGTACGGCCAAAATTGGCGACCGGGAATACGATGTGCGCCTCAACAGCAGCCCCGAGCTGATTGCCACGCTCAATGACCTACCCGTGAAAGTGGTCAACGGCGTGACGGTATATATCCGCGACGTGGCTTTTGTGCATGAGGGCGCAGCCGTCCAAACCAATATTGTGCGTCAGGATGGACTGCGCACTGCCGTTATTCCTATCCTGAAAAGCGGCCTAGCTAGTACTCTCGATGTCATCGACGGCATCAAGAAAGAACTGCCCAATGTAGTGGCTACTTCGCCGGAAGGACTGGATGTGAAGCTGTTGTTTGACCAATCCTTTTTTGTGCGCTCCTCCATCTCGGGGGTGGCGGTGGAGGGCTGCGTGGCGGCGGCCCTTACGGGCATTATGATTCTGCTGTTTCTGGGCTCCTGGCGCTCCACGCTCATCATTACGCTGTCCATTCCGCTGTCGGTCCTGGTCACCATTATGCTGCTGCGTGCCTTTGGACAGACGCTTAACATCATGACCCTTAGCGGCATTGCTCTGTCTATTGGTAACCTGGTAGACGATGCCACGGTGGAAATAGAGAACATTCACCGCAACATGGGCATGGGCAAAGGCGTGAAGAAATCGATTCTGGATAGCGCCTCGCAGGTGGCGCTGCCGGCGCTGGTTTCTACGCTCGGCCTGGCCATCGTATTCGTACCGATTTTCTTTTTGTCGGGTGTGTCGGCCGACATTTTTACTCCACTAGCGCTGACGGTCATTTTCGTGCTGTTTGTGTCGTATTTCCTGTCGCGCACCTTTCTGCCTACGCTAGCTAGAGTGCTGCTGCGCAAGGAACTGCCCATCTACCACGAGCAAGGTCCCGAGCGGGTGCCCAGCGACGAGGTGCGCGACGGCAAAAAAGTAAGTGAGCACGAGAAAGAGCTGGGCCAGCTCCGCCGCGAGCAGGTCGATAAGGAGCAAGCCGCTAACCTCGACGGGGAAGACGCTGAGCCCCCACTCACCGCCGAGGAAAAGAAAGGCGCTGAAACCATTCAGAAAAGCTGGATCTGGCGGGCGCACCAAAAGTTTGACAAGCAATTCGACAAGGTGCGAAATGCTTATTCCAGCGCCCTGTACTGGGCCCTCGACCACCGCAAAACCGTCGTTATTGGCTTCACAATACTGTTTATTGGGTCGGGCTGCTTGTATCCGTTTATTGGGCAAGACTTCTTTCCGAAAGTAGATGCCGGGCAGATGCGCCTGCACGTGCGCGCCCCGGCTGGTACGCGCCTGGAGGAAACCGAGCGGCGCTTCCGGGAAGTGGAAAGCATTATTCGGGATGTGGTACCGGCTGAAGAGTTAGAGTTGGTGTTATCCAACATTGGTCTGCCCAGCATTCCAGTGAATCTACTACTGAGCGACAACCCGGTTATCAGCTCGGCCGACGGTGAGATTCTGGCTTCGCTGAAAAAAGGCCACGGCCCCACGGAGGAGTACATTCAAGAAATCCGGCGCCGGGTGCACCGCCAGCACCCTGATCTAACCATCTTCTTCCAGCCCGCCGACATTGTCAATCAAACCCTGAACTTCGGCCTGCCCTCCCCCATCGATGTGCAGGTGACGGGCCGCGACATGGATATCAATGAGAAGGTGGCCATGCAGCTTCAGCAGAAAATAGCTGCTATTCCGGGGGTGGTCGATGCGTTTATTTTCCAGATAAAAGCCCCCCAGATTCGGCTGGATGTAGATCGGGTGCGCGCCCAGCAAGTCGGTCTCACACAGGCCGACATTGCTGATAACGTGCTAGTCAACCTCAGCTCCAGTACTCAGACTGACCCCAACCAGTGGCTCAACCCCGAAAGCGGCGTGAATTATACGGTGGCCGTGCAAACGCCCCCCAATAAGCTCGCTACGCTTAATGATATTCGCACCATCGGCATCACCAGTCCCTCCCAAACCGACGTCCAGCTCCTGAGCAGCTTCGCCGAAACCCGCCGCGACCAAACCGAAGCCGTGGTAAGCGACTATGACATTCAGCGCGTGGTTGATGTGTACGCCAGCGTGGAGGGCCGCGACCTGGGCGGCGTGGCCAAGGAAATTCGGAACATTATCAAGGAAACCAGCGAAAAACTACCCGAGGGCACAACCATTGAGTTGCGCGGGCAGGTGGAAAGCATGAAGACTTCCTTCACGGGTCTAGGCATTGGCTTGGCCGGTGCTATTGTGCTGCTTTACTTGCTGATGGTGGTCAATTTTCAGAGCTGGCTTGACCCTTTTATCATCATCACGGCGCTACCAGGGGCCATTTCTGGTATGCTCTGGATGCTGTTTGTGACTCAAACCACCTTCAGCGTGCCTTCCCTGATGGGCGCCATTATGTGCATTGGTATTGCCACGGCCAACAGCATTCTGGTGGTGTCGTTTGCCAACGAGCGGCGCGAGGAGCAGCCCGACCTCAGCCCCCGCGACGCGGCCATTGATGCCGGCGTAACCCGCCTGCGGCCGGTGCTGATGACGGCTCTGGCGGCCATTATCGGGTTGATGCCGCTGTCGTTGGCGCTGGGCGAGGGCGGCGAGCAAAATGCTCCTCTAGGGCGCGCCGTAATCGGCGGACTGATTCTGGCCACGTTTACCACCTTGTTCTTTGTGCCGGTTGTGTTCAGCTACTTCAAAAAGAAACAGCTGGTAGCCGAAGAAAAACAAGCTGAAGAAGACCGCGTAGCCGCCTAACTCAACCTGCCTCGACACAAGCCAACCAGGCTCCACCCCCACGACTTTCTCCCCTCTATGGCCACCCGCTCCGACGACTATAAAGACCCGCCCCAGGACGACCCGCGCCCCGACGAGCCCGCAGATGCCGACCATCCGGAGCCGCCTGCCAACCTCCGCGCCCGCGCTGAGCTAGGCGATTCGTTTGCGGAGGAAAAAGCCCCCCAGCCCGCTCCCGAAGCCGACTGGAAAACCTCATCGCCCCCCAGCCCCGAGGAGCAAGCCCAACAAGAGGAAGAAGCCAAAAAACCGGCAAATGAGCAGTCTAAAGACGATAAGAGCCAGGACAAAAACGACGAGGCAGAGAGCGAGAAAAAGGCCCCCGGCAAGAAAAAGCGCAAACCCTGGCTGATTGCGCTCGGCATAGGCGCCGTGTTTGCGGCCTTGCTGCTAGTTGGCTTGCTGCCGCGCCTGAGCAAGGACAAAAAGCGCAAAGAGGAAGCCGAGAAACAAGCTAATGCCCTCACCATCGTGACCGTGGAGCCCGCCACCGCTGCCCCCGACACGACTCGCGTAGAGCTGCCGGCCGATACCCGTTCCAACCGCGAAACCTACGTTTTTGCCCGGGCCAATGGCTTCGTAAAAACCTGGTACGCCGACATTGGCGCCCGCGTAAAACGAGGGCAATTATTGGCTTTACTCGCCACGCCCGAGCTGGATCAGCAGGTGGCCCAGGCGCGCGCTAACCTCAACTTAGCCCGCACCAGCTTTGAGCGTTTGCGCAGCATCGAGCTGCCGGGGGCCATTTCGCAGCAGGAGCTGGATGAGGGCCGGGCGCAGTATGAAGCCCAGCAGGCCGTGCTGAGTGGGTTGCTGGCCCAGCAGGGCTTTCGGCGCGTCACGGCCCCATTTAGCGGCATTGTTACGCAGCGCAATGTGGAAGTTGGCTCGCTCGTGTCGCCGAGCAACGCCGAGGGTACCCAGCTATTCAAGATCGAACAAACCGATACGCTCCGGGCCTTTGTGGACATCCCGCAGAACTTTGTAGCTGGTATCGAGCCCGGCGTGCTAACGGAAATAATAGTGCCCGAATACCCCAACCGCACTTTCCCCGGCCGCGTGGCTCGCGACGCCGGCGCCCTGAACGAGCAAACGCGCACCCTGCTTACTCAGGTGCAGGTTCCTAATACCGACAAGCTCCTACGACCAGGCATGTTTGCTCAAGTTCGCTTTCAGCTACCGCGCACGCAGCCGAGCGTCATTATCTCAGCCAACGCCTTAGTGCCCAGTGGCATCGAGCCGCGAGTAGTGGTGGTGGCTAATGACAAGATTCGCTACCAAGCCATTGTACCTGGCCGGGATTTCGGAGACCAGATAGAAGTAATAAAAGGCTTGAAAGGAGGCGAAATGCTGGTCGTGAATCCCATTGAAAGTCTGCGCGACGGCCAGCAGGTAGAAGCCCGCAAGCCCAAGAAAGAAGACAAAAAACCAGGTAGCCAATCGAAGCCCAAAGCTCCTGAGCGCCCCTACGACCCCGACCGGCCCCGCGTGGCTATACCCGCTGCTCAGCCCGATAAGAAGTAAACCGAAGATGTGGCGCGAACTGGTAGTCCGCGTATCGTTGAATGAATGGCTGGGGGCTTTTTTTCTTAGCCTGCTACTATCCGCAACGAAACACGAACTACCAGTTCGTGCTACACTCAATCAAGCTAAGACTTGGCGTTATATCATAACTCTGCATGAGGTTCCCCTCCCTTCTACTTACCTACACGTTTATCCTATTGCTGCTTAGTGGCTTGAGCAATTGTAGCCGCACGCCACGCTATCAAGCCCCGACGGTATCGACGCCTTCTACCTGGAAAAATGGTGCGCCTGTCGCGGCCACGCCCGCGCCGCCGGCTCCCCCGCCCATTGCCCTCGACCAGAAACCAGCCCTTCCCGCTTGGTGGACCATTTTTAATGACCCCGAGCTGACTAAGCTGGAGGAGCAAACCCTGGGGGGTAATTTCAGCCTCAAGGCCGCCGTAGCCCGCGTCGATGAGGCCCGCGCGGCCATTCGCCTAGCTACTTCCGCCCGTCTGCCTGAAGTTTCTCTCGAACCCCAAGCCTACATTACCCAACTCTCGGGGCTGCGGCCCATCCCCTTCGCGGTGGGGGGCGAAAATGGGGCAACTACCCCTCAGGCTATTGTCCAGACCCAATATTATGTACCCCTCACTGTTAGCTACGAAGTCGACGTGTGGGGCCGGTTGCGTCGGGGTGTGCAAGCCGCCAAAGCCGAAACAGAGGCTAGTGAAGCCGAGCTGCGAGCTGTCCAGCTGAGCCTGACCGCCGACGCGGCTACCTATTATTTTGGGCTGCGCGGCCTTGATGCCGAGCTAGCAGTGCTGGATAGCACGCTGCTAGCTCGGCGCCAAAGCCTGGAGTTAACCAATGCCCGCTTCACGGCCGGCGTCGATAACGAAATAGCCGTGCGCCGGGCCGAGACGGAGCTAGCCACCGTGGAAGCTAACTTGTTTGATGCTCAGCGTCAGCGCAAAGGACTGGAAGCTGCCTTGGCCGCCGTTACGGGCCAAACAGCTAGCGCCTTCACCCTTGCGCCTCGGCCCAGCGCTCCTATTGCCCCCCAGGTACCGGTTTCCGTCCCGGCGGCCCTGCTCACCCGCCGCCCCGATCTGCTGCAAGCCGAGCGCCTGCTGGCCGCCACCGATGCCCGCGTGGATGCCGCACGCCTTGCGCGCCTTCCCACCGTGCTTCTGAATGGCTTTATCGGCCCCCAGTCGGCCGAGCTGCGCGATTTGCCCAAGATATCCGACAACTACACGTATTACCTCGGCGGGGGTATTTCCATCCCAATTTTCAACGGTGGGCGCCTGCGGGCCAATCAGCAAATTGCCCAGGCCCGCTACGATGCCCAGGCCGCGGAGTACCGCCAAACGGCTATTGTCGCGTTTCAGGAGGTGGAAACTTCGCTGGCTGATGTGCAGCAAACCGCCGTCCAGCTCGCGGCTCAGCAACGCGCCCTCACCGCCGCTCGTCAGGCCGGACGCCTCACGCTGGAGCGCTACCGCCGCGGCCTCGCCGACTATTTCCAAGTCGTTGATGCGGACCGTATTACCCTCAATGCCGCCCGCCAGCGCGTACAGATTCAAGCCAACCAATTGCGCTACACAGTACAGCTTGTGCGGGCTTTGGGTGGCAGTTGGGAATAAAGCGATACTTATGGGGGTCTTTTCTTTAACTTCTGCCTCATTCCGCTGCTACTCTGCCCTAATCTCCCTTCACCATGCGCCTTCTCTACTCTTATCTTCGCCAATACCGGGGCCTACTAGCCCTGGCTTTGGCTCTAGCAGCTGTCAACCAGATATTCTCCCTCCTCGACCCCTGGATTTTTCGCAAAATCATTGACCAGTATGTGGTGCAGCCTGGCGGGGAGTTGCACGATATCAACGCTAGTACCTTTATTCGCGGCGCCGGCCTGCTCATTCTGGCGGCCATGGGCGTAGCGATGGTATCGCGCATCGCTAAAAATTTCCAGGATTACTACGTCAACGTCATCACCCAGCGCCTGGGCGCCCAGCTCTATTCCGATGGCCTGCGGCACTCCCTAGAGTTGCCCTACCAAGTGTTCGAGGATCAGCGCTCCGGCGAGACACTAGGCAAGCTCCAGAAGGTGCGCTCCGACGTGGAGAAGCTGATTCAAAGCTTTGTTAACGTGCTCTTTACCTCGCTAGTGGGCATTATTTTCGTGGTCGTCTATGCAATTTCGGTGTACTGGGTTATTGCGCCCGTTTACTTTCTGACCATTCCGCTGCTGGGCTTTTTAAGCTCAGTGCTAAGCAAGAAAATCAAGGTATTGCAGAAGACCATCGTAGCCGAAACCACGGCCCTGGCCGGGGCTACCACCGAGAGTCTGCGCAATATTGAGTTGGTCAAGAGCCTGGGGCTGGGCCAGCAAGAAACCCTTCGCCTCAATGCCACTACCGAGAAGATTCTGAAGCTGGAACTGAAAAAGGTGCGCTATATCCGCTCCCTGTCCTTCATTCAAGGCACCTTCGTGAATTTGCTGCGCAATGGCATTCTGCTGCTCATGCTGTTTCTGGTGGTGAACGGGCGTATCAGCGTTGGCGAATTCTTCTCCTTATTTATCTACTCTTTCTTCATCTTCGGGCCCTTGCAGGAGTTGGGCAACATCATCAACATTTACCGCGAAACCGAAGCCTCATTGGCTAACTATCAGCAGATTCTCGACACGCCGAAAGAAGTTAAACCTACAAACCCCCAGCGCATTGAGCAGATTCAAACGCTACGTTTCGTTGACGTCCGCTTTCAGCACTTATCGGCCAATAATGCGGCCCTCGATGGGATTTCCTTCAATACCAAACTCGGCGAAACCATTGCTTTCGTTGGGCCCTCAGGCTCTGGCAAAACGACTCTGGTAAAACTGCTTGTAGGCTTGTACCCGCCCGCCAGCGGACAGATTCTTTATAATGACTTACCCGGCTCCGACCTCGACTTGGACCAGTTACGCGAGCAAATCGGCTTCGTAACTCAGGACACGCAACTCTTTGCCGGCACCATCCGCGAAAACCTGCTCTTCGTAGCGCCCCAGGCCACCGACGAAGAGTGTCTGCGCGCCCTGCACCAAGCCGCCGCCGACTCCCTATTGGCCCGCGCTCCGCAAGGCTTGGATACCATTATTGGGGAAGGCGGCGTGAAAGTATCGGGGGGCGAAAAGCAACGCCTCAGTATTGCCCGAGCACTATTGCGCCGCCCAACGCTGCTGGTTTTTGATGAAGCTACCTCTTCGCTAGATTCGCTTACGGAGGAGGAAATCAGCCAGACGGTGCGGGAGCTTTCGGGCTCACGCCAGCACATTACCATCCTCATTGCCCACCGGCTAAGCACCGTGCTTCACGCCGACCGCATCTATGTGCTAGAGCGGGGCCGCATCGCCGAGCAGGGCCGCCACGCCGAGCTGCTGGCCTCCAAAGGTTTGTACTATGCCATGTGGCGCCAGCAAATTGGGGAGCGTACGGCCGTTACGGAGCTGACAGAGGCCGTCAGGTAAGAGCAGACCTCATTAGTATAAAGGCGGTCATGCAGAGCGCAGCGAAGCATCTCGCTCGCGGTCGTTGCTTTCCCGTTCTGTCATCCTGACGAAGGAAGGACCTTCTCACACCTGCCCGGTTTATTGTTCAGCTGTGGGAAGGTCCTTCCTTCGTCAGGATGACAGACGCCTTTTGGCGACACCTTATAGGTAATGACAATTGCAATACCAGCACGCGAGATGTATCGGCTCCGCCTCTGCATGACCGCCTGTCTATTTGAAGCCGCCACCATAATTCCCGCCCTAGAGTCACCCAGCATAACGGCTGACTATTTACTCGTACAAAGGTTTAATCACAGAATTATTCAATCACCAAATTTCACTTTTTCCGTAAAATTCAAACGAAAATACCACCGATTAACGTTGTGCTTTTAAACCGCTGACAAGCTGACTGCCTTGGCCTTCCGGCCGGAAATTTGCCGGTCTACAGCGTTTACTTCACATAACCTTGACTATGAAAACCAACCGCATCTTCCGCCGTTTTGCAGGCCTGTTGCTTGCTGGGGGGCTTTTTTTAACTAATCTCGACGCCACGGCCCAAACCAGCACCGGTGCCCGTCGCGACGTGCTGCGCGAAATCACCGATGTAGTCGGTTTGAAGCCTCGCTTTGAATTGCGCTCGACCACTGAAGTACAAAATGCCGCTGCTGTTGTCTATAACGGCCAGCGCTACTTACTATACAATCCGCAGTTTGTGGGCGCTGTGAATCAGGCCGGTCGCACCGACTGGGCGGGCATCAGCATTCTGGCTCACGAAATGGGTCACCACCTCAATGGCCACACCCTGCGCGCCGGCGGCAGCAACCCCACCGACGAGCTGGAAGCTGATGAGTTTTCGGGCTTCGTGCTGCGCAAAATGGGTGCTAGCCTAGCTCAAGCCCAGGCTGCAATGGCCGTCATTGCCGATGATCAGGCTTCAGCTACGCACCCCGGCCGTCCTACCCGCCTGAAGGCAATTGGCGAGGGATGGCAGCGAGCCAATAACCAGATTGTGGCCAGTGCCAACACTACCGCGCCTTCTGCCGCGCCGGCAGTACTCACCCAGCGTACGCCTCCTGCAACTCCCGTTCATACGGCTAGCAATACGGTGAGTGTTATCGGTAAGATCACCTTCCGCAATAATCCAGACGAGCAATATTACCTCACTGACCGCCTCAGCGTGGTGCGTTTAGGACGTAACAATCGATCGGCCGAGGTGGTGGGCAAACTTACTCGTTCAGGCAGCCGTGCTTTCCCCTACGTGCTCACCGATGGGCAGCAGCGCCGCCTGTATGTGAGTGCTAACGGTGGCGTATTTGACCCCGATGGCGAGCAGGTAGGCCGCCTTTCCGACCCTTCTTAAGGATTGGTTGAGTTTTTGACTAAAGCTAATTCTCCGGCCGGGGAATTAGCTTTTTTTTATATCCTAACTCGCCGCCGTCTTCCTACCTTAGGGGTTCCGATCTATCCACACCTATGCCCATTTCGTACCCTTTTTTACTTGTTGATGCGTTTACCCAAACAGCGCTGAGCGGTAACCCGTGCGCCGTAGTGTTTGATGCTGATGAACTACCCGCCGAAGTCATGCAGAAGGTGGCCCGAGAGTTCAACCAGTCTGAAACGGTATTTGTGCGCCGCTCAGCCACGGCTGATTTCGCGCTACGCTATTTCACCCCCGCCGAAGAGCTTCCGCTGGCTGGCCACCCCACCATCGCCGCCGTCACGGCCCTGATCTATGCGGGCCGGTTGCCCCTAGCGGGTATCCATACCACCTTGCAGTTGGAGTTGCAGGAAGGGCCTATTCAAATTGATGTATTAGCGCCTGGGGGGCAAAAGCCGACGCACGTAGTCATGACGCAGCGTCGCCCAATATTCGGGGCCGTGCATGATCCGGCCGTGGTGCTGCCCTTTTTCGGCCTCACACCCGATGACCTTTACCCCGGCGCGCTCATTCAAACCGTGAGTACGGGTACACCCCAGCTAATGGTGCTGCTACGCGACCACGAAGCACTGCGCCGCGCCACTCCGCCCGAGCCTGTCGCCTTCCGCGAGTATCGTGCGGGCAGCGACTTTTTCAGTCCACACTTATTCTGCCTGGGTGGCGCTACTCCGGCCGGGCACACCTTTGCCCGCCATTTCGGAGTACCTCCCGATACCCTGGAAGATCCGGTAACTGGTTCGGCCACCGGCGGCATGGCGGCTTATTTATGGCATTACCGCTACCTCGACTCCCTCAATTTTGTAGCCGAGCAGGGCCACTGGATGGGTCGGCCCGGTACGGTGCAAGTGAGCGTGCGCGGTTCGCACGAATCAATACAGATGGTGCAGATTGGCGGCACCGCCGTAGTAGTTGCCGTTGGCACTATGCGGATTTAAGGCACAATTGAGCGGCGCGAAACGCGGTAGGAATACGTATTTGCATCTCCTCATCAAATGATTGGGACTGCACCAATTAAACAACGGCCACTACCATCAGCAATAATTGAGACACGAAGTACCGCGTCTTAACGGCGTTCAAATTGCGAGTTGTTAGGCTGAACTTCGGCGCAAAAATTTGGTTAAGAAATGGGACTCTCAAGCCCGCTACTAAATGCCCTCAGAGGGCATTTTTTATTCTTACTCAACAACCCGCTCCTCCTCGTGCCCGAACTTCCCGAAGTAGAAACCTACCGCCGGTTTCTCGATGATATCATTCTCCATCAACCCATTACTGCCTTTGAAGTCCGCGACGCGCACGTGCTCGGTACCGACGAAGACACATTGCGCCAGCGCGTAGTTGGCCGGCAGGTAGCTGCCACCCGCCGCATTGGTAAGAACTGCTTTCTGGAGCTGAACGACGGCGCCGTGCTGGCCCTGCACTTTGGCATGACTGGCGATGTAGGCGCCTATCGCGACGACCACGATGCTCCCCGCTTTACCCGCGTGGCCCTGCACCTCGCCGACGGCCTGCGCGTAGCCTTCATCGACCCGCGCAAGTTCGGTCGGATTCGCCTCGCTGAAAGCGTGGAAGCGTATCAAAAAGCGAAAAAGCTTGGCCCCGACGCACTCGATGTCAGCGCTGACTACCTAAGGCAGGCGCTGGGGGGCAAAAAGACTATTCTTAAGCCTTTGTTGCTTGATCAGCGCATCACGGCGGGCCTGGGCAACTGGATTGTCGATGAGGTACTATTCCAAGCCAAACTGCATCCGGAACGAATAGCTAATACGCTGACTGACAATGAGTATAAAGCGTTGAGTGCGGCCATTCAACTGGTGCTTCAAACCGCTATTCAGCACGAAGCTACCTACCGTCATTTTCCGGCCTCCTTCCTTATTCACGCCCGCGAGTGGGACGACTCCGCTACGCCCGGCTCGGAACAGCACAAGTACTGTCCGCGCCATCCTAAAGTATTAATCGACAAGAGTTACGTAGGCGGACGCGCAACTTATGTGTGTCCGCGCTGCCAGGTTGCTTAGTTTAGAGAAAGCCCCCCAGAAGGTTTCTGAGGGGCTTTTTTTAAATACCAGATCAGGATTCACATGCTTGGTAAGTTGTGCTGATTGAAAATAGCTCAGCTTTTATTCAAAACAGATGTTACTTGTATCTTCCTAGCTGCTCCATCCTATGTATCGGAGGTAGCCGATGGCGAAGGTGGACAGCGCCTATACTTTATTCTACCTATGATCAACAAACTATTCCCTACCCTGCTGTTGGCCACATTGGCTTTCACCAACTCCATGGCCCAGTCGGCTTCGAAAGCTTCGCTCGGCTACTCAGCGGTTGGTAAAAAAGCTTTGGTGTATACTACGGCAGCTAACACCCAACTGCGTTTGGCAGCAGGCGAAACATTGGCTTTTAAGCCCGAGGCACAACCCCTGGAAACCCAGGTTTGTGTTTTTGTTGATCCTACTAAAACGTTTCAGACCATGCTCGGCATCGGTGGAGCGCTGACCGATGCAGCCGCCGAAACTTTCGCTAAGCTGCCGAAGGCCACGCAGCAGGAGTTTTTGCAAGCGTATTATAGCCCGACCAACGGCATTGGCTATACCCTGGCCCGAACAACAATTCACAGCTCCGATTTCTCGACTGGCCCTTACACTTATATAGCCGATAAAGATGAAAGCCTGAAAACTTTCAGCGTAAAGCACGACGAGCAATTCCGCATTCCATTTATCAAGCAGGCGCAAGCGGCTGCGGGGGGCAAATTGACGATGTACGTGAGTCCTTGGAGCCCGCCGGGCTGGATGAAGGACAACAACTCGATGCTGCAAGGCGGCAAGCTGCTGCCTCAGTACCGGCAGAATTGGGCTGATTACTACGTGAAGTTCATTAAGGAATACGAGCGCCAAGGTATTCCTATTTGGGGCCTGAGCGTGCAGAATGAGCCCATGGCTAAACAGCGGTGGGAGTCGTGCATTTTTACGGCCGCGGAGGAGCGCGACTTTATTCGCGATTATCTCGGTCCAACACTGAAAAAAGGTGGCCTCGGCGACCGGAAGCTCATTGCTTGGGATCATAACCGCGACCAGGTGTATCAGCGGGCCAGCACCATCCTCGATGACCCCAAAGCCGCCCAATACGTGTGGGGCATTGGCTACCATTGGTACGAAACCTGGACCGGCAGCAAGATGCAGTTTGATAATCTCCGCCGGGTGCACGAAACCTATCCTAACACCAACCTAATCTTCACGGAAGGTTGCGTAGAGAAATTCAACTACGATAAAGTAGATGACTGGGCTCTGGGCGAGCGGTACGGGCACTCGATGATCAACGACTTCAACAGCGGCACCGTGGGCTGGACCGATTGGAATGTGCTGCTGGACGAAACCGGCGGCCCCAATCACGTGCAAAACTTTTGCTACGCGCCCATTATCGGTGATACCCGCAGTGGTAAGCTATTGTATACCAATAGCTACTACTATATCGGGCACTTTTCGAAGTTTATCCGTCCCGGAGCTAAGCGTATTACTACCTCTTCCAATCGGGACTTCTTGAGCGCCACTGCCTTCTTAAATACGGACGGCAAAGTGGCGGTAGTGGTGATGAACGACAGCAATAACAAGCAGGACTTCCAGCTGTGGTTACGCGATCAAGCCACCGCCGTGGTGAGCCAGCCGCACTCCATCATGACGTTTGTGATTAACTAAGCTCTTCGCTTTCTACCGTCCTGGCTCTTATGAAAACACTAATGTTGGTTGCGCTTCTAGCTGTGCAAGGCTCGCCGTTCGCGCTGGCCCAAACAAAAAAGCCCCCCACAAATGCCACGGCTAACAGAGTGCAAACTGCTTCGGGCGTGCTGGAAGGCAGTACTGCGGCCAGTGGTGTGCGGGAGTTCAAGGGAGTGCCATTTGCAGCTCCGCCCGTTGGTGAGCTGCGCTGGAAGGCTCCGCAGCCGGTGAAGAACTGGGCGGGTGTGCGGGAGGCTAAGCAATTTGGCCCCCAGGCTATGCAGCTGCCCATCTACAGCGATATGATTTTTCGCTCTAAGGGCGTAAGTGAGGACTGCTTATATCTCAACATTTGGACGCCGGCCAAGTCGGGGCGGGAGAAGCTGCCAGTGCTGGTGTATTTCTACGGGGGCGGCTTTATTGCAGGCGACGGCTCGGAGCCGCGCTACGACGGCGAAAGCATGGCGCGCCACGGAATCGTAGCCGTGACGGTGAACTACCGACTCGGCATTTTCGGCTTTCTGGCTCACCCTGAACTCACCCAAGAATCACCCAACAAGGCGTCGGGCAACTATGGTTTTCTGGACCAAAGCGCCGCCCTGCGCTGGGTACAGCAGAACATCGCGGCCTTTGGCGGCGACCCGAAGCAGGTAACGATTGCTGGCGAGTCGGCGGGCTCCATGTCGGTAAGTGCGCAGATGGCGTCGCCTTTGTCGAAGGCGTTGTTTGCCCGCGCTATTGGCGAAAGCGGCTCAATGCTGAACACTACCTTCGGACCTATCCCACTAGCGGAAGGGGAGAAAAATGGGGCTGCTTTTGCTGCCAGCATTGGCGCTTCATCGTTGGCGGCTTTGCGGGCGCTACCGGCTCAGCAGCTACTCGAAGCGGCGAGCAAGCCTGGCGTGCCACGCTTCGCGCCCACACTTGATGGCTACTTTTTCACTCAGATGCCCACGGCCACATTCGCGGCCGGTCAGCAGGCGCGGGTGCCGCTGCTAGTGGGCTGGAATTCGCAGGAAATGAGTCATCCATTCTTGCTTGGTCAGGAGCCACCCACGCCCGACAATTTTCGCAAAGCTGTGCAAAAGCTATATCCTGAACGCGCTGAGGAGGTACTGAAGTTATACCCCGCTAACACGCCCCAGGAAGCAGAGCAAGCAGCCACCGACCTAGCCGGAGACCGGTTTATTGCCTATAGTACCTGGAAGCTGGCCGATATGCAGGCCCAAACCAGTGGGCAGCCCGTGTATCGTTACCTCTATGCTCGCCCCCGCCCCGCTATGAACCCAACCGCTGGCAATGTCCCCGCTGCGCGCGGGGCAGCGCACTCAGCAGAGATTGAATATGCTTTGGGAAATTTGCCTACCAACAAGGTATACGCCTGGACACCCGATGACTATAAAGTGTCGGAGATGATGCAGAACTACTTCGCCAATTTCATCAAAACCGGCAACCCAAATAACCCTGGGCTTCCTACCTGGCCCGCCACAAAAGCCGGTGGAAACAGCCAAGTGATGCGCATAGACGTAAAAACGGGCGCAGAGCCAGATCAGCACCGCGCCCGATATCTTCTTCTCGATCAGTTATTTAGTAAATAACTACTTGCCTGAATTTCGGCTTAGATTCACATATAGTAGAACCGCCGCTGGTAAAACGGTTAACCTTAGCCAAAGAAGAGGTATTAGTCAGTTCACTCCTACGCAGCTATTCACCTAGAAACCCTACGGCACTTCAGAAGGATCTGCGTTCTTAACCAGCTCGTTGTTTTCCTTTTCGGCCTTTTGCGTGAGCGTAGTTAGCCAGGAACGCGTGATGGGCGTCTCGCTTTCGTAGCCGTGGCGGCGCTCATCGCCCATTTCTCCGTTTTCGCCCGGCAAGGCCCGGTTTACCAAGCTCAGCAGGTCGGTGGTGGTGCCGGGAATGAGGCCGTGCAAACCGGCTAGCAGCTTAGCGGGCGTGCCTACAATCACCTCAGCGTCACCGCGGCGGCAGGCGTCCCAAATTCGGCGGGCGGCGGCTTCAGCACCCAATGTCAGTACCGGCAGGGAGTCGGCCACGGCGAAGGTGGAGTACTCTTCTTTGTGCTTGCCTTTGATGATTGCGTGGCGGGCGCTGCCCGTACGCAGCAAGTTGGGGCAAATGGTAGTAACCAGAATGCCATGCTGCTTAAGCTCAATACGGAAGCTTTCGGAGAGACCAACCAGCGCAAACTTGCTGGCGCAATAAGGCGCCAGGTGCGGAATCGGCACTTTGCCCCCCACGGAAGCAATATTCACAATACGGCCCTCGCCGCGGCGGCGCATGGCCGGCAATACCGCCTGCATGGCGTGCAACGGCGCCCAGAAGTGCGTATCCATCGAATCTTGGTACTCGCGCAACTCCATATGGTCGAGGGGGCCAGCGGTGATAATGCCTGCGTTGTTGATGAGCACATCAATGAAGCCTAGCTGCTGCTGCACCTCGGCAATGAGGGAGCGCACGGCTTCGGGGTCGGTGAGGTCGCGCTGCAGGGCCACTACTTCAGTGCCACCAGCAGCCAGCTCCTGCCGTGCGCGCTCCAGTTCCTCGGCGTCGCGAGCGCAGATAGCTACTTTGGCGCCTTCGGCTACGGCTTGACGAGCCAGCACTAGGCCTAGCCCGCGCGAGCCACCAGTAATAAGGACTACGCGGCCTGCCAGATCATAGGAGCCGCGACGGTTCGACCACAAGGCAGCGGCGGCCACCAAGGCACCTGCGCCCGCCAGTGCCAACCAGTTAGTTTGGGATTTTTGCTTCATGCTTCTAGTAAGCGAAACCAAGGGCAAAGGTTACACCGGCTGGGGGGCAAAATTTTGCAAAGCTCGGGCATGAATGCACGACAATCTGCGTTACAAGCCCATTAATTCTTTCTGGCATCATATTTACGTGCTGGAAAGCGTGTTCCGGCTTTCTTTTTCTGCCGCATCTTTGCATCGGGCGCCAAGTACAGCCCTCGTTTTTCTCCTTTGATATGAAGACTTCCCTTCTTGCCACTTTTCTTCTGCTTTTGCTAGCACCAAGCTTTGCGCAGGCTCAAACCGCAGCTAAACCCAAAGCTCCCACTACTGCAGCCACCAAACCCAAACCAGCCGCCACGCCTGCTGCCGCAGCCCCCACTCCTGCCCTCGATGAGGCCAAGATAGAAGCTCGCGCGAAAGCCCTAACCGACAACATGCGACAAGCGCTGGCTTTGAATCCGGCCCAATTGGAGAAGGTAAACAAGATAAATGTGACCAGCGTGCGCAACGTGGAAACGGCCCGTCTGCGCTACCGCACCGATTTGCGCAAGCTTAATGGAGTAGTAGAAGACATAGGTCAATCGCGCTTAGCAGCGCTGAAAGATGTCTTGTCGCCGGATCAGTTTGCCCGCTACCAGCGCAAGCGCGAAGAGAAAATGGGCGTACCAAACACTAGCGCCGCCCAGGGCAATCCGGTACCTGGCCTGCCCAGCAGCCAAGACTAAAGTCACAGATATAAAAAAGCCCCCCAGAAATATTTCTGGGGGGCTTTTTTATATCTATAGCTGTTATTAGGCAGGTTCCTAGCCATTTAGCTGAACGTATCCACCCCCAGCTTTATAATAATAGCGCACACGACCACCAGAAACAGCACTCGCACGAAGCCCGTGCCGCGCTTGAGCGCCATGCTCGTGCCGAGCACCGAGCCAAGCATATTACAAACGGCCATGGGCAGGGCCACGCGGTAGAGAATCTGGTCGGTGAAGGCAAAGTAGGCGACGCCCGCCAAGTTGGTAGCCGCATTGATTAGCTTGGCCGAAGCCGAAGCCGACAGAAAGTCGTAGCCAAACAGCCCCACGAAGGCAAACAGCAAAAAGCTGCCCGTACCCGGTCCAAAGAAGCCATCGTAAAACCCGAGGCCAAGCCCAACGAGCAAGCCGTAGAGCAACTCGCGCCGGTCGGAAAGGCGCGGGGCGTGAATAGAGCCAAAGTCTTTGCGCCAAAAGGTATATATCGCAATAACCACCAGCAGACCCAGCACCAACGGCCGCAGCAGCTCTGGGGGAAAGAGCGTGAGCAAGCGAGCACCGGCAAAAGAAGCCAGACCGGCAACCACGGCCGTAGGTCCGAGCGCGGGCCAGCGGATGGGCACCTGTCCCATGTAGCGCCGCAGGGCCAGCGTGGTGCCCGCCAGCGCCGACACTTTGCCCGTTCCGAAAATAGTCGGATCGGGTACGGTACCTTTAAGCAGCAGCAGCATGGCCGGCAACTGAATCAGGCCGCCCCCGCCTACCATCGAATCAATAAAACCAGCCAGAAAGGCAAAAAAACAAAGCAAGGCCAGGGTGATGGTCATTGGGGGGCTTTTTTGAAATCGAGCGGCGAAGGTAATTGGCTAGTGGCAGTTGTAAGCAAAAAACGTTGGGGTCGATGCCAACAACCTCCAAGCCGCTGCCGCGTAACTCAGTCCGACTTATTTACCTATGACTAACTCGCTTACCCAACGCACCAAACTGTTTACCCTGGCTGGTGTGCTATTGGCACTTTTTCTGGGCTCCCTCGACCAAACCATCGTAGCCACGGCTCTACCCCGCATCGTAGGTGACTTGCACGGGCTCGACCGTTTTACTTGGGTAGCAACAGCCTACCTGGTCGCGAGCACGGCTTTAGTGCCCATCTATGGTAAGCTAGCCGACATGTACTCGCGGCGCACAATTGAGGTCACGGCTATTCTGGTGTTTCTCTTTGGCTCGGCTTTGTGCGGCTTGGCTGGGGAGTTTGGTACCTTGCCCCTGCTGGGCGATGGCATGAGTCAGTTGATCATCTTCCGGGCCGTGCAGGGATTCGGCGGGGCCGGTTTGTTTGCTATGGCCTTCATCATCATCGCCGATTTGTTTCCCCCCGCCGAGCGCGGCAAGTACCAAGGCTTTGTGGGTGCCACGTTTGGCGTATCATCGGTGCTCGGGCCCTTTCTGGGGGGCCTTTTAACCGACCACGGCGACGGCCTAGTACCGGGAGTGGAAGGCTGGCGCTTAGTCTTTTACGTTAATCTGCCGCTAGGCGCGCTGGCCCTCTGGTTTATTTTATCCCGAATGCCAGCCCTGCGCCCCCGTGGCGAGCAACAATCCCTCGACTATGTGGCTGCGTTGCTGCTCATGCTGGGTCTGGGGCCGTTGGTAATTGCGTTGCAGATCAACAAAGTACAGTATGGCTGGACCTCCCCCACTACGCTAGGCCTTTTTGCCCTATCCATCACGGCTCTAATTCTATTTGTGGTGCGTTCTAAGCGCGCTTCTAATCCTATTCTGGACTTCTCGCTTTTCGATAACAAAGTCTTTCGCACCGTCAACTTGGCGCTTTTCCTCTTGGGGGGCGCTTTTTTGAGCATCATCATTTTTGAGCCCTTGTTCTTGGTGAATGTGCTGGGCACCACCGCTACCCAAGCCGGTGTCAGCCTTATTCCGCTCTCGTTGGGTGTAGTTACGGGGTCGATGCTGGCCGGACAGATGGTATCGCGCTTTGGCCACTACAAGCGTTGGATGCTGGGCGGCGGCGTGGTGCTCATGACGGGCTTAAGTCTGCTGGCTTCTATGCCGGATAACGTAACGTATTACCAGGTGCTGTTTTACGTGGTGCTATGCGGCCTCGGACTAGGGCCTAGCATGCCGCTGTACACACTGGCCGTGCAAAATGCCATCGAGCCGCGCCTGTTGGGTCAGGCCACATCGGCCAGTCAGTTTTTTCGTCAAATAGGGGGCGCTATTGCGGCGGCCGGGCTGGGTGCCGTGCTGGCGTCTAGTTTGGCTCAGTCGCTGCCAGCCGCGGCAAGAGCCGCAGACTCTCCCAGCGAAATAATCGTGTCGGAAGGCCCCGCCCTACCTACTGGGTTGGCTCGGTTATCTGGGCTTCCTAAGGATGTGGTACGAGCAGCTTTCACCCACGCCATTTCACGTATTTATCTATGCACGTTGCTGTTGGTGATTGCCGGCTGGATTACTACCTGGTTTATTCCAGAGCTGCCCCTGCGAAAAACAAACGCCGTGCGTGAGCCCGCAATAGCCGAATAAAACATTGGCGCGCATACAATACAGAACAAGGCCCCGCCACAGATAACCTGTGGCGGGGCCTTGCGCTAACTGGAGTTAACCTGCTGCTTACTCTACCAGTAGGCGCTGCGTATTGCTACCTATTCGTACGATATATACTCCGCTCGACAGGCCCTGTAAGTTCAGCGTGGCCTGCGTGGCATTAGGCGGCAGTTGCTGCCGACGTACCTCCCGCCCTAGCGCATCGATAAGCAAAAGAGGTTGCTGGGCCTGTTTCTTCTCCGACCAACTCAATTGTACTAGCTCGTGGGCTGGATTGGGGGCCAGGGCAAAGGGAGCTACCGCGCGTGAGCTTCTGCTTGCCGTCACCAGCCCCATCAGTTTGGCGGCGTACCCCGAGTTAGCGCTTGGTAACGTAATGGTGCCAAAAGTGGCCGAAGTACTTCCTACGTCGCCGCCTATCACGGCATTGCCACTTCCATCCAATGCTAAGGCATTAGCAAAATCGTCGCTGGCTCCGCCGGCGCGCAGAGCCAGGTTCCAGGCTCCGGCGCTGCTCACGCGGGCTACATAGATGTCGCTAGTAGTACCGGCCGTGCTGGCATTGGTGAGTGCTATCGTCCCGAAGGTAGCTTGGGCACCGTCAAAGGAGCCGGTCACGCTGACGCTTCCGTTAGCGTCAACGGCCATTGCGTTTGCATAATCATTACCGGGTCCGCCGCCGCGTACAGCCTGCGTCCAGTTGCTGGTCGGGCTCAAGCGCGCCACAAATACGTCGCTGGTAGTGCCCGCAGCGTTGGCGTTGGTAAGAGTGGTAGGGCCAAAGGTGGCCGTAGCGCTGCCCATATTTCCGGCTACGGTCACGTTGCCAGTCGCATCTGCTGATAATGCTCGGCCATAGTCATTGCCAGTGCCTCCCCCACTCGCCGCCTGCGTCCAGGTGCCCGCACTATTCAAACGAGCTACATAGATGTCGCTACTGTATTGGGTGGTATTGTTATTCGTGAGCGAGATGGTCCCAAATTCGGTTGTAGGACCTGCAAAATCACCCGCTACAATGACATTGCCGTTCGGGTTCAGTACCAGCGCGCGGATAAAGTCATCTCCTGGGCTCCCGCTACGCACTGCCTGCGTCCAGGTGCCCGCACTACTAAGACGAGCCACAAAGCCATCGTTGCTGCTGTTGGTGTTAGCGTTGGTCAGCGTTGTCGAACCGAAGGCGACGGAGTTGCTGGAAAAATTGCCCCCCACAACGATATTACCGCTGCCGTCCATGGCCAGCGCCGTAGCGGCATCGTTATTTTGCCCCCCAATGCTTACAGCTTGGGTCCAAGCACCCGCGCTACTCAGGCGAGCCACAAAAGCATCGCTCCGGTCACCATTGCCATTAGCATTGGTTAAAGAAGTAGCACCAAAGTCGGTTCTGGGCCCGAAGAAAAAGCCGGCTACCGCTACGTTTCCATTACCATCGACAGCAACGGCAACGCCCACATCATCGCCTGTGCTGCCAGCTCGTACGGCCTGGGTCCAAGCGCCCGCATTATCCAAGCGAGCAACAAAGACATCATTACCACCCGCACTGGTTAGGGTGGTACTCCCTAATACAATGGTACCAGAAAAGCCGCCGGCCACTATTGTGTTTCCGGCCTGATCAACGGCCGCCGCATATACGTGGGAGTTTCCGGTGCTTCCATTAGCCTGCCCTGAGGCCCACTGCCAAGTTTGGGCCTGAAGCCCAATCGAGACGCTCAATAAAAGTGCTATTGCACCTGCCCTAAGCGGAAGAGTAGATTGTTTAGTCATGATGGTAACTGTTGAGATAGATGGATAAATGCTGCCCATGAGGACAAACTAAAATAAGAACCGTTGCACAAATTGTAATTAATTTTATAAAAAATATAATCTAACGTCTACAGTTATTACTGACATCGATTACCTAAAATCAGCTATATCTAGGTAAAAATGAAGCCGACTGAACACCGGAAGGCACCGGAGGGTTATAGCACCTACTCTTGGCTAAACTCCCCAGCATAATGATTGATAAACTCCGCCTCAGCGTGCTTGACCAGTCACCCGTTCGTCAGGGTGGCACGGCACGCCAGGCGCTCGAAGAAACTATTCAGCTAGCTCGCCTCACCGACCAGCTGGGCTACACTCGCTTTTGGGTGTCAGAGCACCATAATACCGGCACGCTGGCCGGCTCGGCGCCTGAGGTGCTATTAGGCCGCCTAGGGGCCGAAACCCAGCATATCCGCTTGGGCTCGGGGGGCGTAATGCTGCCCCACTACAGCGCTTTGAAGGTGGCAGAGAACTTTCGCCTCCTCGAAACGCTCTACCCCGGCCGTATCGACTTGGGTGTGGGCCGCGCTCCCGGCACGGACCGCCTCACGGCCCACGTACTCAACCCTCAAAACACCTTCCGCGACGAAGATTTCATTGATCAACTGATGGACTTGCGCAGCTTCCTGCGCGATGAGAAAGTCCCCAATACGGTACACGAAAAAGTAAAAGCCGCGCCTTTTGCCACCACCATGCCGGAGCTATGGCTGCTTAGCTCCAGCGGACAAAGCGGCTTATTTGCGGCCCACATTGGTGCATCATTCTCTTTCGCTCACTTCATTAACCCCATCGGCGGCCCCGATATGGTGCGGCTGTATAAAGAGCGTTTCCGTCCCTCCGATGAGTTGGCGGCTCCGCGGGCTACCGTGGCACTATTCGTACTCTGCGCCGATACCGAAGCCAAAGCTGAGGAGCTAGCCGAAACGCTGGCTTTGCAGATGCTCAAGCTCGAAACCGGCGACCACACATCTATTGGCTCTTACGACACCGTACGTAATTACCCCTTATCGCCTGAGCTGCGTGCCCGGCTTACTTACCACCGTCAGCGCATGGTAAGCGGCACGCCAGAGCAAGTTCACGCTCAGCTTACTCAGCTGGCCGCGAGCTACGGTGTGGAGGAAATTACGGCCGTTACTATCACCTATGATTTTGCTGATCGGCTGCGTTCCTATGAATTACTGGCTGATGTATTTGAACTAGCTCCAATAACTCAGGCCGTTGCCTAGAAGGCAATTTCCCTTCAGCTTTGAAGCACCTGGCCAGTAGGCCAGGTGCTTCTTTGTTTTAGAAAGGCGTGGTTGATTATACAAACTAATTACAAACCAGAGTCTTAAAAATATATTAAAAACTTCATCATGTTTATTTTGACTAATTCCAGATAAGCTATTTCCTTTGCATTGTTTTTAAGGATTCTAAATAAGCACATGCGCCTCTCTACCACTTCTCTCCTGCTAATGACCACGCTGTTAGCTCCAGCTATAGGTCATGGTCAGCACAATCTTACTGCTTCTATTGCGCCAGTATCAGTAGGCACGCCAGACGACTCAGAGAAGAATCGGGGCTTTGTTACGGGTAAGGTAACAACGGCAGATGGACAGCCCGTAGAGCAGGCCGGTGTTCTGGTCAAAAACTCAACCATGGGCACTAGTACCAACGCCGACGGTCGTTTTCGGCTTCCTCTGCCCGCTGGAAGCTACACCTTGGTTGTAAGCTACTTAGGTGTTGGGCGTCAGGAAATCGACGTAGTTCTGGCAGCCGATCAAACCATCAATTTGCCCCCCATCATGCTGGCGCAGAGTGCCCAGCAACTGGCTGAGGTAACCGTAACCGCCACTCGTACTGTGAACGATCAGCCGGTAAGCGTAGGCAAGATGGCCATCCGCCCTCTCGATTTACCGCAGAGCGTTGTCACTATCAACAAGGAAGTAATTGAGCAGCAGCAGATTCTGCGCGTAGGAGAAATCCTTCAAAATGTGAGCGGCGTATATGTAATGGGTAATACCGGCGGCACTCAGGAAGAAATTGCCGGCCGCGGCTTTGCCTTCAATAGCAACAATACCTTCAAAAATGGCGTGCGCTACAACAACGGCGTGATGCCCGAGGTGAGCGGCTTGGAGCGGTTTGAGATCTTGAAAGGCAGCTCCGCTATCCTTTATGGCAATGTGGCAGCTGGCGGCGTAATCAACTTAGTTACCAAAAAGCCGCAGTTTCAGTCTGGGGGGCAAATTGGGATGCGCGTAGGCAGCTACAGCTTCTACAAGCCAACTCTTGACGTGTACGGCGCCATTAACAACAGTGAGCACGTAGCTTTCCGACTGAACACGAGCTACGAAAACTCCCAGAGTTTCCGCGATGGCGTGACGGGCGAGCGGTTTTACGTGAATCCTTCGGTACTGGTGAAAGTAGGTTCCAAAACCGACTTGCTGCTGGAAGGCGACTATTTGAAGGACAACCGCACCCCCGACTACGGTATTGGCGCTATCAACTACGAGATTGCCAATGTGCCTCGCAGCCGCTTCCTTAACACGGATTGGGCCAATAACGAGACCACTCAGAAAAGCGCTACCCTTACCCTTACCCACCATCTTACCCAAAACTGGCAGGTACGCACCACCGCTGGCTACCAACTATACGACAACAACTTACTGAGCGCGGCCCGTCCTACGGGCATCCGGGCCAACGGCAACTTGCTCCGCAATACTCTGCAGAGCAGTGCTAAGGAAGGCTATATTCTTGGCCAGGTAGATTTGATGGGTAAGTTCAACACAGGAGCTATCAACCATAACCTTCTCGTCGGCGTTGATGGCGACCAGTATAACAGCCGCAGCACTTCCTATGTAGCTGCCGCTTACGATTCCATCAACATCTACGATCCGAACAAAGTACTAGCTCAGCCCCGCGTACGCGCCGACATTACGAACCTGACGCGCAACCAGCTCACGAAGGGAGGCACTCGGCGCGGCGGCATTTACGCACAGGATTTGATCAGCATCAGCGAGAAATTAAAGGTATTGGCTGGCTTGCGCTGGACATATCAGGAAACGCCCAGCGACGTGCTCACCTACCGCACCGACGTAACCACTAAGACTCGTCGCTTCGATGAGGCCTTCTCTCCCCGCCTGGGCATCGTGTATCAGCCGATCAAGACTATGTCGGTGTTCTCTTCCTACTCCAACTCTTTCAACACTAATTCCGGCCTCGACGTGACAGGTACGGCTCTACCTCCCTCCATCCTCGACCAGTACGAGGTAGGTATCAAGAACGATCTCTTCCAAGGAGTGCTTTCAGCCAACGTAACGGCCTACCAGATTGTGAACAGCAACCTGGCCCAGACAGTACAGCCCGGTGCGCCTAACTTCAACAAGGATTTACCAACCGCCCAGGAGCTTGCCGGTGAGGTTACTAGCCGCGGCGTAGAAGTAGACGTGCTGAGCAAGCCTTATCAGGGGTGGTCGTTCATTGCTGGCTACAGCTACAACCAGACAAAGTACACCAAGAGCAATATCTTCGAAGTAGGTAGCCTGCTGCGCTACAACCCCAACCACACGGCTAACTTCAGCGTGTTTTACACCTTCGGCGGCGACACCTTCCTCAAAGGCTTGAACGCCGGCTTTATGACCAGCTACATCGGTGAGCGTCAGGCCGGTCGTTCTACACGCCGCACCGTCGAAAATGATGCTTTCCGTCTTATTCCGCTGGAAGCGTACACCTTGTTCGACCTATCTGTAGGTTACACCATCGACCGGGTCAGCCTGCGCCTGAAAGCGTCTAACCTGCTAGACGTGTATAACTTCAATGCTCACGACGACAATAGCATCAACCCCATCATGCCACGTCAGTTCTCTGGCACGCTTGCTTACCGGTTATTCTAAGTAGCACTGCCGTCAGTTTACGCCCCGGACTGCTTCAGTTCGGGGCTCTGTCGTAAATTTGCCCCCCACTTATCGATTTCAGCCTACTATTGCCATGAAGGTTTTCTTGCGGAATATTCACCTCTATCTCAGTCTGGCCTCGGGGTTGGTCATCGCAGTGCTCTGTTTCACTGGCGCCGTATTGGTCTTTGAGAAAGAGCTAGAGCAAGCCTGGCACCCCGAGCGTTATTTCGTGTCGACACCCACCACGCAGCCCCGCCTTTCCCTGCAGCAGATAACCCAGGCTGTACAAGCGAGTGTGCCACAAGCTAAGGTAACCGGCCTAAAAATCTACACTGACCCCGCGCGCACCGTGGAGGTTAGCCTAGCTGCTAATGACAAAGCAGGTAAAGGTGGCGCCGAGCAAGGCGGGCGCGAAGGCAAATCAAAGGCTGGGGGGCCAGCCAAGGAAGGTAAAGCTGAAGGCAAGCCTAAAGGCGGTGGTGAAGGTGGCGGCGGGCCAAAGTACTTCGTTAATCCTTACTCAGGGCAGGTGATAGGTCCATACGTGTACCGCGAGACATTCTTCTTCACCATGTTTGCCCTACACCGTGGCATGGTAGCCGGAGCTGTGGGTAAGATGATCGTAGGTGTGAGCACGCTGCTCTTCCTATTTATCATTGGTACGGGCATCGTATTGTGGTGGCCAGCCACAGGCAAGGTGCTCCGCCAGCGACTTTCCGTAAAGTGGGATGCTAGCTGGAAACGTCTCAACCACGACCTTCACATCGTGCTCGGCTTCTATAGCGCTCTATTCTTATTTGTGTTCGCGTTTACGGGCTTAGCTTGGTCATTCGAGTGGTTCAACCAAGGCATCTTCACCCTCACCAACTCGGAGATGAAAGGCCCCGAGCCACCCAAATCCGTTGTTGCTTCCGCCGATACTCGCCTGACCTATGATGCGGCCTACAGCATAGCGCGTCAGCAGATGCCTACGGCTGAGAACATTAGCATTCAACTAGCCAAAGATTCTGCCGAAGCGGTACGTGTGGTTATGCTTCCCACAAATGCCCCCCATGAGTCGGCCAATGATGAACTATACCTTGATCAGTACACGGGCCAAGTTTTAGGCAAGCTCGCCTTTGAGGACCGTAACTTAGGACAACGGGTACGCCGCTCTTTCAAACCCGTACACACCGGCTCCATCTTCGGCATGCCATCCAAGGTTATTGCTTTAATAGTGTGCGTATTGGGCGTTACCTTCCCAATTACGGGTGTTATTCTTTGGCTCAACCGACTTAAAAAGGAGAAGAAGAAAAAGCTAAAACACCTGACTATGGCAAGTTAACAAAAGCCTTATGGTTGAGCTAATACTCGCCATAAGGCTTCTTTATTTTGTAAATATTTAGTGGTGGTAAAAATGACAAGATATTGTACTTTTACGCAATGTCTTCCTCACTTTACCACCCTTTTTCATGAAAAAGATTACCCTTTTTTGCCTATTATTCTTCAGTTATACCTACGTAGCAATAGCCCAAGATAAAGGCAAGGAGTTATATACTGCCGTTTTCAAGAATAACACCGTTGCTGTAGAAACTCTACTAAAAGATGGCGCTAATCCTAATCAGGCTATAGAAATAGTACCGGGTTTCCCAACAAGTTATTTAATAACAGCCGCTACTAATAATAACATAGCTGTTGTAAAATCGCTACTACAGTACAAAGCGAACGTCAACTGGCGCGATGCTTTTCAAGCTACTGCTTTACATTATGCAGCCGGCAAAGGCAGTAAAGAGCTGATAGAAGTACTTTTAACTAGTGGAGCAGATATTCAGGCTAAAGATGAAGACGGTAACACTGCTCTGGCAAGTGCAAAATCGAGTGGTAACAAAGAGGCGGTTATCTTATTAGAAAGCAAGCAAAAAATTTAAGTATATAAATCGTTATATACTACTTAATAGCAATTATTTTTCTGTAGTAATACTTACTTATTGCTACGAAATGCTGAGTTACTAAATAGTAATTATAATTAAAGTGCAATTGACATAATTTTGTATGGGTATTTATATGTGTTGTTGATCTCCAATTCAAAATGACCCTTTATATTTGCAGGTAGGATCACTAAACAATTGTATTACATTAATACATTTAAAGTTGTTTAATCTCCCTTCTTTACTCTGAAACTCATTAGACTCGACCTTTTAGTATAGTCTAAGTCTGCACACCTATTTTCACTAACTATTCCATCTTTTCATGACCAAAGTACGTCTGCTCGCTGCTCTTTCTCTAGGTACTATGTTATTTGCTTCTTGCGAGAAGCAATTAGAAGAGAACCCTACTCCTCAATCTGCAAGTCAATCTTCGTCAGCAAAGGCTGAGATTCCTGGCAACTGGCAGTTGATCGCTTCAAAAGGTGTAGTACCTATGCCTAATTCGGCTAACACCAGGGTTACGAACATCTTTGCAATGATAGAGGATTGCAAGAAGGATGATAAACTGCACTTCGAGTCTACGGGTGAGTTAACAGAACTACCTGGCGCTGTAGATTGCAATGCAGAATTTATTGACGCATCTGCTAATAAGTCTTCAGCAAAAGCTGGTTCATGGGCACTTAGTGCTGATGGTCAGACTTTGACTTTGACGCAAGGTCAAGCTAAGCAATATCAAGTTGTTGCTTTAAGTGCCTCCTCATTAAAACTGCGTAGCGTAGGTGCCTCTAATGAGCCCTACACTGAATTAGAATATAAGCGCTAAACCATTCAGTGCTCATATATTCGCTAAAAAAGCGGCTGCCTTTAAATTGGCAGCCGCTTTTTGTTTGTTTCTCAACCAGTAATCTTCTTAAAAGAAGGGAGCGAGTGCGGGCCTTAAACCAAGAACCCTCTTTAAATATATCCCTGCCCTCGCATCCAAAACTTTCAGCTTAAAAAGGCGGGTCATCATTCCCAAAATTGCTTTTGGGGAAAGGCACTGGGCCAGGGCCATTATCATTTATTTTGCTGCCTAAGCGAATAGTATTAGGTGCGAAGCTGGAAGGATCTTCGTCAAACGTACTAGCGGGAAAGGCACCCGTGTTAAACCCACCCGCCTCGTCGCCGAAACCGACGCCGTCGAGGTCGGCAAACTTGGTGAAGCGACCGATAAACTTAAGCTGCACGGTTTCCAGAGAGCCGTTACGGTGCTTAGCAATGATGACTTCGCCTGTTCCCTGGGTAGGGTTACCCATTTCGTCCTCCGTAATCTTGTAGTACTCGGGGCGGTAGAGAAAGATAACCATATCAGCATCCTGCTCGATAGAGCCCGATTCGCGAAGGTCACTTAGTTGCGGCTTTTTATCGCCCCCACGGGTTTCTACCGAGCGCGAGAGCTGAGACAAAGCCAGTACGGGCACATTTAGCTCTTTAGCTATTCCTTTAAGTGCCCGCGAAATAGATGCAATTTCCTGCTCACGGTTGCCGGCTCCTTTTCCCCCATCTGTATTTCCCGACATCAACTGTAGATAATCGATGATGATCATCTGAATGTCGTGGTGGGCCTTGAGGCGGCGGCACTTAGTGCGCAATTCCCGAATGCTGAGCGCGGGGGTATCATCAATAAAGATTGGCGCGCTCGACAGAGACGAAATCTTATGATTGAGCTGCGCCCACTCATAATCTGCTAGGTTGCCTTTCTTGATTTTCTCCGAATCAAGCTCTGCTTCCGCCGAAATCAGACGATTGACCAACTGAAGCGAGGACATTTCCAGGGAGAAAATTGCGACTGGCTTTTTGAATTCAACGGCCGCGTTGCGCATGGCGGATACCACGAAAGCGGTTTTACCCATACCCGGCCGGGCCGCGATAATTACTAAGTCGGAAGGCTGCCAGCCACTGGTCACCCGATCCAGGGCGGAGAAACCACTGGGTACGCCCGTCAGGCCATCCTTCTGGTTTTTCTTCTCCTCCAGTTCTTTAATAGCCTTGCCCATTAGGCTGCGCATATCATCGAAGTTTTTTCGGATGTTGGATTCCGAAACCTCGAATAAAGCTTGCTCCGTTTGATCTAGTAAGTTAAATACGTCGGTTGTATCTTCGAAAGCGTCGCGGTGAATGGTTGAAGCGATGTTAATCAGCTCCCGCTTGATGGCATTTTCGGTGATAATTCGGGCGTGATATTCAATGTTAGCGGCCGAATTTACCTTAAACGTGAGGTTGGCTACGTAGTGGTGGCCGCCGGCGGGTTCTAGCTCGCCCATCTCCCGCAACTCATGCACTACCGTCAGAATATCAATCGGTTCTGACTTGTCAAACAAATTCAGAATAGCCTTGAAAATGCGCTGGTGCTTGTCGTCGTAGAAGCTAAGAGGCTTGAGAATGTCGATAACGGTTGTTAGCGCATCTTTTTCCAGCATAAGCGCGCCCAACACGGCGGCTTCCAATTCGCGCGCTTGGGGGGGCAATTTGCCCGCCGGGCCGGTCATAGATAAGGCGGCAGGACGGCCATTCAGGGCGGCTATACCCCGGGAGGCCTGCAACTTTACGCGCTCATTCATCTGATCGTTCATCACTAAGGTGTTGCTACAAGGTAGTCAGATTTGAAGGGGTTTGGTTCGCGACCTCATCATATAATTGTCGCTTTTCCTCTCCTTACCAACTAATTTTTATTGCTCAAAGGGGTGCAAATCTAGGGGCAGATTTGTAGAAGTAGCAGGCGGAAAAGTTCTTTCTTTTTGCTAACTGATCTGTAAATAAAGTCTCCTACGCACAGGAGTAACACCTGGTAATCCGTTTTGTCTGGAAACTGGCGAAGCTCTGCCGTATACCTCATCAACTTCTGCGCCGAGCCTAGTACCTTTGCCGACCGGTTTCCCGACCGATTTATCTTTGCTCGCTAACTAAAAATGCCCCCCACGCCCACCGCGCTCCACCGTCTTCACCTGATTGCCGTCGGAGGAAGCATTATGCACAATCTGGCCCTGGCCCTGCACCGCCGCGGTGCTCAGGTAACTGGCTCCGACGACGAAATATTTGAGCCCGCTCACGGTCGTTTGGCCGCCGCCGGAATTTTGCCCCCCAGCGAAGGTTGGTTTCCAGAGAAAATAACTGCCGATCTGGATGCAGTGATAGTAGGCATGCACGCGCGGGCCGACAACCCTGAGCTGCTGCGCGCGCAGGAATTGGGGCTGCGCATCTACTCCTTTCCCGAGTTTATTTACGAAGCCTCTCGCGACAAACAACGGGTCGTGATTGGGGGCAGCCACGGCAAAACCAGTATTACTTCGCTGATTCTACACGTGTTGCGTTACCACGGCCGCAAGTTCGACTATGCCGTGGGCGCCCAGCTCGAAGGGTTCGATTTGATGGTGCAGCTCACGGAAGATGCTCCGGTCATTATCATTGAAGGCGACGAATACTTGTCGTCGCCCATCGATCGGCGTCCTAAGTTTCACTTGTATCACCATCATATTGGAGTTATTTCGGGTATCAGCTGGGATCATATCAATGTATTTCCAACGGAGGAAGATTACCGCGAACAGTTCCGAATCTTTGCTGAGATGACTCCTAAAGCGGGTGTGCTCATTTTTGACCGCGACGATGAGCAGGTGCAGCTTGTGAGTGTACCCACTGACCCCGATGTGAAGTACATTGGCTACGGCCCTCACGAGCATGTGCTGCGCGACGGGAAGACCTTTCTGCTGACCAAGAAGGACGACGAGATTCCAATTCAGATCTTCGGCGACCATAATCTGCGCAATATCTCGGCGGCCAAAGAGGTCTGCAAACAGCTAGGAATTAAGGGCAAAGACTTCTTTGAGGCGCTAGCCACATTCAAAGGCGCCGCGCGCCGCCTAGAGCTAGTGCGCGCCGGCCACGATTCGGTGGTGTACAAGGACTTTGCTCACGCCCCATCCAAGCTCAAAGCCACGGCAAGCGCTTTCAAAAAGCAGTTTCCACAGCGGCGCTTAGTCGCCTGCCTGGAGCTCCACACATTCAGCAGCCTCAATCCGGCCTTTTTGCCCCAGTACGCGCACACCTTCGACGCGCCCGACTTGGCCATTGTGTACTTCAATCCGCAAGTGCTGGCCCACAAGCGCTTGCCCAATTTGCCCCCCGAGCAGGTAACTGCTGCCTTCGAGCGCCCCGATTTGCGCGTGTTTACGGACAGCCGCGCCCTAGCTGCTTTTCTGCACGAGCAAAACTGGACTGATGCCAATTTGCTAATGATGTCATCGGGCACCTTTGATGGCTTGGATTTGGCGAAGCTCGCCGAAGCGGTTACTAACTAAATCGAAACCTAGCTAGGCTAGTACGTAAAAAGGCCCGCTAATAAGCGGGCCTTTTCTATTTGTCGGCTTTTGGCTTTTTGGGTGGTTGCTTGTCTGTGGTTAGCAGCAAGGCAGCGGCAGTTAGCACAAGGCGCAATATCCATTTACGACTTAGCATCTTCAGCGTCGGGGGAAAAAGGTGTTGTTGCTTTCCACTTCCATATCGCAGCGGCTACCGCCGGTGTTTTCCTCGCAATCGGTGCCGGTGATGCGGTTTTTCTCGAAGGAAAAATAGCAAAACGTGCAGCCTACGCTTGTTACGATGTAGCGCTCGGCGTTGGAGCGCAAGTACAAGCTGTTGTCGGTAGAGGCTTCTAGCGGAATAGCCATAGCCCGGTACATGCCGTTGCGCAGCCCCATACCCACCAAATAGTAGATGGGCTTATCCTTAGCGCTGGCCTGCACCTTTCGAATGGTGGTTTTGTCGATGACAGTGCCGTCGCCAAATTGCCGGATGAAGGCTGTAGCTAGCTGAGCGCGGGGAACTACGTACTCTACCTGCCCTTCTATCACCCGGCCCACCAGCTTGCTGCTCACCTCCAACTGCCGCCGCTCCAAGTCGTTGGAGTCTTCGGCGTTGATTTCGGGTATACCACGCTTGCTGGTTTCACAGGCTACCAGCGTAGTAAGCAGTAGCACAAGGAAAGGCAATACGTGCCGTAGCAGAATCTGGGAGGCAAATTTCATTCGATACAGGCTATAGTGCCCTACTTAGCGCGGTTGATAATACTTACGTGCTTCGGGCAGTAAGCGCTGAATATCACCAATGCGGGTTTCGTTGGAGGGGTGAGTAGACAAGAATTCGGGCGGCGAAGCTCCATTGTCTCGAGCAGCCATGCGCTGCCAAAAACCAACGGCGCTGTCGGGGTTGTAGCCAGCCATGGCCATAAAGATAAGCCCTAACCGATCAGCTTCCGATTCTTGATTGCGACCGTAGCGAAGTAGTCCCAGCTGAGAACCAACCCCGAAGGCTTGCAACGCTACTTGTTGGGTAACAGCCGAGTTGGTAGAAAGAGCAGTACCCAATGCTTGGCCTCCTAACTGCTGCACCAGTCCTTGGCTCATGCGCTCACTGCCGTGCTTAGCTACCGCGTGGGCAATTTCGTGGGCCATAACTACGGCCAGGCCATTTTCATCTTGGGTGATGGGCAGAATGCCGGTATAAACGGCGGTTTTGCCCCCCGGCATAGCCCAAGCGTTTTGCTGTTTGTCGTCTTGAATCAGATTAAACTCCCAAGCGTAGCCAGCCAGCTGGTCCTGCGCATTCTGCTGCCGGAAGTATGACTCCACAGCCTGTTGTATGCGCTGACCTACGCGCCTTACCATGGCGGTTTGAGTGGAATTAGAAGAGAGTTGGCTTTTGCTGATTATCTCACGGTACTGCTGAGCAGCCATGGTATTTATCTCGGCGTCAGACACCAAGCTCAGCTGGCGACGACCCGTAATGGGAACAGTGGAGCAGCCAGCAGCTATAAACAAGCAACTAGCAACGATGAATTTTCTAAACATGGCAAAGGAGTGTCTTTGGAAGAAATAGGACTTAACTACCAGTACATATGCATTTATGGGGCCAAAATGCCTCGTAGCCCAACACTAGCACTGGCTAACTATACGACGCCGCAGGGGGTAAATGTTTGATGCTTTAGGGCCACTTCTTCCGCCGCAGAAACCTTATTTATTTCCTACCCCACAGAATTAGCCCTATTTTTGGCCCTATAGGCTTGCTGTTGTGTGCACAACGTTTGCTC
Organism: Hymenobacter sp. HD11105; assembly: GCF_054051685.1. Classification (NCBI taxonomy): domain Bacteria; kingdom Pseudomonadati; phylum Bacteroidota; class Cytophagia; order Cytophagales; family Hymenobacteraceae; genus Hymenobacter; species Hymenobacter sp. HD11105. Next base: position 417,174 of record NZ_JBSWBR010000002.1, on the reverse strand, counting down.
ATCGGGCCTGCCCCAAGCTCAACAGCTGAGCTTCAGTCACTACGCTATCTACCTCCATGAAAATACTTTGCATCGGCCGCAACTATGCCGAACATATTGCCGAATTAAACAACGAAACTCCCGACGAGCCCGTCATTTTTGCCAAGCCGGATACAGCGTTATTACAGCGCAATCAGCCCTTCTTCTACCCTGACTTCTCCCGTGATATTCATCATGAGATAGAGCTGGTGCTGCGTATTTGCAAAAACGGAAAGAACATTGAGGCTCAGTTTGCCGGCAACTATTTCGACGCTATCGGCTTAGGCATCGATTTCACGGCCCGTGATCTACAGAGCAAGGCCAAAGCCAAGGGTTTGCCTTGGGAGTTAGCGAAAGGTTTTGATGGCTCGGCGCCCTTATCTACCACGTTCAAGCCCGTAGCCGAGTTTGCTGATTTAAGTAATATCAATTTTCGCCTGGAAGTAAACGGCGAAGTTCGGCAGCAAGGCAACTCGGGGATGATGCTGCACAACTTTGCCGCCCAGATTGCTTATATCTCGCGCTTTATCACCCTGAAAATGGGCGATTTGATTTTTACCGGCACTCCCAGTGGCGTAGGTCCCGTGCAGATTGGGGACCGCTTGGAAGGGTACATTGAGGATGAGAAGCTGTTGGATGTTGCGGTTAAATAAGAAGTTGAGAATTGTGGGTTACCAAGTAAGCGTTTCGAGTAAAGTATACAAGCTGAGTGGATTAGGGGTATTCATAGGTGCATTGCTGCTAGCTGGCACTGGCCTGCGCCCGGCACCTTTTGGGGGCGAGCTGCTAGCTCCTAAGCGCCCGGAGCAAGCGGACGCCGCCGCAGGCGGAGCACTAAATAAGGCCCAAAAGATCGTTCCGCCCGACAGCGTGCCGGCCGATTATTTTCTGTTTCCCATCAAGCCGGGCAAAGCCAATTTTCTGGCCGGCAGCATGGGTGAAATTCGGCCTAACCATTTCCATGGCGGCCTCGACATAAAAACGGATGGCCGCGTCGATTTGCCCGTCTACGCCTCGGCCGATGGATATATATCGCGCTTGAAACAGTCGGCTTTCGGCTATGGCAACGTGCTGTATATTACTCATCCTAACGGGCTTGTAACTGTATATGGGCACCTTAACCGGTTTGAAGGACCGATAGCCGATTATCTGCGTCAGCAGCAGTACACCAAGCAAACCTTTGAGCTGGAGCTGTTTCCTGCGAAGGACCAGTTTCAGGTGAAGCGCGGCGGGATAGTGGCTATGTCGGGCAATACGGGCGGTTCCGGGGGACCGCATTTGCATTGGGAAGTGCGGGACAACGAGGACCGACAGCTTAATCCGCTGCGTTTTGGGGGCTTTGCCGAAATTCAGGACCACGTAGCGCCTACACTCCAGGCTTTTGCCGTGGAGCCGCTTAGTATTGACGCCCGTGTATTGGGTCGCTTCGATAAGGCGGTTTTTGTACCCAAAACGCCCCCCACACCCGGTGCTCTCTACAACTGGCCCGATACCATTAGGGCTTTCGGTACCGTGGGCCTGCTGGTACAAGGCTACGACCGCTTCGACCTAGCTACCAACCGCAACGGCTTGCAAGCGGTTGAGGTGAGCGTGAATGGGCAGGCGCTCTATCGTCATATGATTGACGGCGTGCCATTCAGCGATTCGCGGCAAATCTCGCAACATATTGACTATCAGTGGCAGCAAACCAACGGACGCACCTTTGAGAAGCTGTTTGTAGATGATGGCAACTTGCTCCCAATTTATAACACGGGTACGAGTAAAGGCAAGCTGCGCGTGGAGGAAGGCAAAATCTACAAGGTGGAAGTGCGCCTGAGCGACTCCTATGGCAATACGACGCCCTTTGCGTTTGTTTTGCGCGGCCAAAAGCCGGTGTACTACAAAACGCGCAATGCCACAGTACGCCAGCCGGCCCTGCGCTACGATATTAATCGCAACATCCTTAAAGTAATTGCCGCTGACCCTGACACGAGCCGTCAGGGGGCAAATCTGACCCTGATGCGCGGCAACCGTCGCTTGGAAGTAGTGCCGAGCTACACGGTGCAGAGCGAGAATGTCTACCTCTACGATTTGCGGGCCGGCCTACCAGACTCTATTCGCTTCGGCTCGGTTACTAAGGCGTTTGAGCCCAAGGCACCCATTCCGGCGGCCAAGGAACAGGCCTTTGCTAATGGAGTCCAAAACCTAGTTTTTGCCCCCCGCACGCTGTTCGACACCTTGTATCTGCAAACCAATTACAAGGACGGGCTCTGGACGATTCATACGCCGCGCACCCCGTTGTTTAAGCCGTTGCTGGCCACGCTCAAGCCGCCAGTAGCAGTGGCCGACAAAGCGCGTTCGGCCGTATACATGATTAATTATAAGGGGGGCAAAATCTATCAAGGCGGTACTTGGGACGGGGAGCAGATTACGTTTCCGGTCAAAACGTTTGGCTCGTTCCGCATCCTGACCGATACCCTTGCGCCCACAGTACGGCTCGTGCGTAAGTCGCCGGCGGGGCTTACCTTCACCGTAGCCGACAACTTGTCGGGGCTTGGCAGTTACCGTCTGCTGATTAACGGGCAGTGGCGAATGCTACGCTATGAGTATAAGAACTCTACCCTGTTTACCGACCCGCAGGACAAAACCGTACCTCTGACTGGCGAAGCGGAACTCCGCCTGACCGACCAGGCTGGCAACGAGAAATTCTTACGCTTTAAAATTTAAAAGAAGCATCATGTTCTGGCTGCCATGCTTTATCTGGCGTCCGCCTGTCGAAGCCTGACACATGGTTCTAACCACTTACTACCTATGAAAACCCGCCGTCCTGTTCTTTTTGCTGCCGCTGCCACCGTTACCCTGGCAGCTGCTGGCTTGGTGTACTCTCGGACCCGGCGCTATGCGCCGCTGGCCGTGGCCGAGCACGTGGACTTAGAGCGGTACATGGGGCTGTGGTACGAAATTGCCCGCTTGCCTACTCGCTTTGAAAAAGGCTGCCAGCACGTGACGGCGGAGTATACGCTGCGCCCCGATGGCAAAGTGAGCGTATTGAATAGCTGCCGCAAAAACAGCCTGAACGGCCCGCTCGAAACAGCGCGTGGCACGGCTCGCGTAGTTGACTCGACCACGAACGCCAAGCTGAAAGTGAGTTTTTTCTGGCCCTTCGAGGGTGACTACTGGATTCTGGACCTTGACCCTGAATACCAGTATGCACTGATAGGCGAGCCCTCGCGAGAAAATATGTGGCTGTTGAGCCGGACGCCTCACCTCGCCCAGCCCATACGGGAGCAGCTGATTGCCCTTGCCCAGGCCGCTGGCTTTCCGGCAGAAAAGCTCATCTTCACTCCCCAACCCACTACCGACTTACCCTAAATTTGCCCCCATGTCCCTTCAGCCCGGCGACCCTGCCCCCGATTTTGAAGCCCTTGACCAAAACGGCAATCTCATTCGTCTTAAGGACCTGCGCGGCCAAAAAGTAGCGCTCTACTTTTATCCTAAAGATGATACCTCTGGCTGCACGGCTCAGGCCTGCAACCTGCGCGACAACCAAACCGAGTTGAGAGCCGCTGGTATTAAAGTGTTGGGTGTAAGCATTGATGGGGTAAAGTCGCACCAAAAGTTTGCCACTAAATACGATTTACCCTTCCCCCTATTAGTCGATGAAGACAAGAAAATAGTGGAAGCCTATGGCGTGTGGCAGGAAAAGTCGATGTACGGCCGCAAGTACATGGGTACTATGCGCTACACCTTTCTAATTGATGAGCAGGGCAAACTCGAAAAGGTAATTACGAAAGTGGACACCAAAAATCACGCGGCCCAATTACTTGGCGCCTAAGCTCACCTCCTTATCTTCACCTCGAACCTCCTACCATAACGTCCTTATGTCACAACTCAGCACTGCCAGCGTGCAGCCCGAAACTCAACCCGCCCAGCCCGAGAAAAGCATCGCTGAGCTGAAACAGATTGCCTCACAAGTGCGCCGCGACATTGTGCGCATGGTGCACGCCGTGAACTCGGGGCATCCCGGCGGCTCGCTCGGCTGCACCGATCTGCTGGTGGCTCTGTACTTCCGCATCATGAAGCACAACCCCAGCTTCTCAATGCAGGGCCACGGTGAGGACATGTTCTTTCTTTCCAACGGGCATATTTCACCAGTATTCTACTCGGTGCTGGCCCGTTCGGGCTACTTTCCGGTGAGCGAATTGGCCACCTTCCGCAAGCTAAACTCGCGTTTGCAGGGCCATCCGGCCACGCATGAGCATCTGCCTGGCGTACGTATTGCCTCAGGATCCCTGGGCCAAGGCTTGAGCGTAGCAATTGGCGCGGCGCAGGCCAAGAAGCTCAACAACGATGACCGCGTGATATACGTGCTCATGGGTGACGGCGAGCTGAACGAAGGCCAGGTGTGGGAAGCCGCCCTGTATGCCCCCCACCGCCAGGTTGATAACCTGATTGCCATTGTGGACCGCAACGGCCAGCAGATCGATGGCGCAACCAAGGATATTATGAACCTGGGCAGTTTGCGGGCTAAGTTTGAAGCCTTTGGCTGGTTGGTGCTCGAAACCGACGGCAACGACCTCGAAAAACTCGTTCCGGCCTTAGATGAGGCTCGTCAGCTGTTAGGTCAGGGACAGCCCGTGATGGTGCTCATGGATACGCAAATGGGCGCTGGCGTTGACTTTATGATGGGCTCGCACAAGTGGCACGGCGTGGCGCCAAACGATGAGCAACTGGAGAAAGCCTTGCAGCAACTTTTAGTAGAAGAAGCCAGCGACTACTAAGCCACAGATTTCGCTTACTGATTTTTGCTTTAGGGCTGAAATCGGTCATGCAGAGCAGAGCGAAGCATCTCACTCGCTTCGTTGAAGTACTACTCTCACTAAACACGCGAGATGCTTCGCTCTGCTCTGCATGACAGCTGGTTAGGGACAGAACACTCGTTTATTTCATGAACCACCTCGGGCGTCTGTGCGGATTGCTGCTGGGGGGCATTTTGCTACTCACATCTTCCTTGTGCGCGCAAAATTTGCCCCCCACCAAGCCTCGCACCACCCGTATCCTGTTTTTGCTGGATGCCTCGGGCAGTATGGGAGCTGTATGGGAAGGTCGGCCACGCATGGAGGTTGCTAAGGGTCTGCTGGCCAAAATGGTAGATTCGCTCAACACCTATCCTAATTTGGAGCTAGGCTTGCGCGTGTACGGTCATCAACACAGCCGCGAAGAAAACAACTGCCAAGATTCTCGCTTGGAAGTACCTTTTGCGGCCAAAAACGCCAAGCCCATCAAAGACAAGCTACTGACCTTACAGCCCCGCGGCAACACCCCCATTACGTATTCTCTGCTGCAATCAGCCAACGACTTTCCAACTGACAAAACGGCGCGTAACGTGCTCATTCTTATTACCGATGGGCTGGAGTCATGTCAAGGTGATCCGTGCGCTACGTCATTGGCTCTGCAGCGCAAGCACGTGTTTCTTAAGCCTTTCGTCATTGGCATTGGGGCGGAGAAGGAATTCGGCAAGCAACTCGAATGTCTGGGGCAGTACTATAATGCGGCCGATGTAAAGACGTTTCGCTCGGTACTCGACAACGTTATTACCCAAACCCTGCAGAAAACCACGGTGCGCGTGAACCTCACTGACGACGCCGGCAAACCCGTGGAAAGCAACGTGAACATGACCTTCGTCAACAGCACCACCGGGCAGCCCGAATACAACTACGTGCACTACCGCGACGCCAAAGGTCAGCCCGATGTACTTGACATTGACGCCCTACAATCTTACGACCTCGTCATTAATACGCTGCCTCCCGTCCGCCAAGCGGACTTGAAGCTCAAACCCGGCCAGGATAACCTGCTGACTTACAAGACACCGCAAGGAACCTTACGCCTCCAGAGCCCCAATCTGACTCCGAATCCTTATGGCACAGTGCAGGCGGTGGTCCGGGCGGCAGGCAACCCAACTACTGTAGTAGCTCTGCCTTTTGGGAGCAGGCAGAAGCTGCTGGGGGGCAATTATGAGGTAGAATTGCTTACCCTGCCGCGTCAAACCCAGCGCATAACTATCAAGCAGGGCCAGGAAACAACAATCACGTATCAAGCGCCTGGCACGCTGAACATTATCACCGATTTGAGCGGCTACGGCAGCATCTACCAGCTCAACGACGACGAATCGCAAACCTGGATTTACAACCTGCCCGAAGCCACTAGCAAAATCAATCTGCCCATGCAGCCGGGCGCTTACCGTCTGGTATTTCGCACCAAAAATGCTACCGGTAGTCAGTTCACCGACGTGCGCAATTTCACTATCCGCAGCGGTCAAACGACTTCGGTGAGTATGTTTGGGAAATAATATAGCCCGTTCTGTTTTTTGTCTTCTTTGAGAAGGCAGCCTCACTTCCGCTTCTACATATCACTTCTTCTACACATGAAAGAATTCCCCTACTCCGAATCCAAAGACACGCGCTCCGGCTTCGGTGCCGGCCTGCACGAACTAGGCAAAACCAACGAGAACGTAGTAGCCCTTTGTGCTGACCTCACCGGCTCTCTCAAGATGGATGCTTTTAAGAAGGATTTTCCGGAGCGCTTCTTCCAGGTAGGTATTGCCGAAGCCAACATGATGGGCATGGCTGCTGGCATGACCATAGGGGGCAAAATCCCGTTTACGGGCACCTTTGCCAACTTCAGCACCGGCCGCGTGTACGACCAGATTCGACAGAGCATTGCTTACTCGGGCAAGAACGTGAAAATTTGCGCTTCCCACGCCGGTGTTACGCTGGGCGAGGATGGTGCCACCCACCAGATTCTGGAAGACCTGGGCATGATGAAAATGCTGCCCCACATGACGGTTATCAACCCCTGCGACTACAACCAGACCAAAGCGGCCACCATTGCTATTGCCGACTATGAGGGCCCTGTTTATCTGCGCTTTGGTCGTCCCGTAGTGCCCAACTTTACCCCCGCCGACCAGCAGTTTGAAATCGGCAAAGCCGTAATGCTCAACGAAGGCGCCGACGTGAGCATTTTCGCCACCGGCCACTTGGTTTGGAAAGCTATCTTGGCGGGTAAGCTGTTGGCAGAAAAAGGCATTGATGCCGAAATCATTAACATTCACACCATTAAACCTCTGGATGCTGAAGCCATTCTCACCTCGGCGCGCAAGACGCGGTGCGTAGTATCAGCCGAAGAGCACCAGATGAATGGTGGCCTCGGCGACAGCATCGCTCAGTTGCTCGCCCGCGAGGAACCGTTGCCCCTGGAAATGGTAGCCGTGAACGATTCCTTCGGTGAAAGCGGTACCCCCGATCAGCTCATGGAAAAGTATGGCCTGATGGAAAACGACATCGTAGCGGCCGTAGAGCGAGTATTAGCTCGCAAAAAATAGCACTCATACTTTACCAATATCCCGCACCCCGAGTCCCTGTTGCACCTTCTGCGACAGGGACTTTTTGCTGACTTGTATGGAAACGAATTAGTGCTGTAGGTCAATTAATCGCTGTTCTAATAAAGTATCCAGTTGGGGCCACTGGGTACGATTAGCAAAGGTATAGTCATGGTAGCAGGCCAGGAATTGTTCGATCTCCAGCTTTACTTCCTGTAATGCGTCGGGGTGAGTAGAGATAGCGCGCTCGTAATCGGCTGCTAAGCCGTAAATCCATCCTATTTCCTTATCCGAGTCTACTAGGGTGCGCAAGCGGTAAAGAGACCGAACAATTTGCCCTAAGCTTCGGGTACCGCGAGCTAGGTGCCAATGCAGCCATCCAAGCGCCGGCCGCACCGAAAAGGTAACGGCCGGAAATGACATCTTTAGGTATGCCTGTATTTGTGACTTATCAGTGCGCAGGAGACGATATAGCTGCAGAAAGAATGGATCAGGCGACGGGTCACGCCACATCACCTCATCTACCCAATCGCTTACCTCAGCTAGCGAAAACACTTCCAACTGTAAACCAAGTCGGACAAAAAAAACCGCCTCAGCCACAGGTACTGTTTCGAATTCAGCATCCAGATTCATCGCTACCTTTTCTTTATGCAGGTAAATAGCGTATTAACTTATGCGGTACTGCACGCGGGTCATAATAATGGTCGAGCCCAAGCGTCTATCAGTCAAACCACAACTCATACAAACGGCCTGCATATTCCAAGTGGGAATATGCAGGCCGTTTACCTTTATTGCGTGGGTGGCGTACTTGCTTACGCTAGTCTATAAACTGCCGCTTCAGCTTCTCGCTGGCATCGCGCAGGCCGGCAGCCCAGGAAGCTCCGGCACCTTCCGCAAACAAGTCTTTGCCGGGAATACCCAAGCGCCAGCGGACGGTTTTGTTGTTTTCGGGGTTGGTGCCGTCCTCGCGCAGGTAAACGTCGGCGGCTACTATATCTTGGCGGAAGCGCATCACACGGCGCAACTCACTTTCTACCTGATCCCGGAGTGCGGCGCTTTCGGAAAAGCCTACGGTCTGTAAATCCACTTTGATGTTATCGATATTGTACTGCATAGGGCAAAGAGAAAAGAAGGTGAAACTACCTCGCTACATTGTCAAACGTGGCGAGTGGGCCTTTTTTAGTACGGGAATACAGCAGGGCGGTTACCCGCTGCTGTCAGTTATGAATTCCAAGCTGAGTTTTGTGTTGGGGGGCAAAAGTTGGTTTTGCTTGTATCTTACCCTATTGACAGCAGCCTTCGTAGGTGTAGCGGCGCCCGGCGCCCAAGCTCAAGCGCAGCAGCTTGACACCACAATTATCGTATACACTGGCCAACTGACGGGAGCCTACAGCGCGGGGGGCGTAAATCGGACGTTACTTTCCTCCACGCATACCGCCTCCTTTACGCGGGGCGAGCATGTAGGCTTGCCTTTGAGCGGCAGCTTTATCTATGGCAAGCAAGACCGCCTGCTTAAAGAGCGAGAATTCCTGCTAAACGCCACCCCTTACTACCGCCTAAACCGCTTCCGCTTCTACGGCATCGGCGGATTCGAGAGCAGTAACCTCCGCGGCATCGAGCGGCGGGTGCAGCTAGGCGCCGGTCCGGGCTGGGCCTTTTACTCCGATTCGCTGGGGCGGGAAGTATCGGTGAGCAACCTACTAATCCGCGAATCGACCAACTTTCGGGATGGCACTGAGCGTGTGACGGCTCGTAGCTCGGCTCGCCTAAAAGTGGCTTACTCCCACAGCATTCTTACGATCAGCGCCCTCACCTTTTACCAGCCTTCGCTAGAGGATTTTGCCGACTACCGCTTCAGCAACCTAACTACGCTGGCCCTCAAGCTTACCCGCCGCCTGGCCGTGAATTTCACGTACAACTACACCCACGAGAGCCGAGTAATTGAGGGCCGCTTCAACGATAATACGAACGTAACGCTGGGAGTCTCTTACGCGACGAATAAGTAGAACAGCTCTCGAAAAAGGCAATTATCAGCATTAATTAAACTTTGCCGCGCTTTAGCATTCTAACTAGCTCATCCCCTACTCCCTTACTTGGAAGACCAAGAAATCCTCCTCAAGTTCTCTGATCCGGCGGCCCGCAATGTGGCCTTCAATCAACTTGTGCGCAAGTACCAGCAAAAGGTGTACTGGCACGTGCGCAAGATGGTAATTGACCACAACGATGCCGACGACCTAACCCAGGATGTGTTTGTGAAGGTGTGGAAGCACCTCGGCAACTTTCGCCAGGACGCCTCCCTTTACACCTGGATCTACCGCATTGCTACCAACGAGTGCCTGAACTTTCTGCAAAGTAAGCGGCGCAAATTTTTCTTACCCATGAACGATGTGGGGGCCGAATTAGCCGCCAAAGTTGAAGCTGACCCTTTACTAGCCGGCGACGAGATAGAGCTGAAACTGCAAAAAGCCATTCTGCGCCTGCCCGACAAGCAGCGCTTGGTCTTCAACCTCAAGTACTACGAGGAGATGACCTACGAGCAGATGGCTGACGTGACTGGAACCTCTGTAGGTGCGCTCAAGGCCTCTTACCATCACGCAGTAAAAAAGATTGAGCAATACGTGACCGATGAATCTGCTACCGATTAAACCTCACGGCCTTAGCGGCATCCAATGCATATGAAAACTCCTTTTCGGCTCGATGACCACCCGCGCCGGCCGCAGCATCCGCTGGCTCCACCCCCAGCTGGCTACTTTGATCAGCTGCCACGCCAGATAATGGTCCGCGTACAGCCCGAGGCGGCCACGGAATCTGTGACCTGGGGCTGGCTGACTTCCCTTTCTCGCCCCTTGCGCACGGCCTTGGCTTCGGCTGTGGTCCTGGGGGGCTTTTCAACTGCCTTTTACCTGAGCCAATCGACTATGCAACCCGTCAATTTGCCCCCCAGCACCTCTACCACGCTGGCGGCTGTACCCGAGTCTGCGCTTGTCAACTATCTGGCCGTGAATAACCAGCTAGAAACCGAAGACTTAGCTTCTCTGCCGCTGCCCGATGATAATCTGATGGCTTATTTCCTGCAAGCCTCGCCCCAGGACCTAGAAGCTGCTTTGGGGCCGCAGCCGCTCGATGAGGCGTATTACTAAGCTCCATTTGTCTCTCCTCCTTTGTTTATTTCTTTCACTATGAATATTTCCTTTTTCTTTTCCCGCTTCGGGTTGGCCTTGGCCCTGCTACTCACGGCGCTGCCCAGCCTTCGTGCTCAGGATTCGCGCGCCGATGCGGAAGCACGCATCGAGAATGCGCGCATTGCTTATATCACCCGTGAGCTCGCACTTACACCGGAGCAGGGCCAGCGTTTTTGGCCTTTGTACAACGAGTACAGCACGAAGCGCCGTGAGCTGCGCAAGTCGCACGATGAGTTGCGTCGCAGTGCTTCCCCCACCATGACCGAGGAGCAAGCCCGCGACAACCTTAAAAAGATCGTCGCTAATTCGAAAAGCGAGCTGAACATGACGGAAGACTATTTCGCTAAGTTGCAGAAAGTAGTTTCGGCTCGGCAGGTAGCACAGCTTTACAAGGCTGAGCGCGAATTCGGCCGTTTAATGATGCGAGAGATGAAGGGCCAGCACCAGGAAGGCCGGGCGGGTGGTCGCCCCACTAAGCCTTCAGAAAACAAATAACCAAGCTGGCTTTCATTAAATGAACCTAAAAAGGAGGCTGGCCCATCAGTCTCCTTTTTTGTTGGATAGTACCGGCTGGAGAGCAAACCCAACCAGTCGGTTCTATCTAACTCATCCTGAGAGCAGGCCGACGGCCACGTGGTGCGTACTTTTGCCCCACAGATGCTTTTTTACTGATCCGTATGCTTACCCCTCGTCAGCTTTTCCTTCGCCATCAGGCCCAAACGTCCGATTCGCCTTTGCTTCTTGAAATTGAGAGGGCCGAAGGCGTGTACATGTACGGGCCAGATGGCCGCCGCTACCTCGATTTAATATCGGGCATTGGGGTAAGCAACGTGGGCCACCGCCACCCACGAGTTATTAAAGCCATTCAAAACCAGCTAGATAAATATCTGCACCTCATGGTGTATGGTGAGCTGGTACAAGCCCCGCCGGCCGAGCTTGCACATGCGCTACACCAAACCCTGCCAGCCCATCTCGATGCGGTGTACTTTACTAACTCCGGTACAGAGGCTGTAGAGGGCGCGCTAAAGCTGGCCAAGCGCCATACGGGCCGCTCCGGGCTTATTTCTTGTAACCGTGCTTATCATGGCTCTACCCACGGCGCTTTGTCCGTCACCGGCTCCGAGGATTTCAAACGCAGCTACCGGCCTCTGTTGCCCGATGTGCGCCACATCGAGTATAACGACTTCGCTGACTTGCAGCATATTACCGAACATACTGCGGCCGTCATCGTCGAAACGGTGCAGGGCGAAGCGGGCGTGCGGGTTCCGGAAAACAACTATCTGCAAGCCTTACGTAAACGCTGCCTCTACACTGGCACGCTCCTAATTCTGGACGAGATTCAGTGCGGCTTCGGGCGCACGGGCTCGTTCTGGGCCTTCGAACAGTTTGGCGTGTGGCCTGATATTCTGGTGTGCGCTAAAGGTATGGGCGGCGGCATGCCTATTGGGGCATTCATTGCCTCCCAGGCTATTATGGCGGGCATACGCAGCAACCCGGTGCTAGGTCATTGCACTACGTTTGGCGGCCATCCGGTATCATGCGCGGCCTCGCTGGCCACACTACGTGTTATTCTGGAAGACAACTTACTTGCCGGCGTAGCCGCAAAAGCCGCTCAGTTTCGGCGGCTTCTGGTGCATCCGGCAATCCGGGCCGTCCGCGGGCAGGGCCTGCTCATGGCTGTGGAGTTTGATTCTTATGCCGTGCTCAAGCCCATCATCGACCGCGCCCTTGAGCATGAAGGCATCCTGACTGACTGGTTTTTGTTTTGCGATAATTCACTTCGACTGGCCCCACCCCTCACCATCACGAATGCCGAGATTGATGAAGCCAGCGCCGCCCTGCTGCGGGCCATAGACTACGCAACAGGCCAGCCATAGTCAGATACCGAAAAGCCCGACCAGTATTCTACCGGTCGGGCTTTTTCATGACAATGTAGCTTGATTAGCCTACGTACTGCTTTACCACGCGCACCAAAGCATCAAAATCGAGCGGCTTAGGCAGATAATCGGTGATGCCAGCCTCACGAAACTGCTCCATCGAGTAGTTATTAGCGTTGCCCGTAATTGCAATGATGGGCACTTGAGCCACTTGGGGGTTCGAGTTGCGACGGATTTCGCGGGTGCATTCCATGCCGTCTTTTACCGGAATATTGATGTCCATCAACACGCAGTCGATAGACTGACTTTCCATTTGCTTAATAACCTCATTCCCGTTTTTGGCCGAAAGGATGTGGTATTTCTGCAGTTCAAGGATTTTCTTGGTAAGGTTCAGAATAACGGAGCTATCCTCCGCAATCAGAATCGTTTTGGACTCGGCCATGATTGAATAGATTTAGTTTCAGTAGACAGAAGAGAGGTGGAGAATGGAAAGAACGGTATTTAGATTGAATTACACAGCCTGTGTGACGGCGGGATAAGTGGTTACAAACTCCGTAAAGTAACGCATTAGAGCGGAAAAACGCTGTTCAATTCCAGTCAGTTTATTTTCTTTGATGGTATGTTCCAGACTCTTAGCACATTCGGCGAGCTGATTAATGCCTAATGTAAAGCCTGTGCCTTTGAGCTGATGTAAATGTGGTAAAATCTGCGCGTATTGTTTTGCTTTGACCAAAGCCTCTGCCTCCTCAAGTAGCTGACCAGCTTCCCGCTCAAAGTCATTGTAGAGCTGAGCGGCAAAATCGCTGCCTCCTAACTGGCGCAGCTGCTCGACTACGGAAGCATCAATGCCGCTCGCAATTTCCTCGGGCAATGGCTCCGCAACCGGCACTGGCGCCGCCGCAGGCGTAACCGCCTCTGACTCCAAAGCTACCATGCGGGCAGCCGGAGTTGTTTCCATCGTAATAGTCGTCCAGCGGCGAAGCACGCTGTACAAATCCTGGGTTTTGACGGGCTTAGACACGTAACCGTCCATGCCTTCCTGCACGAAACGCTCGGCATCTTCCTTCATGGAGTATGCCGTCATGGCTACTACGGGGGGCGTTTTTTTGCCCAAGCGCCGCCGAATCTCGTTCATGGCCGTCACGCCATCCATTTCCGGCATCTGGATATCCATAAATATGATATCGTAGGTTGCCTTGGGATTTGTGGCTTTGCTAATGGCTTCGAACCCGTCGCTGGCCACGTCGATTTGGCAGCCCAACCGGTCGAGCAGGCGTACTGCTACTTTCTGGTTGATAGGGTTATCATCGACGAGCAGCACGCGGGGGGCATTTTCGAAGTGAGATACTTCTTGGGTTCGCTCACGAGCCGTAACGCGCTCTTGCAAAATCTCTTCTGCATTGCGAGCCACCCGGCACCGAATCGTGAACCAGAAGGTACTACCGACGCCTTCGTTAGAAATCACACCAATTTCGCCCCCCAGCAGATCGGCGAGCTGCTTGCTGATGGCCAAACCTAAACCAGTGCCACCAAAGGCCTTCGTCGGGGTATTATCGAGCTGGGTGAAATTCGTGAATAGTAGTTTTTCATTCTCCGACGAGATGCCAATACCCGAATCCTGCACTGCAAACCGCAACGTATGATTGTCGCCGTCAGTCGACACCGATGATACCTGTATGTTCACTAATCCTTGAGAAGTGAACTTAATAGCATTGGAGGTCAGATTAGAAAGCACCTGCAACAGACGCGTTTCGTCGGTGTGGATGAAGCGCGGCGTGTGGGGCGTGATGTGGTAGCTAAACTGCAGGTCTTTTTGGGCCGCCCGGTTAGAGAACAGCGAATGCAGTTTATCGAGCGTGTAATGCAGATCAATACCTGATTCACTTAGTTGAAGCTTACCGGCCTGAATCTTCGACAAGTCAAGGATGTCATTCAGAATAGCCAACAGTGCATCCGACGATTTGCGAAGTGTATCGACATAATCTTCCTGCTCCTCACTCGACACCGTCTGGTGCAGCAGATCAATCATACCAATAATACCGTTCATGGGCGTGCGCAACTCGTGGCTCATATTCGCCAAGAATTGGGTTTTAGCATGGAGGGCCGATTCCGCCTCATTTTTGGCAAGTTTGAGCTTTTCCTGAGTCTGGTTCAGCTCCGTGATATCGCGGGCAATGCCTTCAGTTCCACTCAATGCCCCCGATACGGCGCGTGCATTGATAAGCAGCGGTACGCCGTGGCCGTCCTTATGACGCAACGTAGCCGGGAAGTTGCGCAATGACCCAATCGTAGCCACCTCGGTCAGGAGTCGGTCACGGTCTTCTGGATTCATATAATAGTCCACGATGCGTTGCCCGAGCACTTCTTCCGGCTTATAGCCAAGCACTTCGTACACCGAGGGACTGACAATGGTAATAATCCCTTGGTCGTCGGTGCGGTAATAGATATCTTGAAAGGACTCGAAGATGGCGCGGAATTTTTCTTCTTGGGCAGCCAGCTCCAGCTGTGAGCTTTTCTTTTCGGTGATATCATGGGCCATGCCCGATATTTCCTCAAACGAGCCGTCGTCGAGGTAAATAGGGTTAAGGTAGATTTCGCGCCAAGTATCCTGACCGCGGGCATCGCGCAAGCGCACTTCAAAGCGCTGAGCGAGGCCCTGAAAAGCCTTCTTGTAGTTCTCCTCGAACAGCTGGTGAGCCTCTTCCTCCATCATGGCCATATCAGCCTGCCAGAGGTTGACATTCAGGACTGGGTACACACCATTACGCCGCAGGAAATAAGCGGCGTAGTTGCGGTTGAAAGAGGTAAGCCGCGAATGCATATCCACGGACCACATTAGGTGGGAGCCACTTTCAAAAATGGCATTCAGCCGCGCATTCTGCTTATTGATCATCTCCTCATTGCGCTTGCGCTCAATGGCCAGGGCTACCTGGTTAGAAATGAAGTGCAGAATCTCAATGTCGGTGGTTGCGTAGGCGTCGGCCTTGTGGTAGTCCTGCACCGCAATCACGCCGATAATGCGCTCCCCAATGCTCAGGGGCGAGCAAAGCATAACTTCCGGCATCAGGCCAAAGGCGGAGATGGTACCCTCCGCAATCAGGCTGTGAAGCTCTTCCTTCAGTAAAAATTGTGGCCGCCCCGTCCGGATGATATATTCTGATACGCCTGTAGAAAACGGCCGAGCGCCCATTCCACGGCTGCCCTGAGAATTTTGATCGACGAAATACGCAAACTGTAACTGAGTGCGAGCGTCGTCGCAGAGGGCAATGTAGAAGTTATTGGTCTCAATAATCTTGCTTAGCTCCCGATGAATAGCACCGTAGAGCGAATTCAAGTCCTTGGAGCTAATAGCAAGATTAGCAATACTATAGTATACTTTCTGCAGTCGTTCGGCCTTAATACGGTCGGTGATGTCGTGCAGAATGGCGCGGGTCGAAACGGGCTCATTATCCTGCCAAGAGCAGGAAATACTGCCAATTAGGTGAACCGGCTTGCCCGTTTTAGTCAGAAATACGGTTTCGAGCTTATTTACCTTCTCGCCCTTATACAAATTGCGCAGCTGATAAAGCAGCTTGGCTTTGTAGTATGGGTGTACTACCTCATTGAGACTGAGCTGTGTAAGGTCATCGTCGTTGTAGCCCAGCTTTTCTTTCCAGGCCTTGTTCACGAACAGAAAACGATTGTCAATGCTCAGATTCTGAATCAGATCGTGGGCATTGTCTAGAAAGTCCTGCAGGCGGTTCCGATTGTCGGTCAGGGCGCGGGCGGCTACCTGCCGATCCGTGTGGTCGCGACCCACAAAAAAGGCCCCCACAATATTCTGGTCAAGGTCGCGCGCAAATTCTACGTGCCAGTGCACAAGGCGCGTCTGGCCAAGCTTGGTCAACAGTGGAAACTCGCAGGAATCTGCTACATGCTCATCCTGAATGTTTTGCAAGAAAGCCTGCCGGCTTAGTTCCTGGTCGGAGGCGGGCGGAAAAAGGTCAAAGTAATTGTGCCCTATCAACTCAGCCCGCGAATACTCGGTGAAGTTGAGAAAGAACTCGTTTACGTCTTGAATAACGCCTTGCCGATCTACCAGCACATACGACAGATCGGTGCGGCTGAGTACATCGCGCAGTTGCTGCTGAGTGCGCTCGGCTTGCTGACGCTGTTCACCAGACTCATGGCGGCGCCGGCCTTTGGTCACGTCGCGCAGGGTAAGCTGCACGCGTACCCCCACAGGCAGCTGAATCCGATGTAAAGTTACCCAGCCATCTACGGTCACATGGTCGGTGCGGCGGCCGTGCCACCACTTCGAGAATCGTTCGCCGGTACGGGCCGTGAGTAATATCGCCTCGCGCAGCATGAGCTCCGAAAGCCAATGATCTTGGCGCTCATCGGCGGGGGGCATGGCAAATGCCATAAGGCCCGAAGCCAGCAGCATGGGTCGTGTAGTACCCAGCAGGCGCAGAGCAGTTTGGTTGCAATCTACCAGTAGGCCGTGTTCGTCGTAAAGTAATAAGCCATCGTAAGCATCGTCGAATAAGGTGCGATAAAAGTCCGGCGGAGTTGGCATGTTTCCCAAGGCGGAGGGAGCAAGCGATGATGCGGAGCGAATAGGCATTGCAAGGGGTAGCACCGACAGGTCAATTGAAGTCAAACCACCGGCCGGTACGCGGTTTAACTTTCTAAATTTGTCAAAAATATATCAAAAACTGCGCTTTACCATCGAATTTCGCTCGTCGGTAATCAGCGTTTTGTGTCCGCTAACTTATGCGTCCATTGCTCTTTGCGGTCACCACCGATCTAAACTACGACCAGCGAATGCAGCGAATTTGCAGCAGTTTAGCTAGTCATGGTTACGAAGTATTGTTGATAGGCCGTGAGTGGCCGCATTCGCAGCCCCTAACACCACAACCGTACCAGCAATATCGGTTAAAGTGCTTATTCAAAAAAGGCAAGTTATTCTATTTAGAATATAACTTAAGATTGTTTGCTTTTCTACTTAGTCATAAAGCAGCAGTTTGGTGTGCTATCGATTTGGATACTGCCCTTCCCATTTGGCTGCGGGCTAAGCTGAGCAGTCAGCCGTTTGTGTATGACGCTCACGAGCTGTTTACGGAGGTACCCGAGGTGGTGTCTCGTCCAACTATTCAAGGTCTGTGGCGATTGGTTGAGCGCTTCATTGTACCCCGTGCTACCATAGCGTATACAGTAGGTCCGGCTCTGGCAGAGTGGTTTCAGCAGCGCTATGGTCGGCCGTTTGCCGTGGTACGTAATGTCAGCCGCCTGACTAGCGCGGATTTGCCCCCCACGCCTACTGAAGATTCCCTAAATGGCTACATTCTGTATCAGGGCGTGCTCAATGAGGGCCGCGGCCTGGAGGCGCTGCTTGATGCCATGCCCCAAGTGAGTGCACGCTTAGTTATTTGTGGCGAAGGTGATCTGTCGGCGGAGTTGCGCGCCCGAGCCGAACGGCTGGGCCTGCTAGCTAGTGGGCAGGTCGAGTTTCGTGGATTTGTACTCCCCACAGAACTGCAAACCATTACGCAGCAAGCCAGCTTGGGGGTGATGCTGCTCGAAAACCGCGGCTTGAGCTACTACTATTCGTTGGCGAATAAGTTCTTCGATTATCTACATGCCGGAATACCGCAGCTGGTGGTGGATTTTCCGGAATATCGTCGGCTCAATGACCTTTATGATGTGGCCGAGGTAGTAGCCCTTACACCCGATTCGCTAGCGGCGGCTATCAATCGTTTACTGCGCGCCGACCCCGCTCGCTATCAGGAGCTCGCCCAAAATTGTCGTCGTGCCCGCCTCGAACTGAACTGGCAACGCGAAGAGCAGGTCCTGCTCGCCCTCTACGCTTCCTTAACCAAGCCCACACCCATAACCGCCTAAGTATGAGTGATTCTTTGCCTGAAAATGCCCCCCAGAAGTCAATTCTCCTGGTAGTAGCTGGTCCGACGGCCGTTGGCAAAACGGCGTTGTGCGTACGGCTGGCTCTGCAGCTTAATACGGTGGTAGTATCGGCCGATTCGCGGCAGTTTTATCAGGAGCTGAGTATTGGCACAGCCAAGCCCACCACGGCTGAGATGCAGGGCGTGCCGCACTACTTTATTGACTCCCACTCTATTACCGAAGAGTACAACGCCGGCCGCTTCGAGCTTGATTGCCTGGCCTTGCTACAAGAGTTATTTCAGCAGCACGCCGTCGTTATTCTGACTGGTGGCTCGGGTCTGTACTTGCAAGCCGTAACTGAGGGTTTTGATGTGATGCCACCGATAGAGCCCCAAGTGCGAGCCGACTTGCAACACGAACTCACGGCAAATGGCTTAGAGCCATTGGTAGCCGAGCTCTTGGCCACCGACCCCATTACGCACGCCCGCATCGACCGCCAAAACCCGCAACGAGTGCTACGAGCCTTAGAGGTGACGCGCGGTACTGGGCAGCCCTTCTCTAGCTTTCATGCCCAGAAAAATGCCCCCCAGCGCCCATTTCAGTCGCTCAAGATTGCTCTCACTCGAGAACGCGAGGAGTTATATGCCCGCATCGATCAGCGCGTGGATGAGATGCTAGCCGCGGGTTTGCTGAATGAAGTGCAATCGGTGCTGGCGCACCGCCACCACAACGCTTTACAGACTGTAGGTTACCAAGAGCTATTTGATTTTCTGGATGGTAAGCAAGATTGGACCGAAACAGTACGCCTGGTTAAGCGCAATACGCGCCGCTACGCCAAACGTCAACTGACCTGGCTGCGCCGCGACCCGGCCTACCACTGGCTGCACCCTGATGAAGCTGAAACCCAAATACAAGCTTTGCTTGCTGCCCAGAATGAAACTAGTCAGCGCAATGACTCAGAGTAAAGCAAGTTAAAAGCGACGGCCTATGTTGAGTTGAAGAGAAGCTAGGGAATTGGCAAAAGTATCGTTTTGAAATGAGGCTTTGCCGCCTGCTCGCCAGTTTTGTGCGCTTCCGAGTGCTACATCCAGATTCACGGAGAACATATAGCCGGCGTGCCAGCCTTCCTCATGGTCTAAATCAAGGGTGGCTTCGTTGGTCGCGAAGTTGAGGTGATTTGCTGGTGAGCCGTAGCGGTTGGAATAACCAACGTAACCGCCACCACCCGCGAAAAAGCGCACCTGTCGGTCATTACCAAACGGAAATATGTACACCTCCTGCTCCAGATTAGCGGTCTGGTAACTCAAGGCATAAGGCACATTGACACTGGGACTGCCAGGGCGCTGCGGATTAGAGACCGAAGCAACGTTCTCTCGATTACCGCCAGCCATTGCTAAGCGCGTACCAGTACCTAGGTGGTGCATAAAAAGGCGCCCGTATTCCACTTGGGCCTTAAACAAACCATAATCGCCGGTGCCCATCCCCGCTGTACCGATTCCTAGTTGCAAGCTTGAAGTAGGGGGCAAACTATTAGCAGTTGTTTGTGCGCTGGCAGTTATAGCAGCAGTACAAAGAAGCATAGAGCAGCTAAGACGGATGTAGAGAGATTTCATACAGTTGTATTGTACAATTTTATAGAAGAAGTAAAGTGCCGTAATATACTTGGCAGAGATGAGCTTATCCGTACCAAGCACAAAAAGGCGCCAAAGGGCGCCTTTTGTAAAAAAGAATTTTCAGAAAATCTATACAGACAAAATCTCCACCATGCGCATAAAGCTTTGGTTGATAAGCTTCTTCTTGTAGATAGTATCTTGAAAAGGTGTGTAAACCAGCTTACGGTCAACAATGCCGGCCATCACATTGTGCATGCCGTTCAGCAAACCTTCTACGGCCGCGATGCCAATTTGAGAACCCAGCAGCCGGTCGGCGGCGGTGGGAGAACCGCCCCGCTGTACGTGCCCAATGATAGTAACGCGGGTGTCCATTTCTGGAATAGCTTCTTTTACTTTAGCCGCTACGCTGGTGGCGCTACCTTCCTCTTCACCCTCCGCCACGACAACAATAAAGGAAGTTTTGGAACGCTTCCAGCCTGTGCGTAGCGTGTCAATAACAGCGTCGGTCGACATTTGCGTCTCCGGAATCATCACGATTTCGGCCCCTCCGCCAATGGCACACGGAATAGCAATGTAGCCCGAGTCGCGCCCCATCACTTCAATAAAAAAGCAGCGGTCGTGGGAGTCGGCGGTGTCGCGGATCTTGTCTATAGCTTCCAGCGCCGTGTTTACGGCCGTATCGTAGCCAATGGTGTAGTCGGTGCCAAACAGGTCGTTGTCGATGGTACCGGGGGCTCCCACGGTAGGAATGCCAAACTCCTGTTCAAAAAGCATTGCCCCGGTGAAAGTACCGTTGCCGCCAATAGCTACTAGGCCATCAATCTTGTGATTCGTAAGCTGATCAAAAGCCATCTGGCGGCCTTCCTTCGTCATGAAGGTCTGGCTGCGGGCCGACTTTAGTATGGTTCCGCCCTTCTGTACCGTGTTGGATACGGAGGCAGAATCCAGCTTTACAATTTCGCCTTTAATCATGCCCTTATAGCCGCGCATGATGCCATATACTTCAATGCCATGATACACGGCCGTGCGCACTACGGCCCGAATGCAAGCATTCATGCCCGGCGAGTCGCCGCCACTGGTAAAAACTGCAATACGTTTCATCGTCAATCAAAAAGGTAATTACCCAAGCTGGGCGGGGCAAAGGTGGCAATTCTGAGTAATATTGGCGGAGGAAATATTATATCCGGTACTTTGTTCGTTCTAAATTGCCCCCCAGCGCTTAGCTGTTTTTTGGTAGTTTGCGTATGGGACGCTATTGGAACCTTCAAGCTAAGCTACTACCTTACCAGTCGGTCCGTACTTATGTTTCGGCCATTTCTGCTTCACCCATCCCCTTCCCACCTGTACTTAAGCAACGCTCCGTATGTTTGGTTTTTTTGAAAATGAGCAAACCAAGAAGATCAAAAGCCATATTGTGAACTTGGCTGCCTTGGCCAAAGCTGATGGCCATATTGATGAGCGGGAAATGAATTTTATTGTAGCCATAGGGCAAAAGAACGGCATGCGGGCCGCCGAGGTCCGCAGTGTTGTGGCCAACTCGGGCTCTGTCAACCCGCTACTACCAGACAATGACTCCGAGCGCTTTGACCAGATATTTGACCTCGTGGATATGATGCTAGCTGACGGCATAGTGGATGATAATGAGATGGAATTCTGCATTGATATGGCCGGCAAGCTAGGTTTTCGCAAAGCCATCGTGGGCGTGCTGGTGCGCAAGATTTCTATGGGCGTGAAAGATGGCTTGCCCCGCGAGCAGATTAAAGAAGAAACCCAGTCTTTTTTGAATTACAACGCTCAGGACGCCCAAGGCGAGTAGGCTCACCTATATTGGCCGTCGTATTAAAGCTGGCCGGCGCGCCCGGCAGCTGATTTTTCTCTGGCATGCAAATTACCATTCTCGGCTCGGGCACTTCGCAGGGCGTACCCGTCATTGGGTGTCACTGCGCCGTTTGCCGTTCCCTGGATTATCGTGATAAGCGCCTGCGCGTGTCGGTGCACGTGGCTGTGGGGGGCAAAAGCATCGTTATCGACTCCGGGCCCGACTTTCGCCAGCAGGTGCTGCGTGAGCAGATTGACCACCTCGATGCGCTGCTTTTCACTCATGAGCACAAGGACCACACGGCCGGCATGGACGACATCCGGGCGTACAATTTCAAGCAGCAGCGCGATATGCCGGTGTATGCGGAGCAGCGCGTACTTGATCAACTGAAGCGGGAGTTTGCCTACATTTTTGCCGATTATAAGTACCCTGGTATTCCTAGGGTTAATACTATTCCTATCCTTGACGATCAAGCTCCTTTTGAGGTGGAAGGGATAACTGTGCACCCCATTCGGGCTTTGCATTATAAATTACCAGTTTTGGGATATCGCATTGGTGATTTCACTTATTTAACTGATGCTAGTTATATCCCACCGGATTCTATGGAACGTATCAGGGGCTCCAAGATAATTGTAATAAACGCGTTACGATATGAATCGCACATCTCTCATTTTTCCTTACCCGAAGCCGTTGAAATTCTTACCGATTTAGCCCCCCAGCGCGGCTACCTCACCCATATCGGTCATTATCTCGGCCGCCACCGTGATGTGGAAGCCGAGCTACCTGATTTTATCCGGCTGGCCTACGATGGCCTGCGAGTAGAGCTGTAAAAGCTCAGACCAACTGGGAGGCCCTTATAACGCCTGTGGGCGACTTACAACCAATTGCACCGAGCGGTACTGCACTTTGGTTTTTTTGTCTTCTAGACCTGGTTTCATTGCTTTCACATACACCACGTACGTGGTACCATTGACCCTAACGTGCAGTGAGTCAAGCCAGTTGGCTGAGCTACTGCCCCGTGATGAGTCGAGAGTAAAGGTTTGCGTGTTGTCGCTAGCGTCACTAACGAGCACTGTTGCTTTCCACCAGGCGCAGGGACCGAAACAGCAAACCACGTCGTCGGGTATAGTCTGATACTCCAGCTGATCAATTTTAACGGTTAACTCTGGGGCTGTCATGTTGTCGAGGGAGGCTTTCTGCTTATAAAACAGGTCAAATTCCTGTTCGAAAGCAGCTTTTATGCCCCGAGGCTGCTCGTCCGATTTACCGCACGCGGTTAGGCACGCGCTGGCGAGCAGCAAGAGTAGGTATTGTTTCATAGGTGCTAGGAGAATGGAGTGAGGACTGGTTGCGGAACTACACATTGGGGAGTATGCCGGCTCAGAAATGGTTGCAACCAGAAATAAACTTTCCGCCTTTGTTGGCAACTCTGTCCATATTTGCCCTCGCCCCGCGTTTATACTTTTCGCCTCATGCACAACAATTACTATTTCCTGCGCCAACTCGCTCCGGCCCTTACTGAGCAGTTGGCCGGCTACCAGGTTGTGGCGTGCTTCTCGCAGGAGAAAGATGAGCTAGTCATTGGCCTTACCAATGGCACTGCGGAGTTTTGGTTGAAAGCGCAGCTGACCGCCTCGTTTCCAGTGTTAGCTCTGCCAACGAGCTTTCACCGCACGCGCACCAACTCTGTCGACTTGCTGCCCGGTCTTTTAGGCCTTACCGTACATAGTGCCGATGTTTTTCCCAACGACCGGGTACTCACGCTGCATTTCGACGGCGGTGCTTCTCTCCTGTTTAAACTATATGGTCCGCGCCCAAACGTCGTTTTTCGCCCGTCGCCCGATGCTCCCGCCGAGCTATTCCACCAGCGCTACACTACCGACACCGATTTGGCCCCGCTACCAGCCGCCGAAGCTACCATGCTCCGCTCCGCTGACGACCCGCTGAAACGATATCCCGCACTCGGCGATTTGCCCCCCCGCTACCTACGCACCCGCGGCTACGATCCTGCCAATGAAGCCACCAAGGAAGCACTTGTCCGGGAAGTAGTTGGCGTGCTCGAAAACCCGCTGCAGTTCTACATTATCAATCTGGATGGCCGCACACGGCTGAGCTTGCTGTCGGTGGGCGAGATAGAGCAGGTTTTGCCCCTCGACCCGATTGCTGCGTTGCGCACGTTCGTGCCATTATTTCTAGGCCGGCGGGCGTATGAGATGGAAATGCGGCAGATACGCCAGCTGTTGGAGCGTCGGGCCGAGGAGGCAACCACCAGCGCTAGCCAGGCCCGTGCCCGCCTTCATGCTTTGGAGCACGGCGCCAGATACCGTCAAACCGCTGACCTTATCATGGCTCACCTCACCCAAATTCCGGCTGGGGCTGCTCAAGTCGAAGTTGTTGATTTTTATCAGGATAATAAGCCTCGCCTTATAAAGCTCAAGTCCACTGAAACACCCCAGCGCACGGCCCAAAACCTTTACCGAAAAGCCAAAAACCAGCAAATAGAAACCCAACAGCTCCAGGAGCGTGTAGAGCGCCGCGAGGCCGATGCTTTCTGGTGCCTGGAACGCTTGGAGGAACTGGGGGGCATTTTGGATCTACGCGCCCTGCGTACCTGGCGCAAAACCCACGACCTACAGCCCGAAACAAAAGCTAAAGCCGCAACCGAACTACCTTTTAAGGTTTTTGAGGATGAAGGTTTTACCATTTTGGTGGGTCGCAATGCGGCTAACAATGATCTGCTCACTCAGCGCTATGCCCACAAGGAAGACCTCTGGCTGCACGCCAAGGACGTAACCGGCTCGCATGTAGTCATTCGGCACCGGGCGGGCCATCCAGTACCCAACATGGTAGTAGAGCGTGCCGCGCAGCTGGCCGCTTGGTATTCGCGCCGCCAGCATGATTCGCTCTGCCCAGTTACGGTCACGCCAAAAAAATTCGTGCGAAAGCCTAAAGGTGCGTTACCTGGTCAGGTGCTGGTAGAGCGTGAGAAGGTGGTGTTGGTGGTTCCTGCTAACCCGTTTGAGCGCTTGGGGGGCAAATTGGCGTAAGTCAGCCAGAGAAACTGTAAGACAACAAAAAAGCCCCACCAATATTGGTGGGGCTTTTTTGTTGTGCGCGCGGGGAGATTCGAACTCCCACACCCGGAGGGCACCACCCCCTCAAGATGGCGTGTCTACCAGTTTCACCACGTGCGCAGTAGGCTGACAAATCACTTTACTCTTCAGAAACCGAAGCTTCTACCTTCGCTGAGGCGGCGAAGTGGGGACAAAAGTAGCTACTTGCACAGCCCCACGCAAATGCTCTGCGGTATTTTTTCGCTGTTCAAGGCTTCTACTTAAATACTGGGGGGCTTTTTCAGAGCCTTTGCTCCGATTAGTATTTGCGTAATTGGTTGATATGCTTTCACGGCGGCCCTTCCGTCAGGAAAAGCCGCCGTGAAAGCATTTTCGCCACAATATTTATTAAGAACGAGCCAGGGGCGTATCTACTACGTGCTCCGATACAAACCAAGTCTGCAACTCGTTGGTACGAATTAGCTGACTTACAATTAAGTCGTTCGTACCATCATCGCCAGACTCATCAGCCTTTTTGGCATACTCGTGGCATTCTTTAAGAATAATTTCGTGGGCTTCCAGCAGGCGTGACACCTGTACAGGTGCCTCTTCACGGTCGCGGGGTGGGCGCGGAATATGAGTGGTTTCAGCAATGTCGGCTGCCATAGCCAAGCTTACTCCTCCTAAAAGCTGAATGCGCTCTGCAATGGCATCTACCAGTACACTTTGCTCTTCATAGTGCTTATCATAAAGCAAGTGAAGCTGATAAAATGTAGGGCCTACAACCTGCCAGTGGTGTTTTTTGTACAGGTCCCGGATAGTGATGGTGTCGACCAACAGCTGGTTGAGCATGTCCACGCTCTCTTGGCGCACATCCTCGCTTAAGCCCACTGACATGCGGGGGGAAACAATGCCAAAGCGCTGAATTGCATCAGCTCGTTGATTCAGAATAGGCTGCTCTACATTGCCGGGCTGAATAGCGCCCTGCTTAGCAGCCTTGCCATTGTCGGAAGGAGCAGCAATTGCAGCCGTTTTCTTGGCGGCAGTCGGTTTTTTATCGGTGGTTTTGGTAGCCATGAAAGAGAACGTTTGGAGACTAACTTAGAAAGACGAACATGGGCAATTAGGTTTTACTCTAACATTTATGATC
This sequence comes from Hymenobacter sp. HD11105, assembly GCF_054051685.1. Taxonomy (NCBI): domain Bacteria; kingdom Pseudomonadati; phylum Bacteroidota; class Cytophagia; order Cytophagales; family Hymenobacteraceae; genus Hymenobacter; species Hymenobacter sp. HD11105. Next base: position 391,222 of record NZ_JBSWBR010000002.1, on the reverse strand, counting down.
GTCTGATGTCAATACGCAACGTCGCGCATCAGGTTAGCGAGCACACTTTATTTACTGGCAGCTGTAGGGGCGAGGGCGCTTTATTGTCACTTAGCTCAATTATCCCGAAGCTTACCGCATTATGGAGTTGGCTGAGCGAAAGCTATCGTATTATCACTAGGTACCCCAACAAAGCAAAATACTAAATCGAGCCTTTTCGGAGTTTCGTTAATTATTACTTAAAACATATACCTTACGGAGTGCGTATAAGGTGGTTGCTAAAACGCAGGAACTTTTTCGAATTATTTAAAACAGAAAATTTAAGCCGTTTGAGCAATCTATTTTCAGTATTTACTGCGTAAAAGATCTGTGTAACAGATTAGATTTGCACATCTATTACGCATTTACTGCTGTTTCTCTGACATTTTATTTTTCCATTCTAAACCCCTTAGTCGAATGCAATTACCATTACTTCCTTCTTCACCAGTAAAACAACATAGCCGCCGTGCTCCTTGGATACTTGGAGCCGCGCTAGGCTTGTGCCTTGGTGCTGCTGCTCCGGGCACAGCTCAGACTGTGTACGGCCTGAGCCCTACCGGTCTAGTAACCTTTAATGCTGCTACTCCGGCCACTGTCACTACAGCTATACCTTTTACGGGAGTAACAACTGGTCAGACGCTGGTTGGCCTGGACGTACGCCCTAACACTGGTCAACTGTTTGCGCTGGGGTACAATGCTGCCACGACCCAAGCGCAGCTTTATACTATCAATCCTACAACTGGTGCCGCTACGACTGTAGGTGTGGCGCTTACGCTAGCCTTAGGAACCGCTACTGACCGCATTGGCTTCGACTTTAACCCCACCGTTGACCGCATTCGGGTAGTAAGTAGCAATAGGGCCAACTTTCGCCTTAATCCCAATAACGGTACTATAGCCGCCACCGACGGTACTCTAACCTATGCTGCTACTGATGCCAACACGGCTCAGACGCCCGGGGTAGGAGCGGTGGCTTACACCAACAGCTACATCGGCACCGGTTCTACCACACTCTATGGTATTGACGAGATTAATAACCGCCTAGTCACTCAGAATCCTCCAAATGAAGGCATACTGAATACCGTTGGGACTGGTGCTTTAGGGGTGACTACTAATGGACTTACGCAAAGTGCAGACATTGATATCTACTTTAATCCGACTTCGCGCGTAGATCAGGCTTACTTACTCATTAACTCAACCACTGCACCGGCTTCTAACCAGCTATATACCTTAAACTTGACTACCGGCGTAGCCTCCGCACCAGTCACGATCGGCAGCGGTGCGCTCGGTATCACAGATATTGCTATAGGCATCGACCGCACGGTGTCGGATCTTCAGCAGAGACTTGTTTATGCCTATCAAGTGGTTGGCACCGCTACTAACTTACTTTCCTTTGATTCGGCACGGCCTTCGGTTATCCGTTCTATCACGGGTATCACGGGTCTGACAGCTGGTCAAACACTAGTAGGAATTGATGCTCGCCCTAATACAGGTCAGTTATTCGGCCTAGGCTACGATGCGAGCCTGGCAGCGGCTAATGCGCGTTTATATATTATCAACACGACTACGGGCGTAGCTACGCCCGTAGGAACTGAGGCCACGACCCTAGCTTTGGGCACGGCAACGGACCGGGTCGGCTTCGATTTCAACCCCGTTGCTGATCGGATCCGGGTTGTGAGCACCAACCGGGCTAACTATCGCCTCAATCCCATTGATGGAACGATAGTGGATAATGATCCTAATACACCGGGTATCCAGCGTGATGGTGATGTAAACTTTGGCCCCAACACGGGTAATACGGGTGTTCAGCCATCTATTGTAGCTGCAGCCTACACCAATCCTTTCTTGGGCTCAACTGCTACAACCTTGTACGTGTTTGATAACTCGTTCAATCAAATTTTTAGTCAGGACCCACCGAACGCAGGCGTCCTGGATGCAGCCGGCCCTCCAACTGGTTTCATCGTGAACCGGGCTGCGGGTGTTGGCTTTGATGTTCACGCAGAAAACGCAACCTCTAATTTTGTATTGCTGGCCGCCGCGCTTGGCACCAGCACGAACGCTAACCTCTATGATGTTAACCTGGGTTCAGGGGGAGCTACATTGATAGGGGCCATTGGTTTAGGTGTACCCGTTAACGGCATTGCCTTCGCTATTACTGGCACCGTTCTCTCTAACAACAAAGCATCGGAGAAAGTAAGCGCGCAGGTAGAGGTGTTCCCCAATCCTGCTACGAACATGGTATCAATCAACTTACCTGCTTCACTCAGCAAGCAAAGTGTAGAAGCTACGCTCGTTAATGCCTTAGGTCAATCAGTGCTGCGTCGTACGCTTTCCGCACGTGACGGCTCTTCCAAGAGTATGTCGCTAAATGGCGTAGCGAAGGGCGTATACATGCTTCAGCTTTCAACTTCTGAAGGTGTAGTATCCAAGCGCTTGATAGTACGTTAATGCAATTGATTAGCGCTGAGTGACACCAGTGCTTTTCTCACAAAAATGCCCCCCGACTTCGTTGGGGGGCATTTTTTGCTTTGTGTAACGCACTAAGCTATTAGGTGGAAGGAGTAGCAACGACTTCTACAATCAGCGTAAAACGCACGGCGTTATCGCACCGCTTCATAGCCACCTAGCAGGCCGCGTTTGGAAAGTACCATTTGCCAAAGCTGATTATGGCGGGAGCGAAAAGAGGCAGCGCTTGACAGTAAGTAATATTTCCACATTCGATAGAATCGGTCGCCGTAATCAGGTCGCAGCTGTTCCCAGTGGCGGTCGAAATTCTGAAACCAAGCCATGAGCGTGTTGTCATAGTACACGCTGAAGTTGTGGCAGTCTTCGAGCACAAACAGGTGTTCCATGGCGCCACCTAGTTGCTTGATAGAGGGCAGCAGGCAGTTGGGAAAGATGTACTTATTAGTAAAAGGGTCAGCGGAAGTGCGCGAATACGCCATGCCGATGGTATGGAGCAGAAATAGCCCGTCGTCCTTGAGGCAATTGGCGGCGGTGCGCATATAGGTGCGGTAATTACGATGGCCCACGTGCTCGGCCATGCCCACCGATACCACGTGGTCGAATTTCTCACGCACGTCGCGGTAGTCTTGCAGCCGGATTTCCACGGGCAAGCCCCGGCATAGCTCCTGTGCCAGCTTTACCTGCTCGCGGGCTACTGTCACGCCCACTACTTCTACTCTGTAGCGCTCAGCGGCAAATTTGGCGAACGAGCCCCAGCCGCAACCAATATCGAGCACACGCTGGCCGGGCTGGAGGTATAGTTTACGGCAGATCAGGTCCAGCTTATTTTCCTGAGCTTGATCAAGGTTGTCGGCATTTTTCCAGTAGCCGCAACTGTAAGTCAGGCGTTGGTCCAGCATGAGCTGGTACAGGTTGTTGCCGATATCGTAGTGGCGCTGTGCGTTTTGGGCGGCTTTGCCTTTGGCTTGACGATTGAATATTCGGGTCAACAATACTTCTAGAACGCTACGCCAACCCAGGCGCGCGGTTTTGTATAAGTCGGCACGCAGCGCCCGGAAAATGAATTCATCGATCTGCTCGCAGTCCCACCACCCGTCCATGTATGATTCGCCCAGCCCTAATGTACCCTGGCTGAGAACTCGTTGGTAAAACCGGTCGTTGTGTACCTGTATATCCCAGGGGTTCGCGCCGTTCACTTCAATGCCAGCTGGAGCAATGATGCTGGTTACATGCTGCTGTAGTTTCTCTGTCTTCATTCGGTAGGCTTCTAGGTCAGGGCATCTCTTTGTAAGGCTATTGTTTAATTGTTTATTAAAAAAGTAAAATATATTCTAATTATTTATAATACCCTTATCGAATAGTGCATCCTTCAGGGTCAGCTCCCCTACACTAATTTTACTTGACTCAAGCTTTCATATCACTCTCCCTCATGGCTTTTCCTTTTTTCGGCGACGATAAATCTACCGTAGGTCGCTTGTTAGCCACCTTACCTCAAACCGGTCGCATCGAATGGATTGGCATCCGGCCGGTGCGGCGTGAGCCGCTGGTGTCGCTGCTGGAAGTAGAAGTCGTGACCGATAAGCACCTGAGCGGCGACCACGCCCGTCCCAAGCCGGGTGGCAAACGGCAGGTTACCCTCATTCAGCACGAGCACCTAGAGGCTGTGGGGGGCTTTTTGGGCTTCGATGGACGCGTAGAACCGGGCCGGCTGCGGCGCAACTTAGTGGTAAGCGGCCTGAATCTGCTGGCGCTGAAAAACCGCCAGGTACAGTTGGGCGACGAGGTAATTCTAGAAATAACAGGTGAGTGCCACCCCTGCTCGCGCATGGAGGAAGAGCTAGGGCCCGGCGGCTACAACGCCATGCGCGGACACGGCGGCCTCACGGCCCGTATCCTGCGTGGGGGGCAAATTCGAGTCGGCGACACGGTACGTGTAGTGGAGCCGGTAGCCGCCGATGCTGCCGCGAAATAACGGCCTCGGCTACGCTACTGCTTTCGCACCTGTAGCCCCGATGGCCGCTGGGCATCGTGGTAGAGGCGCAGGGTAGCCTTCACGAAGTCCTTTTGCTCGGCTTCGGAGATGTCCACGTATGTCTGCGGATTGCGGTCTACGAGCGGAAACCAAGAGCTTTGCACTTGCACCATCAGGCGGTGGCCTTTCTTGAAGGTGTGCAGCACATCGGGCAACTCGTATTTTACCTCCGCCACCTGGCCCGGCTGAAATGGCTCTGGCTTCTCGAAGCTGTTGCGAAAACGCCCCCTGATTACCTCCGCGCGCACCAGGCGCTGATAGCCAGCCATTTGCAAGTTCTTAGGATTAGGCGCGGGGTTGCGGGCCGAGTCGGGCAGCACGTCGATGAGCTTGACGATGAAATCGGCATCGCTGCCGGTGGTAGTTACGAACAGGTCAGCGGTGATCGGGCCGGCTAGGGTTAGATCCTCGGTTAGGGGTTCGGTTTGGAAGACCAGCACATCGGGCCGGCGCGCAGCAAAACGCTGATCCTCTATCATGTACTCATTATTGCGGCGGGCAAAAATGCCGTCGGTGTAGGGCACGGGCTTGCTGGGGTCGCTCACGTATTCAGCGAAGCTATCGGGAGCAGTGGCAGGCGCAAAAGTTAGGGCACCGCTCGGCTGAAAGTATAGCGTCTGCGCTTGGGTGGCGGCCGGCGGCCACTGCTCAAACGTCTTCCACTCATTGGTGCCGGTGTTGAAAATGGTGGCTTCGGCCTGAGTGAACTTGCCTTTGTCTTTAAGGTAAGCGTTGAAAAACTTCAGCTCTATATCCTCCTGATAATATTGGGCGGTGTTGCTGCCAAAACTTAGTGGCCCAAACTGGCTCCACTCCTTCCGCGACCAGGCGCCGTGGGTCCAGGGACCCATTACCAAGCGGCTGTTATTCTTCGGATTCTGCTGCTCAATGGCCTTGTAGGTATTCAAGGCCCCGAACAAATCTTCAGCATCGAAAAAGCCTCCCACAACAAGTACAGCTGGTTTCACGCTCTTCAAAGCCGTGCGAATATTGCGCGCTTGCCAATAAGCGTCGTAGGTATCGTGTTGCTGATACTCGTTCCAGATCTTGGCTTTGTTGTTAAAATACTGGGGCGCGTTGGCGTTTTTGATGGGGCCTAAGTCAAGGAAAAACTGGTAGGCGTCCTTGGGTCTGAACGTGAAAAACGGCTTGTACTCTTCTACCGGACCCGTGCGCGGGGCATCAAAGTAGTTGGTAAAAGAGAAGTTGTCGAGCAGAAAAAAGGCGCCGTTGTGGTGGGCATCGTCACCAATAAATTCATCTGTTACTGGGGCCTGGGGCGATACTGCTTTCAGAGCCGGATGTGCATCGGGCAAGGCAGCAGTGGCGTAGAAGCCCGGGTAGGAAATGCCCATGAGCCCGGCACGACCGTTGTTGTTCGGCACGTTCTTGAGCAGCCACTCAATGGTGTCGTAAGTGTCGGAGCTTTCGTCGGTTTGCTTGGTTTTATTGCCGGGCACGTTGGGCGTTACTTCCTCAAACTGGCCCTCGCTTTTGTAGCGCCCGCGCACATCCTGATAAACGAAAATGTATTTCTCCTGCGACAGCGCTTGGCTCATGCCTGGGCCGGTTTTGGGGTAATTCGTCTCGCCATAAGGTCCGGCCGAATACGGCGTGCGCTCTAGCAGAAAAGGATACCGGTTTTTCTTCGCAGCATCTACTGGCACGTAAATGACCGTGTACAGTTTCACCCCATCGCGCATGGGAATAAGGCGGTCGAGCTTGCGGTAGTTCTCGCGGACGAAAATGGAATCCTGGGGGGCATTTTGCTGGGCCTGGGCAGCAGGAGCCGCTACTAAAACAAAGGCAGCGAAGCAAAAAGCAGCAGTGCTGAAACGGAGCATCTTAAGAAGCGGGTGAAACGGAGGAATGCGGTTTCAATACTAGGAAATAAAATACTTAGGCCGTCATGCAGAGCAGAGCGAAGCATCTCGCGTGCAGTCGTTGCCCTCACTAGCTCAGCCCATCAGGCGGTCATGCTGAGCTTGCCGAAGCAGCTCTCCCACTTTGTTAATTATACTTACCAGTAGAGATGCTTCGGCAAGCTCAGCATGACCGCCTATTTCGCCTGGATTACTAACCTGACATCAGCACGCGAGATGCTTCGCTGCGCTCGGCATGACTGTCTCTTTTCGTTATATCGCTTTACGATTGTGGCTCTAATAGCCGCACGATAAGGCCAGTCCAGCCGGTTTGGTGGTTGGCTCCCATACCGTGACCGTCATCGCCGTGGAAGTACTCGTGGAAGAGTAGGTTGTCTTTGAAGTGTGGGTCGGTTTGGAGCAGCCTCGATTTGCCGAAGGCCGGACGATGGCCTTTCTCATCCTTCAGAAACAGCTTGGTGAGGCGCTCCGAAAGGCAGGCGGCAATGTCTTGCAGGTTGCGTAGCTCTCCCGAACCTGTTGGATACTCCACTTTTAACGAGTCGCCATAATAAGTATAAAACTTTTGCAACGACTCGATAATCAGGTAGTTGATAGGAAACCAGATAGGGCCGCGCCAGTTGGAATTACCTCCAAACATGCTCGATTCAGCCTCGCCCGGCACGTAGCTAACGATGAAGTCAGCTTCAGGTGTGGGAAACACATACGGGTGCGTTAGGTGGTAGCGTGACATAGCCCTCACCCCAAATTCTGACAAAAATTCGGCTTCATCCAGCATGCGTCGAAGCAGGCATTTGAGGCGATGGCTACGGAGCAAAGACAGCAGGTGCCGATTGCCCTTTCCGGGCTCTAACCACCGCGACACCAGTTCCGCTAGCTGAGGCCGATTGTCGAGCATCCAACGCAGGCGGCGGGTAAAATCCGGCATGGCCGCCAGTAGTTCATCGTCGAGTACCTCGACCGCAAACAAAGGAATCAGGCCCACAATAGAGCGCACCTTGAGCTTAGTGCGCGTATTATCGGGAGTGTGGAGCACGTCGTAGTAAAATTCATCTTCCTCGTCCCAGAGGTTGAAAGCACCGTCACCGCTACGGGTCATGGCCTCCACTATGTAGAGGAAGTGCTCGAAGAACTTGCTGGCAATGTCCTGATATACAGGGTTGGTCTGGGCAAGCTCCAGAGCAATCCGCATAAGGTTGAGGGCGTACATAGCCATCCAAGAGGTGCCATCCGATTGCTCGATGGTGCCGCCGGTGGGCAGCGGGGCCGAGCGGTCGAACACCCCGATGTTATCCAGGCCCAAAAAGCCCCCCTCGAAGATATTGCGGTTGCTTTTGTCCTTATGATTCACCCACCAGGTGAAGTTGAGCGTCAGCTTGTGGAATACCGATTCCAGAAAATGGGTGTCGCCTTGGCCGTTGTTCAGCTTCTTATCCATCTGATACACGCGCCAGGTGGCCCAGGCGTGCACAGGCGGGTTCACGTCGCTCAGGTTCCACTCGTAGGCCGGCAGCTGGCCGTTGGGGTGCATATACCAGTCGCGGGTGAGCAGGCGCAACTGGTGCTTGGCAAACTGGGCATCCACCATGGCCAGCGGAATGCAGTGAAAAGCGAGGTCCCAGGCCGCGTACCAGGGGTATTCCCACTTGTCGGGCATGGAGATGATGTCGTCGTTGTAGAGGTGGCGCCAGTTGCTATTGCGGCCGGTGCGGCGCTCGTTGGGTGGGGCCAGCATGTTCGGGTCGCCATCGATCCACTGGGCCATGTCGTAGTAGTAGAACTGCTTGCTCCAGAGCATGCCCGCAAACGCCTGACGCTGAATATTGCGCGCATCGGGCTTGGTTACTTTCTCCTGAACGCAGTCATAAAACTCGTCAGCCTCCTGAATACGGGTGGCAAATATGTCGGCAAAATCGGCAAATGGAGCGGCCAAAGTAGCCTGGCTTAGGCGCAGACGCACCGTTTGCGACTCGCCGGGCGGAACATGCAGAGTGTACTGGGCGGCGGCTTTTGTGCCGGTTTGGGCCGGATTGATGGCGTCGAGCTTACCGTCAATAATGTAGTTATTGATGCCATCCTTGAAAAACATTCCCTCCGCTGGCAGCCCATAGAGTCGGTCGCCGTTGGTGTCGTTGTCACAGAAAAGCAGCTCTGGATTTTGGTCGCAGTAGAGTTGGTAGCGGCCGAGGGTCTGATGATCAATCTGCACTACACCGGGCTCGGACGTGCTGAGTTCCGGCCGGTAAGGGTCGTGGCCCCACGACCAGGTATTGCGAAACCATACCTGGGGTAGCACCATGATGGGGGCCATTTTTGCCCCCCGGTTGTGTACCGTTATCTGAATCAAAATGTCATCAATACCTGCCTTAGCGTACTCAATGTAGACATCGAAATAGCGATTATCGTCGAAGATGCCAGTCTCATCCAACTCGAATTCGGGTTGCTTGCGGGTGCGTTTCGCGCTTTCTTCCACCAGCTGCACGTACGGAAACTCCCGCTGCGGATACTTATACAGCATCTTCATGTAGGAGTGGGTGGGCGTGCTGTCGAGGTAGTAATAATACTCCTTCACGTCCTCGCCATGGTTGCCCTGTCCATTGGTTAGGCCAAACAAGCGCTCTTTGAGAATGCCGTCGGCCCCATTCCAGAGTGCTACCGAGAAGCACAGGCGCTGGCGGTGGTCAGAAATGCCCCCCAGACCTTCCTCGCCCCAGCGATAAGCATAGCTGCGGGCCAGATCGTGGGTGATGTACTCCCAAGCATTGCCGTTGGCCGAGTAGTCTTCGCGCACCGTACCCCACTGACGCTCGGTGAGATAAGGGCCAAATTTCTTCCAGACGGTATTTTGAGTGTTTGATTCAGCTAAGCGTAGTTGTTCTTGCGTCATAGGTGTGTTGTAGCGCTGACTTATTCGTCAGGCTAAAATGTAATAGTGGTGCCGATAAAAACGCAAGGCATAGCGACTTTCCCTCACTCAAGTGAGCTTCCGAGGTCTGACTGCCGCACTGCCGAGCTACCAGACACCATTAGTTTCTACCAATTATCCGTTGTCGGCAAAGCCCGGATACAAGGTCATGCCACCATCTACGTATAGGGTGGTGCCATGGACATAATCAGCTTCATCGGATGCCAACCACGCGGCCACACGCCCGATATCTTCCACCTCACCTATGCGGCCATACGGGATGAGCTCTAACAGCTTATTCGCGGCTTCAGGCGTTTCCCAGGCTTCGTTGTTGATGGGCGTCTTGATGGCACCCGGCGCGATGCTGTTCACTCTAATTTTATGCGGCGCGAGCTCCTGAGCCATGCTTTTCATAAGCAGCATTAGGCCGCCTTTGGATGCGGCGTAGTTAACGTGACCGGCCCACGGAATGGTTTCGTGCACGGAGCTCATGCAAATAATCTTGCCGGCCGCTCTGGATATGTCCTGCTGTACACCGCGCTTGATAAACTCCCGTGCCGCCTCGCGGGCGCAGAGAAACTGGCCCGTCAGGTTCACGTCAATTACCTTTTGCCACTGCTCTAGGGTCATATCGACCAGCGTTGCATCTTGTTGAATACCGGAGTTGGCAACCAGAATGTGAAGCGTGCCGAACTGCTCGATGGTTTGCCGGAACATCTGCTGCACTTGGTCTTCCTTGCTTACATCGGCTTTGATGGCAATAGCCTTTCCGCCCTTCCCCTCTATCTCTGCCACTATCTTTTCAGCCCCTTCAGCATCGCCTACATAGTTGACCACGACGGTAGCGCCCGCATCGGCCAGGGCCACCGCTACCCCCGACCCAATTCCAGAACTAGCCCCGGTTACGAGCGCAACTTGATTATGTAAGCGTTTGGTAGAAGATGAAGACATAGCGGTAAGTGTTTCGGTAGGGTCTATTTATGTGCGTAGCCAGTGCAGACCGCACTAATGCAAGTTCAGCCCTACTCAATTTTCGCAGTAGAGGTTGCTACGGAGGAGCTATTGGATGCTCAATAGGCTTACCTTGTATTAGATATTTTCGCCTATGCTGATTGACAAGATTACGCTACTGCTTTTGAGCGCAAGCCTTTTAATATCCTGTGGTGATCAGCCTCAAGGCTTTCAGGCTAGTGGAACTATAGATACTAAAGTATCTGCCACGCCGGAAGAAAGTCCTTGCCATAAGGGCATAGCCCGAGCTAAAGTCGATACTAAAGAAGGGATTATTGGCTATTACTTCTGGGGAGAAAGTATACCCTTCTATGTAGATACTTTACAGAAGAAATATAGCATATCTACCTATATACAAGGGTGTAGTGTGAGCCAAGATGACGAAGCAAGCTGGATTTGCTACAACCACTTTATGGACAGTGTCATTTTAGCTAAGTATCACATGAATATTATTGATCAAGAAGAAAGGAAATCAGAAGAATGGGTTCGCGCATTGCTAGCAAAAAGAAAGCGTGGGGCCTATTAAAATAAATATGTAGAAGCCTCAGCAAGCTCAGCGTGACGGTTTAGACTTTGTTTCAGCTACTCCCCTCGCCCTTTCCCTCTGCTGCCGCCGGCATCCATGCGCACTACTTTGGGTGTGAACGTACCCAGCACATCCACTAAGTCGCGTTGGTGGGCCATTACTTGGTGAATGTCTTTGTAGGCACCGGGCGCTTCGTCGAGGCCGCCGCCGATAAGCTCTATGCCGTGGTCGCGCAGCTGGCGGCGCATGTCGCCCTCTCCTATTTGGGCTTTGGCTTGGGTGCGACTGAGGCGGCGCCCGGCACCATGGGAAGCCGACTGGAGCGAGTCTCTCTCGCCCCGCCCGCGCACGATGAAGCCGGGCGCGGTCATGGAGCCGGGGATGATGCCTAGCACGCCTTTGCCGGCCGGCGTAGCGCCCTTGCGGTGTACAATGGCTTCGCGGCCATCGGGTAGCGTTTCCTTCCAGGCAAAGTTGTGATGATTCTCGACTTGCGCCAGCGGCTGATTACCTAAGGCTTTGCTCAGGCGGCGGTGAATATCGTGGTGGCAGGCCGAGGCGTAGTCACCCGCCAAGTTCATGGCACGCCAGTACTCTTGCCCTTCCTGGGAGTCCAACGACAGCCAGGCCAAATGCCGCGCCTGAGGCGGCAGGGGACATTTTTCCATGGCAACTTTGGTAAAGTGCTGGGCCACGGCCGCACCGAGCCCACGGGAGCCGCTGTGCGACAACAAGCCCACGTATTGCCCCACCGGCACACCCATTTCATTGTTCGGGTCGGTAATATCGACCAACCCAAACTCCACAAAGTGGTTACCCGAACCGGAGCTGCCCATTTGGGAAACTGCCGAATCGCGCTTATGCCGCACCACTCCGATTTCGCGAAATTCCGGCCGCTCGAAAATGGGGTCGTCGGTGAAGGGTTTCTTGAATACTTCTTTGTTGCCAAACTTGGTGTGCTCCAGCAGCAGCTTACGCAAATCCTGGGTGTGCTTACCTAGGTAGCTGGCCGGCATGTCGAAGATAGACAGGGCCATACGGCAGCCGATATCCATGCCTACGCCGTAGGGAATCACCGCGTTATCTACCGCCAACACGCCACCGATGGGCAGACCGTAGCCCTGGTGTGCATCGGGCATCAGTGCCCCATCAATCGTCACGGGCAATTGCATGGCCGTATCCATTTGCTTGCGGGCGCCATCTTCAATAAAGGCCTCGCCGTAGCGGCGGTAGTCTTTAATTTCGGGATTGAGGGCCACATCACGTGACGGCTTGGGCACGAGCTGCTCAGCTAGAGGCCGCCACATTTCGTCGCGCAGGTACTTGAATGGGTCGTTTTTTATTTCCTGCAACAAGGCCTGGGCGCTACCCTTATCGAGGCGACGCAGCTCGCGCTGGTCGAGGATGTCGAGGGCGAGGCTGATGTGCTGATCGTTGGTAAAGCCGAGTTGACGGAGGTCCTTGCTGTGAAGCTTATTGGTTGCTTTGGCCATGATGCCGGGAGTTGGGTGGTACCCCGTTGTAGCGCTGATCGGCGGTGATAGGTTATGGTCGAGGTTGGGTTGGTGAGGTTGATTTAGTGGTTTTGTGTTTCTAAGACCATCACACAGAACGCAGTAAAACATCTCGCCTGCTGATGTTGTAACTGGAATTATCATCCTTCGTGCCTCAGGATGAAAACTGAGGAAATTAGATAAAAAGCCCCCCAGAAGTTTTCTGGGGGGCTTTTATCAATTATGCGCCATCCATGCGCACGATTTTCGGCGTGAAGGAGCCGAGCACGTCCACTAGCTCCTGCTGACTTTGCATCACAGCGTGAATGTCTTTGTAAGCCATAGGCGCCTCGTCGAGGCCGCCGCCTTGCAGCACTACGCCGTGGTCGGTGAGGTGCTGGCGCACCGCCGACTCGCTTAGCTCCTGCTTGGCCCGCGTGCGTGACATCAGGCGACCAGCCCCGTGCGAGGCCGACCCCAAAGAATCGGCCACACCCCGGCCGCGCACGATAAAGCCGGGGGCTGTCATCGAGCCGGGGATGATGCCGAGCACGCCTTTGCCAGCTGGCGTAGCACCCTTGCGGTGCACAATCACCTCACGGCCGTCGGACAGCTTTTCGCGCCAGGCGAAGTTGTGGTGGTTTTCCACTTTCGCCAAAGGCCGCTCGCCCAGAGCTTTGGCCATTCGCAGGTGAATGTGCTCGTGGCAGGCGGATGCATAAGCGCCCGCCAGGTTCATAGCTGCCCAGTATTCCTGCCCGAGTTCACCGTCGAGGGAAAGCCAGGCTAGGTGCTTGGCTTCGTTGGGCAGTTGGCAGTTTTCCATGGCCAACTTAGTGTAGTGGTTAGCTACACCAGCGCCCAAGCCCCGTGAGCCAGAGTGTGACAGTAGACCTAAATACTGGCCTACCGGTACGCCCATCTCATTAGTCGGATCCGTGATATCTACGATGCCGAACTCTACGAAGTGATTGCCGGAACCCGACGTACCGATTTGCTCGGCGGCGGTTGCCTGCTTGTTGCGCAGGAAAGGAATGTCGCGAAACTCGTCCCGGTCCAGCACCTCGTGTCCCATTTTGCGGCCGTGCTGAAAGTCAGTCCGGTTGCCGAAACGCGTGTTGTCTAGGAGCAGCTTTTGCAGCTCTTGTACGCGTTGGGTGAGATGCTTGGGGGGCAAATTGAAGATCGACAGCGCCATCCGGCAGCCAATGTCCACGCCCACGGCGTAGGGAATTACGGCGTTATCGGTGGCCAAAACGCCGCCGATGGGCAGGCCGTAGCCGTGGTGGGCGTCGGGCATGAGGGCGCCAGCTATCGTGACGGGCAGTTTCATGGCCGTGTCCATTTGGTGCAGGGCGCCGGCTTCAATGTGTTCGGCCCCGTAGAGGGCGTAGGGTTTGCGAGCCACCAATTCGATATGACGCGAAGGTGGTGGGAGCAACGCGGCTGCCACGTGGCTCCAATCGAGGTGCGTAACAAAGTCCATGGGAGTAGTCAGAATTTGCTCTAGGAGCGTGAGCTGGTTGGTGATGGAGAGTCTCTTAAAATGCTTGCGCTGCAATTGAGCTAGCGCGAGCCCGATGGCGCGGCCTTCGGGGAAGCCAAGCTGCCGCAGGTCGTTGCCGCGTAATTGTTGGGCCATAAGTGGGTTAGCGAAGGAATACTTCGCGTTTGATTAGAAAGAATTGACGCGAACGGACTGTCTTCCTCAGCTGAGGAAATAAGGCGCTCTAGAAAAGCTTACCGAAGCACGGAAACGGGTGAAAAAGCTGGGGAGCCTATGACAGGTTCGTTAAAAGCGAAGTAAGGCTACCCGACGACACCGTTTCCGGCTCGGCTCCTGCTGGGGCAACAAAGCGTGCAGCCACTGTGCTATGCTCTAACCGACTGAGCTACTGCCCAAATGGCAGGAAGGGTTCGAACCTCCGACCTTAGCGTTATGGCGAAGTAAGGCTGCACTACGGCACCCATCAGGAAAACAAGCTGCTACCCAAGGCAATGAACGGCAGGCGCTGCCGACACGCTTTGGCAAACGTGTCTCTTGCGGCCGAAGCCACAAGTTGCGGGGTTTGAACCCGCTGATTCACAATTGAATCTCACCGAAGTAGCGCCTTTCTACGGCACCTGAGTAGCAGGAATAATAATTCATTGGGGCAATAAGGCGCCCAGCCAACTGTCCTGCTCTAACCACTGAGCTACCGCCAACCCGAAGGCTGACGAGAGGGATTCGAACCCTCGACCCGGCGAATCTGAATCGAAGTAAGGCTAAGCTACGGCACCCAATGAGGTAATTTCTACTAAAAGCCAACCGGGGTAAAAAATGGGAAGCGCGGCCGAAGCCATTCTGCTCTACCAACTGAGCTACTTTCGCTGCCTGAAGCGGTAGGCGAAAGGCAGGAATCGAACCCGCGACACGAAGGAACGCTACCCGACGACACCCGGCGGGATATGTATTTACCAAACCCAGCGGCAAGGGCAACAGTGGTAGGCGTGTCTGGGCGACAAAAAGCCCCCCAGCGGGATTCGAACCCTAACAGGTTGCCCAAAAGCCACCTGATTCACCGACGAAGTAACGCCCATATACGGCACCTTGCCTGTAGGTTGGTTTCCAAGTAGCCGGGAGCGGGCCCAGCCCGTTTGGCTGTGCATTTAGGCCCCCGACTTTTGGTTTTAATCTACGTTTGTCATGCAGAGCGCAGCGAAGCATCTCGCGTGCTGACGTTGAGTTAGTAATCCCGCTAAACACGCGAGATGCTTCGCTTTGCTCTGCATGACGGCCGGGTTTATGTGTCAATTCAAATCAATTTTCTCTATTTCAGCCAAGGCTGACTCGCCGTTTTCCAGGGCTTGCAGCACGTCGAATACTTTATCCGACCAACCCGCAATCAGGGCGACGCCGTGGTCGGCGCGCACCTCTAGAGGCGCTGTGCCGTGACCAGCCAAGTCGAACAGGTACAGGTGAGCGTTAGGCGCTACGGTGCGGCGGTAGTCGATCCAGGCTCGGGCCAGTGTGTCACCGTCGCCGGTGCTGTTCCAGAGCTGCACGTCGGTGAAGATCATCACCTTATCTACCACTTCGCGACGCTGCACCAAGTCGCGGACGACCAGGTAGCCGTTGGTGCTGTAGCCTACCTCGCCTTCGCGGCGGTAGAATTCCTGCACGTTTTGCAACACCCGGCCACGGGGCAGGCTGATGCGCTTCCACGTATCCCCGAACATGCCGGTAACTACGTGGCTGCATCGGCTTTGCAACAGCATGCCGAGCACCAGGCCCACATCGTAGAGCAGCACTTTGCTGCGCGCCGATACGGGTTGCTGCATCGAGCTCGACACGTCGCAGGCCACGAGTACGCGGGTGCTGGCGTCGAAGCCGCGCAAGTTGGCCGCGCTGTGAGCAATGGCCGTTTCCAGGGCTTCCAGCACCACCGCCACGTAGCCCGACTGTACGGTCAGGACCTCGCGGTAGGCGGCCAGGAAGCGGAAAGGCAACTGCTTGGAGCGCGCCACCGCAAACCGGTCGGTGAGACGGGCACACACCTGCTCCACTGCCGCTTCCGACACGTCGGCTTCGAGGATGTTGCGCAGGTTGCGGAGCAAGGCCATGTAGCCCAGTTTGCCGCTTCCAATCAACGTTTCCCAAGCCAATCGGAACGCTGTCTTACGTTCCGCAGCCGAAGCAAAGTGCTGCTGCCCTAGGGCCGACAACTCGGTTTCCCAAGTGTAAGGCGTGGGCAGCGTACCCTGCACGAGCTGGTCGAACAAGACTTGTTGTTCCGCGTTCTGGGGCGTGGGGTGCACCAGAAACAAGGCGTCGCGGAGGCGCACCCGACCGGCGCGGTCGTACTTGGCCAGCTGGTAGCCGTCGAAGCGGTTGAAGGCTAGGGCCAACCCTTTCTGCAACTGCTTGGAGAGGCGGTTGAGGGTTTTCACCCCATCGCGCTCGTTGGCTTGGGCGTAGAAGGCCAGTAACTCTGTTATCTCGTCGGCGCGCTGCACTACCCGGGCCACCAGGCGGCTTACCAGGCTGTCGCCGCGGTGCAGGCGGGCCAGTTCCACGGTGAGTACTAAGGGCACGGTGCGCAAGTACAGCTGCTCACGGGCGTACACTGCCAAACGGGCCACAAACTCGGGGTCGTTGCGGGCCACCAACTCACGCAAGCGAAGCAAGCGGGTATCGGCGGTTTCGTAGAACTGGTCGCTGAGGGCGGCGGTGGCTACGGCGGCGTACAGCTCCAATTGGGGGGTAAGAGCGAAGGCCGCGGCGCCCTCGTGGTTGCGGACGCTTTCGTTGCGGCGAAGAGTAAAGTTGAAGCGCATAATCGTGGAGTTGTAAGAGTGAAAAGGTTATTACCGCGGTGTTTTATAAAATAATTATTAACCTTATTTTTATAATAATGCTAAAATTCATAATAACGCTAAAACTAAAAGCAGTCAATCATTTTATTTATTTCGAAAATAGACGCACCTCTTCCACGCTGAAAAATGATTTATTTTTTCAGTTAAATAAGCATAAAAAAAGCCCGGCTTTCGGGGCCGGGCTTTTTTTATAGAAGGGTTACGCAGGGTTTATCTACGTAACGTATCCAGGGAAAAAGCCCGGTCGCACCAATCTTGGAAACGGGTGGTTGACCGTTTATTCAGCGAGGTATGCAGGAAGGTGGGGCGTTGGCAACGCATGACCGTGCGGGTGTAAACTGTTGTAAAACAAACAACCCGAACTGTTTAGGTTCGGGTTGCGGAAGTATCAGAGGGGAATCTGCTGCTACTTAGCTGTACCGAACCGCGCTGGAGCTCCGTGGCTCCTGGGCGTCTTGCTTTGAAATAAAATTGGTGCAGCGTAGCATGGCTTTGTGTAGTTGATGGGACAAATATGCAGGGTTGATTTTATTCATGCAATAGGCAATGCATATATTTTTAAAATAAATTTTGCTGGCATTATTTCTATCTATTACAAAAGCTCATTCAAATCATTATGGAGCATGTTTTTGTATATTATAATTAAATAATTTTTTTTACGGTCATGGCTTAAATCATTGAATTCAGGTTATTAATAAAGAGCCGAGCACTCTTGTTGCGCTGTGTACGTATGTTCTCGGGTTCATTCTATTCGCTTCCTTACCTCATGCCCTGCCTCGCTACTTCCGAACGCTACACTTTGGATTTGCCCCCCGGTCATCGGTTTCCGATTGCCAAGTACGAGCTGATTCGGGAGCAGCTGCTGTGGCAGGGAATTGCCCCCCAAACCGACTTTTACGACCCTGGCCTCTGTGCTGAGGAGGATATACTGCGCGTTCATACGCTTGAGTATTGGCACAAAGTGCGCGACCAGCGCCTCTCCCCCGCTGAAGTGCGGCGGCTGGGTTTGCCACAAAGTGAGCAGCTGGTGCAACGTTCGTTGAGCAGCAGCGCCGGCACCCTACAATCGGCGCGACGCGCTCTGCACGATGGCGTGGCGCTGAACTTAGCTGGCGGCACCCACCACGCCTTCGCCGACCGGGGTGAGGGTTTTTGCGTGCTCAATGACATTGCCATTGCCGCGGCGCACTTGCTGCATCATGGGTTAGCGAAGCAAGTATTGGTAGTGGATCTGGACGTACACCAGGGCGATGGTACAGCCAGCATTTTTCAGCAGGAGCCGCGGGTGTTCACCTTTTCTATGCACGCGGGGGCCAATTATCCGCTTCGTAAGGAGAAGTCGGACCTGGATGTTGAGTTGGCGCTGGGCACTTCTGATGCAGAATATTTGCAGCAGCTTACCGCCACATTGCCCCGCCTGCTAGCGGAAGTGCAGCCTGATTTCGTGTTTTTTCAAGCTGGGGTTGATGTGCTGGCGACTGATAAGCTCGGCAAGCTGGCCCTGACGAAGGACGGCTGCCGCCAGCGGGATGAGTTTGTGTTGGGGCTTTGCCGGGACAAAAAACTGCCCGTAGCCGTGAGCATGGGTGGCGGCTACTCCGAGCGAATCGGCGACATCGTGGACGCGCACTGCAATACGTTTCGGGTAGCGTATGAAGTTTGGAGTGATAAGGTGACGCCATAGTCTTTAAGTGAATCCGCTTCGGATACTGGCTTGGAGTTACACATTATCTTTGCTAGCCCATGGCAAAAACCACTTCTTCCGATCTTCCGGCCGCCAATTCTTTACCCATTCCGGCAACGGATGCGTCTATCAACCCAGCCCAGCAGGCGTTTCGGGAAGCGGTGCAGCAGGTAGAAGGATTGCGCCAGCGCCTACGCGATTTGCAGACTGAGCAAGCTGAAGCCCGGCGGCGCTATTGGCAGCAAGTGGGGCCAGCGGCGAGGGCCGTTGTGGAGGCGCGGCAGACATTGTTTGCGCCGCTGGAAAACGCCCTGCTACTTCATTTCTTTAGTCGGGCCGAGGAGCAGCAGATTACGGGGGTAATTATTGGAAATGCTCACGCTTTGCAGGAGCGTTTTGGGGAAGATGCAGCGGATATTTTGCTGAAATATGCCCCCCAAAGTCGTGCCGCCCAGCCAAAAAGCGGCACTTCCGATGCCGCAGAAGCCAACGCTGGCTTCGATTCTACGCTCCCTCCACACGAACAAGCGGCAGAGCAAGCTCGCGCCCGCCGCAAAACCAAGGCTCAGAAAGCCCAAGAAGCCGTCGAAAAAGCGGCCCGCGAAGAGGAGCAACGACTCTTATCCAACACAAAAACCCTCTACCGCCAGCTCGCCCGCACCCACCACCCCGACCTAGAGCGCAACCCCGACGCCCAGCAACACAAAACCGCGCTCATGCAGCGCATCACCGAAGCCTACGAAGCCAACGACCTCTACACGCTGCTTCAGCTTCTGTCCAAATCGGCCCCCACCGACCACGCTGATGACGATGTGCTCACCCGCTACACGCAGGCCCTGCGTCAGCAGCAAACTGAGCTAAAGCAGCAGTTAAATGAGCTGAAATACGGCCCGTCTAAAGTGCTTAGTAGTACGGGTAAAAAGCAGGAGGCCGAGTTGCGCCAACTAAAGCGCTACTTGCGCGCTGAGGCTGATTACGTGCAGCACGTGGCGCGCCTGATTCAGGAGCCTGAAGGCTTGCGCGAAGTGCTGCGCGGATTGGCAGCGGAAGGCCAGGAGACTGTGTAAGAAGCTGAAGCTACTGACGGAGTTTAGCAACAAACCGGACCGTCATGCAGAGCGGCAGCAAAGTATCTCGCGTGTGGTCGTTGCCAAAGCATGACGTTCCGTTTAGATGGGTTACTACCACAACATCAGCACGCGAGATGCTTCGCTACCGCTCTGCATGACGGCCGGGTTTACAAAAGCTCATTTAAGCGATAATGAAAAGCCCCTTATACGTCACTAACAACGTCTGGGGGGCTTTTCACACAGCTTTACCTCGTTCCCTAGTTTATAAACTCAACTACTTGCTGAATCACGGCCGGGTCACGCATGATGCGGTTGTGGCCCAGGCCGGTGGTTGGGTGAAATTCCAGGTCTGGCCAGTGGCTTGCTATTTCTTCGGCATCGATGAAGGGCACGTGTACATCCTCACGATCATGCAGCAGTAGCGCACGCTGCACGGGCAAGTGACGGCCAGCCTCTAACAAGCTAAAGCTCTCAGCACTGCGCCCAAATTGCTCCTGAATAAAGCGCCCCATGCGCTCGACTACGCTGGGGGGCAAATGCAGCAACTCGGCGAAGCGGGCAGCTACTTTGCGCGTGCTGCTCGGCGCGCTCATGAGCACCAAGCGCGGTAATTGTCCCCCGGCAGCTTGGTTGAATCGTACGGGCACGCCCGCGGTACAGGCGGCCCCAAACGAGTGCGCCACGGTAGCATGTACCGGACCAATAACATCGGCCACAGCTTGCACGGCTGCTGCAAAGCTTACCAGCGTCGCCCGCTTCCCCTCCGACTGGCCGTGGGCCGGCCCATCCAGCGCTACCACTCGAAAGCCGGCCTTTGCCAAGCCCGCCGCCATGTGGCCCCAAAAGCTGGCCCGGTGCTCCCAGCCATGCACTAATAGCACGGTTCGCCCGCCACCGGGGTTCCACTCGTAGTAGGCTATGCGCCCGCTTTCGGCCTCTACCCAGTGCTGGGTAGCCTCCGCTAGCGCCTTGGTTTCCCAAGCTTTTAGCGGCAACTGGCGCGGCGTAGTAAACACTTTCCAAGCTTCCCGGAACGCCCATTCTGCCGACACCGCCGACAACACCCGAAACTTGAGCCGCAACAGTTTCAGGCCAGGCGGCACGGCTGGATACTGCACCTTAACGGGTTGGGGAACGATAGCAATTGTTGGTTCCAAAGGATACACGGTAAGAGCAGGCGAGTAGGTATTAATCATGGTAGAATACGTTTGGGAAGTATTCAATTAGCGAAGCACAAACTCTCTTTACTTGTCTTATTCAGGCAGTAATTCGCTGCGTAGTTGCTCAAAAACGAGATAGAAGTGTCGTTCGTCGTGGACGCGGGCTACCTGCAACGCGCCGGCCAGCGTGGTAAGAACCTGGGCAGCCTTCGCCGTCGGTTCGCCCCGAAATACTAGGGTGCCTGCCTCTCGCCCCGCTCCTAGCACCTGGGCCAGCCAGTCGGTTAGCTCCCGATTGAAGAGGCGAAGTTCCTGCTGCATGGTGACCGGTAAAGTGCGAAACTCAGCGGCCAACGAACCGAACAGACACACGCGCTGCTCACTGCGCAGATGACCCAGATACACTTCAAAAAGAGCGTTCAACTGGGCTTCGGGGGGCAATTCGGTGAGGCGAGGCAGTCCGCGCCATTTGCGCAACCGTCCCCGTTGCCGCTGAATAATGGCCGCCCCTAGATCCTCCTTGCCCGGATAGTGATAGTGAATAGCGGCTGGCTTAATCCCCAGCTCTTTGGCGATGTGCTGGTAACTGAAGGCGTTGTAGCCGCGGCCCAACAGCAGTTGCTCCGCTAGATCCAGAATGCGGGTGCGGGTATCGGGTGCTATAGTTTCAGCTTGGGTTGTCATAATGCCCAAACGTACTTACTTATTAATAAGTAAGCAAATAAAACATGTATAGCCCACTTAAAAGCTATATAAGCCCAATACAATGCTGTGCATGACCCTCTGTTTAGCAAAATCACTTGTTTCAATCTCTGCACGCGAGATGCTTCGGCTCTGCCTCTGCATGACGTTCTTTTATGTTACTGCGCAGCTTCCTTGCTAATCTTGGGCAAGACTTATCTATATTACCTCCCATCTTTTTTAATCCAACTCAAGCTCAACTAGCCAGCAAGCCGTAATTACTCGTAACAAGTAGCGTAGCCGCACCTGAGCGGCAGTTTTTATGAAATGGAGTTGGCTTCGGCGCTTAGTGGTTGTCTTATTCTTGCTGATACTACTTGCACTGGGGCTAGTGGCCGTGTTGGTGGGCACCGGGTTTGGGCAGCGGCGCGTGGAGCAGTGGGTACGCCTGCAGCACCGGCAGAGTTCAGATTTAGTCTTGGCACCATTTGAAGTCCAGATTTCACCCTGGCGCGACTTTCCCCACGTAACGGCTTCGCTATTGGGAGTGAGCCTGACCGATACTGCGAATCAACAGTCATTAGAGGTCCTCCGCGTTGCGCGCATGGATATGCGACTCTCGCTGCGTGAGTTGCTGCGGAGGCAGATACACGTAACGCATTTGACTATTAACGATGTAGTAATGCAGGAGCGTGTCGATTCGCTGGGGCGCAGCTGGAGCCTAGGGCGTAAGGGCAAGCGGAAACAAGGACCAGGCAAAGCCCCCAAGATGAATTTAGAGCTGGAGGCTTTGATCATTAATAACTTCCGCATTGTTACCCGCAACGACTACACCGACGGCTTGTTCGCCGCGCATGTGCGCCAAGCTCGTCTGCGGGCTTACCTGCGAGGAGGCATATTGCGCGTAGCCGGCACCCTTGATGGGCAAATCGATCGGTTGGGTTCTATTGATGCCCCCTTGTTTGAGGGAGAGCCCGTGCTGGCCTGGGCTAATTACCGCTACAACTTTCGGCGGCGACAGGGCTACATTCATCACACGCGGGCTACGCTTAATGGTGATACGGTACAAATTAGCGGCACGCACACCGTCGAACCGGGTCAGCGTGGTACCCAGCTCAACTTACGGTTCGCGGGCACTCAGCCTCTACCCGATGTACTACGTATTGCGCTGCCCACGAGCTTGCGGCCCATTGTAAAAGGTGCTACTAGCCCCAGTAAAGCCCACATTCGCTATACAATTCGGGGACTGAGCGGGCCTACCGTGCGGCCGCGAAATGTGCTGCGGTTTGCTTTGCGCGATGCTCAGCTTACTTGGCCCGATACCACGCGCCACATCAAGCAATGGGATATGGCCGGCACCTATGACAACGGCCCCGATCATGCACCCAAAACCACCACGCTCACCCTCGACCATTGTCGCATTCATACCGCGCCGGGGTGGTTGGATGTAGGTCTTACCATCACCGATTTTACTCGCCCCTTCCTGAATGGTCACCTGATTGGGCGCACCGAGCTGCCGGAGTTGGCGGGCGTAGTAGTGCCAAATTTCTGGCGGGCCAGCCGGGGCACGGCCGAGCTGGATGTGAAATTAAGCGGCCCCCTCTCGCTGCCGACGGGCAGCAGCGCCCCCGAGTTTCCCGATAGCTTGGCGGCGCGGGGAAGTGTGTTTTTGCGCGATGCCTCCTTTGTACTGCTAGACCGGGGGGCAAATTTTACGGGTGTAAATGTGCTCGTAGGGCTACAGGACAATGTCTGGCATTTGTCTGATGCCTCGGGAATGCTGGATGGAATGCGCTTCAAAGCATCAGCCACTACCACGCATTTGCTTGATTATTTAATGGGCCAACACCCAATGGCGCAGGTAACGGGGCAATTCACCATAGACGAAGTACGCCTCGACCGCGTGCGCCAACTGTTGCGGCCTGCTACTAACGCTGCGACCCGCAAGCCGCCGAAGGCCCGCGACCTAGACATGAGCCTGTTTCCGCTGGGGTTGCGTCTAGATGTGGGCCTGCGTTGCGACCGGCTCCTGCTGCCCGCCGACACACTCACCAACTTAGCCGTCACTGTGCGCCACGACGGCCGCCGCGTGCAGCTCAACAACCTGAGTGGGCGCGTATGGGGCGCCCAGGTAAGTGGCAGAGCTTCATGGCCATCTGACACCACCCAGCAAGTGGCTCCTATTCGCTTCGAATTGGCCGTGCATTACGACCAGCTCAACTATCAAAACCTGGTACGCCACGCCTCACGCCCGCCCGAGCGCTCCGCTAAGGCACCCGCTAGTCCGGCCCTGCGCGAATTGCTGCTAGCGGCCAATGGCCACGTCACCTGCTCGATTGACGCTATGTACCTGTCGGCAGGCGAAAACGTGAAGAAGCTGCGACTGCGCTTGGAAAAAACAGGCAGCTCTCTGCGCATGCCTTACCTCAATTTTGCCACCACGCAGGGTGGGGTGGGAAAGGCCACGGCTACGGTGCAGGTTGTAGGTACACAGGTGCAATCGGCCAATGCTACCCTCGATCTGCGCTACGCCACTCTCGACGTGCAGCAACTGCTGCAAATGCTGGCAGGCCTAGATGTAAAAGAGAAAAATGCCCCCCAGAAAACCAGTCGAAGGACGGTGCCCGCACCAACGCCCAACGGTAGTTCCCGCGACAAGTCGTTGCTATCAAATGGCATTCTGAGCGCCGTGGTACGCGTGCAGGCCGACAAGGTACAGTACACGGCAGTGCGCGGAACGGAGTTTCGGCTGGTGTCAAGGCTGCGGGAGGGTGAGGCAGTGCTGGAAGAATGCTCCCTGAATGCGTTTCAGGGCCGCATAAGGTTGCGCGGGCGCATGCTCACCGACGCCGACCAAGATCATCATCCCCTGCACGTGCAAACCCAACTGGACGATATCGTTCTGCCTGAGCTGTTTACTACGCTCACGGCCATGAATCTTAACTTATTAAATGGCCACAACGTGCGCGGCACCCTGCGTTGCGCCGCCGACATTCACACCGACCTCGATTCTACCTTTCTGCCCGTATTTAACAACACCCTGGGCTACCTCAAAACGGATATTCGCAACCTGGAGCTATTAAACGTAGATGTATTTACGGAAGCGCTCAAGTTTATGAAGACTGAGCGCACAAGCCACTTGTTCTTTGAACCGGTCAGCACGCAGTTTTTGCTTCACGAGGGTCGGGTACTAATCCCCAGCCTGCGCCTCAATAGCAACCTGAGCAACCTGGAAGTAAGTGGCTACTACCAACTCGATGGGCGCGCCAATCTCTACGTGGGTCTTAATCCGCTGCAAGTCTTATTTGGCGACAATAGAAAGCGCGTTGATCGCATTAAGAACGACCAGCTTGTGCGCAGCAGTCGGGGCCGGCCCACTTATATCAATCTGCACCGTCCGGCGGCGGGTAGCGGCTACAAGGTGCGCTTGTTTAAGAAAGCCGAACAGCGCGAGCAGCAGGACGCCATGCGCCAGCAGGCTCAGGAGCTACTCCAAAGCGGCCGTTTGGATACCACGCTGCGACTGCTACGCCCGTAAAGACAAATCGAAGTGACAGCATTCTCCTACAGAAATCAATTGTTTTCAAATAGGCAAAAAGAAGCCCCAGCTGCAGTAACAGTTGGGGCTTCTTTGTAAGGATTGCGCTTCAGTCAACAACATACTACCATAACATACTACCATTACTTCCTACACAATACCCCCACGTGTGGATCTTGCTTTGGTTGTTGAGGCTGTCCGCAGTAGAGTTGGAAAGTGGCGCTGATCAGGTCTAGATGTGAAAA
This sequence comes from Hymenobacter sp. HD11105, assembly GCF_054051685.1. Lineage (NCBI taxonomy): Bacteria > Pseudomonadati > Bacteroidota > Cytophagia > Cytophagales > Hymenobacteraceae > Hymenobacter > Hymenobacter sp. HD11105. The sequence continues at coordinate 366,157 of NZ_JBSWBR010000002.1, read as the reverse complement.
TGCCCCCAGGTGCTGTCTGTTACGTAACCTAATTATTACGGACTTACTAAGTTAATGCTGATGTTAAAATACAGCGGATTACCTAGGTCATTGGTATACACTTCGCGGTTAGAGCCAGTTGGATTCTGGTTGGCGAATGCATCGAAGCGCCAGTTGTAGCGCAGGCCGGCTTGGGCAGAAACCCAGACGAAGCCCGCCAGCTGCCGCTCGTAGGTGACGCGCGGCTTCAGCTCGCCCCGGCGCAGGTACAAGTCCTGGCCATTCACTTCTCCGAGGTAATAGGCATTGCCCTCGATTTCGTAGCCAAACATGAGCAAGCTGGTAGTGCCGAAACTACGCCGCAGATTCACGCGGGCCGGAAAAATGGCTTCTACTCCCCACTGCGGAGAGAAGGTGCGGTTGTAGAACACCACCGGAATATGCAGCAGTTGCCCGGCGCGGTACGTGCGCGTCACGCCCAGCCCCCACATAAAGTTGTCGTTGCGCTTCCAGCCGTAGATGGCAGTGCCGCTGTAGGTAATGGCTTTGCTGCTCACATCATCGAAGTCGCGGTAGTTGCCGTTCAGATCAGCGTTAGCTTGCACGATAACGAAATGCTTCTCATTGAGAGGCTTGAAAGCAGTAGCGTTCAGCCCCGTGGAGCGTAGGCCCCGGTTTAAAGCCCTAAACTGTTGCGACTGCTCTGGGTTAGCAATCCGGACGCCGGTGTTCCAGTAGGTTAGGCCTAGGTTCAGGATAAAGCTGGAGCGGGAAATGACGGGCGCATTCACACCCAGGCGCACTCCACCGAAGCGCTCTACGGATTGGGTAACTTCCGGCGACGAGAGGTCCGGGCCGCTGGATGTGATGTCAAAGGACGGTTGAGCTTCGTAGCCCACCGAAATCAGTTTCGTTGGGCTCAGGTATAACACCTTTTGAGTAGCATAGGCCTTAGCACCTTTAGCGTCGGCGTCGCCAAATTCACCGAAATCGTCTGTATCTACCGAATCGGTGGGGATGACCGGCGCGGGTACCCCGGCTGGTACTGGCGCCGTTTGGGCCAGGGCGGGAGCCATAGCGGCAAGGCCTAGTGTCAGCGCAAAGCTGCAGAGTAGTTGTCTGGTCATGGCGCGAACTAAGCTTTCTTCACCTGCCGTTTCCACACATCTGTGCGGCCAAAGAGCGAAACTCCAATGAAGCCACGTACTTCGAGCGTGTTTGCGTCGATAAGCTTCATTTCGCAGGAATAGTCGTTGCCGGTTTTGGGGTCGTACACCCGGCCTCCCTCCCACGTGTTACTACCGGCGTACACAAACTCGCGCAGGTTTTCCAAGCCTTTCAGGGGCCGGGTGCGCAGCTTCTCATCCGGATTGTTGACGTCGGTTCGGGGGGTGCCGTCGGGATTATTGGGCACCTTAAGCCACACTACACGGCCAAAGTATTTATCACCTTTCTTGTACACCTGCACCATGCCGGTGCCTTCCCCATTCTTCCAGACGCCCAGCACGTCATCGGCCTTTTGAGCCATAGCCCACGTAAATGTGGTGCACAACAAGAAGATTACTAGTAAGCTTTTCTTCAACCAATTCATGATTAAAATGTGATTAAAACGTGTTTAAAGATGTCATAAATATAGGTATACTCCCTTGATATAAAAGTATTACTATCATTTTTATAGATAAATATTTTATAGAGCCAAGACTACTGTTGCTTTGATGGCTTTTCAGTAAAAGCTTTATTCATTGAAGGACAGAGGAGTTAACTTAATGCTGTCGGCATTTTACCTGCTTTGATTGCAGTGAGCGTGGCTGCTGCGGGTGTCCGTCGTTGGTGGCTCAGAAACTTCCTGCTCCGCTTCATGGTCCCCCAAAATGCCCCCAATGCCTGCCCTAAACAGTTATAACCTAATCTCTTATTCCTTTGGTGAGGGCTGCCAGGAATCCAAGGTGCAGATTGTAGTTATGGAAGGTGTCGACTTAGTAAAGTTTCCGCTCTATGGCGAAAACTCTACTAAGTTGCTAAGGGGCGCCAACGTAAGATAACGCCCCATTTATACGTACCACCTTGCGTGGGGAGTGCTTTTGCCTGGGGGGCTATTTAGGTCGCGGTTGAGTTGGAAGGCGGCGCTGATCAGGGCCAAGTGGGTGAAGGCTTGGGGGAAGTTGCCGAGTTGCTCGCCTTGGTCGCCGGTTTGCTCAGCAAACAAGCCTAGATGATTAGCGTAGCCCAGCATTTTCTCAAAATACAGCCGTGCCTTTTCTACCTGTCCGCCGCGGGCTAGGCACTCGATGTACCAGAACGAGCAGATGTTAAAGGTGCCCTCGTCGCCGGTGAGGCCATCGGTGGCGCCGCTGGCCAACTTGTAGCGGTACACCAGTGAGTCGCTCACTAGGTTTTCCTCAATAGCTTTGAGCGTGGACAGCCAACGCGGCTCGGCTGGACTAAACATGTGCACCAGCGGCATGAGCAACACGGCCGCATCGAGCACATCAGCGCCTTTGTACTGCACAAAGGCCTCCATGTCGGGGTTCCAGTAGTTGTCGTACACGTCTTGATAGATGGCGTCGCGGGTGCGACGCCACTCGTCGAGGGGAGCAGGAAAGGAACGGTTTTGGGCGATGAGAATTCCCCGGTCAAGGGCCACCCAGGCCATTACTTTAGAATAGATAAAATCCCGCTCCTCATCGCGCACCTCCCAGATGCCGTGATCGGGGCGCTGCCAGTTCTCGGCCACGTAGTCCACGAACATGCGCACGTTTTGCCAAAAAGCGTAGGTGATGGGGCCGCCGTCTTTGTTGTAGAGATAAATTGTGTCAATCAGTTCCCCATAAATATCCAGCTGAAACTGCTGGGCCGCCGCGTTGCCAATGCGCACCGGCGCCGAGCCGCGGTAGCCTTTTAGGTGGTCGAGCATCTTTTCTTCGAGCTGCGAGGAGCCATCCACGGCGTACATGAGCTGCAGTTCGGAGGCGTCGGTCATGGACTGGCAGCGGTCCATCAGCCAGCGGATAAACTCCTTGGATTCATCTACAAAGCCCAGGCGCAGAAAGGCATACATAGTAAAAGCCGTGTCGCGGATCCAAGTGTAGCGGTAGTCCCAGTTGCGCCCCGCCCCGATGGTGGCGGGTAGTCCAAACGTGGCAGCGGCCACCGTGGAGCCGTACTGCAGGGAGGTCAGCATTTTGAGGGTAATGGCCGAGCGCAGGACCATCTCGCGCCAACGACCGGTGTAAGTGGAGCCGTCGGCCCAATTCTGCCAAAACGCGACGGTGTCGTGGAAGGCATCGCCCACGTAATAATCGAGGGTTTTGGACGTAAACTGGGAGGTATCCTGAGGTACGCCCTCGATGACAAAAGAAGCCACGTCGCCGTGGTTCAGCGTCCAGGTACCCGTTACGTTGCCATTTTCCAGGGTGAGGGGCTGGTTGCTCAGCAAACGCAGCTGATAGCCATCGGAACCAGTGCTGCGGAATAGAATAGCGTCATCCTGCTGCTCCGTGTCGTGTTGGGCGCGGGCGTAGTCGAAGCGCGGCTGGAATGTCATGCTAAACGTGAGCTTACCTTTTACCACGCGCAGGGCGCGCACCACGGCGCAATGCTGCTCGGGGTGCTTTACGGGCATAAAATCGGTCAGCTCAGCTATGCCTTCGGGGGTGAGGAAGCGAGTGATGAGCACACCCGTATCGGGCAGATACAGCTGCTTGTAGCGCACGTCGTCGCTCACGGGCGCCAGCTGCCAGAAGCCGCCTTTTTCTTTGTCTAGCAAAGCAGCGAAGATGGTGGGCGAATCGAAGCGGGTGAAAGGCAGATAATCAATAGAACCGGTGCGCGACACCAGCGCCACAGTGTGCAGGTTGCCGATCAGACCGTAGTCTTCGATAGGAAGATAGTTGTTCATGCAAAGCGAGAAAAAAAGCCCAGGGAAACTGGTCCGTTACTGCTAACGAAAAAAGCAGAACCATGACTAAGGAAGTGCACTCTGGGGGGCTTTTTTCGGCTTCGTAGCTTAGCAGTAGCGTGGAGTTGGGCTTTGCGGGCAGCATAGCAGGCTTGTGCTTCATGGTCAAGCAGTTCGCACAGCTGCTCTCCCTAAAATTCATAATTTGTGGCAATACTTCTATATTTTTTTATTTAAAATATATCTGTAAATTATTACACCATAGTACGAGGGCAAAATGCCCAAGTATGGCTCACCCTTCCACGCTCACAGCCATGCATAATATTCTCGTCCCAACCGATTTTTCCCTCGAGTCACACCACGCATTGGAGGTAGCCCTGCAGCTGGCTCACCGCAACCGCGGCCAGCTTACGCTGCTGCACGTGGTAGATGCGCCCAGTGGCTCCAGCATGACCTCGACTGGTGGCGGGGTCGGCAAATTGTCGCTTAACAGCGTATTCATGGTGCAGCTGCTCCAGCGCGTGAAGCATCAGATGCACGAGCTTATGAAGGAGGTAGCGCGAATAGCACCCGAAGTGCCCGTGTACGACCGCATAGCTACCGGCGACGTGGACGAGAGTATCCTGGAAGTCATTCGCGAGAAGCAGATTGATCTGGTAGTAGTTGGCGCGCATAAGCACGCCCCTTCCAATCACCTATTCGCTCCCGACTCCCACGCTGAGCGCCTAGTGCGCTTAGCTCCCTGCCCCGTGCTCACCGTGAAGCATCCAGCGCCCCACTTTGAGGTGCGTTCCATCGTCTTTGCCTCCGATTTCTCCCCCGAGGCTCATCGGGCGGTGAGCAGCCTGCGCCAGGTGTGCGCGGCTTTCCCCGAGGCTAAGCTGCACTTACTGGACATTGTAACCCGCGCCGATGACTACTCAGCAGCCATTGACCGCATTCATGCCTTTGCATTTCGTCATAATTTGAACGACTACGAGGCCGACGTGTATAATGCGCCGCTGGTGAGCGATGGCATTACTCACTACGCCGAGCGGTCCCACGCCGATCTGGTTGTCATGCTCACCCATGGCCGCACCGGCCTTATGCACTTACTGCAAGGCAGCATTGCCGAAAGCGTAACCGTGAAGGCCTCTACTCCAGTTCTCACGTTTCATCCCGAAACGTATTAGGCAACCGCGTGCGGTTGACAGAGTTCGTCCGTAGTGGCTCCCTAAAGTATAATTTCGCAGAAGCATTCGTACCTACCAACATAAAAGGCTCCGACGATTGTCGGAGCCTTTTATGTTGGTAGGCATTCAGTAGCTAGATTAGCGATGCCCACCTATTTCCGGGTGAATACGCTAATAGATTATTGAATAATTCAAGGCATAAGTCTTATTATCTCATTAAATAGAAACTCAACTCGCATCCCGACTCACTAAGAAAATTTATATTTTTGCCTTGAAAATAACAGCCCGTATACTAGCGCGCAATCCTATATTTGAGGGTTTATACACCTCAATTTATCTGCTGTTAACGAATGTCCTTTTTACTCCGTAGCTTTTTTACCACCGCGCTTGTCGGAAGCATTACCATAGCCACTTATGCCCAATCGGAGACGCCGGTTCCTCCGTCCGTTATCACTGAAGCAGTCACGGTGTCTCCCGCTGCTTTGGATCCTTTGATGCCTCCTACTGAATTAAAAGGGGGCAGTTACAAGGATGGTAAGTACAGAGAATATTTGCTCAAACACTACCCAAATGACAAAGAAGCTCGTGCTGTTATTCATTTATTTAGTCGCAAGCAGCGTGGCGGCTTTGTATGGCTGACCGCGGGAGCAGCCACTATCGGCTTAATTGCAACTCAGACTGGTACCACTACCCACGACTCAGGCGTCGCGTACACCTTCGAGGTTACGCCTTTAGGATATGGGCTGTTGGTGGGCTTGTTTGGGGGTGTTGGCATTGGCAAACTTTCTCGCTTCAGCAACAATAAGCTCTACCAAACTCTATCGGCCTACGACCAAACTAAAACTCTGCCGGTTTACGTGCAGAAAAGACTCACAAAAAAAGACCGTAAGTAGCGAGCCATATCCTGCGCCAACAGTTAGCTAACACTCACGATAAATCAACAAAAGGCCTCGGCAGATGCTGAGGCTTTTGTATGTCAAAAGAGCTTGCAATTGATCTAGCTTAACCTATCACACCATTCCTAGCTAGAAATATCAGCGAAGCAGCTACGGCCACCCAAGTCCACAAAGTTTTGCTGTGCTAGTCATTTGTCTTTTTGACCGTGGGGAGGCGGCTTTTGAGCCACTTAATTTGCCCGTTGTGATTGGACTCGTGCTCGCACACGTGAAACCATTTGCAGTAATTATTAGTCGGGCCCCAAGACCAAGTAGTGTCTACTGCCATCAGCCAGGCATCATCCCGCAGCTGTAGTTCGCGCAGCGACGTGGCACGCACGGTCTGTAGGGTGTTCAGGTAATAGTCGAGAGGCTTGCCCTTGATTTTTTGCCGGGCTTCTGCGCCTAACTCTAGCGGCGTATCCCACTGCTTTTTGGTGGGCTCATCGCGGTCTGACCACTTCCGGCCTTCAAAGGTATCCAGCTGATAAAAGCGCTCAACGGCCGCCAAATGCAACAGCATCGCGCCGATGGAATTTGCCTTAGCGTCGTGCACATAATCCAGTTCGGCCACCGTCAAGCCGCGCACCGAACTCAGGACCACTGCCCGCATCCAATCCAGCATGGAAACCAAGGTTCCGACCTGTGGTGAGTAGCCTGTTCGGGGACCAATAATGTTAGGGCTTTCTTCCGCAGCAGCCATGCTACAGCCAACAGCTGGCAGCAATGGCAGGCCCAGGAGCCCAGTCGTGAGGGTGGCCGTGGTTTTCACAAATTGGCGGCGGTCTGAAGGCTTCATACTCCACGGTTATTTACATGAAATGTACTGGCACTGGCATACCTCTCACCATAAGGTTTGCCCTGAGCCTTAGCATATAACGAGTGCGAAACACAGGCAGTTTGGTTGTGCTTTGCGCACAGAAAAGTCGTTTTTCAAGCAAGTTCCAGTTACCACCATTAGCAGTTTGCAAAAAAGCCCCCCAGGATTGTCTGGGGGGCTTTTCATGCTCAAAGCGCAAGGTTTAAGCTAAAATGCGCTAAGCCAGCACTGCCTCTCGCTGCCGCATACGCCGCTGCAAGGCCGTGCTCCGACTGGTGCGTAGCGCAGCTTGCAGTTCTTCGGCCGCCATCCGGCCCGTTTCGGCAGCCCCGTTCATATAGCCTTGATACCAAGCGCTGCAATGCTCACCGGCAAAGAACAAGTTGCCAACGGGCTTGCGCTCAGCTCCAGCAATGGTTGTGTATTGGCCCGGCCGGTAACAGGCATAGCTAGCCAGTGTGTACGGATGCGTGGGCCAGTGCATGCGCACGACTTGCCCTGTATATTGTCCGCGGGCCGCGGGCCAGGCCGCTTCCAGCACCGGCAGGTAGCGGCTCACCTGCGACTCTGCCGAGCCCGTACCCACCCGCATTCCTTCTTCCCCGCCCAAGTACACGGTGTAAGACGACTGAGTGGTAGGCTGCAGCTGCCCCGAATCCCAGCCAGTTTGCACAGTACAATCGGTGAAGATGTAGCCGGTGTAGCCGTTGGTGCGCCAGGGCCGGCTTTTGAAGCCTAGTATCAGCTTGGCGTTGGTACCATAGCCCAGGTTTTGGATGGCATTGGTTTTCCAAGCCGGCAGGGGCACCTGAATATTGATTTGGCGCAGCACCGTGAAGGGTAGCGTGAGCAACACGTAGTCGGCGACTACCTCCAGGGGCTTGCCAGCAGTGCGCTCAAAGGTGAGCAGATACTGGCCGGATGCGTTTTGAGCCAGCTTTACCAGTTTGTGTTGTAACGTGATCTGGCCGCTCAGTTGCGCCGCTAATGCGTCGGTGAGGCGCTGATTACCGCCCTGGATTTTATACCGCTCGTCGCTTTCGCCGAAAATATCGAAGGCCCCTTTGTGAGTATCAACCGAAAACAAATACAGGAAGTTGATGGCCGACTGCTCGGTTATCTCGCGGCCGTACTCCGTGAGGTAGGCCACATCCAATAATTCGCGCAACAGCCCTTCCTTGATTCCCACAGAATCGAAGTACTGGGCAATGGAAAGCTGGTCGAAGCGCGCCACGGCGGGGGTCACTTTCTCATACGTGATAGTGCCTGGTAGCGAGCGAATATCGGCAGCAATCTGGCGAGCATAAGGCTGAAAGGCCTCAATCACCTGCGCCACTGTGTAGTGCTGCCCGTTGAAGAAATAGGCGTCTTTTTGCAGAAGCGTTTCGCTGGGCGCCTGCACGTCGAGGAGGGGCAGGCCAAACTCGCGTACCAACTGTAGCATGTCACGGTGGCCACTATCGATAAATTCGCCCCCCAGCTCGGTGGTAAGGCCCGGAGCCATGAGGTTGGTAGCGGTAAAAATTCGCCCCCCGGCGCGGTTACTGGCTTCATAAATAGTAGCGCTCACCCCCGCTTTGCGCAACTGATAAGCACAGTTGAGGCCCGCAATGCCTGCTCCTACCACCACAATGCGCGGTTGAGAGCCTTTAGCATCGAAAGTGTTTGTGCTACTTAGGCTAGATGCGGGCTCCACTATTTCTTCTGCGCAGGCGCTGAGCAAGCCTCCTGCACTTAGGAGCAAACCAAACTTGGCAGTATTAGCGAGGAAATCGCGGCGGCTCTGACTGGTTGCCATTTCGGCCAGCTCTTCGGCCGCAGGCGCACCGGGTTCGTTGGCAACTGTAGCCAGGCCGAAGGCACGTTGCAGGGCCCGTAATAATGGCGTACGGGGTTTATTGGGAGGCGTAGAAGATTGTTGCATACACGAATGCACTTGATAGTTTGATGAAATAGAGAACTTTTAAAAATAAGTATTATTAAACTAATTCGGCAAAAAGTACAGCATAATTTTATGACCTTTAGCCTCTTAGCTCGTCTATAAAAAAACCCTCTTTTCTTAAGCACTAAAACAAATAGACGAGTAGCACTATAAAGCCCTTTGCTACCCGTTGCTATCTAGTAAGCCCGTGTATTAACAGATAGGTAGCTCATGCGCACCCTGCTGCATAGTGTGAAGCCTAGTCCCGATTAGATATTTGTCGTAAAAAGCTACAGGAATAGTCACCTCATATTCTATGCAGCGACTTTGACTTTGTACTTAGCACTTTCCCCTAACCGATCAGGCTATGTTTGAGCAAGTAGATTGGCAAACCTTGTTTGTTCCCACTACACCTTTGCTGGAAATATTTGTCCGGGGCACCCTTATTTACCTTGGCTTATTTCTGTTGTTGCGGGTGCTCCTAAAGCGGGAGTCAGGCACGTTGGGCATTACTGATATGCTGCTGGTAGTGCTAATTGCCGATGCCGCTCAGAATGGTATGGCTGATGACTACCGCTCCATTACAGAAGGCCTATTACTAGTGGCTACCATTATATTCTGGAGCCTATTTTTAAACTGGATAAGTTTTCGTTTTCCGCTACTTGAAAAGCTGGTTAAGCCCGGCAAGCTCTTGCTAATCAAGGACGGCAAAATGATTAGGGCTAATATGCGCAAAGAGCTGATTACAGCCAACGAACTCATGAGCGAAATTCGCTCCAACGGGCTCACCGACATCTCAAAAATCAAGGCGGCTTACATGGAGCCGACTGGCCTTATCAGCATAATTAGCACTGAGGAAAGTCAGGGCAAAAAGAAGGAAAAGACGGTTGTTTAAACTTAAGGAATTGAGGCTACCTGCAAGCAATTTTATGCTTACTGCGCAGCGTCCGTCAGAATCAATTTTACAGGTACCAAACATCAATAGCTGCCACTGTAATAGCTACATTATCACCGGGAGCGACACCATTTTCTTCGGTGCGGAGCGTGACGGTAGTTTGGCCTAGCTGAACTGCAACTTCAAAGTAAGAACCGTAATACCGAACCGCCAGTACTTGGCCCGTAAGGCTATTTTTCTTGGTGGTTAACTTAATTTTTTCTGGCCGTATCAGCAGCTTTTCACTAGTTGCTTTTGTGCCAGCTAGAGCGGATAAAGCTTTTACTTGAGCCGCGTCCGTTAGCAGATTATATCCTCCAAATAACCCGGCCACGTACTCATTTGCGGGCTGCTTATATATCTGTAAGGGAATTCCTTTTTGAACAATTTGCCCCCCACGCATTACCACTATTTCGTCGGCCCAGGATAGCGTATCTAGCGGGTCGTGGGAGATGAGAATACAGGTTATTTCCAGCTTGTCGCCAATATCCTGAATTACCGCTTTCAGAATATTCTTGTGCACCATATCCAGGTTGGAGAATGGCTCATCGAGCAGCAGTAATTTCGGTGAGGCCAGCAGCAATTTGGTTAGGGCAATGCGCTGCCGCTCCCCACCCGATAACTGGTCGGTGCGGTGCGTACCCAGGTGGCCAATTCGACACACGTTGAACAGCTGTTGGGCTTCTGCTTCGGATAGCTTATTCGCGTACTTTAGTACTTGCTCTACCCGCAAAAACTGGGGCAGCTCGTACTGCTGCGACAAGTACGAAATACCCGGATTGCCGGGCATCAATTGCTCGGCTGGGCCCTTCACTCTTCGGCCTTCAAAATGCACTTCGCCGGCAGTGGGCTGCACTAGGCCAGCGATGGTTTGTAGCAGGGTACTTTTGCCGGCTCCGGTTTCGCCGGCTAAGGCAATTTTCTGTAGTTTCTGTTGAGTAAAGCTTATGTCTTTTAATACATACGCATCGTTTTCCTGCAAGCATATTCCCGAAACAGTTAACATCAGACAAGCAGAAAAAAGCAGTAATGAAAAGTATAGCTGAGCTCAAAAGTAAGCACGCAGCAGTCACTACCTCTCAGCCCCCATGCACGAGCTACTTAGACAGCCATAACTCATAGCAGCTGATGCTAGCCTTACTACCATCTAGCTGGAATGGGAAGCGGCGGCAACTTCTGGCTGCTTACTACTCGCGGCGGCGGGATTAGGTGCGTATACCAGCACGTGGGCAGGCGGCAGATTCAGCAGAACATGGGTGTCGCCGAGTGAAGTAAAAAACCGCTCAAACAGGCGCTTGTTGCGCAGAGAATACTGAAACAAAATCAGCTTGCCTGCTGGCTGCAACAGCTGTTGGGTATGCTCCAGAATGCGCCAACCAAGGCGCCGGGGCAAAGAGGAAAACGGCAGGCCGCACACCACGTAATCAGCTTTCTCCCGACCGATTTTGGTTAGATACTCACCGGTTTTATCGGCCGAGCCGTGAACGATGTGCACGTTGGGCTGGCTGGAATACCGCTCTTTCAAAATCTCGCTGAACCGCCGATTTACTTCCACCAAGAGAATAACCGTTTCGGCCCGGCGACGCTGCAGAAGCACATCGGTAAAAACGCCCGTGCCTGGCCCGTACTCGATGATGCAGCTGGCGCTGGCAAAATCGATAGGCTCCATGACTTTATCGGTAAGCTCCCGAGAGCTAGGCACCAGCGAACCAACGGTGGCCGGATTGCGAAAAAATTCTTCTACGAAGGAGGGCACAATGAAACGGCAGTTGAGAGAAGTGAATAGAAAAGCAAGTGGCGAAACCAGCAGCTTGTACGGCAAAAACTGCCTTGGGTAGTTCCTACTCCCCTACTATCTGCCAGAAAAAGCCCCCCAACGCCGGAGCCTATTGCTAGGGCCAACGCTGGGGGGCTTTTTCCCGAACCCTTGGTGTTTATTTGGTTTTTCTAAAGGCCAAGTAATCGAGGAAGTAGAGGATTTTGATGGAGACGGAGTTGTTGTGGGGGGTGTTGATGGTGTTGCTCAGGTTGTCGAAGTACAGGGGCGTAGCCTCGTTGGCTTGTAGAAAGGACGTACCCGCGTTCTTCCACACCACGCTGATCTGCGAGCCGGGGGCAAACCACCAGGAGTAGACCGCATCCACGTTGAAGGCATTGTAGGTGTTGTCGCGGTTGCGGCGGTAGTCGACCAGCTCCTCTTCTCCGCCGGGCAGCAGGGCAGCGAAGTCGGCGTAGCGCACGTTGCTCGTGTAGTGGCGCGTACGCACGGTCAGGGACATGCGGTTGGTGAACGTGTAGGCCACCGAGACGATGTTGGAAACCGTGGCTACGTCGCGCCGGCCCAGAATAACCTTTCCCATAAAGGGCTCATCCATGGGCTCATCGCGCGACATGCCGCCGTTCACGTAGCCAATCTGGTTGCCATCGAAGCTCCAATCGAGGCTGTATCGAAAGGTGAGGTGGTCATTTACGCGGTAGCGTGGGTAGGCACCGAAGCTGTAGCGTACCCGCCGGTCGCGGGCGAAGCGGTCTTCCAGGACGTAAGTACTATTGCCGGCGTTCATGCCCAGGGCAAACTTCTTGCGCGTATCCGAATTGAAGAACACAACCAAGCTAGTGCTACCCGGCACCCGCACGTAATAGTCGCCCAGGGGAAAAACGCGGGGCTCAAAATAATCATGGTTGCGCGGGTCAACGTTGAAGTCAAAGCCAACTTGCAGAAAGTTCTTGGTAAACGTGGTGTTGGCCCCCAGGTAAAAGCTCGTGCTCTGATAGCGCGTGGGTTTATACAGCAAGGTATGCCTTGCCTGCCCAAACAGATAAAAGTTGTTTACCTTCCAAAACGGCTTGTATTTCCAGAAGCCAAAGTCAGCAGATTGGGTGATTTTGTTGTTGCCAAACAGAATACCTAAGTCGTTGGGGTTGTAAGTATCTGACTCGATGCCGTGGTTGAGGCCCCAGGTAAATTTGCCGCTGATTTTGCCTACGCCTACCCGGTACTTGTAGCCGTCTTGGTCACTTACTTCATTGTCGGAGCCAAAGGCCGTACCGCGGCGCCGCGAGTACACCAGGCTACCGTCGACAGCATAAGCATTCTTCTTGTCAGCGAAGCGAAACAGCCCTCCGGTGACGTTGGCATCGTAGGTCTTGCCCCAGCGCGTAACGTTGGTGTTGATCAAGCTCACGTAGGAATTGTTCTTCAAGCTCTGGTCCAGCACAGCAATGCTGTAATTGCTGAAGGGCTGGGTCTGCACTTCACGTTCCTCCCCTGTTTCGGTATCCCGCACGGTGGCGTACACGTCATTAGACAAGGCATTGAAAACGCCAATGCCCAAGCCCTTGCTGGTGCGGCCCGAAACTTTGGTAGCGTTCAGCAGCCGGGTTTCCGACGGGTTACGCACGACTTTGGTCGAGTCCGTATCTTTTAGATCGTAAAAGCCAATGGGCGTAGCACCTACCCGACGGGAGTAGAACAAGTTGCCCTTGTTAAAGAGCTCGGTGCCTTCGGTGAAGAACTGGCGGTTCTCGTTGAACTGCACCTCAAAGGGCGAGAGGTTCAAGACTTGGTTGTCGCTCTGCACCTGCCCAAAGTCGGGCACCAGGGTAGCGTCCAGGGTAAAGCTCTCGTTGATGCCCCACTTCAGATCCGCGCCCCCGTTGAAGGACGTAGTTGTGCGGCGCGTGCCTTCCGCGTTCAGCGGGTTGTGGTTCACGTAGGTCGACACATAGGGCGTCAGTGACAGACGCAGCGGGGGTTCTACGTTTTGAATGCCACGCAGCTCACCCCACTGGTTTACGAAGCCATCTACTTCGGGCTTGACTTCGTTCCAGAAAAACTGTGCATTGTCGCGCTTGCGTTGGCGGGCAAAATTCAGCCCCCAGAGCTGTTCTGAGGCTTTGCTGAAGCGAATAGCGGAATAGGGAATGCGCAGTTCGGCTATCCAGTCGGTGCCACGCTGGGCAGTTTGGGCATCCCACACCGCATTCCAGTTCCAGTCTTCGCCTACGGCCGGCGAATAGCGCGCATCAAGCTGCACGCCGGAAGTGGTTACGGTGAAATTGTAGCCGTTTAGTTTGTCATTGTAGGTATCCAGAAATATCGAAAACAGATCGGTGTTGCCGAACTGGTCGCGCTGGGTCATTTCGCGCAGAATCGAGTCGGGCGACACGTCGTGCATAATGGCGCCGATGTAAAGGTTCTGGTCGTCGTAGAGCACGCGCACTTCCGTCCGTTGCTTTTCCGGTACGCCGGGGTTTGGCCGCTGCTGAATAAAGTCGGTAGCAATGGGGGCCTGCTGCCACACAGCCTCGTTTAGCTCGCCGTCGAGCTTAATTGGCTCCGTGATGCGCACGGCCTGGAGCTGGCGCTTAGGCGCTGCCGTGGCGGAGGAGGTAGCAGCCGGGGTTTGCTGGGCTACCGCAAATTGCCCCCCAGCCATTAATCCGGCAAGCAGGAAGCAAAAACGCAGCGTAGAAGTGAAAGACATAGCGCAGTGGGTAGAAAGCAGAAATGGCGAAGAGGAAAAAGCGGATGACTTGCGCCCGAAAAATTGGACGCACCAGTGGCAGGCAGCACCAAAAACGGGATGCTGAAAAGTAGGTGAAGCGGAAAGCGGGGGGCCTTTTTAAGGCCGGAGTCAGCTAGTAGAATAATCCGCAGCTAGCAGCAATTGGCCGTATTACTGATGCGCTGGCGAGGTTCGAAAAGCGGGAGTCGAGGTGTTGAGTGAGGCGGTTACCTGAATTAGGAGGAATCGTTACAGCCAGATGAAAATATTTTTCAGAGGCTCCAGTCAGCTGTAATTGGTAAAGGAAGTCGGCTGATTTGACGGGGGTAACTTCGGTATTTGCGCAAGGTTACAGGCTAGGAGAAAACTTTTTTTCGGGCGTTATAAATTATAATTAGCGGCCGCCTCAGAAGCTAGTTTCTGAGGTAGAGACACATAGTTGTGTCTCGTCGTTGAACGGTTGCAACTGCGCGGTTTAGACATAGCAACGTCCGCAACGACAAGACACAACTATGTGTCTCTATACCTTGATGGAATGAATAGCTGCGAGATGAAATGCAGCTTGCTGTCGACACGTGCACGCAGCTCAAGAACCGCCAACAAAAGGAACCGAAGCGTTCCTTCTTACCTTCATGCTCAAACCGACACATAAACCACCCTTCTGCTCATGCCCAAACCGCATTTTTCTACTAGCAGGCTTTTACTAGCAAATACTCTTTTCACCTTCAGTCTTGCTGCCTCTGTGAACCCGACTTCCAGCCACGCCCAGACTACGACGGCTCCGACCTTTACCGCCACCGCTACTAGCCCCCAAAATAACGCCGTATTGGCCCCGTGGGCTGGCCCGTTTGGCGGCGTGCCTGCCTTCGATAAGGTGGAGGTAGCTCAGTTTAAGCCGGCTTTGGAAGCGGCTATGACCGAAAATCTTAAAGAGATTCAAGCTATTGCCAGCAACTCCCAGGCTCCAAATTTTGAGAACACCATTGCCGCGCTGGAGCGGGCTGGACAGTCGCTAGATCAGGTGCAGACCGTGTACGGCGTATGGACCGGCACGATGAGCACCCCGGAGGTGCAGGCCGTGCAGCGGGAGATGGCCCCCAAGATGGCGGCCTTCTCAGACCAGATCACCCAGAACGAGGCCCTGTTTCGCCGCATCGAAGCGGTGTACAATTCGCCCGATAAGAAGAAGCTGACGCCGGAGCAGCAGCGCCTGGCGTTTGTGTATTACAACAACTTCGTGCGGGCTGGTGCTAAGCTCGACACGAAGGCCAAAACGCGTTTATCGGCTATCAACCAGGAGCTAGCGGGCCACTTCACTAAGTTCAGCCAGAACGTACTGGCCGACGAAACCGACTCGGTACTGGTGTTGAAAACGCCTGCTGACTTGGGTGGCCTGCCAACCTCTCTGCGCGAAGATGCGGCCAAGGCAGCCGCTGACCGCAAGCTGTCGGCAGCCGGCGTGATTACCAATACTCGTTCTTCCATCGATCCTTTCCTAACCTATTCTGACCAGCGCAAGCTGCGCGAAAAGGCTTGGCGCATGTTTGTGAACCGTGGCGACAACGGCGGTGCCAACGACAATAACGCCCTGATTACTCAGATTCTACAGCTGCGCGCCGAGCGGGCCAAGCTGCTGGGCTACAAAACCCACGCCCACCTGCGCCTCGACAATACCATGGCCAAAACGCCCGAGAAGGCCATGGCCCTGATGGAGGAAGTGTGGACTCCCGCCGTAGCCCGCGTGAAGGAAGAAGTAGCCGATATGCAGGCCCTAGCTAAGAAAGAAGGTGCAACCTTCAAGATTGAGCCCTGGGACTACCGCTACTACGCCGAAAAAGTACGCAAAGAGCGTTACGACCTCGATCAAAATGAGGTGAAGCAGTACTTGCAGCTTGATAAGATGCGCGAAGGCATGTTTTGGGTGGCTGGTGAGCTGTTCAACTTTACCTTCAACCCCGTGACCAATGTGCCCGTGTACCACCCCGACGTGAAGGTGTGGGAAGTGAAAGACAAAACTACTGGTAAGCACGTCGGCCTCTGGTATTTCGACCCCTATGCCCGCCCCGGCAAGCGCTCCGGCGCCTGGATGAACGCCTACCGCAAACAGGAGCGCATGGACGGCAAGCCCGTCACGACCATCGTGTCGAATAACTCTAACTTTGTGAAGGGCAAAGATGGTGCGCCAACCCTCATTTCCTGGACCGACGCTACTACCCTTTTCCACGAATTTGGTCATGCGCTGCATGGCTTATCGTCCAATGTAACCTACCCAACTCTATCGGGCACTAGCGTCGTGCGCGACTACGTGGAGTTCCCTTCACAGGTGCTGGAAAACTGGCTTTCTACGCCGCAGGTACTTCAGCGCTTCGCCGTGCACTACCAGACCGGCAAGCCCATTCCGCAACCGCTAGTTGACCGCATCGAGAAGGCCGCTACATTTAATCAGGGCTTCGAAACCACCGAATTCCTGGCTAGCGCGCTTATTGATATGAAGCTTCACCTGGCCGGCGATCAGAAGATTGACCCTGACAAATTTGAGCGCGAGACTCTGGCTCAGCTAGGTATGCCAAGCGAGATTGTAATGCGCCATCGCACGCCCCAGTTCTCGCACGTTTTCTCTTCCGATGGCTACTCGGCCGGCTACTACAGCTACCTCTGGTCAGTAGTAATTGCGGCCGACGCGTACGGTGCCTTCACCGAAGCCGGCGGACCTTACGACAAAGCCGTAGGCAAGCGCCTCACGCAGCAGATTTTCTCCGTTGGCAACACCGTAGATCCGGCCGAAGCCTACCGCAGCTTCCGTGGCCGCGACCCCAAAACGGAGGCTCTCATGCGCGAGCGTGGATTCCCCGTAACGGAAGCCAAAGCCAGCAAAGCGGCTGATAAAAAAGCCCCGAGCAAGAAGAAAAGCTAGCTTCAACTAATACTTGTAAAAAGCCCCCCAGAAATCATCTGGGGGGCTTTTTTCATCTTCAAAGTGAGGGATTTAAGCTACCACAACTTGCTGCAGCTCTGCTAGCGTCTGCTGAATTTCAGAAAGTAAGGGCCGGTCCCCCGCGTTGGGTTGTGCGCATCGCTGCTGCAGATCCACTAGCCTATCCATTGTCATATCTGACACTGCTACTGAGCCACAGCAGCGGTCCGACAGTTCTTCGAGCAAGCAGCCGAAGGCTCGCACCTCCAGACGTTGTAAAGCGCGGGCCGTTTCTGCGTCTTCGGGGTCGAAAAAGCAAGCTGCACCGAAGTCGCTGAGCAGGCTGGCGCCGGCTTCGTTTGTAAGAATATTGTGGGCGTATAAGTCGCCGTGCATGATGCCCCGGGTGTGCAGGTGTGCAGCGGCAGCGGCTATGCCTTGGGCAATCCTTAAGGCAGTTCGCAAGGTAAAGGTGGCATCGGGAGCGTACACGTCGCGGGTGCACGAAACGAAGCTGGGCGGGCCAGCTAGGTTGCCAAATGCGGGGTCTATCAGCTCCAGTACTAGGCCTTCAACTCCGTCGGGATGGCCGCCAATTTTGCCCTCTACCGCTATCAAATTCGGGTGGGAGCCGGCGCTGATGCAGGCCGCCATCTCGCTGCGCGGCAAGCCGTCGCTCGTGACTGCGCCTTTGAACAGCTTTACCGCTACGTCGCGCGGATTAACGGCCTCCTGCTGCCACTGCGCCCGATAAATAACGCCTGATGCTCCTTCACCCAGCTGTTGCTGCAAGGTTAAGTTTTCCCAATTAATGGCCTTGATGGGATGTTGAGCCACGGCGGCTTGTTCGGCTGCCTCGCTAAACGGATTACCCGCGTAGGCCAGCCACGAAAGCCGTGGTAAAGCAAGTAGCCACGGCGGCAGCTCCGTGAACCGATTTGCGGCAATGCGCACTAGCTCCAGACGAGTGCAGGCAGCCATGGTAGCAGGCAACGTGCTGAGCTGATTGCCGGCCAGCATCAGCTTCTGCAAATGTGTACAATTGCCCAACTCGGGTGGCACCTCGCGCAACTGATTATCGGTGAGAATAAGCCAGCGCAGGGATGGAGTAAGCGCCGCGGCCGGCAGCGTGTGAATCTGGTTGGCTTTGAAACCGACCATGCTTAGCTGCGGACATTGGCCCAACACTTCGGGCACGCTGGTGAACTCATTATTGGAGCAGAACAAGATGCGCAGCTTGTGCAGTCGCCCCAGGTCGGGGGGCAAATTGGAGAGCTTATTCCCCGAAAGGTTGAGAATTTCGAGTGTGTCGGCCAGCGCGAATATCTCGGCAGGAAACTCAGATATGCCTTCCGACAAATCGAGGCGCGTGGTGCCCGCCAGTTTTCCGGCGCGCAGTTGGTCAAGCGTGTGCATGGAGCAAAGGTAGGACGGGCGCCGGGAGCAACCATCACGTGCTACTCGTCTGCTGGGGCTTTAGCTAGAGTGTTGGTACGTAGGAACTGTCACGAAATAGCCCCCTAGCTCTCGTATTGGGGGGCTTTTTTGCTGGCGCACACCGACCTAATGCGGTTAAAACGGAAAGAAATACGGCAGCAGCCAGGATGCCAAAATCCAGTAAATCAAGTTGAGCGGGGTGCCAACTTTCAGGTAATCTGAGAACCGATAATTGCCGGGGCCATAGATCATGGTATTCGTTTGATAACCCATTGGCGTCATAAAGCTGAGGGAGGCGGCATAAGTAACGGCCATTAAAAAGGGCTTGGCGCTAACGCCTAGCTCGCGCGCCGTGACAATGGCAATCGGAGCTAATAAGGCAGCCGTGGCATTGTTCGACATGAAATTGGTGGCCATAAACGTGATGAAGAAAAACACCGACATCAGAATGTGTGGTCCGTAGTTGCCAAACGTGGTAATCAATAGTCCCGACAGGAGTTGAGCCGCACCAGTTTTGGCCAGCGCTGTTCCCATTGACAGCACGCCAGCCAGCATAAAAATCACCTTCCAATCAATAGCCTTGTAAGCCTCATCTACTGCAATACAACGGAAAACAACTAATAAAATAACACCTGCTAAAGCGCTTAAAACAATGGGCGCCAACCCCATAGCTGCAACACCTATCACTCCCAGGGTAATGAGCATGACGGGAATAATTTTGCTGTAGTCGTAAGGGCTTCGATCTATTTCTGATACAATGAGGAGCGCATCGTTGAAGTGCAGCTTGCTGGCTTGCTCCTTATCGGCAGCTATAAGGAGCACGTCGCCGGACGAGAGCTTGACGCGGGTAAGCTGCTCGTGTAATATCTCGTCGCGGTGCCGGATGGCCAGCACCGTAGCGCCGTGGTTGTAGCCTTTGAAGTCCAACTCTTTTAACGACTTTCCCTCCATATAAGAATTGGGCGTCACGATGGCCTCGTAGAGTTTCGTGGTGCTGGTGCGCAGGTCACTATCACTGAATTCGCGCTCTGATTTCAGCTCGATGCCTTTTTCGTCCTTTATCTTTCGAAGCTTCTCTACGTCACAGCGCACCTTCAGCACGTCATTAGCGCGCAGCACGGTGTAGGGAGAAGGGTGCAGCCGTTGCTTGGCTCTGGTTATTTGCAACACATCGATGTCGAGATTCTGCACCAAGCCCGAGTTTTTCAGCGCCACATTTACCGAGGGAGAATCCTCCAACAACACTATTTCGGTGAGGTACTGGCGCATGGCAAAATACTCCGTCAAGTCTTTGGCAACCTTGCGATTGGGCAGCAAATGGCGCCCAACAAAAAACATATAGGCTATGCCGATTACTAAAAACCCAACCCCGGCTGGCGCAAACTCAAACATGCGGAGCGGCTCCTCGCCTTGCGCCTGGGCTATGCCGCTCACCAAGATGTTAGTGGAGGTACCGATAAGGGTACACACGCCGCCCATTAGGGCCCCAAAAGACAAGGGCATCAGTAGCTTACCAGGATTAATATTCGTGTCGCGGCCCACCTGAATAACCACGGGCATAAGTAGAGCCACCACGGCAGTATCGTTGATAAAAGCCGATAACAGGCCAGCCATAACCATTACGGCGAGCAGGCAAAGCAGATAGTTTCGGCGCCCAACTCTAGTAAGTATGGTTCCTACGCTGTTTAGGGCCCCTGACTTGAATATGGAAGCGCTTATGATAAACATGGCCCCTACCGTGATGGTCGCGGGGTTACTGAACCCGGCAATTCCTTCTTCGGGAGTGAGAATGCCCGTCACCATGAAGAGCACCATAATCAGAATGGCCACGGTATCAATAGACAAGCGCTCACTGACAAACAGCACAATGGCTAAGCCAATGATCACCAACACTATACTAATTTCGAGCGTCATGGAATCTGCCTTATAGGTTTGGCACTGCAAGGAGCTGCGTTGATAACGGAGTTAATCATTTCCTGCCTTTTAGCTCAGTCCTAAGTTTCCAAAAAGTAGCTTGCCACCTGATATTATTAAGAAAACAGCTCTGGCCCCTATGGCTCAGAGCTGCTCTGCCGTGCCCAAGTCGTCTTCGATAGGTTAGCTATCGGGGTGACACCGGGTATTTTTCAAAAAGCGTTGTAATCGCGCTGTTGATTCGGTTGGTAAGTTTGGCGGCATCCTCGGTCAGAATACTCGCCACGGAGCCTTCCCAAATAAGCTCTTTGCGGGCTGCATCTACTACTTCCACGGTGGCGGTGCCTTCTTCGTAGCTTCCGGTTTTTACTTCCTGGCTTTGCCAGCGATAGTTGCGCTGCCCAAGGTAAAAGGGCGCTTCCTGAATGGTGGTCTGGCGGGTTTGGCTCTTGTCTTTAATCACGACGCCGATGTTCACCAATAAGTCGGGGTTATCCGACTGCTGATAGCCGCGTCGGGTCATCTCACGCCCGATGGCTTGTTTCAGCGTTTCGATACCCGTGCCAGGGCCTTTGAACTCAGCCTCATTGCGGGCATTTACGTCCATAAAGTTGTAGGTTTTATAGGCCGTAAAATCGATGCCGGGCTGTTGGTTAGTGTACTGTACGCGTTCGGGGGCGCAGGCCACCAGGCTTAGCAGAAGCAGGAACAGAAGTGTTTTCATAGGTAGAATATTGAAGAATTGTATGCCCTACTTTTAAGAAAAACCCAGTACCGGATGCGGCTGATACAGCTCTTCCAAACGAGTTATTTCGTCTTCAGAAAGCTGTACATCTACGGCGGCTACGGCATCTTCGAGGTGGCCTGGCTTGCTGGCTCCCACGATAGGCGCCGTGATTGTGGGTTTGGAAAGCATCCAGGCCAGGGCTACTTGCGCATTCGGCAGGCCGCGGGCTTCGGCAATTTCTGTTACGCGGTCGGCTACGGCAAAGTCGTCGTCGCGAGAGTATAGAGATTTGCCAAAGGCATCGGTGCGGGCGCGCTCGGTTTCGTTACGCTCCTTGCTGCGCTTGCCCGTGAGCAGCCCCCGCGCCAGCGGCGACCACGGAATTACGCCAATCTTCTGGTCAGCGCACAGCGGCAGCATTTCGCGCTCCTCCTCGCGGTACACGAGGTTGTAGTGAGGCTGCATGCTCACAAAGCGCGTCCAGTTGTGCTTGTCGGCCAGGTACAAGGCTTGGGCAAATTGCCAGGCATACATGGAGGAAGCCCCGATGTAGCGGGCTTTGCCGGCTTTTACCACGTCGTGCAGGGCTTCCAGGGTTTCCTCAATGGGCGTGTTATAATCCCAGCGATGAGTCTGGTAAAGATCTACGTAGTCGGTGCCCAAGCGCTTGAGGCTGGCGTCGATGGCACTCATGATGTGCTTGCGCGACAGGCCTTTATCGTTCGGGCCTGGCCCCATGGCGTTAAATACTTTGGTGGCAATAACCACCTCGTCGCGAGAGGCAAAATCGCGCAGGGCCCTGCCTACTACTTCCTCGCTCGCGCCGTTGGAATACACATCGGCAGTATCGAAAAAATTGATTCCTAGCTCCAGCGCTTTTTGAATGAAAGGGCGGCTTTGCTCCTCGTTCAGAGCCCAGGGCCAGCGGTCGGTGGGCGTGCCGTAGGTCATCGTGCCCAGGCAAATTTTAGAAACCTGAAGCCCGGTGGCTCCTAAGCGAACATATTCCATGCTGTCAGTTTGATGTATTACTTAGCCTATACGCCCGGAAACGCCCAGAGGTCGTTGCTGCGCTGTTTCTGTGCTTTGTTTGCTCTCAGATTAGGGATATTCCCTTCAGCTCAAGGCTAAAAAAGCCCCCTATACTTCCTCCTCGCGCAGCTTGGGTACCAGCCACACCACCAAGACGCCCAGCAGGGCCACCAGCGCAAACGACCAGCGCAGACTCGACGCTTTGGCCACAAAGCCCACCAGCGGTGGCACGATCAAAAAGCCGAAGTAGCTCACCGTGGACACGGAGGCAATAGCCGCAGCGGCGCGCTCAGGCCTGGCTTTGCCCACCAGCCCAAATACCAGCGGCACCACGCACGACACCCCCAGACCGCCTAGCACAAACCCTAGCCCAGCCAGGATGGGTGTGGGAAAAGCGGCAGCCAGCAGCAACCCAGTCGTCATGAGCACGCCGCTGGCTTGCAGCATGGGCTTGGTGCCAAAGCGGCTTATTCCCCAGTCGCCGAGGAAACGTCCGGTAGTCATAGCGACCAGATACGCCGTAAAACCGATGGTCGCCAACTCCTTAGGTGCGTGCACGGCCTGGACGAAATACACGCCGGTCCAGTCGTAGAACGTACCCTCGCAGGCCATAGAGGCGAAGGTGATAAGGCCATACTTCAGCAGAGGCTTCTCAGGCCAGGAAAACAATGACTTGGTGACGGGGGGCGACGGAGGCAGCGCCAAGGCGTTAGAAAAGAAAGCAATTGCCACAGCCGTGAGCACTACCGCTACGCCCAAAAAGTGATAACTGATGGGTACTGCTTCTTTAATCAGCAATGTACCGACCCCAGCGGCCGCGAAGCCCGCCACGCTCCAGACGCCGTGAAATGAGGCAATGATAGGGCGCTCATACAACGTCTGCACCCCCACCGACTGTGCATTCACACTCAGGTTGAGCAAGTTGCGAGATGAGCCGAAGCAGAACAGCAAGACCACTAGCTGCCAGGTTTGAGTAGCAAACCCCAACAGTGCCAAAGCCACATTGAACAGCACGGCACCTGCCATCATCACGTGGCGGCTGCTGAAGCGCTGCAATAACTGACTGGTAACAGGTAGCGTAAGCATGAGCCCGATGGGCAGGGCCAGCAAAACGCCCCCCAGCTGGGCTTCGTTGAGTCCGAGGCGGTGCTGAATAAGCGGAATGCGCGAGGCCCACGTAGCAAATCCAAAACCTGATACGAAAAAGAATAGCGCAATAGCAATGCGTGCCCGCGTGGCCGAAGCGCGGGGAGCTGCCAATACTGAACCCATAACCACCAAATAAGCAACAACCAAATAAGCACCCCATTACGCAAAATGAACCCCAATGGCTGCCCTACGAAGCAGTTTCGCAGCACCTTTTCTATTTTATCTTTTTACCGCCTATCAGCTTACCTCTCATGCGCCTACCTATTCACTTCCTCCTACTTTTTCTATTTGAAATTGCTTGTCTACCGCTAGCTGCGCAAACGTTCACCGGTCCCCAAGGCGAGAAATTTACCGCCCGCATTGTAGCCCGGAAACTAAGTAATCCGTGGGAAGTCACTTATGGTCCCGATGGTCACCTCTGGGTAACGGAAGCCCGCAGCTACGTCGTGAGCCGCATCGATCCGGCTACGGGTGCACAATCAGTGCTGCTGGATCTGAGCAAAGCGCGCAATTTTCCGCGCT
Source organism: Hymenobacter sp. HD11105 (assembly GCF_054051685.1). Lineage (NCBI taxonomy): Bacteria > Pseudomonadati > Bacteroidota > Cytophagia > Cytophagales > Hymenobacteraceae > Hymenobacter > Hymenobacter sp. HD11105. Next base: position 342,295 of record NZ_JBSWBR010000002.1, on the reverse strand, counting down.
ACGACGTAATTCCGGATGAAGTCGACGGGGGCAAGCCGTGGCCCCAGGGCGGCCTGATGGGCCTGGCTCTGCACCCACAGTTGCTGAGCGGTCAGCCCTACGTGTACCTGGCCTACCTCTACCACTTCGACGGGGTTACTAGTCCCGGCAAGGGCAGCCGGCCCAATCATGGGGGCTACAAGTTTACCACCCGCATTGTGCGCTACGAATACAATGCCCAGGCCCAGCAGCTCACCCGGCCAGTAGTGCTTTGCGACACTATTCCGGGCAGCAACGACCATAATGGCGGCCGGCTGGCAATTGTCCCAGTGGGGGGCAAAGACTACTTGTTCTACTCCGTGGGCGACTTAGGCGCTGGCCAATTTGAGAATGCCGGCCGTCCGAACCATGCCCAAAACCCTACTTCCTATGAAGGCAAAATTTTGCGCTTCAACCTTGTACCCGACGCTGACACCCAAGGCGCAGACGCCTGGATTCCGGACGACAACCCATTTGCTGGGCAGCGGCAGAATGCAGTATGGAGCTACGGCCACCGCAACGCTCAAGGCTTGGCGTACGCGGTAGTGGGCGGGGCTGGCCACCTGTATTCATCGGAGCACGGCCCCTACTCCGACGATGAAATCAACCGAATTGAGAAAGCCAAGAACTACGGCCATCCGCTGATTATTGGCGCGGCTGATGGCAACTATGACGGCCTGGCAGCGTCGGCAACGGAGCACAAAAGCTTGCCCGGCATCTGGCACACCACCTACCCTACCATCAAGAGCGAGAAAAGCAACGCCGCGGCCCTCGGCACTAGCATGTACCGGGACCCCATCAAGATATTATACCCGCTGACGAATACCTTTCTGACTTCCGTGCTAACCAAAATCCGGGAAAAAGCCCCCCAGGAGCCCGAATGGCCATCGGAGGCACCAAGCAGTTTAGCTGTGTATACCAGCGCAGCTATTCCTGGCTGGCAGAACTCGTTGCTGGTGCCGACGCTGAAAGAAGGCAAGCTGATTCGGCTCAAGCTAACTGCCAGCGGAACCGGCGTTACGGGCGACACGCTCACATACTTTAAGCTACCCGTACGCTACCGCGATATTGCCCTCTCGCCCGACGGAACCAAGATCTACCTGGCCGTTGATAGCACGTCCGTTACTTCTGGCCCTTCCAAAGAAGATCCCCAGCAGATTTCCTATAAGGGCTGTATCGTAGAATTTGCCTACCAAGGCCAAAGTAACAGGCCCCGAAATGGGGCAAAGGCCAAGGCGCCTGCTGCCCCTGCGCAACAGCCAAAGCGAGAGCATCGCGCCACGGAGCGCAGCATTTTAACGCAGCGAAAAGAATAACCCAGAGAAAGTATTCTGAACAGCAGTTTACAGACTCTGCTGCTGAGCCAGAAGCCAGGTAATAGCCTCTGCTTCCTGCTCGAAGTACTGATAGGTAATAGATAAATCGCGGACGGCCGCTATTACTGTGGCCGTAGCTAAGCGCGCGAATACATTTTGCGCCACGAGCACCGCTCCAAATCGGTAGCCTCCCTCTGCCACCGTACGCGGTAGCCACTGCTGAATAACAAACCCTTGCTCATCGGGCGTAAAGGGGTTCATCAAGCGCTGATCCACGAGCAAGCAGCCATCCTTACGCTGCGCTAGCAACCTCGTTACGTGGCTCAGTAAGGACTCGAACGCCTCGCGCGACCGTTGGCCGGCCTGATAGGTAAGGCGGGCAAAGCCCATAGGATCATCCACAGCCCGGCCCACGGGGTTCTCGTAATAAACGCGGTACTTACTCGACATCATTATCTTGCCCCTCAGCCAGAAAAGGTAAACTATTATCCGAGTAACAAACCTCGAATAGCCCTTACTGTCCCCAACTACCATACCAAGGAGCCGAACTGTAAGAACCTAAATTTTGGCTTTTACCAGGATTTGTCGTAGGTGGCTTCTTACTTAGAAACTTGCTTGATTAGAAAGTTTCGAGGCAAAAGTGGCTGGTTTTACTGGCTGGGGCTTTTTAGGCCTCCCCTTTCCAGGGTGCCGTGACCCGTAAATGATTCACATGCTTTATTGGACCAACTCGGCATGCAGCCGCGCCAGCGTGGCGGTGGCATCTTCGCACAGCCCGGGGTGCACGGGCGAGGTTTGAACCACGGTGCTGCGCGTAGCCGTGAGCCACCGAAACCGCTCGGCAATGGGCAAGCGGCCAATGGTACCACCGGCGGGGCGTCCCTGACAAATTTGCTCAAAAGCCTGCAGACGATTCGTCAGCTCCTGCAGGTCCAGCTGATCACCGGCCAGGGCGCGCAGCTTGGCTTCGGGAAGTTCGTAACGCGTCTGTAGAAACCCCTGCGCCCGGCAGTACACTATGACGCCCACATTGAGGAATTCCTCACGCTCCACGCGCGGCACTACGCGCAGAACGGCGTACTCAAATAAGTGCTTGTCGGGCATGCTGTGCTTCCTGAACAAAGGTGTCTGATGCGGCGAGGCGAGCTTCTAAGAAGCTTATGTAATTGGCCCGCTGCTCCTGGGCTGTGGTGTCGGCTGAGAAGGCTTCCTGAAGCCATTCGTCAGGCACTAGACCCACTATTTCCCTGATAAGCTCGGGGGTGAGCCTGGCGCGGTAGTCGGCGTTTACGGCTTCTAGTTCCGTGGCTTGGGGCAATAATACATGGTCCTTGATCTGAGCAAAAGCACGTTGCCGCTCCGGCTGCGCCCAGCCCGCTCCGGCGTGGTGCACATAAAGAGCCGCCCCGTGGTCAATCAACCACAACTCCTTATGCCACATGAGCAGATTGGTGTTGCGGGCGGTGCGGTCCACGTTAAGCGTAAGCGAATCAAGCCAAACAATCTGGGAGGCGAGCTGTGGGTCGATTGTGGTTACCAACGGGTCGAACGTGCTGGCCCCGGACAGGTAGTGCAGGCCCAGATTAAGGCCCGTGCTAGCGCGCAGTAAGTCCTGAATTTCTTCGTCGGGCTCGGTGCGGCCGAAGGCTTCGTTGAGCTGGCAAAACACCAACTCGGGCATGCGCAAACCCAATGCCCGCGCCAGCTCGCCCACAATTAGCTCGGCAATCAGGGCTTTAATCCCCTGGCCTGCACCACGAAATTTTAAGACATACAAAAACCCATCGTCCGCTTCGGCAAGGGCCGGCAGGGAGCCCCCCTCACGCAGGGGCGTGACGTAGCGCGTCACATCAACGGTTCTTAAAGAAAGATTAGCCGGCATAGGCACACAAGACAAAATCGAAAGGCCCGCAAAGGACGCACAATGTGGGGAGTTTAGACAAGAGGAATCATTTACTGCGTATAGGAAAGAGTATGGAGGTGATCTAAGTATCTGTTGTAGAACAATAAAAGGGGGTCATACAGAGCGCAGCGAAGCATCTCGCTCGCGGTCGTTGCAATGGTAACTCAGTCGTCAGCACGCGAGATGCTTCGCTATGCTCTGCATGACCGCCTATTTGATAAATCTTTGCATTCCCTACTCACTGCCCATCCCCAAGAAAGCGAGCCAAATATGGGGCGGTACGGCTGTTTTTTGCTTTGGCGACGTTAGCGGGTGAGGCGGCGGCTACTACTTGGCCGCCTTCGTCGCCGGCGCCGGGACCCATGTCAATTACCCAGTCGGAGCCGGCTACTACGCGCATGTCGTGTTCAACTACGATGACCGTGTTGCCAGCTTCCACTAGGTTATCGAGCTGAACCATGAGCTTTTCCACATCGGAGGGGTGCAGGCCGGTGGTGGGCTCGTCGAGGATGTAGAGCGAGGTGCCGCGCTGGGTGCGTTGGAGCTCGGTCGCCAGCTTGATGCGCTGGGCCTCACCCCCTGATAGCTCTGTGGCGGGCTGGCCCAGGCGCAGGTAGCCCAGGCCAACTTCGCGCAGCACCGTAAGGGCGCGCTGCACCGAAGGCTCAGCGGCAAAGAACTCCCAAGCGGCATCCACCGTCATGCCGAGCACCTCCGCTATGTTTTTGTCCTGGTAAGTGACTTCCAGAGTTTTGGCGTTGTAACGGGCGCCGTGACACACGGGGCAGGGCGCGTACACGCTGGGCAAGAACAGTAGTTCCACCATCACAAAGCCTTCACCCTGACAATTTTCGCAGCGGCCTTTGGCGACATTAAAGGAAAAGCGGCCGGCATCATAGCGGCGCGCTTTGGCCATTTTGGTGGCTGCAAACAGCTTGCGGACGTGGTCGAAGAGGCCGGTGTAGGTAGCCATATTGGAGCGCGGCGTGCGGCCAATCGGCTTCTGATCTACCCGTACCAGGCGCTTAATGTTCTCCATCCCGCTCACAATTTGCCCCCCAATGGGTATGGGCGCGGCCCGCTCGAGCTCGTCGGCTTCGGTTTCTTCCTCCGCTTCAATGTTTTGCCCTAAGTGCTCAGCTACCAGCTCTACCAGCACCTGGCTCACTAGGCTCGACTTGCCCGAGCCCGACACGCCCGTAACGGTAGTGAGCACGCCCAGCGGGAATTCTATCGACAACTCGTCCAGATTGTTGCGCGTGACGCCCGCTAGCCGCAACCAGCCGCTAGAGGTGCGCGGCTGACGTGTGGGGGGCATTTTGTGGTCGAATAAGTAGCGGCGCGTCTGCGAAGTCGGTACAGCGGCTAAGCCCATTGGTACGCCGCTATACAGCACCTGCCCGCCCTGCTCACCCGCCGCCGGACCTACGTCTACCAGCCAGTCGGCCTGCCGTATCACGTCCAGATTGTGCTCGACTACAAACAAAGAATTGCCGCTTTGCTTGAGGCTTGCCAAAGCAGCCAGCAAAGCTTCCGTGTCTGATGGGTGCAAGCCGGCCGAAGGTTCATCCAGCACATATACTACCCCGAACAGATTAGAATACAGCTGGGTAGCTAACCGCAGCCGCTGCAACTCTCCCGGCGACAACGTCGGCGTACTGCGTTCCAATGACAGGTAGCCCAGGCCCAAATCGAGCAATACCGCCAGGCGCGCCACGAGGTCGGCGGCAATGCGTTGGGCTACGATAACCTGCTCTGGGTGGGCCGCATCGTGCTTTTTGCGGCCGGTGTGGGTGCCATCGGCGAAGGGGCGTAGCAAGCCGGCCACGCGCTTTAGGGGCAAATGGGAAAGCTCCGCAATGTCCAGCCCGGCAAACTTCACCGACAGCGACTCAGGCCGCAGGCGCTTGCCGTGGCACAAGGGGCATTCGGTGCTGAGCATGTACTGCAAGGCCCGCTTTTTCATCAGCGGGCTTTGAGTGTTGGCAAAGGTGTGCAGCACGTGGCGCTTGGCGCTGCTGAAGGTGCCCATGTAGTTTGGCGGCTCCCGGCGCTTCAGAGCACGCTGCGTTTCGGCGGGCGAGTAGCCGGGGTACACAGGTACTACGGGCTGCTCGTCGGTAAACAGAATCCAGTCGCGGTCTTTCTGGGGCAGGTCGCGCCAGGGCCGGTCCACGTCGTAGCCCAGCGTGACCAGAATATCGCGCTGATTTTGCCCTCCCCAGGCCTGGGGCCAGGCTGCAATGGCCCGCTCCCGGATGGTGAGCGAGCCGTCGGGTACCATACTTTGCTCAGTTACTTCGTACGTGCGGCCCAGGCCGTGGCAGGTGGGGCAGGCGCCTTCGGGCGTGTTGGGTGAAAAGGCTTCGGCGTAAATTATGCTCTGCCCCGCTGGGTAGTCGCCGGCCCGCGAATACAGCATGCGCACCAGGTTGGAAAGCGTAGTTACGCTGCCTACCGACGAGCGCGTAGTAGGTGTACCGCGCTGCTGCTGCAAGGCCACGGCGGGGGGCAAACCTTCGATGGCATCCACCTCGGGCACGGCCATCTGGTGAAACAGCCGCCGCGCGTACGGCGACACCGACTCCAGGTAGCGCCGCTGGGCCTCAGCATACAGCGTCCCAAAAGCCAGGCTCGACTTGCCTGAGCCCGACACGCCGGTGAACACAACCAGCGCATCGCGCGGAATTTCTACGTCTACGTTTTTGAGGTTGTGCTCCCGGGCCCCGCGCACGTGCACAAAGCCGGTAAACGAAGTAGGATCAGGCTCAGAAACAGATTTAGCCATGTGGTAGCAACGCGAAATGAAGACGGCGGATGAATAAGTGTTCAGATACGTATCTGCTGCCGGATCATATAAATGCTGGCCTCTAGAATCTTACTAAAGCTTAGCAATTAGATTATTATAACTGCCGCGCAATTCATAAAGCATTACCTAATTGCAGATTACTACGCTAGAATTAGAAAACTAAAAACTAGCTCCCCTCCTCAGTTGAGGAGGGGCTAGGGGTGATTAACCGGAGCGTTGGTTAGCTGTTTGCCACGCTATTAAAGGAACGTCATGCAGAGGCGGCGCCGAAGCATCTCGCGTGCTGACGACTAGATTACTATTACAACGAAGCGAGCGAGATGCTTCGCTCTGCTCTGCATGACATACGCGAGTAGTTCAACGATTGGCCAACCACCCCCAACCCCTCCTCAACTGAGGAGGGGAGCTAGTTTTTAGTTTTCTAATTCTCGATTACTAGCTGGCATTTTGGATTATGTGCTGCTTTGTAGCTTAAGTAGCATACTGCATCTCTTAGACATATAGTATTGGCACTACTTTTTCGGTGCTTTCGCCGTACACGACTTTTCTGCCTTCTCCTAGCATCTTGCTTTTGCGTTCCGTTCTCCTATTCCTAGTACTGGTTGTCACCTCCGTTCAGGCTTTTAGCCAAACTACCTACCGGCGGGTTGCGGCGCGTCCCGGCGATGGCACGCATACTCTGCTGCGCCGCTATGGCCTGAATCCGGCCACGCATTTACAGGCCTTTCTGGCGCTGAACAAGGCCAATCTAAGCAAAAACCAGAGCTTGATTGTGGGCAAAACGTATCGTCTGCCACCGGCTGCTGCCCGCTCTAACACAAAAGCGCCCAGCGCCCCAGTGGCTAGCAAAGTCGCGTCAGGCCCTATTCCGCTGGCCGCACTATTTGGCAAACAATACGCGAACCTGGTGGTGCGCGACCAGAATCTGCGGGGGGCAGTTTTGTACTTAACGTCCGGGCACGGCGGCCCCGATCCGGGCGCTATTGGCCAATATGGCAGCTATTCCCTGGCCGAAGATGAGTACGCCTACGACGTGACGCTACGACTGGCTCGGGCCCTGCTGGAGCACGGCGCTACGGTGTACATGATTACGCAGGACCCCAACGATGGCATCCGCGACCAAGCCGTACTGCCCATGGACTACGACGAAGTAACGTATCCGCGCCAGACTATTCCGCTCAGCCAAGTGGCCCGCCTGCGCCAGGGCATCAATGCCGTAAATAAGCTGCACGCCCGCCACAAGGGCGCTTACCAACGTCTGCTGACGCTGCACGTGGACAGCCGCAGCGCCGGTCAGAACATCGACGTATTTTTCTACCACAACTCCAACAGCAAGGCGGGTCAGCAGCTAGCCCAGCGCATTCACCAAACCTTTACTGACCGCTACCGCCGCGCTCAGCCCAATCGGCCCTACTCCGGCAACGTCACGACGCGCAATTCGCTGTTTGTAGTGCGCAACAGCCTTGCGCCGACCGTTTTTATGGAGCTCGGCAACATCCGCAACGACAAAGACCAGCGCCGTTTCGTTATTCCCGACAACCGGCAGGCCCTGGCCAACTGGATTTGCGAAGGCGTCATTGCTGATTATCGCGCCCGCCGCTAGGCCAACATTTGCCCCCCAGGCTCAACTTTCGGAGCGAAGCAGGCTCTCGGAATTCATGCAGTAACGCAACCCACTGGGCTCGGGGCCATCCGGAAATACGTGGCCAAGGTGACAATCGCACACGTTGCAAAGAGCTTCCAGGCGCTGCATATTGTGGCTGTTGTCGAAGGCGTACTTGATGGCATTTTTGGCGATGGGCTGGGTAAAGCTGGGCCAGCCGGATATGGCGTGATACTTCTCGGTTGAGTTGAACAACAAGCTACCGCAGCCTACGCAAGCATATACGCCCGGCTCGTAGGAGCGACAGTAGGCATTGCGGTAGGGCCGTTCGGTGCCTTTCCGGCGCGTTACCTCATACTGCGTGGGCGTCAACTGAGCTCGCCACACTTCCTCCGCCTGCTCCACTCTGCGGGCCGGCTCGGGGTTGCTGTATTTGGCAAATTTGAGCACGTCTATCCAGCGGAGCATCGGCTGTTTCTAGTGTTGGGGTCTTTTTGGCTAAACCAACTGCTTGGCTGGGCAGTTCAGGATTATCATGCTACTGGCAGCCGTGGCTGTTAAGCAATCATACTTATTTACCCGAAAATTGCCCCCCAGCGTAACAACCCGGCCCGCGCTGGGTCTCGTATCTTGCCAGCATGCTTACCCGCTTTACTGCCGCCTTGTTTCGCCCCATTGATATTGCCTGGCTGGTAGTGGTACGCATGGCGGTCGGGGTGTTGCTAGCGCTGGAAATGGCGGGCAGCTTGGCCCTAGGCTATATTCGGGAGTACACCGAGCCTCAGTTTCACTTCTCGTATTTGTTTTTCGACTGGCTGCCCGACTGGCCGCCGTCCGTGATGGTGGAGCTGCATTGGGGGGCAATTTTAGCCGGTATAGCCGTGGCGGCCGGCTGGCATTTCCGCCCCGCCGCTCTGCTCCTGACACTATGCTACACGCTGCTGTTTCTGGCTGAGCAAACGCGCTTTATCAATCACACTTACCTCTACTGCCTCGTGGCCGGCATGCTGGCTTTTATGCCAGCCCACCGCGCCGCTTCCGCCGATGTGCGTGCCGGGCGGGTGACGCCCACCGCCTCCGTACCCGCCTGGACGCGCTATCTGCTGCTTTTTCAGCTGAGCGTGGTGTACTTTTATGCGGGTCTTGCCAAGCTGGGTACTGACTGGCTGCTGGCCAAACCGCTAACCTTATGGCTGTCGGCTAAGGCCACTTATCCCATTATTGGGGGCATATTAGGGCACCCGGCCTTGCCCCCGATAATGAGCTATGGCGGCTTGCTGTTCGACCTGCTGGTGGTGCCTCTGCTGCTTTGGCGCCGCACGCGGCCGTGGGCATTTGGGGCGGCTATATTTTTTCACCTATCCAATGTACTCATCTTCGGCCTGGGCACTTTTCCTTGGTTTTCCCTGCTGGTTACGGCGGCCTTGTTCTTCCCTCCTTCCTGGCCCCGCCGCGTACGTGGACTGCGCCGCTGGCTGGCACCCCGTCTGCCGCAGTTTACCCCAACAAATACTGAGTTGGCCCGGCCAATAGCTCCCCGCTATGCGCCCGCGTTGCTGGCCGCTCTGGGGTTTTACGTGGCTGTTCAACTGCTGATTCCGTTCCGACATTTCCTTTATCCGGGCGACGTGCACTGGACGGAGGAAGGTCATCAGTTCGCTTGGCGCATGATGCTACGGGCTAAGTCCGGTACGCTTAGCTACCGGGTAGTGCGGGCCGATGGCTACACGGAAACCGTTTCCCCGGCCACGTATCTCACCCCTAGGCAAGTGCATAAGCTGGCGGGCCACCCCGACTACATTTTGCAGTTTGCTCACTTTCTCGCAGTCGAATATGCCCGGCGCGGCCTCGGTCCAGTAGCCGTGTACGCCGACTCGCAGGTGCAGCTGAACCAACATCCAGGCCGCCCCATCGTCGCGCCCAACGTTGACCTGGCCGCCCAGCCGCGCACGCTGTGGCCGGCTACCTGGATTGCGCCCGCGCCGTCTCAGCAATAAGGCGCACAACTGCCTATTTAACCTCAAGCCAAGCTCACAAAGAGCAACTCACTGTGGGTATCGCCATGGGGCGAAGCTGCTTGAGCTACTGACTCCTTCCGCTAGCCCCGACTTATATATGCAACTTGCGGCATTATTTCGCGGGCGTAGCTGTTCAGGCCACTTATCTATTCCAGAACTTCCGTACCCTCGATTAGTTCTTTCGTATTCTGTAACTGCCTGGGGGGCTTTTTAGCTCCGTTGCGGCTCGTCAGATTACTTCCTACCGTCTTTCTTTTTCGAATATACAGGGGCCAAAATGCCCCAGAGTTACCCATGTCCAAGCAACAGTACTTTTTTCTAATTCTGATTTTGGGCAGCCTGTCGGCGCTCGGACCATTTTCTATCGATATGTACCTGCCGGGCTTTCCGGCCATTGCTGAAGACCTGAACACGACAGCCGCCCGCGTGACTTTGTCGCTATCAAGCTTCTTTATCGGCATCTCGGCGGGCCAGCTGTTGTATGGGCCGTTGCTCGACCGGTTTGGGCGCAAAAAGCCCCTCTATGTTGGACTATTGGTGTATGTGCTGGCCTCCGTGGGCTGCGCCGTTATTCATACCATCGATGGGCTGATTGTGCTGCGGCTGGTGCAGGCTATTGGCAGCTGCGCCGCTGGGGTAGCTTCGGTAGCCATGGTGCGCGACTTGTTTCCGGTGAAAGACAGCGCTAAGGTGTTTGCGCTCATTATGCTCGTTATTGGCCTTTCCCCCATGATTGCGCCCACCGCGGGCAGCTACGTCACTACGGCTTTTGGGTGGCAGGCGGTGTTTATCGTGCTGGCGGCCATGGGCTTGCTGCTCTTGGTCGCCACGTTCTTCTGGCTACCCGATACCTACAAGCCCGACGTTACGATGTCCTTGAAACCCCGGCCCATTCTGACTAATTTCTGGACGGTGCTGCGGGAGCCGCAGTTTTATACCTACACGTTTACCGGCGCAGTTTCTTTTTGCGGTCTGTTTGCCTACGTGGCCGGCTCACCCCTGTTGTTCATGGATATCTTCGGGGTAGATGCTCGGGCGTACGGCTGGATTTTCGCCTTTCTTTCGGTGGGTCTTATTGGGTCCAGCCAGGTAAATAGTGTGCTGCTGCGGCGCTATCAGAACGAACAGCTGGTATTTGTTGCCCTTATCTGCCAAGTGTTTACGGGCCTGGCGCTGCTAATATGCACCAGCTTTGGCTGGATTGGGCTGGAAGGCACCATTGCGCTGCTGTTTCTCTTTTTGTGCTGCCTGGGCTTCAGCAGCCCCAATACGGCGGCTTTGTCGCTGGCGCCCTTCTCCCGCAATGCGGGCAGCGCGTCGGCCCTGATGGGCGCCATACGGATGGGTATGGGCGCGCTGGCTTCAATGGCCGTCAGTATTTTCAGCAATCATACGGCGGTGCCCATGGTAGCCGTTATGGCTGTTACCTCGGTGCTGGCATTAGTGCTATTGCTCACGGGCCGCAAGCAGATTAGGGAGCAAGTAGAGGTAGCCACGGGTCAACTAGCCGAGCCAGTACATTAATAAACGGCAGATTACCTACTTACTAAGTAATCGAACGCCCACCTCTGCCCGCCGCTTGATACGCAACGGGCGCAGGCGGGCGTTCAGCTATTTCCGACTTCCTTTCAACTTCCGTTCTGCGGAGCTATTTGTCCTCTTTTCGAGTTCTTGGTCTATGGAATATTTCGTTGCTAAGCATTCTGTAGTGCGCTCTATTTGGGGCAAAGCGGATACTGTGCTCTTTATTTTTGCTGGCGCGGCGGCCGAGTTTGCGCTGAACAAAGCCGTTGATTGGCTGTACTTTACCGGTCGCCTGCCCGCCGATCCGCTGGCGCGCCTGTTTTCCACCGTGGAGTACGCGCGCAAGATTGTATTTGCCCCCCAGGCCGGCGCTGAGCGGGCCATCGATACCATTGCCGCTATCCACGGCGCCGTAGAAGCCAAGCGCGGTATGGCCATTCCGGATTGGGCCTACCGCGATGTCCTTTTTCTCCTTATTGACTATTCCATCCGCTCGTTTGAAGCCCTAGAGCGCCCGCTCACCACGGCGGAAAAGGAGGAAGTGTTCGAGGTATTTAGTCGTGTAGGGCAGCGCATGGGTATCCCCAATTTGCCCCCCACGTACGCCGAGTGGCTTATAGTACGTCAACAACACCTGGCCGCTGACCTAGAGCATAGCCGCTTCACTACCGATTTGTATCAGCAGTACCGCAAGCACCTGGGGCCACTGCGCTACTGGCTACTGTTGCAAGGCCAGCGCTTAGTAGTGCCCGATGTGGTGCGCGACCTGCTGCACCTAGGCTCTCGCTCTTGGCTCCGACCAGTGTTGCCGCTGTATCGCCAAACGCAGCATTTGCGCATGAGCCAGTGGGCCAAAGCGGCCTTACTCCCAACTGAGTACAAAGCTCAAATTCAAGCCTTGGATAGAGAGCCGGCCGAACTGCAATTCGGCTGAGTGGCAGTGCGCTTTTAGATATTAAAACGTCTCTCAGACCTTTGCAGCCCATTTTGTGCCGGCCAGTAAGGTCTACCCCGACGGTTGTGACTTAGTCAAATCTAGGTTGTAAATCACGTTGAGCCGAAAGCCATTGTTATTCTCAAATACAGACTGTTGTGTATCGGGCTCTGGCTCAGCGTGTTGGGTCCACTGGTTAAGGTAGTTCAGCTCCAGCTTCCAGTTGTCGCGAATTTGGTAGCCCAGGCCGCCCGATATGCGGTTTTGGTTGAATACGTTGCGGCCCACATTCCTTCCGAAGCCGATAAATATTTCATCGAAAAAGTTGACGTACCATTCGCCGTCGTCAATGCTGGGGCCTTGCAGCGGAATTTCACCCGCAATCTGGTAGCGCGCCCGGTTCTGGTATTCCCAGCTTTCTACCCGACTTGGATTGCTTTCGGCCAACTGCCCCAGCCAGCGTTGCTCTAGCCGCAGGCGGTGCGAAAGCAGCAGACGGCCATAGGTACTAGTGAAAGTTATGTCCTGATGTGCTCGGTTTTCTGGGGTTGGCTTGCCCAAATCGGCCGTTGGATAGTCACCGTAGGGGTAGGTAGTAAGCTGGGTGTAGCCGCCCGACACCTCCACATTCTCGGCTAGCGCGTACACCAATCCTAGGCGCGAGAGTAACTGTTGACGGCCCAAGCCCAGGCGCGTGCGGCGCCATTGCAACTCGGTGTGCACGGCCCAATCGGGGCTCAGTTGGTGGTCGCCGTTATAAGTAAACCACCCGATGGCATTGCGGTCCAGCACCCGAGCTGTTGACTGGCCCCAAGCTGGCGCGGCGAGCAAACTACCAAGCAACAGAAGCGCCAGCTTCAGGGCATTGAAATAAGGTGGCGGCATTGCTTCGTGATGAGGGGAATAACTAACTCAGGGAAGTAGCCTCCCGCAATTCATTTGGTGAGATATCGGAAGGTCAGCGGCCAGTTCCGCTTCTCAGGCAGTTCGGTAGTCCTAGGGTAGTACCGATTGTGCTCGGGTATAGTTGTGCTTGCCAGTAGTCAGCAAAGCAGCGACATGGATTATTCGCTATATTACACTAGCACTGAGGTTGATGCGTGCCAACTACTTCTAGCAACGGCCGATGCCAAAGTCATTGAGTGTGTACCTAAACTCTGATAGTTATGCAGCGCCGACGCTTTATTCAGACTACCCTAACTAGTCTGCCCCTGATGGCCGCCGCGCCCGCATCGCTCATGCTCGATCAGCCTGGCAAAGGCTTTAAGATAGGTGCCGGCGAGGGCCGCTTGCACGGCCACATGCAGTTGATGGGCGTCAACGCGAACATTCTGGACTTAAAAGTATCGGGGAAAGACACCAACGGCGGCCTGGCCATTTTTGAGCAAACTAGCTTGTCGCAGGGCCGCGGCACACCTCTGCACGTCCACTTCAAGCAGGATGAGGTATTTTATGTGCTAGAGGGCGAATATTACTTTCAGGTAGGCAACGATAAATACCGCCTTAAGACTGGGGAAAGCATCTTTCTGCCCCGCCAAGTACCTCATGCATGGACTCAGGTCAGCGCTAGCGGCCACATGATGGTAACGCTTCAACCAGCGGGCAAACTGGAAGAGTTTTTCGTCACGTTATCTAGCCTAAAAACGCCCCCCACACCCGAAGAAATGGCTAACATTTTTGCAGCCAATGAGATGAAAGTAGTAGGCCCACCTTTGCAGATTGATTGAAAAGCAAAGTACCGCTTCTTAAAATTTTGACCCAGCTAGTATTAACTCAATTCGCCACAAAAGCTACTCCGGCGACCCAAAATCGGGCAAGCCATCTGGCTTCCAGCTAAACGGCTTGGCTCTAATCTGCCGGGCCCAACCGGCCTGACTCCTGCGAGCGGCGTGATAGATGATATAATCTTGCCCCTTTATCTGCACAAAGGACGCGTGACCGGGCCCGAAAATGGTGTCGGTTTTGGCAAATACCGGCTCGGGTTCTTTGCGCCATGAAGCGGGGTCCAGCAAATTGCCCCCTAAGTGCGTGAGTTGACCCAAACAATAGTCGTCGGTCCAGCTACCGCTTGCTGAGTAAATGATAAAGATGCGGCCATTGCGGACCAGCGCCTGCGGGCCCTCATTTACGTGCGGGTAGCCCTGCTTTTCCCATCTGTATTCGGGCCTCGAAATGCACACCCGATCTGAGGCGATAGTCAGCGGGTCCCGCATGCGGGCGATGTAAATATTCTGGCTGGTATTGGTAACGCCCTCCCACCCCGACCAGATGAAATACAGCTCACCTTCTTCCGTACGCAGCACGGAGCCATCGATGGCCCAGCGGTCGGTTGGGATTTGCAATTGGCCCTGAAACTCGTATTTCCCCTGCGGATTGCCCGAAAGTCCTTCCAACACAAACATCCGCTCCTCCCCCAGCCGGGCGTTGTAGAGCGCAAAGTAGATGTACCATTTCCCATCGATCAGTTGTAGCTCCGGCGACCATATCTCCACGAATTCGGGCGCCGGGCCGTGCTCCGTTGGCCACACCTGCACAAGCTCAGCACTCGCCATTTCCGCCAACTCTGCAAACCGAGCCACCAGTATCTTTCGCTTCAGCCGATCGACGGTACAGTAGTATAAATGCCCCCCAGCCGAGATAACCCACGGATCTTCACCGTCTGACACCAGCACATGCGTTTGGTCGCCGCTAGGTGGCAATGCCCGAGCCGCAGCAGTCAGCTTGTTGATTTCTTCTACCGTCATCGGCGCTAAGTGCGCTTCCTGGTAGATATGGTCCTCGGGTATAGGCATAATGGATTAGAGACTGAGAGGTATTCTCCCCTTCTAAGCTTAAAGGAAAATGACGTGTTCCAGGCGGGGCTGGGATGGTTACTAATCTATTTAAGTTGTTCTAAAAGGCATTCATGTCATGGCCTGATTGCATATCAAGAACGTCATGCAGAGCGCAGCGAAGCATCTCGCATGCGGTCGTGGGATTACCACTCCAGCGTCAGCACGCGAGATGCTTCGCTGCGCTCTGCATGACAACCGGGAGTTGTTCAAGCTTCGGCCAATCACCCCTAACCCCTCCTCCGCGGAGGAGGGGAACTAGCTGTTTAGTCTTAGCTTAGCGCCAAAAAGCAACCGCTTTACGCCTCGCCCATCATCAGCCCTTCAATCGTGTGGCCCTGCACGATGGGCTCCAGCTCATCTACTAAGCGGCAGGTCAGGTGCGGCTGTAGGCTTGCGGGCAGGGTGGCGTAAAAGGCGCGGGTGAGCTGCAGGTCGTGGCGCTCGGCGTTGGTGGCAGTGGGGGCATCGACGCCCAGCACCAGCGCGGGCCGCGACTTATCGGAGTGGTTGGCCGTGCCGCGGTGAATGGTCAGGGCCGAGCGGGCGGAAATGTCGCCCATCTGCGGGTACTTGCGCTGGGCGCGTGCTTCGTAGCGGGGGTAGTTGGCCTTGGGCGGAAACATCGCGTGCTCGAAGTTGGTGGGCAGATCCCACTGCGTGCCGGGCGCAATTTCGAAGGGGCCCATGTCCTCGGTCACGTCCACGGTCGTGAGGTTGAAGGCCAGGGAGTTGAGCCGACGACCCATGATGGTATCGTCGGGGGCAGGGAAGTCGCGGTGCCAGGGCTGGTTCATGGCGCCAGGGTTGGGCACGTCGAAGCCAATTTCCACGATTTTGTACGCCGGCCCGAGTACGGCCTCGCACACGGCCGTCACCCACGGGTGCGTAGCCAGCTCCACAAAGCCGCGGATGTCTTCGGGATGAATCTCGACGTAGTGGCGCTTGGGGCCGCGGCCCAGGGCACCGCCGGGGCGCTGGAGAGCAGCCTCGTAGAGCACGGCAATGTCTTCACCAAGCTGCTGCACCCAGTCGCGAGTGAATGCGCCTTTGAGCCCAATGATGCCGTCGCCATATAGACCGCCCATGATGTGCGCTACTTCATAAGTAGGCCGCGTACTGGCACTTATCTGCGTTGTTTCCATATTGATGTCCTTTTCTACTTATTTAGTCATCTAAATATTGGCAGCATCCTGATCCGGTTTTGAATACGCGGATGCAGGCAGCGACCCTAACTGCATTTCTTAACGAAGTCAGCGAGTTTTGGTAGTAACAATCTTGCTCTATATTGCTCTAAACCAGGCCAGATGTCTCAAAAAATTTAAGCCAACGAAGCGATTTACTAAGTTGCAAAAGCCTGTTTTTTATCCTGTAACGCTATGTTAAAAACCTTTACTAATCTAGTTACAAAATCACGCTTGAAGCGTGTGGCCGTCATGGGTGGTTCAATCCTGGCCTTGGGGGGCAATTCGTGCTCCTCAAGCAAGCCGGCCGAATCACCTACTATTTCACAGGTGACACCAGTCGCTGGGGTGCAACTACCTCCAGCTAAGGAATTATATACGACCATCGCTCGGCTCGACAGCGCCATGTTTGCTGCCTTTAACCGCCACGACGCGGACCAGCTCCAAACCTTCTTCGCCGAGGAGCTCGAGTTCTTTCACGATAGAGGCGGCCTGGCCGATTTTCGCAAAACGATGGACGGGTTCCGGAGCTTATTTGAGCAGAACAAAACGACCGGACTCAACCGCCAATTGGTGCCTGGCAGCTTGGAAGTGTATCCCATTCCGGGCTACGGCGCCGTCGATGCTCATTTGCACCGCTTCTGCCACGTAGAGAATGGCAAAGACGACTGCGGCACTTTCAAGAACCTGATGGTATGGCGCCTAAAAGACGGCCAGTGGAAAGTAACCCGCGTTGTCAGCTACGACCATGACCATTGATTACATACCGAAAACTCTGGCTGTTAGCCTACACTAAATCTTTAAAAACGCCCCCAGCGCCATCTTAGCATCTGAATAAGTCCTAAGAGCTGGGCCCACGTGCATTAGTAAGCCTCTTCAAGCTGCTTCGTTTCTATAAACAACGCTCCCGGCACTAAGGCAACTGCTGTTGCTTAGCGCCGGGAGCGTTGTTTATACTTATGACAGGGAATGCCTTGGGGGGCAAATCTTGGCAACACCTTCAGTTGTCGGCTTACTCAACGCATGTGCCTGCTCAATCAGCCTTCTTTTCGATGTTGTCTGCCATTGTATGGTGCGACCGCAACATGGGCAGCGTTTTGGTGGCAAATGCCTGAACAGTTGGTGAGTCTGCTGCTTTGCTTTTTACCTCAAACATTGCAATGTCCATCTTATGGGCCGTTTCCATGAGGTCCATGTACGCCTCGTCGAAGTCCTTACCGGTTTTACTTTTCAGTCGGTCGGCCATAGCTTGATGAACAGGCATCATCGTTTCTGGCATGGTTACCCCGAGCGGCGTAGCTACAGCCTTAAGCTCCTGTGTAGCCTTGGTGTGGTGGCTAACCATCATCTGAGCAAATTTCTTTACCTCAGCATTGGAGGCTTGTTGTGAAGCTAGTTTACCCGCCTGAATTTCCAGCATATTGCTGCTAGCCGCGTTCAGTAAAAAGACGGGGTCTTGCATAGTGGAAAAAGTGGCCATAAACGCGCTCATATCAGTAGCGGCGGCTGCGCCCGTGGCCCCGGTAGCACCTGCACCACTTGTGCCTTCCGTCGCGGCAGACGTGCCGCCACCTGCCCCCGATGCAGCTGTGCCACCTACACCTGCACTACTTGTACCAGTCGTTCCGCTGGCGCCCATAGTCCCTCCGGCAACTGAGCCTGTCGAACCTGCATCCATAGCAGAGCTACTTGCTCCTGTGGCGGAGGTGCCGCTTGCAGCACCCATACTGCTAGTACCAGTTGCGCTACCAGTAGCGGTTTCTGTACCGGAGCTAGTGCCTGTATTGGCGCTACTGCAGGCAGTGCCAATTACGAGTACACCGGCCACCAGGAAATGAGGAAATACTTTCATTGTTTTCATAGTTAGGTAGAATTACGAGAGTGATGCTTTTTTACGATAGACAGCAACTCAGGTATACATATTAATAGGATATTTTTATAAAAAGACTCCCTATAGTTGAGCTAAGCAGCTCAACTATATAATAATTTCAGTGACCGTTACTGTGCCCGACGTTTCTCTTCCTCGGCCCCGGTCTTGCGGTTGGTGACCGCCGCTTTTTCGTTGCCAAATTTCCAGGCAAAGGAGAGCGTTACCACGCGCGTATCGCGGCGGATATAGAGGTCTTGCTGGTAATTGGTGTAGATAGAAACAGCGCTAAAAGGTAAGGTGTAAAGGATGTCAGTGGCCGCCAGCTTGATGGTGCCTTTGCGGTCCAGCACTTCTTTTTTCACGGCTACACTCACTTGCCCGTAGTCGCTGAATTCGAAGAAGCCCACCCGCTGCCGGGAGTTGTAGCGCGCGTTCAATTCTGCCCCCCAGCCTTTGCCCAAAGTGAAGGTGCTGTTGCTGCTCAGGGTATAAGCCGGCTGCCCGGCCCGTAGGTTCGTTCCGGCTAGCGTGCCGTCATAGTGGACGTAAAAGAACACGGCGTTGTTGTAGATGCTCAACCACTTACCGACCGTAATGGGCGCTGTGAGCGTGAGCGATACATACTGCTGCTGGTCTAGGTTTACGTTGGTCGAAACGGTGGTAGTGTCAGTTTCGGGGTAGGCCACATCGGTGATGGGGTCCTTGGTGACACTGTAGCTGAGGCCGGCGGTGTACTTCTGCTTGAAGGTATAGTTCACCTCCATGTTGTAGCTAGTTTCGGGGCGCAGGTTAGGGTTGCCTTTGCCGGAAGTAGCGGGATCGATGATAAAGCGGAAAGGGTTGAGCTGACCATAGGAGGGCCGGTTGATACGGCGGCTCAATGACATCGTTACTTCGTTTTGCTCGGTGGGCGAATACTTCAGGGCCGCGCTTGGAAACAGCTGGTAGTAGTTGCGCTCGAAATTCTCAGAAGTCACAATTTGGCGGCCAGTGGCGTGGGTTTTCTCACCCCGCAAGCCAGCTTGCAAGTTGAACTGCTTGCTGAAATTATGATTCAGGTTGGCGTAGGCGGCCGTAATGACTTCGTCGTAGCGAAAGCGGTTGCTCAGGTTCAGGTCGGGCGTGGTGATGCCTTCGCGGGTATTTGTGAACTGGATGTCGTTGTCGGCGTACACCTGGCTGGCTTTGGCGCCGGCTTCCAAGCGGGTGTCGGCGTTTAGCTGCTGGGTGTAATCAGCCTTTATAGCTTTGATGGTCAGTTCACTGGTTTGGTCGCTGGCCAGCGTAGCATCGGGCCGGCCTAACAGTTGAAAAAAGGTGGTTTGGCTTTGGGTACGGTGGGTGTTGTAGCGGGCATAGTCTACGTCGGCTGTTAGCTCGGGGCGGCCGGTGCCCTCACCGAAGGTGTGCTTGAAGTTGATGTTGCCCGTGATGTTGGGATTGTTGCCCCGGCCCGTACTCAGGGCGGTATAATAATCGGTTACCTCACCTGCGCCATTGTAAAAAGTACTGGTGTTGACGCCTGAGCCGCTGGGCTTCGGGTTCGGTACCGCAAAGCCCGAAATAACGCCCCCCAGCACAGTGTTCTTCGACAAATTCACGTCTGTGCCGACCTTATAAATCAAGAAGTGATCCTCGAATACTCCTCGGTTACGCTGGTCAGCAGTACCGATGAGCACCGGCTCCCCGTTGTCCTGCGACTCGTAGAAATAGCGGTAGGTATCACGAACACCAAAGTTGCGGCGCCGGCCATACGTGAGGGAGCTGAACACGTTGACATCTTTGTTGCGATGGTTCCCCGACAAGCTACTGGAAAATTTGCCGTACTCGCCGCGGCCGTAGCTGATGTTGGCGTTGCCGTTGGTACCCTGGCGCTGGTCTTTTTTGAGGTTGATGGCAATGATGCCGGCGCCTCCTTGCGCATCGTATTTGGCGGGTGGATTTGTAATCAGTTCAATGCTTTTAAGCTGATCAGCTGGCAAAGAGCGGAGGTAATCGGCTAGCTCGGTGCCGGTCATGGGCTGACGCTTGCCATCAATGAGCACCAGCAAGCCCTGACGGCCGCGTAAGGCGAGGTTGTCGTTGCCATCTACGGTCACGCCGGGGGCGCGGGCCAGTACATCAAGGGTGGTGTTGCCGGAAGCTAAAGTTGAGCCTTCCACGTTCACCACGGTACGGTCGGCCAAGCGCTCAAACAACGGCTTCTGCCCGACTACCTGCACTTCCTTCAACTGGGTGGCGGCGCTGGTTTGCAGGGTGATGACGGGCAATTTTTGCCCCCCAGCGGGTAGCGTAAAGACCTCTGTCCAGTACCGCACAAAGCCTACTTGCGCCGCCGATACGCGGTAGCTGCCCTCGCTCAAGCCCTCGAAGCGAAAAGCCCCCTGACCGTCGCTAAACTCAGTTTTGACCACCGACGAGTCGGCGGCGCGGTGCAGGGTGACAGTGGCGTAGTCAACTGGAACGCCCGCCGCGCTGCGTACGGTGCCTGTGATGCTGCCAGGCGTTTGGGCAGCGGCCGAAGCGGCGATTAGCCAAGCCAATACGGCTAATAATATTCCGGCAACGAAAGAAGTAGAGCTAGTGCGCATAATGCTTCTAGTGATGATGAAAACGGGAGTCAGGGTCAGGTTAGCGAACGGCCAAGGCAACTAGGCGGCAGGCTGGGAATTCTCGCTTCGCTAACCGCAGGGCATGACGCGGACAGCAGCCCGCTAGCAGCGGCCTTAGCTGAGGTGTCTTTCCGGTTGCGCGGGCCGGACAGACGAGACATGCATTGATTAGGAAGAGAGTTCAAACGTGGACACCGCAAAAAATCGGAAAGGTTACAGGCGGTGTCTTATTTTTTTTGCGGCTTGCCCTTTTGATGCATGCATGCGACGTAGAGACGCGATACCATTTACCAAGTTGCTTTACCACACTAGCATTGTTGAAACGTACTCTTTCCCACCCTCCTGCCTACCTTACCAGCTTCAATCTAAAGCTGATGAAACTCCTGCCTCTCGCCGCTTTGCTCCTCGCGGCTTTCTCCTCCTTCGCTCAGCAGCCAGACGAGGTCTGGACGCGCTTTAGCGAGGAGATAAATGAAAGAACTCGATACGGCTACCAGGATGCAAAAGGGCATATTCAAGTGCCAGCTAAATTTGGCGAATTTGGCACCGCCATAACCTTTCGACACATCATTGCCGTGAGTGAAGCCAACACCGGAGCTACTTATCATTTGCTGAAAAATGGCCGGCAGGTGGGACGCGACAGCGTGTATATGGTTGACTATTATTATGACTGTGAAAACGAGGGCAAAATTCGATTTAAGAGCCGAAAAAGTAACCGAGTAGGTTTTCTTGACAGCCAAGGGCAAGTGGCAATTCCGGCTGTGTATAATTCCATTACCCAGTTTCACAACGGACTAGCGTTAGCACTAATTGGAGCGCGGGCTACATGCCTAAGTGGCGAGAGCGATACGATGCGTTGCGAACACCCAAGCTGGGTAGGTGGGCGCTGGGTGCTGTTGAATGAGCGTAATAAAATAGTGATCGACAACCTGCACGAGCAAAAGTGGAAGGGGTGGCTAGATCTGTATTCACTAAAAATTAATGCTGCAGCCGTGAATACAGCTACCACCATAACTTTCCGGGCCGTAAATGGCGCCCGTTACTCATTTGTAGATTACAAGAAAGAATTCACGCATTGGTTATACAATGTGTTTGTGCCCGCTGTGCGCACTGGCAAGGCCGAAACCCTAGCGTCACTGTGCTTCACAGAATTGGCTTTTCGCCCTCGCAAAGGCCAGTTTGAACTTATTGAGCGGGCAGCGTTTATGCAGCAATTTTATGGGCCGGTATCACAATCGGGACTTAGGGCGGTGCATCGCGACGCAAAAAACGTCGCTATTTTCACTGAAAGCCTAGATATGTCCATTTTAACGAGCCAAAGCTTTCAGCCTTTCCTAACAGAATGTGGTGATCCTTTTTATGAAAAATACCCAGCGTTTCATGTAGTCGTGACTTATAATTCACCATCAGGTAAAGCGGAAGACATATACCAAAACGATTTCGGGTTTATCCGCACGGAGGAGGGCTACCGTCTTTTTCAGGTATCACTGTAAGAAATTTTGAAGAGTGAGGAGTAGCTTGATCAACTCTTATCTTGCTCCTCATGAAGCTATTTTTGCCCTTGCTCCTCCTTGCGGCCTTGTCAGGTCTCGCCCAAAACCAGAAGCCGAAATCCACCGAAAACCTGGTGCAGTACGCTAAGCCTCTGGTGGGCACGGCCAAGATGGGGCACACGTTTCCGGGGGCTACAGTGCCGTTCGGCATGGTGCAGCTCTCGCCCGATACCGACACGCTGAGCTACGAGCAGAACGGCAAGTACAATCCCGATGTGTATAAGTATTGCGCTGGGTATCAATACGCCGATAAAACCATCGTCGGCTTCTCGCACACTCACTTCAGCGGCACTGGCCACTCTGACCTTGGCGACTTTCTGGTAATGCCCACCACTGGCCGCTTGCAGCTCAACCCTGGCACGGCCGCCAAGCCCCAAAGCGGCTACCGCTCCGCTTACTCCCACCAGACGGAAGTAGCCGAGCCTGCTTACTACAAGGTGAAGCTGGAAGACCACAGCATCCTGGCCGAGCTGACTGCCACCAACCGCGTGGGCTTTCACCAGTACACGTTTCCGCAGTCCGATCAGGCCCACATCATTCTAGATCTGATGGCGGGCATTTATAATTACCCGGACAAAAACGTGTGGACTTTTGTGCGGGTTGAAAACGACTCTTTAGTGACCGGCTACCGCCAAACCAACGGCTGGGCCCGCACCCGCACGCTGTATTTTGCCCTCCAGTTTTCCAAGCCGTTTCGGCAGTACGGCAGCCGCAACTACTCGCCCAAACAGGTGTATCGCGGCTTCTGGGGCCGGTTTGACCAGAGCAAGAACTTCCCCGAGCTAGCCGGCGAGCAGCTGCGCCTCTACTTCGATTTTGAGACGAAGGCCAACGAAAAGATCAAGCTCAAGATGGCTATTTCGCCGGTGAGCACGGCCGGGGCCTTACAGAATCTGCGCACCGAGGCACCGGGCTGGGACTTCGAGCAGGTGAAGCGCCAGGGCCAGCAGCAGTGGCAGCAGGAGCTAAGCCGCGTCACGATACAGTCGCCGAAGCGGGCGGACAAGGAGAACTTCTACACGGCGTTGTATCACACCTTCCTCAGCCCCACTACCTATATGGATGCCGACGGCCAGTACCGCGGCCTCGACCAGAATATACACAAAGCCGAGGGCTTCACTAACTACTCCACATTCTCCCTCTGGGATACTTATCGGGCTTTGCACCCGCTGTTTAACCTCTTGCAGCCCAAGCGCAATGCTGATATGGTGCAGTCGATGCTGGCCCATTTTACGCAGAGCGCCGAGCACATGCTGCCCGTCTGGAGTCACCACGCCAACGAAAATTGGTGCATGATCGGTTACCACAGCGTGCCCGTTATTGCCGATGCCATTGTAAAGGGTAACGCACCTTTTGATGCCAATAAGGCTCTGGATGCCTGCGTGACTACCGCCCGCCAGCAGTGGTACGACGGCATCGGTGACTACCTGCGCCTGGGCTACGTGCCGGAGGACAAGCGCGGCTCTTCCGTCTCGAAAACCCTGGAATACGCCTACGACGACTGGTGCATTGCTCAGGCAGCGCAGAAGCTGGGGCGTCAGGATATTTACCAGGAGTTCAGCAAGCGCGCTCAGAACTGGCAGAACGTGTATGACAAGCGCATCGGCTTCATGCGCCCTCGCCTCAGCGACGGCAGCTTCCGCAAAGAGTTCGACGTGCTCAGCACCCATAACCAAGGCTTCATTGAGGGCAACGCCTGGAACTATAGCCTTTACGTTCCGCAAGATCCGGCGGCGCTTATTCAGCTCATGGGGGGCAATTCTCGCTTCGTGCCCCACCTCGATTCGCTGTTTACAATGCACCTGCCCGACAAGTTTTTTGCCGAAACCGAGGACATCACCCGCGAGGGCATCATCGGCAACTATGTGCACGGCAACGAGCCCGCCCACCACGCCGCTTACCTCTACAACTGGACTGATCAGCCCTGGAAAACTCAGGCTCGTGTACGCATGATCCTGCCCAAAATGTATCGCCCCACTCCCGATGGCCTCGGCGGCAACGACGACTGCGGGCAGATGAGCGCATGGTATATCTTCAGCGCCCTGGGCTTCTACCCCGTCGCGCCCGCCTCCCCCGACTACGCCCTAGGCAGCCCGGCTGTGCACGGCGCCACCATTAACCTTGAAAACGGCAAGACCTTCACCATCACCGTCAAAAACCAGAGCGACAAGAATGTGTATGTGAAGGAAGCGCGGCTAAACGGGCAGAAACTGACGCGTCCGTTTTTATCGCATCAGGATATTATGAATGGCGGCGAATTGACGTTTATGATGGCGGCGCGGCCGTGAGGTTATTTACTTTATAAAAACTTACTTTAATACTATACTCATGGCATCTGTAGAAAACCTCACAAAAAGTGTTGTAGTGAATTTTGGTTTAAATGAAGTCGCAGCAGCCGTTTATCAATTCCCTAATTATTTCGAGAAAGCGTACACGCTAAGGACCATTAATGATGTAATGAATATCTATACGTTCAGTGCATTGGAGACACTTTCTCTTGGTGTCTACATTGATATTACACTAAAGAATCTAGCGGCTGATAAAACGGAAATACATGTAGAAATACGCCGCAAAGTCGGATCGTTTGATGAAGCACACGAAATAGAAAATGCCAATACACATATGAGTAATGTGCTTGAGGCTATAAGCGTGTTTTTGAAAAACCCGAATTACAACTCACCCACAAAGTCGGCTGGCGCAGTAAATGACAATCGCTACGTGATACCTATACTGGTTGTACTAGTTGTTCTCGCTGGGCTCTTTTTAGTGTTTTACGTTGCCTAGATTATCATAAACAAAACCCCTAATTGGCGCGAGTTTAGCGTAGCGTAACTTGTGCCTAGTCATAGCGTGGAGGTTATACCTCCACTGCCGCGAAGCGGCAAGTTGGCACCACAGCGTTGCTAGTTGCTGTAGTAAAATCTCTTTCGTGTCATACTTCTGCAAGCTCAGCTTGACCCAGTCTGGTTTTCAATTCCTTGCGTTTACTCAACTGCCTAAACTTCAACGCAAAAGCCCCACTCTGAGCCAGTATTGGCTCAGAGTGGGGCTTTTGCCTAAGATCCGGCGGAGTGCCTACAGATTAGGGTTGAAGTTGGTCACGTTGGTATTAGACGCACCGGTACCCTTATTCTTGTTGCGGTTGTAGAGGTAAGCAGCGCCGGCAGCCAGCAACGCACCAGTGACAAGCTTGCGTCCACCGCCTCCAGCCCGACCGGCATTATCATATGTACCAGTAGCAGGGTTTACGGCCCTTCTACCACCGCCAAACAAGCCCGAAAGCAGGCCACCTAGTGAACCGCTTGGGCGATTAGAAAATATGCTCATGATTGACAAAGGCTATGGTGAATAGCTATAATAACGCAGACTAGGCTAGCAGGGTTGACGTGTCCAACGGTTCAGCTGTGCCGTATACCTGCCTAGCAACTGCCGCCTCTTCAGCAGCTTTTCTCACCTTCTAGGCACAAATAGCTATGGACCCCAAAACGCCTCCTAAGCAGCCCAATCCGGCTGATAACTCCCTTCCTTCAAAAGGCACCGCCGATACCCAGAGCGCCGACGGCCCCACCGTTACCAACCAGCCCCGCCCCGATAGCGCCCCCACCGCCGCGCCGCCTCCCACTCCTGATGCCGAGGCTCCTACGCCCGTTGCAAAAAACGATGCCGCGGCAGATATTCTTACCGACCCCACGGCGGCTGGTGCGCAGTCCGACATGGGCGGCGACACAGACCCCGGCGCCAGTAACACCAGCAACATCGAGCCCCTGTAGAAGCTAGTGAATTGGGTGGGGCTGTATAGAGGCTGAATCTAGCTAGCTTTAACCAACTAAAAAGCCCCCCAGCCATCCTATGAAGCTTGCTTTTTTTCTGCCATTGCTCGCCCTAACCATCACAGCCTGTGCCCAAACCGGACCCATCAAGGTTGAATTTAAACAGGTAAATGGCCGCTACGAGCTGCTACGTGCGGGGCAACCTTACTTCATTAAGGGGGCTGGTGGGGGTCAATTTCCGGAGCGCATCAAGGCTTGTGGGGGCAACTCTATCCGCACCTGGGCTACCAACGACGCCGATAAAGTGCTGGCCGACGCCAACAAACACGGCCTAACGGTGATGATGGGTTTGTATGTAACCCCCGAGCGCCAAGGCTTCGACTACAACAATCCTCAGGCTGTGGCCGAGCAACTCCAGATGCTGCGCGCTGAGGTGGTGAAGTACAAAGACAATCCGGCCTTATTGTTCTGGGGCATAGGCAATGAGCTGAACTTGGAGTACACCAATCCGAAAGTGTGGGATGCGGTGCAGCAGATTGCCCAGATGATTCACGAAGTGGACCCCAACCACCCCACCAGCACTGTGCTGGCCGGTCTCAATCAGAAGGAAGTCGACTTCATCAAAGCCAAGTGCCCAGCCGTGGATATTCTCGGCATCAACACGTATGCCGGGCTGGCTGCCATTCCCCAGCAAGTGCACGACACGGGCTGGACTGGCCCCTACGTGGTGGCCGAGTGGGGTCCGACGGGCCACTGGGAAAGCCCCGTCACGCCCTGGAAAGCGTCGGTGGAGGAAACCAGCAGCCAGAAAGCCGCCGTGTACCAGAGCCGCTACGAAGCTTTTATTGCTAAAGCTAAAACCCAGTGCCTGGGCACCTACGTGTTTTTGTGGGGCCAAAAGCAAGAGCGCACGCCCACCTGGTACGGCCTATTTACGGAGGACGGCAAGGAGTCGGAAGTGGTGGATGTAATGCAGTATTTGTGGAGCGGCAAGTGGCCCCAAAATCGGGCGCCGCACCTGGGGGGCTTTTTGCTGGATGGCAAGCAGGCCACCGACAATATTTACTTGCAACCGGGCCAGAGCTACCCCGTTGCCACCACCGTCACCGACCCCAACAAAGACCCGCTCACTTACCGCTACGAGCTACTGCCTGAGAGCACCGACCTGAAGTCGGGCGGTGACCGGGAAAGTCGCCCCGCTGCTATTCCGGGTTTGATTCCGGCCGATGCCAAAGGCCAAACCAAGCTCACCGCCCCAACCCAGGAAGGTGCCTATCGGTTGTTTGTGTACGCATACGATGGGCACGATAATGTGGCTACGGCGAATATCCCGTTTTATGTGAAGGGAAAATAAACTCAGAGCGTCACGCTCGAACAGGCGGACGCCAGATCAAGCATGACGTTCCTAGGTGTAGAGTATAACAGCCGAGCGCCTACCGAAAATAACCTGAGCGACAGGCTGCAAATCGCACAATATTTTCAGACCACCGGCGTCAAGTAGCTTCACTCCAGCGTCCGCTATGTTACACGTCGAGGATCTACAGATTGAGGCGGAGCTGATGCCGCTGTTCAACTTCACTCACAACGCAGAAGCAGAGGCTGCTTTGCTGCACTTGCTCCAAGAGCTTCCACCCACGGTTGACTTAGTACAGGCAAAGCAAGCCGTTTTCCAAGGCTTTTTAGCCAATTGGGAGGTGCTGGCCGACTTCTCCTACTCCAAGATCCAGTTGCGCGAAGTGCAGCGCTTCCTGGCAGATG
Source organism: Hymenobacter sp. HD11105 (assembly GCF_054051685.1). Classification (NCBI taxonomy): domain Bacteria; kingdom Pseudomonadati; phylum Bacteroidota; class Cytophagia; order Cytophagales; family Hymenobacteraceae; genus Hymenobacter; species Hymenobacter sp. HD11105. The sequence continues at coordinate 314,592 of NZ_JBSWBR010000002.1, read as the reverse complement.
TAAGTAGTGGCCGAGTTATCCTGCCTACCAATCAAGCCAAAGCCTCCCTCCAACTGCTATTTTCGGAAGAGGCGCGCTACCAGACCCGCGCCCGCTATGTACAGGTTATTCAATTTCTGCACCGCTTACAGCAGCACTATTTTCACCGCTTAAATCCCCAGGCGTTTCCTAGCAACTACCGCTCTCAGCTTCTACTTATAGGCAGGTTTCTGGAGCGTTTTAGCCTGGAAAGCAACGCGCGAGTAATCGTAGAAGACGCTTTTTCGGTGGCTCGCATGGTACAAGTGGCCCGACAGCTTCAAGCCATTTCAGAAGAGGATTTAACGACGTTCTGGGGGGCTTTTAATCGCTTTGAGGCGTACTGGTCGGCCGCAAAGGGAATGCGCACTCTCGGCTTCACTTTTCCGCAGTTTCGGGAAGAAGGGCTGCAGCTAGATGAATTTTATCACCCCCTGGTGCAGCAGCCAGTCGTCAATACGCTCGTGCTGGCGCCCGCAGAAAACGTGGTGCTGCTGACGGGCCCGAATATGTCGGGTAAATCCACGTTGCTGAAGGCGGTTGGCCTGTGCGTGTACTTCGCTCACGCAGGCATGGGCGTACCAGCAGCCCGATGTGAGCTGCCATTTTTCGAGTCTATTGTGGTAGCTATCAATCTGCGCGACAGTCTGCGTGATGGTTACAGCCACTTTATGGCTGAAATTCAAAACCTCAAAACCGTCTTGCAAGCTGCCCACAGCCAGGGCCGCACGTTCGCAATATTCGACGAGCTTTTTCGGGGCACCAATGTAGACGATGCCCTAGAAATCACCTCCGCAACGCTTAATGGCCTGGTTAATTTTCCGCGCTCCACTTTTCTGCTGTCTACGCATTTGCTGCAGTTAAATAGCCACCTATCTACGAAGGCAACCATCCGCACTTGCTACATTGATTGTGTGCTGCGACAGGGCATTCCTGTTTTCTCGTACCAATTAAAGTCGGGCTGGTCGCAGGTAAAAATAGGCAAGGTCTTGTTTGAGCAAGAAGGCCTGCACAACCTCTTGCAATCCAGGGAACCGATTGTGGAAATCGGAGATGCAGAATAAACGTGGAGCCTAAATCAAGGTGCTCATTATAGTAAATCAACTGTACCGAGCAACTACAGAGCACCAAGCTCTTTTCAGCCGAATAGGACCAGACTTCATCTGAATGATTAGTACTGAGTATAGGTGAGTAAAAAGCCCTCACTACTCAAAAAGCGTCAGCAGCTTCTATTTCGTTACGGATTTTACCCGCTGAAAGCATTGCCAGGTGATATAAAGCGCGACAGAATTGCACCAGGTGTTAACGCCACCAAGTAGCGGCCCGCCATCAGGCATAAATGCCCCCCAAAGCCATTTTGACCGTAGTATGTCGAAGTAGACGCTCATCTACCTCTACACGTACTACCTGGAATATCCTCGGCAGAGCTGTTTTTGCGGCTGCCACTTTTGCTGCTTTATTATGAAAGAAATCTTGTTTTGCGCCGCGCTTATTGCCTTTGGCTGTGACTCTCCTACTGACCAAAATACGGCTGTTACGGCCGACATGAACGCCGCTACTGGTACTACCGAGTCTGCGTCTACCGGCCCGCTCAAGCGCAGTGCCTATAACTTCACTAAGCCTAGCGCTAGCTATACCATGCCGCCCGAGCTGGCCGAAATATCAGGTATCGCCTTTGCTGGCCCCGAACGGCTGGCTGCCATTGAAGACGAAACCGGCATTTTATACTTCTACAACCTGCGCACTGAGCGCGTGGACAGTACGGTAAAGTTTGGCAAAAAGGGTGATTATGAGGACGTAACCCGCATGGGCGACGCCTGGTTGATCATTCGCAGCGACGGCACTTTATTCCGGCGCACTGCCACCGAAACCACCACCCACGCCACCGGCCTAACGACGGCCAACGACCTAGAAGGCCTCACCTACGACGCCGCTTCCCGCACGCTCTTGGTTGCCTGTAAGAACGAAGCCGGCGCCGGCCTCGACAACACCAAGCGCGCCCTCTATCGCCTCGACCTCACCACCTTCAAGGCGGAGTCCAAGCCAGCATACGTACTCGACGTACCCCAAATTCTGGACGCCGACCCTGGGCAGCAAAAGGGTAAGAAAGACCCTAAGGTGAGCCAATTTGCACCCTCAGCCGTAGCCGTACACCCGCAGACGGGCAACATATTCGTGTTGTCGGCGCGGGGCAACGGCCTGGTAGAGTTGAATGCTGCCGGTAAGCTGGTAGCCGTGCAAACGCTCCCCAGCAAGCTCTTTCCTCAGCCCGAAGGTTTGGCTTTTGCGCCTAATGGCGACTTGTACATATCCTCCGAGGCGGGCAAAAAATCGGGACAGGGCCTAATTCATCGGTTTGAATCTACGGGCCCCGTGGAATAAGCAACCTATTGCTGAGTATTAGTAGCTTGCCAGCGGGTCTGTTGCTGGCTAAGAATACTTCTGTACCTGGCCCACCGCGCATAGCCCGGCAGCAACTGAAGCAGCCCGGCTATTCATCCTGTTTTGCATGGACCGTTCCATCTTATTTATTGGCCTGGGGGGCTTTTTGGGGTCCATAAGCCGCTATTGGGTGCAGCAGTACTTTCTGCGCCACGCGCCGATGAGTTTTCCGCTGGGCACGTTTCTGGTCAACGTCGTTGGCTGCTTGCTCATTGGCTTGCTAATGGGCTTCTTCGAGCGGCACACGACTGTGCCGCTGGCTTGGCGCCTGTTCCTGACCACGGGTTTCTGCGGAGGCTTCACCACGTTTTCGACCTTCGCTTACGAGAGTATTACTCTAGCTCGTAGCAGCGAGCTTCTCCTGCTGGCCTGCTACACCGCTGGTAGTTTGCTGGTGGGTATGCTGGCGGCTTTTGTGGGAGTTTGGCTAGTGCGTTTATAAGAACGTCATGCAGAGCACAGCGAAGCATCTCGCGTGCTGACACTAGATTATTAATCCTACTACCGCGAGCGAGATGCTTCGCTTCCGCTCTGCATGACCGCCTTTCTTAAACTCTAACTAAACAGCTCCAGCAGCTCCTGTTTCGTCAGGGATTTCACTAGCGCCGTATCGGTTTTAATCAGCTCATAAGCTAGCTCCCGCTTGGCCTCCTGCAGCTTCATAATTTTCTCCTCAACGGTATCGGGGCAGATGAGGCGGACGGCTACCACTTTTTTGGTTTGGCCGATGCGGTGGCTGCGGTCGATGGCTTGGTTTTCCACGGCGGGATTCCACCAAGGATCCACAAGGTAGACGTAGTCGGCTTCGGTGAGATTCAGGCCGGTGCCGCCGGCTTTCAGGCTGATGAGAAAGACCCGCACAGCGTCATCTTCTTGGAAGGCGGTGACGGCAGCGGCGCGGTTGCGGGTTTGGCCGGTGAGGTACTGGTAGTTGATGTTGCGCTGGTCAAGCTCGCGCCGGATCAGGTTGAGCATGCCCACAAACTGAGAGAAGACCAGGATTTTGTGCTGGGGGGCTTTTGTGCTGATTTCGTCCAGCAGCGCCTCCAGCTTGGCCGAAGCCGAGCCGTAGTACTCCTGCTCGCGCAGTAAGGCTGGCGCATCACAAATCTGGCGCAGCTTGGTGAGTCCCTGCAAAATGTGCAGGCTGCTTTTGCCCATCGTTTCCTCGTGCAGGCCCAGCAGTTTGGCCCGATACTCCTGCTTGCAGACCTCATATACCCGGCGCTGCTCGGCGCCCATTTCGCAATACAGCACCATCTCGGTTTTGTCAGGCAGCTCGGCGGCTACCTGGGCCTTGGTGCGGCGCAGCACGAAGGGGTTAATCTTGCGTTGGAGCGCCCGTGCCCGCTTCACGTCCTTAAACTTGTCGATGGGCGCGGCATACTGATCCTGGAAGTGCTGCCGACTCCCCAGCAAACCGGGGCAGGCAAAGGACAGCTGCCCGTACAAGTCGTAAGTATTGTTTTCGATGGGCGTGCCCGTGATTACCACGCGGTTGCGGGCCTGTAACAAGCAGGCCGCCCGGTAGCGCTGGGAATCCGGGTTTTTGATGGCCTGTGCTTCGTCAAGAAACACGTAATTGAAGCGGTATTCCCGCAGCCACTGAATATCCGACACCACCGTGTTGTAAGTCGTTAGCACGATATCGTGAGAGTCAAAAATGCGCGCATCGAGGTGGCGGTCGGGGCCGTGCAACACGTGTACGCGTAGGGTGGGCGCAAACTTTTCTACCTCGGCTAGCCAGTTGAATACCAGCGAGGTTGGCACCACAACCAGATTCGCGCCTGGGGGGCTTTTTTCGCGCTGCAGCAGAATAAAGGCCAGCACCTGTAAGGTTTTGCCCAAACCCATGTCATCGGCCAAGCAGCCACCGAAGTTACAGGTATCTAAGAAGTTGAGCCAGTTCAGGCCCTGGTACTGGTAGTCGCGGAGGGTAGCGCGCAGATCGGGGGGCAAAGCTACGGGCTTGATACCGGCAAAATCAGCCACGGCGGCTTTGTAGCGGGACAGTTGGGCCTTGGCGTTGGGTAGCAGCGCTTCCGGTTCGTAGAGCTCTTCTAGCGTAGCGAAGCTGATGCTGGGCGTCCGGATATGGTCGGCTATTACCTCGCCCGCCGCGAAGTAGGCGACAAACCGCTCCACCCATTCCTGGGGCAGAATCCCGCGGGTGCCATCGTCGAGCTGCACGTAGCGGCTCTTGTTGCGAATGGCTTTGTGCAGGTTTCGCATGGAGGCTTCCTGCTTGCCAAAGCGCACGCCCAGCTTGGTGTCAAACCAATTATTTTCGCCCGTCACGTGCACAGTTACGTGGGCTTTGTAGGGACTGAAGGTGTTGCTTTTAAGCTGATTGAAACCCAGAATGGTAATGCCTAGATTGCGCCAGTCCTCAAAGGCATTGAGAAACCATTCTTCCAGCAGAAACTGGCTTTTAGGCACGTATAAGCTCTCCTGGCTAAGCTGCTCCTGAAAGTCAGGATAATGACGCAGCAGCGCCGCCAGAAAGCGGTTTTCCGCCTCCGCATCGCGTGCTAGCACAAAGCTCCGACCTAGCTCATCGGTAGCGTACAGCTGCCGCCGCGAAAGAATAGACACTTCCGTAGGACCGTAGCCCATTACGGGCAGCAGTTCCACATGGGCACCCGCATCAGACAGGTACAGCAGTAGCTCCGGCGCCTCGTTGAAGCCACTGTCTGCCAGTTGCTTGGGCGTGGCAGGCCGCATATAGCCGTAGGTGATATGCAGGCGGTTTTCGAGGCTGGCCAGCACGTCGCGCTGAAACTCGCCGAACTTGGCCTGGTGGATAAGCAGGGTGTTATTGCGCCGCTGAAAAAACTCAATCACCCGCCACACGTCGAGGTCATCGAGCAGGTACAAGGCCCCGTGCACCGCCACAAAGTACTCGTACTGAATAGTCAGGCCTTTGAGGTCGAAGGGCTGATCGTGGAGCCAGAGCTTGCCGCTCACCTGGTAATAGTCGCCCTGCTGCTCCACCAGTATGCGCAGATCCAGCTTGGTATGCCGGAGCTTCACCGGCGTAATCGACTGAGCCGTAAGGTTGTCGGAAGTGGCTGTATTGTGAGCGTACACTGGCAAGCCGGCGGGGTTATGTACCACGGCTCGCAAAGCCTCAATGGCGGCGCGGGAGCGAGTGTCTTCGTAGTTGCGCTGAAACCGGGAAACAGCGGTGTAAAACTTCACTTCATCGGGCTGCTCAAGCTGCCAAATTCCATCCAACGGGTTCAGCACGCCCACTGGGTTTTTCACCTTGCCCGTGGCCGTAATGGCCGCTTCGGCCAGGTAGATAGTAAGGTGCCCGTAATACCGATGCCGGCTTAGCACGAGCAGTTGCTGACTGGGGGGCAAATCGGCGGGCGGCCCACTTTTCGCCGGCGATAATTGAGTTATCAATTCTTGCTTCGTGCTCGCCGTAACGGGATACAAATCTGGGCGGCGGGGCGTGGCCACGACGGAGGCCGGGTGTGTATAGGTTAGCTCAAAATGAGCGTCCAGATCGTGGGCTTGCTCTAGGCCATAGTCGCGGGCCAGGGCGCGCAGGTAAGTGTAGCGAGCCTGCTTATCGAAAAAAAGCCGCAGCTCATTTCGCTGTAGAATACTCAGCAGCACCAGCGCCTGATGCTCACACAGGGTAGTTTTGGGAATGACGCAGGCACAAGAAACCAGCAAGTCCGGACCCTGCTGCTCCACCACCACTGGCGGAAATCGCAGCTCATTGGCTACGTTCGTAGCCCTTATAAATATGCCGTGATCCAGCACCAGCGTTTCGGGCTGAATAGATGCTAGCGTACGAGTATCCGCCAGCGGCAGCCCCGCGCTGTGCTGCTCCACGATAGCGCTGGTCAGCTCCGCTACGGATAGGCCCGGCAACACATACTTGTGCGGGTGCGGTCCGGCCGCGGAAAATGAATCTAATTCTTCTGTTCTCAACATGCAATAAGCAGCACAAAGCGTGCTGACGAAAGCCAGCCAGCAAAGGTAGCTTCCATCGGCGCGCTTTGTGTCACTCAAACAATTGCCTTACACTAAGAGCTGCACGAGAGCGTAGCGCAACCGGGTTTGGTGCGAGCCCAATCGGGACGCTTGGCGGCGAGGTCGTCGTGTTCAGGCTGCTCGGCGAAAGGCGTTTTAAGCACTTCCATCAGTCGATTCAGCAAAGACAAATCCCCGGCTGCGGCCGCGTCGATGGCTTGCTGAGCGAGGTAGTTGCGCAGCACGTATTTGGGGTTGGCGCTGAGCATGCTTTCGCGGATACCTTCCGGGTTAGCTTTCTCCTGCTGAAGCCGCTGGGCGTACCGCTGAAGCCACTGAAGCAGCACCTGCTCCCCCTCCGCCGACACGTCGTAGGAAGCAGCGGTGAGGACCTCTCGGAATAGGGTTTCCTGCTTTTCCGGGTCCGCAAATAAGGCCGGAACGGCATGGGAAAGCCCACGAAAAAACAACGTCATGTCTACCTGCGCCTCAGCCAACGCTTCAGGTAGCGCTTCGAGCAAAGCGCGGTCCTCAGTCGAATTTAGCTCAGTAAGACCCAGCTTACGCATCATCATAGCGTGCTGGGTTTCAGCTAGGGTGTTGGTGTAGTGGTCGAGGCTTTCACGGAGAGCTTCCGGCTCTTTTACCAGTGGCACAATGGCCCGCGCTAATTGATATAGGTTCCAAAGCGCAACCTGGGGCTGCTGCCCAAAGGCATAGCGGCGGCTGCTGAAGTCGGTGGTGTTGGGCGTCCAGTCTGGGTCGTAAGGCTCCAGCCAGCCGTAAGGGCCATAATCGATGGTGAGGCCGAGAATGGACATGTTGTCGGTGTTCATCACCCCGTGCACAAAACCCACTGACATCCAGTGCGCTATCATCACGGCGGTGCGGCGGCACACTTCCTCAAACCAGCGCATATACACTTCCGGCGACGGTGCGCCCAGCTCGGGGTAATGATGCTGAATCACGTAATCGGCTAAGGCGCGAAGGTTATCCATTTCGCCGGCCACGGCCATCATTTGGAAGTTGCCGAAGCGAATAAACGTAGGAGCCACCCGCGCCACCACGGCGCCCGGCTCTTCCTGAGGGTTGCCGTTGTAAAACATATCCCGCACCACGGTGTCGCCGGTGCCTACCAGACTGAGCGCGCGCGTGGTGGGCACGCCCAGGTAATGCATGGCTTCAGAGCACAAAAACTCGCGCAACGAAGAGCGCAGCACGGCGCGGCCGTCGGCGCGGCGGGAGTATGGCGTAGGACCGGCCCCTTTCAGCTGGATTTCCCAAGTAGAGCCATCAACGGCCGTTAGCTCACCCAGGGAAATGGCCCGCCCGTCGCCGAGCTGCCCAGCCCAGTGGCCAAACTGATGCCCGCCGTAGCGAGCCGCAAACGGCTTCATGCTGCCCGTAACCAGATTACCAGCCAGCGCATCCACGGCTGGGCCGCGCTCCTCCGGCCGGGCCAAACCTAAAAAGCCCCCCAGATCGTCGGACCAAGCTAGCAAGTGCGGGTCGCGGACGGGCGTGGGCTCGATGCGGGAGTAGTGGTAGCCGGGAACCTGGCGAGGGTTTTTGTTGCGGGACGCTTCCCCGCGCAGCTCCTCCACAAAGGAGTTTTGAAAGGGAGCTTGATCTAGTTGTTGGGTGGATATAGACATAATCTTGAGAATTCAGTGGTGTGAATGGGCGCAGCAGGATGCGCTTTTAGGCCAACGCTTCTTAGCGGTGTTGGTTCCGGTCGAGTAATGATTTTGGTTGTTATAGCGCTTGCGGATGCCTTCCTCCCCCCTTCTCCCAGAAAGATGGGAGCTTGGCATCTAGTTCAATGCAGCTACGTTGGCCTTCGTTTCCGCAACCGTTACCAGCGTTATGAAAAGCAAAAAGCCAACGACCGTGGTCGTTAGCTTTTTGCTTTGTGATTACTCTTCAGTTCTACTACCAGCGCAGTAGCTGTGCTGGAGACGGAGCCGAAAATGCGGTGTAGGCCGGGCGTCAGGCCCCCGTCTTTTTGGGAGAAAGGATCGAGGGATGATGCCTCTATAAATTCTTCATCCACGCCTCACGCAGGGCCAACTGAGTTGGCGTAGCGGCAGGGTTTGGCTCGAAGGCGTAGCTTTTTACTTCGTCCGTAGAGGCGAGGCGCACGCGCAGTGTTTGCTCCTTGCCGTCGCGGCGGATGGTGATGGGCAGCTCTGTATTAGGAGTGCGCTCCCGCACCTTGCTGACGACAGAAGCAAAGTTGCGCCGATCAATGAAAGTGCCGTCCAAGCCCGCAATCTGGTCGCCGGGGCGTACGCCGGCCGCTTGCAGGGGCGCGCTCACGGCGGTGAAGTACACTTCATCGCCACGTACCTGATAGGAAGCCTGGCCGAGAGTAGCTATCTGGCGGCCGGTGCGCAGGCTGCGGTCGTAGCGGATGCCCACTTTAGCGAAGTATTCTTGCAACGGCAGCGGCTCGGCTTTCTGGATATAGCGGGCAAAAAAGTCGCCGATTTCGGGGTAGGTGAGTTGGGTGAAATCCTGGAAGAAGTTCTTTTCGCTGATGGGCTTGTTGGGGCCGTACTGCTTAGCCAGTTCTAGCAGTACTTCGCGCAGGCCGCGCTTGCCGCCGCTTAGCTCTAGCAGGCGCAAATCGAGCAAGGTAGCGGTGAGGGCGCCGCGCTGGTAAATGTTGCCGTACTGCTTCTGGCCTTCGTCGCTGAAGGAGTTGAGGCCCAGCTTGCTCAGGCTGTACGTGGTGTCAGTGCGGGTACGGTCGTAGACAACTTTATCGTGAAGGGTTTCGAGGTAGTCATCCAATGAAATCAGTCCGCCGCGCAGCTGCATGGTGTGGGAAGCCCACTCCGTAACGCCCTCGTAGAGCCACAAATGCTCGGAGCCGGTGGGATTTACGAAGTTGAACTGCTCAATAATCTCAGAGTGAATGTTGAGCGGCGTGACGATGTGGAAGAACTCGTGGGCGGCAATATCGACTACGCTTTGGGCTGTTTCGGGCGTGAGAGGCGTTTCGCGCAGCACATATTCCGAGCTATAGGAATGCTCCCAGGCGCCCGCCGATTTATCGGCAAAATGATAGAGGAAAGCGTAGCGCTTCACCGGCAAATTGCCCCCCAGAAAGGCTTGGGCAGCGTTTAGCATCTTCTGCATGTGGCCTAGCAGCGGCTCGGCCTGCACTTTATCGGTGGCGGAGTAGCAGTATAGGGCAACGTCAGCGTCGCCGAGCTTGGTGTTGGCTTCGGTGAGGCGACCCAGCAAAATGGGCGAATCAACGGCGTGGTCGTAGTCGTCGAGGCGGTAGTAGCCCTGGGCATCGGGGACGAGCACAGTGCCTACTTTCCACTCCTTGGGGTGCTCCAGTTTCAGGCGCAGCGGTTTGCCTTGCATATCCTCGGGGTAGCCCAAGATGGTTTGGCCGTTGAGCAGGGCGTGGTCGGCTTCCAATGACGAGCCGCACATGAGATAGATTGGGTGCTCTTGTACTTCCGTATCCCAAGTTTCGGCGATGGTGTAACGGATTTCGCGGGTTTTCTTGGGGTTGGCCAGCTGCCATTGGTTGGTGGATAGCTGCTTGGCTCCTAGCGACTTTCCTTTGGCATCAAACGCCTCAAACTTGCGCACAAAGCGGCCCATATCCATGACCTGGTAAGTACCGGGTGCGGTGGCCGCAAACTGGTAGATATCCTGCGACTTCTTGAGCTTGGGCAGTTGGAGTTTCACCTGAAACTCGTTGCTGTTGGCCGCCGGATCCATCGTGACGGTGTAGGTGAGCTCTTTGACGGTTTGGGCCTGAAGGGCGGCCGGAGCCGCGGCCAGCAAGGCCGCCAAGGCGGCGGTGCGAAAGAATGAAGGCATGCGTGGGGTGGAATGAGAAAGGAAACGTACGAAGCGAAGGTAGCGAGAAAGCTATTGACGTGTTTTGGCAGCGCTAAGACGCATGCTTCCTAGGCCAGGCATCGAAACACAACCAACAAGACCCGTTGAATGATACAGATAGAAACTCACTCGCTCACCTTAGGCGCATGAGAGCGGTGTGCTGTATCTTTTTACCGAACTGGCGCGTTCAGTTTTACTAGCTCTTCATAGCTAAGCAGAAACGCGTTTATTCTCCTATTCATGCTTCGACTTTTGCTCTTGACAGTTCTCACGTTTGCTAGCCTGTCAGGCTGTTCTTCAAGCAGCAATCCACCGTCGTCCGTAGCGCCTACGCCTGCCATTCTGGTTTTTTATAAAACGGCGGGCTTTTATCACGAGTCGATTCCTGACGGACGAGCCGCTATCCAGAAGCTAGGGCAGGAGAATGGAATAAAAGTAGATACTACAGCCAATGCCGGCGCTTTCACGGCCGACAACTTAAAGCAGTACGACGCGGTAGTTTTTCTGAGCACTACGCAGGAAGTGCTCAACGATGCGCAGCAAGCGGCATTTGAGCAATATATCCGCGCCGGCAATGGCTTCGTGGGCATTCATGCGGCCACCGATACGGAGTATGATTGGCCCTGGTACAACCGACTGGTGGGCGCTTATTTCAGCAGTCATCCGGCCATTCAACCGGCCGTTATTTGGATTACAAATAAGGCCCACAGCTCCACCTCTTTTCTGCCCGATGCCTGGTCGCGCACCGATGAGTGGTATAACTTCCGAAACATTCAGCCCACCATCACTGTGCTGGCTACTCTAGATGAAAGCACCTATACCGGCGGCACCAACGGCGCAAACCATCCCATTGCCTGGTATCACGCTTTCGACGGCGGACGCGCCTTTTACACGGCTGGTGGCCATACCGCCGAAAGCTTCCGGGAACCCTTATTTCTGCGGCACCTTCTGGGGGGCATTCAGTACGCTATCGGGCAGCAGCAGTAGGTGGCACGGGCGCGAAGCTGCACTATAACTCCACCCGTGAGTGTCCGTTAAAATTTGATGTCTTCCCTCCTATTTCTATAGCTATGAATAAGCGCAACTTACGCGGCACTACGGTAGTCATTACGGGCGCCAGCAGCGGTATTGGCCGCGCTACGGCCCTCGCCTTCGCCCGCCACGGCGCCATCCTGGTACTAGCCGCGCGCCGGGCCGATGTGCTGGCTGAAGTAGCCGCCGAGTGTGAGCGTCTGGGTGGGGCCGCCCTGCCCGTGCCTACCGACGTAACTGATGCTCAAGCCGTAGCGAGTTTGGCAGAAGCCGCTGCCGCCTTCGGGGGGCAAATTGAGGTTTGGATCAACAACGTGGGTACGGGCGCAGTCGGTGAGTTCAACAAAACTCCGCTGGCCGCTCACGAGCAAGTGCTGCGCGTGAATTTGCTAGGCAATCTGTACGGGGCATATGCGGTGCTGCCTTACTTTAAACGTCAGAAAAAGGGCATTCTCATCTTCATGAATTCCTTGGGAGGTTGGGTGCCCATGCCCTACACGGTGGCCTACAGCACCAGCAAGTTCGGGCTGCGCGGTATGGCCGATGCCCTGCGCACGGAGCTGCTCGACTCGCCTGATATTCACGTGTGTAGCGTGTATCCGGGGTTTGTGGATACACCTGGCTTTCAGCACGGCGCCAATTATTCAGGGAAGGTAGTGAAGCCCGTGCCGCCCATATTTGCCCCCCAGCAGGTGGCCGATACGCTGGTAGCCCTGGCCCAACGCCCGCGCGCCAATGTGATGGTAGGCTGGTCGGGCAGGGCCCTGCGGCTGTTCCGGGCAGTGGCACCGGGCGTTACGCAATGGTCGATGCTGCGCTTTTTCAAGATTGCCCAGGGCCGCGCCAACCCAGCACCCATTAGCGAGGGCAGCATATTTGCCCCCCAGCCCGCCCCGCACGGCACCGATATTTCCGGCGGCCACAAAAGCTACGCGGAATCCGCTAGCAACGGCGCTTGGCTGAGTGCGGCATTAGTGGCGGGCGTAGCGGCGGGCGTGTACGCGTGGTGGCAGCGTAGTTCAGCTGGTGCTAAAGAATAGGCAGATACAGTGCAGGCCATTTAGGCGGGCCTCATGCGGCGGTACTATACGGTAGCTGAACTGCTGGCGGTTGCTTGACCGTTTCGCACACTGGTACCTGTGTTAATGATCAGCAAACCGGCTGGCTGCTACTTCAACTGCCATTTAATGCGTGTGTACGCAATGCGAAACCCGCGTTTTTCGGCGTTGCGCTGCGATTGGCTGCCTGGCTCTGCTCCCATCATTGCCATGGTGCAGCCCTGCTCAGCCGCATACTGTAAGCGCGCTTGTAATAAAGCTTGCTGGGCTCCTTGCCGGCGGCCTTCGGGCACAGTACTGGCGCCCGCCAGCAAGGCCACGCCATCATGAACAAACAAGCTGCCGGTCGCAATTGGCTGCCCGTCGAGTTCGGCGAGAAAGGATACGCCCCCTCGACTTTGAGCGCTGATCTGCCCAAATTCAAACATGAAATCCGACAGGTCCGGATGTTCGCTGCTCCAGCCGCGGGCAGACGTGCGGGCCCATAGTTTTTCTTCGCCTGCTTCTATGGGCCTGGTTTTCAGCGGCCCATTCGCCAAGCTGCTCTCGCTGCCAAGTGCGAGGGGCTGGCACATAACGCTCGTAAACTCTATCGGCTGGTACCCGCGCCCGGTGAGCAACGGCAGCAGCGCAGAGCCTGCGAGGGGGCTGACTTCGTAGTAAACAGGTGCTTGGCGTTCTTTAAAAAAGGCCTCCAGCGTATCCAAATCAGCCGCTGTGACTTCGGCGAACAATCCTAGGCCAAACGTTTGGGTTATAAACGATTCTTGGCCGTCGAACATGGCGTAGGCACCCGACACTTCTATCCACTGCGCCTGGCTTTCGGGAAATAAGCGGGCCCGCGCTTCTACCAGTTGGGCATTGGCGCTAGCTTCGGCGCGCTCTAGTCGTTGGGCCAGAGATAGATCAGAAAAAAGCATAGCTAATGGTTCACTTGGCTATAAATGTCCGTTCATGTAGTAGGTTAGTCTAGCCGCACTATTCAGATCAATAAAGCAGCTACTCATCGGCGTTAGCAAACAGAACTGCCACACGCAGAACCTGGCGCTCATAGTTCAAAGGGAAGCTGTGCCAGATCTTGCTATCAGGAGTGAGTGCCAAAAATGGCAATAATATATCAGGCAGCAAAAGAACGGCAGCTACCTGACGCTCAGCCTGAAGACTAGGCCAAGGTTATCAGTCGGGTTCGCTCAACTAAGCGCCTTATTCATGTCCTTATAGCTTTCTGCAAGACGCAAGCCTTAGCCGCTTGGGCCTGAAAGCCTAACTGCGAGACTAATCTGGCAGCACCGCAATCTGCACGCCGAAGCCGCGCACCAGCGCCGCGACTTGCGCCCACAAGGCGGGCTCGCCATACGGGCTTTGCACCCGTAGCACCCGGTCGCAATCATCTAAGTCGAAGGTGGCCTTGAGGCTAGTGAACTGCATTTGGAGCGCCCGAATGATAGTGGTAGCCAGCAACGGAGAGCTCACGTTGGTTTGGAAAACCTCTACTGCCGGCAGCGGACAAGGAGCCACAAAGAGCTGGCGAACGGAGCATGCTAACATTTTTTGCATTGACGTGACCTTGACAGTGAAAAAATCGATTTACAGGGCAGTAACCCTCTGTTTTTGTGCTGTAAAGAACGCCGCGGCTGGTGACAACCCTATGTCAGCAGGAGGCAGAATATTTACCTTTTTCTCTTCTTTTAACTAAAATTTTTAGTTCTTGTCAACGCTTTCATAACCGGCTGGTTTCTTTGAGCCCAACTGCCGGAGCACGAGGAAATTTCCTGGGCGGCCGCTTTACTTTTCGCGCTATGAACCGTTTTGACCGCATCACTGCCATTCTTATTCAGCTGCAAGCCAAGCGTAGCGTGAAGGGCCAAGACCTGGCCGAGCGGTTTGGCGTGAGCCTGCGCACGGTGTACCGCGACCTGCGCACCCTGGAAGAAGCTGGCGTGCCGTTATGTGGGGAAGCGGGCGTGGGCTATTGCCTGGCCGATGGTTACCGCCTGCCCCCGGTGATGTTTAGTCGGGAAGAAGCGACGGCCCTCATTACGGCCGAAAAACTGGTGTCTCAGCTCACCGACGCCTACACGGCCCAACTAAGCAGCGCGGCCATGGATAAGCTGCGCGCCGTGCTGCGCCGCCCCGACCGCGACTTTCTGGAGGCGCTTAGCCCCCGCATTACGGTGCTCCGGCCCCGCGCGGCGCGGACACCGATTTTGCCCCCCACAAGTAATACCCACCAGCTGCTGCTCACTAGTATTGCCCAGCAGCAAGTTGTACAGCTCGACTATCGGGCGGGGTATGATGGAGCCTCTACCCAGCGCGATGTGGAGCCGATTGGGGTGTACTATGGCCAACACTGGCACGTGGTAGCGTTCTGTCGGCTGCGCCAGGAGTTTCGCGACTTTCGCCTCGACCGCATTGCCGGTCTGCACCTGCGCGACGAGCATTTTGCCCCCCGGCCCGACACGTTGCAGTCGTACTGGAAGCAGCGGGCGGAGCGGTGGCAGGCGCACGCGGTAACGGTGCAATTTGCCCCCCAGGTGTTGGCGCACGTGGAGGAAAGTAAGCACAGCTTCGGCTGGACCCACGAGCAGCAGCTGCCCACTGGCTGGCGGGAAATGACTTTTCTGGTGGGTTACCTGGAGCACATGGCCCGGTGGCTGCTTATGTTCACGAACTGCGTAACGGTGGTATCGCCGCCGGAGCTGAAGCAGCGGATGCGGGAGCTGGCAGAGGAGGCGCACCACCATTTTTGCAAATAATTTTCAGTTGGCTTCTTTGCTACTGACACAGGGCTGTCAGTGGGCGCCATTAGGTTTGGGGTATCGTTCATTTAACCTCATTCAGCTATGCTAACTGCCACTGCCACCCCCACGCCCCTGGCCCAAACGCTGGTGTCCGAACTCGACCACGAATTAATGTTAACGCGCCGCGTGCTCGAACGCTTGCCTGAAGAGCACTTTGGTTGGCAGCCGCACGCCAAATCCATGACATTGATTCAGTTGGCCTCACACACGGCGAATATACTGGCCTGGGTAGCACCCACCTTCGACACCCCCGAATACGACATGGCCAGCGAAGCCGACGAGGAAGATGCACCGGCCACCAGTCGCGCCGCGCTGCTTGAACGCCTGGAAGCCAACGGCGCCTCCGCCCGCGCGGCCCTAGCTAATGCCGACGCCGAAGACTTCGACTATGTTTGGACCTTCCGCAACGGTGAGCAAGTCCTGTTCAGCCAGCCCCGCGCTGAGGTTGTCCGGACGTACTTCCTGAGTCATTTAATTCATCACCGCGGCCAGCTTAGCGTGTATCTGCGCCTGCTGGATATTCCCGTGCCTTCGATTTATGGGCCTTCGGCTGACGAACCGAGCCGTTAGATTTCTTTGATTTAGTTATTGAAAAGCCCCCCAGCTACAACATGGTAACTGGGGGGCTTTTCTTGCTGAGGTTTATCAAACCAGGCGGTCATGCAGAGGCGGAGCCGAAGCATCTCGCG
Source organism: Hymenobacter sp. HD11105 (assembly GCF_054051685.1). NCBI lineage: Bacteria > Pseudomonadati > Bacteroidota > Cytophagia > Cytophagales > Hymenobacteraceae > Hymenobacter > Hymenobacter sp. HD11105. The sequence continues at coordinate 298,692 of NZ_JBSWBR010000002.1, read as the reverse complement.
TATTTATTAAGGTTACTAATCAGGCGTCAGCACGCGAGATGCTTCGGCTCCGCCTCTGCTGACGGTCTTACATATTTTGCGAAGGCTTGACTGCCTGCTCTACTTATCTGCGTCTACCGGCTTGCCCTGCTGGAGCATGTTCATAGCCACCATATTGTCGGGCATGATGTGGCTGGTGGCTACCATTACTTTGTTTTTGAAGCCCGACACGATTTTGTCTTTGCCGGCCATGAGGGCTTCGTAGCCATCCTTGGCCACGTCGGCGGGGTCGGCTTTGCTGCCTTCCTTCACCAGCTTCGACTCGGTCATCTCGGCTTTATTGAAGAAGTCGGTGTCGGTGACGCCGGGCAGCAGGGCGGTGATGGTGATGTTGCGGTCGTGGTTTTCGGCGCGGATAGCTTCGGTGAAGGACGTGACGAAGGCTTTGGTGCCGTGGTACACCGCTTGCAACGGACCGGGTAGCTCGCCACCGATGCTGGACACCATCAGGATTTTACCCTCGTTGCGCGCCACCATGTCTTGCAGGAAGCACTTGGTGAGCGTTACGTAGGCGCCAATATTGAGCTGAATAATGTCCAGTTCACGGTTGATGTCGGTGTCAACAAACTCGCCGTACTGGCCCTGGCCGGCATTATTAACAAGCACCGTTACCTGAAGGCCCCGGCGTTTTACCTCCTCATACACTTCAAAAGGTGCCTCGGGCCGGAACAGGTCTTTGGCCATGAAGCAGACGTCGATGCCGTATTTCTGGCTGAATTTGGTGGCCATGCGGTCGAGCTCGTCGCGGTGGCGAGCCACGATTACTAGGTTGTAGCCGTCTTTAGCGAAGAGTTTGGCTAGCTCGTAGCCGATGCCGCTGGTAGCGCCCGTGATCAGGGCGAAGTTTTTCTGAGTTGTCATAATAGTTGAGATAGGATAGTGTTGTCTAAGAAATTACGACGTGTAGCAGGGTTAGTTTAAAGATTTAGCTAATGCTGAGCTGTGGCTATCGCCGCATTGCTGAGCTATCTGGCCTTCATTTTTGCCCCCCAGACTCCCATTCGCAACTCCCGTTTCGGCCCTGCGTTAGCAAGCAGCATGAGTCGAGCATTTACCAAGGAAGACGACGCCCAACAGCCGCCCATTATTCCGCCCCGGGCCGCCCTGCCCGCGGGCACACCCAACTACGTGACGCCCCACGGCCTGGAATTGCTGCGCGCCGAGCTAATAGAGCTGGAAGCCGAGCGCGCCCAAGCCGAAGCCAACCGCGACAACGACGCCGACCGCACCCGCCTGCTCAGCCTCTTCAATGGCCGCCTCAGCGACCTGACCGGCCGTATTGCCAGCGCCAAAGTGGTAGACCCGCGTCAGCAGCCCACCGATGAAGTTCGCTTTGGCGCTACCGTTACCTTACGCACGGTTAGCGGCGGCAAGCCCGGCCAGGTGCGAAAGTTTACGCTGGTCGGCGTAGATGAGGCGTCGGTGGCGGAGGGGAAAGTGGCGTTTGTGGCGCCTATTGCCAAAGCTGTGCAGGGGGCAAAATTGGGGCAGAAAGTCACACTGCGGCTCGGGCCTAAGGAAGAAGTGGTGGAGGTGACGGCCATTTCATACGAATCTGCTTAACCTGAGAGGCGCACTCGTGAAGCTCAGCGTAACGCGCCGCCGCTAAATGCAGTAAGCCTAGCAGGTATTCTTTCACTCGTTTTTCTAAGCGCACTCATGGCTTCCCCAACCCCCAACGTTAACCCCACTCAGCTGGTCCGCTACGTGCTGCAAATAGACGACATGACGGACACCGAAAGCATCGGGCGAGTGCGCCAACAGCTCACCGAGATGAAGCTCCTCGTGGACCGCATCGAGCCCGGCGAGGTGGAAGTAGCTGTTACCCACCCCGAGCCGCCCAGCTCCGACAAGATTCGGGAGGCCATAGAAGGACTTGGATTTAAGGTGCAGAATATTAGCGCCCAGACAGGCTGATTTACTCTCAGCCAATCAAGACTAAAATGCCGGGAGGCAAGCCACGTCGCGTAATTATTCGCCGTTTAGTCCTTCGGTAATTTCTCGCACCGCTTCCGACAAGTATGCGGGCACTTCTGCCTTAGGCTTCAATAAGTTTAACAGGCGCAAGTACTTGGCACGACCCTCCCCTAGCATTGTGCGCGTTACTTCTACGGTAAACAGGTTGAAAGGCTCAACTTTTTGCACGCCCACCAGTAGGAAACGGTCGGCGTGGAGGGCGTCGAGATAGAAGGCAGCTTGGCGGTCGTAGTCGTAGCCGGAACACTGCCACAGGAAGTGGTCGTAGTCGCGGGCGTTGGTGGTTTTGAAGTCGATAATGGTGTAGCCGCGGTCGGTTTCGGGCACCACCAGGTCGGCGCGGAGCTTACAGACAGTATCAGTAGTAGGCTCGGTGAAAATGCAGCTTGGCTCGGGCACCCCAGTAGCCAACAGCTGCTTCAATTCGGGGTTGAGCTGCACGCCTTCCACCATCCACCACACTAGCGTGTCGTTGATGCCGGGCAGGCCAGGCTCATACAAAGAGGGTTCCAGTAAGGCCGTATGAAACGCCGTTCCCAATCCTAGAGCGCCCGACATGGAAGCTGGCTTCTGGTAGCGACCGTTCAGGGCATCGCGCAAACGAGACAAATCGGAGTTGGCGATGGCCGGCAGCGCGCGGTATTCATCGTAAGGCAAGCGCAGCAAATCGGGGCGGCGGAAGGGGTCGGGTTGGGTCATAGCGTTGTAACAGTAGCATACGCAGGATAGCTCCAGCGTAGTTACCTATTTCTGGGGTCTAAGTTCGAAAAAAAGCCCCCCAGTCGCGCAAATTACGTCCAATGAAATCAGCCGCTAGCGTCACCCAAGCCGGCTCAACCCATAAGCGGTTATTTAACAATGATTTGCCCGCGCAGCATGTGCATACCGCACGTAAACTCAAAACTGCCAGCTTGCCGGGGCAGCAGCTCCACGGCCGTCGTTTGAAAGGGCGCCAACTCGCGCCGAATCTGAAAGTCGGGCAGCAAGAGTTCCTCGGAGCAGCTGTTGTCTTCGTCGCGGTAGAAGTTGAGTTGCACGGGCTTGCCTTTCTCCACCTCAATGACATTGGGCGAGTAGCCGCCCTTTACCATGATATCAATCTGCTGCACCCCGGCGCTCGTCGATACGGCCGCGGCTACCTGATGCGGCGCCAAAAAGAAAAACCATGCGACGAAGCCGATTAAAGCCAGCCCGCCGAGTAGAACGATGATTTCGATGGAGTCCATAGGCCTAAAAAGTAATGAGCTTGCATGTTCTAAATTAAACTGTCATGCAGAGCGGCAGCGAAGCATCTCGCGTGCTGACGCTGGATTAGTAATTTAACGGCGCGAGCGAGATGCTTCGCTGCCGCTCTGCATGACGGTCTTGATAAAAAAAGCCCCTAGCTACACCTGCGCGGCGCGCAGGCGCAACGAGTTCGTGAGCACCGATACCGAACTGAGCGCCATGGCGCCCGCAGCCAGCATGGGGGAGAGCAGCCAGCCGGTGAAAGGATACAGCAGGCCAGCAGCAATCGGGATGCCTAACGTATTGTAAATGAAGGCAAAGAACAGGTTCTGGCGGATGGTGCGCATGGTGAGGCGCGAGAGGCGTAGGGCCGTGACTACACCCGTAAGGTCGGAGCGCATGAGAGTGATGCCGGCTGCTTCCATGGCTACATCGGTGCCGCCGCCCATGGCTAAGCCTAGATCGGCCTGAGCCAGCGCGGGCGCGTCGTTGATGCCGTCGCCGACCATGGCTACCGTGCGACCTTCGGCTTGCAGCTCTTTTACTTTACTTGCTTTCTCCTGAGGCAGCACTTCGGCGAAGAAGCGTGTGATGCCGACTTGGGCGGCTACTTTGGCGGCAGTTTGTTGGTTGTCGCCGGTCATCATTACTACTTCCAGTCCTTGTCGCTGCAACTCCCGCACGGCCGCCGCCGACGTGTCGCGGATGGTATCAGCTACACCCAATAAGGCGACAAATTGCCCCCCAATGGCTGCATACAATATTGTTTTGGCCTCGCCAAGTAGTTGTTCTGCGGCCTGGGTTTGCTCGGGGGTAAGTGCGATGTCATGCTCCTCCAGCAAGCGACGATTACCAATCAGCACCCGCTGGCCTTGCACAGTGGCCGCCGCCCCACGCCCTTCGTAGGCTTGGAAGTCAGTGGTCGGCAACTGGGGGGCATTTTGCGCATCTGCGTAGCGCACAACGGCCTCAGCCAACGGATGCTCCGACTGGCGCTCCAACGCCGCCAGAACGGCTAGAACTGAATCTTGGCTCAAGTTAGGGGGCAAGCCTAAGGCAATAAAATCGGTCACAGCAGGCTCGCCGCGGGTGATGGTGCCGGTTTTGTCGAGCAGCACGGTATTTACCTGATACGCCTTTTCCAATGCCTCCGCGTTGCGGATGAGCACGCCGTGCTCGGCGCCTTTTCCTGTGCCAACCATGATTGCAGTAGGCGTGGCCAAGCCTAGCGCACAAGGGCAGGCAATGATGAGCACGGCCACAAAGTTGACCAGTGCCAGCGGCAAACGAGTAGCTTCGGGCGCTGCCAAAAACCAAATGACGAAGGTGGCAATGGCAATCATTACCACCACGGGCACGAACACCGCGCTGACCTTATCAGCCAGGCGCTGAATGGGCGCGCGGCTGCCCTGGGCCTCTTCCACCAGCTTCACAATCTGCGCCAGCATGGTTTCCTGACCTACTTTGGTAACCCGGAAGCGGAAGGAGCCAGTTTTGTTGAGCGTCGCCCCAAACACCAGGTCGCCCTCCTTTTTCTCTACCGGCAGGCTTTCACCCGTCAGCATAGCCTCGTCGAGGGCTGAGCGGCCTTCCGTGATGATGCCGTCGGTGGCTACTTTCTCGCCGGGCCGCACGATGACGATATCCTGAAGCCGAACTTCCTCCACCGGAATATCTACTTCTTGACCGTGGCGCACCACGCGGGCAGTTTTGGCCTGCAAATCCATCAGGGCCCGAATAGCCGCCGAGGTGCGCTGCTTGGCCCGGCTTTCCAGCACTTTACCTAGCAGAATAAGGGCAATGATGGTGGCGGTGGTGTCATAATAAACCTCCGGCATGAGGCCTTGACGCATAAACCAGCCGGGCACCAATGTAGCGGCAAGACTGTACAAAAAAGCCGCCCCCGTACCCACGGCAATGAGCGTATCCATGCTGGCGGTGCGGTGGCGCAGGCCGTTCCAGGCCGACACATAAAATTCCCGGCCGCTATAAAACAGGACGGGCAGCGTAAGCAGCAGTTGCACATAGTTGAGCACCGGCATCGACACGCGCTGCATCAAAGCCGGCCACAGCATAATCATGGACAGCGGCATGATGATGGCCGCCAGCGCCACGGCCACCCAAAAGCGGCGCAGCAGCTTGCGGTAGGCGGCGGCCTTGCGTTGGGCTAGCTCCTCGTCAGACCCAAGCTTACCAGCGGCCACGGGCGCCACCGGCTCGTGCACGACATAACCTGCCTGCTCCACGGCCACCCGCAAACCAGCTCGGTCTATCTGAGTGGGCAAATATTCAATGGTGGCCTTCTCGCTGGCCAGATTAACGGTAGCGCGCTGCACGCCGGGCGTACGGCTAAGAGCCCGCTCCACAAAGTTGGAGCAGGAAGCACAGGTCATGCCCTCAATGTTGAGCGTCGTGGTTTCGGTGTCGGCGCTGGGGGGCAAATTCGCCGGCTCGCCAGGAGTTGGCGCTTGCGGAGTATATGGCGCAGTATTCATAAAATTGAAGATTTGCATATAGAACAACTAGTAGGACTTAAAACGTCCAAACTGCTATTCAAATAAACTATCGGGTGGCCTGGATGGATGTGCGCAATTCGCACTAAGACTTACAGAATCATGGCCCCTCGCAGCGAAGCTTCTGAAAGCGGGTAGTAAATGATGATGGTCAAGACTAGAGCTAGAAACTAGTTTCCCTCCTCCGCTGAGGAGGGGCTAGGGGTGGTTGACCGGAGCGTTATTTGGTTGTTTATGTAGACCGTCATGCAGAGCAGAGCGAAGCATCTCGACCGCTTCGTTGGGGTTAGTGTTGCAACATCAGCACGCGAGATGCTTCGCTCTGCTCAGCATGACATACGCGAGTGATTCAACGATTGCCAACCACCCCTAACCCCTCCTCAGCTGAGGAGGGGAACTAACTTTCCTAGCCTTTCTAGCTCTAACCTTTAACCCTAGTTTGATAGTCCCCTGAAGGCGTATATAATTAAGCTTATGAATTATACAACTATGGCTTAAGCCTGCTTCTGCCTCAATGCAAAAGCATCGGCAGCCGCTCTAGACGCCCTCTATGCACCGTGTGAGGCACTTATTATTCCAAGACAACCAATCAATGTTGGTTTGCTTGGCAATGAACAACTGACGTAAGTTTGTCGTTAGTATTCCGCTATGTATACACTCCCTGCCCACATTCGTCGCCGAGTGGCTGCCAGCTTGCTGGGGGCCTTTTTGAGCGTGTTCGTGGTGCAGTTTCTGTGCTTGTGCTTTGGGGTACAGGCCCGTAGCCTTTCGCCGATTAACGCAGTAACTGCGACCATTGAGTCGCATAGCCATGCAGCCGATGTGCCGGCTCACGCCCACGCTTCGGCCCACCAGCATGAGCACAAGGCCGCAAAGCACCAGCATAGCCACGATTCGGCCACTGACCATAAGCAGGAGAAAAGCGACGAGTGCTGCCGCGACAAAACCTCAGCGTTTTTCGCGTCGCTCACGCACCCACCGAAGCATAGCCTCGATAAGTCCATGCCGCTGTATCTGGCTTTGCCGCCGGCCAGCAGCTTCACCTTAGCCCACTTTCAGGCTTGGGACCGCACTCAGCCTGTGCTACTGGTGCCACCGGCTCATCTTAAGCCCAAGATTCCGGATATCCGGGTATTTATTGGTTCTCTAACAATTTAAGGCTCCGCGTCTGCAAAGGTCCGCGCTGCCCCGGCTTAGCCGTGGGCTGGCGCGGACCTTTTTGCGTGCCTTTCCGGCTTTTTGCCCCGCCTAATACCAGCATCTCAGTTTCTCCTATTTCAACATCAAATTGCCCCTTAGGGCGCTCTTCTTCGCTTTACTAACCTTTTTTTTATGAAACACTTATTGCCCGTAGGTCTGCTCTTAGCCGGTCTCTCCTTTTCCGCCACTAGCTGCTCCGACAACTCCTCCACTACGACCCAAACAGCCACCGATGGCCACGACCACGAGCATGGCACGGAGGCCAGCGCCGCTCATGCAGGTGAGCATATCTACACTTGCCCCATGCACCCGGAAGTGGTGAGCAACGAGCCCGGTAAATGCCCCAAGTGCGGAATGAACCTCGAGCACACCGACGGCGCCAACAACGACGGGAAAACCTACCGTATGGTCTTTTCCTCTCAGCCCGCTCAGTTAGCAGCAGGCAAGCCGGTTACCTTATCGTTTCTGCCTCAGATAGAAGGCCAGGAAAAGTCGCCGGTGCCCTTAGCCGTAGTGCACGAAAAGAAAATGCACCTCATTATTGTGAGCAAAGACCTATCGGAGTTCTTCCACGAGCACCCCGAGTTTACGGCCGAAGGCCAGTACAATGTGCCTTTCACCTTCAAAACCGGCGGTGAATATGTGCTCTATCAAGATTATCAGCCCGAAGGCGGCGCCCACCAGCTAGGCCGCCAAGTAGTAACCGTGGCCGGCACCCCCAAAGCCCCCGTTCAGTTTTCTAAGGACCAAATGCGCTGGCAGAAAGGCGGCTACGAAGCTGTATTGTCGTTTGATAAGCCGGTGCAGGTAGGTCAGCCACTGGCCTTACAAGTAAATGTGAGCCGCAACGGTCAGCCCGTCACTAACCTCGACAACTACCTCGGTGCCCTGGGTCACATGGTCGTTATCAGCCAAGATACTGAGAAGTATCTGCACGTGCACCCCGGCGACGCGGGCACCAGCCGCGGCCCCAGCATCGGTTTCCAGACGGGCTTTGAGCAGGCCGGCTTGTACCGCGTGTTCCTCCAGTTCAATCATGGGGGGCAAATTCACACCGCCGACTTCACCGTGAACGTAGCTCCAGCTGCTGGTGCCACAGCTGCCGCCACCTACGAGTGCCCCATGCAATGCGAGGGCAGCGCCAGCACCAAGCCCGGCAAATGCCCCGTCTGCAACATGGATTTGGTAAAGAAGAGCTAAGCCGTCAGGCGGTCATGCAGAGCAAAGCGAAGCATGATAAACGAGTTAAGTAAAATTCAGAAACAGGCAGTAACAACATGGCCTTCTCTCAGTGAACAACTCCCTCGCATATCACTCACGACACTTAAAGCTGGGGCTCCTGGCCACGCTTGGCATAGTGCTGCTTACGCTGCCCGCACGCGCTCAGCAAGTGCTTAGTCTCGACAGTGCCCTGGCAGGTGCTCTGCGGGTGAGTCCGGCGCTGCGGCAGGCGGGAGCGGAGCAGCGTGAGCAGGAAGCTTTACGTCGGGGGGCTTTTTCGCTTATTAATCCGGGCGTTATTGTGGAAAGCCCCACGGGCGCATTTTACACCGTGGGCGCCCAGCAGACGTTTGAGTTCCCGACCGTGTACAGCCGACAGGCCAAGGTTGGTCGGGCCCAGGTGACGTTGGCCCAGCGCAACCAGCAAATAAGCCGAAATACTGTACAGCGCGAAGTGCGCCTGAGCTACTTAGCCTTGCAAATAGCTGAAGCCCGACAGCGCCAGCTTGCCAGTCAGGACAGCCTGCTGCGCACGCTGGCCGCGGCTTCGGAACGGCTGTATGCTGCCGGCGAAGTAGACTATTTGCAGCGAGTGAGCACCGAGGCCGAATCGCGGCAGGCGGCTAACCGGCTTCAGCAAGCCGCCGCCGACCGCCGTGCCGCCCAGGCCCGACTGAGCCTGCTGCTGGGCCAACCCACGGTAGAGTTGACTACGGGTGCTGACTTAACGGCGCTCGGCACCTTAGTTTTGCCCCCCAGCGATGTACCAACTGCTGATAGCGCACAACTGCAAGCCAATCCACAGTTGGCGTTTGCCTTGCAAAATATCGAGGTGAGTCGGCTGAACCTGCGGCTGGCGCGGGCGCGGGCCTTGCCGGGGGTAGTGCTAGGCTATCAAAACCAGGGCGACCGGGACTCGCCGGTCCGCAACCGGTTTCAAGCCGGCTTGTCCTTGCCCTTGTACTTCTGGACTTACCGCTCCCAGATCAGAGCCGCCGATGCTCGCATGCAAGCCTCCCTGGCCCAGCGCGCTGCTACCGGGCTGGAAGTCAACCGCGAGTATCAACAGGCCCAGGCTGATGTAGCCAAATTTGAGGCTAGCCTACGTTACTTCCAGCAAACGGGCCTGCCCCAGTCCAAGACCATTGTCAGCACAGCTCAGCGGCTGTTTCGGGCTGGCGAGGTGAGCTATTACTTGTTTGTGCAAAGTGTTAACCAGGCCTTCCAAATCCGCGCCGACTACCTCGACGCGGTGCGCGGCTACCAGGAAGCGCTTATTCAACTCAACTTTTTACGCGGCCAATGAAAACCTACCTGTTTGTCTTTCTACTGCTTGGCAGCCTGGTATTTGGGCCACCGCCAGCCACGGCCCACGGCGGCGAAGACCACGGCGAAACCGCCGCGGCAGGCGCGCCGGGGGCACAATATTTCTCGGTTACCAGCCAGTCAACCCAGTTTGAGCTACTGCTGCGCTACGAGCCGCTGAAGGCTGGCGAGCCGGCTCATTTGCGCCTGTTCGTGTCAGACTACGCCACCAACGCACCTATCTCCGGCGCCCGCCTCACCTTCACAGTGCCCGAAAACGACAAGCTCCAGTTTGCGGCCACGCCCCACGGGCCCGGCGAATACTTGGTAGAAGGTCAGTTTCCAGCTAATGAAACCTACAGTCTCACGGTAAACATCGTGGCCGACAAGCGGGCCGATTTGATGCTGCTCAAAGGCATAGCCGTGGGCAAAGAGCTACCCACCGCTACTGCTGCGCCTGCCGCGGGGCCTTTCCTCACTTGGAAAATGGGCCTGCTCCTCCTGGGGGGCTTTTTGGCTGGCGTTGCACTTACCGCTTTGCTCCTACGTCGCCGCTCCCGCACCACCGAGGCCCAACCACCGCTGGTACACTCATGAAAACGTCCCCCACATCATCCCGCCTACGCCCGACAGCACCCCATCAAGGTCGGTTACGCGGGCTAAGTAACAAGGTCAGCTCTTGGAAAACGGCCGGCTTCTCACTCGTCGTACTTAGTGCGCTGTTTGCCCTATTACTGCCACCGCCCCGTCCCCTCGCGGCTCATGGCGGCGAAGACCACGGCGAAACCGCTGCCGGCGCTCTAGGTGCCACCACCGGCGCCCCCGACGAGGTCATCATGCCCAAGGAAAGCCAGTTTCTGTTCGAGATTCGCACCCAACTGGCCGCCTCCGATACGCTGCTTACCCGCCGCACCTTGCTGGGCCAAATAACAGCTGCGCCTGGCGGCGAAGGCCGCTTAGTAGCCCCGCAAACCGGCCGCTTGGTAACGCTGAATGTGCGTGTCGGCCAAAATGTGAAGGCTGGCCAAGTGCTGGCTGTGTTGGACCAAACCCTCGCCGCCACCGAGCAAATCGGCCTGGCCACCGACCGCGCCAACGCCCAGGCCGAGCTACGCGCCGCTCAGCAAGATTACGCCCGCTTAAAAAGTATTGAGGATATAGCCGCCCGCAAAGACGTGGTAGCCGCTGAGCTACGCCTGCGCCAGGCCCGCCAGAACGCTGGCATCCTAAACAACCAAGGACAGCAGCGCCGCGTCGAGTTGCGGGCGCCTATCACGGGCACCGTCGATGTATTTGGCCTCGCCGTGGGGCAGCAGGTAAATCAGGGCGACGAGCTGCTGCGCGTTATCAATCCCAGTCAGTTGTATGTGCGGGCACAGGTGTTTGCAACCGATATGGAGCAAGTAGGCACCGCTGGTCGCTTTGTAATTGAAGGCTTGCAAGGCGGCGCGTCCGTGCCGGCCCGCTTGGTGTCGTTCAGCAACGTGGTAAACCCAGTGAACCAAGCCCGCGAGCTGGTGCTGGCCGTGCAGAGCAACTCCGCGCTCCGCCCCGGCCAAAGCGTGAACGTGCGCGTGCAAAATCGCGGCGCCGAAGCCCAGCTTGCTGTGCCCACCAGCGCCGTCACCGACGTGGGCGGCCGCCCAGCCGTGTTTGTGCACACGGCCCCCGAGGTCTTTAAGCTCCGCTATATACGCCCCGGCTCTGCCGACAATCGGCAAACCATCATTGCCGAAGGTCTGACCGAAAACGAGCGGGTAGTTACTCAGAATACCTACCAGTTGAAGTCCGTGTATTTGAATCAGTAAAGGCGCCTTGCATGCGCCTACCGTTGTTTACCGGGATGAGCTGGTTGCTGGCAATGCTCGAGAATAAACAACCAAACAACGACGGGTGCGTGCCACGCGCCCCTACCCCGCTACCATGCTTGATCGCATCATTCGTTTTTCCCTCGAAAACCGCTTGCTTACCCTGGCTTTCGCCCTGGCCCTGCTGGTCGGCGGCTTCGCCACCCTGCGCGGCCTACCCGTTGATGTGCTGCCCGACCTCGACCGGCCCCGCGTTACGGTATTCTTAGAAGCGCCCGGCATGGCCCCCGAAGAAGTAGAAGCTCTTGTGACGCGCCCCGTCGAGACGGCGCTGAACGGGGCTACGGGAGTGGAGGCAGTGCGCTCCAACTCCGCCGTGGGACTGGGAATGATCTTCGTCGAGTTCAACTACGGCACCGACATTTTCACGGCCCGCCAAATCGTAAGTGAGAAGCTGCAAACTGTGCAGGAGCAGTTGCCAACGGGCATCTCGCCAGTGCTGGGTCCAATCTCCTCCGTAATGGGACAAATCATGCTTGTCGGTCTCACTAGCGGCCACGAGCAACCCACCAAGAAGGACACAATTGCCCCCCAGAACCAATCAAAGTATCAACCGCGCACCTCTGACGCCGACCTGCGCACCCTCGCCGACTATACCGTGCGCCAGCGCCTGCTCAGCATTGCGGGCGTAGCTCAGGTCATTCCCATTGGGGGCGAGCAGCGACAATACCAGGTGCTCGTTGATCTGCCTAGGCTCAATGCTACAGGCTTGACTATTAATCAGCTGGAAGAAGCCCTGCGTCAATCCAACCTGAACACCACCGGCAATTTCTTTGACCGCAACGGCTCCGAAGTGCTCATCCGTAACCTAGGCCGCCTGCGCTCGGTGGAGGATATCGAGAACATCATCGTGAGCTACCGCAATGGCTCGCCGGTCACGGTGCAGCAGGTAGCGACGGTGCAGTTTGGGGGGCGTTTCAAACGCGGCGACGGCAGCGTAAACGGCCAGCCCGCCGTCATTCTCAGTATCGAAAAGCAGCCCGGCGCCAGCACGCCTCAGCTCACCCGCCAGATAGAAGCCGCGCTAGCCGCCTTGCAGCCTTCCCTGCCCCGCGATGTGCGCTTCAACACCCGTTTGTTTCAACAGGCCGAGTTCATCAACGCCTCGCTCACCAACGTGGAGGAAGCACTGCGCGACGGCGCTATCCTGGTCGTGATTGTGCTGTTCGCCTTTCTGCTTAATGTGCGCACCACGCTTATCTCGCTCACCGCCATCCCCTTATCCTTGCTCGTTACGGCCTTGGTTTTCAAGGTGGGGGGCATTTCTATCAATACACTCACCCTGGGCGGCCTAGCTATTGCCATCGGCGAGCTAGTGGATGATGCTATTGTTGACGTGGAAAACGTGTTTCGGCGCTTGCGCGAGAACCGGCAGCTGCCTCGGCCACGGCCCGCTTTGCAGGTCATTTATGAGGCGTCCTCGGAGGTCCGCAATTCTATTGTATACGCCACTATTATTGTGGTACTCGTGTTTCTGCCGCTGTTCGCGCTGTCGGGTATGGAGGGACGAATTTTTGCCCCCCTGGGCGTGGCCTACATTACCAGCATTATCGCGTCGTTGTTCGTTTCGCTTACGGTGACGCCGGTGCTGTGCTATTATTTATTGCCCAAACTAAAGCTACGCGCCGAGCAAGACAGCCGCTTAGTGCGCTGGCTCAAGGCCAAAGACACGCGCCTGCTTAGCTTCGGCTTCCGGCACCCCAAGCTAATTTTGGGCACTACAGGCTTGTTATTCGTGCTGGCGGCGGCTATGGTGCCGTTCTTTGGCACTGAGTTTTTGCCGCCCTTTAATGAAGGCTCGCTTACTGTCAACTTCTCAGCTCCCGCCGGCACTTCCTTGGCTGAGTCGAACCGCTTGGGCACTCTGGCCGAAAAGCAGATGCTGCAAGTGCCGGAAGTGGCTTACACCGCCCGCCGCACCGGCCGCGCCGAGTTGGACGAGCATGCCGAATCGGTGAATAACTCGGAGATTGAAGTAGCTTTCAAAACCGACGAAGAGCTGGAAAAGGAAGGCCTGGAACGCCGCGACAAAGACGCAATTCTGGCCGATTTGCGCCAGCGCCTGAGTTTGCTACAAGGTGTGACTATCAACGTAGGCCAGCCCATCTCCCACCGCCTCGACCACCTCTTGTCCGGCGTGCGGGCCCAGGTAGCCATCAAGGTATTTGGCAACGACCTGCTGGAATTGCGCCGCTACGCCAATGAGGTTCGCGATGCGGCCGCCACCGTGCCGGGCGTTGTCGATTTACAGGTTGAAAAGCAGGTGCAGGTGCCCCAACTGCTCATTCGCCCCCGCGAAGATGCCATTCGGGCCCTCGGCTTGCCTCGCGGCGAAGTGGTCCAGGACCTGGAAACGCTGTTTCAAGGCGCAGTCGTGTCGCGCATTTTGCAGGGTCAGCAGAGCTTCGAGCTTATCGTGAAGCTACCCGACTCCCTGCGCGCCGACCTCAACCAGATTGCCGCCACCCGACTCGAAACGCCCAGTGGCGGCTTCGTGCCCGTCAGCGCCGTGGCTGATGTAAGCTACGAGCCCGGCCCCAACACCATCAACCACGAAAATACCCAGCGCCGCATCACCATCTCAGCCAATGTAGCCGGCCGCGACCTGGGCAGCGCCGTGCAGGAAATGCAGCGGCGCATCAGCGAGCAGGTGCAGCTGCCTACCGGTTATTACCTCACTTATGGGGGGCAATTTGAGAGTCAGCAGGCCGCCAGCAGCAAGATTCTATGGTTGAGCTTGTTCTCGCTGGGGGGCATTTTTCTGGTGCTTTACGCCCATTTCAAGTCCTGGCTGCTCGTCGCCCAAATCATGCTCAATATCCCGCTGGCACTTATAGGCTCGGTGGCGGCCGTGCTGCTCACGGGCGGCACGCTCAGCATTGCCTCATTAGTGGGTTTCATCACGCTCACCGGTATTGCCTCTCGCAACGGCATCATGATGATTTCTCACTACATTCATCTGGTTGAAAAAGAGGGCGAAGCATTTTCTGATAAGATGATTATGCGTGGCTCCTTGGAGCGCTTGGTGCCTGTACTGATGACAGCTCTGGTAGCGGCCTTGGCTCTAGTACCGCTCACCCTAGCTAAGGACGCGCCCGGCAAAGAAATCCTGTATCCAGTGGCCGTGGTCATCCTGGGGGGCCTTTTGTCTTCCACTATGCTTGATATTATCGTTACGCCCGTCGTGTTTCGCCTAGTGGGTCGCAAAGCCTTAGCTCAATATCGCCGGAACCACGCCGCCCCTACCCTCACCACCTCCGTAGACGCCCAACCCTTCACCCCTCCCACTGACCAAAATCCGGCGCCGGCAGTTGGTTAAGCTGCAACTACAATAGTAAAAATATGGTCATACAGAGCGGAGCGAGGCATCTCGCGTGTTTCGTTAGACTACCAACCTCATTACCGCGAGCGAAATGCTCCGCTCTGCATAACGGTCTCAAGTATTGTTCTGCTATAAGCACATAAGTACGGGCTACCATGCACTTAGCTTTATACTGATTTTGCCAAATCTCATTCGCCATTTAGCTCGTTCAAACTAGTTGTTGCGGCTTGGTCAAAAGACATCTTATTTAGTAAAGCTAGAAGCTTACTTTTGATGGCTTGGTTATTTGCCCAGATTAAGGATAACTTCATCTTCCAGTAGTACTACCTTCGCCATGATGAAAATATTAGTGGTTGACGACGAGCCGGATGTGCGCCAGTTATTTGAGCAGCGTTTTCGCCGGGAAATCCGCAACGGAACTTTCTCCTTCGATTTTGCCTACTCCGGCGAAGAGGCTCTGACGTACTTAAATGAACATTTTTCGGAGGTAGTTTTGATTCTTTCCGACATCAATATGCCCGGCATGAGCGGCCTAGAACTACTGCGCCGCATCAAGCAAGAGCACCCAACTCCGCCCCCGCCCACGGTGATGATGATTACGGCCTACGCCGATGAATCCAGTTACCGGCAAGCTATGGAGCTGGGAGCCAATGATTTCCTAACCAAACCCGTAGACTTCGCCGCCCTCAAGGAGCGCTTAGCTTCCATAGAACAGGCATGAAAACAAAGATCTTAGTTGTTGATGATGAAGCCGATTTAGAGCTGCTCATTAAGCAGAAATTTCGTCGCAAAATCCGGGAGCATCATTACGAGTTTCTCTTCGCCAGCAATGGGCAAGAGGCCTTAGCCCGCGTAGCCGAACACCCTGATACTGACATCATTCTCTCCGACATCAACATGCCCGTGATGGACGGGCTAACCATGCTTACCAAGCTGCACGAAGCCCACACTGCCGTCAAAACCGTGATGGTATCAGCCTACGGTGATATGCAGAATATTCGCACGGCCATGAACCGCGGCGCGTTTGATTTCGTGTGCAAGCCTGTGGATTTCAACGATTTGGAGCTAACCATCGAGAAAACCATCGTTCAGGTACGGCAGCTGCGCGAAACGCTCCAGGCCATCCAGGAAAACAACATCCTGAAAATGTACGTGGACGAGACGGTGCTCAACTTCATGGCCCGCCCCGACTTCGAGAACAAGCTCCTGGCCAGCGAAACCATTGAAGCCACCGTGGTTTTCATTGATATCTGCGGCTTCACGTCACTGTCGGAAATTTTGCCCCCCGGTGATGTCGTGAATATGCTGAATACCTACTTCGACCAGATGGTGCGCGAAATTATTTCGCACAGCGGCTACATCGATAAGTTTATGGGCGATGCCATCATGGCCGTATTCCGGGGCGAGTACCACCTCGACCGTGCCATCGACGCGGCCCTGTCGGTGCGCAGCTTAATAGCCGCCAGCCCCGGCACGTTGCCTGACGGCTCTGCCTACCAACCGAAGGTTTCTATTGGCGTTAACACCGGAGAAATGGTATCCGGCAACATCGGCTCTGCCTCGCTGAAGCGCCTAGATTATACTGTAATCGGTGACACGGTGAACGTGAGCCAGCGCTTACAGGGCGCCGCTCAGCCCGGCCAGATTATCGTTACGGAAGCCACTTATCAGAAGATAAAGGAGTCATTTCAGTGCAAGCCAATGGGCGAAATCACGCTGAAAAACAAAGCCAAGCCCATTATGACCTATGAGGTAGTGGCATAATAGCCAAGACCCTCGCGCCATTTTAAATCATTGACGGTCATGCAGAGCGGAGCGAAGCATCTCACGTGTTTATGCTGAGTTATTAAGCTCACTAAACACGCGAGGTGCTTCGCTCCGCTCTGCATGACCGTCCATTTTGATAATCTATCCTTCCTCTCCTTCCTTCTATGAAACATCCCTTATTTTCTCGTTGCTTAATTCCCGGAAGTCTGCTGGCCTTGTTACTGCTCAGCAATGGCTCAGCGACTGCCCAACGCAGTCCGTTTGCCGGCGACAAACGCTCGGCCATCAAGGAAGAAGATTTAAAGCGCGACTTGTTCGCCCTCGGTGGGGACCATTTTCGGGGTCGGGAGGGCGGCACGCTGGACGAACTGAAAGCATCCGTATGGATTGCTGAGCAGGCCCGCGCCATCGGCTTGCAGCCGGCCGGCGACGATGGCACTTACTTCCAGTTCTTTCATATTCAGCGCACCCGCCTCACCAAGGACAGCCAGCTGCGCATTGGCACTCACCAGCTCACCCACGGCAAGGACGCTATGATTCTGGCCCCTGGCGTGGCGACCATAAATGCCCCCCTGGTGTTTGTAGGCACCGGCACACCGCCCGAAATGGCTAACGTGGATGTAAAAGGCAAGGCCGTGGCTATTCTGTTTTCGGGTACGCAGCCCGCCGATTTGAGCTACCGCCGCTTCGTAAACACCACTATGCGCGACCGTTCGGTGGAGTTGGTGAAGGCGGGCGCGGTGGCCGTTGTATTCGTGTCGGATGCGCGGGCCCAAAACCTGTACGAGAACTGGACCACCAGCTACGAGCGCGGCCGCTACAGCTTGCCTGGCGAGGCGACTACCCGTATAGTGGAGCAAGTTCCTACTATCTGGCTGCCAGCCGAGGCGCTAGCTTGGGTGCGTCAGCCTGGCCAGCAGATGACGGCTACGCTGAAGGTGGAAAGCTTTGCTTATCCATCGGTAAATATTGTGGCCACCGTCCCCGGCACTGATGCGAAGCTGAAAAAGGAGAACGTTCTGTTTAGCACCCACCAAGACCACGATGGTGTACGCAAGATTGTAGCCGGCGACTCTATCTGGAACGGCGCCGACGACAACGCCACCGGTTGCGCGGCCTTGCTGGCTACCATGCGCGCTTTTAAACAGAAGCCAGCCAAGCGCACGGCGCTATTTGTGTTTCATGGAGCCGAGGAGCGGGGCTTGCTAGGCTCCCGCTACTATGCTGCCAATCCCACCGTACCCCGTGAGTCGATTGTGGCGGTGCTCAATGCTGAAATGATTGGCCGCAACGCACCCGACAGCGCCGCTTTACTTGGCTCGCAGCCGCCCCACCGCAACTCCTTGAGCTTGGTAAACACCGCTTTGGCCGCAAACCAGGCCAGCGCCCAGTTTAAGCTGGATACACTCTGGGATAAGCCCACCCATCCCGAAGGCTGGTATTTTCGCTCTGATCACCTTTCTTATGCTCGCCTTAATATTCCGGCCATCTGCTACACTACGCTGCTGCACAAGGATTACCACACGCCCGCAGACGAGCCTGAGCGCATCAGCATTCCCAAGCTAGCCGGCGTCACGCGCTGGCTCTACCTGACGGGTTGGGCCGTCGCCAACCAGCCCGATCGCCCGGCCCTCGACAAAGACTTTAAGCTGGAACGCTAGCAACGATCAGGTGGGGGGCTTTTTTAGCTTTACTCCCTGATAATTAGCTTGTAAAGTACGCAGCACAAGCAGCAAGAAGGTTGGCGAGTTTTCGCCAACCTTTTTTTGTATCTTATTCTCTGAATCAATTAATACTTCGTTAGCACAACCTTACGAAGTATACATCAGTACTGCTTCTACGGCTGCGTTTATGTAGGGCCCCGGTTCCGCATAGAATTCAGCCGCAACCGACCTGCTGGACAAGGGAAATGCAGTGCCCTGGCTATTCAAAAAGCCCCCCAACCAGCCCGACGCAACCTCCTATTTGCGAAGTCAATAGTTGTGTCCTTTCTCATTTTGCTGCCTATCGTTTGAGTGCCTTCCGAGTGCCGCAGGTTAAAGCATAATTGCTGCTACCGTCGGTAAAGAGCAGAGAGAAATTTGATTCATCGCTTTTAATACTACGTGTTCCTTGCTTGCATCAGCCCTTAGATGAGTCCGCAAACGATTGCGCTTACTCTCTGATCTGATTGTAGTTACAACTGGTGAGTGCTTCGTGAGGCAAACTTCTGGCCCCGACGCACTCATGAAGCTGGCATATCCTTCTGCATTTCCTTTCCCATCCCAAACCCTTCGTTTATATGATCCCTCTTTTACAGTTTCCTGGGCTTCCCAGGCGGGTGCAGCAACTCACGACCATAGTTGGGTTGGGGGTTGTATTGTGCATCAGCAGCGTAGCGGCTACCGCTGCCGTGGCGCCTGCAAAGAGTGCCAGCTTGGCTCAAACCCCGGCCGACATCACCGTAACTGGCCGCGTGATCGATGAAACCGGCGGCGGGTTACCCGGCGTGAACGTGGTAGTCAAAGGCACTACCAACGGCACCAGCACCGACCCCGACGGCCGCTATACCATCTCGGCCCCGACCGACGGGACGCTGGTATTTTCCTTCGTGGGCTATAATCCGCAGGAAATAGCCATCGGCGGCCGCACTTCCATCGACATTAATCTGGCGCCTAACACCCAGGCCCTGGGCGAGGTAGTAGTAACCGGCTACGGTACCCAAGCCAAGCGCGACCTGACCGGCGCCATCGCGCGGGTAGAGGGCACCGAAATTGTGAATCAGCCGGTACAAACAGCAACTCAGGCCTTACAAGGCAAGATTGCCGGGGTGCAAATCACCAACAACGGCCAGCCCAACTCCCAGCCCGTCGTGCGGATCCGGGGTACGGGCACGCTGCTGGCTGGCGCCAACCCGCTGTACGTGGTAGACGGGGTGCAAACCACTGATATCCGTAACCTAAGTAACGCCGACATCGAAACCATCGACGTGCTGAAAGATGCCTCGGCGGCGGCCATTTATGGCGTCCGGGGGGCAAATGGCGTCATTATTATCACAACCAAGCAAGGCAAGGAAGGCAAGCCGGTGCTGAGCTACAGTGCCACCGGCGGCTTCAAGCAGGCCGCCCGCCTCGTGGATATGGCCAATTCAGACCAGTATGTAGGCTACCTCCGCGACATTTCGCCCAATACCACCATTCCCGACTTTTCGGGCACTACCGACTGGTACGATGAAATTCTGCGCCGCAGTACTTTCCAGAACCACAATTTAGCCGTGTCGGGCGCCAGCGAGAATGTGCGCTACTACTTCTCCGGCAACCTATTGCAGGATGATGGTATCGTCATCAACAACAAGTTTCAACGCCTAACGGTGCGCTCCAACACGGCCTTCGATATTTCCGATAAGGTCACGATTAGCTCGCAGGCCTCATTTAGCCGCGCTAATACCCGCGACGTAAATATTGGGGCCGCCTACGGCAACTCTTACCGCGCGGCACCTATTATTCCAGCCAAGCAAAACGACCGATACGGCAATACGTCGGCTTTCGGCAACGTGGGCAACCCGTTGATTGACCTCGAAAAAAACGACAATCGCTCCTTAGAAAACCGCTTGCAAGGCAATGTAGCCGTTGATGTAAAGCCCGTCACTTGGCTAACCTTGCGTTCGGCCTTCAACGTGGACCTGAACTACAACAACCGCCGCGTGTATGACTTCCGCTACCTCAACGACGAGAACACTTTCTTGGCCGCAGGCGGCAACCAGCGCTCTGATCGCAGCGGTCTGAACGTAACCCGGGTTAACGAAAACCGCTACTTGTGGGAGAACACTGCCACCTTTCAGCAGCGCTTCAACGACAAGCATAGCCTTACGGTGCTGGTAGGCAACGTGGTGGAAGAAGGCTTGCGAGATGAAGTGACAGCGGGCCGCCGCGACGTGCCCGTCGACCGCGACCAGTGGTACATCGTGGCCGGCGACCCCAACTCATCGGTGAATGGCTCGAGCGCTTCCAAGGACCGCCGCCTCTCTTACTTAGGCCGCATCAACTACGCCTTCCTCGACCGCTACTTACTCACCACCAACCTGCGCCACGACGCCACTTCGCGGTTCAACCGTGATCAGCGCAACGGTTTTTTCCCCTCAGTGGGTTTGGGCTGGGTGATTTCGGACGAAGCCTTTCTGAAGGATAACAGTATGCTAAACTTCCTGAAGCTGCGCGCCAGCTACGGACAGCTCGGCAACGACCAGATTCCTGCCGATACCTACATCGTGACGGCCAACACCAACATTCCGTACGTGTTCAACGGCCAGCCGGCGCTGGGCGCTACCATCACTGAAATCAAAGACCGGGATGTACGCTGGGAAACCACTACTGAGTACGACATCGCCTTAGAGTTTGGCTTGCTCGATAACCGCCTGACCGGCGAAGTAACGTATTACGACAAGACAACCTCCGACGCGCTGATTCCGGTCAACATTCCCGGTATCCTGGGCGACCCTAACAACCAGTTCATCACCAATGCCGCCGACATCACCAACAAAGGCATAGAAGTCGGTCTGAACTGGCGCACGAATATTGGCGCAAGCGCCGATTGGAGCTACAACATTGGGGCAAACGCCACCTTTAACAAGAACCGTATTGCCGAGCTAAACGGCGGGCAGGCATTGTTCGCTGGAACCAACAACGTGACCCGTTCCGACAACGGCGTAGCGGCCGGCAGCTTCTACCTTCTCGACGCCATCGGTGTGTATCAAACCGCCGACGAGATTACCAGCGGCCCCCGCTCTACCTTCAACCCCCAAGTAGGCGACCTGAAGTATGCCGATACGAACGGTGACGGCGTGGTTGACTTGCAGGACCGCTCCTACTTTGGCTCCTATCAGCCGCCCATCTACTTTGGCATCAATGGGGGGCTAAATTTCCGCAACCTGGACTTCTCCTTCGTGTTTTCGGGCAACCTGAATAACAAGGTGTACAACGCTAAAAAGCAGCAGCGTAACTCCACCAACGACAACGTGGAAGCCAGCTTTGCCAACGACCGCTGGACGGCCGCCAACCCCTCCAACACCGACCCGCGCGCCCTAATGGCCAGCATGCCTAACTCGACTTACTTCCTGGAATCGGGCTCGTTTATGCGCCTTACCAACGTCGTTCTGGGCTACACGGTCCCAGGCGCGACCTTGGAGCGTTTCCGCATGACTGCCTTCCGCGTGTTTGTCTCGGCGCAAAACGTATTCACCATCACCGACTATACCGGCTTCTCCCCAGAACTTTCCGGCGGTCCGCTGGACTCAGGTATCGACAGCTTTACTGCTACTACTAGTTCGTACCCCATTAGCCGCACCATCACGCTGGGGCTGAACATCAACTTCAAATAAGCTACGCCGATGTATTTCTCACTTCCCACCTCCTTCCCGCGCCGCGCCGGCACGGCCGCTCTGGCCCTGACCCTGGCGATAGTCAGCGGCTGCAAAGATTTCCTCGACGTAGCCCCCCAGGGCCAGCTCAGCGAAGACGCTATCCGCACTGATCCCGCCGCGGCCCAAAAGCTGGTTGATGGCGTGTACAACGTCATGTATCTAGGTGGCTTCGGCCCCGATGTACATGGCTTGCAGCACGTTATTATGACCGATATTGCCTCCGACGACTCCGACAAAGGCAGTACCCCCGCCGACTACGGCGACGCTCTTACCATCGATAACTTCACGCTCACGGCCGCCAATGGCACGCCCAACAATGCCTGGAATGGCTACTTCCAAGCCGTGGCTCGCGCCAACCAGGCCCTCGACAAAATTCCGCTGAGCCCAGCTCCCGAGGCCGAGAAGAATCGCTTGATTGGGGAGGTGCGTTTTCTGCGCGGCTACTTCTATTTCAACCTGGTGCGCCTGTTTGGCGGCGTGCCCTTGCTCGACCGGGTGCCGCTAACCTCGGAAATCAACAGCCCGGAGTTTCAGCAGCGCGCCACCGCCGAACAGATCTACGAATTCATCATCAGCGACTTACAATTTGCGACCGATAACCTGCCGCTGAAAGGTGCCACGCAAACAGGCCGCGCCACGAAAGCCGCTGCCCAAGGTATGCTGGCTAAAGTGTACTTGTACCGCCGTAATTATCAGCAGGCCTTTACCCTGACCAACGAGATTATTCAGGGCCGGTCAGGTGCATATGCTTTGCAACCCAACTACGCCGAGATCTGGCGTACAGCGGGGGCCAACGGGTCGGAGTCCATATTCGAGGTGCAGACGGGCGTCAATGCGGCCTGCAACAACTCGGCCGTAGAACTGTACACCGTATCGCAGGGTCCGCGCGCCGGGGGCCGGGGCGGCTGGGCTGACTTAGGCTTCGGCTTTAACACGCCCACCGAGTCGCTGGCCAATGCCTACGAGCCAGGCGATGTGCGCCGCGCCGGCACCATCATCTTCATTCAACCCACAGCTCCCGCTGGGCAGCGCTCCACTGGTACCGTGCTCTGGGACGGTTTCCGCATCCCGAGCAAAGACTCCGTGGAAGGCTTCCGCTACAGCTACAAAGCCTACCATAGCCGCACCCGCGAAGCCAACTGCGGCAACAACGATTACCTACCCAAGAACATACGGGTACTGCGCTACGCAGAAATCCTGCTCATAAACGCTGAAGCCGCTCTGCAACTCGGCAATACCGCTGCGGCAACTACCAGCCTGAATGCCGTGCGTACCCGCGCGGGCCTACCAGGCAGAACGGCCCCCACGCTCCAACAAATCTGGCAGGAGCGCCGCGTGGAGCTAGCCCTCGAACACGACCGTTTCTTTGACCTAGTACGCCAGGAAGCCGTACAGCCCGGTCGCATCGTCCCAATTTTTGCTGCTCAAGGTAAAACCTTCGTGAAAGGCAAACACGAGCTATTCCCTATCCCCCAAGCCCAGATTGACCTCAGCGGCGGCCAGCTCACGCAGAACCCTGGGTATTAATTAGCCACTGGTAAACAATACTAGAAATAGAGCTAGAAGATTAGCTCCCCTCCTCAGCTGAGGAGAGGTTGGGGGTGGTTGGCAATCGTTGTTTAGTTGTTTACAAGCTCGTCATGCAGAGGCGGAGCCGAAGCATCTCGCGTGTTTAGTGAGAGTAGTAATCAGACATCAGCACGCCAGATGCTTCGGCTCCGCCTCTGCATGACCGCCTGCAGTATCGTTTACCAAACCAACGCTCCGGCCAACCACCCCTAGCCCCTCCTCAGCTGAGGAGAGGAACTAGACTTCTAGCCTTTAGCTCTAGCTACACGTCGCATAAGCTGACTTATGAAAGCAAAACTCCTCCTTTTCCTGTGTCTGCTCCTACCGCCTGGCCTGCTGCAAGCCCAGCAAAAGCCAGCCCCCAAAAAAGCCCCCCAGACTACCAAATTCGACCCGCGCCAGCGCCCCCGCAACCTCACCGATGAGCAGCTGCTGGACCAAGTGCAGCGCCAAACGTTTCGGTACTTCTGGGACTTCGGGCATCCGGTGTCGGGCATGGCGCGCGAGCGGAGCAACGTGGCCTACGAGTACGGCGACGAGGTAGTAACCACCGGCGGCACGGGCTTCGGCATTATGGCCATCATCGTGGCAGCCGAGCGAAAGTGGATAACGCGGGAAGAAGCCGCGGCGCGCATTCTTAAAATCGTCAAGTTTCTGGAGAAGTCCGATTCGTTTCATGGCGTGTATTCGCACTGGCTGAATGGCGAGACCGGCAAGGTTATCCGCTTCAGCCAAAAAGACGACGGCGGCGACTTAGTGGAGACTTCCTTTCTGTTTCAGGGCCTGATTTGCGCCCGCCAATATTTCACTCAGGAAACCAAAACCGAGCAGGAACTGCGCAACCGCATTCTGTGGATGTGGGAAGGCGTGGAATGGAACTGGCACACCCAAGGGGGGCAAAACGTGCTCTACTGGCACTGGAGCCCCAACAACGGTTGGAGCATGAACCACCAGATTCACGGCTGGAATGAGTGCCTGATCACCTACGTGCTGGCCGCTTCCTCACCTAAATACGCCATCGACAAGAAAGTGTACGACCAGGGCTGGGCCACCGGCGACTACTTCAAAAATGGTAAGGAGTTCTACAAAATCAAGCTTCCGCTGGGCTTCGACTACGGCGGGCCGCTGTTTTTCTCGCATTATTCCTTCCTAGGTATCGATCCGCGCGGCCTCAAAGACCAGTACGCCGACTACATGCAGCAAAACCAGGCGCACACCCGCATTAACTATGCCTACTGCGTCGATAACCCAAAGAAGTTTAAAGGCTACGGACCCACTAGCTGGGGCCTCACCGCCTCGGACAGCCACAAAGGCTACGCGGCCCACTCCCCTTCCGAGGATTTAGGTGTGATTTCGCCCACCGCCGCCTTATCGGCCATGCCTTACGCACCGACTGAATCAATGGCTGCCTTGAAGCACTTCTACAACGACCTGGGGGACAAAATATGGAGCGAATACGGCTTCGTAGACGGCTTCAGCGAGCACCATAATTGGTACGCCAAATCCCACCTCGCCATCGACCAAGGCCCTATCATCGTCATGATTGAAAACCACCGCACGGGCTTGCTGTGGAAGCTATTTATGAGCAGCCCCGACGTACAGCGCGGCCTCACCAAACTCGGCTTTGAAAGCCCACAGATTAAGAAGTAATTCTTCAAACCGTCATGCAGAGCGGAGCGAAGCATCTCGCGTGTTTAGTTGTTTAGTGTGGCAACATCAGCACGCGAGATGCTTCGCTTTGCTCTGCATGACAGACGATTTTTAGTTTAATTATGCTCAGAACCCTGCTCTTGTGCTTTACTGTGTTGCTAAGTTTTGTTGCTCGAGCACAACCAACTGCCAGCCCTGGTCAGCGGACGTATTGCAATCCGTTGAACTTGGACTACGGCTACACGCCCATCCCTGACTTTGCGGTTTCGGGCAAGCACCGTGCTACGGCTGACCCCGTCATCACCTTATTCAAGGGCGATTACTATCTTTTCTCCACCAACCAATGGGGCTACTGGCACAGCAAAGACCTCTATAGCTGGAAGTTCGTTTCGCGCTCCTTTCTCAAGCCCCACCACAAAGTATATGACGATTTGTGCGCGCCGGCCGTGTGGGTAATGGGTGATACGCTGTTTGTATTTGGCTCAACACACGAAAAGAACTTCCCGATCTGGATGAGCACCAACCCCAAGGCCAACGAGTGGAAAGAAGCCGTGGAGCCCTTTCAGATCGGTGCTTGGGACCCAGCTTTTTTCCTAGACGATGATGGTAAGTTGTATCTGTACTGGGGCAGCAGCAACGAGTTTCCGCTTTACGGCCAGCAAATCAACCGCAAGACTTTCCAACCAATCGGGCAACCCAAGGAGATGTTTGGGCTGAATGACGAGCGGTTTGGGTGGCAGCGATTTGGCGAATACCTCGATAACACCTTCCTCGACCCGTTTATGGAAGGTGCCTGGATGAACAAGCACAACGGCAAATATTATCTCCAATATGGCGCGCCCGGCACCGAATTCAGCGGGTACGCCGACGGCGTGCAGGTGAGCGACAAGCCCTTAGGTCCATTCACGCCACAGCCGCACAACCCGTTTGCTTACAAGCCCGGCGGCTTTGCCCGTGGTGCTGGCCACGGCAACACTTTCCAGGATACCTACGGCAACTGGTGGCACCTCTCCACGATGGTTGTATCTGTGAAAAACAACTTTGAGCGGCGCCTAGGGCTGTGGCCCGCGGGCTTCGATAAAGACGGCGTGCTGTACAGCAACACCATGTTTGGCGACTATCCGCACTACCTGCCCAACGGTCCCGCCGACCACCTCAAAAGCCGCTTTGCGGGCTGGATGCTGCTCAACTATCAGAAGCCGGTGCAGGTGTCATCGACCCTGGGGGGCTTTTCTCCCAACTTCGCTGTCGATGAAATCATCAAAACCTACTGGAGCGCCGCCACGGGCAACAAAGGCGAATACCTCCAGACGGATTTGGGCAACCTAAGCACGGTGCACGCCATCCAGATAAACTACGCCGATCAAGACGCAGAATTTCTAGGCAAGCAACAAGGCACGTATCATCAGTACAAGCTCTGGCACTCCCTTGATGGCAAAAAATGGAAGATGCTGGTGGATAAAAGCCAGAACAAAAACGATGTTCCCCACGATTACATCGAGCTGACCGAGCCAGTAAAAACGCGCTATCTAAAGCTCGAAAACATTCACATGCCCACCGGCAAATTTGCCATCAGCGGCCTGCGGGTATTTGGTAAAGGCAACGGCTCAGTCCCCGAAGCTGTGCAGAACTTTATCGTGCTACGGACAGAAAAAGACAAGCGCAGCGCCTGGCTGAAATGGAAAGCCGTCGACAACGCCTACGCCTACAACATCCACGTCGGTATCAGCCCCGATAAGCTCTACAATTGCATCATGGTGCATGGCTCACCCGAATTTTACTTCAAAGGCATGGACAAAGAACTCCCATATTATTTCACCATCGAAGCCATCAACGAAAACGGCATTTCCACCCGAATACCAATCGTGACGGCCAAGTAGAGACACGTATTTGTGTCTCATCGTTGAAACGCCTCACCCACATAAAAAGAACGTCATGCAGAGCAGAGCGAAGCATCTCGCGTGTTTAGTGAGAGTAGTAATTCAACGAAGCGAGCGAGATGCTTCGCTCCGCTCTGCATGACAAACGTTTTTGAACGGCCGCAGAAGCTGAGCATTCGTACTCCGTCTGGGGGGCTTTTTACCTTCTGTTCGCACTCCAATTCCATCCTATCCTTTCCCACATGAAAAGAACGTTCCGCACCGCCTTGCTCCTATCACTAGGGCTTCTGCTGAGCCCGACGCTGCAAGCCCAGACCGCTGTTGCTCCGCCTTCCAGTGTTAATACCCAGAAGATGAATCAGTTTGTGGAGGCGCTGATGAAAAAGATGACCCTGGAGGAGAAAATTGGCCAGTTGAATCTCGTGTCGGTGGGCTTCGACGTGACGGGGCCGGTGGTTAGTAAAGACGTAGACGCTAACATTCGGAAAGGCAATGTGGGGGCGGTGCTCAATACCTACACGCCGGTGGCGGCGCGCAAGCTGCAAGAGTTAGCCGTGAAAGAATCGCGCTTGAAGATTCCGCTGATTCTGGGTTACGATGTTATACATGGCCACCGCACCATCTTCCCCATTCCGCTAGGCATGGCCGCCAGTTGGGACTTAGCCGCCATGGAGCGCAGCGCCCGCATTGCGGCCGAAGAAGCCGCCGCCGACGGTATCAATTGGGTATACTCGCCTATGGTAGATATTGCCCGCGACCCGCGCTGGGGCCGCATTGCCGAAGGCGCCGGTGAAGACCCCTACTTAGGCTCCCAAATTGCCCGCGTGATGGTGCGCGGCTACCAGGGTGCCGACAACGACATGAGCAAGCCTACCAACGTCATGGCTTGCCTCAAGCACTTTGCCCTCTATGGCGCCGCCGAAGCTGGCCGCGACTATGGTACCACTGACATGAGCCTAGTGCGCATGTACAATGAATACTTACCCCCCTACAAAGCCGCCATCGAAGCCGGTGTAGGCTCTGTAATGACGTCTTTCAACGATATTAACGGCGTACCAGCTACCGGCAACAAGTGGCTAATGACCGACCTACTGCGCACGCAATGGGGTTTCAATGGCTTCGTAGCCACTGATTACACTGCCATTAATGAGATGATTCAGCACGGCATGGGTAACGATGCACAAGTGTCGGCGCTGGCGCTGAACGCGGGCACCGACCAGGATATGGTGGGTGAGATTTTCCTGAAAAATCTGGCGCAAAACCTGAAAGACGGCTCAGTGAAGCAGGAGCAAATTGACTTAGCGTGCCGCCGTGTGTTGGAGGCCAAGTACAAGCTCGGCCTATTCCAAGACCCCTACCGCGGCGTGACGGAGAAGCGCGCGAAGGCGACCATGATGAAGAAGGAATTCATCGCCGATGCCCGCAACATCAGCCGCAAGAGCCTAGTGCTGCTCAAGAACGACAAGAACACGCTGCCGCTCAAAAAGACGGGCACGATTGCGCTGATAGGCCCATTAGCTAACCGCCAACGCGACATGATTGGTAGCTGGAGCGGCGCCGGCGACTGGAAGCAGGCCGTTTCGCTGGAGCAAGGCATCAAAAACGTAGCTAGCGGCGTGAAAGTGGTGTACGCCCACGGTGCCAACATCACCGATGACGGGCAGATGATTGAGCGCCTAAACGCCCACGGTGGCGACCTAAATATCGACAAACGCACGCCCGAAGCAATGATTCAAGAGGCCGTGCAAGCCGCCCAAAGTGCCGACGTAATTATAGCCGCCGTAGGCGAGTCGCAGGGCATGACAGGCGAGGCAGCCAGCCGCGCCGATATAAGCATTCCGGCCCCGCAGATGGAATTGCTGAAAGCCTTAAAAAAGACCGGTAAGCCGCTGGTGCTAGTGCTCATGAATGGCCGGCCCATGGCGCTAAGCTGGGAAAACCAAAATGCCGATGCTATCCTGGAAACCTGGTTTTCGGGCACCCAGGGCGGCAACGCTATTGCCGATGTGCTGTTTGGCGACTACAATCCATCGGGCAAAATCACGGCTACGTTCCCGCAGGTCGTGGGTCAGGTGCCGCTCTTTTACAACCACAAAAACACCGGCCGCCCTTTCAACGGCACTGACAAGCTCGATAAGTACAAGTCGCGCTACCTGGACGTGAGCAATGATCCGCTGTATCCCTTCGGTTATGGCCTGAGTTACACCACCTTCAGCTACAGCAAGCCCGAGCTAAGCAAAACCTCTATCAAGCAAAACGAGCCCCTCGAAGTGCGCGTAACCGTGCGCAACACCGGCAACTACGACGGCGAAGAAACCGCCCAGCTCTACATCCGCGATATGGTCGGCTCTATTTCCCGGCCCGTCAAGGAGCTGAAAGGCTTCCAGAAAGTGATGTTGAAAAAAGGCGAAAGCAAAACCCTCACCTTCCGCCTCACTCCTGATGATCTGAAGTTCTATAACAACGACCTGAAGTTCGTGTCAGAACCCGGCGACTTTCAGGTATTTGTTGGTAGTAACTCCCGGGATGTGCAGGAAGCCGCCTTCAAGCTGGAATAATCGCTTTTAACTGAACAAACACACTTCAGCCTGCTGCTGGAGGGCAAATTTGCCCCCCAGCAGCAGGCTGAAGTGTTGAATGGGGTACCGCCTAAGGCAACTTAGTCCATTTTGAGACTTAGAGCGCAAAGCGAGCAGATGCACTTTAGCATACGATGATGCCCTGCTAAACTCATTCTCAAAAGTCTAAAATAATACTTAACAAAATATTGACTTACAATTACTTAAGCTAAATATACAAGCTAAAGAAAGGTCTGATTAAGCTTACTTTTCGTTGTTGCAAGCTCTGGTTTATTAGCACCTTTAGATATTGTTATGCGCCGGAAGTCCATCCGGCCTTAGCGCTCACTAAGCGAAAAGCTGACATGACTTTTGCGCACGTTTCAAGAAAAGCTCAACTAGAACCCTGCCCACCAACAACTTATAGCCAGCGAGCCGTGAATAGCAACTTCTTTGAGACCATTCGCCGCACGCTTCTTCAACAGCCCGAACAGGTGTTTCTGGTGTGGCCCGCTGGTGAGCTTCATGCTCCTGTTTCCTACACCGGGCAGGCCATTCTCAACCGCACCCAGGCTATGCGGGAGGCTCTGCAAGCCACGTCGGTGCGGGCGGGCGAGCCGGTGTTGCTCGTCATGCCCGTCAGCTTCGATCTCATTTGCGGGCTACTGGCCGTGATGGCGCTGGGGGGTGTTCCGGTGCTGCCACCAGCTGCTGCCACGCCTAGCGCTATTTTACGGCTTCTGCGTAAAGCCAATATTCGCGCTGTCCTCACTCAGCGCCCCCTCCGCCCTACGTCCCGCCTGCTGGCTTGGCTTTTCCGGCTGAAGGTGACAGCGGTAGCTCACCTGTCGGCGGCCGGGGAGTTAACGCCTGCCGAGCCATTAGACGGGGCGCAATCTGCGCTGGTGTCGCACAGCTCCGGCTCTACGGGACAGCCCAAAGCCGTGCGGCGTAGTCATCGGGTATTGCGGGCTCAGCACGAGGCCATCAAGGCTGTGTTTCCGCCTTGGGCAGGGCAGCGCGACTTCCCACTGTTTCCGAACATTCTGCTGCATAATATGGCAGCGGGCGTGGTCAGTATCCTGCCTGATGTCCCCTGGTGCGCTACTCAACAATTAGAGCCGGCCCGCGTGCTGGACCAGCTGGTACGAGAGCAGGTCGAGACGATGACGGGTAATGTTGCTTACTTCAATGCCCTGCTTAGCTACCTCCGCCAGCACCCCAGGCAGTTGCCGGGAGTAGTGGGCATCGGCATCGGTGGGTCGCCGGTACCTGAGCCACTAGTACAGGGGTTGCGGCAGTTCTTTCCGAACGCCGCGGTGCACGTCATTTATGGCTCTTCGGAGGCCGAGCCGATTGCCGTGCGCCAAGTAAGCGCGCAGGTAGCCAATCCGTTGGCGGGCTATTGCGTCGGCAAAATTCATCCGGCGCTGGAAGTGCAAATTTGCCCCCTGGGGCAGCTCAATAGTGGTCTGGAACCAGGCTCAATGGTGGGCGAGATTCAGGTTAGAGGTCCTCACGTAGCCACCGCCCAGCCCGGACAGTGGCTAGCTACCGGCGACTATGGTTACCTTGCTGATGGCCAACTGTTTCTGACTGGCCGTCAGGGCAATGAAGGCCTACACGGCGGCGTGCAGCATTATCAGTTGGAACACCTGCTCTATCACCTACCGGGCGTAGAGCGCGTGGCCGCCCGCTCTGATGCGGCGGGATTTACGATATTTATCCAAGGCTCTGCCAGTCAGCAGGATGTCGAAGAGTTGCTGGCCAAAACTTTCCACGGAGCCCTCCATTACACTATCCATTTTCGCTCAACCTTGCCCGTAGATTCTCGCCATCATTCTAAAATTCTGTACGCCCAACTCACCTAGCCATGAATTCAGAATTCTATAATGTCGCCTTGGACCGAATCCGCTATTCCTTGGTGTGGGAAGACAGCCGCACGCTCTATCAAGCCCTCGCCATCGCGCCCACCGACCATGTGCTGGTCATTACCTCGGCCGGGTGCAACGTGCTGAACGCGCTGCTGCAAAACCCACGCTACGTGACGGCCATTGACTTGAACCCGGTGCAGAATAAGCTGCTGCTGCTCAAGTGTCACCTCATTCTGCGCCACGAGCCGCAGGTATTGCGCGCCCTCATGGGCTTTGACGGCACTCCGGCCGTAGCCCAAACCTGGGCGAAGATTGCTAACTCGCTCCCGGCAGACATGCAGCAATACTGGGCCACATTTTTCGAGAGCCATCCGGGGGGCATTCTTACGGCTGGTAAGCTGGAAAGCTACATCACCGGCTTCCTATCAAGCCTCGACGAGGCAGAGCAGGCTAAAGTGCGCCAGCTTATCACCTTCGACTCGGTGGAAAAGCAACGCGACTTTTTCGCGGCCGAGCTAGACGGCACTTCCTTTCAAACGCGTTTTACTACCTACTTTGACGAGGCCAACCTCAGCAAAGGTCGCCATCCGGCTTTGTTTAAATATGCCTTAGAATCGGGTGGAGAAGCTTTTTATGCGCGCCTGAAAGAAACAATCAGCACTAAGCTGGTGCGGGATAATTTCTTTTTCCGGTTTTTCTTCTTCGGACCGGAAGGCTTGCCGGAAGATATTTTGCCCCCCTGCTACCAACGCGCTAATCATCAACGGCTGCGGCGGCAGTTGGGCAAGCTAACCGTGGTGACGGAAGAGGCCGTGAGCTACCTGCACACGGCGGCGGGTCGCACCGTCACGAAGGCCAGCTTGTCCAACATTTTTGAGTACACCAGCCCGGAAGAGTTTCAGCAGGTCAGTCAAAGCCTATTCCCGTCCGCCGACAGCCCCTTGCGCCTCGTGTACTGGAATCTGCTGCAAAACCAGGGCGAGTTGGCCTCGGCCTGGCTGCCGCTGAATGCTGCCCTGTCGGAGCAATTGTCGGCGCAGGATGCCTGCTTTTATTTCCGCAACGTGCGGGTACTGGACTCGGCCTTGGCACCGATTAATTTCGCCTCAACCGCCCTCGCTTATCCGGCCATCAAGCAGACGAATGCGCCCGACTATTTCAGCGCCGCTTTTCTGGAACAAATAATTCAGGCGCACGCCCCTGATCAAACTATCCGCGTGCGGTCGGTAGAGCCTCTGCCCATCGACAACTCGGCCAGCATTCTGGTCACGCTCACGGCCGGACTTACGGAGAAAACGATTGGGCATTTTGGCCTGGCCGTAACTCTCGAAATTGATGGCGAGGTGCAAGTGCAGCGTATGGTGCTGAAAGTAAAGCCTCCCGGTCGCGAAATTTCGGCCATGCTCACCAATCTGGCGCAAGCCTGTTGGGGCCCTTTGGCCGAGGTTTACCCCGATTTCGCTTCGTTAACCGGCTTCGAGCACACCCACTGCCGCGAGGTGGAAGTGTACCAAAACCACGCCTCCACCCTCATGCCTAAAGTGTGGGGGCTTTATGCCAACGACGAGCAGGAAGCGTACTGCGTACTGATCGAATACTTGGAGGACGTGACCCTGCTTAACTCCGCTATGGCGCCCGAGACCTGGGCCGATGCGCATATTCGCGCGGCCCTGGAGCAGTTGGCTGAATGGCACGCCCGCCACTTGGTAGCGCAGCCGCCCCAGCCCGTTGGCCTCTGGGATGATCTGCACTCGCCCGCTTACATGTACCAGCTTACTCCCCTTTGGGAAGCCTTGCTACTGAACGCGGCCAATCACTTTCCCGAGCTATACCCCGAGAGCCGGGTGCGGGAGCTGCGCACGGCCATCGAGTTGATTCCAACCTACTGGGGGGCATTATCCGGCATGAATAAGACACTTATTCATAATGACTTGAACCCCCGCAACACCTGCTTTAAGTTGGTGGATAATGAGCTGCGCCTGTGCGCTTACGACTGGGAATTAGCCACCTACCACGTGCCCCAATACGACGTGGTTGAGCTCCTCTGCTTCGTGCTCGACGAGGACCGTTACCACCTGCGGAGCACCTACTTTGAGCATTACCGCCAAGCTCTGCACCGCCTCACGGGCCGCTACGCCGATGCCGCAGAGTTTCTAGAAGGCGCGGGCTACGCTGCCCTGGACTTCGGATTGCATCGCCTAGGCATGTACATGATGGCGCACACGGTTAGCCCCTACCCCTTCCTACCGCGGGTGGTGGACAGCTATTTCGACACGCTGGCCCAGCTTCAGCCCTTATCTCAACAAGTTCTTACTGAATAAAGCGTACTGAGCGACTTCGGCCGGTAAACCGTCGGTGAAATGCCGGGAAAAGTTATCGGAGCGCATCAAGCAGAAAATCACCTGGTCGTACAACTCCCGAAAGCTCATCATGCCATAAGCGCCCATGTAGTTCATCAACTGTTGATTACGAAAATCGGGGTGCACACCTACGGTTTTGGCCAGCAGGGTTCTCTCCGGCAACAACGGATAATCGCGGGCAAAGACGGGAACTACGGCGCCGAGCCGCAAGGGGGCATAATTGGGATGACAAAAGCTCAAAGCCACCAACTGGCCCGAGGTTTTCGCCCGAAACAGCACGGACGTATGCGGGCAAAGTTTGGCCGCATACGTCGCATTATACAGCCGCTGAAACTGCGCCAACGGAATGCTGCGGTAGGCCGGATTAGCGCTAAATACTTGATTCACTAACTCAAACAGCTCCGTTTCGTGCTCCTGCCAGGTATCGGGATTCAGCGGAATAAATTCGTAAGGAATCTGCTCCAGGGCCGCCAGCAGACTAGCTTTATCCAGATACACCGCCGGCACCACGTCGGGGCGAATGAGGCGGCTCTCAAAGGTGAGCGTCGGGGCGAAGCCGAGCTGGGCGAGCAAGGTCGGATAGTAAGCTGGGTTAGTGGGTTCCCGGTCAAATGCCCCCCAGGCTGGAGCGGGCGTAAGCCGCAGCCGGTACGCGTAGAAGGTGTTAAAATTTAGCGGCCCAATAAGTTGGGTGCAGCCTCGGCGGCGAGCCTCCGCGCTGAGCAACTCGAACGCAGCCTGATTCAGATTCAAATCATCAATGGTTTCCCAGAATCCAAAATAAGCCTGGGTGCTGCCGTGCGGATAAATACCCACCAACCGGAGGTTTTCGTGGTCCGTGAACACCACGATGTCGTTGCGCTCCGCCTCCGCACGAAACAGCTGATTTACGGCATTTCTTTCTTCGTAAGACTGTTGGGGGGCATTTTGGTAGATGCAAGCCGGAATTTCAAAGAATGACGCGCTGAGCGACTCTGTGAAAGGCAGCTGACTGATTGAAGGCATTTGTGAGACTAGTGAAGCTATTTAAGAATCCGTTATTGTCATGCAGAGCAGAGCGAAGCATCTCGCTCGCTTCGTTGAATTACTACTCTCACTAAACACGCGAGATGCTTCGCTCTGCTCTGCATGACGTTCTAATAAGTTATTAAGGACTGCTTAGACACTTTCAGATTTTAAGAAGGTAGCAGTTCGATTTCGCCGGTTTCGCCGCTCATGCGGATTTGCTGGCCGGTTTGCAAATGCTTGGTCACGGCGGGTACGTTGATGATGGTTGGAATACCTAGCTCCCGCAATAGAATAACGGAGTGCGAAAGCGAGGAGCCCTTCTCGATAATAACGCCCCGGCACATCGGAAACAGGGCCGCCCAGCCAGGGTCGGTACGGAGGGCGCATACGATTTTGCCCGTCACATTCAGGTCGCCACCGGGGTCGGTGATGACGATGACCTCGCCCTCGGCCGTGCCGGGAAAGCAGCCGGTGCCCATCAACGTATCCGACCGGCTGGGGGGCAAATCGGGGCCGGTGGGCGGACTGGGAACGGTGACACGGGAAGGCACGTCTTCGCGGGCATACTGGGCAAATTGCGCGCGCCGCTGCTGCACTAATTGTTGCAGCTCCAGACCCGGCTGGGGGGCAAATGAGGTGGTTATTTCCTGTTCGGTCAGCCAGAAAATCTCCCGCGCTTCCTGCAATTTATTTTCTATCAGCAACTTGTCGCCCATTGCCAGATACAACGCCCGGTACATGCCAAACAGGCGCGTGCGCTCCAGCCGCAACGACTCGCGGTAGCGGATGGCGTGTTGTAGCTTGTTCAGGTTCGCCCACAAGCGTTTTCGAAACCAAATAGAGCGCTTAGTCAGTAGCGCAAGGAGCTCCGCGCGGGCCTGCTCGTGGAGGTGAGCTACGGGTTTGGTGGCGGGCAGTGGGGCGGGCTTGGTCAGCAGGAAATTGCGCAGATATTTGTAAAAAACAGCCGGCTCCACCCGCATCGTGGTGGTTTCCAGCTTCAGCTCGCCCACGGTGCGGTCGCCGTACTGCCCGATGAAGTCTTCTACGGCGCGGTAAAACTCGGGTGCCGTCTGTCGGACTTGCTCGTGCACATCAGGGGGCAAATCCAGAATCAGCTGGCGTAGGGTTTCCTGGGGCCAGGCTTGGCGGGCCAGGGCCTGCATCTGGTGCGTAGGCTGGGTGCTGGCAATCTGGTCGTCGCCGGACAGGTAGCGGCTCAGAAACTCATCCGTATCCTTAACACCCGCTTTTTTCAGGCCGCGGGCTACTTTGCCGTTATTCATCATCACAAAGAAGTCGTTGATGATGGGCGTAGTCCAGTTGCCGAGCAGCTGCGTGTCCAGCTCCGCTTTCACGCGCAGCAGCGCAGGGCCCTCGAGTGTGGTCAGGGGTTGGGCGTAGAAGTGCTGGTAGTGCTGCTGGAAGTGAGCATGGAAAGCCGGAATTGTGGTTTTCAACTGCGAGAAAGCCCGCAATAGCCGCAGCATATTTACGGCCAGGCTGGGCAGGAGCCGGAGTTTATCGGCCCAGGTTTTTTCCTGATCCTGCACAAAGTCTACAGGCTCTTCCAGGCCCATCATGCGTTCCATGTCGGCTTTATTTTGCCGAAAGGAAGGCAGCAATTGCAGGCCGCGGTACCAGTTGTTGATGTTGTAGTAAATCCGTCCCTTAACCAGACCCAACAGCTGCGAGACTACTCCGTGTTGGGCTGCAATCCGGGCTGGCGGCAACCCGAGCACGCGCATGGTTTGGGTGTACACAGTGGCGTAAGCGCGTTGGGCAAAGCTGAACGTGAGCGGCGTGGTCACCCCGCAGTAGCTTTCCTGAATGTTGGAATTGTCGTACACAACCACCTCCGGAATGGACTGGGTGATGGGCCGGGCCTGCACAATCCATAAGTCGCTGGCGGTGGCCACAAACTCCACGTCCTGAGGGCCGCCCAACTCCCGCTCCAATCGGCTACCGATAGCGAAAAGCTCGGTGAGCTGAGCAGGTGTTAGGCAAGGTTGGTCTTGGTCGGAAATAAGAACGTCGGCTGGTTGTAGGCCCGGCTGATTCAAGTCCACATTAGCACTGAGCTGCTGAGGCTTGTGGGCAATTTTGTGGCGGTGCAGCTGACCCGTTTTTTTAAAAAAATAGAATTCATCGGGCTCAAAAATGCCCCCCACCAGTCCTTCGCCGAAGCCCCAAACGGCGTGCACAGCCAGCTCCTGCGGATATTCGGGCAGCGTCGTAAAAAGCACTCCACTGGTCACGGGCATCACCTGCCGCTGCACAATAACCGCAGGCCGGGCTGCCGCTAAGCCTTTGAGCTGGCGGTAGCTATTTGCCCTTTCCGAATAAGCGCTGGCCGCACAATGAGCTACTGCGATGGCTACTTGGTCGGGTGTGGTCAGGTTTACGAAGGAGTCCATGAGGCCGGCAAAGGCTGTGTGTACCCCATCTTCGTCGGTAACGGAGGAGCGCACGACTACGGGCTGCTGCGGAAAATCCCAGCTAACGAGCAGGCGCACAAGCTGCTGGTGGTCAGCGGCGGCCAGCGAAAACTGAAACAGCCGCTCGCGTCGCTGAATGAGACCCTCGGAGTCGGTTGGCAGCCCTTGCAGCTCCGCATCGAACGTATCGGCCGGAATAACCAGAAAATCGGGAACGGGCACACTGGCTGCGCGCAGGCGGCGCAGGCCGTGCGCCTTGCCGCCCAGCGCCCGGTCAGCAGTAAGCTGAGAGCCGGATAGAATCATATAAGTGGTGTCAATTCGAAATAAAGATTGTTTATCATGTCGGCATTCTGCACCTCTACCTTGAATGGCTAATTAGCTATTTAGTAACTGACTTCAATAGGCAGTCATGCAGAGCAGAGCGGAGCATCTCGCGTGCGCCTTTAGATTAGTAATCAGACGTCAGCACGCAAGATGCTTCGCTCCGCTCTGCATGACTGCCTATATTTAGCCACCCTCAAGTACACAAGCTTACCATCGCAAGCTCACGATTACCGCTACATAGCTCACCAGCATAGCCAGCGATACTAGTAGCTCCGCTAGCCGCACTAGTTTCTCGCGGGGACGAACGAGGGCCGTACCGTACACGGCCACTGTCAGTATTAGCAGCCCGCCCAGGAGCAAAAAAGCTCCCCAGCCGGCACTCAGCTGCCAAAACAGACGGGCCTGTACCCCGGCGCTACTCAGCAGCACCAGCACCACCGCCGCTATGGCGCCGCCGTAGCCCAAGGTTTTGGAATAGGAATCAACGCCTTCCCGCTCGGCGGCGCTTGTCCGGATTTTGCGGGCCAACTCGAAGGCAAAGCCGCCCAGCAAGCTGAGCAGGGCCAGCAGCAGTCCGCCTTCTTGCCAGAATAAGATCATTGGAGCGTAAGCCAGCCACAGCCAGCTGATAACCAGCGGCATAATGACCATGTGGGAAATGGCATAGAGCAGCAGTCGGGCGCGCAGCCATTCGGCCACTCCAAACTCGTAGCGCATCAGCAGGCTGTAGCCCAATAATGGCCCCCAGCCCAACGTAGCGGGCCAGCCGCGGTGCACCGACCAAGCCAACTCCAGCGCGGCCCCCACCCAGGCCAGCACTTGCAGCTGCCCCAGGTTCACCCGACCCGATTGGAGCACCCGCTGCGGATACAGCACGGCGTCGGAGGCAAAATCCTTGATTTCATCGAACACCCGCAGCCGGAAAAAGAACGATATAGTGACCAAAATGCCCCCCAACTCGCTCAAACCGAAGCGTGGCAGCGGGCCAGTTGGGCCAGCAGCGGCGCGGCCCGCCACTGTGAATACCGTGGCAAACAGGATGGCAAACAACGCCATGTTGACGAGGGGAAAACGCTCGTGCAAATAGGCAGCTAGGTTTTTCAGGTTCATGATGCGGGAAGCGCTATTTTAGGCACCTCTTCCGGTGTAAAGATGAGCTTCCTCCACAAGATTCGCTACCTGTTGCTACTCTTAACTGTGGTAGCCTGCATGGCTTTGTGGCCGGGAGCAAAAGCCGCCGCAGTAGTAGACAACAACCTCTCGGCTTGGTTTCTAGATAAAGACTCCGCGCTGGCAGCCTACCACGACTTTCAGGCTCGCTTTGGCAACGACGAAGTGGTGATTCTGGTGGTGCAAGATGCCCATTCGGTCCTGGCCCCAGCCTACTTCCAAAAGTTCAGGGCGCTTACGGCGGAGCTGGAAAAACTGCCGGAAGTAGCCAGCGTCGTGGGCGCGGGCAACGCGACGCTGCCTGCCCGCACCAGCCTGTTGGGTGCAGCACCGCGCCCGGTGCTGCCACCTGGGGCCACGGCCAGCCGCGTGCGTGAGTCGCTACGGGAGCTGCCGACGCTGCGCCAGCAGTTGTTCACTGACGATTACCGCGCGGCTCGCTTTCTGGTGGTGCTGCGCCAGCTCCCCGATTTTGACAACCGGCGGGGGGCAATTTTGGAGAAAGTGCAGGCCGTAGTGTACCGGCATTTCACCCATGAGCAAGCATTTCTGGGCGGCGTGGGCGTCATCTATGCTGGTCTGAATGCCTTGTCTCAGCACGATTTCGGCTTGTTTCTGGGGCTGGGCTACTTGCTGATGTTTGCCATTTTCCTGGTCATCTACCGCAATTTTTACCTTCTACTCTATACCCTGGGCATCGTTGGGATAGCTACTTATCTCACCTTTGGCATCTATGGGGCGCTCGGCCACCGCATCAATCTGCTAACCGTGCTGCTGCCCATTATTATCATCCTGCTGGGCTTCATGGATTCCATGCACGTGGTGAATGAGCGCAACCTGCTGCCCACGGCCGCCACCGATTCGCCCCGCGACAGTGCGCTGCAAGCGTTACGCAACGTGTTTCAGCCCTGTCTGTTCACAATGTTTATCACCATTGCTGGTTTCCTGGCGCTGCTCACCAGCCCCATGGCCATTCTGAAAAACTTCGGCTTATTCGCGGCTCTGGGCATTGCGCTGTGCTTTGTGTTCACCTTTGTGCTGGGCGTGCTGGTGTTGCCCCTCACTCAGCCAGCGCCCCGCCCCACGCGGGCTACCAGCCAGGGTCTGCTTCGCTTTTATTCGTTTGTCCTAGCCAAGCGCCGGCTTTTTGCTGCTGGCTCAATGGTACTCACGCTAGGACTACTAGCCGGCACGCCCCAGCTTCGCAACGACACCTATACGCTGGGGTATCTACCTGATAACTACATAACTGTCACCGACCACCGGGCCATGGAAGCGGCGTGGGGTCCGTATATGCCCCTGGAGCTTTTGGTTGAGCCCAAGCCGGGTCTGGCACTGGACAGCGGCCG
Source organism: Hymenobacter sp. HD11105 (assembly GCF_054051685.1). Taxonomy (NCBI): domain Bacteria; kingdom Pseudomonadati; phylum Bacteroidota; class Cytophagia; order Cytophagales; family Hymenobacteraceae; genus Hymenobacter; species Hymenobacter sp. HD11105. The sequence goes on along the minus strand of NZ_JBSWBR010000002.1, from coordinate 258,672 downwards.
GGTACTACGGGCGGCCGTGGCGTTTGCCGACTCGGTGCGGACGGTGCCGGGAGTGGGGCGGGTATTTGGGTTTCAGTCCCTGTATCAGGCGGGGCTGGAAGCGCAGTTTCGGGGCAATGCTGGGCGGGCGCTTGGCAGCCAGGGGGCGCTGCGAGCAGTGCATCAGCAGCTTCACTCCAACTATCCAACTCTCACTCAGCAGTTTGTGCACGAATCCAGCGGCACCGGGCGTATTACGGTGTCGGGGCGCATGCTGTCGGCTCAGCAACTTACCGCCAAAATGGATACGGTGATGAGCATTGCGGCAGCTACGCTCGGGATGGTGGCCACCGTGACGCCGGCCGGCTACCAGCCTATGTATGCCCGCATCACCGACTACGTTACCACTTCACAAACCAATAGTCTGCTCACGTCCTTCGGGCTCGTGTTTTTGCTTACCTGGGGCTTTATCCGCAGCTTCCGGCTAGCACTTATTGCCGTGGTTCCCAATCTGTTTCCGGTGCTCGTGCTGCTTGGTCTGATGGGCTGGTGGGGCATCCCCCTCGACACGGCCACGGCCAGCATTGCCGCCATCGTGCTCAGCTTTTGCACCGATGACAGCATTCACTTTATTCACGCCTACCAGCAAAACCGCCACCGCGGCTTCTCGCCCGCGCAGGCCCGCCTGGCCACCGTCGCCCACATCGGCCCCACCATCCTCCTGACTAGCGTTATCCTTTTTTTAGGCTACACGGTAATGCTGCTGGCCTCGCTGAAAACGGTGCAGCTTTTTGGGTTGCTCACGGCTATTTCCATTGTCGGGGCCCTTTATGGCGAGTTGGTTATCTTCCCAATTGTGCTGGAACGGTTTGATCGTCGGGTGCGCACGACTACGTTGCTAGAAAAAGAAATGCCTCCAGTTAAAATCTGAAGGCATTCGTACGAACGATGTTTTACCAAGACGCTAAGCTGGGGAGCAAATTTGCCCCCTAGTGCTAGGCTGGATTGCTGAGTGGCGCTTGCGTTTGCATTTTCTCATTCTGCCGACGCAGGCGCTGGCACAGCACTTTCATAATGTTGCGCAGAACTTCACCACGCTCCTCCATCACATCGTAGAAATCTTCCTGATCGAGGCGGAAAGCAATTACCTCGCCGTGGGCCACGGCGGTAGCGGAGCGGGGTTCGGCGTCGAGCAGGGCTAGCTCACCAAAAAAGTCGCCTTTGTGGAAAGTGGTGAGGCGCTGGGCGCCGTTGAAAATCTCGACCTCGCCGGCATACACGATAAACAGAGACGTGCCCAAGTCGCCCTTAGAAAAAATCTTTTGCCCGTCCAGAAAACTAACTTCCTTCATGATGGGCACAATGCTGCTCAGCACGTTTTCGGGCGTCTCGGCAAACAGGGCAGTTTGCTGAAGCACGTGCACTCGGTCGCGGGCCGAAACGGAGTCAGTAGAGGCGTGGGTGTGGCTCATAAGCAAGGCAGGTAAGGCAGGCTCAGAATGCGTAAGCTGTTGATAAAGTTCGGGTTGGCGGTCCGCTACTTTTTTCACTACAAAGAAGGCACTTTCCTGAATAAGCAGGCTAGCACTATGCATATACGGCTGGATAGCGGGGAGTGTGCTGGCGTCGGGGTGCCAGTGCCGCAAGGCCACGCTGATGGTCCAGTCGGAGAAGAATGCTTCACCCTGCTGTATGATGAATGGCACCACGCGGGCTGGTTGCGTAATTGGTCCTAGCAATTGATCGAATACGCGCACTTTTTCGGCTACCGGCGCCACATCGAGGAGGGCTTGGAGGCCTTGGTAAAGCGAGCGGGGAATGATGTTGTCGAGAATTTCGAGGGCGTTGGCTTGCCGCTCACGTGCCGCGTGGGCTACACCGCGCTGGGCATCGGCAATGAGCTGGGGCGGATACAATTGCAGGAGAAGGCCAAAAATCCGCTGCTGTACTTTGGTCAGCTCGTATTGCAGGCAGCGGCGCAGCTCGTGATGGCTGAAGTCGGCTTCGCCGTGCAACAGCTGTTGGGCCAGCCGCATTTCTTCCTGCACCAACGCCTGAAATATGGACGCTTCGGCAGGCTGGGGGGCAAAATTGCGGAGTGCTCGCAAGGCGGCCTCGCGCCGGTGCAGGTTGGGCTGCCGGGCCAGCGCTACCAGCGCCTCCCGACTCTCGGGCAGCGGCAGCCGGGCACAAAGCTGGGCCACGCGCCGCACCAGCGCGTTGGGTGTATCGGCGGCGTTCAGGGTTTCTATAAACTCGGGCAAAGCGGCCGGTCCGAGTTGGAAAAGTCGCGCCGTGGCGGCTTTGCGTTGGGTTTTATCCTGTAGTGCTTCAATTAACTGCGGCACGTCGCCGAGGCTGGCCGTGAGTTGATCCTCCGATAAAGAGTCGCTGGATGAAGTTTCAGCGTCCGTCCCCCCGCCAAAGCGCCGACCGAGGGCATGCTGAAGCTCGGCCATATAGTGTCCGTAGGTGCGGTGCACGAAGAACAGCGCCCCAACGGCAAATAAGCCCATCCAGGCGAAGGGTACCCACTTATTTAGGTCCGACTGATCGTGCAGGGCAAACAGCAAAAAGCCCCCCAGACCCAGACCCAGCGGCTCGTAGAAGCCCTTGGCCCGCGTGTGCGCTCGCAGGCGCTCAGGGGGCGAAAGAGGCTGAAACAGCACCAGAAACACCGGATCGAATACCGCACGGCGCAGCACTTCCAGCCCCAGATACAAGCCGCAGAAGTACAGCAGCAGCACCGAATCATTAGCGCCGACCTGCCACAGCCCGCCAAATGCTAGCAAGCCCAGTAGCACCGCCACCGGCAGCAGCACCAGCATCCGCCGAATCCCGACGCGCTCCAGGGCCTTCTGGGTAAGCAGCATTTTGAAGAGCATGGCCAGCAAGTAAGTGACAATCAGCACGCTGCTGACGTAGCGCATCACGGTAGCCTGGTCATGAAACTTGTGCTTGACGTTGACAAAGAAGGAATACTCTACCCCCGCCGTGACGGCCGCAATGGCCGTGATACTCAGGCAGGTAGACAAAACCAATTGGCTATCCCCAAACCAGCGCTGCAAGCCCGGAGCCAGGCCAGTGACGCGTTGAGGTCTTGGAGCCGGCCGGGCCTCTACGGCGTGCGAGCTGAGCGTAGCGCGCAAGGTGTACAAAGCGCCCAAATAAGCACCAAAAGCCAGCAACAGCAGAAACAATAACTCAGTATGCGCGTGCACTAGCAAAGCCAAAACGGCCCCCAGTGCCTTAGCAGGCATATCGCCGGAGCCAATAAGCCCAAACAGACGCTTGCTCTGACGCACATCGAACACTACCGCCGACACACCCCAAAACTCCAGATTAGTAAGCAGATAGATAACCCGGTAGCCCGCCATAATTGCCACGGCCGCCGCCACTGAGTGCCCCACGGCCACCAGCACGCTGATTACGCCCGTAAAAGCCACCACTGCTAGTAACACCCGCACGGTGAGGCGCTGCAAGGGCAAGCGATGCTCGAAGTAGGTGTAAGCCTTGCCGGCGCCCATCATAGCCAGGGCGGCTATGCCGTAAGCTAGCGGCAGGTTGCGCTCAGGGTTGTTTTCGAGCAGGATAACGTTGGCCGACACGTACACCAGAACGGTGCCGATGCCCAACAGAAAGTTATGCAGAAAGAATAGCCATACCGTTTTGACCTCAGTCGCGCGCACGCCGATCAAATCGTACCACTTGGAAGCAAGCATGGATGAGCGTTAAGGAAGAAGTAGCAAGGTAGGCGTTCGGTGAGAAGTTGAACCGAAAGTAAATGGCGACTCCCCTTAATTTAGGTAGTTCAGCACATCGGTCATGGAAGCGGCTTCATAGAATGGCACGCCCTCCAGCTGCTCGGTGGGAATTTCTTCGTGTATCCAGTTGGCGTGATAGGGCACGTGTACGGCCCTTGCGCCCAGCTGAACTACCGGCAATACATCAGACTTCAGCGAGTTGCCAATCATGATGAATTCAGAGACTGGCACCCCGTAACGGGCTAAAATGCGCCGATACGTAGTCTCATTTTTCTCGCTTACTATCTCCACGTGGTCGAAGAAGTCGCCTAGGCCGGAGCGGGCAAGCTTGCTTTCCTGGTCAAACAAGTCGCCTTTGGTAAGCACCATAAGCGCCTGGCCGCGCTGCTTAAGCGTGCTCAGCACTTGCTCCACCCCCGGCAGCGGCTCAATGGGATAGTCGAGGAGGCGCTTGCCTAAGTCGATGATTTGCTGTATTTCGTGGCCGGCAACGTTCCCTTCAGTGAGTTGAATGGCCGTTTCAATCATCGACAGCATAAACGACTTGGCTCCGTAGCCAAACAGCTGCATATTACGCCGCTGCACCTCATACAGGTGCGGCCCGATGACGGCCGGGTCGCCGCAGCGAGTAAGAATGGCGAACAATTGCGCCTCCACATGGTCGAAGTGCGGCTGATTGGACCACAGTGTGTCGTCGGCGTCGAAGGCAATAAGTTGTGAAGCGGGCATTGTCTTAAGTTTGCTAGGAAATAATGGGCAATAACACGCCTTGTAGTTCATCGCGCATGACTAAGGGGCGCAGAGCAGCGTCGTAGGTCACGTCGAAGTGAAAGGCCCGATTGGCCAGTAAGTACTCGTAAATAAAATGATCGGTGAGCGGGGTAGGTACCACGGCCAGCTCAGCCTTCTCCACCCAAACTAGCGTGCCTTCCGAACAGGCCGGTGGCGGCACCCGGTCGATGTGGGCTTCAAATACGAAGCTGATCCAGTTGTAGTCGACGGGTGAAGTTTCGACTAGCATCCCCCGCCAGACCAACTCCTGCGGCTGTAAGCCGGTTTCTTCTTGCACTTCGCGAAAGGCAGCCTGTTGGGGGCTTTCGTACGGGTCTAATTTGCCCCCCACGGGCGTAAACAACCCCTGGTGGGGTGGCTTTAGTCGCTGAAGCAACAGGAAGGCGTCGGCGTGGCGCAACACACAGAGTACAGCTGTTTTCTTCAATCCGGGAGCTACGGTCATGGGAGGGGGATTTGTGGCCCTGAGTTGAGCGAAGTTACCGAACTTGCGGCTCATGAAACATCTGATTGACCTCACTCAGTGGCCCCGAAGGGAGCATTTCGCGTTTTTTTCCACCTTCGATGAGCCTTTTTTTGGACTGACGGCTAACGTAGACTGCACCCAAGCGTACGCCGAAGCCAAGCGGCAAGGAGTTCCTTTCTTTTTGTACTACCTGTATCACTCCTTGCAGGCAGCACAGGAAGTGGAGGAGTTTCGCTACCGCATCGAGGGCGACCAAGTAGTGTGCTACGACCGGGTGCACGCCTCCGCCACCATCGGCCGCCCCGACCACACGTTCGGCTTTTCCTTCATCGAGCTGCACGACTCCCTACCCGATTTTGTGGCCGCCGCCAACCGCGAAATAGAAGCCGTGCAGCAAAGCACCGGTCTGCGCCTTTCCGACAGCACCGCCCGCCCCGACGTACTGCACTGCTCGGCTGTTCCGTGGGTGCGCTTCACGGCACTGTCGCACGCCCGCAGCTTTCGCCACGCCGATAGTTGCCCCAAGATTTCCTATGGTCAGGTTTACCTCAAAGGCGCTACCCGCCTGCTGCCTATATCGGTGCATATACACCACGGCTTAGCTGACGGCTACCACGTAGGTTTGTTTCTGGAAGCTTTTCAGCGCCGGCTGAATGCTGGCAGCTCTGTGCTTTAGGCGGCTCATGAGACTAGAGCTGGAGAGCTAGTTCCCCTCCTCAGCTGAGGAGGGGAACTAGCTCTCCAGCTCTAGTCTCATACAGGATTAGCCAAACAAAGCCCCTATTTGCTGAGCAAATACCTGCGCGCTCAGCCACGTCATTACCAGCGCCACCAGCACACCCACCACGGCCAGCCATAGCGGGTGGCGATAGTCCCCTACTATTTTCTTACGGTAGGCGGCTACCAGCATCGTGCTCAGCGTGATGGGCAGGATGAACCCGTTCAGGGCGCCGGCCAGAATGAGTAGGCTGACGGGCTTGCCGATGGTGATAAAAATTAGGGTAGAAACGAAGATGAAGCCGATAATCAGGCGGTTTTCGTGGCGGCTGATGCTGGGATGCAAGGATTTCATAAACGAAACCGAGGTATACGCCGACCCAATAACCGACGTAACAGCCGCCGAAAACATTACCACACCAAATAGCTTGTAGCCAAAGTTGCCAGCAGCCAGCCGAAATACCGAAGCTGGCGGATTTTCAGCATCCAGCGTCAGCCCTTTGCTAACCACGCCCAGCGCCGCCAGAAACAGAAATACCCGAATAACTGACGCCACCGTGATGCCCGATATGGCGCTGGACATAACCTGAGGCAAAGCAGTGCGCCCTTTTATGCCGGCATCGAGCAGACGGTGGCCGCCGGCGAAGGTGATGTAGCCTCCCACCGTGCCGCCCACGAGCGTGACGATGGCCATAACATCTATTTTCTCGGGTACCAGCGTGCGGGCCAATGCTTCCCCCAACGGCGGCGCTGATGTTAAGGCTACGTAGACAATAATTAGAATCAGGACTAAGCCCATGATTTGAGCAAAGCGGTCCATGGCTTTGCCGGCTTCTTTCACCAGAAAAACACCGATAGTAAGGGCAGCGGCTACTGCGGCACCTGTTTCTACTGGAATTCCGAACAAGACTTGCAAGCCTAGCCCGGCTCCGCCCACGTTGCCAATATTGAAGGCTAGTCCGCCCAGCACAATGAGGGCGGAAATAAACGTTCCCAGGCCCGGCAGCACGGTATTGGCAATATCCGGCGCCCGCATTTCGGACACGGCAATAACCCGCCAGATGGTGAGTTGCACGCCCAGATCAATCAGTATAGAAGCTAGAATAACGAAGCCAAAATTGGCCCCCAGCGCTTGGGTAAAGACGGTAGTTTGGGTAAGAAAGCCCGGCCCGACGGCCGAAGTAGCCATTAGAAACGCGGCGCCCAGCAGCACGCTCCAGTTTTTGGGCTGCTTCATCGAGTTAACTTCTTGAAGTCGGCGTGCAGGCTGATTCCTTCCTGCTGAAGCGTTTGGTTGATGTGGCGAGCAAATTCCAGGGCGTGAGCACCGTCACCGTGAATGCAGATGGTATCGGCCCGGATGGCTACGTCGGTACCGTCTTGGGCGCGGACTTTACCGTCTTTCACCATACGCACGACTTGTTGGGCCGCCTCGGCGGCGGTGGTGAGCAGGGCGCCAGGCAGGCGGCGCGAGGTGAGCGTGCCGTCGGGTTGGTAGGTGCGGTCGGCGAAAACCTCGTGGGCCACTTGCAGGCCGAGCTCGGCGCCAGCCTTGGTCAGTTCGCTGCCGGCCAGGCCGTAGAGCACCAGTTCGGGGTTTACGCGGTACACAGCTTCGGCAATGGCTTCGGCCAGCGGCGCGCTGCTTGCGGCCATGTTATATAATGCGCCGTGCGGTTTTACGTGGTGGAGCGTACCGCCTTCGGTGGCCAAAAAGCCCCCCAGCGCCCCTATCTGGTACACTACCACGTCGAAGGCTTCCTGCGGGGAAACCGCCATGTCGCGCCGGCCGAAGCCCACCAGATCGGGCAGGCCGGGATGGGCGCCAATGGCGACGTTATGTTCCAGGGCGAGGCGCACGGTTTGGCGCATCACGGCGGGGTCGCCGGCGTGGAAGCCACAGGCAATATTGGCGGAGGTCACATAGGGCAGAATGGCCGCGTCGTTGCCCAGCGTGTAAGCGCCGAAGCTCTCCCCCATATCGCAGTTTAAATCGACAATAAATGATTGGCTCATCTATACTTTCTTATAATAGGAGATTCAAATTGGTGGTTATGCAGCGCGAAGTATTTCGCTTTCAGTCGCTTGATTATATAAGGCGGTCATGCAGAGGCGGAGCCGAAGCATCTCGCCTGCTGATGAGAGATTAGTACTATTGCTAAACACGCGAGATGCTTCGGCTCCGCCTCTGCATGACCGCCTTTTTGGTTACTTATTTCACACCTTTTTTAAGCCTTAGCACCTGCCGTAGCTGCCTAATATTCAATTCTTGCTGACAAAACAAACGTTGAGCCTCAGCCAGCGACACTTCCTGAAGGCGAAATTTGCCCCCCGGCGGCACTTGCGCTAGTTGCGAAAAATCGGCGGTAATAACCTGAGCAATGCGCGGGTAGCCGCCGGTAGTTTGGTGGTCGGCTAGCAACACTATTGGGTTGCCATCGGTGGGCACTTGCACGGTGCCGAAGGTAACGGCGCTGGACAGCATTTCGGCGGGCCGCGCCAGGGCCAGCGCACTGCCCGCACCACGCAGGCGGTAGCCCATACGGTCGGAGGCGAGTGTGACGGTGAATTCCTGCTGCCAGAAGTCGTGCTGACTAGCGGTTGTGAACAAATCGTATTCCGGGCCCCGCACGGCTCTAATTATGGGGTCGATTTGCAGAGTTGGATACAGCTCGGGGCTGGGGCTCCAGGCGGCTTGCGCCCAGGCCTGGGCCGGAGCAGCAGCAGTCAGGCGCTGCCCGAATTCCTTGGTCGCTCCTGTTGGCTGCGGGCACGGAAGTACGTCACCGGCTCGGAGTGTGCGGCCCTGCCAGCCGCCAATGCCAGCCCGCAGATACGTAGAAAATGAGCCCAGCACCCGTAGCACTTCAATGCCGCCAGATACGGCCAGATACGCGCGGCAACCCGCGCCCTGGGGGGCAAATTGCAGCACGCAGCCTGACTGCACGAAGATGGGCCGATTCATTTTTACCGGCTGGCCATTAATAGTGGGCGCCAGGTCGGCGCCGGTCAGAGCTATTGAGTGGTTGGCTTCAAATCGAATTTTGGGGCCGAGCAGCGTTATTTCTAGGCCCGGCGCGCCTTCCTCGTTGCCTACCAACAGGTTAGCGACGCGTAAAGCCAGCACATCCATGGCCCCACTCACGATGATACCTTCTTTCTGATGGCCAATTCGACCTAAATCCTGCACGGTGGTCAGGAGGCCGGGGCTGAGAATGCTAAGACTCATGTTCGCTTTGCTGCTCAAACTCGGCGGCCGAAATAGACACGAAACGCACCCGATCACCGGCCTGCAACAGGCTTGGGTTTACTCGCTGCGGATGAAAAAGGCGGCGCGGCGTGCGGCCAATCAGTTGCCAGCCACCAGGCGTGGGAATGGAGTAAACCCCCGTTTGCTGTCCCGCAATACCAACGGAGCCCGCTGGTACCAGCGGCCGGGGTTGGGCTTTGCGCGGAGTCGCGAGTTCAGTATGCATACCGGCCAAGTAAGGAAATCCGGGCGCAAAGCCAACCATAGCCACTACATACTTCGCTTGGGCGTGGAGCCGAATAACATGGGCAGCAGATAAGCCAGCATGGCGGGCTACGTCTTCCAAATCAGGCCCAAATTGCCCCCCATAGCACACCGGAATTTCGACTAACGTAGGCGCTGCCTCGGTAGCGGGCGCTTGGGCTTGTTCTAGCATTTCCTGCACGATTTCGGTAATACGCGCGTAAGGATCTAAGCGACCTTCTTCGCTGATTATCCAGGGGTTATAGTAAATAGTGAGAGTGGTATAGGCGGGTACATATTCCAGCACACCCTCGATATTTATTTGATCCAGATAGGTGCAGCAGGCCCGAATTCTCAGCTGGGTTGGGGTATCGAAGACGCTACTGAAGAGCAGCACAATGCCCGAGTCGCCCAGCGGATATAGATGGGGTTGCGGCTGCTCTATTTGCCCCCCAGAGTGGTTTTGCATCTGCTGCGTGCGTGTAAGACGGGTGCTCTTTCTGGCAACCCAGGGCTTGTGCTTTACCTCCTCAGTACTGGGAACGCATGGAGAAGACAGGTGGCGAAATGTAGCTAAAAAAGTGGCTTTATTGGCAAAATACCCCATTTAGAGCAAGCTCAACTTAACTACTTCGCGCTAGCTCCCGTAAGGTATACCTCATTATATCACTACATTGAATCATGGACCAGTCTCAACAATCACCACAAAATAACGCTTCGAGCCAATCTCAGGGCGCCGGCCAACTGCTCGATCAAGCTAAGCAATTGCTCAACAAAGGCAACGTGGGCGATTTGGTTAACCAACTACCTAATTCGGTAAAAGACTTAGGTACGAAAGCCACTTCAAGCTATAACAAGCTCAGCACTACCCAAAAAGTAGTAGGTGGAGCAGCTATTGCGCTGGGTGTAGGCCTTCTGCTCACCAATCGCAAAAAAGGCACCGGCGACAAAAAAGCCGACACGCTACATGAGCTGCTGCTCTTCGTAAATGACCGCATCGAAGGTTACAAAAAGGCAGCAGAAGAAAGCCAAGATTCAGAATTGCAGGGTTATTACAAGCAGCTTGTTTCTCAGAGCCAGCGTTTTGCAAACGAGCTAAACGACCACCTGCGTAAGCAAGGCGGCGAACGCGAAGAAGGCACCACTGTGAAGGGCAAAATTTATCGCCGTTTCATGGAAGCTTCTTCTGCCGTAACTGGCCACAGCGAAAAGACAATTTTGGCTACCAACATCCACGGTGAAATGTGGGCGCTGAAAGCCTACAAAGAAGCCCTGAGCGACCGTACGTTAACCGGTGTACTGCGCCAAGAAGTAGAGCGTCAGCACACGCAGTCGCAGCAGACGTATGACAGGTTGAAAAGCTTAGCTGAAAAGCAGCAATAGGCTAGTCATTAGCTTCGTAATTTAGGTCCCGTTGGGATGGCACTGAGTGTCATCTCCAACGGGGCTTTTTGCTATTATTCAGCAAGTGAGCTTTCTCCAAGTTAGGGCTATGAATTGGCGTTGAGTTACCGTCCAGCGTAGTCTTACACAGTTCCGCTCCTTTATTTTCGCAGTACTTTTTCCATGCAAAATCGCTTTAACAAATACCTGAGGAGTGGGATATTTTTCTTTCTCGCGGCTACGCTAATGCATTGCAGCACGGCCGTCAAAACAACAGATGTGATAGTAGAAAAAGGCGTATCGCAGGAGTTAGCTACTTACCGCAGCAAAGTGGTATCGGAGTTAGCGTATGCTCTGCACTTTGCTATTCCAGAGGCGAAGGAGCAACCCATTTCGGCTACCGAGTCTATCTCCTTCAAGCTAAATGAAAATAAAAGCCCCCTACAACTCGATTTCAAAGAAAACACCGCTCATTTGAAAAGTCTGGTCGTCAACGCGAAGCCCGTTGCCATCGACCACCGCAATGAGCATATTATCATTCCGGCAGCAAGCTTAAAAACCGGCAAGAATCAAGTTGATATAGAGTTTATCGCGGGCAATTTATCTCTGAATCGGAGCGACGATTTCCTCTACACGCTGCTCGTGCCCGACCGTGCACGCACTGTATTCCCCGTTTTCGATCAGCCTAGTTTAAAAGCCACTTTTCAGCTCACCCTGACTTTGCCTAAAGTGTGGCAGGCACTGGCTAACGGGCCGCTGCAAGACTCAGTGGTCACTGCCACCAACAAGACATTTCGCTTCGCTCCCTCAGACACCATCAGCACTTATTTATTCTCCTTCGCGGCCGGCGAATTTAAGCGTATTTCGCGCACAGAAAAGGGCCGCGTCATGCACTTCCTGCACCGCGAAACTGACCCCAGCAAATTGCGCCTGAGTCTGGACCCAATATTCCAGATTCACGGCGATGCGCTGGCGTTTATGCAGACCTATACGGGTATCCCCTACCCTTTCCAGAAGTTTGATTTTGTGGCCATCCCCGACTTCCAATACGGTGGTATGGAGCACGTGGGCGCCATCGATTATAAGGCCTCCACATTGTTCTTGGATGAGGGTGCTACGCAGGATCAGAAGCTAAGCCGCTCCAACCTTATTGCTCACGAAACCGCCCACATGTGGTTCGGTGATTTGGTGACCATGCAGTGGTTTAACGACGTGTGGATGAAGGAGGTATTTGCCAATTTCATGGCCGATAAAATCACTCAAATAGCTGTCAAAAACTCCAACTACGACTTAAAATTCGTGCTGGATCATTTCCCCGCCGCCTACGGCATCGACCGCACAGAAGGCGCCAATCCGATCCGGCAGCCGCTGGAGAACTTGCAGGATGCTGGCTCGCTTTATGGCAACATTATTTACCATAAAGCGCCCATCATGATGCGGCAATTGGAGCGCCTGATGGGACCCGAACAATTTCAGCTGGGTTTGCAGGATTATCTCAAAAAATATGCCTTCGGTAACGCCACCTGGCCCGACTTGATTAGTCTACTCGACGCCCGCACGCCAGCTGATTTGCAGGCCTGGAATCAGGTGTGGGTGAATGAGCCCGGCCGGCCCGTAATTAAGTACGATTTGCAGACGCTGGGCGGCAAAATTTCACAGCTGACCCTAACGCAAAAAGCCGAAGATAAGTCGGACCGAATCTGGCCGCAGCTATTCGAGGTCCTACTCGTGTACCCGACTGGTACCAAAGAATTTACCGTGACTATGGACCAGCGCGAAGTGGCACTAAAAGCCGTGGAAGGCGAGCCCGCGCCAACGTATATCCTGTTCAACTCCACGGGGCTGGGCTATGGACTATTTCCCGTAGACAAGAAAATGCCCCCCAGCGTATTTGGCCTGCAAAATCCGGTGGCGCGGGCGGCGGCTTATGTGAACCTCTACGAGAATATGCTGACTGGTCATGCCGTAACACCGTCGCAACTGTTGCAGCTTACGCGGCAGGGGTTGATCCAGGAAAAAGAGGAGCTAAACTTGCGGCTATTGACCAGTCAGCTAAGCGATATTTTCTGGAAGTTTTTGCCCCCCACAAAGCGCCCTGAACTTGCTGCTGATTTGGAGAAAGAGATTTGGCAAGCCCTACAGCAAAACCCAGCTACCAACGCCAAAAAGCAGTTATTTAAAGCATACCAATCGGTGGCACTAACCCCAGCTGCGCAAGCTAAACTGTATGAGATTTGGTCAGCAGAAAAAGCGCCAGACGGCGTCAAGTTAACCGAGGATGATTATACGTCTTTGGCCCTTGCACTAGCCGTGCGTGACTACGCCGCTGATGGTGAAATCTTGCAGAAACAGCTCGCCAGAATAAAGAACGCCGACCGCAAAAAGCGCATGGAATTTTTATTGCCCGCGCTGTCATCTAACGTAAAAACTCGGGACACATTTTTTGCCTCTTTGAAGGATGAAAAGAACCGAAGCAAAGAGGCTTGGGTAGTAGCGGCCTTGGGTTATCTGCATCATCCGCTGCGTGCCGCGACCTCCGAAAAGTATCTTGCAGAGAGTTTAAATCTGTTATCAGAGATTCAGCAGACGGGGGACATTTTCTTTCCGTATTCCTGGCTGCAAGCCACGTTTGGCGCTTACCAGAAACCGGCTGCGGCTCGCACAGTTCGCTCTTTTCTAGCCCAGCACCCGGAGTATAATCCGAAGCTGAAAGCGAAGATTCTGCAAGCCAGCGACGATTTATTTCGGGCTGAGAAATTAGTAGAATCGCAGCCCTCAGTGGTAGTTGAGTGAGTTTAATGTTCTGATTGAGCAAGTTGAACGATAGACTCACTAAATCACCATCTCACCACTAGCATTGCCGCTGCCTTAGCTGCTGCCGGAGCTTGTAGCAATGGCTGCAAAATATCCCACACCGTGCGGGCAATGAGGCGGTGGCCGGCGGGCGTGGGGTGAATGCCGTCGGGCTGGTTGAGCTTGGCTACTCCGCCCACGCCTTCGAGCAGGAAGGGAATGAGCACTAGGTCGTTTTCGCGGGCCAGATCGGCGTATACTTCCTTGAACTCGTTGGCATATTCGGCGCCGAGATTGGGCGGAATCTGCATGCCGGCCAGCACAATCTTGGTTTGGGGGCTGATGCGGCGCACGGTGTCGATGATGGCTTGTAGGTTGCGGCGCGTGTCGGTGAGCGGCAGGCCGCGCAGACCATCATTGCCCCCCAGTTCCAGCACAAACACCTCCACGGGCTGGCGCAGCACCCAGCCTACCCGGCTGCGGCCGCCGGCAGTTGTCTCGCCGCTGAGGCCGGCATTTATCACCTCGTAGCCCAAGCCGGCTGAGTCGATTTTTTGCCCGACCAATGCCGGAAAGGCTTCTTCCGGCTCTACGCCCAGGCCAGCCGTGAGACTATTACCAAAGAAGAGTATGGTTCTGGACTGCACGGTGGCAGCCTTGTTATCAGCGGCGGGTGGGGTGGCGGCGGATGTATTTGTTTGGGAATCAGAGTTGCCGCAGCTAGCCAGCGTGAGCAGGAGACAGCAACTAAATACAGACAATAGGGTTTTCATGCGTGGGGGGGCAATTTTAAGATAGTTGCGTAACGACAGAAAGTATTACAGAGGTTAAACCGTCGTTTAGGATGCAGCTATTCCCTCTGTTACAGTTCCTTTTAACAACACATACGTCCATTCTTCGTGCTCAAAGTAGAAAATCTCACTAAATCATACGCCAGTGGCGGCCGGGCGCTCACGGTGCTGGAGGCCGTCAGCTTTGAATTACAGGCTCAAGACACATTCGCGATTGTAGGCCCCTCAGGCAGCGGTAAGACCACCCTGCTAGGCCTTTGCGCCGGCCTCGACCGAGCCAGCGCGGGCAGCGTGTGGCTCAACGGGATTCAGCTCGACAATCTCAGCGAAGACCAGCGCGCCGCCGTGCGCAACGAGCACGTGGGCTTCATTTTTCAGAATTTCCAGCTTCTTCCCTCCCTCACGGCTCTCGAAAATGTGCTGGTACCTTTGGAGCTGCGCGGCGTGCGCGGCGGTACCAAAACCGCCCAGGAGTTGCTGGAGCGCGTAGGCCTAGGAGGCCGCGGCCACCACTATCCTACCCAACTTTCCGGCGGCGAGCAGCAACGTGTGTCCCTAGCCCGCGCCTTCGCCAATCGACCCAAAATCCTCTTCGCCGACGAGCCCACCGGCAACCTCGACGCCGACACTAGCGCCACGGTAGTAGAGCTGCTGTTTGAGCTAAACCGCGAGGCCGGCACCACGCTCGTGCTAGTAACCCACGACCTGGAGCTGGCCGCCCGCACCCAGCGCATCGTGCGCATCAAGGGTGGCGCTGTGGTCTCGGATACGGTTAATCAGGGAAGTGTACAGGTGGGGATATAGAGGGATTACCCAAAGTTCGACCCTCAAGGCGGTCATGCAGAGCACAGCGAAGCATCTCGCTCGCTTCGTTGAGTTACCATTGCAACATCAGCACGCGAGATGCTTCGCTGCGCTCTGCATGACGTTCTAATACGAGGCCGCCTATTTTATTATTAACGCTAATCTGAGCTTTTTAACTCATGTCTAATCTTCCCTGGCTTTGGCGCATGGCGTGGCGCGACAGCCGCCGCAGCCGCTCGCGGCTGCTGCTATTTACGTCGGCCATTGTGCTGGGCATCGCGGCGCTGGTGGGCATCAACGGCTTCGGCGACAACCTGGCCCGCAGTATCGACGAGCAGGCCCGCGAACTGGTGGGGGCCGATTTGGTGCTCTCCGCCAGCCAGCCCTTTGACTCTACTCTGCAAACTACCCTGCGTCAGCTCGGCCAGCGCCGCAGCGACGAGGTAGCTTTTGCCTCGCTAGTCCAGTTTCCTAAAGGTCAGGGCGTGCGCCTGGCCCAGGTGCGGGCCCTCACGGGGGGCTTTCCTTACTATGGCGAATGGCTCACGGAGCCCGCGGCGGCCGTCGCCGCATTCCGCGAAGGCGGTGCCGCTGGTCAGCGCGTGGCTTTAGTCGATGATGCGCTGCTGGCCCAGTTTGCCGCCCGGCCCGGCGATTCTATCAAGGTTGGAGAGCTGACTTTCCGCATTGCGGGGCGCGTGCGCAAGACGCCGGGCCAGTCGGGTTTTAGCGCCTCGGTGGCCCCCACAGTGTTCATTCCCCGTGAGTTGGTGGAGCAAACGGGTTTGTTGCAGCGCGGCAGCCGGGTGCAGTACCGTACCTATTACCAGTTTGCGCCCGGCACCAATGTTGACCAGCTCATC
Organism: Hymenobacter sp. HD11105; assembly: GCF_054051685.1. Lineage (NCBI taxonomy): Bacteria > Pseudomonadati > Bacteroidota > Cytophagia > Cytophagales > Hymenobacteraceae > Hymenobacter > Hymenobacter sp. HD11105. The sequence continues at coordinate 242,827 of NZ_JBSWBR010000002.1, read as the reverse complement.
AAGCCCCTGACGGCCCGCCTCGACCAAGCTAACATCGACAGCGACACTGTGGCCGAGCGCAAGCGGCAGACAGGGCGCTCGTTTACTAACGTCACCCGCTTTCTGAATCTGGTGGCTTTCGTGGCGCTGCTGCTAGGCTGCGTGGGCGTGGCCAGCGCCGTGAGTTTGTACGTGCGCGAAAAGGTGGCTGCTGTGGCGGTGCTGCGCTGCCTGGGCGCCAGCGGCTGGCAGGCCGTCCTGATTTATTTGCTCCAAACAGCGCTTATGGGCCTGCTAGGGGCCATTTTGGGCGCAGCGTTGGGCACCGGTATTCAACTCTTACTGCCCCAAGTGGTCGAAGGCTTTTTGCCTGTTACGGTGAGCGTGGCTATTTCGTGGTCGGCGGTGGCAGAAGGCATTGTTACGGGGGTATTTGTGGCCGTACTATTTGCCTTGTTGCCCTTGCTGAGCATCCGGCGGGTGTCGCCGCTTCGCACCCTGCGGGCTTCGTTGGAGGAAGATACTGCTGGTCCTGATCCGCTGCGGGGCATAGTGTACGGGCTGATTCTGGCCTTCATCACCGGTTTTGCCTACCTCCAAACCCGCGACTGGAAGCTGGCGTTGGGCTTTGCGGGGGGCTTATTGCTCACGTTTGCCGTGCTGGCAGGCTTGGGCGAAGGCCTGCGCCGCTTGGTTCGGCGCTATTTTCCCAGTTCCTGGAGCTATGTGTGGCGCCAAGGCCTAGCCAACTTGTATCGGCCTAACAATCAGACCTTACTGCTCACGGTATCCATCGGATTGGGCGTTTTTCTGCTGGCAACGTTGTACTTATTACAAGGCTTGCTCCTGAGTCAGGTAGAAATATCGTCTACCAATGGGCAGCCAAATCTGGTGTTGTTTGATATTCAATCCGGCCAGCGGGAAGGCGTCACGCAGCTGGTGAAGCGCAATGGCCTGCCCGTGTTGCAGCAAGTCCCCGTCGTGACCATGCGCTTGTCGGCCATCAACGAGCGCTCGGCGGCGGAGCTGAAAAAAGATACCGCCAGCGGCGTTTCCAAAGGCGCTTTGGGCCGGGAGTACCGCGTCACTTACCGCGACTCCCTCATCAGTTCCGAAACTTTAGCCGCCGGTAAGGCTCCTTTCCTCGGCGCCGATGGAATTCCGCGTGTTTCTTTTGATGACGGTTTTACCGACCGGCTTAAAATCAAGATTGGTGACACGCTGACCTTCAACGTGCAGGGCGCCCCGCTGGTCACCATCGTAGGCGGCACCCGCACTGTTGATTGGAGTCGGGTACAAACCAACTTCTTGGTCGTCTTTCCCAAAGGCGTGCTGGAGCCGGCGCCGCAATTTCACGTGCTGCTCACCCGCGTCCCCGATAATGTCCGTCTGGCCACCGTGCAGCGCGAACTGGTCGCGAATTTCCCCAACGTATCGGCCATCGACTTAGGCTTGATTCTGCAAACTCTGGACGAGATTCTTACCAAAATCTCCTTTGTGATTCGCTTTATGGCCTTGTTCAGCATGGCTACAGGCCTGTTGGTGCTGGTGAGTTCAGTCGTAGTGAGTCGCTACCAGCGGGTGCGGGAAAGTGTACTGCTGCGCACGTTGGGCGCTAGTCGGGCCCAGATTCTGCGCATTACCTTGGTCGAGTATGCACTGCTGGGCTTGCTGGCGGCGGTAGCGGGCTTGGGTTTATCCGTAATGGCAGCCTGGGCCCTGGGCGCATTTGTGTTTGAAGTGCCCTTCGCGCCCCAAATCGGTCCATTGCTTCTGTTAGCCGCTCTTACTACCACGCTCACCGCCATCATCGGCCTGCTCAACAGCCGCGACGTGCTGACGCGCCCGCCACTAGAAGTGCTGCGTGGCGAGGTTAGCTGACCAGTTTACTAAACGCATAAAAAAGCCCCCCAGAACTTTTCTGGGGGGCTTTTTTATGCGTTTTACGTGGGCTGCTAATTGTATTGTTCGCCTGGCTCCCACCGTTCGTCTGCTTTGTAAAAGGTGGAGTTTATGTGCTTGGGTTTTGGCTTGATTTCCCCGTCTCGTGTCAGAATATCTCTGATCAGATCTTCTACCTTTCCTTGTGGAATGGCTCTCATCGTTATATCCGCTTCAGAGCGTGTCATGATGATGGCCACGTCAATTAGGCCCGGGGCAGACTCTATCTGGCGAAACGCAACGACCTGATCCAAGTTTATGGTGATGGGCAAGTCCGCGCCATCTCGTAAGGGTTTGAACATCATAGGTGTGTTGCTTAAGGGTGGATAACGCTAGTAAGATAGCACCTTTATTTTAGCAGATAGCGGGTTTAAGCTGAACAGTTGTTATTCCTGTAACTCATCTACTACCTAAGGCTAAGCCTGATTCATGTTTTGTTTTCATCACTCTACAGTCATGTTCTACTAAAATTATTGTCAATACTTATACTAATTTAATTAGCATAGCGTATACTTGCATCAAACCTATTGCTGCGTTGGTATGCGTGACTTTGTAATTGTTTCTGTTTTACGCCAGCCTGTATGGCTACCTTTTATCCAGAGCCTGGTACCCGCTGGCTTTCCCTCCCCCGCCCAAGACCACGAATCTGCCGCCCTAGACCTGAACGCCCTATTGCTGCCCCACCCCGATGCTACCTACCTGATTCGGGCCTACGGCGACAGTATGATGGGCGGGGAGGATGGCATCCGCAGTGGCTCGTTGCTGGCCGTCGATTGCACGCTCGAGCCCCGTTCCAATGATGTCGTCATTGCTTCCTTGGATGGCATGGATTACACGCTCAAACGTCTCATTCAGCGCCCCGATCAGTCGTGGTGGCTGGTGCCGGATAACCCCAGCTACGCGGCTATTCCGATTGAAACGCCCGATGTATTCACCGTTTGGGGCGTGGTGACGCACATCGTGAACGAAACCCGTCCCGGCAAACTCGGCCAATATGTTCGCGCTCGTTGATTGCAATGAATTCTACGTGAGCTGTGAACGGGCTTTTCAAAATAAGCTTAGAGGTGTGCCCGTAGTGGTGCTGAGCAACAATGACGGCTGCGTCATTTCACGCTCCTTAGAAGCCAAAGCGCTGGGAATCAAAATGGGCGAGCCGTATTTCAAGTTAAAGCCGCTGCTGGAGCAACACGGTGTGCGGGTTTTTTCCAGCAACTACGCTCTCTACGGCGACATGAGCCGCCGCGTGATGTACTATTTGGGCTCGGTGGTGCCCGATATTGAGATTTATTCCATCGACGAAGCTTTTCTGGATCTGCGTGGCATGGAGCGCTACCGCGGCGACCTAGTCGAATATGCCGCCAACCTCAAAAAAGAGGTCTACCGGCGCACGCATATTCCTACCTGCATTGGCATCGGCCCCACCAAAACGCTGGCTAAGCTCGCCAACCGCCTAAGCAAGAAAAACCCAGCGCTGGGGGGCATTTGTTATCTCGATACTGAAGCCAAACGGCAGTGGGCCTTGGAGCAAGTGGCCGTGGAGGATGTGTGGGGTATTGGCCGCCAGTACGCCGTTAAGATGCACGAGGGCGGCATTCATACCGCCGCTGCGCTGGCCCAGTGCTCCGAGTCGTGGGTGCGCAAGCACTTGGGCGGCGTAGTGGGCGCTCGCCTGGTGCGCGAGCTCCAGGGTTTTCCCTGCCACGCCTTCCAGCCCCATGAGGAAGGCGCCGCTCCCGAGCGGCAAAGCATTGCCTGCACGCGCACATTTGGCACGCCTCTCTCCACATTTCCCGATTTGCTGGGCGCCATTGGTGCCTTTGCATCGCGAGCCGCCGAAAAGCTGCGGCGTCAAGGCTCGGCCGTCAACACGATGACCGTCTTTATCAGTAAAAACAAGTATGGTACTGCTCCGCCGCCCTACACCTTCTCCACCGTCGTGGCGCTGCCCGTAGCCACCGATGATACCGCCGATTTGCTGCGCCACGCTCGCATTGCGCTAAAGCGAATCTGGCAGCCCGGCACGGCTTATACGAAGGCCGGGGTGGTGCTCGCCGGATTAGAAACGGCCGGTCAGCAGCAGCTCAGCTTGTTTTCTGCGTCAAACCGAGGGGAAGCCCGCGCCCAGCTTCTGCAGGATCTCGACCAACTCAATCAACGCTTCGGTGCGGGCACCGTCCGGTTTGCAACGGCCATGATTCCCAAAGGCAAGCAGCAAGTACCCTGGCTTGGCAATGCTGATTTCAAGAGTGGCGCCTACACTACCAACTGGGATGAATTGTGGGCTTTGTAGTTTTTGGCGGCTAACCCAGCCGGCATTTAGCAGACCAAAACGCGGAAGTAATAAAAAAGAAAAAGCCTCAACTTTCGTTGAGGCTTTTGTGATCCCGCTGGGATTCGAACCCAGGACCCATACATTAAAAGTGTATTGCTCTACCAGCTGAGCTACAGAATCGTTTATTTGCAAGTGGAAAACGCCTTCCTTGATTGCGGGTACAAAAGTAGAGGGGCGCTCCTTAACCACCAAACGTTTTGCTAAAAAAACTGTATCTTTTTTTTCTTTTTTGGACCTTTTGTAGTCAACCTGTTCTGGCCCAAAAGAATAGCCGAGCTTTAGCCAAAGCAGATTCTTTGTTTGAGGCTGGTGCTTACGAGCAAGCTTACCCTTTATACCGGCAAGTATTGCGGCAGGAGCAACTGGCCTCACCCCGCTTGCTTTTGCGCATGGCCTACATTCAAGAGGGATTGGAGCACTATGCAGCGGCTCTTTATTATTTAAGCCTTGCCCAGGCGCGCCAACCTCGTGCCGCCACCTGGCGCAAAATGACCGAACTGGCCCAGAACTATCGCCTCACTGGCTATTCCGACACGTGGCAGCAACAGCTATCCATCACGCTACGACGCTACTACTACCGGGTACTGCAATTGTTGCTAGTAGGGGCAGTAGGGGGCGGTACACTCCTGTTTTTGCGTCGCCATCAATCGGGGCCCGCTTGGTGGGGCGTGTATGCCGGCTACCTAGGCCTAACGGTTGTTTATCTAAACATCTTCGGCCCGGAGAAGGTGGGCATTGTATCGCAGCCCACCGCGGCACTAATGGGTGCTCCCAGCCCTGGAGCAAACTGGCTAACTACCGCCGCTGCCGGCGACCGACTAGTAGTGGTAGGCCAACGCGACATCTGGTACGAAGTGCAATGGCGTGGACAGTCCGCTTACATCCGGCGCCACGATTTGATGCTTGTGCAATGAGAAAAAGCCCCCCAGACACCTTTACTTAAGGCTGGGGGGCTTTTTCTTATTAACTAATAAATGCGGTCATGCAGAGCACAACGAAGCATCTCGCGTGCTGAGGTTGCTATGGTAACTCAAAGAAGCGAGCGAGATGCTCCGCTCTGCATGACGGCCTTTGATGATCTGAATAATTTACACTTACTTCACCGGAGACCCTTCTTCTTTACGAAAGTGATTGAGTACAAGCTTGTCTGTGAGGCTAGGAAGCCATTTGTTTAGAAAGACTGTAAGCTTGCCTTGGCCAGTGAGCACGAGGTCGCGGCGGCGCTGCTGCACAGCGCGTAACAGGTGGCCGGCTACTTCTTCGCTGCTCATCATCTGGCCTTCGTCGCGGGGCGACTCACCTTGGGCCGAGCCATCGGCGGCCAGGGCGGTCTGGCGGATGTTGGAAGCGGTGAATCCGGGGCAAGCAACGAGCACGTGTACACCTTGGGGCAATAACTCGGTGCGGAGAGCTTCCAGGAAGCCTTGCATGGCAAATTTGGAGGCTGAGTAACCTGTGCGGCCGGGCAGCCCGCGGTAACCGGCGATGCTGGAGATGCCCACGATAGAGCCTTTGGCGGCTATAATATGGGGCAAGGCAAACTTGGTAGTGAAAACAGTGCCGAAGAAGTTGGTCTGCATCAGGCGCTTAATTACCTCCAAATCAGCATCCTGAAATAAGGCCCGCATGGAAATACCGGCATTATTAATCAACACATCAAGGCGGCCGAAAACGGCTATGGTTTCCTCAATGGCGCGGGCTGAATCGGCTTCTACGCCTACATCGGCGCGCACGGTGCAGTGCTGAATGCCGAGTTGGGTGAGCTGCTGGGCGGTTTCGGCGAGCTTGGCTTGGTCGCGACCCGTGACCACGACGCGGGCGCCGGCTTGCCCAAAAACCACGGCACAGGCCCGGCCGATACCCGAGGTACCGCCGGTGATGAGCACTACTTTATCTTTCATAAGCCATTGTTCAAGCAGAAGCCGACACACAACTTTGCGGCCCGCTGAGAACAAAACTACGGTTTTTGCCGCGCCGCTGGGGGGCTTTTTTGAAAGCCGAGTGCTTGGCTAATGCGCCTCATCGGCTGGCAAGGCCGCTACTTTGCCCTACCTTTGTCCTCGTGAGAAAATCAGTAAAAAACATCCCAGCGGAGACGCTCCGCGAAATAGAAATCACCACCATGGTAGCCGAGGGCAAATGCCTCGTGCGCCAGGATAATCTGGTCATTTTCGTGACCGGCGTAGCGCCCGGTGACGTGGTGGATCTGCGCATTACCAAAGCCAAAAAAAACTTCCTGGAAGCCATACCCACGCGTTTCCACAAGTACTCTGACCTGCGCGTGGAGCCTTTTTGCCAGCACTTTGGTACCTGCGGGGGCTGCAAATGGCAGCACTTGGGCTACGATACCCAGCTTCAGTACAAGCAGCAGCAGGTGGAGGATACGTTGCAGCGCATTGGCAAGGTAGAAATGCCCCCCGTGGCCTCCATTCAGCATTCGCCGGCCCGCACGTACTACCGCAACAAGCTCGAATACACCTTTAGCCACAACGGCTGGCTCACCAACGAGCAGATTCAGTCGGGCGCGGAGATTGAGCGCCGGGTGCTGGGCTTCCACACCCCGGCCCGCTTCGACAAGATTATCGACGTGCAGCACTGCTGGCTGCAACCCGAGCCCTCAAACGAAATTCGGCTGGCCGTGCGCAACTACGCCCACGAGCACGATTTGCCTTTTAATAATCTGGTGACGCAGGAGGGCTTCTTACGCAATCTTATTATTCGCACGGCCAATACCGGCAACCTGATGGTGATTTTGCAGTGCTATTACCACCACGATGCTCTGGTGCCCCTGCTGGATTATCTGCACGCGAAGTTTCCTCAAATCACTTCGCTCAACTACGTGCTCAACAACAAGGGCAACGAGACTTTCCACGACCTGGAGGTGGTATGCTACAAAGGTGAGCCCCACATTCACGAGGAAATGGAGGGGCTGCGCTTCCGCGTGGGGCCGAAATCCTTCTACCAGACCAACTCCGAGGGCGCGTACAATCTCTACAAAATAGCCCGCGATTTTGCCCAGCTAACTGGCAATGAGCTAGTATACGACCTATACACCGGCGCCGGCACCATCGCCAACTTTGTGGCCCGTCAGGCTCGCCAGGTAATTGGGGTGGAGTATGTGGAGCAGGCCGTGCAGGACGCTTACGTGAACTCGGAAATCAATAATATCACGAACACAGCCTTTTTCGCCGGCGACATGAAGGACGTGCTCACCGCCGAATTCACCGCCCGGCACGGTCGCCCCGACGTCATCATCACCGACCCGCCCCGCGCCGGCATGCACCCCGACGTCGTGCAGCGCCTGCTCGAAATGCGCGCCCCCCGCATCGTGTACGTCAGCTGCAACCCTGCCACCCAAGCGCGGGATTTGGAACTGCTAGATTCTGCGTACCGCGTGACGCGCGTGCAGCCGGTGGATATGTTCCCGCACACGCATCATGTGGAGAATGTGGTGGCGCTGGAGTTGAGGTAAGTTCATTTGATACTCGTCTGTCATCCTGACGAAGGAAGGACCTTATCAGGTTAGCAGGAGCCGTTATAAAACCATTCTCAGCCAATCAATTATGCCATACTACGTGTACATCACCACCAACCCGGCTAGAACGGTTTTGTACATCGGAATTACCAATAGTCTTTCTCAGCGCATGGCGCAGCATTACAGTAACCGTGGTACAAATCAAACTTTTGCTGGGCGCTATTTCTGCTACAATCTGCTATACTTTGAAGAATTTTCTGACAGTAAGGCAGCTATTGAGCGCGAGAAGGAACTGAAAGGCTGGACGCGAGCGAAAAAAGAAGCGCTAATTGCTTCATATAATTATGACTGGCTTTTTTTGCAGCCGTAGAAAACACAAGAATGCATCGGCGATAAGGTCCTTCCTTCGTCAGGATGACAATGAAAACAACGACTGCTGCGTAACATGGACTACTCTAACGACCCCGAACTGAACGGTAAATACTTGGGCACCATCACCAAGGACTTTGCCACGGTATCGGACACGCTGAAAGAAGCTTCTTATCAAATTCGGAAGCGGGAGATTTCTAAGTATCCCATCTTCGTGTTTGCCCGGCAGGAGGTGCCGCTGGGGGGCCTTTTGGTGAATGCCGACGAGCTAAACCTGGAGTGGCACGTCTTCGCCTCGTATCTGGATGTATTTGTGCAGCAGCGCGTTATCAGCCCGGAAGGCATAGAGGCTTTTGAGCAGACTTATAAAGACCCGGAAGAGTATTGCTGCTTATTCGTGCTGGATGAGGAGTTTACGAATTTCGTGTACGTGCCTTATCCTGAGGATTAGGTTTCAGATGTAGACAACCAACGAAAAAGCCCCCCAGACTGGTCTGGGGGGCTTTTTCGTTGGTTGTCTACAAGATATTATGCTCTAGAAATGCTGGAAACCTTGCGCCGTGATAGGGACGGGCTGGCCGGCTTTGGTGATGAGGTTTACGCCGTCGCTTTTTTCTGTGATATGGCCGAGAATGGTGATGTCGGGGTGGTTTTTGATTTTGGCGTGGTCGGCTAGGGGCAGCGTGAAGAGGAGCTCGTAATCCTCTCCGCCATTGAGCATGCACATGATGGGGTCGAGGTTGAACTCGTTGGCGACTTCCAGCATGGGATTGGCGGCGGGCAGATTCTCGGAGAAAATGCGGGCTCCTGTACCGGAGGCCGTGCAGATGTGCAGGATTTCGGAGGCCAGGCCGTCGGAAATATCAATCATGCTGGTGGGCGTGAGGCCTAGGTCGCGCAGCTCATGGATGACATCCATACGAGCTTCGGGGCGGAGCTGGCGCTGGAGCACGTAGGTGTAGTTGGCTAGCTCGGGCTGCATTTCGGGGTCGGCGAGGAAGGCGGCTTTTTCGCGTTCGAGTACTTGCAAGCCCAAAAATGCCCCCCCAAGGTCGCCGGTTACGCAAATCAGGTCGTTGGGCTGGGCGCCGCTGCGGCGCACGGCGCGGCCGGTTTCCACCTGTCCCATGGCCGTGATGCTGATGGTGAGGCCGCCGCGACTGGCGGTGGTGTCGCCGCCTACCAGGTCTACGTTGTAGGCTTCGCAGGCCAGGCGCATGCCTTCGTACAGTTCCTCAATGGCCTCCACGGAGTAGCGGCTGCCGATGGCGAGGCCTACTACAATTTGCGTGGGCAGGGCGTTCATGGCGGCAATATCCGACACATTGACGGCCACAGCTTTGTAGCCTACGTGCTTTAGAGGGCAAAAAGTAAGGTCGAAGTGGACGCCTTCCACCAGCAGGTCGGTGCTCACCACGATATCGTGTTGGGCAGCGGGCGTCAGGATTGCGGCGTCGTCGCCGATGCCGAGCGTGGTGCTGGGCTGGCGCAGGGTGATGGTTTCTTGGATGCGGCGGATAAGGCCGAATTCGCCGACTTTATCGAGAGGTGTAATATCGCTCATAGGTGCAAAGGTACGTGGTCTTTCGGGCTGGCGTTGGCAGCATTTTGCCCGCGGGCGCCACCGCTAAACAGTAATGAGGTTACTCAGTGATTTGCAACGATATACTAAACGCAACTTCCACTTGCTAACGAACGTTAGGAACCTTAGCTTTGTTGACTTGAATATGGAAGCCACTGCCCCTACCCTTTCGCGTAAAGCCCAGATCGACCAGACGGCTACGGCTCTGTTTCGGACGCGGGGTTTTGCGGCCACCAGCATGCGTGAGCTAGCGGAGGCGTTAGGCTTGGAGGCGGGCAGCTTGTATTCCCATATTAAGTCCAAGCAGGAGTTGCTGCACCGCATCTGCTTCCGCTTGGCCGACGATTTTTTTGCTGGTTTTGCCGCTGCTACGCATGATGCGGCCGAGCCCGCTGCCGTGCAGCTGCGTCGGGCCATCGAAAGCCATGTGCGCGTGCTGACCCAGGATGTAGCCGCTTCTGCCGTGTTTCTGCACGAGTGGCGCCACCTGAGCGAACCCGCCCGCACCGAGTTTTTGGCTTTGCGCGAGCGGTACGAAGCCGGCTTTCGGCACCTAATTCAGCGCGGCATCGAGCAAAACGACTTGCGCACGCCTGATGCCGCCTTTGCAACGCTCACGCTTCTAGCTAGCCTGAACTGGCTGCCTACCTGGTATAAACCCGAGGGCAAATTGCCCCCCAGCGAAATTGCGCACCGCTTGGCTGGCCAGCTGTTGCTTGGTTTGGCCAACTCCTAACTTTAGCATTCCACCCTCATAATCCCACCCTTATGTACGGCTCCGCAAGCACCCACGATATTCCGGCCAGCGCTACTACCGGCCTCGAAAACGAAGATCCAATCCTGTTGGCTGAGTTCGAGGCACGCATTGCCCGTGGCGAAAAAATCGAGCCTCGGGACTGGATGCCGGCTTTGTACCGCAAGCAGCTCATTCGCATGATTGAGCAGCATGCCCACTCCGAAATCATTGGTTCCCTGCCCGAGGGCACCTGGATTACGCGGGCTCCTGGCTTTCGTCGCAAGATGGCTCAAATGGCCAAAGTGCAGGACGAAGTAGGCCATGCTCAGCTACTGTATTCGGCAGCTGAAACGTTGGGCAAAACCCGCGAGCAGATGCTTTCTGACCTGATTAACGGCAAGAGCAAATACTCCAACGTCTTCAATTACCCCGCCTTCACCTGGGCTGATTCCAACGTTATTTCCTGGCTCATTGACGCCGGTGCTATTGTCAATCAAATGGCAAATGCTAAAGGCAGCTACGGCCCGTATTGCCGCGCCCTGGAACGGATTTGCGCCGAGGAAAGCTTCCATCTGAAGTATGGCCACGATGCTGTAGTGCACTTGGCTACTGGCACGCCCATTCAGCGCCGTATGATTCAGGAGGCTCTGAATCGTTGGTGGCCGCCGATCATGACCTTCTTTGGCCCTTCGGATAAGATGAGCGTGCACACCGAGATTCTGATGCGCTGGAAGGTAAAAATGGCCTCTAATGACCATTGCCGCCAGCAATTCCTCGACATGTACGTGCCCAAAATCTGGGAACTAGGCCTGACGGTGCCCGATGCCAAGCTCCGCAAAAACGAAGATGGCGTGTGGGAATTCACAGAGCCTGATTGGGAAGACTTCAAGCGCGTTATTAATGGCGACGGTCCTTGCAATGCTGAGCGCCTAGCCGTACGCCGCGCCGCCGAAGAAAACGGTGCCTGGGTACGTCGGGCTTTACTTTCGCCTAAGGCGAAGTACGTAAAGCCGCTGGCTTAAGCGATTTGAAATAAAACAGAACGTCATGCAGAGCGGCAGCGAAGCATCTCGCTCGCTTTGTTGAAGTTACCGCTGTAACGACCGTGCGCGAGATGCTTCACTGCCGCTCTGCATGACGTTCCATTAGCTTGACATACGATTCTCCCATGTCCCTCTCCTCTCTCGATCCGCGCATTTCCCGCTTGGGGCTGCCCGATTCGCCCACGCCCCCACCCGATAAACCCGAACTAGACCAGTTCGAGACCTACGAAGTATTTCACCAGAAAAAGGAAGGTACAGCTTACGCTTACGTGGGGCCAGTGCACGCGCCTTCGCTGGATGTGGCTTTTCTATTTGGTAAAGAGCAATATAGCCGCCGTTTTGCGTGTACTGGTCTGTGGGTGACGCCAACCAGCGCAGTGCAAGTAACGGCTTATGGCGACGATGCCGGCTCGGTATACGATACACTGTCTGGGGGGCAAAACGAGGCTACTGAAGTGCCGCTTACTGAATCGGCGGAGGAGCAAGCGGCTTACGCAGCCGGTGAGGAGGACTACGACATTTTCCACTTGAAAAAGCGTGGCAAAGCCCACGTGCACGTTGGAAAGGTGCGCGCTAGCTCGCATGCCATGGCATTGCAGCAGGCCAAAGCAGTGTTTGGCGACCAGCGGCCCGTAGTGAATGTGTGGGTAATTCGTTCGGCTGATATCCTGCGCTCTGATGAGGAGGACCGCGACATCTGGTTGACTACCCCCGAGAAGAAATACCGCGATGCCCTAGCCTACAAAGTGCAGGACAAAATTGAGCGCTTCAAAGCCGAGAACCCCGAAAACGCCCCCCAAGCATGAATACCGACGCGCTAAAAGACCTGCTCTACCGTCTGGCCGACGACCAATTAATCTTGGGCCACCGCAACTCCGAGTGGAACGGCTTAGGACCCATTTTGGAAGAGGACATTGCTTTTTCTTCCATGGCCCAAGACAAGCTGGGCCACAGCCTACAACTCTACACTCTCCTCCACCAGCTCGGCGAAGCCGAGCCTGACACGGTGGCCTTCACCCGAAATGCGCCCCAGTTTCATTGTGCGCAGTTAGTGGAGCTCCCTATCGGTGAATACGACTTCAGCTTGATTCGCCATTTCCTGTATGACCACGCTGAAATTTTGCGCTTTGAGGCTCTAAGTCACAGCAGCTACGAGCCCTTGGCTCAGGTGGCGCGCAAGCTCAAGGGCGAGTTGAAGTACCACACGCTACATGCTAACACATGGATAAAGCAGCTCGGCAGCTCGACGGAAGAAGCCATCGAGCGGCTGCAGGGCTCTTTGAACTACACGTTGCCTTTTGCCCTCGGCTTGTTCGAGAAAACGGCCGCCGAAGACGATATTATTGCAGAAGGCATCTTCGTGGGCGAAGATGAAATCAGGGCGCGCTGGCAGGAAAACATCACCAAAGTTTTAAGTCAGACTGCTTTAGAACTGCCCGCTATGACCACGCTGAAGCCGGTCTTTGGCGGGCGGGTTGGTCAGCATACGGAATATCTGCAGCCCTTGCTCGATGAGATGGCCGAAGTATTTCGGGTCGACCCAACGGCGGAATGGTAACCGGTTGTTGCTTGTTACATAACCGCACTGTCGGCTCCTCGCATCTCACACCACTTGCATACTCATGGATAAAGCCACTATTCTTACCTGGCTCGAAGCGGTAAAAGACCCTGAGATTCCGGTGCTTTCGCTGGTGGATTTGGGGGTAATCCGCGACGTAGTAATTGACGAGAGCGGCCGCGTGACGGTGAAGATGACGCCCACGTTTTCAGGTTGCCCGGCAATGGACTACATGCAGCGCGACGTGGTACAGACCTTGCAAGCGTACGGCGTGGCCGATGTGACAACAGAAATGAGCTTTGAGGAACCTTGGGACACAAATATGGTTTCGGAGAAAGGTCGCGAGGCTTTGAAGAACTTCGGCCTTGCGCCCCCGCCCATGTATCAGGGAATTCTGGACCTCGACATTTTAGAATACGCCCAATGTCCTCATTGTGATAGCCATAACACGGAGCTGCGAACCCCATTTGGAGGAACCTTATGCCGCTCCATGCACTACTGCAACGACTGCCGCCAACTATTTGAACAATTTAAACCTGTTTAGCACTTAACAGCGTATGCTATTCGCCAATTTTCGGCGTTCTTTCCGTTATGAAAAAGTTATTTCCATTGGCCTTCTTCCTTTTAATGGCCGCTTTTACCGCTTGCAAAACTGATCGTGCTAATAAGGCCGCCACGGTGGATCCGGTTTCGCCCGCTGCAGCTAAAGCTCAATTAGATGTGTTCCGTGATACACTGGATGTCCGCTGGACGAAGATGATTGCCAGCGACGACGCCAAGCTTCGCGATACAGAACAGGTATTGCGGGAATTGCGCAAGCAACCCGGCACTGATGCCGCTCAGGTTCAGCAGCTCACTCGGGCCAACGCCCGCCTGAAGTCATTGCGCTATAATCAGCAAACAATGGCCTCCTCCGAGCGCATCGACGCTTACGATGCCGCCCAAGACTCGCTATTGCGGGCCGTGTACACAGTAGCTTTACCTCCCAGCGGCCCCGTTAATGAGACCGTTCAGTCCCTGGCCGAAAGCATTCAAGCTGCCGACAGCGAGGTAATAGGTTATCGCGTCCGCTACGATCAGGCTGCCAAGCAGTTTAATAACTACCTGAAGCTCCACGAGCCCGAAATTTCCAAGCTGGGGGGCAAATACAAGCAGTTGCAGCCAGTGCCCCTATTTGAGCTCCAGCAATAGAGGCTTAATATTCACGTAAAAAAGCCCCCAGACTTAGTCTGGGGGCTTTTTCGTTATAAATCAGACCGTCATGCAGAGCGTAGCGAAGCATCTCGCTCGCGGTAGTAGGATACTAATCCAGCTAAACACGCGAGATACTTCGGCTCCGCCTCTGCATGACGGTCTAAATGACTGAGTTGCTACTTTAAAACGCCTAAAGTTGAGCCATTTCCTCCCGCACAAAGTCAGCGAGTGAGCGCAGATACTCGGTGCTGAAATCGAAACGGATACCAGCAGCAGCGTAGATTTCGCCGATGGGCGCCGTGTAGCCGAGTGCGAGGGCACGCTTGTATGCTTCCAAGCCCTGCTGTGGGTTTTGGCGATAGTTGCGCCACACGGCAATAGCACCAAGCTGAGCCATGGCGTACTCAATGTAATAGAACGGCACTTCGTAGAGGTGCAGCTGCTTCTGCCACAGATACGGCTTGTACTTCTCAAGCCCTTTCCAACTTACGGTGCGCTGGTTGAACTCGTCGAATGTCTGTACCCAACGGGCGTGGCGCTGCTCGGTAGTATGCTCAGGGTTTTCGTAGATCCAGTGCTGAAACTTGTCGATAGTGGCTACCCAGGGGAAGGTTTCGAGCACGCTTTCTAGGTGCGTTTTCTTGGCCCGGCGCAGTTCATCGGCATCGGGAAAAAACTCGTCCCAGTGGTCCATGCTCATTAGCTCCATGCTCATGGAAGCCAACTCAGCTACTTCACTTGGTGGGTGCTTGTCGGCTGATAGCGACAAGCTACGAGTGAGGAAGGAGTGCACGGCATGGCCGCCTTCGTGCAGCATCGTCACTACATCGCGCAACGACGAGGTAGCATTCATAAAGATGAACGGCACGCCGGTTTCGTCCAGCGGATAGTTGTAGCCACCGGGCGCTTTGCCCTTGCGCGACTCCAGATCGAGGTGGCCCATGTGGCGCATTGTGCGCAGGCAGTCACCCAGATATGGATCGAGGTGTTGAAAAACGGTGATGGTTTTTTCGAGCAATTCAGCACCAGTATCAAAAGGGCGCAACGGGGCTTTACCGCTTACGTCTACGTCGAGGTCCCAGGGCCGCAGCTCGGGCAAATTTAGGTCTTGGCGGCGCTCCAGATCGAGATCATCAATGAGGGGCACCACGGTTTCGCGGATGGCGCGGTGGAAGTTAAAGCAGTCCTGGGGCGTGTAATCGAAGCGGCCCAGCGCGGCAAACATGTAGTCGCGGAAGTTCTTGAAACCCGCGTTCAGCGCCATCTGATGGCGTAGGCTCACCAGCTGATTAAACAGCTTATCTAACGGCTCCTTATCCTGAATGCGGCGTTCTTGAATAGCCAGATACGCCTGCTCGCGTACGGCCCGGTCAGGGTTTTTGAGCAGGTCGGCGGCGCGAGGCAAGGTCATTTCCTCGCCGTTAATGGTTACCGTCATGGCGCCCACCGTGGCCGCGTACTGCTGTTGTTTGGTGCTGATATCAGTTTTGAGCGGAATATTCTCAGCCCGATAGATTTCTAAAGCCTGCCGCACCGAGCGGATAAACACGCGGTAGCGCTGCGGATCAAGCGCGCCCACGTGTTCCGACTGCATCAGCTTCTCGTTGAGCGCATGGTCGTAGGGTGCCACGTTGGGCTCTATTTCATTCACGAAATACTGGAAAGCCTCCGACCGTCCCTCATCCTGGGTATCGCAGGTCATGCGGATATAGCGCCAGGCCAGGTTTTCGCTGAGTACGCTTTCTAGCTCGCTGCGGTCGAGCATCCAGTTTTCAAGCTCCTCGGGGGTATTTATTTCCCGATCACGCAGTTCAATTAGATAAGGTTCGAGAGCAGACCAGTCGGTGACAACAAAATCTTCGGGTAGGTAGCGGCGGACGGGGCGCTGGGTATCCGTGGCCGAAGCGAGCTGAATTTCGGGGGCGTCGTTTAGCATAATAAGTACAAGATAAGCCAGCAGTTTTTATTGTCGGAGTTTGATGCGAGGCCTCCATCAAGGTTTAATGAAGGCGACTCACAAAAAGTCCTTTACGCAACGTTTTGTTTCGCGCTGTTCAGTTTACCCAATCTCAATCACCACATCGGCCGTGAGCGGATGGCCGACGCAGGTGAGCACGTAGCCTTGCTTCATTTCCGAATCGGATAAGCCTTCGCGCTCATCCAAGTGAACTTTGCCTGACAAGCATTTGCCGCGGCAGGCGGTGCACAGGCCGGCTTGGCAAGAATACGGCAAGTCAATATCCTGGTCAAGTGCTGCTTCTAGAATCGTCTGGTTGGGCTCCACTACCAGCTCATACTCGCTGCCTTCGTAGTTGATGGTGATGGTGCGGGTCACAATTTTGCCATCATCATCGGCCGTCGATACGTCGCCGTGGCCTCCGGGCTGGGCAGCGGCAGCTTCGGTAATGTCGGCGGCGGCAACGAAGCTTTCGCGGTGAATTTTAGCGGCTGGTACGCCCAGCAGGTCGAGAGCGGCACGGGCTTCCTGCATAAGACCATCGGGGCCACAGAGAAAGTACTCAGCCTGCTCGGCCGGAAACTGGTGGCGCTGTTCCAGAATACGCAGCAGCATAGTGCGATTCAGGCGGCCTTTGTGCTGGCAAGAATTAGGATTGGTCGGCTGGCTGAACACGTGCTCTACCTGCAAACGCCCCCCAGATTGCTTTTCCAGTTGCGCGAGTTGCTCCCGGAAAATAACCGATTCCTCATTGCGGTTGCCGTACACGAGCAGCACGTGGCTTTGTGGCTCTTCGCGCAATACAGCCTTCAGGATGCTCATCAACGGTGTGATACCGCTACCGGCGCCAACCAGCACCAGCGAGCGGGCCGATTTAGGGCTGGGCTTAATGGTGAAGTTACCAAGTGGCGCCATAACTTCCATTTGCTGGCCTACACGCACTGTATCGAGCAGATAGTTGCTTACTAAGCCGCCGGGCACCCGCTTCACCGTCACCGATAGGCGCGGCGCTTCGTGCGGGGTGCTGCTCAAGGAGTAGGATCGGCGCTCCTTTTTGCCCCCTGGGCCGCAGGGCAGAATCAGAGTCAGGAACTGGCCGGGCTGGCTGGCAATGGGCTGGCGATTGGGTAACTCGAGATGAATGGTAACGGCGTCGGACGTTTCGTGGGTGATTTCGACTACGTTGAGGGTAAGGTAAGGGCTGCTCATTCTGGATGGAGGACTGGGGCTTGGAAACGTAGAAAGCTGGGGGGCAAAAGTACGGGATTAATGCCGCCCAAGCTTTAGCTTGCGCCCGGCTTTACGTGGTTAGGCCAGGGTGGTTATGGGCTTTTTTACATTTTAAATGGCTCACAAACTGTCGTTCACTTTCAAGTATACAATGACTGAACTTTCTCAACTTCTTCATCAACATCAGGCGCAGTTTAGCCCAGTACTGCCCGTCGACCTCAACGGCCCCGAGGTATGCCGCCTCGACTTTACGGCGCAAAATCCGCTCGTCGTGGGCGCTGATCTGCGCGATACGGCCGCTTTTGAGGCACTGGTGGCAGAAATGCTGGCTAGCCAAGAAGCCCTCATTGGGGTGGGTGGCTATCTTGAAAATCGTATTATCTACCGCCGCAGCCCCGGTTTGTTTGGCGACCCTGCTCTGCCCGCCCGCTCCATGCACCTCGGCGTGGATGTGTGGGTGCGTGCCGGCACCCCTGTGTGGTCGCCCTTGCCCGCTACCGTGCACAGCCTAGCCGACAACGACAACTTTGGCGACTACGGCCCTACTGTTATTTTAGAGCACGACCTAGAAGGCATACCTTTTTATACCCTTTACGGTCATTTGGCCCGCCGCGAAGTCGCTCTGTTACGGCCCGGAATGTTTATTGAGCCCGGCGTAACTTTCGCCGAAGTGGGACCCCCGCCCGAGAATGGCGACTGGCCGCCACATCTGCATTTTCAAGTAATAAGTAATATGCTTGGGCTTAAAGGTGACTTTCCGGGCGTGGCCTTGCCCGCAGATCAGGAAAAATGGGAAGCCTTATGCCCAAACCCCAACTTGATTTTGCAGAGCCGACACTTGAACTAAGCATTTGTCAGTTTTCAATTAATAAAAGAGCCCCCCAGAGTAGTTCTGGGGGGCTCTTTTGTGAGAAAATACCTGAACTAATCGAACTTGATGGCGGCTACGGGCAGAATCCGCGAAATCAGATAAGTGGGAATGAGCACGGCCAAGAGCGACGTGAGGAAGGTGGCCACATTCAGGATGATAATAATGCTCAGATCCCAGTGAATGGGCACGCGGTCCATGTAGTAGTTTTCGGGGTCGAGAGGAATGAGGTGAGTGTAGTACTGTAAAGCACAGAAACCCAACCCAATCAGGTTACCGATGACCATACCACGCAGCGTCAAACTCAGGCCCCGGAAGAAAAACATGCTGCGAATCTGGTTATCCGTGGCTCCAATAGCCTTCAGCACCCCAATCATGTTGGTGCGCTCCAGAATCATGATAAAGATGGTGGCTACCATGTTAAAGGTTGCCACGAAGATGATCAGGATCAGGAAGATAACGACGTTCTTATTCAGCAGTTTCAGCCAGTCGAAAAGCTGGGCGTACTGGTCGGTAATCTTATCCAGCTTCAGGTCGTAGGGCAAGCTTTCGTAGAGGCCATCGGCCACAGGGTCGAGGCGCTGGAAGTCGCGCAGCATTACTTCCACCCCGCCCACCAGCGAATCTGGCCAAGCATTCAGGTCTCGAATTTGCCGGATATCCCCGATAATATAAATCTCATCGAACTCGTCGAGGCCCGTTTGGTAGATGCCGCGCACCAGAAACTTGCGCACCCTGGGCGGGTTCTGAATGAAATAGAAAAGGGCATCGTCGCCCACTTTCAAACGCAGTTTGTCGGCCACTTTGCGCGAGAGCAGCACGTCGTTGCTGGCACTAGAATCGGGAAAGGTGAGAAACTCTCCGGCCACTAGGTTCTGGCGCATGGGCGAGCGGCTAGTCTTCTCATCAATGCCCTTGAGCACAACGCCCAGCACTTCGTCTTGGGTTTTGATGATGGCTGTTTTGCGGGCAAAAGGCTGAATAACCCCGACTTGCGGCGAGCGGCGCAGGGCCTTGATCAGCCGCGGTCCACCAATAGGCTCGGCGTTCAGGGAGTTGTTGGTGTCGTACTTGCTAATTTGCAAGTGAGCTCCAAAGGAGAAGATCTTACTTTGGATCTCGTTGCGGAAGCCTTCCAGGATGGAAAATGACACAATCATTACCGCTAGCCCCAGGGCAATGCTGATAATGGCTATTTTTGTCACCGACGACGTAAATGAGCCGGAGTCGGCCCCGTCGATCTTGTTGGAGATGTAGCGCGAGATATTCACTGCCGTAAAGCTACTCTAACCCACCCAGTTTTCTAGCCTCCATTTCCTTATGTATTCTCCCCTCGTTTCTGGTTTGCTGAGTTTGAGTGTGCTGCTGACCAATTGTTCGGCTACGCAGTCGGCGGGTACTACACCAGTTGCTACCGCCGAGCCAGCTGCTACACCTGCTTCCACTGCTGTAACAGCAAAGCCAGTACAGTCAGCCCCCCAGCAGATTGTAGAAAGCCTACGTATGGGCGCCGAGCAGGGAAACCGCTATTTACCCCTTTTACGCGGCAAGCGCGTCGGACTGGTGGTGAATCAGACTTCGCTCGTGGGAAAGTCTCACCTGGTGGATACGTTGCTGCGCCAGGGTATTCAGGTAAAAACCATTTTTGCCCCCGAGCACGGCTTCCGGGGCGAAGAGGCCGACGGCGCTACCATCAAGGACGGACGCGACTCTCGCAGCGGCCTGCCCATACGCTCCCTCTACGGCGCTACCCACAAGCCTACGCCCGAAATGCTAAAAGACTTGGACGTGCTCGTTTTTGATATTCAGGATGTGGGCGCCCGGTTTTACACCTTCAGCAGCACCTTACATTATGTAATGGAGGCGGCCGCTGAACAAGGCAAAACGGTAGTAGTATTAGACCGTCCCAACCCCAACGGCCACTATGTAGATGGGCCGGTATTGGAGCCGCAGTTTAAAACCTTTGTAGGCTTAAACCCTATTCCTGTGGTGCATGGCCTGACGATGGGCGAGCTGGCTCAGATGATAAATGGTGAGGGCTGGCTGGCGGGGGGCAAAAAAGCGCAGCTGACGGTAATTCCGGTAGAAGGCTACACCCACGCCACCCGCTACACGCTGCCCGTGCGTCCTTCTCCCAACTTGCCTAACCCGCACTCAGTAAATCTGTATGCTACATTGTGCTTGTTTGAGGGTACTGATGTAAGTGTAGGGCGGGGA
This sequence comes from Hymenobacter sp. HD11105, assembly GCF_054051685.1. Taxonomy (NCBI): domain Bacteria; kingdom Pseudomonadati; phylum Bacteroidota; class Cytophagia; order Cytophagales; family Hymenobacteraceae; genus Hymenobacter; species Hymenobacter sp. HD11105. The sequence goes on along the minus strand of NZ_JBSWBR010000002.1, from coordinate 222,346 downwards.
ACGAATACTCCATTTGAAGTAATTGGGGCGCCTACTCAGCCCAGCACGCGCCCATTCAGCTTCACGCCCACTCCCAACGCGGCTTCCACGGCCCCACCCCAAAAAGGCAAGCTCTGCTATGGCCTCGATTTGCGCTCAGACAATACCGACATGGGCTTCACGCTGAAATACCTGATGGATTTCTATCAGCAGAGCACCGACAAGGCTAACTTCTTCAACAAAGGCTTTGAGCGCCTTATTGGCACCGCAGCCTTGCGCCAGCAAATTATTGCGGGCAAGTCGGAAGAAGAAATTCGCAAGACTTGGGAGCCGGCCTTGGGCCAATACAAGGCAATGCGCAAGAAGTACTTGCTGTACCCTGATTCTAACGGGTGAAGATAGGAAGTGGTGGGTTTGTCACTTGACTTGCGCACTAAATAACACGAATCTCACTACCTCATATTTCACAAACTCACCACTTCACCATTGCCTATGCTCCGAATCGTTTTCATGGGTACGCCCGAGTTTGCTGTTCCCACTCTGGAAGCCTTATTGTCTTGGTCTGGCTGTTCGGTAGCAGCCGTTGTTACGGCGCCCGATAAGCCTGCTGGGCGGGGCCGACAGCTGGCCGAATCGGCAGTGAAGCAGGCAGCGTTGGCGCATGGCGTGCCCGTGTTGCAGCCTACCAACCTGAAAGCCCCGGAGTTTCAGGCGGAGCTAAAAGGCTACGCGGCCGACTTACAAGTGGTGGTTGCCTTTCGTATGTTGCCAGAGGCTGTGTGGAATATGCCCCCGCTGGGGTCTATTAATATTCATGCTTCCTTGCTGCCTCAATATCGGGGCGCGGCGCCTATCAATTGGGCGCTCATTCAGGGAGAAACCCAAACCGGCGTCACCTCCTTTTTCCTGCGCCACGAGATTGATACTGGCGACCTCATTTTTCAGGATGTGGTGCCTATCGACGACGAGGATGATTTTGGCTCCTTGTACGAGAAGCTAAAAATGGCCGGCGCGGCCCTGGCTTTACGCACGGTGCAGGCCATTGCGGCCGGCACTGCACCCAGCATGCCCCAGGTTGAGAGCAGTGAGTTGCGCAGCGCCCCGAAGATTCAAAAGGAAACCGGCCGCCTCGATTTCACCCAAAATGCCCCCCAGCTTGCCAATCTGGTGCGCGGCCTCTCTCCCAGCCCTACTGCCTTCACCCAACTGCCCGATGGTCGCACGCTTAAAGTATTTCGTGCTCAGGCCCTGGATGATGAAGCCGCCAGTGGTCCGGCCCAGTTGGTGCCGGGCGCTTGGCTTACCGACGGCCGCACATACTTGCGCGTGCAAACCAGCAACGGGTTACTGGACTTGCTCGACGTGCAGCTCGAGGGCAAAAAACGGCTTCCTATCCGAGATTTTTTGCGCGGTTTCAATGAGTCGGCGTTGGTTAAGTAAAGCGTTTTCTGGACTGTAGTCACTTCAGCACCCTGGTTTGATATGGTGCCGAAGCCAACTGTAAGGCCTATTACTCGTTATTGATTGAAAGAGACTATATGATTGCTTTGGTAGTAGCGGTGGCGGAAAATGGAGTTATTGGGCGTGATAATCGGCTTATCTGGCACCTGCCCAATGACTTAAAGCACTTCAAAAATATAACGCTGGGCCATCCCATTATTATGGGACGTCGGACGTACGAGGCTATCGGCCGGCCGCTGCCGGGGCGCACCAACATCATCGTCACGCGCCAGCCCGATTGGCAAGCCGAAGACACCGAAACGACTTACTCTGTACCCGAGGCGCTAGAGTTGGCTCAGACTTACGACGAAAGTATCTTCGTCATTGGCGGAGCCGAAATCTATCGCCAGTCGTTATCCGCCGTGGATACCGTCTACCTCACGGAGGTTCATCATTCCTTCGAGGGTGACGTTACGTTTCCCGACTTAAATAAAACCGAATGGCGCGAGGAAACCCGCGAACGCCACGAGCCCGACGCAAAGCACGACTACGCATACAGCTTCGTGACGCTACGGCGGCGGTAACAGCCTTTTTGGACACTATGCCGATAAGTTTGCTAAGTTGCTGGTGAACCTTTAGAAGCTTTAGCAATACTGCATTAATAGAATATAAAAGCCCCCAGGCATGTGCCTGGGGGCTTTTATATTCTATTAATAAATCGCCTATTAGCGCAGCAATACCAGCTTGCCCCACTCCTTTTTGAATGCCCGGTCGCCGGCAGTGCGGCGGCGCTCAAACTGGCTGGGGTTGTCCATCACGACGCGGTAGAGATAAGTACCATTGGCGAGCTGGTCGCCGAATTCGTCGGTGCCATCCCAGGCGTAGTCGGTGATGTTGTTACCGATATGTAGAGGCCCAAGCTCGGCCATCATAATCTCCCGTACCACCTTGCCGGTCAGCGTCATCACCTGAATTTTCAAGTCGCGGGGCAGTTCGGCGCCCGTGAGCGTGAACACGAACTTGGCCTTGCTGGTGATAGGGTTCGGATAAGGGTAGAAGTTGGTGACGGTAGACTCATTAATCACCTCAAACCGGATAGAATAGCGCTGAGCACTGGCCGCCAGATTGGTAGCGTCGCGGCCCTGCACTTCTAGCTTGTAAATGCCATTGTCCAAGGGCTTCTGCTTGCCCGGCTGATACTCAACGCGGGCCACGCCTTTGGCTATATCAGAAGTAAACACCACGTCGGAGCCCGTCATTGGCACCTTCACTGGAATAGACTCGCCGGGCTTGGTCAGGAACAAGTCGAAGCTATTGGCGTCGCGAACAGCGTTGAGCTTATCTTCATCATTAAGCTGCACCATAATAATGGGCACCGGCGAGACGATGTCTCCATCTAGAATGTGTTGGCCATCGAAAGCCACATCGAGCACGGGGGGCGTGTTGCGGTTTTCGATTGTGAAAGGCGGCAGCCGGAGCTCGTTGTTAAAGTAGAATTGCTCTGGTTGCAGTCGAGGGTTCACAATGACTTCGCCAGTAATTACGCCCAGCAACCCCCGCACATCCAAACGAACATCAAATGTAACAGTGGCCCCAGCCTTGAGCTGGCTAGGAGCTTGAATTTGAGCTTTCCGCTCATTTGTTCCACTCTCGTCGCGCACGGTGATTTCGGCAATAAGTGGCTGGGCAAAATCAAGCGACGAGACATTCTGGAACATCACCGGGAACGAGAGCTCGCCCTTGGTCATGGCCTGCTGAGCTAGCGTAGCACTATCGTACACTTTGGGTTCTTTCGCCTCAGCCAAGTCGCGGCGCACTATGCCTTCCGGCAGACCTTCGTAGGTCACTAGCCATTGCTTTAGCTGAGGCGCCGTGCGATTGAGCGTATCGCGCACTTGCAATACCAGCTGTAGATAAGGATACTCCTGCGCCGATACGCCAGATAGGGCCAACTGGCGGTTTTTCACGTCAGCATTCAATTGCCGTTGGTTACCGTCTTTATCAATACCAACTAGTCGGAGCGTATAGCTATCGGATGGCTCGGTGCGCACGGTGTGCAGGAGCGTGCCCCACTGCTTGGCCGGGCCAATAAGCGTAGAAGTAACCGTGCCGCGAGCAGCCCGAGTGCGCAGGGCCGCATCCAGCGTAATTACCTGCTCGGCCCGGGCTACGGTGCTGCCAGCGTCAAAGGTGAGTTCTTGCGCGAGGCGGGCTCCGGGACCCTTTTGTCCCAGAAATACAAAGGGGTCGCCGTCTTGCAGTCGGTCGATGAGTTGGGAACCCAATGCTTTCAATGCGGCCTTTAACTCCGGCGAGAACGTTGAGAAATTCACCCGATTCATCGAAACCAACGCCACATACTGGCCGGGCTTCAGGCTAGTTAGAAGCGCCAGCAGCTGAGCCTGGCGGGCGGGCGTATTTAGGTTGTCACCCCCGCCGCTGGCAAAATGATAGAACAAGTTCGGGTCAAGGCCACAAACGTCATAGTTACCGGGTACATCGCGAATTGGAGCCAGCGTTTGGCCATCGTACACGGCCGCCAACATGTTGGGCACGGAGGGTGCGCAGTTGATGACGTATGGGCTGGTGCCATCTACAGTAATCCCGTAAGACGTCAGGAAAGTAGCCGCATCGCCGGTACTGCCTCCGCGGGTAGACAGCTTTATTCCCGTGCTTTGGTCGCTGAAGTCCCATTTGCCCGAGGGCGCGGCCACGTCTACTCGGGCGCGCGCATTGCGGCGAAATTGGCCGTGGTGGCTTTGCGACCAACCACCCGGGCTGCCGTTGATCAGACGAAACGAGCTAACTGCCCAGTCTTGATTCTCGCCGCTTTGGCTGGTTTGGAAGCGCAGACGCCAGTACCATACTACGCTGTCACGGCTGGCTGTGGGGGGCAAAGTTGGTGCCCATTCGGGCGTAATTGCCGCCTGCACCGTAGTCCGACGCACTAGTGGGCTATTAAACGTGGGAATTGTATCCAACTCCATTTCGTAGGAACGCAGCTGGCCGCGAGGATCATTGTTCTGCCCAATCAAGCGTACCGCCGGCGTGGATACAATGGCAAACTCGGGCGGGCTGAGGGTAGTAACGCCGCCCTGCAGGAAGTTGAATTTAATAACGCCCTGGTTATTGGTTTTACTAAGCTCGGCAATCTTGTTTTCAGGGTCGAGCACGACCACAAACTCGTTTTCTCCGAACACATTACCCGTATTGGGCAGCTCAAAAACGTAGGTCGTATCACGCCGAGCCTGCGGTACTTCAAAGCGCAGCACATCGGCCGCGCGGCCCGCAGTAGCCGGGTAGCGGCGCGTTATGGATATGCCCAATACCTTGCTATCTGTGCAAAGGCTGCCGGCATTACTCACGCCCACGCGCAACTGAAACCGTGCAGAGGAAGCTTGCACTGTGGTTTCAGGTGCCTGGGGGGCAATTTGCAGGCGAGAATCAGCCGTAGCGAAGTCAGCTTTATCGGGCGCATATAGCTTCAGCGCGGGGTCGCCCTGCCATACAGTATTCATCAGCAGCGACACCCCATTGGGGTTATTACCAAATACTGTTTGTAGACGGCGCGATGCTTCCGCCTGAATTGCTGCTACGGGCTTGCCGTACCAGTTGGGGTCGTTGAACAGCAGCTGATACATCCGATCGCAGAAGGCGTCTAGTTGCCCATCGTAGCCAAAATCAGAGTCGGCCAGAAAACCGACAGCACCCTTATCTGCCGCCAAGGTCCAGTCCTCGCCTACCGATATAAACGAACCAAAGGCAAAGCCCCCGGCGCATCCATTTACAATAAAGACTGGGTACTTACCCTTATTATTATAGTTATTACTCGGGTCGTTGATGTCACCCAAGTTGAGGTCAAATACGAGCGGGGAGCCGTGGCCAAAGTAGGTAATCAGGCTTAGACCATTGTTGAGCTCCGGAGCAATATTGATCGTGATGGGAAAGCGCTGATAGTCGCCTGGTGTGTCACGCTTATAGGTTTTCACCACAGTACCACCGAAGCAAGGCTTCTCGGCCCGCGCCTTATACCCATCTACATAGCTTTGGAACTGAGCAAACTCGCCCTCATTGGCACCGCCGGCCATGTGGAGCAAGTTTTTGCGCCAAGGCTCAGGGCCCAGCGACTCGTGCTCCCGCAGCTTGTTCAAGTAATTTACAACCTGCTGAGGCGTCTGAGCGGCTACCCGACCCGTGGGAATGCGCGGTACATACTGATTGCGCTGCCAGTCGGCTGTGAAGAATATGTCGGACGGGGCGCGGGTGCTGCCGGGTACCAAATCTGGGAAGGGCGTCTGGTTATCCGGCACCTTTCGATGGTAAAATCCACCGGCTGCGGTGCGTACCTGCTCGGCCGTTGCCATACCTCTGCCTAACAGCAGCAAATACTTTTCACGGTTACTGGTGAGCATCCACTGCGAAAACTGCCGGATAGCTAGCGGTGATTTCTCCCCGTAGTGAAACTGGTCGTAGAGCTGTTGAGTGGTCACGACCAGGGTATCATGGCGGCCGCCCGCTGCGGAGGCGCGGTAGGTAGCATAAGCCCGCACGGGATTAGCTACCCCACCAGCGGAGCGCATCAACGAGCCGTGGCTCACGATCAGGAAGCTATAAGCACTAGGCGTGAGGGTGCGAAAGCGAACAAGGCGCGCGGGCAGCGGCAGCCGAGGGCGCGCGGCATCGACTAGCAGCAGTTGACGGGTGCGCCCATTGGCGGCCGGAAATACGTAGGCACGCTGCGCGTTGCCGACTACGCTTCCTTCTACGCGCTGCACATTGCCGGGATCGGTGACATCATAGCCCCGCAGGGTGGCGGGAGCATTGTCGAGGACGAACGCAGCGGGTCCGCTTAAGGTAGAGTCATTCAGGAAAGCCGTGCTGCGTCGCTCGCCAAACACGCGATTGTCGCGGGGGCCGATAACGGTTATGTAAGCCAGGCGCGACCGGTCGCGGGGGAAGCGGCTGTCATTCGGGCCCGTGTTCTCAAAACGCAGCTTTACTTTTCCCTCAGCGCTAACATCAGAGCGCAAGAGTGGGTACTGTGCTTTTACTCTATCGAAGCTATCATAATTAGCTACGGTGCCCAGCAGCCGGACCGTCCCGTTTGGCTGCACCACTGATACTTGGGTGATGTGCTCGGATACGCTTGTTCCGACCAGTCCGATTTCAACCCGCGGTGCCACTCCATTGCTGGCCAACGTTTGCAGGGAATCTACCTCAAAATCGACGGGGTTGGCGGCGTTGCGTCCAAACTGACTCGACACAAATCCTTCGCCAGCGCTTGCCCAGGGCATATAAGCAAGAGGGCCTTCCGTAATATCAGCATATTCTTCGGAGAAGATACGTGTCCGGTACAGCAGATTATAAGGCTGGCCGCTGGTAGCGGCTACGCTCGCTTCGGCCATGCGCCGACCAACGGGGGTGGCTGCCACCGTCAGAAAGTAAGCGGCTGTATCGGTAAAGAGGCTGTAGAGCGGCTGAGGCTGGTCAGTGGCTTTCTTATACATGCCCCGGTCCAGGCGGCCATCGTTACGCTGACCATAGAATTCAATGAAAGTACTCGGGTCAAGGCTGGTCTGGTTGCCGCCTACGTAAATAGCGACTTCCTGCCCCCGACGCCAAAGTTGGAGGCGGCGTGGGTCGGTGCCGTTGCTGAGGCCAGCGCGAGTGAGGTACTGATGGTCGAGGCGATGGATGCCATCTTGGCTAATGCGCACCTTATAATAGGGCTGCCCCGCTACTATCCACTCGTTGCCGAAAGGGCCCGACTGCGCCGCGGCTTCATGGTCACTCAGGAATAGTAGCAGCGCAAAAATGCCCCCCAACAGATACCCCAACGTGTATTTTTGTTTCATGCTGATTGACTTGCTAAACGAAGCACAGACACATACAAAGTTCTACTACAAGCATGTGTCCGCGCTGCCATTTAAATAGTTATTTGAATCCGTAGCCTAATGAGACGATAATAGAGTTAGTCTGAGTACGCTGCCCCAGCTTCTCCACGGCCAGGCGCGACAAAGCTAGATCGAGGCGCAAGCCGCTGGTAGCAACGCCCACGCCGAGGCTGGGCTGTGCTTTCCACTCTTCTTTGCCGCTGAAAGCCTGTATTTTCTGAAAATTGCTCACTCCACCGCGCAGGAACACAATGTTATTGTAGCCTATTTCCAGGCCGGCGTGGGGATCGATGCTAATAAGGCCGGTGGAAATGGGCGTATTGCGCTGTCCATCGGTAGTCATTTCCAGATCGGTGGCCACGAGGGCGGTGAACTGACCGGGCAGTTCAATGGCGCGGCTCACGCCCAGCACGAGGCGCGGCAGTGTTACTTCGGAGCTGTTAGACGGAATGTCGTCGATGGTAGTGGCAGAGCCCTTAAACTTGTCGGCGTTGATAGACCACACATTAAAAGTAGTGGTGATGTCGCGGGCCATCAGGCCTAAGCGCCAACCCTTATGCTCGTACTGCAAGCCAGCATCAACCCCAAAACCGTAGGCGTTGGCAAACTCACCCACATTGCGGTAAATAATCTTGGCGTTAACGCCCAGCTTTAAACCTTCAACGGCACCAATGCGTCGGGCGTAAGAAAGCAGCAAAGCATAGTCGGCCACAGAGAAATAACGAATCCGGTCATACTGAATATAGCCGTACTCGTTTACCAAATCGCGGGTGTCGGCAATATCATCCACGCCGAGCCGGATTAGACTGGCACCAATGGCGCTGCTCTCGTCGAGCGGCATAGCGAAGGCCGCATAGTCGTTTTTCACGATGCCCGAAAACAGCTCGGAGTGCATCAGCACGCCGTCATACTTGGTTTTCAGGTCCAGCAATCCGGCGGGGTTCCAGTAGCCTGCCGTAGCATCCTGCACAATACTTACCTGGGTGTTGCCCATGCCCAGGGCCCTGCCCCCAACTCCGATGTTCAGAAACTCATTGCTGTACTTAGGAGTGGCATCATTTGACTGCGCCCAAGCGGCGGGCGCCACACCCAGGCTCAGTCCCAACCCGACTAATACTGGGACTACTTTGGAGAAGTGCAGCATAGAAAACTATAGGGTAAAAAGAATAATCGTAATCGAAACGCAAGTTACTTATTTCTAGCGCGTCGGCTGGGCTAATAAAGAGGATAATAAAGTGAACGGTCCGCATAAATCGGGCCGGCTGGTGGCTGGGGGGCATTTTGCAGTTTAAGAGCTACACCTAACGTCTTTGGGGCTCCCTATTTTCAGATGTGACTTCCTGATTTTTACTTGATCAAACTCAAACGCTAGACAAAAGCTGGGGACCAGTACTTATCAGTTTTAGTTTGTGAGCTCTCGGCGTAGCATTGGGTGTATGGCAAAAAATGCCCCCCAGCCGGCTATTGAGCATTTAACCCACCCTTCTAAAAGAAAAATCTTCCAAAAACGCCATGTAAGCAGGTGTTTGAAAATTATTTTCACAAGTACCTTGTGTTGCATAGTACCTTTTACTATCTTTGACTCATTCTTCACCGATATCTGCCCAAAGCCCATGAAAGTAGAGAACACCCAAGTGCAGATGCGGAAGGGCATCCTAGAATTCTGCATTCTGGAAATTATCGCCCGTGGCGAGGTCTACGCCTCCGACATGCTGGAAGAGCTGACATCAGCCCGCATGATTGTAGTGGAAGGCACGCTGTATCCGCTCCTAACACGCCTTAAAAATGCCGGCCTGCTCGATTACACTTGGAAGGAATCCACGTCGGGGCCGCCGCGCAAGTACTACACGCTGACGGCCGTGGGCATAGAGTTTTTGCACCAGCTGCGCTTGACCTGGGAAGAGGTAGCCGACTCGATCCGCATCATTCGCCAAAAGCCGCATGTGAACGGCTCTGCTCTGGCGCAGCAGTAGCGCCGCCTCCACCTTTCTTTCGACGTTTTCCTGATTTGCAGCACTGAGATGAAAAAGAACATCAGCATCAACCTCCAGGGCATCATCTTCCACATTGAGGAAGATGGCTACGACGTACTGAGCCGCTACCTGGCAGAGGTTAAAGCCCACTTTAGCGGCTACCGTGGGCACGAGGAAATCGTGGCCGACATCGAAGGTCGCATTGCCGAGCTATTTGGCGCTCGCCTCTCTCCTACTAAGCAGGTTATCTCCCTAGAAGATGTGGAGGCCATGACTGCCAAAATGGGCCGGGTGCGCGACTTTCAGGCCGCCGACGATGCCATGGACGATGAAGATCTGCTGGCCTCAGCTGTTGATAGCGGCACTGCGGCTGGCACATATGCTCGCCCCGAGTACTCTTATAACAGCACTGGCACCAGTGCCGGCGCAGCCACCGCAACGGCCACAGCCGAAGCGACTGAGCCTCGTCGCCTCTTCCGCGACATTACCAACAAGAAAATAGCCGGTGTATGTGCTGGCCTAGCCCACTACTTCAGCATCAACGCTGTATGGGTGCGCTTGCTAGCTTTGGCCTCTCTTTTCTCGCCTATTTTCGGCGACTTTGTAGGAGCTCTGCCTGGGTTCACTTTGCTGGCTTACATTATTCTATGGATAACCCTGCCTAAGCGCCATGACTTGCCCGAGCCTATGGGCACCGGTATAGGTGGTGGCGAGGCTACCGGCGAGCGCAAGCTTTTCCGCGACACCGATACCGGTAAAATCGGTGGCGTATCAGCAGGCTTAGCGGCTTATTTTAAAGCTGATGTCACCTTGATTCGCATTCTGTTCGTGCTCAGCTTGTTCACGGGCTTCGGCTTCTTGCTCTATATTCTGCTCTGGATTGTGATTCCTGAAGCCCGTACCGTGTCGGAAAAGATGCGCATGCGCGGCGACGCGGTAACCCTTTCGGGCATAGATAACAGTTTGCGTAACAATGCATTCGAGGCAGGTGCTGTATCCGGCAGCGGACGGCAGGTAGGGACTTTTCTTGAAGAGTTGGCGCGTAACTTGCGCCCCTTGGTCAACTTCCTGGGAACCCTGATTCGGATTTTTGCGGGCATTCTGCTAGTTATCATCGGCTTCTCAATGCTGTTGGGTCTGACCATCGCTCTTGGCATTGGCTTGGGCTTAATTCCTGAAACGAATAGCATTGTCACCGGTGATATGCCAGCCCACGTGCTGCTCAATGGTCTCCCTGTCTGGTCGCTTTTTGCCTTCTATCTAACAGCAGCCATTCCCTTCCTGGCCCTACTGCTCTCTGGCCTAGGCTTGCTGTTCCGTCGCTCAGTACTTACTCGCACCGTTGGTTTGACCCTGCTTGGGCTGTGGCTCCTCGGCGTAGTTGGCTCGTCAATAGCGGCGGCTCGTATCAGCCACGAGTTTCAGGAGGAAGCTGATGTGACTCTTAACCAGAGCTTTCCGACCATGCGTGCCTCCACCATCTATCTCGACATCCGCGGCACCGACCACAGTCATGAGCAATGGGTAAATGCTCGGATAGCAGCGGTGGATAGCAACCAGGTAGTATCCGTTGACAAAACCTTTCGGGCAGAAGGGCCTACGGAAGAGGAAGCTCGCAGCACGGCTACCTCGACCATAGCTTATACCGTACGCCAGCTAAACGACACCACGCTGATCTTTGATGACCACTTTTCTTATCGTCCGGGTGCACGCTACCGCGATCAGGAAGTGAGCGTAACGCTCAAATTGCCTCGCAACCGCACTTTCCGCCTTGGCGATGGCACGGCCAGCTGGTTCGGCAGCAACAGCTTTGTTGGTGATAATATCCCTGAAAATGCGAGTCAGCACCTCTATCGCCTCAAAGGCAACCGCTTCGAATGCGTGGATTGCACGCCCGAGGAGCTAAACATCGATACGGACGAGAGCACCGACGAAGAAGGTGAATTCAATATCGACGTTGACGAGAATGAGGAGAATGGCGACGTTAATGTGTCATTGGACTACGGCGGGGCTCCTAGCTTCTCTACCAATGCAGATGAATACGGCTCTGCTCGAGAGACTTACAGTGAGGACGACTTCCGCCAAGTGAGTGTGTTAGGCTCTTATCGAGTAGTTATTCGCCCCGGTGATACTTATCGGGTAGAAGCGGCTGGCGGATCAAGGGGCGTGAGAGATGTGAAGGTGGAGCGCAGCGGTGGGGAGTTGACCATTCGCTCGCGCCGCCGCAACATATTTGGCGGTGACTGGAGCCGTGATCAGGACAAGGTCTTGATTACGATCACTATGCCAACGCTGGAAAAGCTGGAGTTGGCTGGTGCCGTACGCGCCGACGTTGCTGGCTTCCAAAACCAATCGAAATTCGAAGTAGACCAAGCAGGTGCTAGTCACTTACGCTTGGTGGGCGATTACCAGACCCTCGATCTGGACTTGGCTGGCGCGTGCCGCACCACCGTGAGGGGCCGCGTGGAGTCGCTAAACGTAGATGGTGCCGGCGCGTGCGAGTTAGCCGCCGCTGGTCTTACCGCCCGCTCTGCCGACATCGATTTGGCCGGTATGAGCAAGGCCCGCCTGCGGGTAGAAGAAAGCTTGCGTGCCGATGCTGTTGGCGCCAGCGTGATTGAGTATACCGGCAATCCTAACAGTGTAAAGGTGAGCGACGTGGGAGCTTCCCGCATCACGCGCATCAACGAATAAAAAAGCCCCCCAGAGCCTAACACATGGCTGGAATCAGCCTGCAGAAGAATGGCCGAAGGATAATTTTTTAAATAAAAAAGTGTCGATCGGGCAACCCTGTGCCTGTAACCTTCATCTATTTATTGAGTGAATAGATTTTAGGGTCTAAGTGAGTGAAAGGTGGACCCTGAGGAAGCCCTCTACCCAATCCGAGCTGCAACTGGGAGGGTAGAGGCTTCCTCAAACTTTTTTGAGCCTATCCTAGCCACTTGCTCCCCGGAAGGTAGCGAGTTGGGGCGCAAGGCAACAGCAGATGATCTGGCAGGTTTGAAGTAAATTAACTCCGTACTACACCTGTTGGTCTAGCTTATTTTGCCTCATTCTATAGATAGGAAGCAATTTTAAAATTGCCCCTCATGCCTCGTATTTATCTATTGCGGAGCTGATGACTGGGTAGATGTTAAGCCTTTGGCCCTACCTAGCTCTAGCAAAAAGGCAAAAGCTTCAGCTAGCTCATTGCGCACTTTGCCATCCAGAATAGCTTCTAGCACGGCTTCTTTCAGTTCGCCCACTTCGCGGGAGGGCTTTAGATTGAAGGTTTCCATAATTACCTCACCGGTAATAACCGGCTTGAAGTTGCGCAGGTGGTCCTTCTCCTCTACCTCTTTCAACTTTTGCTCTACCACGCCAAAGTTGCGCAAATAGCGCTCCTTGCGCTGGTGGTCTTTGCTGGTAATGTCGGCCCGGCAGAGCAGCATGAGCCGGTCTATGTCGTCGCCGGCTTCGAACAACAGGCGGCGCACGGCGGAATCAGTTACAGTTTCCTTTACTAAAGCAATCGGGCGCAGATGCAGTTTCACAAGCTTTTGCACTTGGCGCATTTCTTCGCCCTGGGGCAGCTTAAGCTCGGTGAATAGCTGGGGTACCCATCGGGCACCGCGGTCTTCGTGGCCATGAAAAGTCCAGCCTACTTTGGGGTCGAAGCGCTTGGTAGCAGGCTTTGCAATGTCGTGCAGAATAGCAGCCCACCGCAGCCACAAGTCGCCACCGGCGGCTACTACGTTGTCGAGCACTTGCAGCGTGTGGTAAAAATTATCCTTGTGGGCGTGCTGGCCTACCTTTTCTACTCCCTGAAGCAAAGCCATCTTGGGAAAAATCAGCTGCAACAAGCCTGTTTGAAACAGTAGCTTGAAACCATAGCTAGGCTTGGGGGCCAAAATTATCTTGTTCAGCTCATCGGTAATGCGCTCCTGCGACACGATCTTAATTCGCTCCTTATTGCGGGCAATAGCATCGAAGGTATCGGGTTCAATATCGAAGTCGAGTTGAGTGGCGAAGCGCACAGCCCGCATCATGCGTAGCGGATCGTCAGAGAAGGTGATATCTGGGTCGAGCGGCGTGCGAATGATTTTGCGTTGCAGATCGCCCATACCGTCGTAGCGGTCCACCAACGTCCCAAAATCTTTGGGGTTTAGACTCAAGCCCAAAGCATTGATGGTAAAATCGCGCCGCGCCAGGTCTTCCTCTAAAGTACCTGCTGCTACTTCCGGCTTCCGCGACTCGCTCCGGTAGCTCTCCTTCCGGGCTCCTACAAACTCGATTTCTACCTCCGGTGTGGGCAGCATGGCTGTGCCAAAGTTCTTGAACACGGTTACGCGGGGCCGGCCGGGCAGCTTTTTACCTACTGCCTGCGCCAGTTGTATACCATCGCCTACGCATACCACGTCAATATCCTTGCTGAGGCGCTCTAAAGCTAAGTCGCGCACGTAGCCGCCAATTACATAAGCTGGGAAATTTAACTCTCCGGCGGCTTCGGCAATAACCCGGAAAATAGGCAGATCAGGTAGCTGGGGAGACTTCATAGGAGCAACTGGGGGGCATTTTAGGCCACAAAGGTAGCACTCCCAGTTGGGCTGTGGGGCGAATTTTCGGCTGGGCAGCTACTCGCGCACTATTTCTAGCTGCCCATCTGCCCCAAATCGTACGACTCGCGAGGGCGCAACCGTAGCTACATCTTGCTGCCGCCAGCCCACCACATGATCCACGGCCCGCACGATTTTGGGGTCTACAACAGCATAAGTAGCCGGGGTAGGCTCACCAGCCAGGTTAGCGGAAGTAGACACTACCCCGTGACCTAGCCGGCGCACCAGCTTATGACAGAACTCATCCTGCGGAATGCGCATGCCAATGGTACCATCAGGACCTAGCAGTTGCGGGGCCAGCCGATGGTTGGCTGACAAAATATAGGTGGTAGGGCGAGTTTGCTCGGCTAATGCTTGGTCTAGGCCAGCGGGGATGTCAGCAGCGTAGTGACGCAACATATCCAGATCGGCTACCAGCACTATGCTAGGCTTGCCCTCGGGCCGGCCTTTTAGTTTATAAAGCCGCTCAACGGCCCGCGGCACCTCGGCGTCGCAGCCCAGGCCCCACACGGTATCGGTCGGGTAGAGAATGATTTGCTGGAACAGCAACGCCTCGACAGCGGCTTCTACTTCTTGCTGAAAATTAGCCACAGAGCTAGGAAATAAGAGATGAAATGATTTTTCGCTTACTCAGGAGCAATCTCCTGGCACAGCTCCACCAATACGCCAGCTGCACTCTTCGGGTGCACAAAACACACGAGCTTATTATCGGCCCCACGTTTGGGTTCCTCGTTCAGGAGCGTAAAACCCTGCTCCCGCAGCCGCACCATGGTGGCCCGAATATCCGCTACTTCAAATGCCACATGGTGAATGCCTTCGCCCTTCTTGCTTAGATAGCGCGTAATGGCACTATCAGGGGTCGTACCGGCAAGCAATTCGATTTTAGATCCGCCCACTCGAAAGAAAACCGTGTCGACGCCTTCACTGGCCACATGTTCCTGCTTATAAGGCTCTTGATTCAGGAGCGTGCTGTATAAAGCAGTGGCTGCTTCTAGGTCGTGTACGGCCAAGCCGAGGTGCTCCAGATTTGTAAACATAGCGGGCAAACGATACGGGTGAGGAAGCTTACTTAGAATATCTCTACTTTTGTGGGCGCAAAGTAAAACCAGTTTGTTTGTTTTGCTGTTCTAGATGCGAATGATTCTCCACTGAGTTACCTTTGGACTCTCATTGGTTTTCCGTTGACTCACTGAAATTCGAGCCATGCTCAAGCTACCTATTTACCTCGACAATAACGCCACCACGCCCCTCGACCCGCGTGTGCTGGAAGCCATGATGCCTTACCTCACTGAGGTATTTGGCAATGCAGCTTCCCGTAATCACCCCTTCGGCTGGGCAGCGGAAGAGGCTGTGGACTATGCCCGCGAGCAGATCGCTCAACTCATCAATAGCGACCCCAAGGAGATAATTTTCACCTCAGGCGCTACCGAATCTGATAACCTAGGTATTAAAGGCGTTTTTGAGATGTATTCCCAGAAGGGCAATCATATCATTACCGCTACCACTGAGCACAAAGCTGTGCTTGATACCTGCAAGCACATCGAAAAGATCGGCGGCAAGGTTACGTATCTTCCGGTAAACCGCGAAGGTCTTATCAGCCTGGCCGACCTGGAAGCCGCCATGACTCCCCAGACTATTCTGGTGACTATCATGTACGGCAACAACGAGACGGGCACTATTCAGCCTATCCGTGAAATCGCCGCTATTGCCCACAAGCATGGCGCCCTGTTTATGAGCGATGCCACACAAGCTGTTGGAAAGATTCCAGTTGACGTTCAGGCTGACGGCATCGACATCATGGCATTCACTGCCCACAAGATGTATGGCCCAAAAGGCGTAGGTGCTTTGTACGTACGTCGTAAGAATCCTCGGGTGAAAGTTACTGCCCAGATGGACGGTGGTGGCCACGAGCGCGGTATGCGCTCGGGTACGCTCAACGTTCCTGGTATCGTAGGTTTAGGCAAGGCTTGCGAGCTGGCTCGTCTGGAGATGGACAGCGACGCTAAACGCCTTTCCGCTATGCGCGACCGTCTGGAGAACTCCTTGCTAGAGCTTGAAGAAAGCTATGTGAACGGCTCCCGTGAGCACCGCTTGCCCCACGTAACCAATATTTCTTTCACGTATGTGGAAGGTGAAGGTCTGATGATGGGCGTGAAAGACCTGGCTGTATCTTCTGGTTCGGCCTGTACTTCAGCCTCTTTGGAGCCTTCTTACGTATTGAAAGCATTAGGTTTGAGCGACGACTTAGCGCACTCTTCCCTCCGTTTTGGGTTAAGCCGCTTCACCACTGACGAGCAGATCGATTATGCTATCAATCACGTAAAAGAGGCTGTAAACAAACTCCGCGAGATGTCTCCGCTATGGGAGATGTTCAAAGAAGGTGTTGACCTCAGCAAAATTGAGTGGGCTGAACACTGATTTAGACCTGAGATCGAGACACGAGTAGTGAGGCTCTTTTGTCTGTTATCAATGTTTAGTCTCACACCTCATTCTAACTTCTCAACTCTACTATAATGGCTTACTCCGATAAAGTAATCGACCACTACAGCAATCCCCGCAACGTGGGTACGCTGGACAAAAGCAAAAAGAACGTAGGCACCGGCCTCGTGGGCGCTCCTGAGTGCGGCGACGTAATGCGTCTGCAAATTGAGGTGGACGAAGCAACCAACACCATCACCGACGCCAAATTCAAGACGTTCGGTTGCGGTTCGGCTATTGCCTCTTCTTCGCTAGCTACCGAGTGGCTGAAAGGCAAAACTGTTGACGAGGCGCTGAGCATCGACAACATGGAAATCGTAGAAGAGCTTGCTCTTCCTCCGGTGAAGATTCATTGCTCAGTACTAGCTGAGGATGCTATTAAATCGGCTATCAACGACTACCGCGTAAAGAACGGTTTGCCAGCCCTCGAAGAAGCCAAGTCGCACCATTAATCTGTTGCATTTGTTAAGGCTTGGAGAGCCTGTTATTTTAAGCAGGCTCTCCATAATTGACATTGTACACCTCGTAACTGGCAATTCCCATGATTACCGTATCTGATAAAGCCAAGGAGAAAGTAACGCACCTGATGCGCGATGCCCAGCTTGACGAAACGTATCGTCTGCGCGCCTCGGTAGCAGGTGGCGGTTGCTCGGGTCTTTCCTACAAGCTTGATTTCGATAACGAAGTCAAGCCCATGGACCAGGAGTTTGAAGACAAGGGCGTGCGTGTAGTGGTCGATATGAAGAGCTTTCTTTATCTGGCCGGCACCCAGCTCGACTTCTCCGATGGTCTGAACGGCAAAGGTTTCTACTTTGATAACCCTAATGCTTCTCGCACCTGCGGGTGCGGCGAAAGCTTCTCGGTATAGTGTATTTAAATACCATAAAAAAGCCCCCAGACTAAGTCTGGGGGCTTTTTTATGGTATTTATCTAGCAACAACAGGCATCTCTCATTATTCTACCTGTTTCATAAACTTATGCACCTGCCGGCCCTGCGCTCTTTCTATTTCCAAATAATAAAGCCCTGCGGGTAACGTCGAAATATCGAGTGTAGTAGCTGCAGTGGTTGTCTGACCTTGACGCAACGCTTGCCCCGTAGCCGATACTATGCGGTACGTAGCAAGGCCGTTATAGGATAATTGAAAAGTAAGCTGGCGCTGAGCCGGATTTGGAAATAGCTCATCTCCCGCCCCGCTTTTCACTGCTACAATATTCGAGTAGGCTACCATACCATCGAAATCGATTTGGCGCAGGCGGTAATAGGTTGTAAGACTGCTCAAAGGCGTGCCATCAATGATGCAGTAGGTTTGCTTCTGCGTGCTTTGGCCCTTACCCTTCACCTTAGCGACCCTTTCGAACTGGCGACCTTCGGAGCTGCGTTCCACTTCAAAGCCATCATTATTCTTCTCCATAGAAGTAGCCCACTGCACAACCACACCTTGTGTACGGGAAGTTGCCGAAAATGAGATAAGGTTAACGGGAAGCGGATTATTCCCTGCAACAGACTCCGCATATGTGCTGGCTAACGCAAAAGTACCGAAGCTGGCAAAAGGCGTAACGGATGTGACAGTGCCCGCGGGGATTCCGCTCCCTGTACCACCTAAGTCCTCCCAACTCTGGTTATCGGCTGAAGATTTAGCGATACGCAACTTTTCTGCGCTATCCACTTGATCATCGGATCCGTAACTCAGCTTAATAGACCCATTAATAAAGTTGGTAGCGAGTGAGCTTCTGGTCACGGTGAAATAACGAACTGACGATACTTTCTTAATATCTCCCGTGAAAGTCCGGGCAATCGGCTTGCCTTTCACTTGCTCAACAGTATACCGCACTTCAGTGGCATCAGCATGGTTTATAGTCAGCGTTAGGGGGCGGTAAGCAGTAGCGGACCCTATCGGGAAGTCGAGGCTAGTGCTGCCGCTGGCGGCTACCATTCGCGTGAGTGAACCCACTATGAAGCTGTTTTCGTGGCCATTAATAGTAGCTCCTGCTGTCAAGGTAAGTGACCCGGCGGCGGTTGTAACGACGTTGCCTTTAGTCAGCGTTAGAGATTTAGCTATTTGCGTAGGTGTTTGGGTCGTTACGCCAGTAGCGTTATCGATTGTAACCGTGATGTTGTCGCCAAACGAAACGGGAATAAGCGGAGAAGCTGCACTCGTAATTAGTTGGCTATTGTTACCATTAAAAGCGATGTTAGATGCACTTAGTGTATTTACTAATGCACCCCCATTCAATACTAGGTTGCCCTTTATATTTGCGTTAGCAACATTTAGGCGCACATTGCCTGTCAGGATAAGAAGGTCATCAAGAATAGTTAAGGGCAAACTTGAAGCGGCGATAGATCCCCCCACGATTGCCGTACCAGTCGTTGAGCGGTTGTATTCCAGAAAGCCATAGGTGCGACCCGATAATTGTGGACCGGCAGTCGTTGACGTTACAGAGTATGTATACCGACTGCCCTTCTCAAAAATCGTGACTGGAGCTGTAGGTAGGCTTGTTCCAAAGGGAGCACTGCCCCCGCGATGATCGTAGGTAGAGCCATTACGAAAAACAACTGTCCCACTGGACTCAGCCCTGTCATTGAAGGGAAAGCCAGTGAACAATCTTTCGGCTCTAAAAACGCTACCAGCAACAAATTGAATAGTGGCAACTCCTTTTTTCAGAGATAAGAGTTGATGCGGATCGTTGGTAAGTGATGCCGTGGTACTGTTACCAAAAATGAGGCTACCGGCAATCAGAGCAGTGCCCTCGGTGCCTAAATGAAAGGCAAGACCCGCTGTGGATCTTACGCCTTCCGGGCTTTTCACTTGCACTGAACTACCAGTAGTAACTTCAAAACTGGCACCTGTGAGTGCAGCCGCTAAAGTCAATTGCCGGGCTGGAGGTGCTGCTGTGGCGTCCGCATTAGGCAGGACAGTTAATACAACTACTATATTATTGATGAATCGTAGCTGTCCAATGGTTTGAGGAGAAACGAAATCAACCAATACATTGGCTGAACCAGTTCGATTTCCGTCAAAGAGCAAGATGTCGTCAGATGCCGGAATGCGCACTGGTTCCCAGTTGCTAGCCGTACTCCAATTATTATTGCCCCCTGTGCCTACCCAGGTATAGGTTAGGGCATGAGCTTCTAAACTAGATATGAGGGAAAGGAATAAAATGCTCACTAATATCAAAGAAGATTGTGAGCGGAAACGTAAAAAACAAGTAATAAGGCTCATGTAATAGTTTAAAATAACAATCTCCAAATTTGATTAAATCAATGCCGCGCAAGTCTCAAACCGTGCCACTATTTGGTTTTAGCACAATAAAAAAGCCCCCCAGACTCTGGGGGGCTTTTTTATTGTGCTAAAACTGTTGGGCTCTATAAATACGTGGAATATTAATTCTTCACGATTCGGCGAGTCACCTTCTGCACGTTGTCGTTTACTGTTACCAAGTAAGTGCCGTTAGAGAGGCTGTTCATGTTTACTTCACCATTGGCAGCTAATTGCTCTGTCCGAACTACTCGACCGGCCAAGTCAGTGATAGTTACTTGCACACTGGTTTTGATAGCATGTGGCAGGCGAACATTTAGAATATTCTGTACTGGGTTAGGGTACATCGTTATTTCTGTCATCTCACCATTAGCAATGCGGACGACCGATGAGAGGCTAGTCTTACCATCAAAATCAATCTGCTTCAGACGGTAGTAAGAAACGCCAGATAAAGGCTGCTCATCTACAGCTACGTAAGTTGTTTTGCCTGATGTATTACCCTGTCCATTTTTGAATAGGATGCTAGTGAAAGTAATTCCATCCTGACTGCGCTGTACTTCAAATCCTTTGTTATCCTTTTCGCTGGCTGTTTCCCAGGTAAGGTTTACGCGGTTTTTGTTCAGCTTAGCAGTGAAAGAGATCAACTCAACGGGGAGCGGCAGACCAACCGCAGGTACTCCATTGATAGGTTCTGGAGTAGCTGGCGTTTTATAATTTTCGGCGCTACCTACACCTAAGTTATTGTACTCAAAGATGTAGAAGTAGTACGTCTGGCGTAAGTCCAAGCCTTCGATAGTAGCTTGACTGTTTGGACCAGCAAATACAGCGAAATAACCAGGTGCTACCTCATTGCCTGCGCCGTATACTTGGTTACCAGTTTGATAACCGCGACCGTCAAGTGGTTGCTGGTTGGGTGGTAATTGAGCATTAACGCTAGCGACAATTAAACGATTCTCTCCATACCCCAAGCTGACATAGTTAGCCGGCAAGGCGAAGAAAACTGTTGCCTTATCACCACTCCGACTTACTCTAAAGACAGTTTCCTCGGTTGGCTGGGTTGCGATTGAATTACCTAACAGGATACCATTTCCAGCTAAAGTTTGCAGCGAGTTATTGTCAACTTCCGTGCTCTGGTATTGCAAGTTAGCTGAAGCACCACCTACCCGAGTTGGAGCGTAACGCACGAATATTTGTTGGTCGACACGGAACGTGCTTGGATTAGGCGTTAACGTTACCGTTGGGGCAAAGTCTGCATTGTTCAGTGATACTTCAAACTGTGGGGTCCGGTTTGGGTTGAATGGGTTATCTGAGTCGGGTGATACCGAAATGGTAACTGCCTGACGCACACGCTCCGCAACAATCCTCTGGCTCTGACCCGTAGTTTTCGTATTGATAACCACGTTTACCGCTCTAGTGAATGCGTTATCCACATCTACATTCGGGATGCTGGTACCTGTTAAGGCTAAGAATACATCCTGTGCTGGTGAGCTAGTAATAGAAATAAAGGCACCTGCTTCGCTACGTGGAGTGGCTGGAAGATACCGCACGTACACCGTAGTTTGGGGCACATTGCTTCCTACTAATGGCAGCGTGATTGAATTACTAGTTGTGGTTATACCTGCAAAATCAGCCTGGGTTGATACCTGAAAAAACTGGGGGGCTTTTATCGTGATAGGCAATAGCAAGTTCGTACCCGATACGGTAAAGGTTTGTGCTACTGATGGCACATTTGATACCGTAGAGAAGGACACTAGATTAGCAGACGGGTTGATAGTTGACTCACCGGCTGAGGTGTTGTTAGCCAATATTGTTACCGTTGCCGTAGTTGAGCCGCCCGTGGTAGGCGTGCTGGCAATGATAGTCCCACTAAATCTGCCGACAGCTACTGGGCCAATTAGTCGAACCTCAATACGCCGAGGAATAACGGCATTATTAGCGTCACGGCTAATTTCAATGGGGCCATTGATAAAGCTTCCTCCGGCGGTAGCATCGCGAAACACGATATTATTAGTGCTACCAGCGAGAGTAATGGATCCAATCAGATTAGTGCCACCCACTTCAAAGGATAACGTTTGAGCCGATCCGCTACCCGTTACGGATTGGAAGTCTATCCTGTCAGGATCAACAAAAACCGAGGGGCCAACTGGAGCTGCGGTGCCTCGCCCTTGCAGGCCGATGGTACGGGTAGTAGCGCCAGTAGAGGTGATCGAGAGGGAAGAATTGATAACCCCCGTAGTAGTCGGTACAAAGCGCACTTGTAACAAAGTAGCACTAAGTGTCCCCATTGTAGGGCTCAGCGTGATCGGCGCACTTGTGAAGTTACCAGTGTTACCTAGTCTGATCTGAAAATTAGCAGCAGGGGGCGAAATGGTTACATCAGATGCTAAAGCTTCCCCACTCACAGTGAAGTCAATTGGCTCCGAGTTACGGCCTACTTCAGTAGTACCATTGAAGGTAACACTGGTGGGTGCTACCGTTAATTGAGGCGTAGGAGCTTGACCCGTACCTCTAACAGTTACTGAACGGCTTTCCGAATCGGGGCTTGAAAGCGTTATAGTTGCATCATACAACTTAGCCTCCTTGGGAGCAAAGACAACACTCACCGCTGTGTTTGGTACGGTTCCACCTACTGCCGGTAACGTTGCGGTTGTGCTATACGCATTTGTGCCCGTGCGCACTAAGAATCCATCGGGAGCGCTTACTGTAATAGCACCCGTCAAGCCAGCACCACTAACGGTTATCGTTCTGGCACCAGATTGCTGACCTACTATAGTATTGCTAAATAGAATTCCATTTGGTGTAACCGCTATCCCCTGCTGTATACCCGTTATTTCAATATCATCTAACCGGAAAAGACGGTTTACACCACCAACTTTTACAAATCGAATGTAAAGCTCATCAACTTCCGGAATGTCAGCTGGGTCTACCTGTACTACTTTCCAACCGCTAGCATAGGTTAATGTGGAGTTATCAGCTGCGGTATAAGCAACATCGAAGAAAGAGGTTCCATCACCGCTAACCTGCACCTTAAACTGATTAGCGATATTACGCCCCACCGATCCCGGTACCGTTCCAGCGAATACACTAAACTTCAAATTGAGGTCGACTAAATTAGACGTAGAAAGACCAGCAATTACAAAGTCAATTTCATTAGAGCTAGACTGAAAAGCCTGGCTTCCTCCAGCTGACGAAGCAACACCGAAGGTTAGTTCAGGTGCCGTTGTGCCTGCTGGCCCTCCGCCAACAGCGGAACCTAGCGCACTGCCTGAATACGTCAACTCAGGGTAGTCAAAATCACCTTCATCTTGCGCGCTACCAATCGTCTCGAAAGGCGATATAGTACCCATCGTTTCAAGAATCTGGTATGCCTCCTGCGCCTTACTCAGAGTTGGCACCCAAAGTAGAAGCGCTAGCAGCAAAAGACGGGTCGGAAGTCTTCGCAGACAACTACTTAAGTAGTATTGTTTCATAGATTAAAGAAAGAAAAGTGATGTTTCAAAAAAGTAGAGTAGTGGATGATTTTACTTTGTGACTATTAACTAATAAGCTTGGCAGCAACACAAGAGCTATTAAGTTTTAACGCAGTATGTCAATTGCAAAAATTATAAATGTTTTAATAGCAGCTGTTTACATGCCGTTTTACAATCTGACAAAATTAATACATTTACTTGTTGTGTTTCACAATTAATATCACAAACAGTTATTATAAATACTATATCATTTTAAAAGATTAAATTTTCAGCACACACATTAAGTATTAAATCATCATTATATAATAATTTATTTACTAAGCAAACATCTGCAGCATGCAGTTATCATCTTGCTGATGCGTATAAGCAATTAACATACCTCAAATTTCTTATTAATTGCATATAATCTATATTAATTAAAAGTTTATCTTGATCCATAACCAACCTCGAGTGTCCTAGTATTGAATGAGATTTATCACTCTCTTTTGTGAATTCCATTGTAAACACTTTTACCATACAGCCCATAGTTCGAACATAATCTCAAAGTGACATATCTTGATTGAAG
Organism: Hymenobacter sp. HD11105; assembly: GCF_054051685.1. Taxonomy (NCBI): domain Bacteria; kingdom Pseudomonadati; phylum Bacteroidota; class Cytophagia; order Cytophagales; family Hymenobacteraceae; genus Hymenobacter; species Hymenobacter sp. HD11105. The sequence goes on along the minus strand of NZ_JBSWBR010000002.1, from coordinate 198,695 downwards.
ACAACTTAATATTGATTGTTATTCTTATAAATAATTGTACTATTAATTTAAAATATTTGGCACCGCTCTTTTTGTATATAAATGCTGCAAGCAGCAGTTAATACTTAAGAAAAAGAAGGAACCCTACTGCTCAAAGCAAAGCAGTAGGGTTCCTTCTTTTTCTTAAGTAATAAAATACTATTTAGGTAAGCTCAACGGGGATTATCCTACGTTCGCCTACCCACCGTAAAACCGGCTATTGAAAAGGAAAAGGGAGGCGTAAGATTCATCGATTATGGAGCCATTACGAGCTCGTTTAACATGACAATCCCCTCTCTTTTCTAGGACTACTTTGGACAGTTCCAGGAGGCCAGCGAGCCTGTATTAGATACTGTGATTAAAAACAACCCGATGGACTGTTTTTTATTAGATTAGGGCTTCTAAAGGAGCGCCCGTGGGTGCATCCTGCGTAGCCTCGGCACCTACGGGCGTCGGGGCTACTTCTTGGGCTTTTGCCGTCGCTGGGTGGTAAGCAGGATCATACATCTGGTCATTTTTCCAAAGCGAATAGCAGAGCACGAGCAGCTTGCGCATGACGGCAATAACGCCGACCTTCCCGTTGGGGGAACGGGCCCGCAGCCGAGCGTAAAATGCTTTTTGCTGCTCGTTGTAGCGCAGACTGCTCACCGCCGGCAAGTAAAGGGCCGTGCGTAGGCGGGCGTTGCCGCGCTTAGAAATGGCCGTAGGGCGGGCTAGGTTGCCACTTTGCCGCTGCACCACATCCAAGCCCGCATACGAGGTCAGTTGCCGCTCGTTCTCCACCAGAGCGAAGCCGCTGGTTTCGGCCACGATGGTTATGGCCGTCGTCAAGCCAATGCCCGGCACACTGGTCAACTGGGCCAGCTTGCGAGCCAGTTCGGGCATGGCCTCTACCAGGGCTGCTGTTTGGGTATCGATGGCCCACAGCTGCTCCTCAAACAAGGCTTGGCGTTGCTGCAAGCGCATCAGGGCCTGTGGGTCAGGCTCGTAGCTGTGCGCATAAGCGTGGGCGCGGTTCTTCGTCTGCGCGGCCTGGGTGCGCAGCGCGGCCCGCTCGCGGGTAAGCGAGCGAAGCTGGCGCATGGCCGGGGTGAGCGGCTGCCAGGCCGGCAACTGGCGCTCTAGGCCCAAGCGACAAAGCAGGCGTGCGTCGAGGGCGTCGGTCTTGCTTTTCTGTTCCGTACTGCCGGCAAAGTGCTTGACCTTGTTGGGCAAGAGCACGCTCAAGGCTTGCTGCCGCGCACTCAGATAATAAGCCAGTTCTTCGTAATAGACGCCCGTGGCTTCTACCACGTACCAGAGCGGGCGCTCCGCCTCTGCCTGAGAGGCGGCGACCCATCCCTGCAACGCCTCGAAGCCGGCGGCATCGTTGGCAAACTCTGCCACTTTGCCTAGCCGTAGGCGTTGCGTGGCGTCAATGCTGCCCAAGCAGGCAGCAAACGTGGCTTTGGCGATATCGATGCCAACCACATATTTGAGTACAACAGGCGGCAGTGCCACCGGGGTAACAGCAGGCATACAGGCGGAGAAAAGAAGGTAAACAATACGTCTTACCCACAGGGTTTTCACCGCAACTTTCCTCGTAACATGCGGGATGCCACCAAGCCAGGGCTCCCTTTATACTGTCCAGTCTTCGGGCGAAAACAGAAGGCGGGGCACAGTTTCTAATACCCAGCATCACAGCCGTGTGGCCGCGTGCTTCAGGATAGCTGGTGACCCCGCCTTCCTTACCGGTAGCGCCGATAAGATACGGCAGCACAATCATACGAGGATAGCAAAAGACTTCCTAGAACTCCTTTTTATCTCGTTCTCACCGTCACTCTTCTTGGTATGATTTCTCCTCTTTCTCTCCCTGTGGTTGGTGTTGATGTGAGTAAAGCTACCCTGGCCGTCTGCTATCAACCCACTGACCAGCAGTTCAAGCACTTGGAGGTGCCCAACACCAAAGCCGGCTTTCAGCAACTCGTGCAGGCTTGTGGGGCGCAGTGCTTATTTGTGATGGAAGCCACTGGTACCTATAATCTGGCGCTGGCTTATTACCTGCACGAGCACGGTGGGCAAGTGGCCGTACTCAACCCCTTGGTCATCAAGCGCTTCATTCAGATGCACCTGAGCAAAGGCAAAAGTGACCGCAAGGATGCGCAGTGGCTCTTGCGCTATGGCCAGCAACAACCCTTAAAGGTCTGGCAGCCGGAGGAAACGGTGTTGGTCGAGTGCCGCCAGCTCGAACAGGTGACGGAGCAGTTGCTCAAGCAAAAAACCATGGTGAGCAACGCCTTGGAAGCCATGCAACGGCAACCCATCATCAGCAAGACCGCGTTGAAACGGTTGCAACAGACTCTAAAAGCCCTTAACCAACAGGCCGATGCAGTAGAGGATGAACTCCTAGTCCTACTCGAGCAGCGATTCGGGCCAGAAATCGCGCTGCTGTGCTCCATTCCCGGCATTGGGCGCAAGACGGCCAGTATGCTGCTCTTGTTTGCCGGCGGCTTCACCCGGTTGGACAACTATCGGCAACTCATTGCCATGGCGGACCTCTCGCCGCGCGAGCACAGCTCGGGCACCAGCATCCGCGGCAAAGTGCGCATCACCAAGATGGGTGGGGGCTTGATTCGCGGGAAACTCTTCATGTGCAGCTTCGCCGCGAAGAAGTTCAATACCGCCTGCCAGGCCCTGTATGAGCGACTCGTGGCCAAAGGCAAGAATGGAAAAGTAGCCCTCATTGCCGTCTGCAACAAGCTGCTCAAACAAGCCTTCGCTATTGTCAAATCGGGCGTGCCCTATCAACCTGATTTTAGCTCCAAACTGGCCCTGAATGCTTGACTTTTAACACAGTTCGTGTTATGAGGAGTTTAATCACTGTGTTCTTGTATACTATTCAATGATATGCGCAAGAAATTCTGACAGATTGGTAATCACAGATTTATCTCGACGAAACCCTAAGGCACAGCCTTCGCCAGCCCAAAACACGCCCGCCTGATAGCGTCGCTGCTGCTGATCGGTAGGCAGCTCGGCCCAGCGTTGCCGAACCTGGGGCTGGGGAGCAAATTCGCCGGGCACTTCAGCAGCTACTCGCCCATTTTGCACTTCGGCCACGTTTTGGCCTTCCCGTCCAAACAAAGGCTTCCGGACGTAATGGCCCGATAGATCCTGCAAAGCAGCTTCTAACAATAACGGATGGTGTGGATACACTTGCCAGAGCCAAGCTAGGATTCCTTTGCTTTGAAATAATAAGGAGTACGCTGGATTTGCAATCATTACGTCGCGGCTGAGCAGCAACTGGCTCAGATCAGCGGTAAGTTCGGGCTCCTCCTGCGCTAAGATCTCCCACGGCACTAGTTTAAACAAAAACCCGAAACGCTGCCATTGATTGTCTTCTATCGGTGCCCATACGCCTCGCTCCTCTCCTGCCACGGATACTTGCATAGCATCCACCGAGCATAGGTGAACGTGCTCGAAGCCTGCTTCGCGGGCCGCTTCGGCTAATACAGCGCAGTTGGCCTCATCTTCCTGACTATCGGGTAAGTAGACGAGTAGCAAGCTGGGCTCTAGGTCCGAGTTCAGCTCCAGCCATTGACGAAATTGTGCGCTCAATCCCTCAAATAGTCCGTTTGCCTGTCGGCTCTCGTCGGAGGTGCCGGCGGCTACTAAGCTGGCCCACTGAACTACAGCGGTTTCGGGCAGGCTGGTGGCTGTGTCAGCATTGAATTCCAGCAGCTTCGGGCCGTCGGGGGTTTGAACCAGATCAAAGCGGCCGTAGATATGCCAGTGTCGCTCATCGTTCCAGGAGTGGCGTACGGCAGCCCACAGGTTGGTCGGAATAGCTAATAACTGGAGTAGATCGTCGGGAATTGGATCAGGAATCGACTCCACTAGCATATTGTAGAGGGTATTGGCAGCCTGTAGCAAGGTATCTGCTTCCTCTTCCGATACAACTACAGCCTCGCGGGCCACATAGGTGGCGCAAGCCTCTTCGATAGCCCAGTCCCAACCCAAACCACGTACGGCCGGCGCAATATCGCCGGTAAGAGGTAGTAGCTTAATCATTTAACAATGAGCAATTAATAGTTGACACTTAATAATTTACCCCCCAGCACCATTCTAAAAGTACTGGGGGGCAATTTTCGTTTGATTGAGGATGGATTTATCTAGCCACCAAATCCGCCACCGCTCCGGCCCGAAAAGCCACTGCTTCGGCCTGCCCGCGGTGCCGTACTCTGGATACCCGAGCGCGATACCGAGGTGCTGGGTCTAATACCCGCGCCTGACGACCGATTGCCTGCGAACCCACGACCAAAGAAAGCGCGACCCTGCTGTTGCTCTCGCGCCACATTCTGGCGCCAGCCGGCATTTTGCTGAAGCAAGCCAGGATTCGCGTATGCGGCCCGATTTGGAGTGAGGAAGCGCCCGGCCATATAGCCGATGCCACTCCACATCAGAATATCCATCATGCCGGTACCAGCCACCCGGTTCTCCGGGTTCTGACGGCTATAGTCCTGCATTTGCTGTTGTAGAGCTTGTCCTTGGAGGGTGTCAACCTTGCCGTCGAAGTGCTTAAGTATAGCAGCAACTTCCTCTTTACCGGCAGGGCGCTCAGCGGTAACCTTCCATTCACCGGGCGTTACCTCGGTCATTTCTGTGATAACGCCTTGTGAATAAGTTTCGCCCCCACCCCACTGCTCTTGACCCGTTTCCGAACCGTTATTGCCCGAGCAGGCTGGTAACACAGACAAGCCCAAGGTAGCCGCCGCCGCTATCAGCAGCGTATTACGACGCCAGTCGCCGAGCCGGTGATAATTCTTTTTCATAGGTGTAGTAGTGCTAAATACTGCCTGACCAAAGGGAATTTCACCACCCAGCAGGCTCACTTTATTAAACGTGATTATTGCCAAAAAAGGTCGATGTGAGTGCGCATCCTTAGTAAAGCGAAGATCAGTCTGTTTACGCCTAGCAGCTGAGGGGCACACCAGGGGGCTTTTCAAGGTACCTCAGCACCGACTTACTCCCATAGCGGGTAGTGCTCCAAGTGAACTTCTCGTCCAAAGAAGATACGCGTGCTTTCCTCGAATGAACGGGTGAAATCAGATACATAAAAATGGTGCGTGGGGGGCTTTTCGGAGGCCAAGGCGGCCATATTATGTGCTTCCAGATAAGCTTTGGCGTGGGCCGCAACCGCGTCGGAGGCATCGAGCACTTCTACTTTTCCCTCGTAGAAACGCGAAATCTGCTCTTTAATGAGTGGATAGTGCGTACAGGCCAGCACTAGCGCCTCAATATTTTCGAGCTCTGAATTGGTCAGATAGGCGCTGATGATGTTGTCGCTGACAGTATTCTCAAAAAAGCCTTCCTCTATCATCGGCGCCAGTAGCGGCGTGGCCAACGACTGTAGTTGCACACCCATATCGAGGTCGTCCAGCTTTTTCTTGTACACGTTAGAATTAACCGTTTGCTTGGTGCCAATAAGGCCGACAGTCCGCCCGGCGTATGCTTTACCTACGTGCGCCACAATAGGATCAATCACATTGAGCACTCGGGCTTTGGAGCCAACGTACTCTCGCACCAACTCATAAGCCGCCGCCGAAGCTGAGTTGCAGGCAATCATAATGATCTTGCATTGCTGCTTAAGCAGTAAGTCGCAGATTTTAACGGCGTACGCCTGAATAGCGGCTGTGCTTTTGTCGCCATAGGGCAAATGAGCCGTGTCGCCAAAATAAATGAGCCGCTCATGGGGAAGGAGACGACTGACAGCGCGGGCCACCGTGAGTCCGCCAATGCCGCTGTCGAACATACCAATGGGCCGGGCCCGCAAATCGGAGGAAGCAGGAGAAGATGCCATACGCGGCGAAGGTACGGGCTTTCGGCAACGGCTGCCTTAATCTGGAGCCATAGGAATTATGTAATTTTTAGTAAAGTCCTATCTTGGCTCCTCTCTCGCCCAAGCACTCATTTATATGAGTAAGATTTTAGAAGAAATAGATCATGCCCTCGCCAACTTCGATCTTAGTCGGGGACGGCCTGTGGCCATCGAACTTGGTGAACTGAAGTACACTCAACTCGTTCTCGACGTGGCTCATTTACACCGCGCAGGCGGCGAGTTGACGACCAATACTGGTCGGCCGCTAGCTTATAAAGGCTTGGAAATATTGCGCGACGATTTGCACGTAGACCGCGTACGAGTCATCTGAAGCGCCACCTAAACTACCCATCTGTGGTAGCTGTACCGAAATTTCTAGCTCGGCAAGCACTGGTGCAATACTGTACTTATATTAAAGCTTAGCTCCCCGCTGGAGGGCATTTTGTGCTGTATTGGGCAGGGAACTGCTTATGAATTATTGCTTTTACCTGTATATTGGTTGGGCTTGGCTAATCAAGAACTCTTAAATTTACGGTCCGCTAATAATCAACAAGTCGGTATTTCGTCTTTATGTAGAAGGCAAATGTGCTGTCAATATTATGGAGCAAACTGGTGTCAATACGTCCTCATCCAAACCACAGGTTGCCTTTGGCAAATCAACTGAAGACGTTACACTAGCCAGTAATTTACCGGCTCACTTGGAACAGGCCTTGCTGCTTATGGAGCCGGCCTTTGCTGCAATAGCCCTCCTCAACGACCACGGCCGCCTCCTATGGGTAAATAAAGGATTCATAGAGTTGTTTGGGATTGAGTCCAGCGAAGCCCTGGGGCAGGCACTTTGGGAAATTTTGCCCCCCAAGCACAACGCAGAAGCATCTCCCTTCAATCCGCCCGCAGTTTTATCTACTCAAACTACCCTGCAATACGAGGGGCAGGTATCTGCTGCAACTGGTGCATCTTATTGGCTGCGCGCCAAAATACAGCCGGCTCCTTTGCACCAACCAGCGCGCTTTTTCGTGCTGCTGGAAGATATCACAACTTGGAAAGCTGCACGTGTCACGGCTCAGGACCGCGAGACCCAATTGCAACACCTTATTGAGCAGGTGCCGGGCGTGCTGTTTCAGTGGCGCGATAACTTCGATGGCACTTCACACATAGCTTATTGTAGTGATTCTTCGCAGCAGATATTTGGGTTTCAACCTGATCAGCTGTCCTCTCTACAGGCGTTCGTGCATCCCGACGACCAAGCGGCGTGGACCAAGTTTTGGCGGCCTGCTACTGGCATAGTAGAAACCCGCACGTTTATGGGTCGCCTGCTGATGCCGGACCAGCCCGTGCGCTGGTGCCAAGCCGACTGTCGGCCTTCTGTCACCGATGCCGAGGGCGTGCTCTACAGCGGTATCATACAAGACATTACGGCGCTCCAAGAGGCCGAGGAGGCGGTGCAAGACAGTGAGCAGCGCTGGCATCTGGCCATTGAGCGGTTTGGCGACGGAGCGTGGGAATTTAACTATCAAACCGGAGACGACTACTTCTCCAATGCCTACCGGACCATGCTCGGGTACCCCGATGAGGACTTCCCAATGGGCTTCCATACCTGGCACAACCACGTTCACCCCGACGACCAATTACCTAGCTTGCAGGCCGCTGAGGCCTACTTGCGCGGAGAGGTACCCATCTATTCCGTAGAGCGACGCTTGCTGTGCCGAAACGGCGAGTACAAGTGGGTGCTTACCCGCGGCCTCGTGACCAAACGCGACGCTAACGGCGACCCGCTCATCATGACCGGTGTGCACACCGATATTTCGGCCATCAAGCAGGCTAACCTCGCCATTGAAGCCTCCACCCGACGTTTGTCGACCACTATTGCCAACTTTCAGGAGGGCATTTTGCTGGAAGATGAACACCGGCAAGTGGTGTTGGTCAACGAGGCTTTCTGCCAAATGCTGAACACAGATGCTACTCCTGAACAGCTGGTGGGTGTCAAGACAGAGCTGTTACTGGCCTCGGCGAGAAGTGGCGGGCCTAGTGAACCAGGGTGGCTAGAGGGCACCAATGGCCAGGTTCTCGATCAGCAAGCTGTAATTGGTGACGTACTCCAGCGCAAGAACGGCAAAGTGTTTCAGCGCGACTTTATTCCGATTTATAGTCATAATGCTTCCCTAGGTTATCTATGGAAGTTTCAGGACGTTACGGAACAGAAAAACGCGGAAGAGGCGCTGAAACGGCGCGAAGAAAAGTACCGGCGCATCATCGAACGCATGAAGCTGGGCTTAGTCGAAACTGATTTAGACGACCAGGTTCTCTACGTCAACCAAGCATTCTGCGACACTCTGGGCTTTTCCAGCGACGAAATAATGGAGCAGCATCTGCTTAGCTCCTTATTGGTAGAGGTAGTGTCGCCCCCGCAGGATGGCACGGAGGCCTATGAACGCATAGTAGCCAGCAAAGGAGGCAGTCAGAAGTGGCTATTGGTGAGCCGAGCCCCAGTCTACAACGATGAGCGGCAGATCATCGGTGCCATTCATATTACGCTCGACATTACTCACCAGAAGACGCTGGAGAACAAACTGCGCGCGGCCAAAGAGCACGCCGAGGACTCATCGAAAGCCAAAGAGGTGTTTTTGGCCAACATGAGCCACGAAATCCGGACGCCCATGAATGCTATTCTGGGCATGGCGCAACTCCTGGCCAAAACCGAGCTCACGCCAGATCAGGAGGATTTCTTGGGGGCCATTTCTACCTCGGGCGAGAACCTACTCGTTATCATCAATGATATTCTGGACCACTCCAAGATTGAGGCGGGCCAGTTACAGGTCGAGAAAATCGGCTTCAATGTCAGTCAGCTCATTGCCCAGATCGAGAAAACGCTGCACTACAAAGCAGAGGAGAAGGGGCTGACGCTTATTACGGAAATAATGCCGCAGGTACCACCCGTGCTACTCGGCGACCCGTACCGCATTACCCAGATTCTACTAAATCTGGCTGGCAACTCCATCAAATTCACTGAGAAAGGCAGTGTCACTATTTCCTGCGAGTTGGTGCAGCAAGTAGAGGACGCCGTGGAAATTAAGTTTATGGTGGCGGATACCGGTATTGGCATCGACCCGGACTACTTAAGTGACATCTTTAAAGAGTTCAGCCAAGAAGACTCATCGGTGACCCGCAAATTTGGGGGCACGGGCCTGGGCCTCAGCATCAGCAAAAGCCTCGTGAATCTGATGGGGGGCGAGTTGCTAATCGAGAGCGAGAAACACGAAGGCACCGTCAACTCCTTCTCCCTACTTCTGCAAGTGGGCTCCGAAAACGACTTGCCACGCAAGGAAGTAGCCAACCACAGCCTGCGCGAAAGACTACGCGGTAAGCAAGTGTTACTAGTAGAAGACAATAAGTTTAATCGGCAGATTGCGAAGGCGTTGCTCAATAATGTTCACATTGAGGTGACCGAGGCGGAGAACGGTGCCATGGCAGTGGAGCTACTGCAAGCTCACCGTTTCGACTTGATTCTGATGGACATGCAAATGCCCATTATGAACGGCCTTGAGGCTACGGCCGTGCTGCGCCACCAAGTGGGCCTTTCTACTCCCATTATTGCGCTTACTGCTAACGCCATCAAGGGAGAGCGAGAGAAGTGCCTGGCGGCGGGCATGAATGACTACCTCGCTAAGCCATTTCAGGAAGATGAGCTGCTAAAGATTGTGAGCGACTGGGTGCTGGGCTCCCCGCCGTCTGGGGTGACTGTAAGCGCCAGCCAGCCGGCGCCGACCGGTGCTAATGGGCCCGCGCCACTTTATAATCTTGACCTTCTGTACCAAATAGGTCAGGGCGACGACGAGTTTGTGATACTTATGCTTACGAGCTTTATTGAAAGCTGCGAAGAAGCCATACACGATCTGGGCCAAGCATTACAGACGCATGATACTGAGTTGCTGAGGGCCGCCACGCACAAGCTCAAGCCTAGCCTTGACCACTTGCACGTGCACCAGGCGTTGCCGCTGGTAGAGCATTTGGATTCGTGGACTGGCGCTTTCGACCCGGAAGCGCTGCAGCCTCTCATAGAAACCGTCCTTAGCATGCTTGCACAGATAATCAAGCAGATGCAGATCGATATGGACGAGTTGGCCGCCAAAAATGCCCCCTGACACGTACGTAGTCAGCGCGTAGTACCAAGGTTGATAGCTTGAGTCAATAGCTAGAGGGAGGAAGGATTAGACTAGGAATCCACACCTTGTGCTTCCTAGCTGGATTGCCTTGGCTACCTTTGTGGTATGAATCTGTTATCAGCTGAGAATATCTCAAAAAATTACGCCGACCGCTGGCTATTCCGCGACCTTTCCTTTGGCCTGAGCCAAGGTCAGCGCGTGGCCCTAGTAGGTATTAACGGCTCGGGCAAAACAACTTTACTGCGTATCCTAGCCAGCTTGGAGCCTGGTGATACTGGCTCGGTGAGCGTGCGTAAAGACACTCGCGTGGCCTTTTTGGGTCAGCAGCCCATCTTCGATGAAGCCCTGACCGTAGAGCAAACCATTTTTGCCAGTCAAAACGATACTCTGGCCGCCATTCGCGATTACGAGCACGTAGTAAACGACCCCAAGCACAAATCTGACGATCTGCAGCGCGTGATGGAGCGTATGGACGCTCTGAACGCCTGGGACTACGAGTCGCAGGTAAAGCAAATTTTGGGTCGCCTGGGCATCTTGGGTGATTTGCTGGAACGGCCAGTAAGCAAGCTTTCGGGCGGGCAGCGCAAGCGCGTGGCCCTAGCTCGGGTTCTGATTGAGGAGCCTGAAGTGCTTATTCTCGACGAGCCCACCAACCACTTGGACCTCGACACCATTGAGTGGCTCGAAAACCGGCTGGCCTCGCCCAATCTCACCTTATTAATGGTGACCCACGACCGCTACTTCCTGGATAAAGTGGCCAACGAAATAGTGGAGCTGGACCAAGGCCGCGTGCATCGGTATCAAGGCAATTATTCCTACTTCGTAGAGAAGAAAGCTGAGCGCGAGCAGATAGAAGTGGCCGAAGTAGAGAAAGCCCGCAACCTGTTGCGCAAAGAACTGGACTGGATGCGCCGACAGCCCCAAGCCCGCGGCACTAAGCAGAAGGCGCGCATTGATGCTTTTTACGAAACGCAGGAAAAGGCGAAGACTAAGATCAGCGGGCCACAGTTAGAGCTGTCCGTGAAAACTACGCGTCAGGGGGGCAAAATCATTGAGGTGGAGCACCTGCACAAGCGCTTTGGCGACAAAGTGGTGCTCGATGACTTCAGCTACGTGTTCAAGAAAAAGGACCGGATTGGCCTTATTGGTCCCAACGGCGCCGGCAAGTCCACGTTGCTTAACATGCTCACCGGCAGCCTCACGCCGGACAGCGGCACCATCGATAAGGGCCAGACCACCGTTTTCGGTTATTACACCCAAACGGAGCTGGAATTTGACCCCACGCAGCGCGTCATCGACATCGTGAAGGAAGTGGCCGAAGTTGTGGAAATGGCTAACGGCGAAGTGGTGACAGCGTCGCAGTTTTTGCAGCACTTCCAGTTTCCGCCGGCTCAGCAGTATACGCTGGTTAGCAAGCTGTCGGGGGGCGAAAAGCGCCGTTTGCAGCTGCTGCGCGTACTTATCAAGAACCCTAACTTCCTGATTCTTGACGAGCCCACGAACGATCTGGACATCATCACCCTCAACATTCTGGAGGATTTCCTACTGAACTTCGGCGGCTGCCTGCTCATCGTGTCCCACGACCGCTACTTTATGGATGCGCTAGTAGAACACGTATTTGTGCTGGAGCCTGGGGGGCAAATTCGCCATTTCCCCGGCAACTACACTGATTACCGCGAGTGGCAGAAGGAAAATAACGCCGAGGAATACGCAAAGGACCAAGCTAAGACGGCCAAAGCCGCTGCCGGCGTTGCGCCAGCTGCTGCACCAGTAAAAGCAGTGACGCCAGCCCCCGCAGAAGCTCCGAAGCGGAAAGCCACTTTTGCCGAGAAAAAGGAGTACGAAACTCTGGAAAAGGAGATTGAGAAGCTCGAAGAAACCAAGCAGCAGCTTATCGAGAAGCTCAATGCCGGCACCGGCTCCCATAAAGACCTAGCCGACTGGGCCGCCGAACTCAAGCGCACCGATGCCGCCCTCGACGCCAAAGGCGAGCGGTGGTTGGAGCTGGCCGAGCTAGCATAAGTAATAGAGTACCATAAAAAAGCCCCCCAGACGAGTTCTGGGGGGCTTTTTTATGCTTAATACTTTAACCGCTTTTGGCTGTAGTCGAAGGTAAATATGTGCGGACCAACGGGCGTAGTGAGGCGCAGTACCGCCGATTGATCGTAGCCCGGAAACACGACGTAGCCACGAATCAACTCGCCGGGCTGCAGATTGTAACGCCGCAGCAAAGCCCCCTGCCAAAGCGCCAGCTCCTGCGCAATCTTATCGCCAGCTTCCCGCTCCTGTGCTTCGTTGAGGGGTTTTGGTTTCGGGTTTCCCTGCGGACTTTCTCCTGCTTTACCCGCTTCTCGCCGTTTCTTGCCCATGGCTTCCTTGGTAACGTTGGCAAGGATAATCATCCATTCAATCTCACTGACGCCCATCACGATGCCGTTATCGATGCTGAGTCTGGTGCTGAGCGGCTGTACTTCCGCTTCTGGATCGTGGGCGGGTACGGGGGCTAAAAAAGACGACGTATCGGCGGTGGAAGTGGATGGCGCTGCTTGAGTTGGGCTAAGTTGATAGTAAAAGCGGGCCGGATCAACCAGCACTGCCCGGCTTGAACCGTTGCGAATTTCTACCTCGTATACTGCGTCCTTGATTCGGAAATGAGAAAAAGCAAGCTCCATTTCTACCCCGTCGAGTTCGGCAAATAGCGTCTGGGAACCATTTATTGGTTCACCTTCTAACTCTTGGGGCTGCACAGCAAGGTAGTACGAAGGCCCGCAGGCGGTAAGCAGCAAGCTAAGCGCCACCACCAACCAGGTATTAAAGCCGAAAAACAAACGGATAATCATACGGTAGGCGCTGACATATATAGCTAAGAATCAATAGTAGCAAAAATGTTGTTTGCTAACGGTGCAGAGCCGATGTTATTCTTCAGGCCTCGTCTTCCAGCTCCGGCGGCAAGGCGTGCTGACCATCTGGCTCTGTTTGAAATGGTAAAGCCCGCACTATAGCAGCCAGCGGAATAGGGGCAAAAACGTGCGGGAAGTAATCATTGCGTGCCTGGGCATATTCCCGCTTCACGGGCACCGCCGCTACCCACAACTCCGATTCATCAAGCTCCAAAAGTATAATATCGGTGCGCCCAGCGTAGTAGCGGTTGGCCGTGGCCTCCACCTGATACAGCTCAGAGGCATGAATAAAGCCTTCGGCTCTTAGATCAGCGCTGACGAAAAAACCTGTTTGCTGGGCCGTCTGCCAATCGGCAAGCTCAGCTATACGATAGATCATAGGTAGAATCAGAGTAATTGCCCCAACACAACGGAAAGAACCTCTCCCGCTGCCGGAGCACCAGCGCGGGAGAGGTTCTTAACTTGCCCTGAAGCAAGCGTTTTACAAAGCTGGCAACGACCTTACGCCTGCCACACTTCTTTGCGCACCTTCTTGCCTACTGACAAAATCAGCCGAGTAGGATTGGGCACCAATACGAGGCGGGCTTCTTTGCCGGGAAACTCATCTGAATCGACCCACACGCCTTCTTTGTGCGAAGGCTCGTAGCCGGTGTCGCCGCCTACATCATTGGGCAAGTAGGCCGTGGGCAGCAGCACATCGGTATCGGGGCAGAGCTGCTGATGTACTTTTTCCAGCACTTCTTCCAGATAAGCGCCGTACTCTTCGTTAAAGTCGTCTTCTAGGTCGTGCAGTTCTTCCTCAATGTCGTCGTAGCTGTCGTGGTTGTAAGGAAGCTTGTGCAACTCCTGCTTCTTCTCGATCAGCGCGACCAGGGCTTTATTTAATTCCTCTTTGTTCATAGCTACTCGTGCATAAGTGTGGTACAAAGGTGCGTAGGATTCGGGAATTCTTTCGCAAGCCGACTACTTGCTCGTTTTGCCCCCCAGCCCATTAAACTAGCGCGGTTTCCCCAACGATTTAGGGTAAACGCGTATTTTTACCCAACTAACCTTTTTCTCACCCGATTTCCACCCCCATCCGCTATGCAGACGATGACTTCGCCGGCCGTGCAGGCCCACCCCGCCCACGACTTTCTTCCCCTGAATGGTACCGACTACGTCGAGTTTTATGTTGGCAATGCTAAGCAATCGGCTTATTATTATCAAGCAGCATTCGGCTATGAGCTAGTGGCTTACGCCGGCCCCGAAACCGGCCTGCGCGACCGTGCTAGTTACGTTTTGCAGCAGGGGAAAATCCGTCTGGTGCTCACAACTTCCCTCCTCCCCGATTCCGATATTTCGGAGCACGTGCGCAAGCACGGCGACGGCGTAAAAGTGATGGCCTTATGGGTCGATGACGCCCGCAAGTCGTTCGAAGAAACCACCAAGCGCGGCGCTAAGCCCGCCTTCGAGCCTTATACAATCAGCGACGAGGATGGCGAAGTAGTCTTGTCGGGCATTTACACCTACGGCGAAACCATTCACACTTTTGTGGAGCGCCGCAACTACCGGGGGGCATTTATGCCGGGCTTTGTAGCCAAAAAGAGTTTAGTACCGCAGGACACTCCGGTAGGCCTGCTGCACGTAGACCACTGCGTAGGCAATGTGGGCTGGGGTGAGATGAACCAGTGGGTGAAATTCTACGAAGATGTGATGGGCTTCAAACTGCTGCTCACCTTCGACGACGAAGATATTTCCACCGAGTATTCGGCTCTGATGAGCAAGGTGGTAAGCAACGGCAACGGTTACGTGAAATTCCCCATCAACGAGCCAGCAGAGGGTAAAAAGAAGTCGCAGATTGAAGAATATCTCGATTATTATCATTCGCCGGGCGTGCAGCACATTGCCATTGCCACCAAAGACATTCGCCACACCGTCAGCGAATTGCGCCGTCGCGGCGTGGAGTTCCTGACTGTGCCAGCCGTATACTATGACGACCTACTAGAGCGTATTGGCAGCATCGATGAGGACTTGCAAACGCTCAAAGACCTGAACATTTTGGTTGACCGCGACGAAGAAGGCTACCTGCTGCAAATCTTCACCAAGCCCGTAGAAGACCGCCCCACGGTATTTTATGAAATCATTCAGCGCAAAGGTGCTAAGAGCTTCGGCAAGGGCAACTTCAAGGCCCTGTTCGAATCGATTGAGCGCGAGCAAGCACTGCGGGGCAACCTGTAGTAGCTCACGCAACGCTCCGCCACCTTGACGCCAGAGTACTTGTCAAGCTGGGCTTGCCGGCGCATCTCTACTGAGTACTAAACTCACCCGAAAGTAGAGATGCACCGGCAAGTCCAGCTTGACTTTTTTAATTATCCTAAATTGCAAAGGAGTTGAGAACCAGTTCTAACCTAGCTCCGCAACTTGGGTAGCTTACTCCCAAATACTATTTGCCTCTGTTAGAATAAGGGGCTGCCCATCAGTAATCACAATGGTATGCTCGTGCTGAGCCACGAAGCTGCCGTCTTTGGTGGCCAGCGTCCACCCGTCGCTGAGTTGATGGGCCAGCGTGGCGCGGGTGGAGATAAACGTTTCCACCGCTACTACTGAGTTCTTCTTGAAGCGCTTCAGGTTGTAGCGGTCGTAGTAGCAGGGTATTTCCTTGGGCTCCTCGTGCAGGCTGCGACCGATGCCGTGTCCCACCAGATTCTTGATCACCCGATAACCCGCTTTTCGCGCTTCGCCTTCAATCAGTCCGCCAATATCGGCAATGCGTACGCCGCCGCGAATGCGATTGAGGGCGGTGCGCAAGATCTGCCGGGAGGCATCGACCAGTGGCTGGTGATTGTGAATATCGGCTCCGAGCACGAAGGAGCCACCATTATCGGCCCAGTAGCCCTCCAGCTCCGCCGATACGTCGATGTTCACTAAGTCGCCGGGCTGTAACACCT
Organism: Hymenobacter sp. HD11105; assembly: GCF_054051685.1. Lineage (NCBI taxonomy): Bacteria > Pseudomonadati > Bacteroidota > Cytophagia > Cytophagales > Hymenobacteraceae > Hymenobacter > Hymenobacter sp. HD11105. Next base: position 182,833 of record NZ_JBSWBR010000002.1, on the reverse strand, counting down.
TGCGCGCCGAGGGAATACCGTGCGCTACTTCATTATTCACGCTGATACACGTCCAGCCCGGAAAGCCATAGGTAAGCCGCGGAGCCGATTTAGCTCCAAATGCCGCCAGCATACGTCCGCCGTATTCGTCTACCTCCTTGGTCGTCATCCCCGGCTGGGCATACTCGCGCATTTGTTTAAGAGTCGTACCTACAGCTTCACTAATGCGCTGAAGGCCTTCTAAGTCTACATGGGAGGTAATGGACATAGGTCAAATGATTTTGGCTCTCTGATGTCGTATAGTTCTTACATAACGGAACAGGCCATGGCAATGTACTGCTTACCAAATAACTTTCTGCGCAAATACTAGCCCTGCTGAGCCGGTAAATGTCGGCACCTGTTCGACGCGGCAGGGCGGCCATCAACCTTGCTGGCGGCATCTTGACTTGGCCCGCAGCTACACGCAGCAGTACTTCTGAATGAGCGTCTAAACAGCATTTGCTAGTTGATGGATCGTTTTCCCGAGACCATTCACGCCGACGCTGTGTAGGTTTGCTCTCAAGCTATTGCCTGGTTCTCTTTACCTACACTCGGCTGCTAGTCCACAACTTGAGTTAATTAAAGAATGCGCCCCCTTAATTGAGTGCTAAATGCCGTGCTTTTATATGGCTGCTTAGTTCAAACCTCTTTTCTTTACACTCGTTCTTCAGCCCAACTGCAACTTACTTTTATCTCTAATGGCCTTAACCTCCGACGTTCAGCAAAAAATTAATACGTGGCTTACCGGCGCCTACGACGCCCAAACCCAAGCCGATATCCAAGAGCTCCTCGATAGTAATCAAGAAGATGCCCTGAGCGACGCTTTCTATCGGGATCTGGAATTCGGTACGGGCGGCTTGCGTGGGATAATGGGCACGGGCTCTAACCGCATGAACCGCTACACGTTGGGCATGGCTACGCAAGGCTTGTGCAACTACCTGCTGAAGTCGTTTCCCAACCAAGAAATAAAGGTGGCCGTAGCACACGACTCGCGCAACAACAGCTCAGAGTTTGCCCGCATCGCGGGGGGCATTTTTTCGGCGAATGGTATTACTGTTTACTTGTTTGAAGCCCTGCGCCCCACGCCCGAGCTTTCATTTACGATTCGCCATTTGGGCTGCCAGAGCGGCGTTGTAATTACGGCCTCGCACAACCCTAAAGAGTACAACGGCTATAAAGTATACTGGAACGACGGCGCCCAGGTAGTAGCGCCGCACGACAAGAATATCATCCGGGAGGTAAACGAAATTCAAAGTGTGAACGAGGTGAAGTTCACAGCCGATGAGTCGCGTATTCACCAGATTGGGGGGCAAATTGACGACGCGTATTTGAGCGAAGTCCAGAAGCTGAGCATCAACCCCGAGGCCATCAAGCGTCAGCATGATTTGAAAATCGTGTACACGCCCATTCATGGTACGGGCATCACGCTGGTACCGAAAGCCTTAGAGCGAATGGGCTTTACCAATGTGAGCATCGTAGAGGCCCAGGCCACGCCCGACGGCAACTTCCCAACCGTCGTTTCGCCGAACCCTGAGGAAAAAGCCGCCATGCAAATGGCCCTCGACCAAGCCCGCCAACTCGACGCCGACCTCGTCATTGCCACTGACCCCGACGCTGACCGTGTGGGCATTGCCGTGAAAAACACACAGGGCGAATGGGTGCTGGTAAACGGCAACCAAACGGCCGCTTTGCTTACCTTCTACCTGTTGTCAGCGCGCAAAAATGCTGGCAAAATGACCGAGCAGGACTTTATCGTTTACACCATTGTAACTAGCGAAGTACTCGGTGATATTGCTAAAGCCCATGGCGTAAAGTCCTATCAAACCCTAACTGGCTTCAAATACATCGCCGGCCTCATCCGCGACCTGGAGGGCAAGGAAACGTATATCGGCGGCGGCGAGGAAAGCTACGGCTTCATGATCGGCGACTTTGTGCGCGACAAGGACGCTGTTTCGGCCTGCGCCATGATTGCCGAGATGGCCGCCGTAGCCAAAGACAACGGCCGCACGCTCTACGAGGAAATGGTGCAGATGTACGCCACCTACGGCCTCTACCGCGAAGACCTAATTTCGCTCACAAAAAAAGGCCAGCGCGGCGCCGAGGAAATCCAAGAAATGATGCGCGACTTACGCGCCCAGCCGCCCCGTACCATCGCCGGCTCGCCCGTAGTGGAGCTGCGCGACTACCAAACCGGTGTCATCCGCAATCTGCAAACCGGAGAGGAAAAACCCACGGGCTTAGAAGCGTCTAATGTGCTCCAGTTCTTAACCGAAGACGGAAGCAAAATCTCCGCCCGCCCATCGGGCACCGAGCCCAAAATCAAGTTCTACTTCAGCGTAAAGCAGCCGCTTGAGTCAGTAGAGAAATTTGAGCAAGGCTACGAAGAGTTAGGCGGCAAAATTGCCCATATTATTGAGGATATGCAGTTGAAGTAGCCTAAGTGTTCAGTAAAGAATAAGCCCGACAAGACATCTTGTCGGGCTTATTCTTTACTTGCTAATTAGTCGCATACTTCCGAAACGCTATGAGAGAGAATTATAGAGAAGGAATCTATATTATCGCTTAACCAGCGTTGATAGCCGAACACCGCAGAACATTTATCTAGCTAGCACTTTGCGGGCCGATAATATTCTATTTGAAGTACTTTATGCGTGTGCCTTCAAACACACCTGTATCAATACAATTTCATTAATGAAAAGACTTTTACTTGCTGTTATATGCGGCCTGTTGGTAGAAACGGCTTCTGCGCAAATGGTAAATCCAGATTATGTCGTAACTGTAAAAGGTGATACACTTCGTGGCCGTATTCAAGTAATTGGCAAACGACAGAATACGATTCGGCTTCATCGATCAGGAATAGCTCCAATGAAATTCGACGCTGCACAAATTAGCAGCTATGGCAATGCTAGCAGGCCTATTCGAATAAGCAGAGAAATTGGTTCGGGGGGCCCTTCCCAACTCTTAGCTCCGTTGGTATCAGGCTATATAAGCTTATATACTAGTGAGGATGAACAGCAAGAGAAGCAATACTATTTGCAAGTAGCTGATTCCACACACGTAAAGGCGGTTAAACGCGCTACTCACCAGCTTACGTTGGCTCAAACTTTACCTGGCTGCTCAACACTGGATTTTGGCTCTAATGAAATCCAAAGTCGCTACCCGTATACTTCGAAAGGGATGACTCAACTTATCATGGCCTATAACAAGTGCAGGCACCCGGCACTACCCAGCACGGTAATAAAACGTGCTTCAGGGTGGCATGCTTCGTTTGGGTTGAAGGGCGGAGTCAATACATCCAGCTTTAACCTGACTGGCACATCTTATGCTGGATTTGGCAAACAGAAACAAGCAACCGGATATCAGGTGGGAGCTAGCGTTAATTTCTCTACGCTGTCTAATTTCTCCCTAGGATTAGAAGCCAATTACATGCAGTTGCGCAGTTTGTATGGTCCTTACGAGCTTTATTATTATAATCTCGGAAATCCAGAGAATACTCATACTATTCAAATTGATTACTCTCAAATACAAGTTCCCTTACTGCTGCGCTACCAAGTAGGCCGGAGTATGTGGCGGCCTTACGTTAATGCGGGTCCAAGCATAGGAATTAAACTCCATGATTCTTCAGTGGACACATTTACCTCCGCTTCCAGTGACACTAAAAGTGAAGCTATTGAGGTAGGTAAACGCTCCTTAGGTATAGCAGCTGGAGGTGGAGTTTCCATTCATCATCATTCATTACCTATACTCAGCGTTGAGCTACGCTACGATAGAATGAATCAAGGAGTAGCACACACAAATTATGCTGTGCATTTGAGGCAACAACGCTCTATACGCTTAGATATAGGAGTAACTTTTTAGCATCAGTGCGAAAGAACTATCCGCAGTTCCTGATAAAATAACTTAGAAACGAGATGCTAAGGTGGGGGCAAAGTTGACAGTATAATTGCTGTTGACGCGGGTAGACTACTATTGGTTAGAATTTCTACTCTCGTGGCTTCCGCAGCCCTAGTATAAATAGTATCAGCAGCAAAAATCCCGTCACGCCTAGCCCAAACCACGTCAGCATGGGAATACCGCGATGGTAGGCCATTTCAACTGAATATTTACCCATCAAGCTCAGGCCTGAGAACAGCAGAAAGGCAACCGCCAACAGCGTTATGATTGTGCGGCTAACTAATTGGTCAGCTTTACGCAACAGCGGCTGATAACCACCCAGTTCTACTTTTACGCGCAAATCCCCACGGGATATTTTGCGCATAATTTGCCTGATGTCGGTGGGTAAAGTGCTTAGTAAAGACAGGAGTTGAATTCCAGTGTACTGAGCTTCGCTAGCTAGATTTTCCGGCGAGTATTGCTCCGCAATAATGCGGGCGCCATAAGGCCGCACAAACTCAAACGTGTTAAACGATGGGTGCAACACTTTGCCGATACCTTCCAGAATTACCAGCGCCCGCAGAATCAGGAAAACGGCCCCCGGCACTTGCAGCTTGTAGTCGTAGATGATGACTTGCAGACGATCAGCCAGATCTGACATACTCATCTCCTTCACGTCGAGCACCGTAAAGTCCTCAATCAAGTCGTTGAGGTCGGCCTCGAAGCGGCGCATATCCGGGATATCGGCGTGCAGCGCAAGGCGGCGAAAGTTGAGCGCCATGCTGCGCGCATCCTGTCGCGCCATCCCGATAAACACCCCTGCAAAGGCATATTTCTGTTGCTTAGTGAGCTTGCCCACCATGCCAAAATCGATGAGCACGATGGTGCCGTCGGGGCGCACCAGTACGTTGCCAGGGTGCGGGTCGGCGTGGAAAACGCCAAACTCAAAGATCTGAGTCAGGTAAATATCCATGCCCGTTTCCGCCACCTTGGCCGGGTCAAGGCCCCACTCCAGCAACTGCGGCTTGTTGGATATTTTGCAGCCACTCACGAACTCAATTACCAGAACCCGGCTGGTCGAGAACTCGCGGTAGGGCTTAGGCACGTAGAACGTCTCATAATCAGCGTAAAGCGCGCGAAACTGGTCCATGCTCCGGGCTTCGGAGGTATAGTCCAGCTCCTTAGTCATGCTCCGCTCAAAGGCATCTACGATGTCTTGGGGGTTACTCAAGCCTTGCTTGCGCAGAAAGCCGGCCGTGAGGCGTACTAGCTCGCGCAGCAGGCTCAGGTCGGTGCGTACTTTTTCCTGTACGCCGGGGCGCTGTACTTTCACCACCACTTCCTCGCCCGTGAGCAGGCGTGCCCGGTGCACCTGCCCAATGCTGGCCGAGCCCAACGTCACGTCGTCGAATTCGCTGAAGACTTCCGTAATCGGCTTGCCTAGCTCCTGCTCAATTATTTGGCGAGCAATGGCCACGGGGAAAGGCGGCACGTCGCTTTGTAGCTTCTGGAACTCGTCGATGAGTGCTTCGGGCAGCAAATCAGGGCGGTTACTCAGAGCCTGAGCCAGCTTGATAAATGTGGGACCCAGTTCCTCGATGATCAACCGGATTCGCTCCCAACGATTGGTGTCAAACACCGTCTTATCAGCGTGCTGCCACGATACCCGACGCCCCGCTGGCACCAGCCGCCGCAAGGCGGTATTCGTTACTACATCCTCAAATCCGTAGCGCACCAGCACTTCCATTACCTGCCGGATGCGGCCCAGATTAGAAATCGTGTTTTTGAACATGCAGGAAAAAAGGAACCAGTGAAAGGGGAGCCAACGGCTGGCAAGCGGATATTATTGACAAGAAAGGTAAGCAAAATGCCCCCCAGCTTGATAAAATCAAAACCCATGCTCGCCAGGAGCAGACGGAGCCATTTTTTGACGAAAAAGCCAGCGCCGCTACTGCGGGCGCTGGCTTTTCATGCTAGTTGCTAGCAGCGGAATTAGGAGGCGCTGGAAGCGTTATCGCCGTTGTCGGCAGGCTTTGGAGCTTCTTTTTTAGCGGCTGGCTTCGCGGCTGGCTTGGCAGCGCCAGCTTTAGCAGCAGCCGATTTTTGGGCAGTGCCCGCGGTGCTGCTTACTTTATCAGCAGCCTTTTTGGTGGCGCCAGCAGCTTTAGACGTAGTGCTGGAAGCTGCTTTCGAACCGCTTTTGCTGCCGCCAGCAGTAGCACCAGTGCTCGATGCGGTTGAAGACTTAGTGCCGCGCACACTGCGCTTCAGTTCTTCCACATCGGCGTTGGTGGCTACTCCTACGCCCTTCATCAGCCGGTTAGCAATACCGGTGATTTGCGATTCGAGCTCCTTACGCTTAGTGTCGGTGTTCTTCTTCAGATCGTCCATGATTTTCTGCCCCTCTTTCTCCGACAACTTGCTTTCCTTCACCAGCTTATCGATGGTGGCTTGCACACGGTCGTTGGTTAACGATACAAAACCAACACCGGCATTGATGAATTTTTTAAACAGGTCTTCCATGTTGCTGAATAGTTAAAAAGGAGGTGAAATGAAACGAAAAACGGCATTGCTGCTTCGGTCGCTGCAAAAAAATAGTATGCAAGCCGACTACTTTGGCAAACCTACGAAAACGCAGCTATATAGTTGGTGCTGAGATAGAAATTTTTTGAATTCCTGATCGCAGCTATTCCATACAGTCATGTTTTATAGGTTCACTTCTTTATTTCCTGTGCCTCAGGGACGTATTTTCGTTTTTACTCATGCTGCCTTTTTCCGCACCCGCGACGCGCTTGCCAATGGCAGCACATGAACGGGCTTCAGAATGGGCATTGGCAACGGAGCTGCTTGCGCGGCCCAAATGCCATTGACGAAGGTGGCGACGCTATTCAGAGCTTCACGCGCCTCGGGCAGCAGCCGCCAGAACAGGTGCCACCAGTGCACCAACCCTCTGAATGACTGCAAGGTAACCGACACACCCGCCAAACGGGCCTTGTCGGTGAAGCACATTACGCTTTCGCACAGCACCTCGGTATCGGATATTTGAATTAGCAACGGGGGCAGGCCGTGTACCTCGGCGCGGGCTGGTGAAACCAGCGGATGCGTAAGCGGGGTGTCGCCGGCGTAGTAGGGGCCCCAGCCGCGCATCTGTAAGGCTTCCAGCAGTTGGGTTTCTTCCCTGGCTACCCGGCGCAACATAGAAGCGGGCATGTCCAGATCGGTCCAGGGAGAGAGGCCGATGGCGGCGGCAGGGAGCGGCTGAGCGTCATCGCGCAAGGCGATAAGTAAGGCTAGGGCCAAACCCCCACCGGCCGAATCGCCGGCTACGATAATGTTCTGGGGGGCAAATCCTTGCTTCAGCAGCCAATGATACGCCAGCAACGCATCATCGAGGGCGCCGGGAAACGGATAATCAGGCGCTTTGCGGTAGTTGATAGCCAGCGTATTAACCTGGCAACGCTTGGCCAACGTCCCTACCAGACTACGGTGAGTGTTCAGAGACCCTAATACGTAACCGCCCCCATGCAGATACAGCAGCACCCGGTGCGGATTAGTACCAACGGGGCGGGCCCACTCGGCAGTCATGCCTTCAATAGTTGTCTTTTCGAGATGAACGCCCCAGGGCATAAACTGAAACAACGAGCTTATTTCCATAGTCAGCCGCATCGCTCCCAGGCCGGGCCGTTTGCGAGCCAGCGGCCCGGTGGCAGCCGTAAGAATCTGTTTGAGCAATAAATGCTGGGTGGAGGGCATTGCTTGACCTTTTGGGTGGGAAGAGGGCGGGCAGGGCGGTCGACAGCAGCCCAAAAGGCCGTTTGCCAGTACTATTTCGTTTGTACGAGGTAAGACTTTGGGTACTCTTACCAGCTACAATTATTCTTTTTCTCCTATTCTATGGCCTTTATAGCCCCGAATAGCAATGGGTATCCATCCTAATACGGGAATAAAGAAGGTGAGGGTGAAGGGATTGCGCCAGAGCATGCGCAGCCAGGAGCCTTGCTTTGTTAATTGAAGGTTTACACCATCGGGACCTCTCTCAGCATATTGACGCTCAAACTCGCGGAAGAGTTCGGGCCAAGCAAAGGGCAGAAAGAAAGGAAAGTAGCTCCAATTGGCCTTGATGCGCTGCCAAAGCTCGCCCCAACGGTACGGCTGCTGCCCATGGTCGCGCACAGCGGCATCCAGTTCCGTCTGCATTTGTTGGCGCACTTGCTCCGATAGGGCCAGGTAATCTTCGCGGGTAAGCTCGCTAGGGGGCTTTTTAGTTAGTTCGTAGGGCTTGATGCGGGTGCCTAGCACAAAGGTGAGTTTGGCTGGGTAAGCGAGGTAAAAAAACCAAGGCTGAAGCAGCACCATAATGATAATAGGCCCTACGGGAAGAAAGGGAATACCTATCTTTTTCATCCACTTATTCAGCCAGTCCCAGCTATAGGCATATGGGTTTAGGTATTCTCCATTCACCGTGTAGTACGGCACAATATCGGTGCGGTGCTCAATGCCTAGCCGAATGATGCTGGTAGCGAGGCGTTGCAACTGGTACTTGCGGTTGAAGCCCTTACCAATGCCGGGTACGCCCTCAGGGTAAAGCATCAGGTTGTGGTCGTTGCAATACATCATCGTCTCAAAATTGAGCGTGGTAGCATCAACACAACCGCATTTTTTCCAAAAATTCGGGATCAAATACGGGTTCATCAGCACCGACTGCGAGAGCATGGGTGCTGAAAGGGGCCGCGGTAAGTGATACATACCGGGCAGAATGCGCAGCAAGTGCGATAAGGCGACCATGGCATCCCAGGGAAAAGCCATGCCTGAGTGATTGCTGGCAAACAGCAGCGGACGCTCCGGATTATTGCGCTGCGGATAGTTCTCGAAACCCACTAGCTTGGAGCGAAACCAAACCCGATCGAGTAGCTGCAAAAGGTGCTTATCAACGGCCCGAACGTACTGCTCGTCGAAATAATCGGAATAAATGTGCTGATTGGCCAGAATGGCGGGCGACGGGAGCGGCAACGTAGGCGAGGAGGCCGTGGGCATCGGGCAAAAAAGCGAATGTGGGTGGCTTCTAATGTAGTGCTTTTACGGGCAAATCTAAACGCTACGCTTCATGAGCGAGGAAGAATTAGGAATGCAGAATGATAAGTGATGGATGAATAATGGGGCCCAGCCAGCCTATTTTTCATTGATCATAGTTACCTCTTCCCTCCTCATTTAGGGCTGCTTTTAGATTTGGCGTCTTAGGCGCACGGTAGTCGAGATAAGCTCGCCCGTGGAGCGGCGCACGATGAAGAGAAGGTTGCGCCCGTCGGCGGAGTGCAGCAGCCGACTGATTTGGGTGAGCGACAAGCCTGATACTGGAATCAGGTTAATGACCAGAATTTCGTCGGTGGCCTGTAAGCCGGCTTCCTCCGCGGGTGAGCCTTTTTCTACTTTAAGAATGGTATAACGACGATAATCGGCGCCGCTGGCTAGCAAGTCCAGGCCGCTCATATCATGCTCGAATGGGTCGCGGTAGAGCCCATTAGGCCGCAGCCAAAGCTGATTGCGGGTATAATCGATAATAATATCAAAGCGCTTGAGCAGTTCAAAGCCGATGTTGCCGTTGCGAAAAACTTCCGCCCGATGACTTACATCAGAAGCGTCGGGGAAGGAAGTAACCAGCGATGGCACCCGGTATCGCCCCAGCTGCAAGGCCGTTACGCGCCCCAGATACCCATTAATAAGACCGTTGAGCCCCCGGCCTAGCTGCGCCCGAATTCGCTTGGGCGGTAGGGTAAGGCGATTATCGGAAGACGTTTCGAGCGACAGGGCGTGGCCGGCGCCCGTATCGAGCACGAGTTTGAGTGGCAGCTTAAGCGAGTCATGCAGCGCGACCTCGGTGCGCAGATACGCCTTCTTGCCCTCCAAATCGATGCCCATTGTAGTCCAGCGCCGCCCCTTGGGAGGTCGAAAAGTGGCAGGCGCAGTCAGAACTAGGCGCGACTCCATGGGGTTGACGCGCACCACAAAGCTGTAAAACACATCGTACCCCAAAATGCCGTGAATGGGCATGCCCACGTAGCCAGAAAGGTTAAGCACGTCGCTGGAAAGCAGCAGAAATGTGAGGGCGGGCGCTACTGCTTCGCCATCGCCTAGCTCTACCCGCACACTATCGGTCTGAAAAGCTTCTAGGGCCTGATCTTCGCCGGCCCCAGCTACCCGGTAGCGCTGGCCTAGGCGCAGACCGAGCTGCTTGCCCAAGGTCGGATCGGTGAGCAGAGAAGTGCCCACGCCCGTATCTAGCAAGAAGTTAAAGGGCCCTTGTCCATTAAGCTTAGCACTGATAATAAGCAGGTTCCGCTGCATTTCCATAGGTACCACCACGCGCTGCGTACGGGCGCGCTTGAAGTGAAACGGAAGCTGCTCGGCGGTTTGCCCCACGGCCTGCAAGCTCAACAGTAGACTTACCAACACCACGCCGCCAAAAGCCCCCCAGCACCGTTGGGTGCGCCTATGCAAGGAGTCTAGAATCAGCCGAAAGGCAACCATGCGTATGATTTGGTGGGCAGGGTAAGTTACTGAAAAAACCTCCCCATCGCCACCTCGAGCCTGGTCGATTCAAGCTGGAATTTCCCACTCACCCTGCGGGTCATAATGCAGGTGGCCGGCGGCAATGCGGAGCGGGGCCGCTACATTATTATGATAGAGCTGACCGGTGCCTAGGCCCTGCGGAAAATCGGGGCGGGCAACCTCGCCGGCTAGCTGACTGACAGCATTGAGCCCTACATTCGACTCCAGCGCAGAAGTTAGCCATGAGGCTGCGCCCTGGGCTTCGGCGGCAGCCAGCCACTGCCGGGTAGCCCGCAGTCCACCGACTAGGGTGGGCTTGAGAATTATATAAGACGGGCGGATTTGCGCCAGCAAAGCCTGCTGATCCTCGGCTTGAGTTACGCCAATCAGTTCCTCATCCAAAGCAATTGGAATAGGCGACTCGCGGCACAACCTGGCCATCAGAGCTGCCTGCCCGGCCGCAATGGGCTGCTCAATGGAATGCAAATCAAAGCGGGCCAATTGCTCTAGCTTGACTAAAGCCTCATGGGGGGCAAAAGCGCCGTTGGCATCCACGCGCAGGGTCAGACGTTCGGGGCCGGCTACGGCTCTTATTTCGGCCAGTAGCTGCAGCTCAGTAGCGAAGTCAATGCCGCCGATTTTCATCTTCAAGCAGGAATATCCTTCGGCCAGTTTCTTCTTAATCTGGCTTTGCATAAAGCTGGCTTCGCCCATCCACACCAAGCCATTGATGGGCAGACCCGCCTCACCGCGACTGAATGCATTGTCGAAAAGCTGGCGCCGGCCTCCATTTTGCCAATCTAGAATTGCCGTTTCGAGAGCAAAACGCAGCGCAGGCCATGTTGGCTCTACCAGCTCCTCGACCAAAGTATCCAAGGCGCTGGGGGGCAAATCGGGCAGGTGGCGGTAGTTGAAAGCAGCGCATAAGGCAGCTACTCGCGGCTCGAAATCGGGGCCATAGTCGGGGCTAAGGCCAGCTAGCGGCGCGGCTTCACCTATTCCTAAGTGTTCGGGCTGAGCCGTGTCGTGCAGGTGCAGATAGTAGGCAATGTGCTCGGAAAGCGCCCCGCGTGAGGTGCGAGCAGGAAAGTTGAATTGAAGGGCACGCCGAGTATAAGTGAGCTGGAGCATTCGAGGAGCGGCAACAATGGAGCGGGTGACGTGAAGTAAAAAAGCTAGCTGGGCCAAAGAACAGCAAATGCTGAATGAAGCTATAAGGCTAGCTAGCTTTTCCGTGATAAGTACACAACAAAAAAACCAGCCCCCGCGCTAGGCGCGAAGGCTGGTTTATAAAGTCGGCGGCACCACTCTGGGAGTGATGCCGTCGTTACATCAATGGAAACTATCGGGTAGCACCGCCCTGGTTGCTCCGTCCGCGGCTCGCCTGACCCCCCTTACGGCCGGCGGCGCGGGCCTCCTCTGATGTAAATCGGTGACCACGGCCACTCTCGTGTGAAGCTTTACCGCCTTCGCTGGCGATGCGGCGCTGCTCGGCTGGATCCATGGCGGCAAAACCGCGGAGGCTCTTGCCTGAAGCACTTGTTTTGGCTTGCTTGTTTGCAGCACCACGGCCAGTGTTTGAAGAGGCGGAAGTGTTGCGCTGATTCTGTTGGTTCGAGATCATAGCGGTAGGGTTTGAAAAGTATGTATGTGAATTATGTGAGGTTGTGGAAGGAAATCAAATCGATAACACATCAGGCCGAAGCCCATGTGTTTGAACGGGATAACTAGTACAACGATAAGGGTTTAAGAAGCAAAAACAGCCTTTACAGCTCAAAATACCGCTTTCTACCGACCTTGCCTGCGTAGTCGAGCTTGCCCGAAACGCGATAAGTACCCGCCCCTACTGTTGGGCTACGTACTAGTCACCATTGAGCTGTTTTTGCGAGGTTTGTTACGTGTTTTTACTGGTCGCTTTGTGCTCTTACTACCTCACTTGGCCAACCAGAAACCGGCAGAGACAAAACCCGCCGCGGTTTTTTCAGTTTAGCTTTAATAAGTAGTTCACGCCTTTGCTCCTGCCATGTCCTCCTCCGTATTTGCCCCCCAGCCCGTAGCCACGCCCGCACTGGCCGCCGAACTACCCGCCCGCTACCAGGCCGTGCGCCAGCAAACGGAAACCATCTGCCGGCCCCTGCTACCCGAGGACACCGTAGTGCAGCCCATGCTCGATGTGAGTCCACCGAAGTGGCACCTGGCCCACACCACCTGGTTTTTTGAGACGTTTCTGCTGCGCGAATACTTACCGGACTACCAAGTATTTCACCCCGACTACGCTTACCTATTCAACTCGTACTATAACTCACTGGGCAGCCGCGTGAACCGCGCCGACCGGGGCACCATCTCCCGCCCCGCCCTCGCCGACGTGTATGCCTATCGGGCCCACGTTGATAAGCACATTGATCAGCTGCTCAACTCGCTAGCTAGCCAAGATTTGCCCCCCAGCTTCGCCGAAATCTTTGAACTGGGCCTACAGCACGAGCAGCAACACCAGGAGTTGTTGGTAACGGATATCAAATACATTCTCAGCACAAGTCCGCTGGCGCCGGCTTATAAAACAGCGCCGGCAGTAGCGCCGACGCCCGAGCCGGCACCTGCTACCTGGCTACCGGTGGCGGGCGGCGTGTACCGAATTGGTTTTGAGGGCGAGGGTTTCTGTTTTGATAATGAAAAAGCCCCCCACGAAACCTACGTAGCTGATTTTGCTCTCCAGAACCGGCTCGTGACTAATGGCGAATACCGACAGTTTATGGATGCCGGCGGCTACCGCGATTTTCGCTATTGGCTGGGTGAAGGCTGGGAGCTAACGGAGCAGGCCGGCTGGGAAGCACCGCTGTATTGGGTGCAGAAAGACGGCGTGTGGCACCGATTCACGCACCACGGCTTACAGCCCGTCGATTGGGCAGCGCCCGTTACGCACATCAGCTTTTACGAGGCCGATGCGTATGCTCACTGGGCGGGGCATCGGTTGCCCACAGAGCAGGAGTGGGAAATTGCCGCCCGGCAGTTTGAACCTGCTATTGCAGCTGGCAACTTCTTGAAAAGCAACCTTTTCGACCCACAGCCCCTACCCGCCGGCGCCGACCCGGAGCAATGCCACCAGCTCTTTGGTGATGCTTGGGAATGGACGTATTCGGCCTACCACCCCTACCCCGGCTACGAGCGGGCGGCGGGCGCGCTAGGCGAGTACAACGGCAAGTTTATGCTCAATCAACTTGTGCTGCGCGGGGGCTCCTGTGCCACTCCCGAAAGTCATATCCGGCTTACGTATCGCAACTTCTTTCACGCCGATAAGCGCTGGCAGTTCACGGGTATTCGGTTAGCGCGTTGAGTTGGCCGAAACCTTAATATGCTTTTGTAAGCGCGCACAGCAGGCACAAATTGCGCACTTACGCTTCCTTTTTACACCCTCCGTGGACTTCTGCGGGAATTGATTCTTTGCTGCCCTAAACGCCCGTACCACATGCCACACCTTGCCACTATTGCCGCATCCGAAATCGCCCGCCACGTAGCGTCGGGTTTGCAGAAGTCGCCTAAATCACTTTCCTCCAAATACTTCTATGACGACGCAGGCAGCAAGCTATTTCAGCAGATCATGGCGTTGCCCGAGTACTACCCGACCCGCACCGAGTTTGGCCTGCTGACCACTCACCGAGCGGCCATTGTGGATGCCTTGCGTCCCGCCTCTGCTGAGCCTTTTTATCTGTTGGAACTAGGTGCTGGCGACGGGTTGAAAACCAAGATTCTTCTGCGCGAGCTCCTCGATCTTGGGGTCAATTTCACGTACATGCCGGTTGATATTTCTGCCGGCGCCTTGGATGGTCTGACCGCAAGCCTACAAGCCGAGTTGCCTAAGCTGCGCGTGGAGCCCGTAGTGGCCGAATACACCGCTGCCCTCACGCTGATGGCCGCTCGGCCCGGGCGTAAAGTAGTGCTATTCTTGGGCTCTAACATTGGCAACTTCACACCCTCCGACCGGCGCGAGTTTCTACGCGCCCTCACCCAGCCCCTTAACCCCGACGACCGCCTGCTTATCGGCTTTGACCTGCAAAAAGCCCCCCGCATCATCCGGGCCGCCTACGATGATGCCCAGGGCGTAACGGCGGCCTTCAATCTTAACCTGCTCACACGTCTGAACCGGGAATTGGAAGCCGATTTCGACTTGGCTAACTGGCAGCATTACACTGACTACGACCCGATCAGTGGGGTGGTTCGCTCGTATTTGGTCAGCACCTGCACTCAGCAGGTACACTTTGGGGCGCTTGATCAAATCGTGGAATTTGCGGCCTGGGAAATCATTCATACCGAAAATTCCTACAAATTTACCAGGCCCCTGATAACCCAGGTAGCGACGGAGGCGGGCTTGGAAGTGCTGAACTTTTTTACGGATGAGCAAGCTTACTTCGCCGATGTAGTGCTGGCTCCACAAGGTGATTAAGTAAGCTTTCTAGGCGTATTGCCTAAATCAAATAAGAACTCCACTCTCTCACTATGATTATCAGTCTGGCATCGGGGTATGGCAATTTCGCTACGCCCGCCGTGGCTGCGGAGCGCGCAGTAGCGGCTATTCAGTCGGGGCAGCTGATGCCAGGAGCGGTGGAAGGTTTGTTGGAATTGCGCGAGGCACTGGCTGCCTCGTATCATCAGCAAAATGCCCCCCAAGTCACGCCGGCGCATATTGTGGTTACGCCAGGTGTAAAAGCTGCGCTGTTTGCCTTGCTAAAAACCATACTGCGCCCCGGCGACGAAGTATTAGTGCCCATGCCCAACTGGTTTGGCTTCCGGGAGCTGATAGCGCGTGCGAGCGGCACACTTTGTCCACTCCCGCTTGATGCTACCGATGGCTATACGCTCCGGCCCGAGGTGTTGGAAGCGGCCATCACGCCTAGCACTCGTCTGCTGCTGTTCTCTAATCCTAATAACCCAACTGGCCGCGTGTATCAGCACGCCGAGGTGGAGGCGCTGTTGGAGGTGACGCGTCGCCACCCGGAGATGTATGTACTGTCGGATGAAATCTACAACCGCATCACCTTCGGCCCGGTGCCGGTGCCGTCCTTGCTGGAGTTTGCCGATCCTCACGGGCAGCATCTTGTGGTCAACGGGTTTTCAAAGTCCTTGGCCCTGATTGGGTGGGGCGTGGGTTATTTGGTAGCACCACCAACCCTAGCCCAAGCGGTGGCAGCGGCCCAGTTTGCTACTGGCGCGGCTGTACCAGTACCGAATCAGCAAGCGGCTTTGGCGGCTACGGAACACGCCACTACTATCGCTCAGGCACTTCTAACTCAGCTTGCGCCAACTCGTAAGCTGCTATTAGCGGGATTGGCAGAAATTCCCGGCGTTCAGTATATAGAGCCCGAGGGCACCTACTACGTCTTTGCCGATTTACGCCAGTTTTTGCCCCCCGCACCATCGTTAGCGGCTTCCTCGGCGGCCCTGCTGGCTCAGTTGCGCGCTGCTGGCGTAGATGTGGTAGATGGAGCTACCTGCGGCGCTCCTGGTTTTGTACGTGTTTCTTACGCCCTGCCAGAGCCTGACCTGCGCGAGGCACTTCGGCGACTAAAGCAAGCGCTGCTCACTCCGGAATTACAGAAGCAATAGGTGAGGTCGGAAGCAAGTTCACTCCCATGCAGCTGTGAGGCAGCGCACACTGGTTAATGATCTTGTCTACTCCAACCCATAGCCCAATTAAGGAGCGTACCTTTGCGGCTCATTTTCCGCTTCATCATGCCGCTCACCGCTGTTCGTCCGCATATCAAACCCACTCTTGTACTAGCTTTCCCTGTAGTACTTAGCCAGTTAGGCCACGTATTGGTTAACGTAGTGGATAGCGTAGTAGTGGGCCAAACCGGCAAAGTAGCGCTAGCGGCGGTATCGCTGAGCGTGAGTGTAAGCACGGTGGTGATGGTGCTAGGGCTAGGCCTTTCGATGGGCATCACGCCACTAGTCGCCGCCGCCGATGGTAAGCGCGACATGCCACTACTAGGTCGGCTTTTGGTGAATGGAGTGCTGCTGAGCACCCTAGGAGGCATCGTTTTGGCTTCCCTCGGGTTACTAATTGCCCCCCAGCTTCGCTATTTGAATCAGCCAGCTGAGGTGGTGGCGCTGGCCACGCCGTGGGTACGACTTATTTTCCTGTCATTTCTGCCTCTAATGGTTTTTCAAGGTTTCAAGCAGTTCGCCGAGGGCTTGGGGCTTACGCGGCAGGCCATGTATTTGTCGGTGGGGGCCAATTTGCTCAACGCCCTGCTGTGCTATGCGCTGGTGTTTGGCAACCTTGGGGCCCCGCGCATGGGCATGATAGGCGCGGCCTGGGCCACGCTCACGGCCCGCGTAGTAATGGCTTTGCTGATGGGCTTCTACGTGCTGCGCGCATCTCGTCTGCGGCCTCACCGGGAAGCTGCTGCCGTCAATCTGCAATTGCATGGGCCTACTCTGCGGCGTTTGTTGGGCCTGGGTGCTCCTATCGGGGTGCAAATGATGTTTGAGATGGGTGCCTTTAGCTTTTCGGCTGTGATGATTGGCTGGCTAGGCACTACCAGCCTGGCCGCCCACCAGATTGCCATCAATGTAGCTTCTGTTACGTACATGGCCGCCAGTGGTATTGCAGCGGCGGCTACCATACGGGTGGGCAACATGCGCGGCCACGGCGATGCGGCAGGCGCCCGGCAGGCTGGCTTTGCCGCCTATTGGCTTACGTTTCTATTTATGGGGCTGATGGCGCTCATTCTGATTGCGGCCCGCCAGTATATTCCTTATTTCTATAACAACGATGCCGTGGTAGTGGGCCAAGCGGCTACGCTGCTGCTCATTGCAGCGCTCTTTCAGGTATCGGATGGCTTGCAGGTAGTGGGCCTGGGGGCATTGCGCGGACTGGAAGATGTTAAAGTTCCTTCCCTGGTGGCGCTGCTGTCTTATTGGGCGGTGGCTTTGCCCTTAGGTTATTGGCTTGGGTTCAAGTTTCAAATGGGTGCCGTTGGTATCTGGATTGGACTGCTGACTGGCCTTACGCTAGTAGCAGGCTTGCTGCTCTGGCGTTTTCGGCAGCACAGTGCCGTATTGCCGAAAGCAGCTATGGCAATGCATTAGCTCGAGGCTGGCATTATTTTTTACCAACCTTGTTTGCACGTTAGACCTGCTCAGCAGCGTTCTTATCCCAACAGTTATTTTTTGCCCTAAAAAGCCCCCCAGCTCTTCCTATGTTTCACGGCTTGCCGCTTTCCTTTATTTCCTTTCTGCTGCCACTTTTGGCGGCTTTCACGTCTGCCCCACCCGCGCCCGCCGATGCGCCCGAGGTACTGGCGTGGTCGGCGAACCGGCCGCTTACCTGGGCCGACTTCAAAAGCAAACCTACCCCAGCCGAAAAGCTGGCCGCTCTTACCTCCGCTACCATCGACGTGCAGGTAGGCTGCACCGATTTCGTATTTACTTCTAACGTCCGGGCAGTATTTGTACCCACCGAATCTTGGGTGCGCGACTCGGCTTCGGCTACTCCCAACTTGCTACGCCACGAGCAGCTGCACTTCAACATCACGGAGCTACACGCCCGCCGGATGCGACAGAAGATTGCTTTGTTGAAGCTGAACTGTACACGTTTGCAGCCCACTTTTAAAAACGCCACCAACGTAATTTTTGCGGAGTGGCAAAAGGAGGAAGCCCGCTACGATCAGGAAACAAACCATGGTTTGAACCTGGACCGGCAGAAGACCTGGGAAATTCAGGTGAAGCAGCGCCTGGCTATGCTGGAGCAGTACGCCTCCAAGCCGACTACTACCAAATAGCGCTTTTTGCTACTTTCCGGCATGGAATCATCGATAGCATCTCCGCTAACCTGGTCTGAGTTTGAGCGTGTAGACTTGCGCGTGGGTACTATTCTGGAAGCGCACCCCTTTCCCGAGGCGCGCAAGCCTGCCTACCAGCTTCTGGTTGATTTAGGCCCTGAAATTGGCACTAAACGCTCCAGCGCCCAAATTACTCGCCACTATCAGCCTACCGACCTCGTAGGTCGTCAGGTGCTGTGCGTGGTTAATTTTCCGATCAAAAAAATCGGGCCTTTCCGCTCCGAAGTGCTGATAACGGGGGCCGCTGATGAGAACGGCGATATTGTATTGGCCTCCCTGGCTGGGCCCGTACCCAATGGCAGCCGGCTGATATAATAAAAAAAGCCGGTCGGATAGCACGCTATCCAACCGGCTGAGCAAAGCGTTATTTAGTACGCGCAGCTTCGGCGGCTTGGGCTTCGGCCGTGGCCCCGAGCTTGGCTTCCCGCGCGGCCAAGCTGTCAATCACGATGCCGTAAATATCGTCCAGGTCTTTGTTGTGAATGGCGTAATAGCGGTAGCTGCGCTGAAATATCGTATCCGTAACGTTGTAGCGGGCCAGCAGTTTACGCTGCAACTGATTGAATGCAGCGCGGGCCGAATCGGGGGGCAACGCGGCGGCATCTACGCGACTTTCGTTCAGATGCACTTCTATCAACATCGCTACCATTGTGGATTTGGGCAGCAAAGGTTGAGGAGCCAAAGGCTCTTCGGGGCGCTGACACTGGCTAAATCCCAGCGTTAGCAGCAGACTCAGAATAGACAGAAGAGATACAGGGAGCTTTTTCACAACTGCAAAGTTAGGAGGAACCCGTAGTTTAGCTGAAATGAATACCGCCGACCTCACTCCGCTCCAGCAACTCGTGCGTAAGCTTCGGCAGATGGAGATACGCATCATCAAAACGGTAGATGCGCAGTTGCAGGGCAATTTTCACTCCGTGTTTAAAGGCACGGGGCTGGAATTCGACGACGTGCGCCTCTATCAGTACGGCGATGAGGTGCGGGCCATCGACTGGGCCGTATCGAGCAAGGGCCACGGTACCTTCGTCAAAACCTATAAAGAGGAGCGCGAACAGTCGGTGCTGCTGCTGCTTGACGTAAGCGCCTCTCAGCAGGTAGGCGCCGCCGGCCGCCGCAAGCTGGACGTGGGCCGCGAAATATGCGGTCTGCTGGCTTTGGCGGCCGCCCGCCAAGATGCCCAACTTGGTATTCTGGCTTTCTCCGATCAAAAAGAACTTTATCTGGCGCCCGGCAAGGGCATTCGTCACGCCTACAGTCTTATCAAGCGCATTTTTGAGCTAGAGCCCCGCTCCCCGCGTACAGCAGTGGGGTCCGGAATTAAACAGGCGCTAGGGCTACTCAAGCGCCGCAGCATTGTCCTGCTCATCTCCGATTTTATTGACACTAACTACGAGCGGGAGTTAACCATGCTGGCCCGCAAGCACGACTTGGTAGTATTGCAGCTGCTCGACAAACGCGAGCGGGAGTTTCCACCTTTGGGTATTGTGCCCCTGCACGATCAGGAAACGGGCCGCACTATGTGGGTCAACACTTCCGCCGCTTCGTTTCGGGCGCGCTACCGGGCCACGTATGAGCAAAACCGCGAGCAGATCGGGCAGATTTGCCGGCGCCACCGCACTGAGTTTTTGTCCATTGCCACCGATGCCGACTACGTAGCGCAGTTGGCCAGCTTGTTTCGGCGGCGTAATCAGCGGGGTGGACGTGCGTAGGTTTTTCTGCAAAAAATGCCCCCCACGAATCCCAGCTACTGGCTTTTTTAGCTGGAATGCTCCCCAAAGCTGGTGGGCCTGCTTACTGTTGCTGTCCTTTGCCGTGCAAGGCCAAGAAATGCTCCCCGAGCAGCCAAAAGGCCGTTTTATGAAGCCTACCGTCCAGGTGGGCGAGATCATCAACTACGAGTTCACCTTCGACCACGACTCCAAGCTCGAAGTTGTTTTCCCCGACTCTACGGCCCAGTTTGCGCCTTTCGAATATGTGGGCAAAACCTTCCAGCCCACCCGTACGCGCCAAGGCCGCAGCTTCGATCAAACCGTCTATCAGCTCCGCACCTTCAGTCTGGACTCCGTACAGCGGCTGAGCTTACCAGTTAGCATTCTACGCGGACATGACACACTCAAGATCAACTCCTCACCTGCCACCATTCGATTGATCCGCACGGCGCCCGTGCCAGAATTTATTCCACCTACCACCCCTGTGTTAAAGCAAAACACGGCCCTGCTGCCCATAAAGCAGGAGTTTAATTATCCTTTTTGGCTCATCGGGTTTGGGCTGGTGGGTCTAGTAGCAGCGGGGCTGGGTTTGGGATTTGGCAACTACTGGCGGCGGCGCTACCAGCGGTACAAGCTGCGGAAGAATCATGCGTACTTTTTGGCCCAATATGCCCGCCACATCGAGCGTTTCGAGTTGTCGCGCTCCCTTACCAACATGGAGCGCGCCATTACACTTTGGAAAAACTACCTCACTAACCTCGAGAACAATACCATCAACAGCTTGACTACCCGCGAGATAGTAGCGCATTACGGCAACGACAAAGCCGTAAGCCAAGCCCTGCGCATCACCGACCGGGTAATTTATGGCAATCAGTTCAACGACGACGACACCGAAACCAGCGTTGCCTTCGACTTACTGCGCGACTTCGCCGAACGACGCTATGGCTTCGTGAGCGGAGAAGTAAAGAATTGATGAGAAACAATTACTCTTTAGAAAAACACCCCTCTAGACGGTCATGCAGAGCGGCAGCGAAGCATCGCGCTCGCGGTCGTTGAATTACTACTCTCACTAAACACGCGAGATGCTTCGCTCCGCTCTGCATGACCGTCTAGCGACGCTTTCAATTCCCAACTCAGCTTAAACCTAATCATGTTCGAACAGCTTTGGCAACGCTTTCTGGCTCCAATAATTGATGGGCTGCGCTATGCCACGCTGACTAGCTACACGTGGCAGGAGCCGCGGCTATTGCTGCTGATACCACTGCTGCCGCTGCTGTTTGGGCTGCGGTGGCTGCTGGTGCACCGGCGGCGTCCGCGCCTGGGAGTGGCGTTTGTGGCCGGGCAGGCACGGCGCGATTGGAGCTCCCTGCTCCGCTTTCTGCCCGATATAGTGCTGATGTTAAGTTTGGCCTTTGGCATAGTGGCTCTGGCCCGCCCGCAACGGACGGATGAGCGCGTGGTGCAAACGGGCGAGGGCATTGATATGCTGCTGGTGCTGGATGTGTCGGGCTCGATGGAGCTCCAGGATTTGCTGCCCAATCGGTTGGAGGCGGCCAAGCGCGTGGGGCGGGAGTTTGTGGATGGTCGCATGGGCGACCGGCTGGGGTTGGTGGTGTTTGCCGGCGACGCTTACTCGCTGGCGCCCCTCACCACCGATTACGACTTGCTGCGCGAAAGCCTGGATGGGCTGCGCCTGGGTATGATTGCCAACGACGGCACGGCCATCGGTACGGCCCTGGGCGTGGCTACTAACCGGCTCCGCGACTCACGCAGCCGCACCAAAATTGTGATTCTCATCTCCGATGGCGAAAACACAGCCGGCAGCCTCGATCCGCTCACCGCAGCCCAGCTGGCTCATGCCTATGGCTTAAAAATATACACCGTTGGCTTGGGTCAGGACGGACGTGTGCGCTATGGCAACGACGAAGCCGGCCGACCACGCTTCGTGGAGACCCGCCTCGACGAGACCACCATGCGCCAGATTGCCCAAGCCGGCGAGGGCCAGTTTTTCCGCGCCACCGACAATGACGCCCTACGCCGGGTATTTCGTCAGATCGACACGTTCGAGAAATCGGAAATCAAACAAACCCGTTTCCGCAACACCAAAGACTATTACCGCTTCTACTTGTTCTGCTGCGTAGGTTTGTGGCTGGTGTGGCTTGGCCTGAAAAACACATTTTTGACCAACGCGCTGGAAGACTGAATCGCCAATTACCAATTCGCATTTACCAGAGGAGCTTTGTGCAAGACCACAATCTTCGCACTACCCGAACATCTTATCTGCTTATGCAATTGTTAAAAGGTAACTGATAAATGCTAACTGTAATACATGTCCATCGCTGATAATCTTCGCTTCTTTCAACAAGAGTTGCAAGGTACCAATTGCCGCCTAGTGGCTGTTACTAAAACCCATCCAGTAGAGCGTCTGCGCGAGGCTTACGATGCCGGGGCACGCATCTTTGGTGAGAATAAAGTGCAGGAAATGGCGGCTAAGCAACCCGATTTGCCCCCCGATGTAGAATGGCATCTTATCGGCCACTTGCAGACGAATAAGGTAAAATACATTGCGCCCTTCGTACATACCATTCAGAGCGTGGATAGTCTGAAACTGTTGCTCGAAATAGAGAGGCAAGCCGCCAAGCACAACCGTGTTATCAATGCACTACTCCAGTTTCACATTGCCGCCGAGGACACCAAATCGGGCCTGAGCATGCCGGAAGCCGAGGAAATTCTGCAATCCGAAGCGTTTGGCGCGCTGCGTCATGTGCAGCTCACGGGCGTGATGGGCGTGGCTACCTTCACCGATGATGAAGCCCAGCTCCGCCGTGAGTTTCAGGAGTTGCGCGGCTATTTTGAGTTGCTGAAGCAGCGCTATTTTGCCCCCCAGTCCGAGTTCAAGGAGATTTCTATGGGCATGAGTTCCGACTACAAACTGGCTATTGCGGAGGGCAGCACCCTTATCCGGGTGGGCAGCGCTATTTTTGGCGCTCGGCCCGTTCAGCAACACTAGGTGCCGGTCATAGTCCCCTACTCTCTCCCACTTACTATTTAATTTATGACTGCTCGTTTGATTTTACAGTTCGCGGCTTTACTTGGTGCCCTGGGCGTGGCTATTGGCGCGTTTGGAGCGCACGGCTTGCGCAAGATGCTAGAAGACACTGGCCGCTTCGACACGTTTGAAACGGCTGTGCGCTATCAATTCTACCACACGCTGGCCTTACTGGCCGTAGGCCTACTGCTCGCCGTGCGCCCCGATATTCGTGGAATGAGTCTAACGGCCTGGCTGTTTCTGGGGGGCATTTTGCTGTTCAGCGGCTCGCTGTACACGCTCTGCTTTACGGGCATCACTAAAATGGGCGCAGTAGCACCCATTGGTGGTTTGCTTCTTATTGCGGGCTGGCTCAGCCTGCTCTGGTCGGTGCGGCAGTTGTAACCAACGTCTCCCATTGAGAATGTTTATTGGCCTCAGATCACTAAAACTCAATACACAAAAAAGCCCCCCAGAAATAATCTGGGGGGCTTTTTTGTGTATTGATACTTCTACTTAAGAAGACTTACGCTTTGCTTTGATTTTGTTGTCGCCCATTTTGGTTTTCTGCTTGGCATCCCCTTCGCCGGTCGAAACGTCAACTTTGGCTGGTATTGCCTCGGTTGTGGCAGTGGCGGCATCCTTCACTTCACCCACCAACGACACCATTGCGTTGCCGCCCGCTGAGTTCGACTCCACGGTTAGCACTTTATTCTGCACGCCCATTTTACCGGCGGTGTTGAATTTAGCGGTTACCGTACCCGATTTGCCGGGCATGATGGGCTCTTTAGTCCAGGCGGGCACAGTGCAGCCGCACGTGGTACCAATGTTGGAAATGACAAGCGGTGCCGTACCGGCGTTCTTGAATTTGAACACGTGCTCTACTACCTCGCCCTGCTTCACGCTACCGAAGTCGTACTTCATTTCCTCAAACTGAATCTGTGGACCAGCTACTTTCTGCTGGGCGTTGGCAGGCTGCACGGCAGCCGTTTGGGCTTGGGCGGCAAAGCCTGCCAGCGAAAGCGATAATGCCAGAATAAGTGCCTTTTTCATGAGTTGAATGCTTTGATAGTTGAGAAAAACAAAAGTACAGGTTTATTGACTTCCGCTGCGCAGAATTCGCAGCAACAAATAGGTATCCAGCTTTGTGCCAATAGATTATATCTACTCGGCCAGTAGCTTACTATTGAAGTTAAGCAAAAACAACCGGTCGGCAGCGCGCGTGATGGCCGTATATAGCCAGCGCGCAAACTCGGCGTTTACCATGTCATCTTTTAAAAAACCGTGGTCGACGAATACGGCCTGCCACTGCCCGCCCTGCGCCTTGTGGCAGGTAAGCGCATAAGCGAATTTTACCTGCAAAGCGTTCAAATATGGGTCTTTTCGTAGAGCCGCGCTTTTCTCGCGCTTGGTGCCCAAATGGGCATAATCGGCCGAAACGGTCTGGTACAAAGCGTTGCTGCGGTCGGCAGGCAAGGCTGGTGCATCGGTGTGCAAAGTGTCTAGGAGCAGTTTTACTTCTATTTCCTCCTCATCAGGATAATCGACGAAGCGAATGCGGGCATCGGCGAAACGAAAGCCGAACTCTTCCTGCCGACGCACGATTTTGCTCACTTGTACAAAGTCACCGTTGGCCAAAAAGCCCATTTCGGAATCTTTAGGCAGCCAGAAATAGTTGTTGCGCACCACCATGAGGTAGTCGCCGGCCTCGATTTCCTCTTCCGCACCAAACAGCGCGTGCCGAATGTGCTGGTTATACATGTTAGCGTTCTTGTTGGAACGGCAAATGATGGTCGTGTTTTCGTGGCCGAAGTTTTTGTAGGCCCAGCGCAGCCCGTCTTCCAGCTTTTCGCCCCCCACAGGGAAAATATCGGCGTAACCGCGGGTATGAAATTGTATGTGCGGCTTTTCCTCCCGCAACTCTTCGCGCAGAATAGTGGCATTTACCAGAATTCCCGACTCCTCCGCCTGCCGCATTACCTGGCGCAGCTCTACCGAATCTACTTTGGCGCGGAATCGGGCGGCTAGCAGTTCCGGGTCGAGAGCGGGGCTGAGCAATTGGCCCACGGGCGGCAGCTGAGCGGTGTCGCCAATGAGGAGCAGGCGGTTGGTGGGCTTTTCAAATACATAACCGAGCAAATCATCAAGCAAACCGTTTTCGCCGAAAGCTTTCTCGTCAGAAATCATGGAGGCCTCATCCACGATGTACAGCGTATCGGCTGTGCGGTTAGGTTGGCGCTGGAAGCTCAGGCTTTCAGAGGGTGTACCGGAAGTTTGGCGGTAGATTTTTTTATGAATGGTGCTAGCAGCCACACCTGAGTAAGCGCTCATTACCTTGGCCGCCCGGCCCGTAGGAGCCATGAGGGTGTATTTGCGACCTAGTTGGTGCAGCCATTGCACCAAGGCACTGACTACGGTCGTCTTGCCCGTACCCGCATAGCCACGCAGCACGAACACCTTGCGGCCGGGCAAGTCATCCTTCAAAAACTCGTCGAGTTGCCGAAAGAGTTGCGCCTGGTCCTGAGTGGGCTCGTAGGGGAAATAATCGCGGACGGAAGGTGTACGAACGGTAAGCATAATTCAAACATGTTAAAACCAGAATAACATACCGAGCAAAGCGAAGCATCTCGCTCGCTTCGTTGTAACAGCACTCCAACGAAGCGAGCGAGATGCTTCGCTTTGCTCGGCATGACGGCTTGTTTGTATAAAGTAAACAGAGCTTATTGAGGTTCAATTACTGCCATTGTAGCCGTTGCTTTAGCTATCAGCACTTCATCACACCACACTTCGGCTTCGCAGAAATGCAAGCGGCGGCCGGCTTTCAGCACCCAACCTTTGGCCAGTATCTTTTTACCAACACCGGGATTAAGATAAGACACTTTCAGCTCGGCTGTTACCATGCCGTGGTCATCCGGAATTAGGGTGACGCCGGCAAAACCGGCTACCAGATCGGCCATGGTGGCGATGAGGCCGCCGTGAGCAAAGCCACGTTGCTGTTGGTGAATTAGCTCTAGGGGAAGTTCAGCTTCGACGCGACCAGGCTCAATGAGCGTGAGGTCGGCGCCGATGTGGTGCATAAACTGTTGGCGGGTGAGCTTTTGCCGGATTCGGGCAACTAAATCGGGCGCTGGGGCGGAGTTTTGCGTAGGAGGCATCAATAGTCAAAGATACCCGGTTTTGGCCGGCCTTACCAATCCATTTATGCCCCCCGAATCCCATCCCGATTTGCTTCAAGCTTACAATGGCCAAGTGCGCGTGCGCGTTTGCGGCCTCTTAGTACACCAAGGCGCCTTGCTGCTCACCGCCCACCGCGGTATGTTGCCTAATGATGCGCCCTTCTGGTCGCCGCCCGGTGGGGGCTGGCATTTTGGTGAGTCGGTGAAGGAATGCTTGGTGCGCGAGTTTCAGGAAGAAACCGGCCTCGACATCACCATCGGGCGATTCTTACACCTGCATGAGTTTCGCAGCGACAATCTACAAGCCCTGGAGCTGTTTTTTGAAGTGAAGCCGACAGATGTCAATGCCGTTCCTCAACTGGGCACCGATCCTGAGCACGCTGCCGATAATCAACTACTTACTCAACTAGCCTTTCGTACGCCCCGACAGCTAGTAGCTTTACCTTTATCCCAAGTGCACCCCATTCTGCACCAGATTATCAGCCCCGACGACATTTACATTCCAAATATTCAGTTCAAATAACGCGTTCCGAGTCGACCAATCAGCAAAAAAGCCCCCAGACATTCTCTAGGGGGCTTTTTTGCTGCCTCTTTTTCTTTTTAACTGGGCTGAATGTCGTCGAGTTCATGCTATGGGTACTCCTCGTGTTGGCTATGTAGCCATTTGACTTCTTACCTTTAGCGGCCTACTTGGCATTTATTGCTCTCTGCCGTGTCTGCTTCCCCTTCTACGTTTTCTTCCTCGCCCACCGCGCTACTCGACCTGCGCGACGAAACCTTTGATGCCGCTCAGTTGAGCGCCTACAATCTTTATCTTACGGCGGGCCAAGCAGGCCTGCGCGTTGGCGTAGCCGATGTGCACCGCAATAAGTTTGTGGTGCTCGAAGAGTATTCAGCTCCTTCCGCTACTTCCCTCGCCGGTCAGTTTCGCAACCTCGCGGCCCAGCATGATTTGGTTGGGCAAACCGGCTGGAACCATGTGCGGCTGGCCGTCCAAAATCGGCACTTCACTCAACTGCCCCAACCCCTTTTCCGCGCCGGCGACGAAGACCGCTACTTGCGCCTCCATCACTCCTTTGACGCTGGCCACGAAACCGTGCATCACTACACGCATCCGGGCTTGGAGATGGCCAGCATTTTCGCCGTTGAAAAGGCTTTAGCGGAGTGGTTCCGGAGCATTTATCCTACCGGCAGACTCATTCACCAAACCAGCGCCCTGATTGAAGGCGTGGTGCACCAAAGCCAGCAGGGGGCACCGCGTCGGCTATACTTAAGCATTGGTCACCACGAGGTAACCATTGTAGCTGTGCGTGGCAAGCGCCCCGAGTTCTGTAACACGTTTGCGTTTACTACTCCCGAAGATCTTATCTATTACACTATTTTGGTGATGCAGGAGCTACAGCTCAACCCTGATCAGGACCCAGTGGTGCTGTGGGGCGATTTGATGCACCATTCCGAGCTATTTACTATTCTGCGCAAGTACATTCGCCACCTCAAGTTCGGCAATCGCCCGATGGACTTGTCGTATAGCTACCGGCTAAATGAGGTGTTTGAGTATCGGTATTTTGAGCTGTATAGCCTGCATCTTTGCGAGTAAGCTACACGCCAATGCTCACAGCCTATATGCCGTGAGAAACCATTATTCTTCCCATGACAACCCGCATTGCCCTGTTTCCCGGATCCTTTGATCCCTTCACCAATGGTCACCTCGATGTAGTGCGCCGGGGGGCAAATTTATTTGATGAGGTCATTATTGCTATCGGTAACAATAGCAGCAAGTCGCGCTTCTTTCCCGTGGAGCAAATGGTAGCTATGATTAAGGAAGTTTTCCACGACGAGCCCCGGGTATCGGTGCGGTCCTACAAGGGGCTTACGGCTGATTTTGCCCGCGAAGTGGGAGCACGTTACCTCCTGCGTGGCCTACGCAACACGACCGATTTTGAGTACGAAAACACAATTGCGCAGGCTAACCGGCATGTGAACCCGGAGCTAGAGACGGTTTTCCTGATTACGGCGCCCGCGCTAGCAGCCATCAGCAGCACCATTATTCGCGAGATTCATCGCTTCGGGGGCAACGTGGATAGCTTCGTGCCTTTTGCGCTGCCTGCCTACGCTGCTACTATCGAGGAGCCTAACGCCGGCCAATAACACGCACACCGAGTAGCTCCGTCGTTTTTATCGGATTCAGCACGGGTAGCACGATATAAGCGGGTGCTGTCAGGATGAGGTTGCCGCGCTGCATCAGTTCAGCCTCGTTGTCGCCTATCAGCACAATGTCGCGGACGCGGCGGGTGCGGGCGTTGAATGTTACTGCCAGCGTGACGCCATTGGTTTCAAACGTATTGGTCCAGCCCTCATCGGCTACCCGTAGCGACTTGCCGCGCCTTTGTTTCGGAGCGGCTACGGTTGGCTCTAACTGGCTTTCGCGGGGAGTCCCCAACCGACTGCGTACTTCCTCTATGGTATAGCCTACAAAGGTGGGGACGTCTACGGCCACGGGCAGCACCTCTGCCGGGGCTTGTGCTGCAGCAGATGGCGCCGCTTCACTCGTAGCCTGAGGCCGCGTGCAGGCCGACAGGCCACCCATAAGTACAGCAAAAGCAACCGAGTAAAGTAGACGCATAGGCTTCTACGAAGATACTACTTCGTAGAAGCTTCCTCGGCAGAGGTCGTGCCAAGCTTTTCGCTCAGGTAATGGCGTACAACTAAGGTAATAGAAGCATAAGACTCTGGCAGTACCGCAAGAGCCTCCTGTGGCGTCATCCAGCGCACTTCCTCGATGTATTCCTCCGCCTGGGGCTTGATGAGCGAATCATCGATGCAGTGCATCACGTACCAATTGGTCTTTTTGAGAATTTTGTTGCCGTTGTAGGCGTACGAGTGCCAAGTGCTGGGCAGTTCTTCCCCCAACTCAATTTTTATGTTGCACTCTTCTTCTACTTCGCGCAGGGCGCCTAAGGCTGGATCTTCGTCTTTTTTGAGTTTACCCTTCGGCAAATCCCACTTACCCAGACGGTAAATCATGAGCACCATTCCTTCCTTCACCACCAAGCCGCCGGCCGCTTTCACAATTCGGAACTGGTCTTTTAGGTGCAGGATCAGGCGTTTTTTCTTGCGAGCCAGCAACGTGAGGGAAGTCAGCTTTTTCAGCTTTTTTACTTCCATCAGCCGCAATAGCCGATCGACGAAGGCGTCGGTGACGTCGCGCACCAGCACATCACCCACCAGATCCTTGGAGATAAATTCATCCTCCGCATTCAGAATCAGGTCGTAGCGGTGCTTGTATACTTTCTCGCTGTTCTTCTTGATGATCAGCGGAATGTCGTTGATGAACACATTCATCGAGGGCAATATGGAAAAGGCGAGAAGGGGAAATATGGCAAAACTTGGCGTAAAACACCGGATAAATATCCGCAAACGAAAATCGGCCAAAGGATGGGCAAGATACGAGGTAGTATGTTTAAGAGTTAGCTAACGCATGAGTTTCCGTTAGTAAGTCTTCATCCTAAATCGTATTTGGTACTCGAAAGCTGCTGTTGAGCATTGTTTTGCCCTTAGCTAGCCCCTAAAATATCTATATGAAAAAGATTGGTCTCCTCTCCGACACCCATAGCTACTTAGATGAGCGAATTTTACACTACCTAACCGGCCGCGACGAAATATGGCACGCCGGCGACTTCGGTACGGCAGCCGTCGCCGAGGAGCTAGCCACGATAGCGCCCCTGCGCGGCGTATATGGCAACATTGATGGGCAGGACGTGCGCCGCACCCAGCCGCTAGTACAGTCGTTTGAAGTAGAAGGCCTGCACGTGCTCATGACCCACATTGGCGGGTACCCGGGGCACTATAGCCCCGCCGCCCGGCCCCTACTGAGCCAGGAGCGCCCGGGGTTATTTATCAGCGGGCACTCTCACATTCTCAAAGTCATGCCCGACGCCAAGCTGGGCCTACTGCACCTAAATCCCGGCGCGGCTGGCCGACACGGTTTTCACAAAGTGCGTACGCTGCTCCTCTTTGAGGTGCTGGGGGGCAAAATTCAGCACTTGCAGGTTGTGGAATTAGGTCCGAAATAAGCACATTATTTCTTTTGACCAAGTGACACAAAAAAGCGTCTTCCTTTTGCAAGGAAGACGCTTTTATACGCTAGTATAGCCAACCGACACCGGTGGCAGGCCGGATTAAAGGGCGATTTCGGGCTTAGGCTTGTCGCCTTCCTGACCGTCTTCGTTCACGGGCTTGGTAACTGCTTCAGCCTCGTCGAAGCCTTCAGTACCAGTCTGGTTGGCTTCTACCGACTGGGTAGGAGCGGACTCAGGAGCAGAGGGTGCAGCCTTCTCAGCAGCGTCGGCGGCATTGGCGTCGGCTTGCTTCTGGGAGCGGGCAGCGGCTTTCTCAGCCTTTGTAGCAGATTGGGCGGGGGCAGCGCCACCGTTAAAGCTGGCTTTCAACTCCTCAATGTCCACGTTCTTCAGAACGGGGGTGAGGAGCAATTGCTTGATGACACGCTGCTTGTTATTTTGGCGCGCAATGTTCTTGCGGTGCTTCCGCTTCAGTCGGGTGACGCTCATATCCGGGTCGGTTAAAGTCGATTTATTAAGGAGGGGCAAAAGTAAGTCTTATTTTTGAATCCTGAAACCATCGCCTCCATATCTGTCTTTTCACGCCCGGCCCTATGTCTGAACCTATTATCGATCTGCGCTCCGATACCGTCACCCGTCCCACGCCCGCTATGCTGGAGGCTATGTTCCGCGCCCCGGTCGGCGACGACGTGTACGAAGAAGACCCTACCGTGCGGGAATTAGAAGCTACTGCTGCCGCCCAGTTTGGGTTGGAAGCTGGCCTGTTCTGCCCCTCGGGCACTATGACCAACCAGATTGCCATCAAAGCCCAGACTGAGCCGATGGCGGAAGTAATATGTGAGCAGACCGCTCATGTGTATTTGTGGGAAGTGGGCGGCATCGCGTTCCATTCGGGTGCCTCTACGGCCCTGCTGCCCGGCGACCGGGGCCGCCTCACGGCCGCGCAGGTGGAAGCCGCTATTCGCCCGGTTAATAATGTTCACTACCCCGACACCCGCCTTGTGTGCCTCGAAAATACTAGCAACCGGGGCGGTGGCAGCTGCTACTCACTGGAAAGCATTCAGCAGATTGCCGAGGTTACGCGCCGGCACGGCCTAAGCCTGCATCTTGATGGCGCCCGCGTGTACAATGCGTTGGTTGCCACAGGCCAATCAAGCCAAGAGTACGGAGAGTACTTCGATTCTATCTCTGTTTGTCTATCAAAAGGGCTAGGAGCGCCGGTAGGCTCAGTATTACTCGGCAGCAAGGCTCTAATTCAGAAATCGAAGCGGATTCGCAAAGCAATGGGTGGGGGCATGCGTCAGGCCGGGTACCTGGCCGCGGCCGGCTTATACGCCCTGGAGCATAACGTAGCGCGCCTGGCCGACGACCACCGCCGCGCTCAGCAACTCAGCCAGGTTCTTCAGAATCAACCCTACGTAGCACAGGTACTGCCTGTCGAAACCAACCTTGTCATCTTCCGCTTAGCCGATGAAATGCCCGCTAGCGCGTTTTTACAGCACTTGGACGAACAAGGAATTCGCGCTGCTTCTTTTGGCCCCCAGATGATTCGCTTCGTTACGCACCTAGACGTGGACGACGATATGGTGGCCCGGGTAGAGGCGGCATTAACCTCCGTGCCTGCCGCTGAAGTAGGCGCTTAGGCCTCGTGTTTCACGATTTCTTCAGCGGGCACCACCACAATATCGGTGCGGTCGCGCAGCAGAAATAGCCCCACTAAAGCAGCCATTACGGAGCCCAGGATAACAGCCAGCTTGGCTAGGTCGATGCGGCTGGGATCGGAGAAAGAAAGATTGGCGATAAAAATTGCCATCGTGAAGCCGATGCCAGCCGTGAAGCCCAGCCCCAGCATACGGCGCCACGTTACATTGGCGGGCAGTGAGGCCATGCCTATTTTGATCATTACCCAGGTGCTGCCAAAAATCCCGATCGGTTTGCCCAAAAACAATCCAACCGCAATACCTAAGCTTAGCGGAGAAGATAGTTCGCGCAGCGTTTCAAAAGAGAGCACAATAGCCGTATTAGCGAGGGCAAACAAGGGCAGAATAAGATAGCTAACCGGCTTTTGCAAAGCGTGCTCAATGCGTTCCAAGGAATTGGTTGGAATAGTGAGGGCCAAAAGCACCCCAGCTATAGTAGCGTGCACGCCCGATTTGAGCACAAAGAACCACAGCCCCAATCCGAGCAGAAAGTACAGCGGTAGCCACCCTACTTTTAATCTATTCATCGCTACCAGAACTGTTAGGATACCGGCGCTATACAGCAAATAGGGAATATTCAGGTCGGCGGTGTAGAAAATGGCGATGATAATAACAGCCATCAAATCGTCGATAATAGCCAGAGCAGTAAGGAAAATGCGCAGGCTGAAGGGCACTCTGTCGCCAAGTAACGATAGAATACCTAAGGAGAAGGCAATGTCGGTTGCGGTGGGTACGGCCCAGCCGTGGGTGAGCCCCGTACCCATGGTGAACAGCAGATAGATACTAGCAGGCACCGTAACGCCCCCCACAGCTGCTACTACCGGCAACAGGGCCGCGCGAATGTTGGTCAACTCCCCATACAGTACTTCTCGCTTTATTTCGAGTCCTACCAGAAAAAAGAAGATCACCATCAGACCATCGTCAACCCAGTGGGATAGAGTTTTCTCGAGGGGTGGCAGACCAACCGACAGTTCCCAAAAGTTTACATACCCTTCGCCGAGGGCTGAGTTGCTGATTGCCAGTGAGAGAGCTGTGGCTATCAGCAGCATCAAACCAGAGAGTTTACCACTGTTTGATAGCTCCCGGATAGGACTAATAATTATTCGAAAAAGCATCTGACTAAGGTAATACTGGACTACTGGGGGCAGGCAAGTATACGGACCACCCAACAATTATAATATGATTGAGGGCCACAAATGATAAAAATGCGACCTTCGGGCTGCCGTCATGGCCAGTTTTGGCGGTCCATAACAGCCGCTTTTCCTTACCGATTCTCTATGAAGCTTTACAACGTTTTTGCGCTACTATTAGTGGTAGCAGCCGCTTTTGGATATATCAATCACCGGTTTTTGCGGCTGCCCTCCACCATTGGGCTTATGGTGCTGGCGTTAGTGACCTCTTTGTCTATAGTAGTACTGGGCCATTTGGGCATAGGCTCGGTGCTAGGCGTAGTCGACCTTGTGCGCAGCGTGGATTTTAATACCGTGTTGATGCAGGTGATGCTGAGCTTTCTGCTGTTTGCCGGGGCTATCCACGTAGATGCGCGCAGCCTCGGCGAAGAGCGGGTTCCGGTATTTACTCTGGCAACTATAGGCACGCTTAGCTCTACCTTACTGGTCGCGACGGCCATGTACTTCCTGTTGCCGCTGTTCGGGCTTCCCACTAATTTTATTTACTGCCTGCTCTTTGGGGCCCTCATCTCCCCCACCGACCCGATTGCGGTGTTGGGCATTCTCAAGCAGGCTCGCATTCCTCGCAACCTAGAAATAAAGGTTGTAGGCGAGTCCTTGTTTAACGACGGCATTGCTGTGGTCGTTTTTGTGAGCTTGTTTCAAATTGCACAAGTAGGCTGGGCCGAGCTAGGGCCAGGTGGTGTGGCTATTTTGTTCTTGCAGGAAGCTGTGGGGGGCATTATTCTGGGGGCAGTGCTAGGCTACGGGGCCTACTGGTTGCTGCGCTCCATTGATAATTACAAGGTGGAAGTGCTCATTACCCTGGCCCTCGTGACGGGCGGCACGGCTCTGGCCACAGCCCTACATACCTCTGGCCCGCTGGCAATTGTCGTGGCGGGGCTGATAGTGGGGCAGCAAGGACGCAGCCTGGGCATGTCGGACACGACCCGGGAGTACGTTGACAAATTCTGGGAAATCATTGATGAGATTCTTAATGCCGTCCTGTTTGTGCTGATTGGCCTGGAAGTGCTGGTGGTGCAAATTGGCCTCACTGACTTACTAGTGGGCGCAGTAGCTATTGTGGTGGTCTTGTTGGCTCGCCTCGTAGCCGTAGCGCTGCCGCTAAGCGTTCTGCGCTTCCGCCGCGACTTCACTGAGCACTCCATCAAGATTCTAACTTGGGGTGGCCTGCGGGGTGGCATTTCGGTGGCTTTGGCGCTGTCTTTGCCCCCCAGCCCCGCTCGCGACCTCATTGTCGGCGTCACGTATGTGGTCGTTATTTTCTCTATCATCGTGCAGGGCCTCACCATCGGGCCGCTGGTGAAACGCCTGGGAATAAGCGTAGACGAGGAAATCCCAGTTCATTAGTAGAGTCCGGCGCCAGCTTGCGTTACATTTACTTCCTTACTTCGGGCAGCCCAAATGCAGTTACTTAGCGTATGTGCCAGCGGCCACCCCGGAGGCGCATTTTCGACCTCCGGCTTTTAGATTGTTTGCTTCGGTATGAATCTGTTTATAGTCGGTGATGTGCATGGCTGTTATTTCACCTTTCTGGAACTGTTGCAGCACTGGAACCCCGCCCGGGAGATGCTCATTCAGGTCGGTGACTTGGTAGATCGTGGCAACTTTTCGCCCGAAACAGTGGCTGCGGCTATTTCTCTAAATCTTAAACACCCCAGGCAAACCGCCTTTCTGAAAGGCAACCACGAGGCGGGTATGCTGAAGTATTATGGCCCTCAAGGTCCGTACCCGAACTGGCTGGAATGGGGCGGCCGCGAAACCGTGGAACAGTATAAAGTACAGGCTCATCTGCAGCTGCCTCACCTTATTTGGTTGGCTCAGCGTCCTTTATATTGGGAAAACGACGCCGTATTTGTGAGCCACGCGGGCGTTGCCGACACCCCCAACCCGCTCGACGAAGACGACCAGGATGGCGTGCTGTGGCGGCGCGGCCCTTTGCGCAATATTGGCCGCCTACAAGTGGTAGGGCACACGCCAACCCAAGACTGCCGACCGGCCTTTGATGCGGCCCACCAAGCACTTTACCTCGACACGGGCGCCTACATGGGCAACTGCCTAACCGGCGTCAAGCTTACTCCTCAGGGCGAAGTGCTGGAGTACATTGCCATCGACACGCACCGCACCGATATTAGCTTCCGTTAAGCGCATTTTAGCTTATGCTCCCCGATTCTTTTACCGAAACCGCCCTGGCCCATCTGCGGCGCGACCCAGCCCTGGCCGCCGTTATTGATAGTTGCCGCCCCGTGGAGCCCCGCCCCCACGAGGACATATATCTGGCTCTGCTCAAGGCAATTGTAAGTCAGCAAATCTCAACTAAAGCAGCTGCGGCTATCTGGAAAAAAGTCGAAGCCTTGTTCAAGCCCGATGGCTACCCCGAGCCCAGCGTGCTGGTGCTAATGAGCGATGACGAGCTGCGCGCGGCCGGCCTGTCGCGCCAGAAAGCCAGCTACCTGCGCGCCATTGCCGAATTTGCTCTTCAGGAAAAACTTGACTACACCTTTATTGCCGGCTTAGATGAGGAAGCCCTCACCCGCCACCTCACAGCCATTCGCGGGGTCGGCCGCTGGACTGCACAGATGATTCAAATGTTCGCCTTAGACCAGCCCGACGTATTTCCCGAGGACGACCTAGGCGTGCAGAATGCTATGCGCCGCATGTATCAGCTGGAGGAAACCGGCCGGCCTTTTCTGCGGCGCATCACTCAGATTGCTGAAGACTGGCGTCCCTATAGAACACTGGCTTGCAAATACTTGTGGCAGTCATTACCAACTACGCCGAAGCCGGAAAACTAATAAAAGCCTTTACCTATTCTGGGGGGCATTTTACCGCACCTTTCCCCGCTTCACCAGGTACGCATACAGAGCCTTATCGAATGGCTCACGGATGTCTACTGGCACGAAGTCAATCTTGAACTGGCCACAACGCAGCGCCAGATCCTGCTCGTAGCGCTGCATAGCCGCCCGGTACTGCTCGCGCACTTGATTGGGTTGCAGTTTGATTTGTTCGCCGGTTTCAATGTCCTCAAACAAATAAGGCCGGTCGGCGAAGGCAAATTCCGACTCCGTGGCGCGGTCCATTACGTGAAACAGCAACACCTCATGATGCTGATGGCGCAAGTGCTGTAAAGCGGCCAAAGCGGCCGTTTGCTCCTCGGGCGCGCGACCGAGCATATCGCTAAACAGCACTACCAACGAACGCTTGGGAATCTGTTGGGCAATCTGGTGAATGACCTGGGCTACGTCCGTTGACCGGCGCGTGGGGGGCCTTTCCAGCAGCTGTTGCAGCGTCAGGAGCAGCGTGTGGCGGTGAGTGCTGGTAGAACGCACGGGGGTTTGCAGTTCTACTTCGTTAGCAAAAGTGACCAGGCCCACAGCATCGCGCTGCTTTTGAAGCAGAGTGATAAGCGCTGCCGCACACAGAATAGAAAAGCGCAGTTTGTCGTGGCCCGGCGTGGGGTAATACATACTCGGGCTCACGTCGAGCAGCAGGTGGCAGCGCAGGTTCGTCTCTTCCTCATATCGCTTCACAAACAGCTTATCGGTGCGGGCAAACACTTTCCAGTCGAGGTGGCGGGTGCTTTCACCAGGATTGTACAGCCGGTGCTCCGAAAACTCCACCGAAAAGCCGTGGTAAGGTGACTGGTGCAGGCCCGTAATGAAGCCTTCAACCAGCTGACGGGCCAGAAACTCTAGGTTCTCAAACGAGCGAACAGCAGCTAAATCGAGGGGTTGAGCCATGTATAAAGTTGACAGAGAAATTGTTTGCGTAAGTGCCTGTGTGGCGCCTATTTTCTTGAAACCCGAGTAAAGATACGTAGCTAACGGCCCTCAATGCTGAAAGGTCTACTCAGCATCCAAAGTTGAGGCAACTTTGCTCTGGGGGGCTTTTTACCATAAAAACGTAACATTAAAATTTTTATATCCCATTCGAGAAGAGTACTTTGGTCGGCCATTCAACTATTTAATAAGAAAACTTTACCGTAGGAACCGTGGAAGACCGTCACGATCAGGAAGAAATTTATTCGCAGCGCATTAAAGCCGGAAAACGCACGTACTTCTTCGACGTGAAAGCCACGCGCGGCCAGGACTATTACCTCACCATCACCGAGAGTAAGCGCAAGCTCCGCGACGACGACACCTTCTCCTACGAGAAGCACAAGATCTTCCTTTACAAAGAAGACTTCGCCAAGTTTGTCGATGCCCTGCAAGACGCCGTGGATTACGTGCGCGAAGAGTTGCTGACGGAGGAGGAAGTAGCCGAACTGGACCGCCCCCGCCCTGCTTACAACGACGAGCCCTACAACGGCAACACCTCCGACAGTGCTTACTAAGTTAGCCTAGCGAAACAAGCATCTACTCCCCTATTCAGTTACAGCGCGGCGCGCTTTGGTTTCGGCCAGAGCGCGCCGTTTTGCTATCCAAATACAACCTCGAGCGCATATACTTGGCGCACCGTGCTTTCCCGGCGAACAACCCGTACCTTTGCCCCTCGAATTTGCCCCCCAGGGTCAGTTCATCCCTTACTATTCATACTTCAAAATTTCAAAAGAATGGGTCTCCGCTGCGGAATCGTCGGTTTGCCGAACGTGGGTAAGTCCACGCTATTCAACGCCCTCTCGAATGCCAAGGCCGAATCGGCCAATTATCCTTTCTGCACCATCGAGCCCAACGTGGGCATTATCACCGTGCCCGATGAGCGCCTCCAGATCTTGGAAGA
The DNA here is from genome assembly GCF_054051685.1 of Hymenobacter sp. HD11105. Classification (NCBI taxonomy): domain Bacteria; kingdom Pseudomonadati; phylum Bacteroidota; class Cytophagia; order Cytophagales; family Hymenobacteraceae; genus Hymenobacter; species Hymenobacter sp. HD11105. The sequence continues at coordinate 144,957 of NZ_JBSWBR010000002.1, read as the reverse complement.
GTTGGTAAGCCCCGAGCGCGTGCTGCCTACTGTTATTGAGTTCGTCGACATTGCCGGCCTCGTGAAAGGCGCCAGCAAAGGCGAAGGCTTGGGCAATAAATTTCTGGCCAACATCCGCGAGGTAGACGCCATTATTCACGTAGTGCGCTGCTTCGATGACCCCAATATCGTGCACGTAGCCGGCTCCGTTGACCCTGTATTTGACAAGGAGGTTATCGACACCGAATTGCAGCTCAAAGACTTAGAAGGCATCGACAAGAAGCTGATCAAGTCCGAGCGCTCTGCGAAGGCTGGCGATGCCAAAGCCAAAAAAGAAGTGGCAGCGCTGCAACGTTTCAAAGCCCACCTGGAAGCTGGTCAGAATGCCCGCTCCTTACAGGTTGACGCTGATGAGCTGGAGGCCGTTGAGGATTTGCAGCTGCTTACGATCAAGCCCGTTATCTATGTGGCTAACGTGGATGAGGCCGCTATCCGCACCGGTAACAAGCACCTTGATGCCCTGCGCGAGTACGTAAAAAGCGAAAACGCCGAGGTTGTGCCGATTTCAGCCGCCATCGAGTCGCAGATTGCGGAGATGGAAGACCCTGAGGAAAAGGAAATGTTCTTGGGCGAGTACGGCTTGAAAGAGTCGGGCTTGAGCCGCCTGATTCGCGCCAGCTACGAGCTTCTTAATCTGATTACTTACTTCACTGCTGGTGTAAAAGAAGTACGTGCCTGGACCATTCACCGCGGCGATAAAGCCCCCCAGGCTGCCGGCGTCATCCACTCCGACTTCGAAAAAGGCTTCATTCGCGCTGAGGTAATCAAGCTGCCTGATTACCAGCAGTACAAGACCGAAGCTAAGATCAAAGAAGCCGGCAAAATGGCCGTGGAAGGCAAGGAATACGTGGTGCAGGACGGCGACATTATGCACTTCCGTTTCAACGTTTAAAGCACGGATACGCAATCCTATCAGTGTCAGGTGTGGTCCTACGACTCTAAAGTTGTAGGACCACAATTATTTAACGACACCTCAGCGCACGCGATTATTTCAAAAAAGCTCCCCATGGACGTAAAAGACAGCAACGGCACCCTGCTCAGCGAAGGCGACTCCGTTACCATCATCAAAGATTTGAAAGTCAAAGGCGCTTCGCTTACCCTGAAGCGCGGCACAATGGTGAAGAATATTCGTCTCACCAACAGCGACAAAGAAATTGAAGGCCGTGCCGGTGGCAGCACCATGGTACTGAAAACAGAGTTTTTGAAGAAAGCCTAGCTTAATACGCTTTCGCGATTCGTCTGTCATGCCGAGCAAAGCGAAGCATCTCGCCAGCGGTATTAAGGATTACTAATCAATCAAACGTAAGCCTGCGACATACTTCGCTTTGCTCGGCATGACAGGCGAGAAAGCTGCGGTTTCTTCAGTGGCAGTTCTGTAACTTAAACGCCCCGGCCGAATATCGGCCGGGGCGTTTTTATTCTCTGTTATACTGTATGAAATTACTATTATTCCTGTTGTTAACAGTTGGCGTAGTGCCGGTTATAGCTCAGCAAAAGTGGCGTCCATACGCAGGAATCCATGCTAGCGGCGACGCGGAAATGTATTATTTAGGTCCATCCTTTCAGCTTGGCACCGACTATTATTTCAACGACCGGTTAGGTCTTACTGGCTATGTCCACTCCTACCGCCGGGGCATTACGAATACCGATCCCGCTGATTATGAAAAGGGCCACTTCCATTGCCTGACTGGGGCTGTCCTGTTTGAGTTGCGGCCTGGTAAAAAAGCTCTCCAAGGATTATTTCTGGCCGGGGGTCTCGCGGTTCAGCAAGTTGACAGTGAGTTTGACAGCAGTTGGGCCTATTGGGACGAGCGCAGGACAAACGTATTGCCCGTCATTCGTATTGGGTATGCGTTTCCTTTGCTCCAACGCCATCTGATAACGGTCGAGATAAACGCTACTGGGCCTTATCAAGAGCGGAAATATCTAAGCACTTACACTGAAATAATTACCCAGCTCAGCCTTGGTACCCGAATTATCTGGTAGAAGCTGCCGGACTTATATGCAGCCCAAGCAGCTTCTACCACTTAGGTTCAACAGCTACCTCCCTACTACCTTAAACGCGGTACCAGCACTCAACTGATCCGTCAGCTTCATACCGTTTAGCACGGCTAGCTCTTCGCGGCGGGCGGCGGGCACACCGTTAGCAGCCAAGGCTTGGGACAGCGTGGTTGTGCTAGCTACTGTTTTGATGCGGATTTTCTCGGGTTGGCGGTTGAGCTTGCTCGCGTCGGTGAGCCGGGCGAAACCTTGGGCGCTGCGCTGGAACTGGGGCGCGTAGGTGTTGAAATCGGCGGGCGACGTGAGGCCAACCAGCGCATAGATGGTTTTGCCATCCTGGATGAGATAGGAAAGCGTACGGGCGCTTACGCCCTGCTGCCCATTCTGGGCCTGCTGCACCTGATTAGCTTGAATGGCAATAGCGGGAAAGCTGTTGATAGTCGTGCGCTGAGCCTGGGGCGACTGTAGGCTCAACTGCTTCACTAAGGCTTCGGCGGCGGCATCGAGGGAGGCGCCGGGGGCGGGCAGCAGCACCAGAATGGCTTTGCCATTTGGCTCGCCCATTTGAAATTGCGAAGGGGAATTCTGCGATTTCCAGCCCGAAGGAATTGGGAATTGGAACTTCAAATCGGGGTGATAAAAGGCGCCGCCTTCCACGAAGCCCTGGCGGGGGTCTTCGCCGTAGGGCAGGCCTTCGATGAGCCGCAGGTACTGCTCGCGGTTAACCGCCAGTTTGGCACCGCCCACTTGCTGTTTGGCTTGGCTGGCCAGTTGCTTTACGGTGCTATACCGGTCGGCCGAGTTAGGGTGCGAGGACAGGAAGGTGGGCACGCCGCCGGCGCCGCTCTGCTGCTCGTTACGCTGGAGGGTGAGGAAGAAATCAGCCATTTGCGAAGCGTCGTAGCCGATTTTTGTGGAATACTTCACGCCTAGCTCGTCCGACTCGCGCTCGTCGTCGCGGCCATATTTGAGAAACAGCAGGCCGGCACCCTGAGAAAGTGGCTCCGCTATCTGGGCCACGCGCTTGGAGAGGATAGAGCCCAGTATCAGCGCGCCGGTAGCTACCGTCGAGCGAGTTTGCTGCTTCTGCCCGTGCCGGGCAGTGATGTGGCCAATTTCGTGGCCTAGTACGCCGGCGAACTGCGCCTCATTATTGAAATGAGCCATAATGCCCCGCGTGAAATACACGTGCCCATCGGGGGCGGCAAAGGCGTTGATGACGGGCGAATCAAGTACGGTGAAACCCTTCACATCGCCGGGCCGGTCGGAAACCCTGCCCATCTGCATGCCTTTATCTTGAATAAAGCGCTGCATAGCGGGATTTTCGAGCAAGCCAAACTGCGCCACAATCTGCGGATCGGGTTTGGCGCCTTGCACAGGGGCTGGAGTTTTATTGGGGCCTGAGTTCAGGCTAATAGCGCTGGTTAGGGGCAGGAGTGCGGTCAGCATAACTGCCGCACTCAAACGACGAAAACGGGTGGAGTGCATAGGAAACGAGTGTGAGTAATAAGGCCGCCGGGGCAAGCGAAAAGGCAAAAAGTCAGCAGGCACTTCTTGCGCTGCATGAAGTTCTGATAAGGTTTATTTTGCTACCACTTTGATGAGCATACCGGCCGTCAGGCGGTCGGTGAGCTGCATGCCGTTCAGGATAGCCATTTCTTCCAGACGGTCATTGGGTACCTGGAAGCGGGTTAAGGCCTGCGACAAGGTAGTAGCGCTGGGCACCGACTTTATCCGGACGCGTTCAGGCTGGCGGTTAAGCTTGTCGGCATCGGTGAGGCGGCGGAAATTCTGCATGGAACTGCTGAACGTCGGGAAGTAAGTGGCAAAATCCGGGCCGCTGCTGGCGCCGATCATCGCATAGATGGTTTTACCATCCTGAATCAGGTAGATAAGCGTGCGCACGCCCGGCGCCTGTTGCTGCTGGGGTTGCCCCTGCTGCTGCTGTTGCTGTTGATCCGCCACGATGGCCAGGGCTGGGAAGCTGTTCACCGTCACTTGCTTCGACTCGACGGGCTGCAACTTAAACTGCTGCACCATCTGCTGGGCGGCCGCTTCCAAAGACTCGCCGGGAGCTAGGGTTAACAACATCATGGCTCTCCCGTCGGGGGCCGCCATTTGGAACTGCTGGGGGGAGTTTTGGTGCTTCCACCCTGCGGGAACGGGAAACTGAAACTTAAGCTCGGGGTGATAGAAGTTGCTGTTTTCTACAAAGCCCTGCTTGGGATCTTCCCCATAGATAAGGCCTTCAATCATACGCAGATAGGAGTCGCGACCCACGGTAAGGTTGGTGGCTTTGGTTTGCTGCTGCATTTCAGCGGCAAGCTGCTGCACCGTGTTGTAGCGGTCGCCGGGGTTAGGATGCGACGACAGAAAATCGGGAATAGCCTCGGCTCCGCTGGCGGCCGCAGCTTTTTCCTGCTCGCGCTGGAGGGTGAGGAAGAAATCGGCCATTTGCTTGGCGTCGTAACCGATTTTGGTGGAGTACTCCACACCTAAGCGGTCAGATTCGCGCTCATCGTCGCGGCCAAACTTGAGGAATAACACCTGCAAGCCCTGCATGGCTTGCTCACCGTACTGAGCCAGTTGCGGCGAGGCAATCATGCCGCCAATGAGAGCTATTTGGCCTAGGGTAGCCTTGGTTTGCTGCTGGGCTGAGTGGCGAGCGGTAATGTGGCCGATTTCGTGGCCTAATACGCCCGCAAACTGCGCCTCATTATTAAAATGAGCCATAATGCCGCGGGTAAAGTATACGTATCCGCCAGGCACAGCAAAGGCATTGATGACCGGCGAATCCACTACTTTGAACTCGTACTTGATATTAGAGCGATGCGATATGGCGGCCATTTGCTGGCCTTTATCCTGAATAAAGCGCTGCAACGCTGGATTATCGACCAAGCCAAACTGGGCAATTACCTGCGGATCGGATTGCTGGCCTATCGCTAACTCCTGCCCTTCCGACATGAGGCTAACTTGCTTTTTGCCCGTAACAGGATTGGTAGTGCAGGCCGCCAACAGCAACAAGCCAGCTGCGTTGAGGCTGCGTAGAAAATGTCGTTTCATAGGAGTGGCAAAAATGCCCCCAGGGTGAGGTGTGGGGCGAGGGAGAGGAGGGAACAGAAAGTGTTCCTGCAACGCCAACGTAGCCGAATAGTTACATATTCTCGTCGGCTGTTGTATCCAGCTACGCGGAACCGGACTTGTGCAGCTTTGCGCTTACCTCACCAATATGAGGTTATGCACTGAGCCGCACCACCTGATCTCCTAACTTTTCCTGAAAAAAGCCCCCTAGCCGCTGCTAGTGCCACTCCGAGTTTTCGGGTAGTGCACTAGCGGCGGCTGGGGGGCTTTTTTGAAGTCTACTAAAAGTAGCTCCTCCTAGATCTAAGGCCGACGACTATTCGCTGTAATAGTCTGATAACCAATGAGTAGGTCGGCGCGGGTGCCCGGCGGACGGTAGTACACCAGCAGATCATACTGATTTTCGGTTTCCTGATGGCTGCCTTCCCACGGTACGCTATTGGGGCCTTGAGGCGTTTGGGTGGCGTAGTAGTAGTTATAGTAGCCCTGCTTTAGCAAAGCAGTTGTGCTGTAAATCTGATTCTCAGCATCGTAAGTGAGCTTAAACTCATCCTTGAACTGCCAATCGGTGAGGGCACCGATGACATATACCGGGCCGGGCGCAGGCTGCTCGGCGCGAAGCTGAAAGGTGACATCGGCGTAGTCGGCATTGGAGGCACCGTTGCCAAACTCCCGGTTTTCGAATACGCGCTGGCCGTTAATATCATCGTATTGGGTATAGCCCTGGCCGTTGCGAGTACCCTCCAAAGTAAGCAGCACGGCGCGGGGATTGGCTTCTGGGTCCAATTTGGCCATGCCCTGCCCGAGCACGCGCAAGGAGCGAGTATCAAAAAAGCGGAACTCGCTGAGGCCCGGAAAGGTGTTTTCGAAATTGAAATACTGGTATTGCAGCAGGCGCTCAGCATCACGCACGAAGGTGGGCCGCAGGTTGATTTTGGCGTTATCCCACCGGAAGTTCTGGCGCAGAATCACCTTTACTTCCTGGGCCGGGTTCACGAGGTTCATGGCGCCGTAGCGAATCGCAAAATCCACTTGCTGCAAGGTGTAGCGCTCGGCACCGGCCACCGGAATACCCTGACGCAGATCCACTTCTACATCATTCTGATATACCATCAGCCGCCGACTCACCAGCGGCACCCGACCAGCGCTTTGTACCACAAGCAGGTAATTGCCACTAATCTTAACCGGCGGCACTCGCAGGCGGTAGTGGTAGAAAGGTACTTTGGTACCGACGCCGGTGCGATAATCAGTGATGAGAAACTCGTTTATCTCGTTCAGAAACTGCATGTCGGTCAGTACGGAGGGCTTCCAATCGACATCGCAGTGCACTAGCTTGGCCGTAAGCCGCTGCGATTGGGCGCCCAGGATGTCAAACTCCAGGGTAAAGCTCTGACCCTGCAAGGGCGCTACCGGCGGCTGAAATACTTCCGTGGGCTGCCCTGTAGCTACGTAGCATTGCACCGACTTTACATCGGGGCTATAAATGAAGTCCTGGTAGCGCAGGGTTTTGTCGGCATAATATTCAGGCGACCGCTGCTGGCCGGGCGAGCGGGCGGCATTGGGGTCAGTGATGGGCGTACCGAGCGGGACGCAGGCAGTAGCAAGGAGAAGGAGGAAGAGGTAGCGACGCATAAGGACGAAGATAGGACTTGCTGCGCGTTCTGACGAGGTGCATTCCGACTCTTACTTATTATGCAGCCGCGCTGGTTGCTGACACCTTGCTACCTTAAGGGTAAACTTACTTCTCGCTCGTATGCTCAACTCCCTGCTTCTCACCTTATTCGCCCCACTGCTTTGGCTAGCCACTGTCCTGCTGCCGGCTTCGCAAACGCCCAAAACGCCCCCCATCATCACCGGTGCCGACCAAACGGAACAATACCTCTCCTACCTTCAAGGCAAGCGCGTGGGCGTGCTGGCCAATCCCACCACTATTATCGGCCGGCGTCACCTCGTAGACAGTTTAAAGGGGCGGGGCATCAACATCGTGAAGGTGTTTGGGCCGGAGCACGGTTTTCGGGGCAATGCCAGTGCAGGCATAAAGGTGAAGAACGAGGTGGACGCTGCCACTGGCATCCCTATTATCTCCCTCTACGGCCCCAAGCGCAAGCCCTCCGCTGAAGATTTGGCCGACGTAGACGTGATGCTGTTTGACGTGCAAGACGTGGGCGTGCGCTTCTACACCTATATCAATGTGCTGCGCGACATCATGGAAGCCTGCGCCGACAACAACAAGGAGCTGCTAATTCTGGACCGCCCCAACCCCAACGGCTACCTCATCGACGGCCCCACGCTAGATATGCAGTATAAGTCGGGCATCGGGCAGTTTCCGATTCCGATTGCCCACGGCCTCACCATCGCTGAGTTTGCTCAAATGATAAACGGGGAAGGCTGGCTGCCCGACAAGCGCACCTGCAAGCTCCGCATCGTGAAGGTCAAAAACTACCGCCACGACCTAGAATACACGCTGCCGGTAAAGCCTTCCCCCAACCTCAACACCCAGCAGAGCGTGCTGCTTTACCCGTCGGTGTGCTTATTTGAGGGGGCGTATATCAACCTGGGCCGGGGCACGCAGTTTCCGTTCACCGTGCTGGGCAGCCCTCACCTAAAGGGCAAATATCCGTTCTCGTTCACGCCCACCAGCATCAAAGGCATGAGCGAAACGCCCCTCTTCATGGACCAGTTGTGCTACGGCCTCGACCTGCGCCGCTTTGACGCCCGCCAGCTGCGCACCTCCGGGCGCATCCGCATCGAGTGGATGCTGGAGCTGTACCGCGCCTCCCCCAACAAAGCCCAGTTCTTCGACCGCACCCTCAGCAAGGAGATGGGCGACATCAACAAGCTGGCCGGTGTGGCCGAGTTTCGCCAACAGATAGAAGCCGGCAAGTCGGCCCAGGAAATCCGCGCCTCCTGGGAGCCGCAGCTTAGCCAGTATAAGCAGCGGCGCCTAAAATATCTGCTGTATCCGTGAGGGGTGGCGTAATAGGTAAAGTGGTTTGAAAACACTAAATTCTATACACACGTAGCCCTCAATGTACCCATTATCTTCTCTTGACGACCTCGGCCTTTGGCATGACGAATAGTGTATTCCTATCTAGCTTGATACGAATGAATGTAAGAACACAACAGTTAATTAATAAATGCCACAGAGTTTAAAATTGCATTAGCAGTTACAAGAATTAATTATCAAATAAAAAGGCAATATTATCATATTAGGCAAAAAATATTTAGGGTTTAAAAAACAAAAACAGATAAAAATGGAATCGAAAAGCATGTTCAGAGAATTAAAGAGCGACCTGCCCGCCAGTATTGTGGTCTTCTTTGTAGCCGTTCCGTTATGTCTCGGTATTGCACTTGCCTCCGGCGCACCTTTATTTGCAGGTATCATTGCCGGCATCGTCGGTGGTATTATTGTAGGAATAGCCAGTGGTTCAGCTCTCGGTGTTAGCGGTCCTGCTGCTGGACTCGCGGTTATAGTTTTAACCGCTATTGCTTCATTAGGGTCGTGGACCACATTTTTATTAGCTGTTGTTATTTCCGGAGTTATTCAGCTAATAATGGGTTTTGCAAAAGCCGGCTTTATAGCCTATTACTTTCCGTCCTCTGTTATCAAGGGCATGCTCACTGGCATCGGATTGCTGATAATTATCAAGCAAATACCCCATGCTTTAGGATATGACAAAGATGCAGAAGGCGATTTAGCATTTGTATCTACTACGGGAGGAGAAAACTCATTTTCTGCCCTGACTAATGCTTTGCAGCATGTTACACCCGGCGCCGTATTGATTTCGGCAATATCGTTAGCGATACTTATATTATGGGATGCGGTACTAAGCAAGAAACATAAAATATTTCAGCTGATACAAGGGCCTATAGTAGTGGTTATTTTAGGCATTGTAATGACTTACCTATACCAGTCAGGGACTCTTAATTTTTCTCTTGAAAAAGACCAGCTAGTCCAACTACCTGTGGCAGGTAATTTAAATGAATTTTTAAGCCAGTTTACTTTTCCCGATTTTTCGCAGATAACAAATCTAGAAGTTTATAAGGTGGCGATTGTATTAGCTATTGTGGCCAGCCTCGAAACTTTGCTTTGCGCAGAGGCAACCGATAAACTTGACCCTTACAAGAGGGTTACGCCAACAAACAGAGAATTAAAAGCCCAAGGGCTCGGAAATATAATATCTGGCTTAATTGGGGGGCTGCCGATTACCCAAGTAATCGTGCGCAGTTCTGCCAATATCAACTTCGGAGCGAAAACAAAAATGTCAGCCATCCTGCATGGGGTATTCCTCCTGATTTCTGCTGTAACAATTGCAGGGGTACTAAATATGATACCGCTCGCAAGTTTAGCCGCCATTTTATTAATGGTAGGCTATAAACTGGCCAAGCCGTCTCTCTTCATACAGATGTACAAATTGGGTTGGGAGCAGTTTGTGCCGTTTGCTGCTACGGTAGTAGCCATCCTACTTACAGATTTGCTAAAAGGTATTGCCATAGGTCTGGTATTCGGCATTTTCTATACCCTGAGGCATAGCTATCGTAACTCCCACCACATGAAAGATGTGACAACAACGGAAGACGGACGCGAAGTGCATCATCTTGTACTGGCCGAGGAAGTATCTTTTTTCAATAAAGCGAGTGTTTTAAAAACATTGAATGCAATACCTGAAAGCTCAAAAGTGATTATTGATTTTGGGAAATCGAAGGCTGTTGCCCATGATGTACTTGAACTGATAGATGATTTCCAAGCGAATGCGAAAACAAAGAATATAACTGTTGAAAAAATACATGTTAATGAATATAATACGCTTCATCTCGAATAGATATCAATAAAAAACAAAGAGAGAAGAATTTATTCTAAATCGATAACCTATAATGAGCACCAGTAAGTAAATTAAGATACAGTCTTTCGACTACGCTTACTTCCTAAAGCTATTAACCATTGCTAATAAAAAAAGCCCCCAGATATAGTTTGGGGGGCTTTCTTGTATCTAAGAGGCTAGTTTCTATTTCCTCACACCAACTCTTCCCAGCGCTTAGTTTGGGCAGTCAGCTCCTTCTGTACCTGCTCGAATTTCAGCGTGGCATCTTTCAGTTGGGCGGCGTTGCTGTAGATGCCGGGATCGGCGAGTTGGGCTTCGTATTGGGCCAGCTCTTTTTCTAGGGTGGTGATGCGGCTTTCTACTTCCTGTAGCTCTCGGCTGCTTTTAGCGCTGCCATTGCTGGTTGATTTGGCCGGCTCGGCTTTAACAAACGCTGGCTTTTGGTTGGAGGAGGCTTTGGCGGGAGTGGGGGCGCTTAGAGCAGCTTTCTTGGCGGCTTTGTCGCGGTCTTCCTGCCACTGCTCAAACTCGGAGTAGGTACCGGGATATTCCTTGAGCTGGTAATCCTCAATAAACCAGATCTTGTTGGCTACATTCTCCACGAAGAACCGGTCGTGGCTGATGACGATGTAGGTGCCTTCGTACTGCTCCAGGGCCTGAATCAGAATGTTTACTGATTGCATGTCCAGGTGGTTGGTCGGCTCGTCAAGCAGGAGGAAGTTGGCTTCCGAGATAAGCGTTTTGGCCAGGGCTACGCGGCTTTTTTCGCCCCCCGAGAGCACCTTGATCTTCTTGTACACTTGCTCACCGGTGAAGAGGAAGGAACCCAACACGGAGCGCAATTCCATCTCGTTGCGCTTGGAGCCGGCCTCGTTCATCTCCTGCAAAATCTCGTTGTTCACGTTCAGGCTTTCCAGCTGGTGCTGAGCGTAGAACGACATAATCACGTTGTGGCCGAGCTGGTGGTTGCCATTGGAAGGCGCCTCCTGCCCTGCTACCAGGCGCATGAGCGTGGATTTACCTTTACCGTTGGCTCCAACGAGCGCAATTTTGTCGCCGCGCTCGATGTGCAGGTTGGTGTCGCGGAAGATAATTTTATCGCCGTACTTCTTGCCCACATGCTCCATGCGCAGGATGTGGCGGCCGGGCTGTACGGTGAAGTTGAACTTGATGTTCACGCGGGCCGCGTCGTTAGCTACGTCGTCGATGCGCTCCAGCTTGTCGAGCATCTTCACGCGGCTTTGAGCCTGCTTGGCCTTGGAAGCCTTGGCTTTGAAACGCTCAATAAACTTCTCTGCCTGCCTGATTTGGGCCTGCTGGTTTTCGAAAGCGCCTTTCTGAATGGCGTTGCGTTCTTCCTTTTCCTCCAGGTAATAGGAGTAGTTGCCGGCGTATTGTACCAATTTGCCCCCCGTCACTTCCACCGTCGTGTTGCTAGTGCGGTCCAGGAACTCGCGGTCGTGGGATACGATGATAACAGCGCCCTCGTAGTCGGCCAGGTAGTTCTCTATCCACTTAATACTGGGAAGGTCCAAGTGGTTGGTTGGCTCGTCGAGCAGGAGTAGCGAGGGTTTCTGAAGCAGGATTTTGGCCAGCATTACCCGCATCCGCCAGCCACCGCTGAAGGTTTTGAGCGGACGCTGTAGCTCCTCGGTTGTGAAGCCCAGACCTTCCAGAATCTCTTCGGCCTCGGCTTGCATGGTATAGCCGCCCAGGGCCTCGAAGCGCTCCTGCAAATCGGCGAGCTTCTGTACGAGGTCGTCGTGGTAGTTATTCTCAAACTCAACTAGAATCTGGTCAATTTTCTTCTGCACGTTCAGGGCTTCCTCAAAGGCCTGCATGGCCACGTTGAGGATGCTCTCGTGGGTGTCGTAGCTGAGCAAATCCTGATTCAGGAAGCCCAACGACACTTCTTTACCCATCTGAATGCTCCCTCCGTCGGGCTTGTACTCGCCCACCAGAATGCGCAACAGCGTGGATTTGCCCGTTCCATTCAGCCCAATCAGGCCGATTTTGTCTTTGGGCTTTATATGGAGACTGGCCTTGTCGTAGAGCGTACGCGAGCCAAAATGGAAGTCTAAGTCGTTAATGGAAATCATCCTACTTTGCTATGAAGCTGCAAAGGTAAGGATTTGAGAGGGTTAGTTTCAGCAGCACGCTGCATTTAGCTGCCGCGCGTCTGCGACGTGTATCTGCGAGTGGGAGCGTTTGCAACGCAACAAACTAGATGGTGGCAACTACAGCGTTCCGGGCGGCGCACGGCGCAGGCGCGTGTTAGCAGTAGGCACCAATCTCATTGGCGCACGTCACTAAATGTCTCCTAGCGTTGTGAAAATTCTCTAATGATATTCTAATAATATTCTAATGCCGTTCTAATGTTAAAACAGGATTAAATCTTACTGATACCACATTTATAACACCTGAAGCCATATAAAAATATAATATTTCCACAACCATAGCGGCATGAATCCGTTGAAAAGGGGTGTAAACTGATCTTACCACTTTATTTTTTTGATATGGTTTCTAAGAAGAAAATCATCTTATCTCTCGGGTTACTTACTGCCTTTGCCGGTACCGCCACCGCCCAAACTGCTCCCCGCTTCGGCCTTAAAGCTGGCGTAGTAGCCGCCAACGTTCGCGGCAGAGATGCTGATGCCAGGTTCGGCGACAACACTCAAAATCGCTTTGGTTTCCAGGCGGGTATTACCACTACTTCCACCATCGGCGTCGGCAACCTGCTGCAGTTTCACCCAGAACTGCTGTACTCCCAGAAGGGCTTCCAGTACAAACAATCGGGAGCCAACCAAAGAACGACGCTTCACTACATTGACGTGCCTCTGTTGATGCGCCTAAACGCGGCGGGGCTGTTATTCGAGGCCGGACCGCAGGCTGGCTATCGTGTCGGGCGGACAACGAAAGGAGATGTAGGCTTGCCTACCGGCAATACACGCCGACTCGATTTGGGCTACGTCGTTGGCGTGGGCTATGAGCTTGCTAGCGGTCCCAATGTGGGTATTCGCTATAATGGAGGCCTCAGAAGCCTTTACGGCAATGACAGAGTTCTTAACTCCGTGTTCCAATTTCAGCTAGGCTTCGCATTTCCCGGCCGCAGCTAAATTTATTGGTTCAGTAATAGCTCAGGCAGGCATTAGGCATAAACATGGCCTAGTGACTGCCTGAGCTATTTTATTATGAACACTTACGGTGTTGTAGGCATAAATTACAAACGGAACAAAAATGTAGTCTTCACCAGGCACAGCCGAGCAACTGCGTCCAAGTTTTACCCCACAAAAGGCCCCCGAAACTCCGGGGCCTTTCGATGCTTCGAGGCTTGCTCGTAGGCGTAGGCTAGGCTCAACAACCCCGCTTCCCCGTATGCCGGACCGACGAAGGACAAGCCCACTGGCAGGCCGTGTGCCTGGCCCATGGGCACGGTAATATTGGGGTAGCCGGCCATGGCAGCAGGCGAAGAGAAGCCGGGGCCGAGCCAGGAGTCGCCGTTGATTAGGTCGATGCCGGAGGCGGGGCTGCTGGTGATGCCGATAATAGCCGCGAGCTTATTGTTGCGCAGCGTTGAATCGAGGATTTTGCGAGCGCCGGCTTGCGACTTGCGCCGAGCTTCCAGGTATTTGGGGCTACTCAGACCTTCCAGCTTCTGAGAGGACTCCAGGATTTCCTGCTTGAAGAAAGGCATGGCTTTCGGCTCGTTTTGCTTGTTGAAGGCAATAACATCGGCCAGAGTTTTCACCTTAGCATTGGCCGTGGACAGGTACTTATTTACGCCGTCTTTGAACTCATAGAGCAGCACATCGTACTCGGCGTCGCCTAAGGGATTTATTTGCTTGAGCACGTCTACCTCCACGATAGTGGCGCCCTGGGCCTTGAGCACTTCGATGGCTTTTTTGAAAAGCGGAATAGAATCCGAGGTGCCTTCTAGGTGAGACTTCTCGACCCCAATAATTTTGCCCCCCAGCGCCTGCGGGTACAGAAACTGGGTGTAGTCGGAGGCTATTTTCTTCGTGTTTTCTTGGGTGACAGGGTCGGCGGGATCGGGGCCGGCAATAACAGAAAGTAGAATAGCCGCGTCGCGGACGGTGCGCGTCATAGGGCCGGCCGTGTCTTGGGTAGCGGAAATGGGAATGATGCCGGAGCGACTTACTAATCCCACCGTTGGCTTGAAACCCACCAGCCCGTTGCACGAGGCCGGCGACACAATGGAGCCATCCGTTTCGGTGCCAATGGCCAGGGCGCAGAGGTTGGCGGTGGCGGCTGTACCCGAGCCGGAGCTGGAGCCGCTGGGCGTGCGGTCGAGGATGTAGGCGTTCTTGGTTTGCCCCCCACGGCTGCTCCAGCCGCTGGTCGAGCGCGTAGAGCGGAAATTTGCCCACTCGCTTAGGTTGGTTTTGCCCAATAGCACCGCCCCGGCCTCACGCAGCTTCTTGACGATAAAAGCGTCTTGAGAAGCCTTATTACCAGCCAGCGCCAAAGAACCGGCGGTGGTTTGCATCTGGTCGCCGGTGTTGATGTTGTCTTTAATGAGCACCGGAATACCGTGCAGGGGCCCGCGCACTTTACCCGCTCTGCGCTCATTATCCATTGCTTCGGCAATAGTGAGGGCGTCGGGATTTAGCTCAATGACGGCGTTTAATCGGGGACCTTTTTTATCCAAGGATTCAATGCGGCGCAGATACAGCTCCGTGATGGCGCGGGAGGTGTATTGGCCCTTGGTCATTTTGTCCTGTAGCTCAGCTGCGGTGAGCTCGTTGAGGGCAAATGTATCGTTGGTATCGGTGGGGCCGGCAGTAGCTGCGGAAGTGCTGGTATCGGTGTTGCAGGCGTTGAGGGAGAGGGTAGTAAGGGCAACACCAGCCAAGCTACCATTTCGCAGAAATACTCTTCGGTTCATCTTTTCTTTTTCTTGTCAAGATAAGATGCAACGACTTGGGTAGCTAGTGCAGTGTGAAGTGCCAAAATTATAATTATACCACCAGCCGTAGAGGCACATACTTGTGCCTCCTCCTTGAACGTCAGGCATGACACAATCACACCAAATAACATTAGCCACGAGGAGACACGAATACGGGTCGCTACCCGCCGAACTTTAGAAGCCGGCCCCGATCCGAATACCAGTATCCAGCTTCTGGCCCGAGCGTAACGCAGTATACACATCTACCCGGAAGAGCTTGAAGATGTGCTCAATGCCTACGCCCAACTCCACGTAATGACCCACGGTGGGTGTGCGTAAGTAATTTACTGTGGCCACCTCCTGCCACTTCAAGCGACGCAACAAGGGCACTTTATTCAGGAAGAAGCCATTGAAATGATGATTGAAATGGCCTTCGATGTAACTCTGCCGAGTGCTAAAGTTGTAGTAGTCGAGCAACTGAAACTGATTGAAGTTGGCGGCGAAGATGGTTTGGTTGCCGGCAAAGTGGCGATAGTCCATGAAGGAAAGCTGAGGTCGGCCCAAAAAGCCCCCCACGGTTACGTCGAAATTGCTTTCGCCAAATAAGCCCAGTTCCAGCGTCTTGCGCAGGCCGCCCTCCAGGCGCGAATAGCGCACATCGGAGCCGAGCACGCCCCCAAAGCCCTGCCGCAAGCCCAGGTGAAACGTAGGGTACTTGGAGCCCAGATTATACTTGCCGGTGGGGCGAATGATATACTGCTGCCCCGGCTGCCAGAGCAGTTCGGCAAAGGCCGTCAGCGATTGGTTGCGGCCGAAGCTAGTTCCTTGCGGCAGTTCTTCGTTAATGGGGTCGTTGGGCGTGAAAGCACGGCCCGGTACGTCCACAATGGTTTTTATCGTCGCGTTTTCTAGCTCGTGCCGGTCGGCGTAGCCAATGGCGGTGCGCAGGGTAAGGCCGTTGACAAGCTCGGTGCGGAAGTTGATTTCGCCCCCGTCGCGTTGGTAGTACTTGGCGTAGTTAGTATTGCGCAACAGCGTATACTGCGTGTTGATGAAGGGCGTTAGCTGACTATTCGGGTCGAAGTTTTCAATAGTGCGGCCCACCACAAACCCTATCCGGCTAAAGGAAAGCGGCTTGTACGTGTAGCCCCCCGACAGGCTCGGACTAAATAGTTTGGCCGCGAAACCATAGCGTAGCGTTGGCGTGAAGGAGTAGTTGCGACGGTCCTCGAAGCGCTGGGTGTAGGTAGCCTCGGCATTTACAATGGTGCCCTCTACGGTGCTGTATTGCAAGATGTTAAAGATGGGCTCCACGCGCACCGTGCGCCGCCGGAAGGAGTTGGTGTACTCATAGCCGGTCAGCAGTACCTCCGTGGGCTCAATCTCATTGCGCTTCCGGTCCAGGGAGTCCTGGTAGGGCCGCGACTTTTTGATGACTTCTGTGCTGTCTTTTACTTGATAGTCGCGCGCTTCTTCTTCGGTGAGCGGAATGGGCCGTATCTGGGCCCAGTAGCTGGAGTCGCGCTCGTTGGCCTCCTTCTCTACCCGCATTACTTCACCCTTCGCCAGCGGCTCAAAGCCGGCCTCGCGGGCTTGCTGCTCTATTTGCTTGTCGGCCAACTTAGTTTGCTTGCGAATCTGGCGCGAAATGCCCCCCAGCTCGGGGCGTTGCTTCTTCACGTCGGCTACGGTTTCGCGGGCCGCTGGCGCGGGTGTTTCGGTGGCCGGGGCGGGCGCGGCGGCCACTACTTTCTCGTCCGGGCGGTTCGGATAAGTCGGCGTCACGCGGTAGTTGGACAGGATAGCATTGAAGGAGCCATTGCCTTTAAACCCAAACCCCTCTCCTACTAGGCTCACCTTCTGCGACTGCATTACCCACACGTCGGATGGACCGGGCGCGGGGGCAAACTGTTGGGAAATGCGGATACTCTCAACGTATTCAATGCCCGAATTCTGGTCCAGACTCAGCTCCAGACTGTGCAGGCGCCATAGCCCGTCGACTAAGTAAATGAAACCGGTGAAAGCCGGGTCGTTGCGGCGGCGCGGCGTCACGCGGATTTTATGGATCTGGCGCCCGTCCTGGGTGCTGGTGCCTACCAACTCGTAGCGGTAGAATAGCATGGCGTTCTGAGCAATAGGCGACACAAAGCCCCGCTCCGAAAAGCCCGACTGAATCAGGTTGTCATAGAAATTAAAGCTCCGCCCCGACGCTCTATTAAAGCTAAAGCCCTTGCTGCTCCCGCTCACCCGCGAGGAAATCATGCGCTCCTGAATCTTATTAGGCTGCCGAAACGACATTTCCGACACCGACTCCGACAAGTAAACCACGCCCGGCTTTAGGCTGGGGTCGGTTTTGATGATACCCAGAATCTTGCCGGGCACGTCGGTGAGGCGAATGATGGCTTTGATATAGGTGCGGGCCGTGAATGCTGCCACTTCGGCCCGGTGGTAGCGCCGCCACTGAATGGCGTGTTGCACCAGCGCGTAAGCCGGGTCGCGGTCGGTGGAGCGCACCAGCACTTCGCCCACGCTGTAGGTTTCGGTTTGCAGACTCACGTTCAACACCGTCACAGTGTCGCCGCCGGCTACCTGCACCGCCTCGATGCGCGGCTTGTAGCCCACGTACTGAAATACCAGCTCGTAGCGGCCGGGGGGCAATTTTAGCTGGTAGTCGCCCTGCTCGTTGGAAGCGGTACTGGTGGCTGTGGTGCGTACGGCTACGTTGGCATACGCCAGCGCCGCACCTTGCCCATCCGTCACCCGACCCCGGATAATGCCAGCATAACCGGTTAAGGAAATCAAAATGAAAGCCTTACATAAGAGGAAGGCAGCAAGTAGGGAAAAGCGCATCGGGCAGATAATTCAGACTTTGTCAAGGTAGATAGAATCTGGAGCACTATGGTTGCTTTGTAGCTGTCAGGTCAACCGATTTGCCCCCCAGAAGCCCTACTATCAGCGCTTGTAAAACAAAAAAGGACAGCCCTTGGGGCTGTCCTTTTTAAGAATTAAGCCGCTAAGCGGCGTGAGCTATCTACCTAATGAAGTTAGCGGCAATAGCCAACACAGTGCCCATGTCGAGTGGCTCGTCGAATGCCTCCGAAGCTTCGCTTGGCGACACTTGGCTGAGTCCCTGTACATTTATGCCAGCTTGAATTACGTTCTCTTCGCCTGGATACAAGCTAGCTGGGCTGCCGGGACCATAAACGGCGGCGGTAACGGCCGGTGCCGGACCGCCATTATCGTTGCCGGAGGGCCAGCTTTGTGGTTGCATACGTGGATCACCTGGCTCGCTCTGCACGCCGCCGCGGCGTATGGTGCGCAAGCGAGAAGCGTGACGGGCCTCTACGGAGTGAATGTTCAGCGCAGCTTCCAGCACTGTGTTGTTGCTAATAAGCAGCGGAGC
Source organism: Hymenobacter sp. HD11105 (assembly GCF_054051685.1). NCBI lineage: Bacteria > Pseudomonadati > Bacteroidota > Cytophagia > Cytophagales > Hymenobacteraceae > Hymenobacter > Hymenobacter sp. HD11105. The sequence goes on along the minus strand of NZ_JBSWBR010000002.1, from coordinate 126,704 downwards.
ACCACCTTTGTAGGCGCGTACCCCAGTATCTTCAAACGCCTGAGCTAAGGCCAGGAAAGTGCCGAGGTTGCTGAATACATTGGGTAGCAACGCCGCGCGCGTGCCCCCTTTAGAGCCAGTATAGTCGAAGGCGTTAACGGTTGGATCAGGAATAGCGTCAGCGCCTAATACTGAGCGCAGGAACCTTACGTGGTTCCGCTCATCAATAAGGATCAGATTGATATCTGCGCGAGTCTGCCCCGTGAGCAAACCTGGTGCAGCTAGCCCAAGCTGATAGAAATAGGTTTCCAGATACTCGAGACGAAGTGCAAAATTAAGCACGTCCCGAATTTGAGCGCTCAGTCCACTTGATTGGCCATAGGCCTTCTGGAACATAGAGCCCATAGCTAGTGGCACGGCAGCCGCAGCCAGTTTTTTGCCGAAGCCCGCAAAATGCTTGAACATTTGGCGGCGCTGATCGAGCCGTTCGTAGACTTCTGGATCTACCTTCTCGATTTCGGTAATGAGCTTGTGAATATTCATGGGTAAGTTTTTAGACGATAGAAAGGATGAATGTTACAGACTCAGCTTAGTCTCTGGGCAGGCTGCTGACGTCGATTTTCGAGCCTTGAGCCAAGAAAGTATTGGCTATGGCCGCGACTTCGGCGGGTGATTTTGATTTTTCCAGACCCGTGTTCAGGTCTACTACATCAGGCCCAACGAAAGTGCCGTCCTGCAACAAGTCACGGATCAGGGCCGCATGACGCGCTTCTACCGACACGATTTTACCGGCAATAGTGAGATAAGCGGGGTTCGTGATGAGCTTGCCAGCGCCGTTGTAAGCCGCTACGCCTAAGTCTTCGAACGCTTTGGCAGTAGACAGTACACTGGTCCGGTTAGAAAAATTAACCGACGAAAAATCCGCCGTCAACTCCTTAATCGGTACGGCTCCTGCCGCCTTGATAGCCGCTTTGAGAAAGTCTTTATGAATTCTCTCGTGATCAGCTAGATCTTTCAATATGATTCTTTCCGCACGTGATGCGTTGAGATAGACATAGCTTTCCAATACTTGCGCGTAAAAAGCGGCTTCTAGTTGCTCCAGGGCATACGCGTAATTCAAAATACCGACATCGCCACTGCCAACATTAACAACACCGCTGTTGCGGTCAACTTGCTTGAAGATGTCGTTCAACCGATCATCTGTACAACCCGTTAACGCAAGCCCAGTCAGCGCTACACCAGCAGTGGTATAACGCAAAAACGCACGGCGCTGTAGAGGCACCATTACTTCCTCCTGGGCATTTTCTGCTTCGGGGATGTTGTGGGAAATTTTGGACATAGTTTTTGTATTAAGTAGTGAAAAATCATGACTAACTCCATACGTAATAAGGTAGGCGGTTATATTTCAGTATTTCTAATAATACGTATTTATAGCACTTAATTACGTATATCTTACACTATTTCATTATATTATAACCTGTACTGTTGTATTATCTATAGAATCCTTATTTGAATAATGCCCTTTATCTGCACTTGAACAATGATACTAACATTGTTTTGTCCAAGTGTTTATTTACAGATTAGCTTACTCAATCTCATAGGAACCATCATACGTAGAAGAGTAGAGCAAAACATGGCGGGTTAATACAAAAAAAGGCGCCCTAAATAGGGCGCCTTTCAAATGCAGTGTATTTGTCGATTATTAAACGAACAGTGTGCTGCTGGCTACCACGAAATTGCGGGCAATGCTTTTTACCGTTACTGGATCTAGGGGCTCATCAAAGGACTCAGTAGCAGCGGTTTGGGAGATGTTGCTCGTGGTTTGAATGTTCAGGCCGCCCTGGGTGATATTGGCTTCGCTTGGAAAAGAAGCTGCTGGCGCTCCGGGGCCATAGGGACGCAAACCGATATTGGTAGGCGCAGCCGAATAGCCTTCATCATTTGTGATCCAGCTTTTAGGTGTGGTCGTGCTTTGTACACCTCCGCGCCGCAACGCGCGAATCTTGGAGGAGTGACGAGCCTCTACAGAGTGAATGTTGAGGGCAGCCTGAAGCAATGCTTTGTTAGGCATGAGCACGGGCGCTCCACCTTTGTAAGCTCTTACCCCAGTATCGACGAAGCTTTGAGATACTGTGATGAAGGTGGCAAAATTGCTGAAGACAGTAGCAAAGGGACCAGTATTGCTGCCACGACCTCCGGTGTAGTCGAAAGCGGCGCGCGTGGGGTCGGGTATTGCCTGGGTACCTAAAGCACCCCGCAATACGCCAATATGTCCTACCTCATCGTTGCGGATAGTGGTGATGGCGGGCACGGCATCGGCGGGCAGTAAGCCTTGGGTATTTAGCGCTGTTTCGTAAAAATACCGCTCCAAGTATTCCAAGCTTAGAGCTAGGTTCAGAACTTCCACAATAGCTGGTGACAAAGCACTAGTTTGCCCGTACGCCTTATTGAATAGAGTACCAACCGCTGCGGGCAAGGCTGCGGCCGTTAGCGTTTTGCCAAAGCCAGACAGGTGCTTGAATACTCGCCGCCGCGAGTCGAAGCGTTCGTACACCTCAGGGTCAACTTTCTCTATGTCTTTGATTATTTTAAACAGATCCATGGGAATGCCAGGTTAATTTGCTGCTGATAATTAATAGAGTTGATACGCGGGCATTTAAGCCAGCCGCGACACATCGAGTTTAGAACCTTCCTGCAAGAAAGTATTAGCAATAGCTACCACTTCAGCTGGGGTCTTGGAGCGCTCCAAACCAGTAGATAGATCTACCACATCATTGGCTACAAATGAGTTGAGCTGGAGGAGTTCGCGGATGACGCCCGCGTGCCGCGCCTCTACCGACACAATTTTGCCCGCTAGCGTTAGATAGTCGGCGCTAGTGAGCAGCGGACCGGCGCCGTTGTAGGCGTGTACCCCTAAGTCTTCGAAGGCTCTGGCATTGGTCAACACGCTGTTGCGGTCGCCGAAGTTGATGGCAGAGAAGTTGGGGGTTAGCTCCTTGATGGCATTGGTATTCAATACCGTTTTGAAAAAGTCGCGGTGCGCTAGCTCATGGTCGCGCAGATCTTGCAGAATAGCTTTCTCGGCTGCCGTGGCACTCGCGAAGTAGGCACCTCCTACTACCGCCGCGTAGAAAGCATATTCCAGTTGTTCGAGGGCGTAGGCATAATTCAATACGCCGATGTCGCCAGTGCCCACGCTTACCGTACCACCTCCCGTGCCTGTAGGATCAGGAATGACGTCACTATCGTCGTCGCAGCCAGCCAAGAGCAAACCGGTAAGCGCTAAGCCCGCGCCGGAGTAGCGCAGGAAAGTACGCCGAGGTACAGCAGCCAAGAAGCTCTCTTGGGTAGAAGAGGCAGGAGCTTCGGGGGGAGAAATAATTGGTTTAGACATAAAGAGTAGTTGAATAAAAGGTGACAGGTTATTTCCTGATTACGCCTTACAATCAACTACTTCCATGCGTTTACTTGAAATTAAGTAGTTATTCCTATAATACCGTAAAAACCGATAGAAAATAGTATTCTGTACGGAAAATAAGATCTTTCGCCGCTGCCAAAACAATTCTTATAATTTACAATTGTGCGTGTATTACCGCATTTGATGACAACATACTGCTCAGCAGTAATTTTAGACTTATTGAATATTATGACTTTGCAAAGAATGTTGAGCCTAGCTTAGACTAGACTGCGACTTCGCTGAGGGGAAGTACAGGGGCCGGGCGCTGGCGGCGGACGTACCAAGTGTTAAGTACGACGCCCACCAAAACCAAGCTCATTCCCAAGTAAACCTCCGGCCGGAACGTTTCACCGAAGAGGACGAAACCCAGCCCCAGAGCGTACACGATACCAACATAGTTGAGGTTAGCCACGCTAGATAATTTTTCGGCTTGATAAGCTTTCGTCATGCACACCTGCGTACCCTGGGCAAACAAGCCCGCAAGGCCTAGCCACAGCCAGTCGAGGCCGTGGGGCGTTACCCAGTGAAACAGGCAATACACCGCCGAAATAGGCAAGGCCACCATAGGAAAGTAAAACACCACGACTAAGGGATGCTCCCGGTCTTTGAGGCGACGAATAGAGTTGTAGGAAAACCCCGAAAACACGGCTGAGGCCACCCCAATAATCAAATACAGCGGATCGACGCGCGTATCCACACCTTCAATAACTAGTACACCGGCAAAGGAGAGCAGAAAAAACGCCCACTGCCAGGCTTTTACCTTTTCCTTCACGATGAAAATACCCAATACCGCTGTAAAAATGGGCGCCAGGTACTGAATAGTAACGGCCGTGGCCAGCGGCATTTTCTGAAGCGTGAAGAAGTAAAGAATAAGGGACAGCGCGCCGGTAACGCCCCGCGCAATGAGAAAGAAATGATTGGAGCCCCAAGGTCGTATATCCAGCGCCCGCAACGTGATATAGCTGATGCCCACGGATATAACAGAGCGGAACAAGATAATTTCGAGGGCTGGTAAGTGAGCTAGCAACTTTACGCACACGTTCATAAGGGCAAAGAACATTGTGGAAAGCAGCATGTAGCGGGCACCCTGGGTAAGCGGCATAAGCAGTCAACGGAGAAAAAACAAAGGTCGGGTGAGGCGACTAATGGTGCCTTAACAATTTCGCGCCCGATTTGCCCCTACCCTTTTTGGCTGTTGAGTATCAGCTAAAAAGCCCCCCAGAACTTAGGGCGCTCTTAGGCTGGTACTGGCGTAGCGCTTAGCTCACGGTAGCGCACCATTAGTACGGCCGCCGAGCCCACAATGAAGCCCCCTAGCAGCGCATAGCCCCACACGATGTTGGAGCCCAAGCTGAAAAAACGAAGGGTAAAGAGCAGGATAAAGCCCGTGCGCAGTAGCACATTCACGACGTTGAAAATGCTATTGACGCGCCCAATTACTTCGTTAGGTACGTGCACAAACAGGTAGCTCACGCGCAGAATGCGCGTGCCCGCATTAGTGAAACCAAGCACAAGTGAAAACGCTAGAAACAGCCCCACCGACCGCGTCGCGGCGGCTACCCCAAAGCTTACGCCGGCTATTAGCATGAGCACAATAACCGAGCGCAGCGTGGGATGGCGAAGGAATACCCGTCGTACAAACAGGCCTGCGCTTAGAGCCCCAGCTGCGTATGCTACCTCGGCGGCGCCGAATACGCCCGCACCCGCTCGCAGATGGTTATGCACGTACAGGGGCATCAGCGCATTCAAACTCACCAGCAGCCCTACAAACACCGAAAACGAATACAGCCCGAACACCCACACCGCGCGGTGCTCCCGCAAATACGTGATGCCCGTGCGCAGCCGTTTCCGCAGCGACCCCAGCTCCACCTGTGTCAGGATGACAGGCTGGTGACGGATGAAGGCGATGAGCACCACGGCCACGGCGTAGGTGATGCCATCGAGCAGAAATATTTGGTGCAGGGGCCAAGCCTCCAGGGAGAAAGGCAAAGCCAGCTCCGCTCCGAACAAGGTGTACGTCTGGCCCGCAGGCAGGCCTTCCAAAAGCAGTGCCGCCAAGGCCCCGCTCACCACTGACGTGGCCTGTCCTACAATCTCAATAGTTGAGGTAATGCGCGGATAGTCTTTGGGCAAACTGATTTCCTGCGCGAAAGCATACAGATTCGGGTAGTGAATTCCGTAACCAAAAACGGTAGTAGTGAAGGCCAACAAAATGCCCCCCAGGGGCACCCCGCCCATCCAAAATCCATAGCTAGCGACACCCAGCAGGATGCAGCCTTCCACAATATTGGAGGCCAGAAATACCCGCTTGCGGTCAAACCGATCGACGAGGGCGCCGGCGTACATACCCCAGAAAAGCGAGGCAAACGTGACCAGACCATACATCAAGTTGAAGGTACTGGATGCGCCCTGGCGGGCAAAAAACCACGGTACGGCAAGCATCGAGATGCCTTGGGCGAAGCCAGAAATAGCGTTGGCCGTAAACAAAAGGGCTACGGCGCGGCGGTTATCTTTCAAAGCAAAATGGGTGGTGATAAGTAATTCGGGTGGTGTAAAACGAAGCCATAACTCATTTATTAATAATGCCTGCTCACTCCATACTTGCTGCTGCTTGCCGAGTGCGCAATACTGTGCTATGTAGGCCAGGTACCCTCCCTAGATTTCAGATAGCAACGGATATGGCAGCCTCTGGTTAAAAGGTAATTAAAAACAATAGCCTAGCAGTGCGTCGGCAACGTTTTTGTGTGCCGGCCGCTTTATCCCTCTGTGCATTTTTATGAAATTTCTATTTCTACTTTTTCCCCTCTTCTTTCTGCTGAAGTCGCCCGCATGGGCTCAGCAAACAGAGCCCGCCAACTTATCCAATTCTTCGCTCGACAGCCTATATGTGCAGGAGATAGAAGATGCGCATAATCCGGATAAAGTGCTGCACGCCGAACCACTGTTCATCGACCTCATCCGCGACTTAGGCGCCCGAAAAGGAGAAAGCGAGTGGAACGTGGGCGCCGGCCTAACCGACAACCTACGCTACGACAGCTTTGAAGTGTTGGTAGAGTATGAATGGGCCCCCATTAATAGGCTGGGCTTGGAAGTTGAAGTGCCTCTCACCTTTTACTCCGGTAGCCGGAGTGCCGATGTGCAGCAGCCGCGCAACAAAATCAACGGACTAAAAACGGCTATTCAATACTCGTTTTTCGTGTCGGAGAAGCTGAAGACGTCGATGGCGGTTGGCTACATTAATGAGGTGACCATGAACGAGTTCCGAGAGCTGAACCGCAAGGTTGTAACGGGCAATATGTACAGCCCCTTTTTCGTGGCGGCCAAACGCTGGGGCGACAATTACCACACACTCATCTACACCGGCCCCATCGCCGACCAGCATTTTTCCACGGGCCACATTGAGTGGTCGTACCAGCTCAACTCCAGCTTTCATTACATGATAACAGGCACCCGCAACTTTCTCGGTGTCGAGTTCAATAAAGCCTGGCGGCACGGCGACTTCGACATGACTATCCGGCCCCAGATGCGCGTGGGCATTGCCGATAATTTACTAGTAGGCATTGTGGGGGGCATTCCGGTGCGCCGCGAAGAGCAGCGCCTCAGCTCTTTCGTGCGTCTGATTTATGAGCCCGGCCACAAACACAAGCACTAGCTTTCATACCTGAAGTGCCTAGCCTTCATACGATTACTTTCAGCCTAAAGAAGTAATAAGGCTGCTCATTGCAAATCGAGATTTAGAAATATTCCTGACTCAAGAGTGAAGTGTTAATCGCTTTTTTTCATTTTGTTTAAATTAGAAAAGTAGAACTCATTGCTTTTCATGATTGACTTCATAATTGCTTAACACAATCAGCTGATTTATAATAATTATAAATTATTTATTATTTTAAATATTACGACAATATTTTGTACATATTGAATTTATTATACTCTTCATAGATTTTAACTAAAGAAATAAAAAATTAAACTCTTCAAATTAATCTACCCTTAATAAAGCTAAACGCTTGAATTGCTGAAGAATCTGAAATCTGGGGTGCTACGTAGGTAACGCCGATTTACCACCCTAAACAGCATTCTTACGCATGAAAAGAACTTTACTCGGCCTGTTACTCTGGATGGGTAGCACCGGGGCCGTACTAGCCCAAGCGTTTGTTGACTCTCATCTCAAATCAGCGTTGTCCACCACTACCGGCTTGCAGCAAGTGGTGGTTACCTTTCGAGGAGAAAGCGCTCCTACTGCCGCCAATTTGCGGCTTTTACAAACTTTAGGCATCAGCAAAGGTGTTACACTGAAGGCCTTGCCAGTAGCAGGCGTGCTAGCTACCCGCGAGCAAATCGACCTGCTTGCTGCTGATCCTAATGTAGTATCCGTTTATCTAAACCGCTCCTTAGTTCGCGACAACGAGGGTGCCACCGCCCTGACTGGTGCTAAGCGTGTTCGTTTGGAATCGTCTTTCACGCAGCGTAACGGCGGTTTGCCGGTGTCAGGCAAGGGCATAGGTGTTGTAATTAACGACAGCGGCGTGGACGGGACTCATCCCGACATGACGCTGGGCAAAAACCTGAAGCAGAACGTACTGGGCACCACCAACCTGAATGCTCAGGATGCCATGTTGCCTATTACTTATGTAGAGAATGTGCCTAACACAGACCAAAGCGGCGGCCACGGCACGCACGTAGCTGGTATTGTGGGCGCTACAGGTGCTGCCTCCAACGGCAAGCACGCCGGGGTCGCACCGGGCGCCGACCTTATTGGCTATGGTACGGGTGCGGGGCTGTTCATTCTGGATGTGGTGGGCGCATTTGACTATGCGCTGGTAAACCAGTTCCAGTACAACATCCGCGTTATCACCAATTCCTTCGGTACTACTTCCGACATTGGCACGGAGCCAAACCCCAGCGACCCCATCAACATCGCGACGAAGCGGTGTGTGGATCGCAACATTGTAGTGGTGTTCTCAGCTGGAAACTCGGGCGCGGGCTCGGGTACTATTACGGGTAACTACAAAAAAGCCCCCTGGGTAATAGCAGTAGGCAACTCTGACAAGGCTGGCGTGCTGGCCCCTTCGTCTTCTCGTGGCCGCAAGGGCGTGGGTGGCAGCTTCACCATGGACGGCAAGAGCTTCTCTTGGCGCGATGAGCCAACAGTAACGGCTCCCGGCACTGATATCATTTCGACGCGGGCTATTTCTCCTATCGGTCTGCTCAGCACGCAGCAGGACATCGAAGCAATTGAGCCGGCTTATTTGCCTTTCTACACCCACCTTACAGGTACCTCGATGGCGGCGCCGCATGTGGCTGGTATTGTGGCCTTGATGCTGGATGCTAATCCTAACCTGACGCCCCTGGAGGTAAAAACCATTCTGGAGCAAACTGCTACCAACTTGCCCAACCGCGAGTCGTGGGAAGTAGGTCGAGGCATGGCTAACGCTTATGCTGCTGTGGATCGGGCCTTCCGTCAGGCCGGCTACGGTAGCACAGTGAACGCCACGCGCACTTTTAACAGCAGCGTAAATACTAACGTGGCGAGTTCGAATTTTACGATCAACTTCAATCCTTTAACTACCGTCACCAACAGCACCACATTCGCTGTGGCGCCGGGCACATCGTCGTTGGAGGTGAGTTGCAAAGTATCGGGCTTGTTAGGCGAAACGGGCAACCCGGTGAATCTGGTTTTGCTCTCACCCACTGGCAAGCGCTATGCTTCGGGCATTTCGGTGCTGTTTGCTACTAGCCCCGGCCGCGCTGTGGCGGTAGCCGGACCTGAGTCGGGCACCTGGACTGTACGTCTCGAAGGTTTGCAGGGGTTAGCATTGCCCGAAACCGTAAACGGTACTATTTCCTTAAACCAAGCAGCTGGCAGCCAAGGCCTCACCGACGTGGTGGGTCACCCAGCCGAGGCTTCTATCCAAATGGCTATCAGCAAGCGCCTGATGGATGGTTTATCAAGTGGCTTCAAGCCTGACCAAGATTTGAGTCGCATTCAGCTAGCTGATTATCTGCTGATGGGCCAAGCAGTGCGTCAGTTCTTACCCCTGAGCGGCGCCGCTTCCTTTGGCGACGTAAGCGCAACTGACCGGCTGCTAGCCGAATCAGTAACAGCGCAAGGAGCAGCTCTGCGCGACCGGTACCATGTACAGAATGGCGTAATGCAACCTTTGTCGGCGGGTGTATTTGGTCCATCGGCCGCTGTTACCCGCGCTAGCTTGGCTTACTCCTTGGTGCAGAGTCTAGGCTTGCAAAACAAAGCGCAGCAAGTGCCCAACACCGTAACGGTAGAGGTAGATGGAAAGCGTATTCCTATTGATGATGCTGCTCAGATTCCGGCTGGTTTAGCTGGCTACGTGCAGGTAGCATTGGATATGAACATCATTAACGCCTTCTATACCGTCACGCAGGGGCCATACGATTTGCTGCCGAAGCTGCACGCTACGTTCAAGCCGCTGCAAAAAGTGAAGCGTGCTGACTTTGCCGTTATCGTAACGCGCACTCACGACCAGTGGAACTCCAAGCCGCTTGATGCAGTAGCTAGTCAAAGCGCTACTACTACCTCAGATGCTCAATTTGCCCAGCGCGAATTGGTGGTAGCTGCTCCTAACCCCTTCTCTGACCGCACGCGTTTCAGCTACCAGCTGGCCGAGCCAGGCATGGTAAGCTTAGAGGTGTTTGATATGATGGGCCGCAAGGTAAAAACCGTGGTTAGTGGCGAGCAAGGTGCTGGATGGCACGAGCAAGCCTTCGACGGCACCGCACTACCAGCAGGTACATACTTGTTTAAGCTGCGGGCCGGCAACAAGAGCCACAGCGGCCGGGTAGTGTTATCGCGCTAAACGATTTTATAATCGCTTGCTAAAGAGGCCCGACTCAGCTGAGTCGAGCCTCTTTATTTAACTGGCTGACTGGCCCGACTGCGCTGGCATTTCTCGCCGCAGTATTTCACCTCCTCCCAGCAGTTGCGCCACTTTTTCCGATACTCAAAAGGACGGCCGCAAGTAGCGCAGATCTTGGTAGGAAGGTTGCCTTTGGTGAGTTTGGCAGGTAGCATAAAAGATGAGCGTATCATGCATTGAAGTAACACCGCAAGCTGTTGATAGTTGGTGTGGGCAGTTATATGATCAAGCCGATAAGGTATTCAAAGCACTGTGTACCTGCTAATAGCTACTGCTCCTCGCCGTAGCACCAGTATTGATTTAGGCAAAGCCTACTTGAGTATACTGCTTGGGGGGCAAAACCCGCCCGTTGCGGACTTTGGCATTAATAAAGTTTAGTTCTGACAAGTTCATAAGCCTCAATTCATGTCGCTGACTTGCTTGCTTAAAAATTGTAAAGGCTGTTCCTTTTTGGGACAGCCTTTTTTTGTAATCTAGTACTTCCTCACACCTATCTGCTCATTTTATGTCAATATCGTCGGATGCGCTGGGCCAGGAAGTGCTGGTTCTTTTGCGCCACAACTTTATAATGTATAAAAGCCTAGCTGACCGGTCGTTGGCTCAGATTACACCTAATGAATGGCTGTACAGTCCCGCGCTGGGCGCCAACAGTGCGGCCGTTATTGTGCAGCACATGATCGGTAACCTCCGCTCCCGCTTCACTGACTTCCTAACTGCCGATGGTGAAAAGCCCGATCGCCGCCGCGACCAAGAATTTGAGGAGCCCAGCGCTCCGGCCGAAACCTATGTACCGGCTTTGCAGGAGCAATGGGACGCAGCCTGGCGCATTCTATTCGACTTGCTGAATACGTTGCAGCCCGAGGACTTGCTGCGCACGGTTACGATTCGGGGCGAGGCGCACACTGCGCTGGCAGCCCTAGAGCGGCAGGTAGCGCACTACAGCTACCACGTGGGCCAACTCGTGCAATTGGGCAAGATTCTGCGGGGCGCTGACTGGCAGAATTTGAGCGTACCCCGGGGCCAAAGCGAAAACTTCAACCAACAAGTGCGGCAACGGGCCAACCCTGGACCCAGTTCTGTAGTTTAGGGGCTATGCTTGCAATAACCACGCTGCTCAGCCCGCCCAATGCGGCTCGTATCAACCGCATAATCAAAGGGTTGGAACGGGAATTCGGCCTCGATGATGTTCAGGCCACGCCCGATCCGCACATTACCTACCAACTGGCGGGGGTGCGTAAGCTCTCTTCTCTGAATGCCGTATTGCGTGATGTGGCCCGCTCCACCAAGCCATTTCCGGCCTTCACTACGGGGCTAGGCGTCTTTCCGGGCCCTAATCCGGTTATCTACATTCCCGTGCTGCGCTCCGATGCGCTCAACCAGCTGCATAAGCGCATTGTAAGCGCCACGGCGCCGCTTTGCTTGCGCACCGATAAGTTCAGCGGCCCCGACTGCTGGATGCCGCATATTTCCCTAGCTCTGCACGACACGTCCCCTGACCTGCTTGGTCCCGTGCTGCAACACCTTAACGAAGAGACGTTTAACCTCCGACTCAACATCAACAACATCGCAATTTTGCGCCAAGAAGGGGAGCTGTTTGTACAGGAGAAAGTCTTTTCTTTCGAAGGCCACAAAAACGAAAAAGCTCCGCTGCTCTTTTAATTTGCGCCCTCTGGTCGGTACTGGCTACCCCGCCTAAGCGAACAATTTGCCCCCCAGCGCGGCATTTTGGTCGCCACTCCCGACCTTTGCCGCTTCACATTCACTTTTCACTATGTATCCTGCTGTACTTGCACTGCACTCCTGGTCCCGCTGGCTGGTGGTTATTTTTGGGCTGATTGCCTTGTACCGAGCCTTCGTGGGCTGGCGCAACCGTCGCCCCTACCTTGGCGCCGACAATGGCATGGCCGCCGCCTTCGTGGGTTCCTTGCACCTACAGCTCCTATTAGGTTTAATTTTATACTTCGGCCTTAGCCCCGTAGCAAAAGCGGCGACTCAGAGTATGGGAGCTGCCATGAAAAACCCTGAACTGCGGTTCTGGGGCGTAGAGCACATTACCACCATGATTCTGGCGGTTATTATCGCCCAAGTGGGCCGCTCGCTTTCCAAGAAGGCCATTAACCCGGTTTCCAAGCATAAAAAAGCGTTTATCTGGTTTGCCGTGGCGCTGGTGCTGGTGCTACTTATGATTCCGTGGGGCATTTGGAACCCCGCGCGGCCATTGTTCCGCATTTAAGTTAGTTAAGTCAAGCTGATATTTATAAAAAAGCCCCCCAGGAATACTCTGGGGGGCTTTTTTACGCGCTTTTATGACTTACAGCGAGTAGCCGCCGGAGGCTTCAATACGTTGCGCATTTACCCAGCGCGCAGCATCGGAGCACAGAAAGGCAACGACGCTGCCAATATCCTCAGGCTCGCCGATACGACCCAGGGCCGTATTAGCCGACATATACTGCTCCAGTTGCGGGTGCGCTGCGCGGGCTTTGGCCGTAAAGTCGGTTTTGATAATGCCGGGCGCCACCACATTGGCCCGGATACCGCGGCTGCCCAACTCTTTGGCCATATACTTAGTCAGGGTTTCTACGGCGCCTTTCATGGAGGCATAAGCCGCGTAGCCGGACGTGGTGAAGCGGGCCAAACCAGTCGAGAAATTCACAATACCGCCGCCATCGGCCAGGAGTGGCAGGAGCTTTTGGGTGAGGAAATACACGCCCTTGAAGTGCACATTCAGGAGGCTATCAAAGTCTTCCTCGGTCGTTTCGGCGAAGGACGATGAAGCATCGATACCGGCATTGTTGATCAGAAAATCGAAGGCGCTCCGGTTCCAGTGCTGCTGCAACTGCTGGGTCACGACCTCCACAAATGCCGGAAACGAAGCCATAATGCTGGTATCGAGTTGCAGAGCTACGGCTTTGCGGCCCAGTGCTTGTATTTGAGCTACTACTTCGTTGGCTTCCGCATCTTTACTGCGGTAAGTAATAATCAGGTCGTGGCCGGCTTGGGCGAGTTGGAGGGCGCTGTTGCGGCCGAGGCCCCGACTGCCGCCTGTTACGAGGGCTATCTTATTTGTGCTCATTGCTTTGTGTTTAAAAAATAACAACACAAAGGTTACCCGTCTTGAGGCCGCAAGTATGGTGACAGTTTCAGTTTAAATGGTGACTGTTTCCGTTTTTTCGGCGCGTTGCGCGGCCCATAATTGCTCCCGATACTGTTTGGGCGTGCAGCCCTCGAAGCGCTTAAAGAACTTGGTGAAGTTGGAGGCATCAAAAGTGAGGTCGGCGGCAATGTCGGCCACGGAACGGCTAGGGTCGCGGAGTTGCTGGCGAGCCACGTCCATGATGCGCGCCTCGAAATAGTAGCAGGGCGAGTGGCCCGTGGTCAGCTTAATGGTATTGCTCAGGTGCGTGGGGTGAATGTGCAGTTGGTCGGCAAAGTCTCGAATTTCGAGCATCTCAGTAGTTCGTCCTGCCACTACATCAGCCATATGAACATCGACTAAGCGCAGAAAGTCAGCCGTTATTTCGTGCTGACGAGCCAGGATTTTCTTAGGAATGGTTGTGGTAGCCATACAAGCAAAACAAGTAGAAGAAGTGGCGATACACTTGCGCAACAAATCAACCTAAAAAAAGTGGGGATTCTCAGGTGAACTGCATATCTTTTGTTTCAGATATTGCTTATTGCAAGCTACATACACTTCATCTATGCACTCTACCCTTACTGCTAATTCAGCTTCCGACACTCTTACTGCTACGCACCAGCACGCGGCAGCCTGTCTGAATTGTGGCCACGAGGTGCCCGACCGCTACTGTGGCCGCTGCGGGCAGGATGCGCACCATACCCATCGCCTGACGATGGCCGACATGCTCCACGATATTCCCCACTCCATATGGCATGTTGATAAGGGCATTCTATTCACGCTCAAAACAATGATCTCGCGGCCTGGTCCCACCATTAGGGCCTACTTGGCTGGCAAGCGCGTCGACCATTTTCGGCCGCTGTCGCTGCTGCTAATCGTGACCAGCTTTTATGCATTGGTATCGTCGGTGCTGCATATCCAGATGTTGCCGCCTAAAGACCCTTCCATTCCGGATGCTGTGTGGCAGATGCAGCAGGCATCCACTGGCTTTTTGATGAAGTATCTGAGTTGGTGCTATATAGCCATGGTGCCAGTGTGGGCACTGTTTGCGCGTTGGTTTTTGCGGCGTGGCGGCTACAATTACGCCGAGTGCCTCATCATTGTGGCGTTTATCACGGCTATCATTAACTTTTTTGCCGTGCTGTACCTGCCGGTTCTATACGCGTACAGCGGTACGCCTCAAATTGGCACGGTTAGCCTAGTGTTCATGCTGCCAGTCTTTGGATACGCCACCTGGGCCTACGGCAGTTTGCTGGCCCACACCGGCCTGAGCCTGGCTGGCCGCCTCTGGCGCGGCTTCATGACTTATTTGCTGGGCTATCTGACCTGCATCGTGGTTATGGTGTCTCTCACTTATGCCTTAAACTGGTCTACGTTTAAAGAGGCCATGAAACAGGAAATGCAAAAGCAAGCTAGCGCTTCTAAGCCGTCCGCTACACTACAGACCCGCTAAGGATGGGGTTATCATCAGCACACAAAAAGCCCCCCACTGAATCCAATGGGGGGCTTTTCTTTTAAAGGGTAATGCAAATTATTGCCCCAGCACCATGGCAAACACTAGCGGCGCTACAATCGTAGCATCCGACTCGATGATGAACTTAGGCGTGTCTTGGCCCAGCTTACCCCACGTGATTTTCTCGTTAGGCACAGCGCCGGAGTAGGAACCGTATGAGGTCGTAGAGTCTGAAATCTGGCAGAAGTAGCCCCACAGCGGCACGCTAGTGCGGCCTAAGTCTTGGTGCAGCATAGGCACCACACAGATTGGGAAGTCGCCGGCAATACCGCCGCCAATCTGGAAGAAGCCTACCTTGCTTTCCTCCGTAGCCTGCTTGGTGTACCACTCAGCTAGGTAAATCATGTATTCGATGCCCGTGCGCACGGTGTGTACGTTCTGGATATCACCGCTGATGACGTGGCCAGCGAAGATGTTGCCCAACGTAGAATCTTCCCAACCGGGGCAGATAATCGGGAGGTTTTTCTCAGCAGCAGCCAGCATCCAGGAGTCTTTGGGGTCAATCTGGTAATACTGCTCCAGCTCGCCCGACTTCAGGATTTGGTAGAAGAACTCGTGAGGGAAATACCGCTCACCAGCTTTATCGGCCTGCTCCCAAAACTTCAGTACTGAGTGCTCGAGGCGGCGCATGGCTTCCTCTTCCGGAATACAAGTATCGGTTACGCGATTCATGTGGCGCTCCAGCAGGGCCTGCTCGTCGGCCGCCGTTAGATCGCGATAGTTAGGTACCCGCTCGTAGAAATCGTGGGCCACCAAGTTGAAGATATCCTCTTCCAGGTTAGCACCGGTGCAGCTGATGATTTGCACCTTATCCTGGCGAATCAGCTCGGCCAGTTGGATGCCCATTTCGGCCGTGCTCATAGCGCCAGCCAGCGTAATCATCATTTTGCCACCATCCGCGAGGTGCTTGTTGTAGCCTTCAGCGGCATCAATCAGGGCAGCAGCGTTGAAGTGGCGGTAGTGGTGCTTAAGGAAGTTCGTTACGTTCATCGAATCGTGTTGTTCTGTGTAGTAGTGGGTCGTGGTGTACAATCAATTAGCAGCCCGGAATCGTTCAATAGGAGCCCTGCATTGCAAAGAATATTAGCAGCGCCCAACCCGACCTGGGTTGCTTACAAAATCAGCCTTATTTCAACTCCTCAATCATGAGGTTATGATTGGTGTAGATGCAGATATCAGCCGCAATGTGCAGAGCGTCTTCTACCATTTGGCGGGCCGTAAGGTGAGGCGCGTGCTTCTTCAGAGCTAGCGCGGCAGCTTGGGCAAACATGGCACCCGAGCCAATGGCAGCTACGTCGGAGTCAGGCTCCAGCACGTCGCCGGTGCCGGCCACGATGAGCAGTTCGTCTTTGTCGGCGACCACCATCATGGCTTCCAGCTTGCGCAGATATTGGTCTTTGCGCCATTCTTTGGCAAGCTCAATGGCGGCGCGGCGCAGCTGCCCATTGTAGCTACCTAGCTTCTCCTCAAACTTATCTAGCAGCATAAAGGCGTCGGCCGTGGAGCCGGCAAACCCAGTTACGATTTTGCCATCGTGCAGCTTACGGATTTTACGCACGTTGCTTTTAGCCACGTGCTTATCCATAGTGGCTTGCCCGTCGGCGCCCACGGCAATCTGCCCATTGTGGCGCACGCCGAGGACAGTAGTTGATCTTATTTTCATACTTAGGTGAGAATTAGTAATTGGCAGCTGTCAGAAAAACACTTGTCATCCTGACGAAGGAAGGACCTACCCACATTTGAATAAGTCATTAGTTTGACTCATGTTCAAATAGGGCAGGTCCTTCCTTCGTCAGGATGACAGCTGACTTTTAACTGGCACCTGCTTAGAAACGGGCCTGCAATTTAGCAAAGTAAAACCGGCCGTTCGAACCCATCTGTACCGGGTCCCAAGCGCCCCCGGTTTCGGTTACCTGCGGATTGAAGCGGTTGGGGTATACGTTAAACAGGTTAGAGCTGCCCACCGAGAGCTGCAAATGGTCGGTGAGGGCGTAACTCAAGGAAAGGTCGGTGGTAGTGCGCGGCTCGTACACTTGCACATTATCGTCGTAATCAATCAGCTCGATCTGGGCAAAGCGCACGAAGCGCAGCAGCGCCCCAAAGCGCCCAAGTTGATAATCGAAGGTAAGGTTGATTTTGGAAGGCGGCGCCGACGCTTTCACGAATGCCTGCTCTCGCGGTCCGAAAAATTCATCCTCACGCCCAGCCAGCCGGCCCGAAGTCGTTACCCGGTCGATGCGTAGGCGGTTGAAGTTTGCGGCCAGCGTGGAGTTCAGGCGGCTGCCGCTCAGTGTGAGTGTGTGGCTAAGTACCGCATCGAGGCCTAGCGAAGAGGTAGAGGCGGCATTGGCGAAAAACTGCGCTTGACCAACGTTCAAAGCCTGCAAATCATCTCCAATGACCGGATCATCGGCGGAAAACTGGCTGGTAAGCACCACCCGGTCATTTACTTTAATGTAGTAACCATCCAGAGTCAGGCTTAGCGATGAGCCCAGCCGGCTGGTTAAGCCTAAGCTGGCGTTGGTGGAAGTTTCCTGCTTGAGTCTCGGGATGCCTAGCTTCTGGGTGACGGGGCTGTTGTTGCGGGCCAGTAGTACTTCCACGGCTTGTCCGCCAATGAAGTTGGTGAACGTGGAGTTGAAGTTGATTTGAGCCAGCGAAGGCGCCCGGAAGCCCGTGCTGAACGTACCGCGCAAAGTCAGAAACTCCGTCAGGTTGTAGCGAGTGGCGCCTTTGTAGTTGAGGGTGCTGCCGAAGTCGCTGTAGTTCTCGTAGCGCAGAGCGGCGGCCAGCAGCCAGCGCTGGGTCACATTCAGCTCGGCATCAACATACACGCCCACGTTGTCGCGGTCGGCCTTGATGGCGTCGCTGGGCTGGTAGCCGGGAAAGCCCTGCGAGCCGCCCGCTATGTTGGAGCCGGGCGCATAGTTGCGGTAAGAAGCTTCTTCGCCGGCAAAGAGCGAATACCACTCGCGCCGGTACTCGGCGCCGGCTGCTAGGTTGAAGCCTTGCAGCACCGTTTTGTAGTTGCGCGTGGCGCTCAAGCCAACGACGTTTTGCTGAAGCTGAAAGCCCCCCGCATCAAAAGCCGTAGGTGAACTCTCGCCTAATGTAGCGTTGAGTGTGTTGCGCAAGCCGTACTCAAACCGGTTGGAGCCAAAGTTATTGCTCAAATCCAGGTCCCACTCGCCAACCAGCACCCGTGCCCCTATTACCGCCGAGCCATCTACGATGTCGCTGGTGATAATTGGGTCGAAGCCATTGGGATAGATGGCGGGCACGTTGCGGTCATCGTCGGGGAAGCGCGTCCAGGCGTAGGCGTCGCCTTTGCGCTTGTTCATGCCGCCAAACGTGTAGATATGGGCTTTGTCGCTGAGCGGGAACTTGGCGTTGAGGTAAGCGGCTGCATTTGATACTTCCGGGTCGCCGTACTCGCGGCGGGCTATGCCATCGGGCGAGGGTACATTGGCGCGTTGGGTGTGCTCGCGCTTGTTGTAGTCGAGCGTGGCGTTCACGAAACCGCCCTTGCTCCCCACTCCGATACCGTAGTTAGCGTTGACGTTGAAGTTGCCGCCATCAAACTTCTCATTATCGAAACGGTATTTCGCGTCGTAAGCGCCGTAGTTAGCACTTACCGTCAGTTCATCCACGCTGTTTTTCAATACAATATTGATCACACCGGCAATAGCATCAGAGCCATACTGCGCCGCTGCGCCATCACGCAGAATCTCGATTCGCTGAATGGAAGCGGCCGGAATGACATTAAGATCGGTGCCGGTATTGCCGCGACCGCGCGAGCCAAACAGGTTGACTAGCGCCGACTGGTGTTGACGCTTGCCGTTCACCAGCACTAGGGTCTGGTCGGGGCCGAGGCCGCGCAAAGATGCCGGATCTACGTGGTCGGCGCCATCGGAGCCCGTCTGGCGGTTGGAGTTGAAGGAAGGCGCCACAAATTGCAGCAGTTGATTAACGTCAAGCTGTCCGGTTTTGGCGGTTACTTCCCTTATGTCAATTATATCAACTGGCGAGGGCGAATCGGTGACAGAGCGGTTCTGGCTGCGCGACCCAACTACCTGCACCGCATCCAGGCTGGTAGTGGATTCCGCTAATCGCACGTTTATGGGTCCGGCGCCCGCACTTACCTCCTGGGGGGCAAAACCGATGGAACTGATGACCAGCGTGGGCGACTGGGAGCGGGCACGCAGCGAGAATCGGCCGCTGCCATCGGTACCAGTACCGTTATTGGTGCCTTTTTCCAGTACCGTAGCTCCTACTACCGGTCGGCCCGCCACGTCCAGCACTTGCCCCGTCAGGTTTTGATCTTGCCCCATTGCCATGACACTTGTTAGGCACATGATGGTAATTGGTACTAGCTGTTTCATTGCTTTAAAAGAAAAGTGAATGGATGTTCGGAGCTAGGTGGAGCGGGACAGGAACATATATTGATTTCACAATTAAGCGAATAAATAAAAAAGCCAGCCCTTGCAGGCTGGCTTTTCAAAGCTCAAGTAGTAACTCGACAGTTAAATCAGCATACGCATGGGGTCTTCGAGCAGGCCTTTCAGCGTCTGCAGGAAGGCAGCGCCAGAAGCGCCATCTACTACGCGGTGGTCGCAGCTCAGAGTTACTTTCATGATGTTGCCCACAGCTAGCTGACCGTCTTTTACTACTGCCGTCTGCTTAATGCCCCCCACAGCCAGGATGCAGGCATCGGGTGGGTTGATGATGGCCGTGAATTCATCGATGCCAAACATGCCCAGATTCGAGATGGTGAAGGTGCTACCCTCCCACTCGGCGGGCTGCAGCTTCTTGCTCTTGGCTTTGCCAGCAAGCTCTTTTACCTCAGTAGCAATGGTAGACAGGCCTTTGCCATCAGCGTTGCGCACTACGGGTACCAGCAGGCCTTCGTCTACAGCAACAGCCACGCCGATGTTCACCATGTGGTTCTGACGAATTTTGTCGCCGAGCCACGAGGAGTTGATAGTTGGGTGCTGCTTCAGTGCCACGGCCGCCGCTTTGATTACCAAGTCGTTGAACGACAGCTTCACCGGCGAAAGCGCGTTGAGCTGGGTCCGAACTTCCATAGCGCGGTCCATCGTGATTTCCATCGTCAGATAGAAATGCGGGGCCGAGAACTTGCTTTCCGCGAGGCGGCGCGCAATAACGCGGCGCATCTGCGAAACGGGCGTATCGGTGTAGGTGCCTTCGGGCTGGGCGCTGGTGGGCGCAGCCGCGGGCTTGGGAGCCGGAGCGCTGGCGGGCGCAGCGGGTGCGGCTTTGGGCGCTTCGGCGGCCGGCGCGATGTATTCGGGTAGCGGTGCAGCAGCGGGCTTAGAGGCAGGAGCAGCCGTAGCAGCGCCGGGCTGGAAGTTCTCCACGTCACGCTGTACAATGCGGCCATTGTCGCCGGAGCCTCTTACCTGGCTGATATCGATGCCTTTTTCCTGGGCTATGCGCTTGGCCAGCGGTGAGGCCAGCACGCGGCCCCCACTCGGAGCGGTAGCTTCGGCGGGTGCCGAGGTAGTTGCTGATGTAGAGGCAGCCGCAGCTGGGGCAGCCGGGGCTTCGGCAGGAGCAGCCGCTGCAGGAGCCGCAGCAGCGCCGCCAGATTTGCCCCCCAGCAGAGCTTCAATGTCGGCACCTTCTTCCCCGATGATAGCTAACACACCATCAACAGCTACGGACTCACCATCCTTCGGGCCGATATAAAGCAGGGTGCCGTCTTCGTAATTCTCTAGTTCCATAGTGGCTTTGTCAGTTTCCACTTCAGCCAGTACATCACCTGATTTTACTTTGTCGCCTACCTTCTTGAGCCAGCCAGCAATGACGCCTTCGGTCATCGTGTCGCTCATTTTGGGCATACGCACCACAGTTGCTTTTTTGCCATTACCAGCAGCGGCGGCGGGTGCGGGCGTTGGGGCCGGCGCAGCCTTAGGTTCTTCTTTAGGAGCCTCAGCGGCTTTGGGAGCTTCAGCAGCCGGAGCAGCTTCCGTTTTGGGCGCGGCCGCAGCAGCACCGTTGCCGCCTTGGATTTCAGCTAGCAGAGCCGAAATATCTTCGCCCTCTGCGCCGATAATAGCCAGTACGCCATCTACTTCTACTGCTTCCCCGTCTTTCGGGCCAATGTAGAGCAGCGTACCGTCGTCGTAGTTTTCCAGTTCCATAGTGGCTTTGTCAGTTTCCACTTCGGCCAGGATATCCCCGGACTTCACTTTATCGCCTACCTTTTTGAGCCAAGCCGCAATGACCCCTTCGGTCATCGTGTCGCTCATTTTGGGCATTTTTATGATTTCGGCCATCTGCTTCTTGGGCTTGGTTGTGAAGGGTCAAAATTAGCCTGAAATTCTGCCCTGGCAAATGTAACCGCTACTATACGTGCCAAGACTGGCTAAAATCCATTTATGCAATCGACAGGATGGCTCTATTAACAGGGCAAACTATCCTATCTTCTACAGGTTGATATCGACGAGCTAGGATACAAAGCAAGTCATCAGAAGAGCATTGATTTCAAGTCAGCTTACTATACTAGTTATTGATCTGTAATTCAATAGATTAATTCGTAGCAAAAAGGCCTTTCGATGATAAGTTAGTGGAGAGAAATAAACACGTTTTTAATCCTCTGTGCGCTCATCTCGTATTTCTGTAAATACACCAACCATTTTTCACTGTGCAGCTTCGCTCCGCCAGCTATTCTTATGCTATTGTGGCCGGCGCGGCCCTGCTGGGAATGTTGTTCCCGGCAGCCGCACCCACGGTGCTGGGAATGCCGCTGGTGCTGGGCCTCGTGCTGTTTGGCATTGCGCACGGCGCCTGCGACCATTGGGTAGTACCCGCTGCCCGGCCCCAGAGCCGGCCCACAGGCTACATGATTCGGTTTTTGGTCGGCTACCTCGGCTTGGCAGCGCTGGCCATCGTGCTTTGGAACGTGTATCCGGCTGCGATGGTGGCGTTGTTCTTTATTCTCACCGTGTGGCACTGGGGCTCAGCTGATGCCCCTGAGCCTAGCAGCAGTAAGGAGCGGGGTCAGTGGCTACTGCATAGTGTGCTGCGTGGGGGGCTAATTTTTGCCATTCCGGCCTTATGCTGGCCTCTCGAAACTCGTCAGATAGTAAATGGCTTGCTGGAGTTTGTGGGCGCTGAGCTGATTACAGAGCAGGCTTTCACCTGGGCCGCTCGTTCCCTGGGTGGGGCAGTTGCGCTTGGGCACATAGCGCTGGTGGGCATTTTTATCAAACAAAAGCAATGGAGTCTGCTGGGCACGGAGCTACTGGAACTGAGCTTGCTCGGCGCCCTATTTGCAGCCCTGCCTCCTATTTTGTCGAGTGGGGTATATTTTGTGTTCTGGCATAGCCTGCGCCACGTGTTGCGCATGAACCGGTTGATGGGTTACAACGGTGCCCCGGCCGGATGGCGGCAACTCCTGCGCGAAACCCAGTTTTTCACTTTGCGCTCCTTGCCTCTGCTGCTGGTAAGCCTTGCCGCCCTGGGCGCGCTTTGCTGGTACCTAGCCCCGCGCTTGCCCGATGGCTTAGCGCTGCTTAGCTTAGGCTTGGTGGTTGCCGCCGTCGTGACGCTGCCCCACGCACTGCTGGTAACAGTCGTAATGGACGCCGATAAGTGGCAGTTGTCGAAGTCGAAAGCGGGGGTATGATTTTAAACTACTGCTTACTCCAAATGAGCGGTATCCAGGAAATTACGCACCGAAAACATGGAGCCCGTGTAGTGCAGCTTGTAGAGGCACAGGTTGCGGTGCTCAAAGGCATCCATGTAGCTTAGTGGATACTGCAACAGCTGGCAGAGCAGCACGCGCATGGCGCGGCCGTGCATACATACCAAAATCGTTTCTTCCTCGGGACGACTAAGCATCAGCTCGATAAATTGCCGCTGGCGAGTTGCCACTTCGTCGGGGCTTTCACCGCCGCTGAGGCGGGCGTGGGTTTCGCCCCGCTCCCACTGTTGCAGTACGCCCTTATATTCGGCGTCTTCTTCGGCCGTGATGCGAGTGCCTTCGCGCAGGCCCCAGCTAATCTCGTTCAGGCCAGGGTGCGACTCGTGGGGCAGACCCAGATCAATAAAGCCTTGTACCGACTGCCGCGTGCGGTGCAGTGTAGAGGTGTAGACTTTATCGAAGCGCAGGTGTTTATAAGCAGCGAAGAAGCGGGCCGCCTGCTCGTAGCCAGTCGTGTTCAGCGACGAATCGACTCCGCTGCCTTGCACGATGCCTTGCACGTTGAAATCGGTTTGTCCGTGCCGAATGAGGTATATTTTTTTGACGCTCACTTTCCCCCTAGCTTTGTTGTAACGGTGTCAAAATTACTGGTTTTTAAGGCCGTTAACCCTGCTTTTTTTCATTTTAACTTTCTATGATACCACCCGCCCCAACCCTTGAGCAACTCAACGCCTGGTGCCGCAATACTATGGGCGAACACCTTGGCATGGAGCTACTCGAAATTGGCGATAGGCTGTTGGTAGGTCGCATGCCCGTTGACCACCGCACCCACCAGCCCATGGGCCTCCTGCACGGCGGTGCTTCGGTAGCCTTGGCCGAAACGCTAGGCAGCATTGGAGCCGCCTTACAGGTTGATAGAACCAAGAAAGCTTGCGTAGGGCTTGAAATTAACGCCAATCATTTGAAAGGCGTGCGCTCAGGTTTTGTGGTGGGCCGCGCCACTGCTGTGCACGTGGGCCGCACCACGCAAGTGTGGGAAATCCGCATCACCCACGAGGAAACGGACGCGCTGGTTTGCCTCAGCCGTATTACGATGGCCGTCATTGATTTGCCTCCCAACGCGGGCACCACAGCATGAGTCAGCGTCCCCGGCCCGCACTGGTACCTTTCCCCGGCGGTGAGGAGCTAGCACCCACGGCGCAGCTCCGACGACTGGTGGCATTTGCCCTCCAGGCGGGCCTGCCAGTGGCGCTGTGGCGGATACCGGGCGCAGCTCACGCCCAGCTGTGCCTGAGCTTTTCGTGGGAGGAAGCATTGACGGGTTTGCCCCCCAACCTAGAGCCCAGCGCTCCGGCGGGCTTCGCCTTCTTTCCCTTCCGCGACTCCGACCACAACCCGGCTTTATTCATGCCGGCCAACGTCTACTTTGACACCAAGCAACCGGGCAGCTTTTGGGTGAATAAAACCGGCACCGCCGACTTCCGGCTGTCGGAGCTGCGCGAGTTTCTGCAAGCTGCTCCCGCCACGGATGCGGAGCCTCTGCGCTGGCACCAAAGCCCGCAGCCGGCGCCAGCCACGGCCTCGCTGGACGATTATACCGCGTTGGTGCAGCGTGGTATTGAAGCCATTGAGCAGGGAGAAGTGCAAAAAGTGGTATCGTCGCGGGCCATGCGCCAGCCGCTGCCGCCCGGCTTCGATGCTTTGGTGGCTTTCGACGATTTGCAGCAGTGGTATCCGCAGGCGTTTGTGTCGCTGGTGAGTGCGCCGGGAGCGGGCACTTGGCTGGGCGCTACGCCCGAGGTGTTGGCCGAGGTCACACCGGAAGGCACATTTAGGACGATGGCGCTGGCGGGCACTCAGCCGCTCACGCCCGGCCTGACACCGCAGAAGGCTATTTGGCGGCAGAAGGAAATTGAGGAGCAGGCGTTGGTGGCCCGCTATATCGTGAACTGCTTCAAGCAATTACGGCTACGGGAGTACGATGAGATTGGCCCCCGCACCGTGGTAGCCGGCGAGCTGCTGCACCTGCGCACCGACTTTGCCGTTCATTTGCGCCAAGTGCCGTTTCCCTCCTTGGGCACCGATATGCTGCGCCTGCTTCACCCTACATCAGCCGTGGGCGGCATGCCCCGGCAGGCGGCGCTCGAGTTTATCCAGCAGCACGAGGGCTACGACCGAGCTTACTACAGTGGATTTTTAGGGCCTGTCAATCTGCCGCAGGCGGGCGTGGCGCGGTTGTTTGTTAATCTGCGCTGTTTGCAACTACGCCCCACCGAAGCCGTGCTCTACGCTGGTACTGGCCTTACTATCGACTCTGACCCCGAGCGGGAGTGGCAGGAAACCGAGCTAAAACTACAAACCGTAGGAGCAGTCCTAGCTGCATTTGACAATTAACCTTTATCATTCAACAGTCTGGTTTTCATCCCTTACCTCCTATTAAGCTGCGCTTTGCGCACAACAATTGTTAAATGTTAATTGATAACTGTTAAATGAAAATGCAGGCAGTTTATAACATCGCGGAAATTTGCGCCCGCCACGGCATTACGGACGTGGTGTTGTCACCGGGCTCGCGGTGTGCGCCCCTCACGATTGCCTTTGCCCGCCACCCTGAAATTCGAGTGCGCACGGTGCCCGATGAGCGAGCTGCTGCTTTTATTGGTCTGGGCTTGGCGCAAAGTCAGCGGCGGGCAGTGGCGCTGGTGTGCACTTCCGGCACGGCTGGCCTGAACTACGCGCCGGCCGTGGCCGAGGCTTATTTCCAACAGATTCCGCTCGTCATTTTCACCGCCGACCGCTCCCCAGAGTGGATTGATCAGCTCGACGGCCAAACCATTCGGCAAACCGATCTTTATGGCGCGCACGCCAAAGGCTCCTTCACCTTCCCCGCCGATACCAGCCACCCCGATGCCAAGTGGCACTCGGAACGGCTGGTGAATGAGGCTATAAATCTGGCTCAGCAGTTTCCGGCCGGCCCGGTGCAGGTAAATATTCCGCTGCGCGAGCCGTTTTACCCAAAAGCCGGTGAAACGCTTCAGTTTGAAGAAGTCAAAATCATCCGGGAGCAGGTGGGAGCGCCACATTTGCCCCCCAGCGAGCTGGCAGCGCTGGCCCAGGAGCTTCGCCAGACGCCGCGGGTACTGGTAGTAGCTGGTCAGCATCACGCCGACGCCGAGCTGCAACACAGCTTGCTGGAGTTTACTACCAGATATGCGGCCTCCGTAGTCGGCGACACGATTGCTAATCTGCCGGCCCTGCCTGCACCCATCAGTCATCACGACGTGTTTCTGGCCGTGCCTAATCCGGACCTGAAGGAATCGTTGCGCCCAGAGCTACTGGTGACGTTTGGGCAGTCCCTTATTTCGAAAGCCCTGAAGCTGTATCTGCGCGAATTTGCCCCCCAGCAGCATTGGCACATCCAGGCGAGTGGCCCCGTAGCCGACACATTCAAGACGCTGACGCGTGTGATTCGGATGGAGCCGGCGGCGTTTTTTTCCGCGTTGCGCCCCGCCGCCACCGAAAAGCAGTTCGTCACGATTGCGCAGGCAGCCGTGGGCAGTCCGCGCCGGGAGGGCGAGAAAATTCCCGCCGTGCGCCTGCCTTGGCCGCCCAGCCGAACCGTGGAGCCGGAAGCGCCACAACAGGCGCCATACCAAGCTGCGTGGCAACAGGGCGAGAAATGGGCCAGCGCATTTTTACACGATTTCTTCGCTGCTCCCGGCCAGTCTTTCACTGAGTTTGAGGCCTTTCACCGCACGCTTCAGCATATTCCTGAGCATACGGCTTTGCACCTGGCTAATAGCATGGCCGTGCGCTACGCCAACATTCTGGGCCTGCCCGCAAATCATAATATCGAAGTATTTGCCAACCGCGGCACCAGCGGCATCGATGGCTGCACCAGTACGGCCGTGGGTACGGCGCTGGCTCAGCCAAATCGGCCCGTGGTGCTGCTCACCGGTGACGTGGCGTTCTTCTACGACCGCAACGCGCTCTGGCACAACTACCCGCTGCCCAATCTGCGCATTGTGTTGTTCAATAACCACGCGGGGGGCATTTTTCGGCTGATTGATGGGCCACGCCAGCAGCCGGAGTTGGAGGAGTTTTTCGAAACCCACCAAGCCCTTACAGCCGAGAACACAGCGCGGGATTTTGGGTTACGCTATTTTCCGGTTTCCACCTTCGCCGAACTAGAATCGGCTTTACCGGTTTTCTTTGCACCGGAAGGCGGCGCGGCCCTGCTGGAAATCACCACCGACAGTGCCACCAACGCTGCCTTCTTCGAACACTACCGCACAGCAGTGCGCACATCCTTTATTTCATAACTCAGCGTTCATATGGCCATTACTTGGACTCCCATCAAGGAATTCCGCGAGATTCTCTTCTCTTTTCACGAGGGCATCGCCAAAATCAGCATCAACCGCCCGCAGGTGCACAATGCCTTCACGCCGCTCACGGTGCAGGAGATGATTGAGGCCATGGATATCTGCCGCAACCGCACAGATATTGGCGTAGTTATCCTCACCGGCGAGGGTGGCAAGGCCTTTTGCTCAGGTGGCGACCAGAGCGTGCGTGGCCACGGCGGCTATGTGGGCGAAGACACCGTGCCCCGCCTCAACGTGCTCGATTTGCAGAAGCAAATTCGCTCTATTCCCAAGCCTGTTATCGCCATGGTAGCCGGCTGGGCTATTGGTGGTGGCCACGTGCTCCACGTTGTCTGCGACCTAACTATTGCCGCCGAAAACGCCCGCTTCGGCCAGACTGGCCCCAAAGTAGGCTCCTTCGATGGTGGCTTTGGCGCGAGCTACTTAGCTCGCGTAGTAGGCCAGAAAAAAGCTCGCGAAATCTGGTTTCTCTGCGACCAATACGATGCCCAAGAAGCTCTTGATATGGGCCTCGTAAACAAAGTGGTTCCGCTGGAGCAACTCGAAGAAACAACCGTTGCTTGGTGCCGCAAAATTCTCGAAAAAAGCCCCCTAGCCCTACGTATGCTCAAATCCAGCTTCAACGCTGAACTCGATGGGCAGGCTGGCATTCAGGAGCTGGCCGGCAACGCCACGCTGCTTTATTATTTGAGCGAAGAAGCCAAAGAAGGCCGCAACGCCTTCGTCGAGAAGCGCAAGCCCGACTTCGACAAGTTTCCCAAGTTTCCATAACGGCTCACCAGTTTAATAATAAAGGCCTGTACCGCGTGGTGCAGGCCTTTTTTGTGAGAACTGATTATCTAATTTAAGCATGGAAAGCGGGTGCGGGCTATTGGCTTACGTTATTAACGAGCAAGCAAAATATTATTAGAAACGTGTAAATATTAGCTGATATAATTCTATATTAATCTTGAAGCTTACAAGGGACTACAAGGGTGACATGAAAGAGACACAAATTTGCCAGGGCTGCTGGGAACATATGCATATGCCGACTGCCATACGCGGCCCTTTCTCGGCTTTCTTCAGAACTTTTGGTATCAAAAGGAGCAAGATGCACCCCAATATGTGCACCTTCTGCGAGAGCAATTTTGCCAAAATAATGAAGCACAAACAGGTACCTGTTTCCACCACCATTCTCTTCGCGGATATTCGAGGGTACACGGACTTGTCGCAGCAGATAGAAGCTGAAAAACTAAATGAGCTGCTACACCATTTTTACGACCGGTGCTCGGCAGCAGTCTGGGAGAAGGATGGGATTGTCAACAAGTTCATCGGCGACGCGGTGCTTGCCATTTTCAATTTCCCACTAATTAGGAAAGACCATGTGCAAAATGCAGTCAGCGCCGCGGTTCAACTGCAAAAAGATTGTCAGCACATGAAAGAGGAAATTGGCTTAAGTGACATCCAAACCCTAGGTGTAGGCATAGGAATTCATACAGGGGAGGCTTATGTGGGGGAAGTGGGAACCACTTACAAAGATTTTACCGCCATAGGTCCGGTGGTTAATCTGACCTCGAGGCTTCAGGGCGCTGCCGGCATAGGTGAAATCATGGTCACGGAAGAAGTTTTCACGGAAGTGAAAGGCCAGTTTCCCGATGCACAAAAGAAACTCCTTACTCTGAAGGGCATCAGCAATCCCGTAAATGGCTATGTGCTTGCCTAGGAGGCAAAATGCAGATAGCTAGGTTTCTGAGGAATAAGCTTAACAGAGGATGATAAACAGACCTGTTACCAACCTAGGGGGCAAATATTTGTAAGCATTTATAACCCGTCGCTAGCCACCAAACGCCAAACAGCAGCCGTATTAAGCTTCCATCAGCAACAAACGAACGGAAGTGAACAACATGGCTGGCGAATCTCAACGTGCTACGCGTGCTCTAGACAGACCTCCCTCTTATTGGCTTACCCGCTTTGTGCTGCTGCGTTTGCTAGGGGCGCTTTATGCCGTGGCCTTTCTCGTAGCGATTAACCAAATTATTCCACTGATTGGCTCTAACGGACTACTACCTGTCGGTCTGTATTTGGAGCGGGTGAGTGAGGCGCTTGGGTCAGATGTAGCGGGCTTCCTGCGGCTGCCGTCGTTGTTTTGGCTCTGGCATTCGGATGCAGCCCTGCTGACGGTGGCCTGGATTGGGTTTGTGCTTTCCTGCGTCGTGGTGGCTGGTTACGCCAATGCCCTGCTGCTAACGGTGCTCTGGTTTCTCTATATGTCCATCGTGCACGTTGGGCAGGAGTGGTATGGGTACGGTTGGGAAATTCAGCTTACCGAAACTGGTTTTCTGGCTATCTTCCTCTGCCCCTTGCTCGACCTGCGCCCTTTCCCTCGGTACGCGCCGCCTACGCCCATTATCGTTTTGTTCCGGTGGCTGGCCTTCCGCATCATGCTCGGGGCCGGCTTGATTAAGCTGCGTGGAGACGAAATATGGCGTGACAGCACTGCCCTTTACTATCATTTCGAAACCCAGCCTATTCCGGGGCCGCTGAGTCGGTGGTTTCATTTTATGCCGCGCATTGCACTGCACGTTGGGGTGTGGTTTAATTGGCTGGCCGAGATTGTTGCGCCCTTCTTCGTGTTCGGTCCCAGGCTTGCCCGCCACATTGCCGGAGTTGTGATTATTGTATTCCAGCTCAGCATCATTGTTAGCGGCAACCTTTCGTTTTTGAACTGGCTGACAATCGTGCCGGCACTGGCTTGTTTGGATGATGGCTTCTGGGCTAAGGTTCTTCCCCGCGTGCTCGTGCAGAAAGCGGAAGCCGCTGCCGCCCGCGCCGAAGTATCCAAATCTATGCTCACCACGGCTTGGGTTGTGACGGCTGTTGTTGCTGTTTTAAGCATTCAGCCTGCTCTGAACATCGTGTCGCCGGGGCAAATCATGAACACTTCCTTCGATCCGCTGGGGCTCGTGAATACCTATGGAGCATTTGGGACGGTGGGGCGAGAACGGTTTAATGTGGTGTTTGAAGGAACCATGGACGAGGACTCCAGCGACCAAGCCAACTGGAAACCCTATATCTACAAAGGCCTGCCGGTGGCTCTGGACCAGCGTCCGCCACAAATTGCCCCCTACCAGCTGCGGCTGGACTGGCAGATGTGGTTTGCCGCTATGTCCTCTCCCGCTGAGTATCCGTGGACGGTAAATTTAATCTGGAAACTCCTGCACAACGACCCTAATGCAGTGAGTCTGTTTGCCAGAAACCCTTTTCCTGACCAGCCGCCGCGCTATATTCGGGCCGTGCTGTACCGGTACAGGTTTGCCGAGCCCGGCAATGAGCAGGGACTTTATTGGAATCGTGACCGGGTTGGTATCTGGCTTCGGGCTATGTCTGCCGACGATCCGGAGCTGATTCAGGTTCTGCAAAGTGCTGGCTGGGTTCCTTTAGATTCATACCCGAAATAACCGGGCTCAGTAGCAGATTTTATCTGTTACAAACTGCCTTGTTGATGCCAGAGCAGGCAGTTTTTTCGTTATTTACACCTGACAACTTTATTGTCGGCTCATCAACTAACCAGCAGCTCCGTGAAATTTTTGTTAATGCTACTTGCCTGCGGCTTTTTTGCAGCCTCCTCGGCTACTGCCCAAACTACCAAAGTGGCGGCCACGGTAGCTACCCCCGACAAAACCAAAGAAGTGAAACTAGTAGAAGCTTCGTGCGGGCAGTGCAAACTGGGGCTGCCTGGCAAGGAGTGCGACCTGGCCATTCGCATGGATGGCAAGGCATATTTCGTGGATGGAACAACTATCGACTCGCACGGTGATGCGCATGCTAAAGATGGCTTCTGTAGCGCCATCCGTCGGGCAGAAGTGCAAGGCGAAGTAGTAGACAACCGTTTCGTGGCAACCTATTTTAAGCTGTTGCCGGAACCTGACAAAATGAAATAACCAAAGCCGACTGACAACAGTTAGCTACCATTCGGGCTTGCGCAGCATTGCTAAGCCAACGCTATATCCCGGTAGAGGCTTGCTACGTAGCCGAAGGCATGGCAGATCCCACGTACGAAGAATCTATCCGACGCATTCGGCGCTTGCACTGGCTGCACTATCCGGCACAGGCCGCCGTGATGGCCACGCTAGTGCTGGTCGCAGGCCGCCGCACTGCGGGGTTGGGCGCCACCAACCCTGCCTTAGCTACCTGGCCGGCTCTGCTGCTGCTGGGGGGCTTATTGGTGCTAGTGGGCGTACTTGTCTACCTGGTTTCTTCCCAAATTAAGCCAAACCTGCGGCGGCCGGAAGCAGAAAATTTGCGACTGTACAAGAGCCGTATTTTCTTGCGCAACAGCTTGCTGGGTCTGCTGGGCCTGCCACCTTTGGGCACTTACACCATTACCAAAAGCCCCGTCGATTTGCTTTTTTTCGGGTGCCTGATGCTCACGCTCTGCGTGGTGTTGGCGCCCTCAGCCAAGACGTATCAGCGGTGG
Source organism: Hymenobacter sp. HD11105 (assembly GCF_054051685.1). Taxonomy (NCBI): domain Bacteria; kingdom Pseudomonadati; phylum Bacteroidota; class Cytophagia; order Cytophagales; family Hymenobacteraceae; genus Hymenobacter; species Hymenobacter sp. HD11105. The sequence continues at coordinate 95,228 of NZ_JBSWBR010000002.1, read as the reverse complement.
CTAATTGGGTAGCTCTCCTCTACATTCACGACTATCACCTGCAGTGGGCATCAAGGCTCACCCCTAACACTTTATTTATGCGAGTTTCGGTACTCTTCACTTTCTCCCTGCTGCTTGTCGCGGGCGGGCTTCAAGCCCAACAAAAGCCTGTTCAGAAGGATATCGCTGCTGCCTTGACGGCAATCAAGGAGTATGAGAAGCAAGCGTGGAAGCGCGACAGCAGCAGCAATCATGTATTGCGCTCCCGAACCGAAAGCAGCTTTGTAGCCAAAGGGCTTTTCTACAAAAAAATCGATGCGCAACTAAAGGCGATTAACAAGAAATCATTGTCTTTCGATGACCAGATAAACCTGGAATTGTTAGACCACGATGTGCAGGATGAATTAGCCGAATACCAATTCAAATCTTATCTAAACCCTATCCAAACGGATGCTGGTTTTCACGCCTCCTTGGCCTCTAGAGGAAACAGAACTATCACCTCTAAAAAAGACGCTGAGCAGTACATTATTTTACTAAAAGACATTCCGCGCTTTGTTGATGAGAACTTGCAATTGATGCGACAGGGCATTGCTCAGGGCATTACGCAGCCACGAGAAGTGCTCAATGGTTATGAAATCAGCTATACCCAGCACATAGTGCAAACGGCTGAGCAATCGGTATTTTGGAAGCCCTTCACTAAAAAACCAGCCAACATTTCCGAGGCCGATTGGGCCGCGTTACAAACCTCTGCCAAGGGCGTTATTACCAAGGATGTAGTTGGCAGTTACCAAAAAATAAAGACGTTTTTTGATCAGGAATATTTACCTAAAGCCCGCCCTACGCTGGGCGCCTCAGGGTTTCCTAATGGCCGCGCCTATTACGAAGATCGGGTACGGCATTTCACTACCACCAATCTTACCTCGGAAGAGGTGTATCAGCTTGGCTTAAAGGAGGTAGCGCGAATCAGAAGTGAAATGGATAATGTTATTCGCGACGTAAAATTTAAAGGCAACTTTAAAGAGTTCGTTTCCTTTCTACGCACTGATCCGCAGTTTCAGCCGAAAACAGCGGATGCCTTATTGAAGGATGCTGCCTTTATTGCGAAAACCGTGGAGGGCAAATTGCCTTCGCTTTTCGGCAAGCTACCCCGGCAGCCATTTACGGTAGTGCCCGTACCGGAACATTTGGCCCCTAATTATACCGCAGGACGGTATTCGGGTGCACCTATCAGCAGCACCCGGGCCGGAGAGTATTGGGTAAACACGTCTAATCTGCCGAACCGCACGCTGTATACCCTGGAGTCGTTGACCTTGCACGAAGCAGTACCAGGCCACCATTTACAGAATGCTTTAACGCAGGAGTTAACCACTTTGCCTGAGTTTCGGCGGAATAACTACATCAACGCTTTTGGCGAAGGATGGGGATTATACAGCGAGTATCTGGGCCATGAAATGGGTTTCTACAAAGATCCTTACAGCCTATTTGGCCGGCTGACCTATGAAATGTGGCGGGCATGCCGCCTGGTGATTGATGTAGGTATTCACTCAAAAGGCTGGACGCGGGATCAGGCCGTGGCATATTTAGCGGATAACACGGCGCTTTCCCTGCACGAAGTAAACACGGAAGTCAACCGCTACATTTTATGGCCTGGGCAAGCGCTAGCCTACAAAATGGGCGAGTTAAAAATCAAGGAAATGCGCCAAAAGGCCGAAGTGGCTTTGAAAGAAGATTTTGACGTTCGCGCTTTTCACGACATGGTGCTTTCCAACGGCACGGTTACGCTATCCATTCTTGAAAAGATGACGGACCGATTTATTCAACAGCAGCAGGAGAAAACTAAAAAGAAGGGTTAAGAACGAGTTGCGCTATAGTCGCGGCTGTGCCGAGTGATGCTTGTACCTAAGCAGTTGTGCAGTGAATCCGTCTGCCAATTTTTATAATCCCCCAATTACCCAGCTGGCCCTTACTAACGCGAGCTTGTAGCTCGTGTCTACCACGATGACTGCCTTGCAGCCAGTCTGCTGCAACGAGGCAAGCGGTGCTGCGCCCGTTGTAGTGGTTACAAAGTATGAGCTAGGAAGCCCACCAGCTAGTATGCATGAGCTTCAAGCTCGCGCCAGTAAGAAATCTGCGTATATGCGTATACAGGTTACATATTTTTATCGCCCTCTGCTCTATCCATGCCTGCCTCCTCCCTCCTCCCTGATTCTCTCCTGCTCAACGGCCGCGAATTTCGCTACGCCGATATCAAGCAATACCCCGCCGATAGCACTGTTGACTTAAATGGCTACGAAGCCAAAGTGCTGGACTTCTGTCGGCAGTGGCTGAATGGCGCGTTGGAATTTGGCCTCCAAACTTCTGGCTCTACGGGTGAGCCTCAGCGGATACAACTGCGGCGGCAGCAGCTCGCAGCCAGCGCCCGACGCACCGGCGACTATTTTGACCTGGGCCCCGGCGACCGGATGCTGGTATGCTTGAACTGCGAATATGTGGGCGGGCTGATGATGCTGGTGCGCGGCTTGGAGCTGAATCTGCACCTGACTATCGTGGAGCCTCACGCCGACCCGCTGGCGTTGGTGCAGGATGAGGCAGCGTTTGACTTTGCTTCTTTTGTGCCTTTGCAGCTGCGTACAGTGCTGGAGAATGGGCACGCGGCGCGGCTTAACAAGATGAAAGCCATTTTGGTAGGTGGCGCAGTCGTGGAAAGTGGCTTGGAGCGAGCCGTAGAATCGTTGACGGTGCCGATATATCATACGTATGGCATGACCGAAACGGCCTCTCATATTGCTCTGCGCCGCCTCAATGGCCCCGAAGTAAAGCCTTATTACAAAGTGCTGCCCGGCATTCATGTAGATCAAGACGAGCGCGGCTGCCTCACTGTCCGGGCCGACGTAACCAACGACCAGCTTATCGTCACGAACGATCAGGTGCGACTGCTGCCCGAAGAGCACGCATTCGAATGGCTGGGCCGCGCTGATTTTGTGATCAACTCTGGCGGCGTGAAAGTCCAGGCTGAAAAGGTGGAGCTGGTGCTGGAAGTAGCCTTGGCTGAGTTGGGCTTGCCTTCCAGGCGCGCCTTTGTAGCGGCCCGGCCCGATGAGCGTCTGGGCGAGCAGGTAACGGCTTTTCTGGAAGGAGAAGCGTTGTCTGGGGGGCAAAGTGAACAGTTAATGACGTTGCTGGCCGAGCGCTTGAGTCGCTACGAACGACCGCGGGAGTTAATCTATGTGCCGCAGTTCAAGACTACGGCTTCCGGCAAGCTGGACCGGCGCGGCACAGTGAAGACGCTTAACGAGGGTTGAGGCAGCTACTTCTGCCAGTCTGCTGAGCGCAGGCCCTCCTGCGAAAACAACTTTTGCCGGCCCCGCGCTATCTTGTACAAATCGCCCAAAAACAGCTTTACGCGACCGTAAAAGATGGCGCCGCTGAGCTCATCCTCCAGCTTGTCGTTGATAAACATCATCTGCCGGTAGCCGGCGCCCGCCCCCAGGCCCAACCAGTGAAATACCCGGTAGTGGCTGGCTATGGATGGCTCCAGGATATAAATCTGGTCTTTGGCGGAGCGGCGCACCCCGCCGCCATTAGGGAGCTGGTAGCGGGAGTAAAACTTGCCGACGCCTATCTGGACGGGCGCGCTTACTTCCCAGCGCGGATTGCCGATAAGCACATACTCTCCGTAGCCTACTAGGTAGCGGAACCGCAGCTCGTCGCGGGTATTGGGGGGCAAATCGGGGGGCAAAGGCGCGTCGGTGGGCACGCCGCCGCTGAGCAGGTACACGCCCAGGCCGGCCCGCAGGCGGCCATTCCACTCGATACCGCCTTTGAGGCCATTGATGCCTACTACTTTCCCATTCAATAAGGAAAACCGCTGGTCAACCTGAAATACTGGCCGCCGGTGTTGCTGCCGCACGAAGGCGCTGTCGGGAACGGCTCCCGGTTCAGCGCCGTGCGTTAGGGCTGGGCAGCCCAGCAGCACTCCAAGCAGTGGTATACATTTATTCACAGGCTTAAAATACGTGACTGCCAGGTAAAAATCCCCAACAAAGCGTACGAACGGCGCGCGCCTTCGGTAGCGCCACCGGGCAACTCTATTGTAACCTTCCCGCAGGCTTTCGCGAATGTGATACCTACCAGTTGCTGTATTAGCCTGGCATTCATCCTATTCGCACTTCCCCTATGAGTCATCCCAATAGCCCTCGCGTTAGCCCCGATTCAGCGGCTGCCATGGCCCTTTCCAACGCTGGTAGAGAAAGAGAGCATCCATCTGGCTCTGATGCCTCAAGCGCCGCCAACGACTCTGCCGACAGCTCCACTTCTTCCTCGGCTGGCGACACAAACACCTTACTCTCCCAAGCCCAGGGCTGGCTCCGGGATAGCGGCCTGCAGAATACCGTAACGGAGCTACCTGAGCCGCTACAGCGCCTAGCTAGCCGAGCAGCCAAGGGTTGGCGCCAGCTGTCTACTCCGCAAAAAATATTGAGTGGCGCCGTGCTTGCCACAGGTTGGTTCCTGCTCAGCCGGGGCAACAAAGCTGGAGTTAGCCGCGACCGTACTCGGAGCGCTCAAGCGGCCACCCTGCACGAGCTGCTGCTTTTCGTAAACGACCGGATTGAAGGCTACCAGCGGGCCGCCAGCGAAAGCAAGGACACGGCGCTTCGTGGCTATTATCATCAGCTGGCGGGTCAGAGCCAGCAATTTGCCAACAAGCTCAATACCTACCTGCGCGACAAAGACAGCACCACTGAATCGGGTACCACTCTGAAAGGCAAGCTCTACCGCGCCTGGATGGAAACGAAAGCAGCTCTTACCGGCTACGACGAAAAAGCCATTTTGGGCTCCAATGTCTACGGCGAGGAGTGGGCTATTAAAGCCTACGAAGATGCTCTGAACGATAAAAACATAATTGGCGCGCTTCGCAAGGAGATACAGCGTCAGTATGCGCAGTCAAAGCACACTTACTACCGCCTCCTCCGCCTGCAGCACGAGCACTAACCATCTGCGTACCTTTTGCGAAGCCCCACAGAGTCTGGCGCCTAGGGCGGCGGTTCTCGGTGGGGCTTATTGCGTAGAGCCATTTCGCAGCTATAGAGGAAAACCATCACATGAAGTAAGCCGAGCTGCGGAAAATGCCCCCCGCATTCAGTTCAACTGCTTCATTGTGGCAGTAGCGCCCCAAATCCGCAGATTTTTCCCCAAAGCAGCTTAGCCGACTAGGTTAAATAGTGCTACCTTCCGGTTTCTTGCCTTCTTCAAACTGGCGCATTCCGTGATAAATACTGTGGATTTCAGAACGGCTTTTGAGGCCATGCCTGGCAGCTTTATGCTTATAGAGCCAAATGCCCCCCAGTTCACGATTTTGGGTGTCAGTAATGACCTGCTGAACATTACCGCCAAAGAAAGACATGAGGTTGTGGGCAACCCAGTTTTTGAGGTATTTCCGGAAAATCCAGCGGCCCTAGCCGCCACTGGTCCCGCCAATCTGCGCGCTTCGCTGCGAGCTGTTTTACTCACTAAGCAGCCGGATCAGATGCCCGTGGGGCGGTACGATGTGCTTAATACGGCCGGAGAATTTGAAGCGCGCTACTGGTCGTTTCACAACAAGCCCGTCCTGAATCCCGCTGGGGAGGTGCTGTATATTATTCACACCACCCAGGATGTAACGGAGCGAGTGCAGGCGGAAACAAGTCGGCAGGCAAAGGGAGAAATCGAGAAAAAGTTTGGGCTGTTCATGCAGGCACCCGTTGCGGTTAGCCTAGTTACTGGCCCGGAGAACGTGGTAGCGCTAGCCAACGACGAGATGCTCCAGCTATTAGGAGCCACGTCCGACATCGTGGGCAAATCAATAGTTGAGGCGCTGCCGTTCAACCAAGAATTGGGGCTGGTTGACGTGCTGGAACAGGTATGCAAAACGGCCCAGCCGTACTATCGCACCGAGTATCCGGCTACTCTGCTTGTTAACGGCCAGTTTGAGACCCGCTACTATGATTATATTTATCAACCTTGGCACGATGACCCAGCTAACGAGGGTGTAACCGGCATTTTCACGGTGGCCTACGACGTCACGCAGCACGTAGCTACCCGGCGGCAACTAGTTGAGAGTGAACTTCGCTATCGTACTCTTATCGAAGAGGCTCCCGTTGCTACCGCGCTGTATGTAGGCCCCGAGCTGCGTATACAATACGCAAATGCTATTATGCTGTCGCATTGGGGTAAGGGTAAAGCAGTGCTTGGCCTACCCTTCCGCGAGGCGGTGCCCGAGTTGCAAGAACAGGGTTTTGCTGATTTGCTGGATCAAGTATACACTACTGGAGAGGCCTATATCGGGGTAAAAGAGCAAGCAGAGCTGGTGATTGATGGGAAGCCGCAGTCCTTTTACTTCAATTTTACCTTTAAGCCCCTGCGCAACAAGGAGGGTGAGGTATACGCCATTCATAATACGGCCATTGATGTAACGGAGGAAGTGCTGGCACAGCGCATCATCGAGCAGAACGAGGAGGACCTGCGGCGGTTTCAATTCATGGCTGATCAGGCCCGCGACCCGTTTATTCTGATGCGAGAAGATGGCTCGTTTGCCTATCTCAACAAAATAGCACTGGAAAACTGGGGCTACACAGAAGAAGAAGCCCGGCACATTCGCGTGCCCGATGTTGATCCAATCTATCAGGATGAGGGCTTTGCGAAGCTGTTTGTCAGTGCCCAGAATAAGCCTATTCCGCACCTTGAAACGCTTCATATGCGGAAAGACGGCTCTGTTTATCCCGTCGAAGTTAGCTTGTCTGGGTTCGAACTGGGGGGCAAACCACACCTGTTTACGGTAGCCCGAGACATCACGAAGCGCAAACAAGCAGAGGCTGCGCTAAAGGAAAGCGAAGAGCGCTTTCGCATAATGGCTGACGCGGCCCCCAACCAAGTGTGGGCCGTAAACGCCGACTCCTCCATTCGCTACATCAACCGAGCCTTTCTGGAGTTTGTGGGCGTCAGCATGGACGAGTACCTCGCCACTGGCTGGTGGCCTTACTTGCACCCCGAGGAAGCGGATCTTGCCCAAAAGACGCTCACCGATGCTATCAGCGGCGGCACGCTTTATTCGATGGAGCACCGCATGTTGCGCCACGATGGCGAGTTTCGCTGGCTGCTAGCGCAGGGGGCGCCCAGCTTTTACCCCAATGGCGACTTGTATGGCTACGTAGGTGTGGCCATTGATATCACCGAGCTAAAGCAAGCCAACGAGCAATTGGTGCGCATCAACAACGACCTGGATAACTTCGTGTACACAGCCTCTCACGATTTGAAAGCGCCAATTTCCAACATTGAAGGCCTGCTGCACGCCCTGCTCGATACGCCTCCAACCGAGAGTATGCAGTCTGAGCAGGTGCAGTACATCCTGCGGCTTATGCAGAACTCGGTAGAGCGGTTTACCAAGACCATTGCCAACCTCACCGACATTGTGAAGCTGCAAAAGGTAAACAATGAAGAGGCGATACTGGTGAACTTGGCAGAGGTTATTCATGACGTATGCTTAGACCTGGAACCGCTGCGCCAATCATTAGGCGCCCACATTACAATCGACGTAGCGGCTTGCCCGGCCATTCACTTTTCGGCCAAGAACCTGCGCTCGGCTATTTATAATCTACTTAGCAACGCGCTGAAGTATAGCTCACCGGATCGACAGGCACAGGTAACAATTCGGTGCGCAACCGCAGCCGAATACTACGTGCTTACCGTGCAGGATAATGGCCTGGGCATAGAGGCCGGGCGTATGGATCAGCTATTTACCATGTTTAGGCGCTTCCACGACCATGTGGAGGGCTCGGGCATTGGCCTGTATATGATCAAGAAGATGGTGGAGAACGTGGGGGGCAAAATAGAAGCCGAAAGCCAGGTGGGTCAAGGCTCTACATTCCGCATCTATTTTCGGCGGTAGCGCGCCTACGGTTCACACCACCCTAGCGCCGGTTCAACCAGAATAGGGGCGGCTTCAACCATTTTCTAATTTCCAAATGAGCGTTTGGCGGGTAGCTTAGTTTAAAAAAAGCCCCCCAGCCATGCTCACGCCCGCTAGTTTATTCTCAGTTGCCAACACCGTAGCTATGCTGGGGTGGCTAATGCTGCTCGTGGCTCCCCGTTGGGTGGGCACGCGCCGCCTGGTGCTCAGCGGAGCGCTGCCGTTGGGTTTTGGGGTGGTATACGCCTCAGTGCTTTTAGTGCACTATATGGGCCCACAGGGTAGTGCGGGGGGATTTTCTTCTCTAGCTGATGTGGCCCTACTGTTCCAAGACCCGTGGGCGCTGCTGGCAGGCTGGGTGCACTATCTATGCTTTGATCTGGCCGTGGGCACTTGGGAAGTGCGCGACGCCCACCGCCGGGGCGTGCCCCACGGCCTGCTGATTCCCTGCCTGTTGTTTACTTTTTTGTTTGGGCCGGTTGGGCTGCTGCTTTATGCGCTGGTGCGGCGCTTTTATCCTAAAGATTTGCCCCCCAGCCCCGCTGAAACTTCGCATGCTGTTCGTTCATCTTATTATTAGTAGCTATGAAAACGCTCGCCTTCGCCTCCGGCCGCTCTACTAGTTTTGTTCCTCGCCGTCCCTTGCTCTTTTCTTCGGGGCTGCACCTGCGTGAGAAGTTGCTTATTCTGCACCGTTGCAATCCGGTTTTGTCGTGGGTCGGTTGGCTGAGTGCGGGGCTGACCCTGGTAGCGTTGGCGTTGGCTCCGTTTGATGAGCGCATAGTGACGGGCCTCAACATCTGGTTTAAGCCTCTCAAGTTTGCGCTTTCCAACCTTATCTATTTGTGGACTTTGGGCTGGCTGCTGGCCGATTTGCCGGCTCCCGCTCAGCGGTCCGTGCGCTTTATCAGCTGGGGCATAGCCATCAGCATGACCGTCGAAATTGCAGCTATTTTTCTGCAGGCAGCCCGTGGCACCACTTCACACTTCAACCAAAGCTCTCTGTTCGACGGGATGGTATTTGCCGCTATGGGCGTGTTCATTGCCATCAACACCGTGCTGCTAGTGTGGGCCTTGTATCTGATGGTGCGTCACCGGCCATTTGGGCCGGCCGCATACGTGTGGGGCATGCGCTTGGGCCTGCTGTTGTTCTTAGTGGGCAGCGCCGTAGGTGGCATCATGATTCGGCAGATGGGCCACACGGTGGGCGCCGCTGACGGCGGCCCCGGCCTACCCGTGCTGGGCTGGAGCACTTGCGCCGGCGATCTGCGGGCGGCGCACTTTCTGGGTTTGCACGCTTTGCAGGTATTGCCGCTGTTAGGTTGGGTGGTAGGCAAGTATGTACCGCGACGCAGCCTGCTCCTGCTAGGACTGGGGACTCTGGGCTACGTTGCCTTGATTATAGCTTTGTATATGCAGGCGCTGGGGGGCATTCCGCTGTGGCCTGCTTAATTAAGCGAGGCTTTTTGTAGACCGAGCTCGTCGGCATGAATTACATTACAGCTACCCACCTCACCATTTACTGCCCCAGGCTTCCGCCTTTCTGATGAAAAAACTTCTACTCCGCGTGTTGCTGGCCATTGTGGTGATGCCTGTCCTGTTGCTCGTGCTGGGCGGCGTGGGCTACGCGGCCTACGCCTGGGTTGCGCTGGGGCAGCCCGATACGGCAACAGTGGCGTATCTGCGAGCACATCAGCGGGTAGCTCCTACAGAAACGACCGCCGATTTCCCCGACTTCGAGGCTGATTTTTATGAGAATCAATTGTTTTTGCTGGGCGAGTCGCACGGCAGCGCCCAGCCCCAGACACTGGATTTTGCTTTGTTGCGCCACTTAAATCAAAAAACCGGGCTGCGCAATTATGTGGCAGAGATTGACCCTAGTCAGGCCTACTTTTTCAATCGGTATCTGACGACTGGTAATGAGGCTGATTTACAAACCGTGTTCGGCGTTTGGGACGGCACGGCACAGTGGGGCAACCAGGATTTCTACGACAAGGTGCGCCGTATCCGGGCCCTGAACCAGACGCTACCCGCTGCGGCCCACATCCGCTTTATCGGCATCGACCGCCTCCAGGATGTGAGTTTGGTCTGCAAGCATTTGCGCGCTGTATTGGCTCAAGAAGCTTACGTAGCCGGCACCAATACCGTGCTGGACACCTTACAACGCCTAAGCACCGTGCCCCCCACGGAGCAAGCATTCGCCCAGCTAGCCCACCGGTTACTGCCCACCTTCGCCACCGATTCGGCGGCCTCAGGCTTGTCGGCGGCGGGTCGCACGCAGGTAGCGCAGGTGCTGCGCAACGCGGCTTATCTACACGCCCCACACATTCGCCGCGACAGTGTTATGCTGCTCAACTTGCAGACGGAATACGCCCGCTTGCAGCTCGGGGAAGAGAAAATGTACGGTCTGTGGGGCTTTCACCATATTCTCCAATCGGCAGTGAACAAAAGTCGGCCACTTGCGGCGCTGGTTCGCTCCTCGTCCCTACCTTTTCGCAACCGGGTAGTGTCGCTCGCCATTTTCTCGACGGACAGCGAAACGATGATTCCTGCTGGCAGCATTCCACCCGCCATGCGCCCCGCTGAGCGTACTGTATCCGTCGGCTGGCTGAACTCCGCGGGCCCGGTGGTGCTTGTGCCCGGTGTGTCGGATCTGCTGGAAGCGGCGCCTGCCAGCGCCCCGGCTACCCTATTCCGGCTCGATGCACCCGGTGCGCCCTATCGGCAGTCATTAAAGCTAACCAATGTGCGAGCGCCCCTGATGGGCCAAACCATGGAAGCTACCCGCGCTGGTTCCGCCACCACTGACTACTTTCAGTACGCTATCCTCCTCCGCCACTCGGCAGCCGTAAAGCCCTTAGCCACAACGTTACCCGTGGTTACGAGCACCGCGCAGTAACACAAGTGGATCAGTTAGCTAGGCACCTGCAGGCCGCATTATTTGTGACTACTATGAACGACCGTCGGTTGCTGCTGTTTGGAATTCCGATGGTAAGCGTGCTCATGTTGCTACCCAACTCTCCGCACGCTTTTCGCTCCATCCCCTATTTTCTAGTTAGCTGGGCCATCTCGCTTAGCTATACGCTTACCATCTGGCTGGGCACCCGCGCCATCTGGCAGCGGCTTTGCCACCAATTTCCCCTCGTAGATCAAACCGCCAAGCGCCTGTGGTGGCTAACGGCGACCTGCCTGGTTTACACTAGCTTAGCCACGATTAGCATTACGGTGTTGCTCACGCTTCTGCTGCCTGTACAGACGTTTGGAGTGCTAAGCGTAGAGCGGCTTTTTTTTCAGGTTGTGGTCGATCTGGTGCCTACCAGCGTGGTGATGCTGGTGTACGAAAGCCAGCATTTTTTTCAGCAGTGGGCAGCAAATGTGCGGCGGGCCGAACAGCTCACGCGAGCTGGCGTGCAAAGTCAGCTCGAGGCACTCCAGAGTCAGCTCGATCCACATTTTCTGTTTAACTCCCTCAACACGCTTGCCGCTCTCATCGAGCCCAGCAATAAACCCGCCCAAGAGTTTGTTGAGCAGCTGGCCGATGTGTATCGTTATGTGCTGCTCAGCCGCGACAAAACCACCGTGCCCCTGGCCGAGGAGCTGGCCTTCGTTGACACCTATGTAGCTCTCCAAAAAGCTCGTTTTCGGGAGAATATCAGGGTAGAGCAGCGTATTCCGCCCGAAGCCCTCGAGTGGCACGTGGCCCCGCTCAGCGTGCAGCTATTGGTAGAAAATGCGCTCAAGCACAATGTAGCCTCACGCGAAAATCCTTTGGAGCTGCGCCTCACCGCCGACCCAGCTACCGGCTATTTCACCGTAGAAAACGTGCTACAGCCGCGCCTGGCAGGCCTTGCTCCGGGCACGGGCACCGGCTTGCGCAATGTGCAGCACCGCTACGAGCTCCTAAATGCCCCCCAGCCGGTAGAAATCAGCACTACAGATCAGTGGTTTCGGGTGCAGCTTCCGCTGCTTGGGCCCCGCTAAGAACTGCTTTTTCCTCTGTCTTACTTATTGCCATGAAACCCTTACTTGTATTGCTTGGCGTATTTGGGCTGCTGGCGGCGGCCACGTATATCTGGCAGGGCCACGTTAACTATGTGCTTGCCGGCAACGGTGCCATGGCTGCCATGCTGTTGTTTACGGGCATGGCGCACTTCGTTTTTACCAAGGGCATGATGGGTATGTTGCCCGAATTTTTGCCAGCTAAAAAGGCCTGGATACTCGCCACTGGTGTGCTAGAAATAGTAGCGGCCGTAGGGCTGCTCATTCCTGCCTTGCGCTGGCATACAGGCAGGCTGCTGATAGCCTTTTTCGTCCTGATTTTGCCTGGCAATATTATCGCAGCTCGCCGGCACCTGAACTATCAGACCGGCACCTTCGATGGACCGGGGCCGCGTTACCTCTGGTTTCGAATTCCGCTCCAGCTGTTGTTCATTGCCTGGACGTGGTATTTCGCCCTTATCTTGCCCTTCTATCTCGCTTTATTTCCTCAGGAGACATACTTCATCCCCTATCCATTCGATTAACTAATCCGCTGATTGCCACTAGCTCCGATTTCTCTATGACCGTTTTAGCACTAGAAGATGAGCACCCAACTGCTGAGCAGTTGGGTGCCGCTGCTGGGGGCCCGATAGCATTTCCTAACTACTTTGCCCACCTTCCAAGCCGGTCATATGCTGCCCAAATGCCCTAGAGGTTTTGGACAAGCTCGCTTACTGAGGCTTCACCTTTTGGGCGTTGTCTTCTAATTTTAACTCTATCAGCAGGTGTCGTGGGTCGATGCCGGCCCGAGCGGGCTGGCTAGGCACCGTTACCTGAATTGTTTGCTTGCCGGCGCCGATGCGGTGCTTTGCTAAGTAGAGCGGCTTGCCTACCTCCTTTCCCTCCTTAGCAGGTCCGAAAACTCCGATTTCCACCCAATCCTTCATCGGTAGGTTCGTTTCGATGCCGGCGCTATCCACCACCTGCTTACTGGCCTGCAAGGTGAGCGTCACCTGCCAAGCACCTCCTTTGATCTGTTTGGCGGTGGCTGTTTCTGTCGCCAGCTCCCAAAAGGTGTTGGCTTTGAATAAGTCGTGCAGGAGCGGTTGGAGCGAGTCCGGCGTTACCGTCTGCAGCTCCTGGTAAAGGTCCAGCGAAGTTGGATGGGGAAGCTTCCCGGGGCGGTGGTTCGCCAGCAACTGCCGCAGCGCTCCATTTAACTGGTCCCGACCTATGTATTGGCTTAGCGCGTACAGGGCGAAGGGACCTTTGCGGTAGTTATGGTAAAAGTCGTTGGCTTGCAGCAGCGGCAAGGCGGCCCGGGTGCGCGGCGCTTCGTTCTCTTCCCGTAGGAAACTCAGCAGCCGCTGAAGGTGCTCAGCCCCGTATTCATCCTCCATCACACCCATAGCTGAGTACCACGCCAGGCTCTCAGTAATCAGGCCGGCTCCCTCTACATAGGCCTGCTTGAGTTGGTTGCCCCACCACTGGTGCGCTACCTCGTGCGCCACCACGGCCGTCACTAAATCAAAGCCTCGCTTGTCCGCCTTCGGGTTTAGGAGGAAAAATCCCTCCTCCGCCGTGATGTTGATCGGCGCTGCGTGGTTGCCGAAGGCGTAGCTGGCATGAGTCACAAAGCGGAGTTGTCGGTGCGGGTAAGGTCCGAACTGCTGGGTGTAATGATCCAGCGATGCCTGGGCACTCCGGACCATCCGCGCCGGGTTCTCTGTCATCCCCGGGGGATAGTAAATCTCAATGGCAACTGCCTGCTCTGGGCCGGCTGATGGGTTTTGCCATTTTCCTTCCTGCACCGCGTAGTTGGCCGAGAAAAAGGAATATTCATTGCGGATAGGCGCATCTGTGGCATAATGGAAGTAACGTCGGCCAGCTTTGGTCCATGTCCGGCGCAGGGTACCTGGCGCCACCACCATCTGGTTGGCATCTGTACCCACAATGGCCTCCAAGTGGATTTGCTCGGGAAACGGGGCGTACCGGCGGGCTGCTACGTCATAAAGCGAGTAGGTGGCGGGCCGGGGAACCAGGCCATAGGCTTTGCGGTCGCCAGCCTCATCCAGCTCCCGGTAGGGCTGGTATCCTAGCACCGGCAGCCACTCCATATTCTGAAAGCTGGTGCCGTTGGCAAGTACCTGCGCATCGGCCCCGTTGTTGGAAAAGCCCTGCGCTTTATGCTTCACCTGGAAGCGCAGGCGCAGCGAGTCGCCGGGTTGCAGGGGGCGGGCTAGGGCGTACATATGGTAGCCATGCTCCTCGTCCCGGTGAACCTGTTTGAAGGGCTGGTCGAAGTTTACAGCAGCGGTTTCAACGCCGGCCCCGGTTGCCAGATGAATGGAGTCGATGGGTGCCGGGCTGTTGTTCACCAGCAGGTACGTACCCTGTATTGCCACCGTCCGCTGTTGCGGATAGATTTCCACTTGCAGGTTTACGCCGGTCAGCAGAGGTTGGGGGGCATTATGGTACCGGCGGTAGCGGTGCTCGTAGGCGGCGCGCTGCGCCGTGGCTGCTGAGGAGTTCAGGTAGCCATTTAACACATTGGTGTTGTAAAAGATGAACCCGCCTAAAGTAAAAATGCCCCCCACGGCCACCGCCGAAACAAGTAAGCAGGAACGCGTGAGGCGCCGGCTGGCCAACTGGACCCGGGCGGCAACACTTATGTCTCGGTCCCGCACTAAGAACAGCACCGCCAGTACCGCCAGCAACAGCGCCCACGCTGCCCAGTAGCCTTTGAACCACAGCCAGGGCGCCAGCGTCGGCCCAAAGCCGGCCATATCGGTATAGGTCCAGAGCGGACTGGCGCCAAAGATGAGCAGCTTGTGCTCGATGCCCAGCGTAGGCGCAAAGGACATGAACCCGTAGACCAGCAGCGCCACCAGATGCCCCACAAACTTCTGATTCACCAGCACATGCACGGTGAGGGCCAGTAGGGCAAAAAGCAGACAGTCGATTAGCTGCAGCCCGAATAGTGCCCGCACGTACAGTCCAATTTCGGGTGAAGCACCACCTATGGCCGCCTGTGCCACCAGGCTAGCCGTCATTAAGAAAGCCAGCCACACCACTAACACCAAGGCCAGCGCCAGAAATCGGCTTAGGAAAAGTACCCACTCGCGTACTGGCGCCGCGTTAGCAACCTCACTCAGCCCGGTTTCCCGTTCCCGCCACACCAGCTCGCCGGCATAGAAAATAATGAGCAACGCAATGAGGACCCAGAAAGCTGCCGGCCCCGCTAAGGGAGCGGTCAGGTACTCCAGAACAAAGTCGGTGCGGGGCAGCAAGGGCACACCTCGGCCCTTCAGGTTGCCGGATATGGTGGCCCCCACTAGCAGGGCGAAGACGGCCAGCAGAGGTAGCCCGGCCTTGCTTTTGGCCAGTTGCAGAAAAGATTCCCAGGTGATGAGGCGCAACTGGCGCAGTTGGGTGGCCCAGTCATACGTTCCCCTGGCCTGCGGCAACGCTTCCCCGGTTCCCCAGTTCAGCTTCTCCCAGGCTGCCACCGCTGCGGGTAGCGGTTTACCCAACGGCTGCTTTTGGCCGGTTCCGGGCAACACAAACTGAAACCGGAAGTAGGTAAACGCGAGCAGGCCCAGCGAAATGCCGAACCACAGGAGGCGGTTGGCGAGAAATGAGCCCTCCAGCAGCAGAAAGCGCGTGTTTTTCTCCTGTGGGCTCCAGTCAATGGACAGATGGCTCAGCACCGGGCCAAAACTCATCGGATCAGCCAGATTTCCCCAATCTCCCCCTTTTTCCAGCAGCGGCCATATCGTGTAGGACGCCGCGAACAAGGTCGCTCCGACCAGATAACTGGCCAAGGCCCGGCGGCTGAGCGCCGCCGCAGAAAATTGCATGGCCGTTGCGAAAAAGGCGTTTGGCAACGCGATAAAGCAAAAGGTAGTCAGGTAGGGTGCCACCCGGAATGGACCTAGAATCTCGGCTTCTACCCCGGCAAAGTGCATGGCCAGCAGCATACCCGCCGGGATGGCGAGCAACTGGAGCGCACTCAGGGCAAAGGCGGCCAGGTAACGCCCGCCTAGGTAGGCAGCTTTGCTGGCGGGGGCCGCGTAGGTAAGCAAATGCATGCGGGTCTGCACATCGCGTGCCGCCGCCTCGCCCGCCACGGAGGCGCCTATCACCAGCCAAAACACGCAGCAGATAACCGTGACGGCTGCCATGACGATGGGCGCATTCAGTAAAATGTACCCGTCCCGCGCATCAGAGGCATAGTTGGCAATGACAACCAGAAAAGTGATGAGTAATATGACCCCGAAGTAGAGCCAGGTAGCGGCCCGACGAAGCTGGTAGCTGAATTCCAGCGCAAAAATCCGTTGGAATTTCATAGCGTTATCCCCTCCGCTTTCGGTTGCTGACTAACCATGCCAAAGCAGCCCGTCATAGCACTGAAATAGACATCTTCCAGGTCCGGCTCCACCGGCTCAAACCCATTGCCGGGCCTTTCCGGGCTGTACACATGCACCATGGTACGCCCGCTCAAGAGCTTGGCCGAAATGACCTGGTGCTCCTGCTCCAGCGCCGGCAAAGTGTGTTTGTCGGTCAGTTTGCGCCAGATCTGGCCATTCAGGGCGGCCACGGCCTGTAGGGGCTGCACCTCTAGCAAAATATGGCCCTGGTTGATGATGGCCATGTGCGTGCAGAGTTCCGAGACGTCCTCCACGATGTGGGTGGAGAGGATGACCACGCTGTTCTCGCCTAATTCGCTCAGCAGGTTGAGGAAGCGCACGCGCTCGGTCGGGTCAAGGCCCGCCGTGGGCTCGTCGACAATGAGCAGCCGGGGGTTGCCCAGCAGGGCCACCGCCACGCCAAAGCGCTGCTTCATGCCCCCGGAAAAGCCCCCCAGCTTCTGCTTGCGCTTGTCCCAAAGGTTGGTTTGTTTGAGTAGGGCCTCGGTGGTTTCCCGGCGCACTGCCCGGTTGGTAATTCCTTTCAGCACCGCGAAGTAGTCGAGCAGTTCCTCGGCACTGGCTTTGGGGTACACGCCGAACTCTTGGGGCAGGTAGCCCAGCGTCTCACGCACCGCTTCTTTCTGGTTTACTACATCGAGGTCGCCTAAAAATATTTGCCCCCCATCGGGCTCTTGCAGCGTGGCGAGCGTGCGCATAAGAGTGGATTTACCCGCGCCGTTCGGGCCGAGCAGCCCATACATGCCCGGCGGAATATCTAGCGACACATTGTGCAATGCCTGCACGCCATTCGCATATTTTTTGGAGACATTGCGGATGGTCAGGCCGAACGGGTGATTTTTCATGTTATCGGGTTTGCTTCGGTTCATCTTTCAATCGGAGGCAAGGGAAGCCCTTTGATTGGTGCTTTCCGTCTCTATTTCAGTTCAAAGCAATTCTTGCCGAATCGGATAGCGAAATGCGATATGCTGATGCGCTGAAGTACTCGACCAAGTTGGGCTTTGCGTCCGCCAACGCACTGGCAGGCTCCTTTGCCTCTTCTATAGATTAGGCTTCGCAACTGGTCGAGCAGTGACTCGGGCAACCGCAGGAAAACCCACCTTTGTGCTATGGAGCGTGTCAAAAGAATCTTCTGGCTGATTCACCTAGTCGTCTGGGTCTTGTTCACCTTGCTGGCCGTCTTGCAGCTGAGCAGTGACACCGATGTGCATTGGCGTAGCACCACGGCGGGATTCATTGCTACCTGTCTGTATGTTTTTTACCTCAATTTCTACCTGCTGACTCAGTATAGCGGTCAGCGGAAAGGCAGAAGCTATTGGCTGCGGCTAGCGGCAATCGTGCTGACCGGGCCGGTTCCGTTTTTGGTTTTTCACCAAAAGCCGTTCGATTTCATGCATTACTTCGGGTATTACATGATGCACCAGCTTACGGTGGGCATCTTTCTCTTCCTGAGTTGGTTGGCCCGAGTTACCGAAAATCTGGTACTGAACACGATCCGGAAAGAGCAACTGGAGAAGCAAGCCGTGGAGGCCGAATTGGTTAATCTGAAATCACAGATTAACCCGCACTTCCTGTTTAATACCCTCAACAACATCCACACGCTGGTGTATAAGCAAGCACCGGCCGCACCGGAGGCGGTCATGCACCTGGCCTCGTTGATGCGCTACATGATTTATGAGTCCAACGCGGCCACGGTTCCGCTGACCAGGGAAATGGACTATTTGCGGGACTACGTGAGCTTGCAGCAACTCCGCTACAAGAACAGCCCAGTGGTAGACCTACAGATAGAGGGAGAAACTGAATCCTGTTACATTGCCCCGTTGCTGTTTATTCACTTGCTAGAAAACGCATACAAACACAGCCCTGCCCGATTGGAGCCCGGCGACTTGAAGGTGAGGGTTGAGGTAAAGGAGGGCGCCCTAGCCTTCAGCGTGCAAAACCCAATAGCAAAAAAAATGACTACTGCGCTCGAAGAACCGGGCGGCATCGGCTTACCTAATGTTCGAAAAAGGCTGGCTTTGTTGTATCCTAATCAGCATACGCTGACCATTCAGAACACCGGCGAAACCTTCACAGTCGCGCTTACCATCCACGGTCTTCACATACAGGCACATGAAAGACAAGCTCACCTGCTACATCATTGAGGACGAGCATCTGGCCCAAGAAATACTGGAAGAATACATCCGGAAAGTCTCTTTTCTAGAGTTGAAAGGGACCTTCATGAGCCCCTTGGAGGCCGCCTCTCATTTGGCGGAAGATAAACCCGACTTGCTGTTTCTGGACATCAACATGCCGGACCTGGATGGGCTCAGCTTCATCCCGATGCTGAACCCTAAGCCCATGATTATCCTCACCACCGCCTACGACCAGTATGCGCTGAAGGCCTATGACTTGGAGGTGAAGGACTACCTGTTAAAACCCTTCACGTTTGAACGGTTTTATAAAGGCGTTCTACGTCTGTACCAGGAAAAAAGCCCCCCACACTCCTTAGAGAAGAAGGGAGAAAAAGCGGAAGCGAAGTCGGAGCAGGAGTATATTTTTCTTAAAGTCGGGCACCGCATTCAGAAAGTAGCGACCCACGATATACTCTTTGTGGAGGGCATGAAGGACTATTTACGGATTCATACCACCGAGGAGAGAATTATGACCCTCTTGAACTTTGCTAAACTCGAAGAACTACTACCCGCCCAGGATTTTGCCCGCGTACACCGGTCTTTTCTGGTCGCACTAGACAAAATTGACCACATCGAGAAAAACCGGATTCGCATTGCCGACCAATTAATCCCCATTAGCGATACTTACGCTGAGGCTTTTTTCAAAAGGCTGAAAGGAATTTAATAGTGGTCTTTTCGAGCCTACCTTCAGGGCAAGACAAGCAACGATAGCAACCGCTAGAGAAGCTCTGCTTACCTGATTTGGGCATGCAAAGCACTCGCTTTTTGTTGCTGGAGACCAACTTACGTTTACCGATACCTGCTGACACTAGTTAAATCTCGCATGACCGTTCTGATACTGGAAGATGAGTATCCGGCCGCCGAGCGGGTGCAGCGCCTCTTGCTCCAGGCAGCGCCCGATGCCCAAGTGGTGGCCGTGCTGGATAGTGTGACGGCCGGGTTGGCTTGGCTTCAGTCAAATTTGCCCCCCGACCTTATTCTGGCCGATATTCACCTAGCCGATGGCTTGAGTCTGGAGCTGTTTGAGCGCACCGTGGTGCATAGTCCGGTCATCTTCACTACGGCCTATGACGCCTACGCCATTCGGGCCTTCAAAGCCAACAGTGTTGACTATTTGCTCAAGCCCATTAAGCTGGTGGAGCTATCGGCGGCCATTACCAAGCTCCAGCAGTGGCGTGCCCCGGCTACCCGGGCACCCACCGATTCCAGCCAGCGCCTAGAGCGCCTCCTCGACAGCCTGCCCCGCCCCGATCAGCACTACAAATCGCGCTTTCTGGTGCGCAGCGGCGAGCAGTTGTTGCCCTTGCCAACTGAGCAAATCGCCTGGTTTCAAAGCCGCCACGAAGTCACCACGCTGGCCGCTCTCGACGGTCGCCGCTTCGTGGTAGACTACACGCTGGAGCAGCTGGAAAGCCTGCTCGACCCGCGGCAGTTCTTTCGGCTTAATCGACAGTATGTGGCACATTTGCAGGCCGTGCAGCGCCTGCATCCTTATTTTAATGGCAAGCTGAAGCTGGATTTGGCCCCCAGCCCTGCCGATGAAGTGGTGGTGAGCCGGGAGAAAGCCAGCGCGTTTAAACAGTGGCTGGAAGGCTAAACAACACGCACATATTTAAAGATTCGCGCCGCCTTATTCTATCTATCTAGCCAGGCCTTGAAGGCCGGCACCCGTTCCCGACTTACCAGCACGGGACCTTCGGGGCAATGCTGGAGCACGGTTTGGAGGCGGGAGTTGGTATAGTGAATAATGTCCTGAATGGCGCTGGCCTGGGCTAAGTACGTGCGGTTGAGGCGGAAGAATTGGCGCGGATCGAGCAAGCTTTCCAGCTGTTCCAGCGTGTAGTCTACTACGAAGCGGCGGTTCTCGCGGGTCTGGAGCAGGGTAGCTTTTTCGAGGCTAAAAAAGTAAGCAATTTGGTCGGTGGCAATGGCCTTCAAGTGCTCGCCCACGCGCACCACAAACTGCTCTTTGTAGGTGGGGCGGGCCTGCATCTGCTGCAATATCTGGGCAAGCAACGTAGCGTCGAAGGCCGCAGCGGGAGTCGCGAGCTGGGTGGAACTGCGCCGCTCGCGCAGCTTCTGCACGGCGCTCTGCAGCTCAGCAGCATCTATAGGTTTCAGCAAATAATCGACGCTATTTACCTTGAAGGCCCGGATAGCATATTGATCGTAGGCCGTGGTAAAAATAACCGGGCAGGGCACTACGGTGCGCTCAAACAGCTCAAAGCTCAGCCCATCGGCCAGGTGAATATCCAGAAACAGCACGTCGGGCGCCGACTGCAGGGTATTGAGCAGCACCACGGCCGCAGCCACTGACTCGGCGGTGGCTACTACTTCCACGGCGGGCTGCTGGCGCCGCAGCAGGTCGGTCAGGCGCCGGGCCGCTAGTGGTTCATCTTCGATGAGAAGGGCACGGAGCGGAGCGGGAGTTGACATGAGTATTAGTTGTAGTTCTTCTTGCCTAGGGGGCTTTTTTCGCCAAATGTAGAGACGTGTATTTACCTTTCAATCACCCAGGTCGTGGGGTAGTAAGTGTGGCTTCCTATCGTCCAATGATTAGATGCGTATTAGCGTCTCTACGCTCCGATTATCCCAGCTCCAGCAGTGGTAGCGTCACGACAAACTCAGTGTCAGTTGGCTGAATAAGGAGGGGCTGAGAAGTCAGAAAAGCGTAGCGGGCTTTCAGGTTGCGCAGGCCCAAACCGCTGGCCTCCTCGGGGCTGAGGCGCCGTGGGCGCAGGGTATTGCGCACGGTAAGTTGGCGGGCGGCCACATTCAGCCCGACGCTGATGTGCAGGGGCTGCTGCTGCAAGGCGATGTTGTGCTTGAGCGCATTTTCGAGCAGCAGCTGCAAGCTCAAAGGCGGCACCATAAGGTGGGAGGGCACGCTGTTAGGGTCGGGCAAATTAGCCTGTAGCGCCTCACCGTAGCGGATGCGCTGCAAGAACAGGTAGGCCTGAGCAAACTCCAGCTCATCGGCCAACGGCACCACTTCCCGGCCCTGGGCATCGAGCACGTAGCGGTACACCTGGGAAAGCTGCCGGATAAAGCGTACGGCCAGCTGAGGCTCCTCCTCTACCAGGGAGGTCAAGGCGTTCAGGGCATTGAACATGAAGTGCGGATCGAGCTGCTGGCGCAGGGTTTGTGCTTCGGCCTGAGCCATTTCTTTCTGGAGCCGCTCGGTTTGCACCACGGCTTCGCGCCAACCCAGCAGGAAAGACCGGCTGTGCATGAACATGGAAATTAGCGCCGTGATAACCAACGGAAACAGGTAGCCATCAATGTACTGGGGCGAAAACAACAAGGCCGGATTTTGCCCCCGATAAAGAATATAACCTAGGCGCACGATCAGAATCACCACCAAAGACCCCCCCAGCGACACCAGCAGGGTAAGGGCGAAGCGCTTAGCTGGGGCCTGCTTCCATCTTACGTATCGATCAAGCCAATCAACGGAGTATCCATTGGCTAGCCACAGCCCTGTGGTGTAGATGCTGGTCAGCACGAAATTCACTACCATCTCCCGCGGATTATCCAGGCACTTCAGGCAGGTGAGCAAGCTGATGACGCTGGAAAGCAGCAGTAGCGTCAGAATCACACGTAGCCAGGCCCGGGTGGCTTGTCTGGGGGGCATTGTGGGGGCGTGAGTAGACATAGAGCCAGCCTGGACAACAGGCACAAGCGTGGGAGTGCTGGCAAGATACGGGCGAGAAGTCATGGGTCAGGCGGAACTGCTATTCGTTAATAAATCGGGCTGACCGGCAGCCCCACGCAGCGCATAATACAGCCCAAAGCCCAGCACCAGCAGCACACCTACCACCGACGGCCCAAACTGACTATAAGGCTTATACTGCGGCAGCACCGTACCCGTAAAAGCCGATACCAACGCGAAATAAGCACTAATCATCTTCCAAAGATGGTCGTAGCGCCACAGCGTGCGGCGCCACGCGGCCACGAAGCGAAAGCGCGCCAAATCGTAGAGCGTCATCACAACCAAAGCACCCAGCGTGGAATAAATAATGCCCGGCGTCCAGACCAGCTCAATGGCTTTGAGACACAATACGAGCACTACGCTACTTACCAGCGCCCCAATCGCCACCCAGCCATCTAGCCGCGCTGGGCCCGTGGCGCGAGTGCGCACCGCCCTATAGCCCGACCACGCCTGGTACACACTCAGCAGAACAATTCCCACCAGATACCCGCGAAAATTGAACACCGCCAGCCCCAGCACTGCCGTAATCAGTACGCCCGCCGTGGCAACCAGAAACCAGCGCCCGAAACGGCGGTGCCCGGTGCCACCTTTCGGGCCGAGCATCGGCACCAAGCCCAGCAGCATGGCGAGCGTGCCGCACAGGATATGCAAGCCGATATTGAGGTGATGCAGCAGGTCCATGATGGCAAAAGTTACGGAGAGAAAACAAAGGCATCGGGCACTGCTGAGAGCCGCGCCCGATGCCTACTAGGCTACTTGGCTGCTTGAGCTGCCGCCGTTTGCTCGTATGATTTTAATCGGCCTAACACCTGCCGCTCGCCCCAGCTGGGCGCCAAGGGGCTGTTGGGCTGCGAGGCGGCAAATCGAGCTTTGGCTTCCTCGAATAGTGGCTTAGCAGCCTCGGGGCCGCCACCCAGCATCTTCGGCGTAAAGTAAATGTTGTTGCCCAACACCAGATAAACGCGCGGGTTGGCGGGGTTTATTCCCTTGGCTTGGCTTACAACTTCGCTCACCATGCGCGAGTATTTAGCCGAGCGCACCATGGGCGAAATTCCCAACCGGGCCTGATAAATATAGCCTTGCAGCACCAGTAGCTCTGATTCGTCGCCGCGCAGCTTGCGGGCCTGGGTTAGCGCAACCTCCGCCTGATCGAGGTATTTATCCTTGGTGTCGCCATCTTCTTTGCTTTGGAAGGAAGTAATCAAGTAGCTGTAGGCCTGATAGTAGGCGGGCAGCCAATCGGTGGGTACAGCAGTAGCGGCGCGCTCAAACTTACTGGCGATTTGCTTGAGCTGCGCAGGGTCGCCAGTGCTGTTTAACTCCTTGATGGTGGCGGCCATCATTTCGGTGTAGCCAGCCGGCGCGGCGCTTGCTGGCGTGGCCGTTTGCTGAGCGAAGGTTGAGAAGGAAGCGGCAACGAGGGCCAGTAGAAGGATGAGCTTTTTCATGATTTTCAGGATATTGAGAAGTGAGGAAAAACGCGCTGCGGAACAACTGCGTCAAAGGTGGACTTACTCTGAGGCTGAGAAAATTTTCTGTTACTGAAGTGTCGGATGAGGCGGATGAAGCGGCGGATGCAGTGGATGAGAAGCTTCACTCTCGGCCCATTCAACGAGGGCCTCACCCCACGGCCCTTACTCCGGAGCCGTATTGATATCAGCTGGCTGCTTTTTATTGATGGATATAAGCAAAGCCACGAACACCATACGTGGGGCCGAAGGCCGCACGGCCATGCGCGAATACTGCCCACTGGCGTCGGGTGTAGGGGCGTAGCGGTAACCAAACACGTTCTCGCGGCCCAGCACATTGGTGCACGACACATGCACGATGGTCAGGTTTTTCCAGAGCGTGGTGAGGTAGCTGGCATTCACGCTGAAATCCTGGAAGCTGGGCAAGCGGCCCTGGTTGTAGCCAGCGGCTTCGTTGGGGTTGTGGTAAGCGCGGGGGCTGTTGTAAGTGTAAGTAGCGCCTACCTGCGTGTGCAGCTTGGAAATCCAGTATTTGCCTACCACCGACAGGTTGTGGCGCGCCGCGAAGGTGGGCACGGCTAGCACCGGGTCGAGGCGCTGCTGGCGGCGCGTGTCTACTAGCCCGTAGCTCACCCAGTAATCCGCATTCTTGATGGATTTGCGGTCGCGCCAGAGTACATCCACGCCGCGGGCGTAGCCCTGACCGGTACTGCGGTACGTTGCGGGGTCGAAGGGCGTTAGCGGGTTCTGGGGGGCAGTTTCATCGTAGCGCACTAGTTGGCCGTAGGTTTTGGAGTAGGCTTCCACCCGCAGGGTGCGGTCGTGGTAGCTGCGCAGGTAGGTGAGCTGGAAGTGCTGAGCCCGCTCGAAGCGAAGGGCCTGCACCTGCGCGGCTCGCAGCAGCAGATCGGAAGCTGGGGTTTGGTAGAAGTAGCCCCAAGCACCCGAGAGCTGCGTTTTCTCATCTACTTGATACGCCAGCGCCAGGCGGGGAGCCGCGTTCCAGCGGTTCAGTATCCCCGAGTATTCGGCCCGGCCACCTACACGGCCCACGAGCTTATTGCTGAAGGCAATGTCAGACTCTACAAATCCAGCCAGCCGACGCTCCGAAAAGCGGAAGGAAGTGTCCTGGGGGGCAAATTCGTAGCGTTGCTCGTTGCCTTGCACCAAGCCTTCAACTCCAAGTTTCAAATTGAAGCTGGCACTAACCGAATCATTTGTGAGCATCACTCGGCTCACCAGCGACTGCTCCATCTCGTGCCGGGCCTGGTCGCGCACTGCTTGGGTTTGAGTGTCGCGAACGGCAATGCTAGCCGTCTGCACATCCCGCGTGCCGGCAGCACCCGCCTGCACCGACCAGCCTTTGCTTAGTGGACTCCGAAACGTGGTATTCAGGTACACGTTGTTGGCCTCCAACTCCACGGGGCGGCCTCCCTCCCATTCCGCGTCGGGCTGGCGTACGCCGATGCGCTGCTGGTTGAACGCGCCGTACGCCTTTATCATGCCCGCCTCGCCGGTCCGCTGACGCAAGGCCACCGAGCCCCCTGACGATTGAAAAGCCGTGAGCAACTGCTGGGGCACCAGCCCGAAATAAGGGCGCATGTTCATATAATCGCCCGTCACGGCCACCGACGACCGCTCGTAGCGCTGCTGGTGCGATAGGCTCAGGGCGCCTAGTGACAAGAGCGAAATGCCCGTCTGGGTTTCGGGGGCCAAATCTTCGGATTGCAAGGCCACGATAGCCGACAGCGCCTGCCCGTACTCGGCCGAGTAGCCGCCCGTGCTAAAGGCCATACCCTTGAACAGCATCGGCGAAAAACGCCCCCTGGCCGGCACCCCTGATACGCTCGCGTTATAAGGGCTTTGCAAAGGCACGCCATCCAGGTACTGCCGGGTTTCGCCAGCAGCCCCGCCGCGCACAAACAGACGGCCTTCTTCCCCGTTGCGGGTGGTGCCGGGCATGGTGTTGAGTGCGCCGGCCACGTCGGCGGAGGCCCCGGCGGTAGTCACTACATCGCGTGAGGAAAAAACGGTGTTACGCTTGTCGCCGCCGGCCTCAAACGTGCCGGAGGTAATGGTTACGGTTCCCAGTTGGTTGCGCGCTTCTTTCAAGGAGAAAGCAAAGCGCTGGGTGGTACCGTCGAGCACAACCGCTTGCTCCTGGGCCTGATAGCCAAGCAGCGTTACTACCAGCGGCAGTGTGCCCGTCTGCCGGGTGCTGAAGCGAAAGCGGCCCAGCGAATCGGTGGTGGCGCCATCAAAGGTGGTTTTCAAGAAAACGTTAACGCCGGGCAGCGCGTGGCCGCTTTGGTCGCGGACGGTGCCGCTGAGCGTGGTAGTAGCGGTTTGGGCAAGCAGTGAGCCGGCCATAGTCAGGAGCAGAAGCAGCGGAAGTAGCAGTCGTTTCATTGGAGTAGTGGCGAAGTGATGACCAAAAGTGGCCGACTGCCTGCCCCGATGAAAAGAAAGGTTACTGAAGTGTATGATAAGGCGGATGAAGCGTTTGAAAAGCCCGCGCGAACCCGCTGCACTTAATTGGAGGCTTGCGCTTTAGCGCAATTTTGACTAACTCAATCAGAATATCGCGGCGGGAAATCCTCTTGTTTGTGTTTCGCAGCCGCTTCGCTTTCGCCCTAACCTAGACCAGGCAATCGTCGTTGAAAAAAGCCCCCAAGGTTTCATTCTGGCTTCGCTCCTTTCCATTCATCTTTCCCTAACGCCCACAACTGCTATGACACACACTGTAATCGGTGTCTTCGAAAACGCCAACACCGCCAATAATGCCGTGCACGAGCTCAACAGTCTCGGTATCAGCCGCAAACAGATCGACGTAACCACGGCCGACGTCACGCAGGATAATCCTACGGGCGAGTTTCCCGAAAACGACGCCTTCCACAACTTCTTCCGGGCTGTATTTACCGGTCACGAGCACGATGTGCGCGACCACGCCGCCGCTGCCCGCTGTGGCACAACGCTCACCGTGCATGTGCCCTCGCGTGAGGATGCCGTGCGGGTACAACAGGTCCTCGACCACCACGGCGCTGTAAACGCCAACGAATATGCTCGCCGCTACGTGAAGCAGCACGGCGGGGTACCGCTTTCTGCCCACGGCCCCGCGCCGGGTCATGAGCCTGATACTACCGTTCAACCCGCCGCTGAGACCCAGCCGGTAGCCACCAATACCGTTATGCACGGCCGCAGCCGCATCATCGACCGGCCCATCGCCGACGATCAGCGTTTGCGCTAGAAGGTCTGTCAAGAATTAGGAGCGGCAACTGATGCGTCAGTTGCCGCTTTTTTATTGCCTTGTTTCGTGGCTTTGCACTATACTCTAGCATAGGTCATGACCTTGGCCTTGTGGGGGGCTTTTTGCGCCAATACAGCGAAGCTTATAATGCTCAGTTTAGGGACTTTTTATAAAACTCAGCTATAACACCCCGGCCTTCGTGCCGTAACTCCTAGTAGTGCAATAGTTACCATTAGCAATACGCAAGACTATATTGTTCAGCTTGTTAAGTTAAGAACCACTCACCCCCCACTTTCTATTTCTGGCGTCAGCTGCTCTGGTCGGCGGTTTGTAAAGGGTAACTGTGCACGCTCGTTTCCCGCAACCTCATTTCACTTTATTTTCATTATGAATCTTACGTTAAAACCTCTCAATCAACAAGTGATTGTCATCACCGGCGCTTCCAGCGGTATTGGCCTAGCTACGGCGCGTATGGCGGCCAAAAAGGGCGCAAAAGTGGTGCTGGCCTCACGCAATGCAGCCGCCATTCGGGAATTAGCCGAAGAAATCAACAGCCAGGGCGGACAAGCGCTGGCTGTCCCGACCGATGTAGGTAGCGAGGAAGATATGTTTCGGCTGGCCGCAGCGGCCGTGGCCGAGTTCGGTGGCTTTGATACCTGGGTGAACAACGCGGGCGTATCCATCTTTGGCCACTGCGATGAGGTATCAATACCGGATATGAAGCGCATGTTTGACACCAACTTTTGGGGCACTGTGTACGGCTCACGCCTGGCTGTGCAGCACTATAAGCAGCGGGGTCAGCCAGGTGCT
This sequence comes from Hymenobacter sp. HD11105, assembly GCF_054051685.1. Classification (NCBI taxonomy): domain Bacteria; kingdom Pseudomonadati; phylum Bacteroidota; class Cytophagia; order Cytophagales; family Hymenobacteraceae; genus Hymenobacter; species Hymenobacter sp. HD11105. The sequence goes on along the minus strand of NZ_JBSWBR010000002.1, from coordinate 67,487 downwards.
GTTATCAATGTGGGCAGCCTGTTCGGCGACTACCCCACGCCAGTACAGACGACGTATGCGGCCTCGAAACACGCACTGCATGGCTGGTCGAATGCGCTGCGTATGGAGTTGGAAGCGGAAAAGGCGCCCGTGTCGGTGACGGTAATAAAGCCCGGCCGCATCGATACGCCTTACAACGAACACGCGCAGAGCTACTTCCCCCAACAGCCCGCCCACCGGGGCATGGTGTACCCGCCCGAGGCCGTAGCCGATGCCATTCTGTTTGCCGCCGCTCATCCCAAGCGGGAGATGTACGTGGGTTTTCAGGCAAAGCTTTTCACGATGATAGCGCGCCTCGCTCCCAGCCTGCTGGACAAAGTATTGGAGAAGTATATGTACCCCACTCAGCTTGACCCCAAGCGGCCGGCTATCAACCCCAAAACCAGCGCTTTGCACAAAGCCGGCTATGGTTTGCAGGAGAATGGGTCGCACGAAGGCTGGTTCCGCTCAGGCAGCGTGTACGTGCAGCTCGAGAAGCGCCCACTGCTTGCCACGGCTGCTATAGCCGGCCTCGGCGCGGCCGCTTGGATGCTGCTCAACTCCCGCAATGGCAAAGCCCAGAATAGCCAACCAGATACGCCGGCTCCCGCTGAGAATGATGTACCGGCGGTCAGTGCAGCTAGGGTGATTGAAATTGACAACCCTCGGGGCGAAGTCAAGCTCACTGAGATTATTTCTTAGCAGTTACTTAGCCTCTGGCTTTTGGTAAATACTGCGACTTATCATTACACTGAAACCGAAAAGACCGGACGGGCTTCTGCCAGCAAAATGCCGGCAGAAGCCCGTCCGGTCTTTGGGCTTTTCTAAGGCCAATTTTGACACAGATGCGTGCTTACGTTGATGGGTGCTTCTCCAGCTAACGAGACCGACAAGTAGCCCTGATTCTTGCTGCTTCAGTTACCTGCCCGCTACCCAACGCAACCTCCAGCTACTTAGCACGGTATTGCTACCATACTCTTTCGCCGCTTGCTCTATGAAAACCTCCGACGATAATTCTTTCGCTATTGTAAACGCCCACACATCGCGCCGCGACTTTATTCGTCATGCTTCGCTCGGTCTGGGGGGCATTTTTCTGGGCACTTCGGGCTTGGCCGGCTCGCTGAGCGGATTGGGAAACCCCAGCTTTGGGCCGGCTAGTCTGGAAGCGTGGCAGGCGGGCAAGCAGTTGAATGTGGCTTTGGTAGGCTTGGGCAAATACAGCACGGGCCAGTTGGCGCCTGCCTTGCAGGAAACCAAGCTGTGCCGCTTGGCCGGCATCGTGACGGGCTCGCCGGAGAAGGTGCCACAGTGGAAATCCAAGTATAATATCCCCGACAAAAACGTCTACGACTACAAGTCTTTCGACCGTATTGCCGACAATCCCGACATTGATATTGTGTATATCGTGCTGCCCATTGCTATGCACGCCGAGTATACTATTCGGGCACTGCAGGCGGGCAAGCACGTCATCTGCGAGAAGCCCATGGCCATGACGCCCGACGAGTGTCGTCGCATGATTGAGGCCGCTAAAAAGGCCAACAAGAAATTCAGCATTGGCTACCGTTTGCACTTCGAGCCCCACCACCACGAGATGATGCGCCTTGGCCAAAAGCAAGTGCACGGCCCCATCAAACGCCTTGTGGCCGATAATGGCTACGTGTTCAGCAACGACACGCCCTGGCGCGTAGATAAAGAACTGGCCGGCGGCGGTCCGCTTGTGGACTTAGGTATTTATTGCGTGCAAGGCGTGGTGTATACCAAAGGCCAGATTCCGGCTTCCGTGACAGCCAAGTTTGCGCCCAAACCCACTAACAACAACTACTTCAAAGAGGTCGAAGCCGGCGTAGACTGGCAGTTCCAATTTGCCGACGGCTCGGTGGCTGACTGCCGCACTAGTTACGCGCAAAGTCTGCCCAATCGCCTGCAAGTGGAAGCGGCCAACGGTAAGTTTGGGCTAGAGCCGGCGTTCGGCTATGGCGGCATCAAAGGCAGCACTAGCAAAGGCCCGATGAACATCCAAAACGTAAATCAGCAGGCCCTACAAATGGATGATTTTGCCGACTGTATTCTAAACAACAAACCCACCCGCGTACCCGGCGAAATGGGTCTGCGCGACGTGCAACTCATGGCCGCCATTTACCGCGCCGCCGAAACCGGCCAGAAGGTATCCACTAAAGACGTGCAGAATATTATCGACCGCACAAATAGCCGGTAGAGGTTGGGTAAGCAGTTAGGTTAACAAACGCATACTTTGTTATGCCATCATGCAGCGCAGAGCCTCATTCATGCTGATGTTGGATTACTAATTAATCAAAGAGAACGTCATGCAGAGCACAGCGAAGCATCTCGCGTGTTTAGCTGGATTGGTAACCCAACATCAGCACGCGAGATGCTTCGCTGTGCTCTGCATGACGTTCTTTAAAGACCCTGGGGGGCAAATTCTGCTACCTTCGTGCTCGAACCCTCGCCTTCTCCTCGCTTCCATTTGTATGCAAATACACCGCCTCGCTACGCTGTTTTTCCTTGCTGTATTACTGACAGATTGCGCCTCGACAACGACCGACACAAAGGATAAAGCAGACCTAGTAATTACTCATGTCAATGTGATTGATGTGGTAGCGGGCACGGTGCAAACGGACCAAGATGTAGTCATCAGCAACGGCCTAATTCAGCGAATTGAGCGGACCAAAAATGCCCCCCAGAATGCTACTACACGCATTGATGGCAAGGGTAAGTATTTGCTGCCGGGCTTGTGGGATATGCACGTACATTTTCGCGGCGGCGACACGCTAACCGAAGAAAATAAAAACCTTTTACCGCTCTTTTTGGCGCACGGAATTACCACCGTCCGCGACGCGGGCGGCGACCTCACTCCGGCTGTATATACCTGGCGCGAACAAATAAATTCCGGCCAACTAGCTGGCCCCCGGATCTTTACTTCAGGGCCAAAAATCGACGGGCCTAAAGGTACGTGGCCTGGTTCGCTGCCCGTAGAAACGCCCGCCCAGGTTTCAGCCGCGCTCGACTCCCTGCAAAAGCTGCGGGTTGACTATGTCAAGATTTACGAAAGCACTATCTCCGGCGACGCGTTTCTGAACACCATTTCGGAAGCCGAAAAACGCGGCCTCAAAACCACGGGCCACATGCCCTACAGTGTCACGCTACGTGAAGCTTCGGAGCGCGGCCTCGATGCTACCGAGCATCTGTACTACGTTTTCAAAGCCTGCTCCTCCCGCGAAGACAGCATCACGACAGCTGTGCGCAACAGCTTGCTTACCAATAAGCCGCTCGGCTTATTTGCGGTGTTGCCGAGAGTATATAACACTTATGATCCGGCGGCCGCCGCAGCCATATTTAAGACGATGGCCACGCGCAAAACGGCCGTGGTGCCCACGCTATTTATTCAGAAAACGCTGGCCGAAATAACTGAGAACGACCACGCCCGCGACAGCATGCTGGCTTATATCAGTCCGAAGATTCAGGCCACCTATATGCGCCGCTATAACAGCGCCAAGCAGCAGTCCAAATCGGGTGTTGAATTCGGCAAAAAGCTCTCGGCTAAATTCATGACGATGATGCCGCAAATGCAGGCCGCCGGCGTCACTATTCTGGCGGGTTCTGATAGCGGGCCATTCAACTCGTTTGTGTATCCAGGCTCATCGTTGCAGGGCGAGTTGGCGCTGCTTGTGAAGGCCGGACTTACGCCCGCCCAAGCTTTGCGCACGGCTACCATCAACGGCGCCACATTTATGGGCGTGGCTGACCAATCCGGCAGCATCGCGACGGGCAAACACGCCGACTTGGTCTTGCTCACGCAGAACCCATTGGCCGACATCAGCAACATCAAAAAAATTGATGCGGTAATCACGCGGGGCAAGGTGCACTCGGCGCAGGAATTGGCCCAGATGCTACAGAAAATAAAGCGCCAGTAAGTACCAGAATTAAGTGGTGCCAGGACCAACTAAAAAGTCATGGCGCCCCACGAACCAAAACTCCGCTCCCCATGACTTTAACTTGGACCAGCAAGAAGTTCAACAACCTAGCCCTAACAGAATTGTACGATTTGCTACAGCTGCGCAGCGAGGTGTTTGTGGTGGAGCAAACCTGTGCCTTCCAGGATATTGATGGGCAGGATGAGGCGGCGTATCACTTGCTGGGCTATGCACCGGGCGGCCGATTGGCGGCATATGCGCGGCTTTTTGAACCAGGAGTGGCCTATGCGGAAGTAAGCATCGGGCGTGTGGTAGTGTCGCCAGACTTTCGGCGCTACGGCCTGGGTAAGGAACTGATGCGCCAGGCCATCGGGCACTGCGAAACGTATTTTGCCCCCCAGCCCATCAAGATTGGGGCCCAGCAGTACTTAGAGAAATTTTACCAGGAATTTGGCTTTGTGCAGTGCGGCGAAATGTACTTGGAAGACGGCATTCCGCACATTCCTATGCGGCGCGCTTAAGCGGCCGCCAGCTGCGCCAATTACTAGTTGGTCGAGGGCTTGGAAAAGGCAATAAACAGCGCACCCGCCAGCATAAGCACAGCCCCCACGATTACCTGCCAGTTGATTTTTTCCTTTAGAAATACAACGGCCAGAATAATGGAAAACACCAGCGACACTTTGTCGAGAGGCGAGGCGCGCGAGGCGTCGCCGAGCTTCAGCGCTTGAAACGAGAGCAGCGACGAGACACAGGTGATAATGCCGGCAATCACCAGAAAGATCAGGCTACGCCGGTCGATGCGCGACACATCGGGTAAGTTGCCCTGATACGCTACCACGCTCCAGGCCACCAATACAATCAGCACTGACTGCACGGCGAAGGCCAGGCTGGAATCAACGTTTTTGATGCCCGCTTTGGAAAGGGTAACGACCACGGCAGCCGACACGGCCGCTAACAACGAAAAGACAATCCACATACACTTTGGCGGCTACATCAACGACCCTGGCCCTCTCACCGACTACCTAGCCGCGGCTGCCCTAATGGGTGCTCATCAGTACGGCAGGTGGGGGGCAAAGTTATTGGCTTAAAGGCTTTTGTTGCGGTCTCTAGGCCAGCTGGCAGTTAAAAAATGATCACCAGTATCACACTCAACGCTGACTTCGCATTTCTATTACGAAAGCCTCAGTAAATGAACGCTGGGGCTCTTAGCTGACCTATGTCAAGCCATGGTTCGCACGTTTCTTTAAGTGAAGAATTGCTTATACCTCCGGCAGCCGAATTTTGTCGAGGTAAGCGGCTAGGCCCGCCGGGTGCTGAAATAAGTGAATAAACAGAATGCGCTCCTCGCCTTGTACGCGCCAAATTTCGGCGTAAAAATCACCGAGAGCGTAGAGCTGCAAGCAAAAGCTATCCTGCTTACGTTCGGCCAAAAAATGCCCCCCCTGCCGCAGCAGCGTGGCCTGACGGCCCATCGGTAGTTGTTTGAAATCGGTAAGATGCATAAAGGTGTAGGCCCTCAAACGGCAGAGGCCATCGTGTCGGTTCCGCGCCAAGCACTCAGCTCGGCAGTTACAAAGTACTAGTGAGAGTTTTACCCCTAGGTTAAAAATAGCCCGACCTGGGCCACAACTATACCTACCGTACGGCACGTACAGCCCGCACCGGGTGTTCTGCCCGGACCGCGGAAAGGCTTCTGAGCCAGTTTCGGGCCATTAACTGTTCGCATGGTAACTCCTGTACTCATTATTTTTATTGGGTTCCTGATTTTTTTCGGCCATTATCTAGCTGAGTTTTTTGACCGAACCCGTATTCCCGACGTGGTGGGCCTCTTGCTGGTGGGCATACTACTAGGGCCTGTTTTCCACCTCATCGACCCAACTTCATTTGGGCAGGCGGGCAGCGTATTTACCAATGTCGTGCTGGTGTTTATTCTGTTTGAGAGCGGCCTGGAGGTACGCTTCGAGCAGCTCAAATCCTCGCTACGCGGCACCTTTACGCTTACCACGCTCAACTTTATCGTCACAACGCTGCTGGTAGCCGCCATGGCCCAGCTCTTTGCCGACCTCGACTTTCTGAGCTCCATTATTCTGGGCAGCATTCTGGGGGGCACTTCGTCGGCCGTGGTTACTACCCTGGCCCGCAAAGTGGATATTCAGGAGCAAACCTCCACGACCTTGGTTATGGAGTCGGCCTTCAGCGACGTGTATACGCTGGCCATTCCTATCTCGCTCATCAGCTTTTATACCGGCTCCTCATTTAGTCTGGGGGGAATGTTTGGGCAGATTTTTCTTTCCTTGTTCCTGGCTGTGCTGGCCGGTATCGGAGGAGGATACCTGTGGTCGATATTGCTCAACAAGGTTCCAACGCTGCTCAAAACACGGTTTTCTACCCCAGCCTTCGTCTTTATCGTGTATGGTCTGGTTGAGCTGCTAAACTTCAGCGGGCCCATTGCGGTGCTGTTTTTCAGCATTACGCTGGGCAACGTTACCCTGCTGCGTCCACGGCCGCTCAACCGCTATTTGCCCACTCGTCACGTGGAGCTGACGGCGGTTGAGAAAGACTTTTTCTCCGAAATAGTCTTTTTGCTTCGCACCTTCTTTTTTGTGTACGTAGGCATGTCAATCGTGCTCGATAATGCCTATCTCATTGGGCTAGGAGTCTGCATCACGTTTCTGCTATTTCTGGTGCGCATTCCGGTGGTAATGGCTTCTACCGAGTCCAAGACGCCCCTGTTCGACGCATCCTTCATGAGTATCATGATTCCAAAAGGGCTAGGCGCCGCCGTGCTGGCTACCCTGCCCACTCAGCGGGGATTGCCCACCGGACCAGCCATTCAAACCATCACGTTTGCGGTCATATTTTTCACCACCGTCTTCTGCACCCTCTTGTTCTTCGTGCTGGAGAAACGCAAGCTGCTGGGCTTCTATCGGCTCTTTTTTGGCGGCCACCGGCCTCTGGATGCCGCTACTGCTGCGGCCTTAGTACCCCCGGAACCAGTAGCAGCCGGCGGCCGACAGGATATATAATCGCCTCGACAACAAGGCTTCTATTCATTGAAGCAAATCGTAAATAAAGAGCATTTGGCACTTATTAGGTGGCTATCCTGTACTAGCTTTATTCTTCACAATCGTTTGTGTAAATTGACAGCCAATAGCAGGCAAAATGCTAGGGGCCGTTCAGTAGATGAGGGCGGCTTGAGCTAACTGGTTTTATGAAAAGAGCAATGAGAAAAAGCTTTCTAACCGCGTGTATAGTTTTAGCAGCTTCCACCTTCGGGGTAAGCCAAACGCAACCTCTGGAAAGCTTTCCGTTGTCGGCCGTCCAGCTGGCTGAAAGTCCGTTTCAGCAGGCCCAGCAGACAGATTTACGCTATATTCTGGCCCTCGACACCGAGCGACTTTTGGCCCCGTACCGTCGCGAGGCCGGTATTGCTACCCAGGCGCAGCCCTACGGCAACTGGGAAAACACCGGCCTCGATGGGCATATTGGGGGGCATTATTTGTCGGCCCTGGCGTACATGGTCGCCGCCACCGGCAACGAGGAAGCCAAGCGGCGCCTCACTTATATGATTGACCAATTAGCGCTTTGCCAGCAAAAAAACGGCAACGGCTACTTGGGCGGTACGCCTGGGGGGCAAAAAATGTGGCAAGACATCAAGGCCGGCAACATCGACGCGGGCAGCTTCTCGCTGAACCAGAAGTGGGTGCCTTGGTACAACATTCACAAAACGTACGCCGGTCTGCGCGATGCGTATTTATTTGCGGGCAATGCCAAGGCCAAAGACATGCTGGTGCAGCTTACCAACTGGGCCGTCGATTTGACCAGTTCCCTCTCCGATGCCCAAGTTCAGGATATGCTGCGCAGCGAGCACGGCGGCATGAACGAGGTATTCGCCGACGTGGCCGCCATCACCGGCGACACTACCTACCTGACCTTAGCCCGTCGGTTTTCGCATCGGTCCATCTTGGAGCCGCTGCTGGGGGGCAAAGATGAGCTGAACGGCTTGCACGCCAACACCCAAATTCCGAAGGTGATTGGCTACAAACGCGTGGCCGAGGTATCGGGCGGCGATGAGGCGTGGGCCAAGGCGGCGGGCTTCTTCTGGCAAACCGTCGTTGACAACCGGACCGTTTCGATTGGGGGCAACAGCGTGAGTGAGCACTTTCATCCGGCCAAAAGCTTCACCTCCATGCTGGAAAGCAAGGAAGGGCCCGAGACCTGCAACACCTACAACATGCTGAAGCTCACCAAGCAGTTGTACCTCTCCAGCGCCGCTACCAATTACATCGACTACTACGAGCGGGCCCTTTACAACCATATTCTTTCCTCGCAACACCCTGAGCAGGGAGGGTTTGTGTACTTCACGCCCATGCGGCCGCGCCACTACCGGGTGTACTCCCAGCCCCAGGAAGGCTTCTGGTGCTGCGTGGGTTCGGGCCTGGAAAACCACGGCAAGTATGGTGAGCTGATTTACGCCCACAACAAGCAGGATGTGTTCGTCAATCTGTTCATTCCCTCGCGCCTGAACTGGGCTGAGAACGGCCTTGCCCTTACTCAAACTACCCAGTTTCCCTACGCCGAAACCTCTATCCTGACGCTCCAGCTCAAGAAAGCGCGCCGCTTCGGGCTGCATATCCGCCAACCTAATTGGGTTAAACCCGGCACTCAGAAAATACTCGTCAATGGCAAAGCCGTGGAGGCCACGGCAACGCAGCCAGGCTACTTTACGATTAACCGCAAGTGGAAATCGGGCGACGTAGTTACCACGACGCTGCCCATGGAAACCAAGGCCGAGTACTTGCCCGACCGCTCACCCTGGGTATCATTTGTGCACGGCCCCATCGTGCTGGCCGCTATCACCGACACGACCGATATGCCCGGCTTACGCGCCGACGGCAGCCGCATGGGCCACATTGCCAACGGCCCAATGTATCCGCTTGATCAGGCCCCAGTGCTTGTTTCCTCTAACCCCACCGACGTAGCAGCCGGCATCAAGCCCGTGACCGGCAAGCCGCTGACCTTCAGTGCTGCTAGCCTCATCGATGCCGAGCGGTACCGTCAGGTAGAGCTGGTTCCGTTTTTCCGGGTGCATGATGCCCGGTACATGATTTATTGGCCCGTTGCGAGCCCAGAAGAACTGGTGAAGCGCAAAGAGGTAATGCAGCAGCAGGAAAAAATAAAGCAAGCCCTGGAAGCGCGCACCGTCGATCAGGTGGCGCCCGGCGAGCAGCAGCCCGAGTCGGACCATGGCTTTCAGGGGGAGCGCACCGAGTCCGGGGTGTTTCAGGATCGGCATTGGCGCCACGCGAAAGGCTGGTTTAGCTACAATCTAAAGAAAAAAGGAGCCGGCCCGCGCACTCTATGCGTCACCTACTACGGGGCCGATAAGGACCGCCAATTTGCTATCATGGTCAATAACAAATTGCTCAAAAAAGAGTCGCTACAGGGTCTGGGGGGCAATTCTTTCATTGATGTAGATTACGAGATACCCGCACAGCTGCTCGCGGCCTCGCCCTCTGATGTTATCACATTGAAATTTGCCGCCGAACCAGGTTCCACCGCTGGTGGCGTTTACTACGTTCGGCTGTTGAAGGCTGAATAAGACAAGCTTTGCCTATTCGTGGCTTACGAAACAGTAACGCAACTGTGCGGTTACTGCCTAGCTTTCCGTGCCTACGCTATAATTGACAATCGGCGTTTAAGTATCTTTCAGTTAACGTTTGCTACCGCTGTAGCACGAAGTAGAAATTATTGCCCAGCTACCAACGTTAACGAGCCGCTGGTAGCACCTGCTGATATCAGCCTGATTTTGAATTTCAGACTTATGACAAATCCTATCGCTTCTGCTGATATCGATGCTGCGCTGACCCTCGAGGAAGCACGTGCCCGCAATCAGGAACTAGAGCAAGCCCTGGCTCAAGCCTTAACCGAGCGCGCGGCGGCCGAGCAGCAGCTGAGCGAGCAACGCTGGTTTTTTGAAACCATTCTGAATGCGCTGCCCGTGGAGGTGGCCGCCCTCGACACGGAGCGCAAGTATTTGTATGTTAATGCTCAAGCGGTACCCGACCCAGATGCTCGTGCCTGGATTGTAGGCCAAACGGTGGAGGCATACTGCCAACGCTACGGGTATCCGCTGGAGCTAGCCGAATCGCGGCAGCAGCTGTTCAGTCAAGCCCTAGAAAACGAGCAAACCGTTGAGTGGGACGACTTTACTCCAGGTCCTGAAAGTACCCACATTCACCACCGCGCCTTTCGCTACACTCCCGCCGTGGCCGACAAGCCAGCACTTATGCTCGGCTACGGCCTCGAAATTACGGAGCGCCTGGCCGCAGAGCGGGAAATGAAGAAAGCCAAAGAAGTGGCCGAAGCAGCAGCCCGAGCCCGCGAGAACTTTCTGGCCAATATGAGCCACGAAATTCGTACTCCCCTCAACGGGGTGCTGGGCTACGCTAACCTGTTGGCCAAAACCTCCTTGCAGCCTCAGCAGCAAGAGTTTGTGCAAGTCATCCGCTCGTCGGGTCAACACTTGCTAGGCGTGCTCAACGACGTGCTCGATATGGCCAAAATCACATCGGGTAAGATGGAGTTCGAGCAAGTAGCTTTCAACTTATGCGACTCCATGGGCCAGGCAGTGCAGCCGCTAGCCTTGCAGGCAACTCAAAAGGGATTAGCCTTTTACGGGCAGGCTCTGCGCATGACCTGCCCCGTACCGTGGGTGATAGGAGACCCGCACCGCCTCAATCAAATACTGATCAATCTGACGGCCAACGCCGTGAAGTTCACAGAACGCGGCAGCGTATCGGTGGGGGGCTTTTTGAAGTCTGAAACAGATACCCACCTCACCGTGGAGTTCCGCGTCACTGACACAGGCATCGGAATACCAGCTCACAAGCTGGCCCACATTTTCGAAGACTTCAACCAAGCTTACGCCGACACTACTCGTCGCTTTGGCGGTACAGGCCTGGGGCTAAGTATCAGTCGCGCTTTGGTAGAGCAGTTGGGGGGCTTTCTTACCGTGGAAAGCGAAGAAGGCAAAGGCAGCACCTTCGCCTTCCAGCTTACGCTGCCCCGGGCCACCCCCACGGTGGAGGCCGAACCTACAACGCCTGAATCGCCCTCAAATCAGCTGCATGGCAAACGTGTTCTGTTAGTAGAAGACAACGAAATAAACCGCGACGTGGCCCGCTTATTCTTGGAAAGCTGGGACATGGTAGTGGATGAGGCCTTCGATGGCCGAATGGCCCTCACTATGTTTGATCAGCAGCACTACGATGTCGTGCTCATGGACATTCAGATGCCAGGCATGAATGGGTTGGAAACTACTATCCACATTCGTCAACACGCTGATCAGCGCAAGGCAGCGGTACCCGTGCTGGCGCTGACTGCCAACGCTTTTCAAGCCGATAATGAGCGCTACCTAGCCGCTGGCATGAATGATTGTTTGGCCAAGCCTTTCGACGATCTGGAGCTCCAGGCTAAGCTTACCGCTTTGTTAAATGCCGTTCCCGCGCCCCCTTACGACCTGAGCAAGCTGCGAGCTTCAGCCCAGGGGAAAGAGGCTTTTGTAGTTAAAATTATCCGCTCCTTCCTGGCCAATATTCCCTCCAGCCTACAAGAGCTAAGCGAAGCCGCCGCTGCGGATCTGTGGCCCCGCGTGGCTGAGATAGTACATCATATTAAGCCCAATCTGGCTGCGCTTGGAATCGTGGAGGCAGAGCCGCTCGTGGCACAACTCGAGAACTATCGTCAGTTGTCGGGCGCTTCTCCAGCTGAGGCAGAACGAATTCGCGCTACCGTTGCCGAGTTAGTAGCCTTGCTCGAACGTGTACTACAACTACTGCCAAGCGAGCTTCCCGCTGACTAATCATAGATTACGCAGCGAGCGATAAAACTCCTCCTGATAAGAGCGACCTACGGGCACTTCGTAAGGCCCGATCTGTAAGGTATTGTCCTCAATGGCATCAATACGCTGGGTGTTTACGATGTACGAGCGGTGCACGCGCACAAAGTGCGCTAGCGGCAGCCGCTCACTTATAGCTTTGAGCGTGAGGTACACGATGTGTTTTTGGCTAGCAGTCACCAGCACCGAATAAGTCGACAGCGCCTCTATGTAGAGCACCTCATTGAAGTCGACGCGTAGCATGCGGTTATTCACTTTCACATAAATGTCTGTGTCAGTGTTGCCGTTTGTATTTGGTGACTTGGGGGGCTTATTTCCACCTGATGCTCGCCGCTCGGTTGCCAAAGCTATAGCTTGGCTGAAGCGGCCATAATCGACGGGCTTTACCAAATAGTCGGTCACCTTTAAGGAGTAAGCGTCAACTGCAAAGTCGCGATGCGTAGTCACCAGAATGACTTCGGGCGTGGGCTCTGGCAGCAGGCGAATCAGATCCAAGCCGCTGAGGTGAGGCATTTCGATATCAAGCAGTAAGATATCCACTTGCTCTTCACTACGCAGGAAATTAAGGCCTTGCACAGCATCGGGCAGTGAAGCAGCTAGCTCCAGGTCTGCCGTCATCTCAACGAAATGCTCCAGCGTGAGGCGATTAATCTCGTTGTCATCAATTATGACGCAACGCAGGCGAGTAGTAGCCATAGGCAGCAGTATGTGAGAGCTAAAGAGTCAGCGTCGGCGGACTAAACTAGATACGATGGTCAGCTTCGAATGAACAACTAAGATTAGGTAAATGCCATAATATCTACCCTTTTCTACTGGCTAAATGCCAGGTTTGGCAAGCATAAGCTGCGTTTACAGTCAATCCATTACTATTTACACAACACATTGATATAGGGGTATTTATAGCTATTGAGGTAGCGCCCAAGTAAGGTTCCGGTATGTAGAAAAATAGCTATATAACATAACTATATCCACTAAAAGTAGGACAGTTTTCGATTCCGTCATTTCATTGACACACAAAAGAAATTCATTCGCATAGAGAAACGTGCCGTTGGGCGAAAAAGGAATAATAGGGCTACAGGCAAGGGTAAGTTTACTACAGATTTAGTGCTCACCCCCTCAGGATTCGGCCTTTTTAGTTCTCTTTCGCTTATGTCACCTCGCCTTACTCTCCGTCATTATTACACCGCAGTTCTCTTGTTATTGCTGCACAGCCTTTCGCTGGTTGCTCAAGTAGCGCCAGGCTTGGTAGGCGGAACAGTAGCGTCTCAGGAAGCTGGCCAGTCTAGTGTTGAGTTTACCACTCAGCTCCAGCAGGCTTGCACAACCAAAACCGCCCTTGCCGTTGACGCCCTGACAGAGCAAGTGCAGCAGTTCTACGCCTCCGTAGACTACGCTCCGGTTTGGACCAACGAGAAAGGCCCAACTGCGAATGCTCAAGCTGGCTTAGACCTGCTTCTCAACGCCCAGCGCTATGGCCTGAAGCCTTCTGAGTACGACGCGGCCCCCCTGATGCAGCTGATGGACTCATTGCAAGCAGCTCCTGCGCAGTCGCAGCGCCGTTTGGCCCTCGAAATTCAGTTGACCAGATCTCTCATTCGTTTCTCGCAGCACCTGTACAGCGGTCGCATTGAAGACAACACTTTGCGTCCGGTACAATCTACCGAAGCAACCTCTTTCGACGCTGCAGCTCACCTAAGCCAAGCTCTGAAGAGCGACAAATTTGTAAAGCAAATCCTGGTTGCTCAGCCAACTAGCCGCAGCTATGTACGCCTGCTGTCTGCTTGGCAGAACCTGCTGAAGTCGGATACAGTAGCCGCCCGCAAAATGGCCACGCCCGTGGCTATCAACCTCGAGCGCTTGCGTTGGGAGCCCCGCGCCGACTCTATTTATTTGGTCGTTAATATTCCGGCCTACAACCTGCAAGTGGTACGTGGAACCCAGGTAGTACGTAGCCACCGCGTGGTAGTAGGCACTACCAGCACTCCTACCCCCGAGCTATACAGCAAAGTAAGCTTCTTTCAAACGGCTCCCGAGTGGCGTATGCCCTACAGCATTGCCACGAAAGAGGTTCTGCCCAAGCTCCAGCGCGACAGCGACTACCTATCTTCCAAGAATTATCGCTTGTACAATCAAGCTGGCGAGCGAGTAAATGCCTCTCGCGTAAACTGGAAGAAAGTTACTCCCGCCGACTTTGCCTACCAGATTCGGCAGGCGCCTTCCTCCCGCAACGCACTCGGAAACGTTGTATTCCGTTTCGCTAATCCTTACGAAGTTTTCCTGCACGATACCCCCACCAAGGAAGCCTTCAAAGCCGACTATCGCGCACTCAGCCACGGCTGCATCCGCGTACAACACGCTTCTGACTTGGCTCGCTTCCTGTTGATGCGTGAGGGTGGTAAGTCTTCGGAAGATAAGTTGCAGCAAATGGCGAACAGCATCGACGAAGGCGACACGAAGGCCTTCGCTCTACGGGCCGCAGTTCCCTTGGTAGTGCGCTACCAAACTTGTGAAGCCGATGGTGCTTCTTTGCGTCAGCTTCCCGATATCTATGGTCGTGACGAGGCGTTGGTGAAGGCATGGGACGGCACTTCTGTTCAGTTTGCTAGCGTTGCCGTTACCGAATAAGCAGCATCTCCTTCTAGTTTTAAGTGCCTTTAAACACCTCGCTGCTGAGCAGCGAGGTGTTTTTGTGTCTGTAAAGCACCCAGCAAGGATTTTTGGGCAGCTTACTGGATACTGCCTTTTTTCGTGGATGTTTGCAGACCAAATGCCCCTCACCTCCTCTTAATGCAGACATTTCGCTTTCCTCATCCGCTGGTACTTCTAATGGGGTTTATTGTGCTGGCCATGGCGCTGAGCTATGTGCTGCCCGCTGGCGTATTTGAACGCCGCCTCGATGCGGTTACCGGCCGCGAAGTGGTAGTACCCGGCTCTTACCATCAAGTAGCCGCTACGCCAGTAAGCCCCTTGGATGCCATTGTAAGTATTCCGCGGGGCCTACAGGAGGCAGCCAGCGTTATCTTCTTCGTATTTCTGACTGGCGGAGCCTTCACTGTCATCGATCATACCGGGGCTCTGCGCCGGGGCGTCGACTGGCTGCTGGTGCGCTTTCGGGGACGTGAGGCGCTGGTTATTCCGCTTATTTCCCTGCTTTTCGCCACCATGGGCGCTTTGGAGAACATGCAGGAGGAAATTATTCCACTAGTGCCCGTGCTGCTGGTACTCATGCGCCGCTTGGGCTACCCGGTCCTCACGGCGGCCGCGGTGAGTTTGGGCGCCGCTGCCGTGGGCGCCGCTTTCAGCCCGCTCAATCCCTTTCAAGTGGGTATTGCGCAAAAGCTGGCCCAACTCCCGCTTCTATCTGGAGCCGGATTCCGCCTAGTATTTCTGGCCGCTGCCCTCGTGCTCTGGATTGGTGGCACCATGCGCTACGCCGCCCGCCACCGCATCACCCCGGAAGCGGTGCAGCCCGAAATCGTAGCGAGCGGAGCCGGTCGGCACGGGCTGGTGCTCTTGCTGTTGCTGCTCACTTTCGCTGTGTTTGTATACGGCGTGCTCAATCTGGGCTGGGAGTTTGAGCAAATGGGCGCGCTATTTTTTGCCCTGGGCGTAGTAGCCGGCCTGGTGGGCGGACTAGGCCTCACAGGCACCGCCGAAAGCTTTATTGCCGGCTTCCGCGACCTTGCTTTTTCGGCTCTGCTGATTGGCTTTGCCCGCGCCATATTTGTGGTATTGGAGCAGGGCCAAATCGTGGATACCATCGTGCAGGGTTTGTCAGCGCCCCTAGCGGAGTTGCCGGTTACGCTGTCGGCTTTGGGCATGATGGCAGTACACTCGGCGCTGCACTTGCCCGTGCCGAGTGTGAGCGGCCAAGCCGTACTGACCATGCCTATTCTTACGCCCCTCTCCGACTTGCTTGGTTTGTCGCGCCAAGTCACAGTGCTAGCTTACCAGTACGGCGCCGGCCTCTGCGAATTGATCACGCCCACCAACGGGGCGCTCATGGCTATTGTGGCGGCCTGCGGCGTGCGGTTCGATGCGTGGTGGAAATTTGTGCTGCCGTTGTATTTGCTGCTAGTTGGCCTAGCAGGGCTGGCTATAATAGTGGGTATTGCGGTGGGGCTATAACGTCCATTGTCGAGATAGAAAATGAAACTTCACCTTTTCGGAGCAGCCGGATCTGGGGTAACCAGCTTGGGCCAATACTTGGCGCACCAAACCAGTACACCCTACTTCGACAGCGACGATTATTACTGGGAGCAGTCGGAGCCGCCTTTTACAGTTCGCAGAAACCCAGATAAGCGCAACCAATGCTTGCAGGAAGCACTGGCCAGAAGCCAGCACTGGATACTGGGTGGCTCCGTCATTAGCTGGGGAGAAGCGTGGCTATCAGCGTTTGATCTGGCCGTCTTCGTCTGGACCCCGCCCGGGGTACGACTGGCTCGGCTTCACCAAAGAGAATACGAACGCTACGGCGACGTTATTTTCAAGGACCCCGCCCGCCACCAACAGTATTTGGAGTTTATTCAGTGGGCTTCTGGCTACGATGACAACTCCGCCCGCGGCCGCACCATAGCCGCCCACGAAGCTTGGATGCAACTGCTCTCATGCCCCGTACTCGCCCTCAGAGACACCGCTTCCGTAGCCGAACGAGCAGCGGTCGTTTTAGCCGAGTTCAAGAAGCTACCTCTATAAAATAGCCCCCCAGGGGCAAGCAAACAGCTACCCCATCCAATTCAGCTGCGCATTATTTTGCCGCGCAAATCCCAATGGCTGGATGCTACCATCAAGCTGCCGGGCTGCCGCTTGATGGTGCGGGTATACCGCTCCCCAGCAATTTGCCCGTCGGGGCGGCGTTTGCCAAAAAACAAGGTCACCGGCTCGCCGTGCTCGTTCGTGAGAAAGGTAATATCGTAACCCTTAAACACATCGTCGATGCGGGCTGAGGGCTCGTAGATTTTGTTGAGTTTCTGGTCGAGAAGGCGGTGCAGGGGCATAGCAGGCAAATTTGTCTGCACCATTACGCGATGTTTCCATTGTTGTTATGGCTCAGGTTGGCCTCTTCTGAGCCTAGCGCTTAGCTTTAGGAGCTACACGCCGCGCAGTTCTTCGAGCTCAAATATGCGTTTCACCTTGCGCTTTTTCTCCACAATCTGAAAGCGGGGCCGGTCGCGGCTTTCGTCCCAGTATACGTCGGAGATGAGGCCGCGGCGGGGCGCTTGGCCGGGCTCGGGGTTTACTTCTTCAACCAAATCGCCGAAGCTAAACTTGGGCTTTTCGCTCAGCTCCGTAAATAATTCACCGCTGACTTTGAACTGCTGCTCATCGTAGCGGAGCAGAATCCAGTCTTCGGTTTCATCAATTTTCTCAAATAGTTTGCCCATCGGCTCCAGCCACTCAAAAGTGCGGCGGTTGGCCGGATGGATATAGCGAAGGCCGTACTCCGGCGTCCAGGAGTACAGGCCGTACCGAACAGGTTTTGGTCGAGCCATGAAAGCGAAATAGGTATAAAAATCAAACAACCAGCCGTGCCTCGATTGGTTGGGCAAGGCTGGGGGGCAAATTTTTAGAACACAAATGCGCTGCAATTTATTCCGGCGCGCTATCTGCTTCCCACATTTTCTTTTGGGCTGCCAGCAAGTGGCTACTTGCCCAAAGCTTGCCGCGCGTGGGCGATCAGCTGGTCGCGGTGCGCCGGGCCGTTGTGCAGTTTGGCGAATGAGACAAGCTTCGTAGTACCGTCTTTTAAGTGCACTTCCACATCGGCTGCGCCACTGGGCTCCACAGACGCTACGTCGGACCAGAGAAAGCTAAAACGGGGGCGCAACAAGTGCACGCGGCCTTCAAACCCGGCTTCGTGCAACCGTAAATGGCGCCGCTCCACCAATCGCGGCAGCCAGAAAGCCATGCTGGCGTAAAGAGTAGCCAAAGCGAAATACAGCCACGGCAACAGGTGCAGACGATGCGGCGCACCCGCAGCTTCGGCCAGGTGGTGGCGATGCATAATATGGTAGCCCTCCAGAGCTAAAATACCGGCCGCTGCCAACTCAAGCCAAGCCACCCGCCCCGGGTGCAGATGGCCACGCCCCAGATGGCGAAGCTCCAGCACGAGCAGGATAATATAGGTTAATCCTACCCCCAACTCAATAATAACCAGCGGCGAAAACGGCTCCTTACCGCTGAGTACGCCCAGCATACCGGTAAGCAGCACGACCGCGGGCGTCAAGTGCATGAGCCCTTTGGCGCGCTGACGCCGCGCGTGCTGACGTTGGTACAGGGTAATAGTGTTACTAGCAGCAGGATTCATACTTTCTAAGCACGGCAAATTTTAGGGCCGGTGCAAAGTAAGAAGAATTGTGGCTGCTCGGGGGCAAATTGACGGTCAGTCAAGTCCAGACAACTAAACAACGACCTCCACAGTAGAACACCTGCTACCGTCCAGCTTTTACCGGAACGGTCCTATATTTTCTGTTCTTCTTCATGCCCCACTCTACCACCCCCACCCCTACCCTGCAAGAGGGTATGGGCGCTATTCCACACCCAGTTGGCACCACCTTTCGCGTATGGGCGCCCCACGCCGAGGAAGTAACCATCGTTGGCACGTTCAACAAGTGGAACCCGAAAAGTCACCCCCTACAGCTGGAAACAGATGGGTATTGGGCCACCGATGTACCCGGCGCCAAACCCGGCGATGAGTACCGCTTTCTGCTGTGCAACAACGGCCAGGAGCTAAGCAAAAACGACCCCTACGCCCGCGAGGTCACGCATTCAGCTGGTAATTCCGTGGTGCCTACCCACGATTTCGACTGGGAAGATGACCATTTCGAGATGCCCGCCTGGAATACGCTCGTCATTTATGAACTGCACGTAGGCACCTTCAACGCCCCCGACCCTACCAAACCCGGCACTTTCCACGACGTGATTGCGAAGCTCCCCTATTTGCGGGACTTAGGCATTAATGCCCTCGAAATAATGCCCCCCACAGAGTTTCCGGGCAGCCGCAGTTGGGGCTACAATCCGTCGCATCCCTTCGCCATCGAAACGGACTACGGCGGGCCACAGGCGTTCAAGGAGTTGGTAAAACAAGCTCACCGCCACGGTATGGCCGTTATTCTGGATGTGGTGTACAACCACTTTGGCCCCGGCGACCTCGACCTATGGCAATTTGACGGCTGGCAGGAAAACGACGGCGGCGGTATCTATTTCTACAACGACTGGCGGGCCGAGACGCCCTGGGGCCACAACCGCCCCGACTACAGTCGCCCCGAAGTGCGCCAGTATATCCGCGACAATGCGCTGATGTGGCTGGAGGAGTTTCGGGTGGATGGGCTGCGGGCCGACTCCATTTCCCACATCCGCAATGTGCACGGCAGCGGCGACCCTGATACCGACCTGCCCGAAGGCTGGACCCTAATGGCCTGGATCAACGAAGAAATTCAAGCTCGCACGCCATGGAAAATCACTATCGCGGAAGATTTGCTGGGCAACGAGTACATCACGCGCCCCATTGATCAGGACGGGCAAGGCTTCTCCACCCAATGGGATGTGGCTTTTTCGTATGCCATTCGCGAAGCCCTCACGGCTCCCCACGACGCCGACCGCGACATGGAGGCCGTGGCCAATTCTTTGCGTCATGCTTACAACGACGATGCTTTCCAGCGGGTCATCTACACCGAGTCGCACGATGAGGTAGCCAGCAAGGCGCGCGTGCCGGAGGAAATCATGCCGGGCGAGGCCCACAACTGGTACCCCAAAAAGCGGGCTACGCTCGGCACTGCTTTGGTACTTACGGCGCCGGGTATTCCTATGCTCTTCCAAGGCCAGGCCATGCTAACCGACGGCTTTTTCTCCGACGACCAACCCCTGAACTGGGAGCGGGCCGAAGAGTACAGCGGCCTGGTGCATCTCCACCGCGACCTGATAGCGCTGCGCCGCAACCTGCACGGCACCACGCGCGGCCTCACCGGCCAGCACACGGAAGTATTTCACGTAAACAACGACGCCAAGATTATTGCCTTTCGGCGCTGGGACCAAGGTGGCCCCGGCGACGACACCATCATTATCGCCAATTTCTCTGATGCGGTGCACGAGGCCTACTGCATTGGGCTGCCCTCGGCTGGGCAGTGGCAGGTGCGCTTTAACAGCGACTGGGAGGGCTACGACCAGGATTTTGGCAACTTCGAAAGCTTTGGCGCAGAGGCCGCTGAGGAAGAGTACGATGGCTTAGCGTACAGCGCGTGCTTTGGGCTGGCGCCGTATTCAATCGTGGTTATTTCGCAGTAGCAGTCAACGAATTACATGCGTAAAGAGGACGTAGGGCACTAAGTGGCTCTGCGTCCTTTGCGTTTTCATCCGTATTTATCTGCAATAAATCCGTCAGGCCGTCTATCTTGCCAGACCTACTAAAACCTTTCCGCACATGCAAGCACCACCAGCCGCCCCCGAATCCATTGCTCCCGATGCATTGCTCGTTGAAGTCGCATGGGAAGTCTGCAATCAGGTGGGGGGCATTTATACCGTCATTCGCTCTAAAGTTCCAGCTACTGTGCAGGGCTGGGACGACCGGTACTGTCTGCTTGGCCCTTACTTCCCGCAGCAAGCACAAGGCGAGTTTGAGCCCATCGAAGACTATCAGCTAGCACGGTTGACTGATCCCTTTGCCACAGCAGTGCGTCAAATGCGCCAAATGGGCTACGATGTGCAGTACGGCACCTGGCTCGTGACGGGCCGCCCACGGGTAGTCCTCATGAATCCGTTTCAGGTCTACGACCGGTTGGGCAGCATCAAGGCCGACCTCTGGCAGCACCACGGCATCCCGACGCCCGACTACGACGATCTGCTGCACCAAGTGGAAGCCTTTGGTCATCTAGCTACCATCTTCCTGCAAATACTAACCGCTGAAGTGGTGCCGCCCCAGCGCGTAGTGGCCCATTTTCATGAGTGGATGACGGGCGTGGCTATTCCGGTGATGCGCCGCGAGCAGGTACCGGCCCACATCGTATTTACCACCCACGCTACCCTGCTCGGCCGCTATCTGGCCATGAACGATCCCAACTTCTACGACCACCTCATGCAGGTGGACTGGTTGGCGGAGGCGCGCAACTTCAACATCGAGACGGCCGTGCGCATTGAGCGTGCCGCCGCCCACGGGGCGCACGTATTTACCACGGTCAGCGAGTTAACCGTGCGGGAGTGTATTTATCTGCTTGATCGAATTCCGGATGCGGTATTGCCTAACGGACTCAATATTGAGCGCTTCGTAGCCCTGCACGAATTCCAGAACCTCCACCAGCAGTACAAGGCCAAAATCCATGATTTCGTGATGGCTCACTTTTTCCAGAGCTATTCCTTTGACCTGGATAATACTCTGTACTTTTTCACCTCAGGCCGCTACGAGTACCATAACAAAGGCTTCGACCTTACGCTAGAAGCGCTGGCACGTCTGAATTATCGACTACAGCAAAGTGGCCTGGAGGGCAATGTGGTCATGTTCTTTATTACCAAGCGCCCCTTCACTAGTATTAACCCACTTGTTCTGCAAAGTCGGGCTATATTGGATGAAGTGCGCGAAACCTGCGCTGCCATTGAGCAGCAGGTGGGAGAACGCCTCGTGTACGCGGCCGCTTCCAGCACTGACCACCGCCTACCCAACTTGTCGGATATGGTGGACGACTACTGGCGCCTGCGCTACCGCCGAACGTTGCAAAGCTGGAAAACCACGGCTTTGCCTTCCGTTATCACGCATAATCTGGTAGACGATGCCAACGATGACATCCTAAATTTTGTGCGGCGCTCGGGCTTGATCAATCACCAGCACGACCGCGTGAAAATCGTGTACCACCCCGATTTCGTTTCGCCCACTTCTCCCTTGTTCGGCATGGAGTATGGCCAGTTCGTGCGCGGCTGTCATTTGGGTATTTTTCCTTCCTATTATGAACCTTGGGGCTACACGCCCTTGGAGTGCGTAGCGCGTGGCGTGCCTGCGATTACCAGCGATTTGTCAGGTTTTGGCGACTATGTAATGCAAAACGTACCCGACCACGAAGACAAAGGCATATATGTGGTACAGCGCCAGGAGCAAAGCTTCGACGAAGCAGCCGAAGAGCTGACCAATATGCTCTGGAATTTCCTGCTTCTAAATCGGCGCGAGCGCATCATGCAGCGCAATAAAGTGGAAAGCTCGTCGGAGCTATTCGACTGGAAAAACCTGCGGCAATACTATGACCGGGCTTATGCTTTAGCACTCGAAAAAAAATAGAGAAGGCTAGCAGCTTGGTGATAGAAGTATGCCGTTTTACTAAAAAAGCCCCCCAGAGTTGATCTGGGGGGCTTTTTTAATGAATGCGTTTACGCTTAACGTTATGGCAGCAGCACTTGGTCGATGACGTGCACTACGCCGTTGGTGGCCAGAATATTAGCGGCCGTGATGTTGGCAGCAGCACCAGAGCCGCCGCGCACGGTAAAGCCATTGCCAGCGGCCGCAACGGTCACGTTACCATTCAAAGTAGCCACGTTACCCGGCACCAAATCAGATGAGAACACTCGGCCCGAACCGACAATATGCTTTTGCAGAATGCTCACTAGTGTAGCATCCTGTATCTGACTTACGTTTTGCAGATTCAGTGCTGTCAAGGCTGCCTGAAAAGCTGCATCAGTAGGCGCGAATACGGTGATGTTGGAATTATTAGCAACTGCAGTCGTCAGCAGGGCCTGCGCCGCGGGCCGCGAGAGGGCCTGCAACAGCAGGGTAAACTGGGCTGGAGTAGCCGAAGCACTGCTTTGCACGATACCAGCAATGGTCTGGCTTGGGGGCAGCAGCACGTTATCAATAGCGTGAATAGTGCCGTTGCTGGCCATGATATCGGCCGATATGACCCTGGTGCCGCCGTTTATAAAGACGTTGGTGCCGGCTTTGGTCAAGTAAATAGAGTTGTCGTTGACGCCCGAGGCGCTGGCTGACCGCGCTGTGGTGCTGGTGCTAGCACCGGCAGCAATATCGCCGGCCCTTACATTGGCGCCGAGCACGTGGTAAAGCAATACGCCACGTAGGGCGGCTATCTGGGCAGCATCCGTTACGGCATTAATTTTGGCTGCCGAGCTAAATGCGTCCAGGGGGCCGCCAGCTAGTTTGGCAAATGCTGCATTGTTGGGAGCAAACACAGTGAAGGGTCCGGTGCCGCTGAGCGTAGTAGCCAGATCCGCCTTGGTGACGGCAGCAACCAGAACACTGAAATCGGGATTACCTTGGGCCACTTGCACAATATTTTGCTGGGTAACTGGGGGCACAACTACTTCATCGTCGTCGCAGCTAGTGGCACCCAGCCCAAGGAGTACACCGACGGCGAGCAATCGCAAGGCGCGGAATGAGGGAAGCGCCTGAAATAAAGTGTTCGTTCTCATTTGTTAAAGTTTTAATAGTAAAAAGTTAAACAAACATTGAGATACTAACACCGACGAATTGAAAAATTGTTTGTATTAATTTTTCATTAAAGCCTATTAATCAAGTATATCCAAAGCTTTACTTCATTATCCAGTGCGCTTATCTCGTAAATTTCTATTGGTCCTGACCTTAATATTATGGGCGGCGGCTGGTTGGGCCAGTGAGCTCTGGCTTTTGCCCCCGCGCTTCTTTGTGGCAGTTGGCAGCAGGCATAACCTGCACATTTTTGTGGGCGACGATTTTATCGGCGAGCGGTGGTCGGGCAAAAGCAGCCGTCTTGTCAGCCTCCAGCAATACACCGCCTCTGACTCAATTGACCTCACTGCCGCAGCTACCAGCACCGATACCATTCATACCGCCATTGCTTTTCAAAAGCCGGGTTTGCACCTGCTGGCACTTACAACCACCAATGTATTCGCGGAAATGGCCAGCGACAAGTTCACGGCTTATCTGCAAGAAGCAGGTCTGGACTACGCTCTAGCCCTGCGCCGACAGCGCGGCGAAATCGCAAAACCCGGCCGGGAATTATATCGGCGGTGTGCCAAAACTTTAATAGTAGCTGGCCTAGTATCAACCACCGATAGCACATTTGCTCGCGCCACTGGGCAGCCGTTGGAATTGATTCCAGAGCAAAACCCCTATACCATGAAGGCGGGCGCGGCTCTCACAGTGCGCTTGTTAGCCAACGGAAAGCCTGTGAGTCGAGCATTGGTACAGGTATGGCAGCGTGGCGCCCCGGGCCAGAAAAATACGCGTCGCACCAAATTATATACTAACCAAAGCGGCCGAGTCCTGTTTCAACTGTCGGCGCCGGGCAGCTATATGGTGAGCGCTGTGTGCATGGTGCCCACTACCAATCGGCAAACGGCTGATTGGCAAAGCACCTGGACTACGCTTACATTTGGATTTGTCTCCCAGGCCGCCTTGAAGAAATAAGGGATTACTACTGAATTTTAATCAGTATTTTTCCTAGTTTAGAGTGCTTTTTTTAGTAAATGAATGCATGAAATGGGGTACTTATATCGCTAAGTAGAGCCCAATTAATTCATTCTGTAGTCTTATTTTTGTGCTTCTGCTAGTATTCCTTAGTGGAGACTGGCTGATTTCACGCGAACTGATTTTTTCCTACCTTCGCAATTCCCATTAACTCGTCCCCTACGTCCGTATGAAGTACTCCATCGATAAAAAGGAAACTTACACCATCATCACTATTGATGAGAAGAAGCTGGACACCACGGTGGCCCCGGACCTGAAATCGGAGTTTGTTAAATTGAACGCGGAAGGCATCAACAATCTAATTCTGGACTTGGGTAACGTTAAGTATACTGACTCCTCCGGTCTGAGTTCTATTCTGATTGCTAACCGTTTGTGCAACTCCACGGGTGGTCTGTTAGTGCTCACGGGCCTGCAAGATCATGTGATGAAACTCATCACTATCAGCAAACTCGAGTCCGTACTGCACATTTTGCCCACTGTGGAAGAAGGTATTGACCGCGTATTTTTGCACGCCATCGAGCGCGACCTGACCAGCAAAGAGTAGTTTTCTTAATTATCAGCTGTTGGTTGTCCGTTGTCAGGCTAAAAAAGCTGACATTGGACAACCAATTTTTTTTAGTGCAGCTTGAAGAGTGCGGAATGAAGGATTAGCTGACGACTTGAATTCTTCACTCCGCACTCTTCATTCCTCATTATGCGAAGCGTTGATTAGTACATGGAGTTTGAGCTAAAAATCCTGGGGAGCGCTTCGGCCACACCTTTTCTCAACCGGCATCATACTGCCCAGGTGCTCACGGTCGATGGCAATTCCTACCTAATTGATTGTGGCGAAGGCACCCAGCGCCGCCTCATGGAGTATAAGGTGCGGCATCAACGACTGGGGGCCATTTTTATCTCTCATCTTCACGGCGACCACTTTTTTGGGCTGTTCGGACTGCTCTCTACCATGCATTTGCACGGGCGCACCGAGCCGCTGCGTCTCTTCGGCCCGGCTGGCCTCGACGACATTCTTACCACCCAGTTTCGGTATTCCCATACCCAGCTTGCCTTCGAGCTCAACTTCACTCCCGTCGATACAACTCAGCACACGCTAATCTACGAGGATAAGTACTTGACAGTGCACAGCCTGCCCATGCGGCACCGCATTCCGTGCTGTGGCTATCTGTTTCGCGAACATCCGAAGCGCCGGCACCTCGTCAAAACCCGGCTTCCCGCCGATCTTACTCCGGCCCAGCTCAGTCGCTTAGCTCAAGGTGAGGATGTGCTCGACGACGCTGGCAACGTGCTAGTTGCCAACGCCGACGTTACGACCGACCCCAGCCCATCGCGGAGCTATGCTTACTGCGCCGACACCCTGTACACGCCTGCTCTGGCCGATCTGGTGCGCGATGTGGACCTGCTCTACCACGAGGCTACCTTCATGGACGATATGCGCGAGCGAGCCACGCTTACTCATCATTCTACAGCTCGACAAGCGGCCCACTTTGCTCGTCGGGCCAACGCCCACCGTCTGCTCATCGGTCACTTCTCTTCGCGCTATCGCGAGTTGGAGCCCTTGCTGGAAGAGGCGAAAGCCGTATTCGATTGGGTGGAGCTAGCGACGGAAGGCAAAACCGTGAGCTTAGCTTAATGATGCGCGCGCTGCATACAGCAATGCTTATCTTTTCAATTGCTTCCTAACTGAAAGACCGTAGCGCGGTCTTACAACGTATGACGCCATTCGCTCGCAAAAAACAACAGCTTTACCTCGTGCTCAGCGGCATTTTCATCGTAAATGCGTTGCTAGCGGAAATTATTGGTGTTAAAATTTTCTCGGTCGATGCCCTGCTCGGCTTGCCTGGTAACCTGACGGCCGGCGTACTTATCTGGCCAGTGGTATTTGTGACCACGGATATTATCAATGAGTACTTCGGCAAGGAAGGCGTGCTGCGCATCAGCTACCTCACCGTAGGCCTGATTTTGTACGCCTTCGTTGTCATTCTTGCCACCACCCATTTGCCCCCCGCCGCCTTCTGGCTCGATGTCAACAAGGTAGATTCGGAAGGGCGACCGTTCAACGTTGATTTTGCTTACCAAAGCATCTTTCGCCAGGGTCTCGGTATTATCGCCGGATCCATTACGGCCTTCTTAATTGGTCAGGTGCTCGACGCGACCGTGTTCCAGGCGATTCGGCGCCTTACGGGTGGTCGTTACGTGTGGCTGCGCGCCACTGGCTCCACGCTTATCTCTCAACTCGTAGATAGCTTTGTGGTGCTGTACGTAGCGTTCTATGTATTCGGCAACTGGTCTTTTGATCAAGTATTGAGTGTGGCTAACACTAATTACTGGTATAAATTCGCGGCGGCAATCCTGCTGACGCCGGTTATTTATCTGGCTCATTTTCTCATTGATCGATATTTGGGAGAAGAGAAAACAGAGTTGCTTCAGCAGCAGGCTGCAGCTGATATAAGCGTGTAAATAATCTCTTGAATTTCACGCTCCCCGTACGATTCTAAAACACCCTTTCATGTCCCGAATTCTTACCGGCATCCAAAGCACTGGCCGACCTCATCTTGGTAATTTACTGGGGGCCATTTTGCCCGCTATCGAGTTGTCGAAAAGCGCCCAAAACGACTCGCTGTATTTCATTGCTGATCTACATTCGCTCACCACGGTGCGCGACGCGCAAGTGTTGCGTCAAAATACCTATGCTGTAGCAGCGGCTTGGCTGGCGTGCGGCTTTGACACGGAGAAAAACCTGTTTTACCGCCAATCCGACGTTCCCCAGGTGACGGAGCTGACCTGGTATCTGAGCTGCTTTACGCCGTATCCGATGCTGGCAAATGCACACTCTTTCAAGGATAAATCGGACCGGCTGTCGGATGTGAATGCGGGCTTGTTTACGTACCCAGTGCTCATGGCAGCGGACATATTGCTCTACGACGCCGACATCGTGCCCGTGGGCAAAGACCAGATTCAGCACCTGGAAATCACCCGTGATATTGCCACTACGTTCAATAGCCGCTACGGCGAAACCTTCGTGCTGCCCCAGGCGCGCGTCGATCAGCAACTGATGACCATTCCAGGTACCGATGGGCAGAAAATGAGCAAGAGCTACGGCAATATCATCGACATATTTGCGCCCGAAAAAGAGCTGCTTAAAACCATCAAAACTATCGTCACTGACAGCCGTGGCCTCGATGACCCCAAGGACCCCGAAAACGACACAATTTTCAAGCTGTATTCCCTACTCGCTACACCCGCCGACACTGAGCAAATGCGCACTAAATATCTAGCTGGCGGTTACGGTTATGGCCATGCTAAGCAGGCATTATTTGAGCTAATCATGCAGCGGTTCACCACCGAGCGGGAGCAGTTTACTTTCTACATGCAGAATCTTCCAGAGCTTGATGCTCGTCTGGCCGAAGGCGCCCGCAAAGCACAGGCGTACGGTCGTGAAGTATTGAATCGAGTGCGCGCAAAAGTGGGATATAACCAGCCCGCGAACTAGGCTGGCTCTAGCACATTCTTTCCTACAAAGTAGACTATCATATCAAGCAATAAAAAGCACCCCATACTAGTCTGGGGGGCTTTTTATTGCTTGTAAGTTTATACGAAGTGGTGCGAATTTATAGGCCTTTACTCCGGATGATTTTGCTGGTTGCTAAAGCTAAATCCGAGCTTACTGCCGCGGCTTACTTGCTGGTTTTCCACTTTTTGCTTAACCGTAATTTTCTGAATTTCTTGCAGCGGCGGTGCAATCAAATCGTTGTTTACGGCGGCAATCATGGCGCTTTCCACAAACACTTTGAGCGCATCGGCAGTGAGCAGGTTGTCGGCCATATTTTTATCGGGCAATTCCAGCTGCTGCACGCCTTCGATGAAGTAGTGATTCTCGATATTAATGAGCAGCCGACCTACTAAATAGCCAGGATCATTTAGACGCTGATATTTTATGCTGTCGGCCATGAAATTGTAGGCCATAATATGGCCGAAAAAGCGCCGCCGAAAATCCTCTTCCACATACTTGCTGGGCATAGGGCCGTAGTCGTCGGGGAAGGTAATGATGTTAGAGTGCATCACAAACATGAGCAGGTCGCCGGAGAAGCGAATGTGAAACTCCATATCATTCACCGGCCGGTACTCGATAATCACGTTGGAATCGACGGAGGTAATGCGCCGACTTAGCTCCAGTGTCAGTTCCAGCGATACTTGGCGCAGTAAGTCAAACGCCGCGCTGGTATTGCGAAATATGGCCTGCTTGGCTGTAGCTTTTTGCTTGAGACCTTCCGAGATAAGAGCTAAACGTTCAGTGGCTACCTCTGCCGTTACTTCTTCGGCAGCAGCCATCGATTCTTCGCGGGCCTGAGTAACTTTCTCCTCCTTTTGGGGGATATTTTCAACGGCTTCTTTTGGTTCGGAAGCTTCTTTTTTTGGAGTTCTTTTCGCCATAAGTGCGGGGGTAACATGGCCGGTTTTAGAGTCCGGCAACGGAAGTCATGAGGAAGAATTTACGCGGCTTGAGCAGGTAAGTTAATTTATTGAAGCTCATCCGTTCGGTCTAGTCCCAGATTAAGCCTCCTTATCAGCTCCACCAAAACACTCGTTTTCTATCTGGTGCTCACCCAAATGTGGTGGCCCCGACAATACCGGCGCTGCTGCCCAAGTGCTGCTTTGAAAAGCCACTGTGCGCAGCCCAGCATGCGAAAAATTGGCGCTGG
This sequence comes from Hymenobacter sp. HD11105, assembly GCF_054051685.1. Lineage (NCBI taxonomy): Bacteria > Pseudomonadati > Bacteroidota > Cytophagia > Cytophagales > Hymenobacteraceae > Hymenobacter > Hymenobacter sp. HD11105. The sequence continues at coordinate 38,501 of NZ_JBSWBR010000002.1, read as the reverse complement.
GGGGCAAAATCATCGCCTCGGCCGGCTTGCTGCTCAGCACCTGTCTCACCGTGCGCACCGCGCCGGCCGGCACCGCAAGGCGTTCCAGCGTCAGTAGCAACTCCTCCCCCGCCACTTCCCCGATGCGGGCCCGCAGCAGCGCCTCCAGCACGGTGCGATGCGCTACGCGGGCAGCGTTGGTTTTAAAACGTGGGTCAGTAGCCCAATCGGCTCGCTGCAAGGAGTTGCACAGCAGCTCAAATTGCCGGTCACTGCCGACTGCCAGCACCAACTGGCGGCCATCGACCGCTCGATATACGGTGCCGTAGGGCACGATGCTAGGATGGCCGGAGCCCAAAGGCTGCGGGTCGTGGCCGGTTACGAGCCAGGTAGCGGCCTGATTGGCCAGGGCAGCTATAGCACTATCGAACAGTGACACCTGCACCAATGCACCCCGACCAGTGACGGTTCGTTGGTAAAGTGCCGTAAGCAGGCCTTGCTTGAGCTGATGAGCGGCCAGCAGATCCATGAGGGCGACGGGCATCTTCATAGGCTCAGCGCCGGGCACTCCGTTCAGATGCATAAAACCTGCTTCTCCTTGAAGCACGGCGTCGTAGCCGGCGCGGTTGGTGGCAGGGCCATAGCCCGTAAGGTGGCCATAAATAAGTCGCGTGTTTTTAGCCGAAAGAGTAGCATAATCAGCGCCTAGCTTTTCGGCGTCGCCGGGTTTGTAGCTGGCCAGCACGATATCGGCGCCGGCAGCCAAGCGGCGAAGGTCAGCTTGGCCGGCTGATGTGGTCAGGTCCAGCACCACTGACTTCTTGCCCCAATTGGAGGCAGAGAAATAAGCCGAAATATCCGTGTCGGCAGTCTCGGCGGCGGTTTTCCAGGTGCGGGTTACGTCGCCGGCAGGGGCCTCTATTTTCAGCACCTTAGCGCCCAGCTCGGCAAAGAACTGCCCGACCTGCGGACCAGCCAATACGGAAGCCAGTTCGAGAACCAGCAAGTCGGCAAAGGGCTGGGGAGCATTTTCAGCGGATTGAATAGGGGAAGATGACATAAGGCTATGTATGGTAGTGGGCGGCGGGTGCGCAAGATATACCTGCTTTTCCACCGGTTACCCTAACGACAAGGCCGCCTATTTTGAACTGCCAAGTACAGCACGCTGTCTTCTATATAACACCGCAACTTCGCTGAGCTATAGGCATTTCAGGCCGTAACGGCCGCGCTTCAAAATGGCGTATATTTGCACTAAATCAAGCGGTTCGCTGACCGGACAAACAAGGTCAGCCATCTATTCACTTTACGTAGCTGTACCTTGAAATTTACCGAGTTTAATCTCCACGACGACCTATTGGCCGGCGTGGATGCCATGAATTATCAGAACGCCACGCCCATTCAAGAGCAGGCAATTCCTAAAATTATTGAAGGTAAAGACCTCATTGCCTGTGCCCAAACCGGCACCGGCAAAACGGCCGCTTACCTCCTCCCCCTCCTCGACCGCATCTCCCACGCCAAGCACGGCCACACTTCTACCCTTATCCTGGTGCCCACCCGCGAGCTGGCTACTCAGATTGATGAGCAGGTAACGGGCTTTGGCTACTTCGTAGAAGCAAGTAGCATTGCCATTTATGGCGGGGGCAAAAGTGAAGGTTGGGAGCAGCAGAAGCGCGCCCTCACTAGCGGCGCCGATATTATTATTGCCACGCCTGGCCGCCTCATTGCCCACCTGCAAATGGGCTATGTGAAGTTCGACCAGATCAAGTATTTGGTGCTGGATGAGGCCGATAAGATGATGGACATGGGCTTCTCCGACGATATTCTCAATATCGTGCGACAGTTGCCTAAGCAGCGGCAGACGCTGCTGTTCTCGGCTACCATGCCCAACAAAATCCGCGACTTCTCGAAGCAGATTCTCAACGAGCCCGAGGAGATTCGCCTAGCTGTGTCCAAGCCCGCTGCCGGCATCGACCAGCAGCTGTACATGGCGTTTGACCGGCAGAAGATTTATATCCTGGAGCACATTCTCAAAACCCAGAATGTGCAGAGCATGGTGTTGTTTACCTCGCAGAAAGCAGCCGTAGGCAGCATTGTGCGGGCTATCAACAAGCTCGGCTACGTGGCCCAAGGCATCAGCTCCGACCGCACTCAGGAAGAGCGCGAGCAGATCATGCGTGACTTCAAGAACAAGCAGTTCCCTATTCTGGTAGCCACTGACGTATTGAGCCGCGGCATCGACATTGACAGCCTTAGCCACGTGGTGAACTACGATATTCCGCGCGCCGCCGAAGATTACGTTCACCGCATCGGCCGTACGGCCCGCGCCGCCACTACCGGCACGGCTATCACCTTCATCGCCGATCAGGACCAGGACCGCGTGCTGAAAATTGAAAAGCTAATTGAGCGCGAGCTGGAAAAGAAGAATATCACCGAAGAGTTGGGCTTAGGCCCTGCCCCGGAGTTTGACCCCAAGCGCTTTAGCGGGCTGGGGGGCAAAATTGGTGGTCGCCCAGCACGCAATGGTCATTCAAGTGGTAGTGGCGGCTCACGCGACGGCGGTGGTCGTGGCCCTCGGCGCGAAGGCCCGCGTGACGGCAGCCGCCCGCCTCGCCGCGACGCAGATGCCAACGACCCAGTGCAGAAAGAGCGTATTGCTAAGGCCAACGCAGCCTTGGCGGCCCTCGATGCGGGTGGAGCTCCGGCCCAACCTTACCAGCGTCCGCCCCGCGCCCCGCGGCCGGAAGGTGAAGTACGCGAGCCTCGCGCCCCACGCCCACCACAGGCAGAAGGCGAAGCAACGAATGGTCAAACGCGCGCTCCCCGCGAGCCCCGGGCGGAAGGCGAAGCCGGCGAAGGCCAGCGTCGTCGTAAGCGTGGCGGTCGCAACCGCAGTGGCCGCGGCCCGCGCCCCGAGGGCGGCAGCGCCGAAGCTACACAAGCCGCGCCGCCGGTAGCAGATAAAGAATAGAGTAATAACTGAATTCAAGAAAAAAAGCCCCCAGCAATGCTGGGGGCTTTTTTGTGAACAGTCCATAAGGTAAATGAGGCGACTTTGCTTCCCAATCACTTACTAAAAATCAACTTTAAAGTGATTCCTACTTGAAAAGCGCGGAGGTGAGTTGAAAGGCAAAACCATTAGGAGAGGTTTGGATAAAAAGTACTTACGTCCGCTAATCCAACAACGTGGCGTATCTTTCTGGAGAACTCTACCGTTGAGAGATACTTAAATACTTCCCATATGAAGCCTACCAAATCAAAAAAGGTGGAAGAGCTGAAGGATGCAGCTCCCGCCACGCGCCAAGAAGAAACACCTTTAGAGGCGCTGCACCGCCGGGTTAAGCAGACCCAACAGCGTCGTATTCAAAAACGCAAGCGCATTCACGCCCACTAAGCTGACTGTGCAGTTTCATAAAAAAGCCCCCCAGCAGTGCTGGGGGGCTTTTTTATGAAACTGCACGTTGACTAATAATCTTCAAACACTACCGCCTGGTACTGTGCTGCCAGTGCTTATGAGCCTGGTCTCCAGGGCCGGAACGCATAACGTTCAGCGGCCCTTACGAATGCTTAATTGAATTAAAGACGCCTTTCAAGAACTGATACCCGCCGAAGATTACAGGACCCCAGGTCATCACGTAGGAGCCGCCCTCGGAGGCCATGGCGTAGGTTCCGCCCGTTACCAGCAGGCCGCCACCGCACCACAGTGCTCCGTGGAGCATGTCTTTGCGGGCCGCTTCGCGGTTTACTTCTTTGAACTGACCCCGTAGATCAGCTATAATACTGTCGGCCATGTCGTTGCTGAAGCCATTATTTAGCAGTAAGCCTTGAATCTGCTTGTCAGATTTACCAGCAACCATAGACTGAGCGGCCTCGTCGTAGGCGCTCTGCAACACTTGCTCCTCGTCTTGTACAATTTCCTGCGTGACTGTTTGTGTAAGGGTGTTTTCCATACTGTTCGGTTTGCGATTAATTCGCGGTTTAAATGCTACTTGGATGCACAGGCCGAGCCACGCATTCTAAAGCAGCGGAGGTAGAATAAAACTTATAAACAAAAGGGCAATCTATGAACTCTACTAAACTACAGAGCAACTATTGAGTAAGCATAATTGAACATTAGCGCACCCTTATGCTTCTTATTGCAAAGGGTTTGCCATATTATTCACACAAGTCATCACGATAAAATAATATTATTACATTAATTAAGAAGGCCGATTGCAGCCTTTGTTATTAATGATAATCGCGAGAAACAAAGTGCCCGCATAATCAAAGGGCCGGACCGCACCCCAAACGTGACGATACCGGCCCCGGCACTTGCCACCGATTTGGATTGAGCAGTTCGGCGCAGGTACATTCGATCATTTATAAAGCGGCGGGCTCAAAGAATGTCCCCAGATGCCACAGCCCAGCTTGATTTTCGCATCTGGGGGGCATTTTTCAAGTATACTGCTCCTTATTCCACCTCGCTTTTGGGTTTACTTGTACTGATAATAACGCACGTAGTCCACCTGCATTTGCTTGGGAAAAGTAGTGCTAGCGTCGGGGTCACCATCAAAATCGCCCCCCACGGCTACGTTCAGAATCATGTAGAACTTGTTGTCGAAGGGATAAGGCGATACACTGGACGGCGTGATAGTAAAGTAAGGCGTTGCCTGCCCATCCAGATACCAGCGTAGTTGGCCTTTGCTACGCACGAGGCTGAAGATGTGATAGTCATCAGCAAAGTCACCACTGGGCAAGGTAACCTCGGTTCCTTTTTGCTTGCGCTGGTCAGCGCTAGGGCCATAGTGCACGGTGCTGATATTAGTAGCGGGCTTGCTGCCGCGCAGCTCCATTATATCAATCTCGCCACAGGCTGGCCAGGGCGCCTGACTATCGTTGGAGCCCAGCATCCAGATAGCCGGCCAAATGCCTTTGCCCTTCGGCAACTTAGCTCGCACATCGATGCGGCCAAAGGCAAAGTCCTGCTTGCCCTTGGTAATGATGCGGGCCGAGGTATACTGGCGGTTGCGCAGCTGCTCTTTCTTGGCTTGAATAATCAGGTTGCCGCCGCTCTGAAACAGGTTCTCGCGGCTATTGGTGGTGGCTTGCAACTCATTGTTGTACCAAACATCCTGAACCTCATAGGTCCACTTAGCCTGGTCCAGCGCGCCCGTATCAAATTCGTCGCTCCACACCAGCTCCGTATACTGGTTGAAGTCGCGGGGCTCGGCGTTGGTTTCGGTAGCGGCGGGTGGCGTGGGCGTTGGAGCCGGCGCGGGAGCTGGGATCGGAGCCGGAATATTCTTCTCTTGCTTCTCGGTGCAGGAGGTCAGGGCCAGGGCTAGCACCAATCCAGCCCCGGCCCACCTACCACGCGTAATTGCAAAGAAGTTATCCATCCTGTTCCTGCCCTTCATAAGTCCGTGCTTCACCTTAGGGTTTGGCTACAAACTTCATCTGAAACACGACGCCGCTAGTCGACTTACCAGCGCGCAGTACCATCGTCCGATCTGTGATATCAATAATGCGGTAGGTCAGGTCGGGCGCGTCTGTCACGCCGATAAATGTACCGGCGGTTTTAAACTCGATCATGGCGAACCCCTCACCTACCGACGGACCATACGTAAACTCCGAAGTGCCCGAGCGCGGTGCGGCGCAGCCTACGCCGCCCGCCACGTAAGTTTGCGCTTTGGCGTTATAGGTGAATACATTGGTTGAAGAAAACGTGTATTCATCGTCGGACTGGCAAGCGGGCAATTCACCAGCTTTTACTCCGGGGAAATACTCGCCCGGATTCCCCTCTGTACCCACGATAATTGGAGCGTTAACTGTGTTGTCGAGCAACCAGGTTTTGGATCCGGTACCCGTTAGCAGCTGCCGCACAATGTTGAGGGGCGACGCCACCACAATATCAGTTGTTTGGGAAAAGCCCGTTCCCCCACGACCGGCCGTAATCAGCTGCGCCTTAAATGTGCCCCCACTTTTGTAGGTGTGCGTTACGGTCTGGCCCGTACCGGTAGAGCCATCGCCGAACTCCCACTGGTAAAGGAAAGCATCGGGTGCGGTCGCCGTGAAGGTTACTTCCGTGGCTAGCCCTACCGTGCGGGAGGTAGTGGTAAAGGTGCCCTGAGGCACGGGACCTTCCAGCTCTCCCGTATCTTCTTTATCGCAGGAGGCAAGCAGCAACGAGCTACTGAGCAGCACGCACCACGCCTTATTCCAAGTATTTTTCATATTCGATCGAGTTGAAATCGTGGGTGGAAAGTGGCTTAGTAGCCAGGGTTCTGAATTAGCGCCGGGTTGGCATCAATTTCTGCCTGCGGAATGGGCAGCACTAAGTTGATAGCCGTGGGCACGCCGCGCTGAATCCCAAGTGTCCGCAAGAAAGCAGCGTGCTCCGTCATGCGCGCGATGAACTTACCTGTGCGCTTCAGATCAAACCAGCGGTCCATCTCGAAAGCCAATTCGTAGAGGCGCTCCCGTAACACGGCATCCGTGAAGTTGGGCGTAGCCGTCGTCAGGTCGCGGTTTGAGGGCGTATTGATGGGCAAGCCAAATGCGCGGCGACGCACTTTGTTGATCGCCTCCACGCCTTCCGCAGTTGGTCCCACGGCCTCGGCCAAAATCAGATACACTTCGGCCAAGCGCATCACCTTCATATTCAGGGGCGAATCCCATATGTTGGTGTTTACCTTGCCGATAAACCACTTCTTGGAGCTGTAGCCAAAAGGCGAGCCCGGCAGGCTATTTGGGTTGACACCGCCACCGGGCCACGCGTCACCGGGCGAGAAGATGCTGACGGCTTTGCGCGTGTCGCCGGCCTCGTAGCCATTCACGAAGTCGGGCTCCGGAATATTAAAGCCATAGCCGTCGCCTACGGGCGTGAGGCCACCACCGCGGGGGGCAAAAAACTGGTTGGCAGCGGAGCCGACATTGTTCCGGTCGTACTGGTTGCGGCCATTTTGAAACTGCACCTCAAACAGCGACTCCTGGCCGTTGTCGTTTTCTACCTTGAAGTTATCAGCATAGTTGGCGTACAGGGTTTTGCCGGAGCCAGCAATGACTTCGCGGGCCCGTTGGGCGGCTTCAGCCTTCTTGTTTTGAGTGATATATACCTTGGCCAGCAGCCCCGTAGCCGCCCACTTCGTCGCCCGGCCGATGTCCTCACCGCTGTAGGAAGCGGGTAGATTATCAATGGCGGCAATCAAATCCTTCTCGATTTGCGCGTACACTTGGTCGGCAGGCGTACGCGGAATATTGACCTCAGCCACGGTAACCGGCGGCGCGGTGTACAAAGGCACGTCGCCGTAGGCCCGTACTAAGTCGAAGTAGTATTTAGCCCGCAGAAACTGCGCCTCACCGAGGCAGCGCTTCTGAATAGCCGGATCAATATTCGTAATCAGGGGCACCTTTTGCAGCACAATATTAGCCCGCTGAAGACCAATATAGGACCCGCCCCAGAGGCGGTTCGCAATGATATTGGTAGTAGGAATATTGTAGTTGTCGAGCTGCTGGTACTCGATACCATCGCCACCACCACCACCACCGGTCGTAGAGACGTCGGCCATGATATCCATGGCCCATAGCGCTGCGTTGTACTGGCCTTCCTTGGTTAGCTCGCTGTAGGCGGCCGTTACAGCCTGAATAGCGTCGGTCTGAGTTTTGTAGAAATTGGCGTCTGTTACTTGGTCGGTGGGGGCTTCCTCCAGAAATTTCTCACCGCAGCTGGTCAGTAAGCCCAGCGTGAGCAGAAAAGCGCCGCACGTATATTTTGAGATAGTCATTGTCGTATGGGAATTTAGAAAGGTTTAAAACCCAATGTTTAAGCCAGCCATGAATACACGTGCCTGCGGATAAATACCCAGGTCGACGCCACTGGCGCTCACCTCAGGATCAAAGCCGCTGTACTTGGTCAGCGTAACCAGGTTCTGGGCCGTGACATACAGGCGCAGTTGGGTGGCCGAAATCCGACTCATCAGGCTTGATGGCAGCGTGTAGCCGAGGGTTAGGTTTTTGATGCGAGCGTAGGAGCCATCCTCAACGAAGTAAGTAGACACACGCAGGTTGGTATTCGGGTCGCCACTGACCGCGCGGGGCACATCATTACTGGTGTTGGGGCCGGTCCAGCGATTCAGGATGCGGGTAGTACCATTAGTAGTGCCATACAGGGCGCCTTCCGTGATATAGCGGTTCAGGTTGTATACATCATTGCCCTGCGAACCCTGAATAAAGAAGCTCAAATCAAAACCCTTGAAGGTCAGATTGTTGGTGATACCGTACGTAAAATCAGGGTTAGGATTACCAATGAACGTACGGTCAGCAGCGGTAATAGCACCGTCACCGTTCACGTCTTTGAACTTGATGTCACCAGGAGCTGTACCCGAGGTTTGGTAAAAGTCAGCTGCTGCGCTGCCTGCCTTTGCTGACGCGTTTAAGGCCGTTAGCTCCTCTTGCGTCTGAATTAGGCCCTCGGCTATATAACCGAAGAAGGAGCCAAAGGCATACCCTTCATCATAGCGCACAATAGTACCGGCCAGAGCGCCCAAACCGTTGTAGGGCAAGCCTTGACCCAATGACTCCAGCTCCGTTTTAAAGGCGGAGAAGTTCAGGTTAGTAGTCCAGTTGAACCCTTGGCCTGAGCTCTGCACATTACGAGAGGTGAAGCTGAGGTCAATACCGCGGTTGTAAGCGGAGGCCGCGTTCCGATTGACTGGCTCAAAAGTACCCGACGCGATAAGCGGCGGCACTGGGGCAATCAGATTGGGCGAGCTACGGTTGTAGAGGTCGATGCTGGCCTCGAAGCGATTGTCTAGGAAGCCCATGTCCAAGCCAATGTTCGCCTGATTGTTGGTTTCCCAGCGCAGCTCAGGGTTAGACAGGCGTGTGGGCGCACCGCCCGTATTGATCGTGCCATCTGGGCCGAACGGATAGGTGATACCGAAGTTAATGGCGTAGAGATAAGCAAAGCGCCCGGCGTTCAGTGGGTTACCCACTTTGCCGTAGCCAGCCCGCAACTTTAGGTTGCTGATGGTGGTGTTGCCCTTCAAGAAATCTTCCTCAGAGATGCGCCAGCCGGCGGATACGCCAGGGAAGAAGCCAAATTTATCGCCGGGAGGGAACACAGAAGAACCGTCGTAGCGGGCTACCGCTGAGAACAAGTACTTGCCACCAAACTCGTAATTAACTCGACCAAAGTAGCTGGCCAAGCGCTGGGGGGCATTTATGGTACCCGCATTGGATAGCAGCGTGTTAATGGGTCCCGCGTTGATTACCTGCAGGTCATTGCGCAGGTAATTTGTGCGGTAGGCCTCTACGTTGCTGTAATTAAACTCCTGAGCCGACTGACCAAGCAGGAATGTCACCTGGTGCTTATCAGCGAAAAGGTGGTCGTAAGTAACCGTGTTCTCAATCAGGTAGGTAGGCGCGTAGCCCGAAGTAGCCGTGGCGCCTGCTACTGTATAACGAGAGGTATATCCCTCCAATACTGGGGCGGAAGGGGCGAATGAGTTGAAGTTGTTGAAGACAAAGTCGCCACCTACGTTGGTGCGGAAGCGCAAGCCCTTCAGAGGCTCTAACTCAGCGTATAAGCTAATCAGGGCCCGGTTGCTAGTGAACTTCTGGTTGTTGCGCAGAGCGCTGGCTAGGGGATTTTCCTCAATGAAATTATCGACGCTACCACTCGGCTCGTACCAATAGCCATCGGGCCGGTAGGGCTGGACAGTAGCCGGAATACGCAGCAAGTGCTGTACAACCCCGTACTCCGTATTACCTCTAGATCCGTCGGCGTTTATGCCGCCGTTGGTTGTAACCTGCCGATCTTCCAGATGAGTAAGCTGAATGCTATTACCCAGCTTCAGCATTCTGCCAACCTGCACATCGCCATTGGCCCGCAGGGTAAAGCGCTCAAAGTTGGTGCCGACGACAATACCATCTTGCTGAAAATAAGTACCTGATAAGGCGTAGCGAGCGTTTTCGCTACCGCCAGTAGCCGAGAGCGAATAATTTTGAATCTGAGCCTGCCGGAATACCAGATCTTGCCAGTCGGTGCCTTCGCCCAGCGCCGCTGGGTTACGCAGCTTGTCAACCACAATAGGCAGACCGGCTGCTATGCGGTTCTCGTTGTTGATAACGGCATATTCCTGGGCATTCAGCATGTCCAGCTTACGGGCTACATTCTGGATACCCCGATATGCATCGAAGTTAATGTTGGTTTTACCTGCCTTACCCCGCTTGGTCGTAATGATTACTACCCCGTTGGCGGCCCGTACTCCATAGATAGCCGTAGCCGAGGCATCCTTCAGAATATCAATGGTTTCGATATCATTAGGGCTGATGGCATTAAGTTGGTTTTCCTGATTGTTTGAAGGTAGTGGAAACCCATCTACGACATACAGGGGGGCATTATTACCGGCCGAAGTTATACCCCGAATCCGCACTGAGGTACCAGCTGCTCCACCGGGAGCGCCGCCGTTAGACACGATTGTTACACCCGAAACCTTGCCTTGAATTGCTTGGGTAACGTCAGCTACCGGCTGGCGCACTATTTCTGCATTGGCCACCGATGAGATAGCGCCGGTTACACTGCCCCGCTCCTGGGTACCGTAGCCCACTACCACTACTTCGCTTAGCGACTTTGTATCGCTCTCCAGTGTCACATTAAGGCTGGTAGTCGCCCCCGTTACGGGTAACTCACGGCTGGTAAAGCCAATGGAGCTGAACACCAAGGTGCTACCCTCCGGTACAGTAAGCGAAAAGGTGCCGTCGCTGTTGGTTGAAGCTCCTACAGAGGTGCCCTTTACGAGCACCGTTACACCCGGCAGGCCTTCGCCATTAGACTGTGTTACGCGCCCCGATACGGGCACATCGGCCGTAGCATGGAGGGCGACAATGGGACTGGGGGGCAAATTTGGCCCGCCCACGGCGGGAGCTACCACGGCTGGCAGCCCGCAGGCCGTCAGCAGGATAACCCGCCGAAAGAAAGATGGGTAAGGATTTAGGGTCATGTGGGTAGGAGTAAGTAAGCTTGAAAGCAAACGTGGGAAAACACCGCAACAGCACTACCTAGTGGGAAGTGTTGCTGCGCTGCGGTTATTGAGTTGAACTCTTGGTTGCTCCTGTTGCCCGCCCGGGTTGCGTGGATAGTTGAGCAGTGGCTCCCGTATAGCGGAAACGTTTTAGCTGATCGCCAACGCGAAGGGTGAAATAGCCATCTTCCAGTTGGCGGCGCCCTTCGCTATCGGGGTAGGTAAGGTCGCGCTGGGGCTGAACTTCAAAGGCGAACTCGCGGCTTTCGCCCGGCTTGAACTCGGCCTTTTCAAAATGCTTGAGCAAGCGTACCGGCCTAGTAATGCGACCGACTTCATCGGTCAGAAACCACAGTACGGCTTCTTTGCCGGCTCGAGCACCAGTGTTGGTTACCCGTACGGTTGCCCGCAGAGTGCCATTGCCAGTTAGTAGCGAGTCGGTGAGGCGCAGGTCGGTGTAAGCGAAGGAGGTGTAGCTCAGACCCTGGCCAAACTCGGTAAGCATAGCACTCTTGTATTTTGCCCCCCGGTTCTCGAAGCCAGCACCGAAGTCACTCAGCTCCAGGCTATTCTCGTTGTTGTCGTGATGATAAGGCGAAAAGTGCCCCGCAAACTGTGGGTAAGTAAAGGACAGCTTGCCGCTTGGGTTCACCTTGCCACTAATAATCTCCGCCACGGCTTGCCCACCGCCAAATCCCGGCAGTCCACCCCACAAAATGCCCCCAGAACCGTCGGCAACCGCCCGAATAATACTGGGCCGCCCTCCTATCACCACCACTATGGAGGGCTTGCCCACGGCCTGCACTGCCCGCGCCAGTTGCAGCTGGTCCTCGGGCAGGGTTAGGTCGCTGGTGTTGCCTAGGCCTTCCGTGTAGGGCCGCTCACCGAGGGCCATTACGATGGCATCGGCGCGGCGAGCTGCGGCCGTAACGCGGGGTAGCGTCAATGCACCGGCGGCATCGCGGTAAGCTACAGTTTCGACCTGGGCATTGGAATACTCTTTCTTTAAGGCCGCATAAATGGTCAAGACTTCCCGCGGATACTCAGCCTCCGGGCGGCCCTGCCAGGCCAGCGTCCAGCCACCAGCCAGGTTAGCCCGTGAGTCGGCCGAGGGACCTACTACTAGTAAGCGCTTTACTTTAGAGGCGCTGAGGGGCAGCGTGTTATTAGTGTTTTTAAGCAGCACAATAGACTCGCGGGCGGCCTGCACAGCCTGCTCTTTCAGGGCTGGGTCGCCGATGCGGCTGAGGCGGTCGGTGCGGGGCATCGGGTTCTCAAACAACCCAATATCCTCCTTCATCTGCAGAATCCGGCCCGCTGATAGATTGATGCGTTCTTCGGTCAGGCGTCCCTCCTTCACCAGCTCCTTTACCAAGGTGCAGAAGGTGGTGGTGTAAGGCGTCATGGCCATATCCACGCCGGCGTCGATTGCCATGAATGTGGCTTCCTTCTCGTTGGCCGCAACTTTCTGGATTCGCACCAACCGAATAATATCTTCCCAGTCGGTGACAGCTACGCCCTGAAAGCCCATTTTGGTGCGCAGCAAATCGGTAAGAATATGGCGCGAGGCGTGCACCGGTTCCCCGTTAATTTGCCCACTGTTGATCATAATGCTCTTCAGCCCTGAATCGATTGCGGACTGGAAGGAAGGACGAAAAAACTCTTCGATGCGCTGGTCGGAAATCTCGGCCACCGTGCGGTCCCATCCGGTGCGTGGGTCAGAGTAGCCCAGGAAGTGCTTGCCGCAGGCAGCCACCTTATAGGGGGCAATTTCGGTGTTCTCTTGCAGCTCGCGCACAAAGGCAGCCCCCATTACCGACGCTACCAGCGGATCTTCGCCGTAGGTTTCGTATAGGCGCGGCCATTGCGCATTTACTCCCAAGTCCAGCACCGGCGCAAACACCCAATGATGGCCCAGATCAGCAGACTCAAGCACGGTAGCGCGGGCGGCTTGGCGGGCAAAAATTGGGTTAAAAGTGGCCCCCAAATTCAGATTATGCGGGAAAATAGCAGCGCCACTTACGTAGCTGGCCCCGTGCATATGGTCGATGCCGTAGATAATAGGAATGTGCAGGCGTGACTCCCGCATGGCAATCCGCTGCAAATCAGCTGAGTACTTAGCCCATTGCGCTGGGGGTACTGCTTCTCCATTTAGAAAAGAGCCTACATGGAAATCACGAATAAAGGGCACCAACTTAGCCGAGTCCAGCGTCACGTCTTTTTGCTGGCCTGTATGATTAATAGTGGTGTTGGCAAGTTGGGTCATCTGCCCAATCTTCTCTTCCAGCGTCATCTGCGCCAGCAGCGTGCGCACCCGCTCACTTAGGGGGGCTGGCTTGTAGCCACTAGGCGCTTGTGTAGAAGATGCGGTTGTAGAAGATGGAGTAATGCCGGCGGACGTACCAGCTCGTTGGCAGTTGGCTCCCATACCCAGCAGCACACCCACGGCGAGACCTTTCTGAGCTAGGCGGCGCAGGCGTCGGGCGGCTGAAGTGTGAGGAGTGGTAAAGGAAGTCCGTAAAAAAGAATAATTCTTGTTCATAAGGACGAGTGAGGTTTACCAAATATATCCGTCCTTGTTTTGAAAATGCAACGCAAAAAAGCCCCATACGGGCTAAAAAAGGCGTTTTTTATCGAACTTGATTTACTAGTTATACACTTAGTGCACACGCGAATCACCCTCTTTTAAGGGCTACCGACTCTGTATTGAACTTCGGCCGTTATTTGGGCACAACGCCTAAAAAACAATGAAAAAATGTGACGTTGGCCCGAAGTTTTTTCAACAAAAAATGTCAACTGCCCTATTTCATCAGAGTTATCACTCTTCAAGCTGATATAAAGCCTGATACTCTCAAATTGAAGACTTCTATTAAGCTCAACAATAACAAAAGCGCCCCGACCGGTGAGTCTTCCGGTCGGGGCGCTAAAGTCAGCCTGGTCCAGGCTCGTATTGCTAATTGTGAGTCATGCCTTTTGAATAGCTGCTAAAGGAAATGGCCGTTAGTATGACGCGAATAACTTATGCTTGGGAGGCAGACACAACTGTGATTTCATCTGCTTCCTCTGGCTCGGCAGTGGCATCGAGGAGGATATGCGTCCAGCTTTCATTTGCATCGTAATCAGGAGCTTGGCGGCGGCGGCGCATGGCCTCCACTACTTTCTGACTGAAGCTCCAACATGTGCCCTGCCGTAAATCTAGGAGGCGTGATAGTTCTTGTGAGGAGTAGTTTCCTTGGTGGGTATTAATTAGAAAAACCGCGTACAACGCTTTGACGATGGAGAACTTACACTTTTGCAGCATGGTGTATGCCGTAGCCGACTCTACGTAGCGGCAGCGGGTGCAACGCCGGGCATGGGGCTCGCGACCCGCGCAATACTTCTCGTAGCCACACTTGCGGCACTGGTACCCATGGGCCCACTTAAGGTCGGCGAGGTAACTTAAGCACGCGTCTTTGTCGGGGTAAATTTGGCTGAACTCACCAAAATCGACCTCTTTAGCTAGTACGCGCGCCGTTTGAGCCTGCTGTAAGTCGTGTTGCAGGGTAGCGTTAAGCTTCTCAATTGCAGCTGATTGCAAACCCAGCAGCCCATTGGCGCGCAATAACTCCCGGTTCTGGGCGGCAATGGTTTCACTCTGCTCGCGTAGCTCCTGAGTCCGAAGCGCTACTTGAGCTTCCAATTCTGAGTTAAGTTGATCTTTGAGCTGCTGATTTTGCTGGAGTTGCTCCACCAAACGGTCTTGAGCAAGGTGTTTTTTACGCAGCTGCTTTACTAAGCGGGCTTGTACTGCGAGGCGAGCATCCTTAATGCCCTTGATCTTTTCCCCAAGTGCATAAGATAAAATACTGACTTCCAACACGAAAGCCGCATTCATACTGTACACCGTGAAGTGGTTGTTGAAGAATTCAATACCAAGCTTGCGGGTAATAAGAAATAGGAGACTAACGGCCACTAGTGCATGGGCCAACAGAAAGTATCGAGCAGTTTGCAAGCCCTGCTGGTATACTTTCATGGCCGCATAATACAGTAGGCCATAAGGCAAGAGGTAAAGCCAAAAGCTGAAGCCCGAGTGGATAAACAACACATCCAGCAACAACAGCAGCCCACTGAGCGCGCCAATGACGCGCATCCACCAATCAAGTTGGGGTACACGCTGGGCGGTATCGAGGAAGCCGCGCGCATAATGCATAAAGGTGAAAAGCAGCAGGAGTGGTGCCCCATCATTGATCACCCGATTGAGACCCGGTAGCGTCGGCCAAATGTATTCGAACCCAAGACCGTCCTCCGACAAAAAGAGCAAGCTACAGCTCAGCACATACAGCACGTAGCGGAGGTAAGTAAGCTCCCCAATAAAAAGGTAAATGCACAGATTGTACACCACCATGATGAAGAGGATGCCATAAAAGCCCCCCAGCAAACCATATTGTGTTTGAAAATGCGAAAGCAAGGTCGGCTCGCTGCGCAACATCGCTCGGAAGCTGGTCTTCGAATTAGACTTTAGCCGCAGGTAGTAGGTTTCCGTCTGGCCGGGCGCCACGCGCAGGTCAAATAGAAAGTCCTTATAGGGGTGCATACGACTGGCAAAGGGCCGGTCGGCACCGGTTAGAAACCGTTGGTAGCCAGTGGGGGTAGGCTGAAAAAACTGTAGGTCATTGGTATGGGAATCAAACAGATCCAAGTACCAATGCGTACCGGAGTGGTCGGCATTGTGCACGGTAAAGCGCAGCCAGTAAGCCGAAGCTGTATTCGTAATATTAGGAGCGCCCGTGCAAGTGGCAAATTGGCGGGCCAGTGCCGGCTGCGATACATCGTGCAGTGTTAGTTGCCCGGTCGAGTCTTCCAACACGCTGTAGTAAGGAAGGTCGATAAAGAAGTCGGAGTTGGCAGGTTGAATTACCAACGTGTCCTCTGCGGCAGCACAGACAGAAGTCGGAGCTAAGAACCCAAAAAGACAGATCCATAGCCAGATCAGCGAACTAGACGATAACGAGGGTGGGGATAGCGTACGCATAGTGTTGGCTAATGTACGCATTGCCCCCAGAAATCTCCAGCTCCGCTAAAGTCCAACTACTGGCCTTTTGAAGCAGTAGTTTTATTAGAGTAGCTGCCCTATGCCGAACAGCAGCACAAAAACTAAAGTACTCAGAGCCATTTGCTTCAATAGCGGATCTAGCTGCTTAGAGTCTTGCCGGGCCCACACCTGTCGGCCATTGAACAATAGTAGCGGTGCCGAGAGCACAAATAGCCACTGCCAGGGCGAATGATAGGTAAGCGCTACGTAAATGGCAGCACTGCCTAAGCCCAGTACCAAGAGCAGCCAGTGGTAACGCCGCGCCGATTTGCCCCCCAGACGTACCGGAATCGTGATTTTGCCGGCCAGCTCGTCGGAGCGCAGGTCGCGGATGTTGTTCACGTTGAGCACGGCCGTGGCAAAACAGCCTAAGCTAACGGCCGGCAGCAGCACGGCCAGGGGCAGCGTCTGGGTTTGCAGAAAATAGGTACCGCCTACGCCCACCAAGCCAAAAAAGATAAAAACCGACACGTCGCCCAGACCGGCGTAACCATAGGGCTTGCTGCCAGCCGTGTAGTTAATAGCGGCCCAAATGGCGGCCAAGCCCAATAGCAGAAACGTGAGCAGAATCCACATGCCGGCCGCACCCAGCGCTACCCACAGCAAGGCCAACCCCGAAACAAAGGCCGCCGCCCCAAACACGGCCATGGCTTGCTTCATGCGCGCGGCCGTGATGTAGCCAGCCTGCACGGCCCGCAACGGACCTTCGCGGTGCACGCTGTCGGCACCGTTTTGGGAATCGCCGTAGTCGTTGGCGAGGTTGCTCAGAATTTGCAGCAGGATAGTGGTAAGAGCTGCTAAGCCGACGACGAGGCCATTAAATTGCCCCCCAGCGGCCGCCAAAAAGCCCCCGGTGAGGATGCTAGCCAACGCAAGCGGTAGCGTGCGCGGCCGGAAAGCCGAAACCCAAGCCTGTACAGGGCTTGGGCTTGGAGAAGTTGAGGAGTTCACTAGATGCGTCGCGCTTGAACTAAAAGCATGGTTTATTTGAATTTGACCGAACAATGCACGGGCATTCTTAGCCCTACTTCAAAATAGCCGCCAGCAACTCGTCGCTCATGGGCTTTACTTTGGACGGGTAGAAGCCAACTACGTGGCCTTGCTCATCGACGAGGTATTTGCAGAAGTTCCAGGTTGGCGCGTCGCTGATAGCGCCGTTTTTCGTTTTATCGGCTAAAAACTCATAGAGCGGCGCGGTATCGTCGCCCTTCACCGACACTTTCTCGAACATGGGGAAGGTAACGCCGAAGTTTTTCTCGCAGAAAGTGGCAATCTGCTCGTTGGTACCCGGCTCCTGCCCGCCAAAGTTGTTGGCCGGAAAGCCCAAGACCGTCACTTTGTCGCCGTGCTTTTTGTGCAGCTCTTCCAACTCTTTGTATTGAGGCGTGTAACCACACTCAGAAGCCACGTTTACGATAAGCAGCTTTTTACCCTTGAACTGGCTGAGCTGCACGTCTTTACCATCAATGGTTTTTACAGAGTAGTCGTACACAGTGCCGGCAGTGGCAGTTTCGGGGGCAGAAGTGGTCATAGAAGTAGAGGCATTTGGAGATTGAGAGGAAGAACCGCAGGAGGCCAGAAGCGCCAGCAGTAATACGACTTGAACTTGCATTGGGGGGCTTTTTTATCTACTAAAGTGGGCAGCCGATATTATGCGACATCGGCCAAACCATTGAAAATGGACCAATGTTTCATTATGGATCGAGTTGAGTAGGTACGTGTAAACAGCTAGTGGCTGGTGACTGCGTTAGATGCACAGCCACTAGCTCATTGGCTCAGGTAGTGGGCGGAGTAAGCCATTTTTCTACTATTACCGGCTCAAAGCGCAGCATTTTCTTTAGCAGGCCGGCAGGCGTTTCATCCTGCAAAAGCTGCTCACGATTCTCCCGCCGGAGCAGCCCCTCCCCTGACATCGTATCTAGTAGCGCCAACAGCTGATCGTAGTAGCCGCCCACGTTGAGTACCGCTACAGGCTTGCGGTGTAAGCCAAGCTGGGCCCAAGTCAACACCTCGAATAACTCCTCTAACGTGCCGTAGCCGCCGGGCATAGCTACAAAGCCTTCGGCCAAATCGGCCATGAGCAGCTTGCGCTCGTGCATGGACTTCACGACGTGCAGCTTTGTGAGGCCCAAGTGTGCTAGCTCTTTTGCCGCCAGGAAGTCGGGAATAACCCCGATAACCTGGCCGCCGTGGCGCAAGGTGCTATCGGCCACGGCACCCATGAGGCCGACCCGGCCGCCCCCGTACACCAGCGTCATGTTGCTCTCAGCTAATACTTGGCCCATCGCCTCAGCTTGCTGACGGTATATCTCATTGTGGCCGGCACTAGAGCCGCAGTATACTGCTACACTTTTCATAGAATGTATTAAATAAGACGCGCTAGTGCGTTTAGTCTTTGTTTTCGTAGCAAAGCGGAGTGCTACGCTGAGAACTACATCCGCTCAGGTACCGTGATGCCGAGTAAGCCCATAGCAGCTTTGATAGTCCGGCCCGTTTGAGCTGACAGAGCCACCCGCATGCGACGTTTTGTTTCGTCGGGCTCGCCAAATACGGGGACTTCGGTATAGAAGCGGTTGTAGGCTTTGGCCACTTCGTACACGTACTGCACCAGCACCGATGGAGCCATGAGGCGGGCCGCTTCGGCCACGACGCCGGGGTAGCCGGCTAGCAGCTGCACAGCGTCGCGCTCGGTTTCGTGCAGCGTGTCAATGCTGTGCATTTGCCCCCCAGTCATCCCTAGCTCAGTTGCTTTGCGCATAATGGCTGCGATACGGGCGTGAGTGTACTGTACAAAAGGACCAGTGTTGCCTTGGAAGTTGATGCTTTCCTCTGGGTTGAACAGCATTCTTTTCTTCGGGTCTACCTTCAACAGAAAGTATTTCAGCGCGCCCAAGGCCAGCGTATGATAAAGCTGCTCGGCCTCCTCGGGGCTGAGGCCTTCGATCTTGCCCAGCTCCTGGGTGGTACGGCGGGCCGTGTCCACCATTTCCTGCACCAGTTCGTCGGCGTCAACTACGGTGCCTTCACGGGATTTCATCCGGCCGGAGGGCAAATCTACCATGCCGTAGCTCAGGTGATGAATAGCCGCCGCATATGGCTTACCTAGCTTCTTAAGCACGGCTTGCAGCACCTGCATGTGGTAGTTCTGCTCATCAGCAATCACGTAGACCGACGAATCATAATTGAAATCTTGATACTTCAGCTCAGCCGTGCCTAAGTCCTGGGTGATGTACACGCTGGTGCCGTCGCCGCGGAGCAGGAGCTTCTCATCGAGGCCTTCTTCCTTCAAATCAACCCAAACTGAGCCGTCGTCCTTGCGAAAGAAAACGCCTTTTTCCAGACCTTCTTCTACACGCTCTTTGCCCAGCAAGTAGGTTTCAGATTCGTAGTAAAACTTATCAAAGTCAACGCCGATGGTGCGGTAGGTTTCGTCGAAGCCCTGGTACACCCAGCCGTTCATTTGCTTCCAGAGGCTGAGCACTTCCTGGTCGCCTTGCTCCCACTGCTGCAACATTTGCTGCGCATAGGTCATAAGCGGGGCTTGGCGCTTAGCTACATCGGGCGCTACGCCTTCCGCTTCGAGCTGACGAATTTCTTCGCGATAGTGCCGCTCGAACAGCACATAATATTTCCCGATCAGATGGTCACCTTTGATACCCGCGCTTTCCGGGGTTTCACCGTGCCCAAAACGCTGATAAGCCAGCATCGACTTACAGATGTGAATGCCCCGATCATTGATCAGGTTGGCTTTGGTAACAGTAGCGCCAGTCGCTTTGATAATCTCGGCTACCGAATAGCCCAGAAAGTTATTTCGCAAGTGCCCCAGGTGCAGAGGCTTATTAGTATTGGGCGATGAATACTCGACTACCACGCGCTGGGGGCCATTTGTAGGCACTGGTGCGTTGTCGGGCCGCTCCAGCATTTCGGCAAACAGACGTAACCATTCGCTATCGGCTATTTCCAGGTTTAGAAAGCCTTTAACCACATTAAAACCGCTCACCCGAGGCTCGTTGGTAGCGAGCCACTCGCCCAGAGCCTGCCCAATCTGCTCTGGCCCTTTGCCAAGGCTCTTGGTCAGCGAGAAAGTAACCAAGGTAAAGGTGCCCGCAAATTCTTTGCGCGTGGGCTGTATCACTAGCTGCTCAGCCGCAACCGTAGCGCCAAATACTTGCTGAATGGCCGCGCTTAGCGCCGCTTTGATGTCTTGTTCGAGTTGTTGCACGGGGTGCGGATAATTAGGGGGTTAAGCAGCACAAAAGTAGCGCAAGCTACGGCTTACGCTAATAAGAATGCCCCCCAGCTACTTATTTGTCCCCGACGCGCTGCAGCATAATGTTCACGTCGAGGGGGTTGCCGCGGGTAATGACCGGATGTGCTTCGGTGCTGGTAAATAGCGGCTTGCCATCTACAATGATGCTGGCCCGCACGGCGTATGTATTGCGAGCATCTATCTGAACCGGGTCGTAGCGCAGCAGAAACGGATACGGCACTTGCTGCCCTGCCGTAGGGCGTAAGGTAATGGAGTCGAGGACCGTGGCCGCCACATCAGCGAAGCTCACATCCAGAAGCTGCACCTTCACTACAGCCGTAGGCGGCAGGGCCATCCGCTCACGATAAGATACCGTGCCGGTCACGGCAGCACTCACGGTTTGGCCGGGCACATCGGCCTCTCTCCCGCGTTGCTGAGGCGTAGCGGTACATGCGCCCAATGCAATAGCCACTACTCCAATTGCCATCCGCACGCTCCTGAGCATCATATCGCTTGGGGTTTAGCTTGATTTCAGGCTGAATATAGTATAAAGAAGCAATGTCAGCTTTAACAGGAGCTGCTACCGACGTGCTGCTACCAAGCCAGAGTTGCTACCTTCAAACACAGCCGAGGCTCTTGTCTGAAGATAAGCATGCAGAGTGGAAACTATGCGTAATCTGCCGCTATAACGTTTACGTTGTAGCGCGGCTTTGGCGCGAAGTGGCCTCCGCTAGCTGCAGGCGACTTTGGATGGTGTCGGTGGCGGCTTCCAGAATATCGAAGGCGTTTCTGGCCATCGTATTTTCTGAGTCGAGTGTGGGGTTAATCTCTACCATTTCAAAGCATACCACCCGCTCATTATCCAGCAAAGCTTGGCATAAGGAAATAGCCTCTTCTACATTGAGCCCCTCTTTTACGGGTGTGCCCGTGCCTTTGCTGAAGCGCGAGTCCAGCGAGTCAACATCAAAGGAAACGTACACCAAGTCGCAGAAGCGCAACCGTTCGTAGATCTCGCGCGACACCTGCTTAGGACCTTTTTCTTTGAACTCGGCCAAGCCAAAGTTTTTGATGTTGTGGCGCTTGATTACTTCATTTTCCTCATGCTCGGTGTCGCGCACCACCACATACACCAGATGATTAGGCGTCATTTTGGGGCCGGGTTCCCCTAGGTTTTTGAGGCGTTGCCAAAAAAATTCGGTTTCTGGCTCCGGCTCGTTGCGCTGGCATTCTAGGTTGTCCTCGTTCAGCGACATGGCGATGGGCATGCCATGCATATTGCCCGAAGGGGTAGTATAGGGTGAATGAATATCGGCGTGGGCGTCAATCCACACCACACCCAAAGTTTTGTGCGGGTAGGCCGTTTTGATGCCGGCTATGGTACCGGCAGCGTTGGAGTGGTCGCCGGCTAGCACTAGCGGAAACTCTCCGAGGCGTAATGTTTGTTCTACCGTGTTGGCAATATTTTTTTGGACGGTATAAACTGAGTCGATGTGCTTGGCGTAAGGAAAATGGTTTTTATCAAACAGCACATGATTCAGGTCCGGCACAACCACGGCGTTAAAGCGGCGGAAATAATCAGAACCCTTGTTTAAACAGGCAATCCGTAGCGCGTCTACGCCCAGACTGGCCCCGCGAGTACCGGCTCCCAGCTCGGAGCGGACTTCGATGAGCTTAATACGTTTCATAAAAGAACGATGCGCCGGCAGCGACGAGCGGCTAAGGGCCTTGGCCGAATACCAGAGAGCAGGACCACGTCTCACCGCTCTCGCCCTGGGCACTCGCATCGGAGTACCCACCTACCGCCTATCTTTGCTGGCCTACAAAGGTGCGGAAAAGCCAGCACAAAGGCCAACTGGACTTTGTTACTGGATACAAGCTGTCTAGCAGCACTTCACCAACTCCCCCTCAAACTCTACACTCGCCATACCTCTCTTAATGGATACCTACCACGACCTGATTTCCCAAACCTTCGATTTTCCTACCGCCGACTTTACCATTCACGACAATGAGTTGCGTTTCCATGATATTCCCCTCATGGATATCGTGCGTAAGCACGGCACGCCGCTGCGCCTCACTTACCTGCCCAAAATCAGCTCCCAGATTCATCGAGCCAAAACATGGTTTGCCGACGCTATAGAGAAAATAGGCTACAACGGCACTTATACATACAGCTACTGCACGAAGTCGTCGCACTTCAGCTTTATCGTGGAAGAGGCGTTGAAAAACGATATTCATATTGAAACTTCGTCGTGGTTTGATATCGATATCGTGCGAGCAATGCATGCTAAGGGCAGGCTCAATAAGGAGACGTACGTCATCTGCAATGGTTATAAGCGCGAGGAATACAAGCGCGACATTGCTGACCTTATCAACGATGGGTTTGTGAACTGCGTGCCTATTCTCGATAACCTGGGCGAAATAGATTACTACCATGATCATGTGCGCGAGAAGTGTACCGTAGGTATGCGCCTGGCCTCCGATGAAGAGCCGCGCTTCCAATTCTACACCTCACGCCTGGGCATTCGCTACGCCGACGCCATTCCATTGTATGAGCAGAAGATCAAGGAAGACCCGCGCTTCGAGCTCAAAATGCTGCATTACTTCATCAATACCGGCATCAAAGACACCAGCTACTACTGGTCGGAGCTGAGCCGCTTTGTGCACAAGTATTGTGAGTTGCGTAAGGTGTGCCCTACTCTAACCACCATTGACATCGGTGGCGGCTTGCCTATTCAAACCAGCATTCAGCCTGAGTACGACTACCAGTATATGGTGGAAGAAATTCTGCGCACCATTCAGCGTATCTGTGCTGAGGAAGGCGTGCCAGAACCAGACATTTTCACCGAGTTCGGTATTTTTACGGTAGGTGAAAGTGGTATTACGCTCTACTCTATTTTGGGCGAGAAGCTACAGAATGACAAAGAGTTGTGGTATATGATTGATGGCTCTTTTATCACGAACCTACCCGATACCTGGGCCCTAAACCAGCGCTTCATTATGCTAGCCCTGAATGGCTGGGAGAAGCGTTATAACAGGGTTCAGTTGGGTGGCCTCACTTGCGACTCTCAGGACTACTACAACGCTGAAAAGCACATTTACCAGGTGTTCCTGCCCGAGTTACGCACCAAGAACCAGGAAACAGTGGAGCCGCAGTACGTAGGCTTCTTTCATACTGGCGCTTACCAGGAAAGCCTCTCCGGCTACGGAGGCATCAAGCACTGCCTGATTCCAGCACCGAAGCACGTCATCCTCGACCGCGATACTGACGGCACGTTGCTGGATTGGGAATTTGCTCCGGAGCAAAACGGCGACAGCATGATGCGGATTTTGGGGTATAAAGAATAGGGTAACGCCTTTGTTAATAACACTTAGAAGTAAAAAAAGCCTCCTATCAAAACCTAGGGGGCTTTTTGCTCCTTACTCTAAATATTTCGCAGGCTCCAGGATAATTTAAATAGGTGCACAACGTTATCGGGCATAACATTTGAGGAATAACAGAACAGCGCCCGAATCTCCTCATAATTTGCATTTTAACATGAAAAAACTGCTTCTAGTAGCCGTTGTCGGACTGGCCGGCTTGGGCTCTTGCCGTACTAAGTGCCCGGCATATTCTACTACAAAGCCTGCTACGCAGGTTTCGGCTCCTATTACGGCTAGCACTGAGCAGGCTCCTGCTATTCGGCAGTAATCTGAGAAGAGTATTTTACTAAGAATAAAAAGCCGGCTCTCCTGGAGGAAAGCCGGCTTTTATGCGTAGTAGAAGTGGAGAAAGCTCGCAACGATAGCTATTAAACAGCAGTATCTGCGTTTAAAATAATGTTTGTAGCCTCTGTCAAATCGGGGGCGTGCAGCAGGTTGGGCTGCGCTTCGGTGCTCCCTACCAGAATACCGCGTACTCCGGCTCTGGTGCCGGCTTCCAGGTCGCGGAGCCTGTCTCCCACAATCCAGCATTGGGTCGGATCGAGGTTGAAGCGGGCCAATCCTTTTTCTATCATTAACGAGTCAGGCTTACGCGACAGCGACTCGCTGACGGAAGGGTGCCCTGGAGCAAAATAAAATGCATCAATAACGTTAGCGCAGGCCGCCTGTAACTTAGCATGACAGGCGGCTACATCGGCGGGCGTGTACAAGCCTTTGGCAATGCCTGCTTGGTTGGTAACCACAACTAAGTAATATCCGGCCGCTTTGAGCCGCGCTAAGCTTTCGGGAACGCCCGGCAGCAACACAAAGTCTGCCGGCTTCCACACATAGTCGCCTATTTCCTCATTCAGTACCCCGTCGCGGTCTAAAAAAACGGCTTTCCCGCGGGATGAAGTCATGGCTTTTTGGTTATTCATTGGCACAAAGCTAGTCATTCTGGCTGGGGGGCAATTTGCTCTCTTACCTTTGCCGTAGTTGCTGGTTGGGGCATTTATTAGGCAGTGCGTGTGTTCGAATAGTGTGGTTTTGCCACGACAGTGTTTGGGGCGCAAAGCCTAGCCTGCATTTACTTTTTTGTTGACAATGAAAGTCGCTATTCTGGGAGGAGGGATTTCGGGCCTTACGCTCGCGTTTTATTTGCAAAAAGCAGGCGTAGCGTACGACTTGTTTGAGGCAAATGAAGCGCTGGGGGGCAATTTGCGCACCGAGCAGCGCGACGGTTATCTTCTCGAAACCGGCC
Source organism: Hymenobacter sp. HD11105 (assembly GCF_054051685.1). Classification (NCBI taxonomy): domain Bacteria; kingdom Pseudomonadati; phylum Bacteroidota; class Cytophagia; order Cytophagales; family Hymenobacteraceae; genus Hymenobacter; species Hymenobacter sp. HD11105. Next base: position 13,542 of record NZ_JBSWBR010000002.1, on the reverse strand, counting down.
CTAATTCCTTGCAGCTTAGCGATGAGCTACGCGACTTGCTTGCCGAGCTTCACCTCACCAGCGAAATTCAGGACACTGCCGCTGTTAGTGCCAATCGCTATGTGCTGCGCGCTGGGCGTTACCATCGCCTACCGGCTTCGCCTCCTGCTCTGCTCACCAACGGTTTTTTCAGCTTGAAGGGCAAGTTTAATATGCTCCGAGAGCTGGCGCGTCCCATTGCTACTCCCAATGCACAGGAAACCGTGGGGGGCTTTTTTCGTCGTCGCTTCGGCCCTGAGGTCGTGGATTACGCTGTCAACCCCTTTATCTCAGGCATTTACGCCGGCGACCCCGAGCAACTGCTTCTGCATAAAACGTTTCCTAAACTGGCCGCCTTAGAGCAAACCCACGGCTCCGTACTGAAAGGATTGGCTAAGTCGGGTGGCGCGGCCGGCGGGCGCCGGCGCATTTTTTCGTTGCGTGGCGGCCTGCAAACACTGGCTTTAGCCCTGACCGCCCATCTCAGTCACCGTCACCCCGGACAGATCATCACGGGCCTCACTCGTACCACTGCGGGCCGCTATCAGGTTCAAACATCCGGGGGAGAGTTTGCGGGTAATGAGTACGACGTAGTAGCCTTAGCGCTGCCTACTTATGCCGCTGCTCCTTTGCTGGCGTCCCTTTTTCCAGAGGCGGCTACTGCGTTGGCGGCTGTGTATTACCCATCTATGGCGGCTATATATTCAGCCTACCGTCGTGCCGATGTAGCTCACCCGCTTGATGGCTTTGGGGCTCTGCATCCGAAAGTGGAGCAACCCTACGCGGCGGGCAGCATCTGGACTAGTTCCATCTTCCCCGGCCGTTGCCCCGCCGATCAGGTGCTGTTCACCACATTTGTGGGAGGCAGCCAGTACGCAGCCCAAGCTGGTGAGTCCGCAGAAGAACAAAAAGCGGCCGTTCACGCCGAGTTGAGTCGTTTGTATGGCATCAAGGGCTCGCCCGTGTGGCAACACCAGTATTATTGGAGTAAAGCCATCCCTCAGTTCGACAACAAAATTGTGGCGGCTCATGAGGCCGCTGATACCTTGAGTGCTCATTGTATTGAGTCCGTGGCCAATTGGCGAGCGGGCGTCGGCGTACCCGATTGTGTACGCTATGCCCGTCAAACGGCAGAAAAAATAGCTGATAGTGCAGCTTGAGTGCCTATATTTCTATCTTTGGTGCAATGAACGATGGGCTAGTCCTAATTCCTACTTACAATGAGAGTGAAAATGCGGAGTTGATTATCCGTAAGGTATTCTCGTTGCCCAAAGCTTTCGACATACTCGTCATCGACGACGGCTCGCCCGATGGTACCGCCCAAATCGTGCGGACGCTGCAAAGTGAGTTTCCGAACCGGTTGTTCTTGGAAGAGCGGCGCGGAAAGCTGGGGCTTGGCACTGCCTATATTTTCGGCTTCCGTTGGGCCCTACAGCGTGGCTACAGCTACGTGTTTGAGATGGACGCCGATTTTTCTCATAACCCTGACGACCTTCAGCGCCTCTACGAAGCCTGCACTGTGGAAGGCTACGACATGGCAATTGGTAGTCGCTACTGCCAGGGCGTAAACGTTGTCAATTGGCCCATGGATCGGGTACTGATGTCGTGGTTTGCCTCGGCTTACGTGCGCTTTATTACCGGTATGCCCATCGCCGATGCTACGGCGGGCTTCAAATGCTATTCAGCGCAGGTATTACGCACTATCCAGCTCGACCGAATCCGCTTCGTTGGTTACGCTTTCCAGATTGAGATGAAGTGGCTAGCGTACAAATACGGATTTCGTATCAAAGAAGTGCCAATTATCTTCACCGACCGAACTCGAGGCTCTTCCAAAATGTCGAAGGGTATCTTTAAAGAGGCCTTCTTCGGCGTGGTGCAGATGAAGGTAGCTAGTTGGTTTCGTCGTTTTGAACGGGCAACGCCCAGCAGCACCGACGCTATTTCACTCCCAACCGCAACCCCGGCTCCCCAAACCCGGTAAGGCATCTACGGCGGATCCAAACGCCGGCCAGCGGTATTGTATCTAGTAACAACGAATGGAAAATACTCCCGCCTTTTGGGTCGGCTTCAACGTCTTTGTATTAGCCATGCTAATGCTGGACCTGCTTGTATTCAACCGCAAGGCACACGTGGTAAAAATGCGCGAGGCCTTGGGCTGGAGCGCCTTCTGGATTGTCCTCTCGCTTACCTTCAACTACCTCGTGTATCGCACCATGGGGAAGCAAGCCGGCCTGGAGTTTCTCACCGGTTACCTGATCGAGAAGTCATTGAGCGTGGACAACTTATTCGTGTTCCTGCTCATCTTCAGCTACTTCAAAGTACCACAGCAATACCAGCATAAGATTTTATTCTGGGGCATTATTGGAGCTTTGGTTCTGCGAGCAGTCTTTATTCTAGTTGGCGCGGCTTTGCTGGCTAAGTTCCACTTCCTACTGTATGTGCTGGGACTCTTTCTGGTGTACACCGGCGTCAAAATGGCCACCAGCGGCAGCGAGCCCGAAATTGACCCGGACAACAATCCGGTGGTTAAGTTTTTGAGCCGTTACATGCCCATTACCAGCAAGATAGAAGACGGCCGCTTCTTCATACGCAAAGACAATCTGCTGTTTGCCACGCCCTTGTTTGTGGTTTTGGTGATGGTAGAAACCACCGACGTAGTATTTGCCGCCGACTCTATTCCCGCTATTCTGGCCGTCTCCCGCGATACGTTTATCGTGTACACGTCCAACGTGTTTGCGTTGCTGGGCTTACGTGCTTTGTATTTCGCTTTGGAAGGCCTTATGCGCCTCTTTCACTACCTACACTACGGCCTGTCGCTTATACTGATTTTTATTGGTTTCAAGCTCCTCGTTACCGATTATCTGCATATACCTATGGCAATATCCTTGGGCGTGGTCGGCTTCATTCTGGCGCTTTCCATTATTATGTCGCTTATTCTGCCCAAGAAAGAAGAAGACTCCCTACCACTACCGAAGTAAAAATTACTAGCCACAAAAAAGCCCCCCAATGCTAGCATTGGGGGGCTTTTTTGTGGCTAGTAATTTCTAAACTCCGTAACTGATGATGAGTACAGCAAGAAGCCAAGAGCAGCTCGTAATGTAGCCCTTTTATGGTTTTTGCGGAGTAGGAATGGGTTTATTGCCACCTTCTTCGGTAGGTGTATTCGTGTTTACGCCCGCATCCGGAGTAGTATTTCCACCCAGCAAATCGATCAAATTAAGCGGCTCAAATTGCGTCGAATCGGCGGGAGCAAAAGCACGCACGGTATCTACGGCCGTCACGATGTATTTTCGGGCCGGGCCGTTTAGGGCTACACCCAGTGAGAGGTCGTCGTAGGCCTGCTGCGAAATCATGCCTCGTTTGGCCATAATGCCCGCAATAAGCCGGTAGAAATAGCGAGTGCTGCCCCTCAGGTTACCGTAGCTATCAAATGAATAGCGGTAAAACTTTGGTTTGGGTACAATGCTAGCCAGGTACAGACTCTCGGATAGGTTCAGTTCCGACGGCTCCTTAGCAAAATAGAAGCGCGCTGCATCAGTCACGCCGTATATTTTTGGGCCCCACTCAATGATGTTGAGGTAAACCTCAAACATGCGCTCCTTCGTAGCCAAGCGCGTGTTCTCAATAATCCACACGATCAGGGTTTCCTCAGCTTTACGGGCCACCGTTTTCTTGCGCGTTAGAAACACGTTTTTAACTAGCTGCATGGAAATAGTGCTTCCCCCGCGAGCAAAACGCCGCTCCTTGATATTCTGAATAGCCGATTTTACAAACGCTCTTTCCATAAACCCTTTGTGGGTGAAGAAGCGTGGGTCCTCAGCCGTCAGAATGGCATTCTTGAGGTGATTGGAAATCTGATTGTAAGGCGTAAAGTCCCGATTTTTGGGCCCAACCGCAAAGGTGCGAATGGAGTCGCCCTTGTCATTGTAAGCCGTGTAGGCAAAGGCCTCGTTGAGCTTATTTAAATCCTCGTTACCAAAGCGCGTGATTCGGAAGTTCTTGCTGCGTAAGGTAGAGTTGAAGACCAGACTATCCACCTGGTTCATATCTAGAGCAGCCTTGAGGCTATACTTTAATGTGCCCTCGCCCTGAGTACCTTCCAAGGTTTCGAACATTCCCTCAGGCAGCGAAGCGAAAAAATCATTGGCCGCTGTCTCTGTCGACTCAATGTTGGCGTTGAACTGCAAGCCCGCGAGCAGGTCATTGCGGGAGGTCAGCCCATTCAGTTTCTTACCAATCCGCCGCTGCTGAACTGGTAACTTGCGGATGCTGATGGCCGGATAAAACACCATCCTGTTAAGTGTAGCCTTCGTGCCCTTATCGAGCGAAAAGGCAGCCTTACCCAGCGTAGCCACAAAATCCATGCTCCCGCTACGCACTACAATGTCACGGTCAGACAATTTGGCCTGGTAGACCGCAAAATTGCTGGCGGCCGCCGTACCGCGCACGGTCAGCTTTTCATTATCCAGGTCTTTATCGGTCAGGCTAAAGCGTAGGGTGTCGAACTGCACACGTGCTTTATAGCGCTGTTGTACATATGGAAACAGTACTGGGCGTTTGTCTAGGCCATAAATCTCAGCCTGTCCTATATAATTGCGCGGCTCAACGTGCCCACTTATTCCAACCTTATTTTCGACTGAGTCGAATACGGCCGTCAGCTGCCCGTTAATGTCTCCGTCCTCAATAGTAAGGCGGGGCATGGTAATAGTTGCTTGGTGGGCGGGGCTACGATAGGTAACGAGAAAGTCCTGAAAATCGGCATCAGCGGGCAGATTGTTGAAGCCGGCTTCTATCAATTGATTTAATAGCAACCCATAATTCGCGCCCTGAGTAGTATCGCGCACAACTACCGGCTTCCGCTTCGATTTGTAGAGAAACGAGAAGTTATCCGCGGTAGCCGATTTGTTAGCCGTAAGGCGGGCGTTAGCTATTTGCAGATTGCTAAACACCGGGCGCCCCGCAAACAGCGAACGGGCGCTGAGCGAAGCATCTATTCTGCGGGCACGCAACAATGTATCGCCGCTTGTAGGAACCAAGGCTACCCCATCAATGCGCACCGAATTAAAGTCGGTGAACTGGGCGGGACCTAGGGTGAGTTGCACGGGATACTTACGCTCTACCCGGATTTTCACCTCCTTCAGAGCGTAGTCCAGCAGTTGTTGGCGCTTCAGCAGAAATATGCCGATGGCGCTAGCTAATAGCACCACAAGGATGCCGAAGCCGATGGCTATTTTTTTCTTGGTAGCAGGAGTCACGCGAACAATCAGGGAGAAGATATCGCGACCAGGCTCTGCGAATTTCGCGCCGAACCCACGGCCGCACGACACACAAAGGTAGCGAAAACCCACACGTAGCGGTTACGCTCGCGCGGACGCATTTGCTACCTTTGGCGCTTCTGCTTCTTGTATGCTCCCCATGTCTGCTTCTGCCAACATCCTTTCTCCCCTCACGGCCCTTTCGCCCTTGGATGGCCGCTATCATCGCCAAACGACGCCATTGGCACTTTATTTCTCCGAGCTGGCGCTTATTCGCTACCGCGTTCGGGTAGAAGTAGAGTACTTTATTGCTCTCTGCGAGTTGCCTCTGCCCCAACTGACAGGCGTAGATTCGGCTGTATTTGCGTCGCTGCGTGCTATTTATGAGGCGTTTACAGTTGAGGATGCTCAGGCCGTAAAAGCTCACGAGCAGATAACAAACCACGATGTAAAAGCCGTAGAGTATTTCCTGCGCGACCGATTCACAGCGTTAGGCCTAGGCAACTACCTAGAGTTTATTCACTTCGGGCTTACTTCCCAGGATATCAACAACACCGCTATTCCGCTTAGCTTGAAAGAGGCTCTGGCGGAGGTGCTGTTACCCCAGTACTACAGCCTCCAGCAGCATCTACAGGAGCTAGCTCAGGCCTGGGGGGCAATTACAATGCTTGCACGCACGCATGGGCAACCGGCCTCTCCTACCCGCTTAGGCAAAGAAATCGAAGTGTTTTCCGCCCGACTCACGGCACAATTGAAGCTACTGGCTCAAGTACCGTACGGAGCTAAATTTGGGGGAGCAACGGGTAATTTCAACGCCCACCACGTAGCGTATCCAGCTATTGATTGGAAGGCGTTTGCCGATACGTTTGTGAACACCAGCCTGGGCTTACACCGCAGTCACCCAACCACCCAGATTGAGCACTACGATCATTTGGCTGCTACCTGCGATGGGCTAAAGCGCCTCAACAACATTCTCATCGATTTCGCCCGCGACGTGTGGCAGTACATCTCTCTAGGCTATTTTCGCCAAACCATCAAGGCTGGTGAGGTTGGATCCTCCGCTATGCCCCATAAGGTGAACCCCATTGATTTTGAGAATGCTGAAGGCAACTTAGGCGTTGCTAACGCTCTGCTCGAGCACTTAGCCGCTAAACTGCCCATCTCCCGCCTCCAGCGCGACCTTACTGATTCTACGGTGCTCCGCAACCTTGGTGTGCCTCTTGGGCATGCCTTATTAGCGCTTAACTCTCTGCAGCGAGGCCTCGGCAAACTAGCACTTGATGAAGAAGCCCTGCGCCGCGACCTTGACGCTAATTGGCCTGTTGTAGCTGAAGCTATTCAAACCATTTTGCGCCGCGAGAACTATCCCGACCCTTACAATGCGCTCAAAGCTCTAACGCGTACTCACGGCCCTATTGATGAGCACACCATTCGAGAGTTTATCGATACTCTGGCAGTAAGCGAAGATATCAAAGCAGAGCTGCGGGCTATATCTCCTATGAATTATGTAGGCGTATAAGTACTGGCATCAGCTCACTGCCTTCCTCATCCATCCGAAGAGTAGGCTTAGCTCGATTCTAAGCCTAAAAGAATTACGTTTCTAAGTTAAAGCTCCATGCCCGAACTCAACGGCATCCTCGTTCATCCTGATTGCCGCCATTTCCGTGGCGACCTTCCTTGTCAGCCTAATAAAGAGTACGGCTACCAGTGTGCCACTTGTCCGGTATATACGCCTACGCAGGAGCGCATTCTTATTATCAAGCTAGGTGCCATTGGCGATGTTATTCGAACGACGCCCTTGTTACGCCGGCTTCGGCAGGAGTATCCCAAAGCCAAAATAACCTGGCTTACGCATACGCCCGCTATTTTGCCCCCCGGCGCCGTCGATGAGATCTTGAAGCTCGACTTGCCCTCAGTGCTTCACCTGCAAGCCCGTGAGTTCGACCTGCTCTTTAATCTGGATAAGGACAAAGAAGCCTGTGCCCTGCATGACACCATTCGGGCAACCCAAAAGTTTGGCTACACGCTGCTGCCTAATGGCGTAGCTTGGCCCGGCAATGCGCTGGCTAATCATAAGTTTCTGACGGGTGTGTTCGACGAGCTAAGCCTGCAAAATCAGAAGCCTTATGTACAGGAAATCTTTGAGCTCTGTGGCTTTGATTTCCGAGGTGAGGAGTACGTTTTCGACAACCATGAAAGTAAGGGCTACCGTTGGGACGCGCTGCCAGCCGGCCGGCCCCGTATCGGCCTGAATACGGGTTGCGGCGACCGGTGGACCACCCGCCTATGGTCCGATACGCACTGGATTGAGTTGATTAACCATCTCCAGCAGGCCGGCTACGCGCCCGTACTGCTAGGCGGCACAGCCGAAGACGAACGCAACCAGCGCCTACACGCGGCTACTGGTGCTGCTTATCCAGGTACATTCCCACTCGAGCAATTCATTAACCTGATGCAACAGATGGACCTGATTGTGACCCAAGTTACGATGGCCATGCACATCAGCATTGCGTTGGGTAAGCCCACTGTGCTGATGAACAATATCTTTAATCCCTACGAATTTGACCTGTACGGCCGGGGCCAGATCGTGCAGCCTGACCGGCAATGTGTCTGTTTTTATCGTGGCACCTGCCGCTTAGGAACTAGCTGCATGGAAGATTTGCCCCCCACAAAGATTTTTGCGGCGGTACAGGCGAGTTTGCCCCATAGCGCGGCGGTAGCGGCTAGGTAGCTACTGCCTTTAGCGCTGCTACCATTTCGCTCCAGGAAAACTGCTTTTTACGCTCTCGCACGCCTATTGTAAACTGTTCTTCCCGGTTGTTCTGGTAGAAATCAACCAAGGCATCTGCAATGGCTTTGGGCTGCGCTTTCGTCACGTAGCCTACTTCTCCATCAGGAATCAGTTCAGCCAAGCCGCCCACATCTGTTACCAGCATGGGGCGCTCAAAATGATAAGCAATCTGCGATACGCCGCTTTGCGTCGCATTTTTATACGGCTGAACGATTAAGTTGGCAGCGCAGAAATAATCAGCAACACGCTCATTCGGAATAAAATCGGTTGCCCGGACCAAGCGGTTTTCCAACTCATAAAGTTGAATTAGAGCTTCGTAGGGCGCCGCTGGTTCATAGAACTCGCCGGCAATAATAAGCTTTAGGGGTAACGCGGCCAGCCGTTTATCGGCGAAAGCTTCTAGTAACAGGTCGAGGCCTTTATAGGCTCGAATGAAGCCAAAGAACAAGATATACTGCGAATCAGCGCTGAGGCCGAGTGCTTGTAAAGCCCCCGCTTTGGGCTTGAAAGGACCGAAATTATCGTAGAGAGGATGAGGTTGGTAGCGCGCGGGCTGCCGAAAGTGCAAGCGCCGCAAATCCGCTAATACTGAGCGTGACATCGTAACGAACCCGTGGCAGGCCGACAAGAAATATCGGGTCAGAGGCCGGTCGCCGGGGCGCTTTTCGTGCGGAATCACATTATCGGTAATGGCAACCACTCGTGTGTGCCGATTGCGCGTTATTATCCGAGCTATAGTGCCTAGGGCTGGCCCCATAAACGGTAGCCAAAAGCGGAAAACAACCAAATCCGGTTTCTCGCGGCGCAACCGATTCCCTACCTGCCACCACGATACGGGGTTTACCGAATTAATACTAACCTCAATCTGGAGATCTTGGGGGGCATTTTCGGTACTAAACTGCGTCTGTCCCGGAAACAGAAATCCCGGGTACTGCAAGCTAAAGGTAACAAGACGCACTTCATCGCCGGCCTCACGGAAAGCTCGGGCTAGCCGTTCATTGTAGGTGGCCAAGCCACCCCGCAACGGATACGCTGGCCCGATAATGACGACGCGCATAGATAAAGTTTAGGGTAAATAAGAACTCTGTTCCCGTGATTTACTATCGGTGGCTCAGATGACTTTCCGCAACTAACTGATGTTCAGTTTTTCTCGAATCAAATAGTCGTTGCGGCGCGAGCCACTTAGCGAAATCATTTCGGCTAGGAACCCCGCTAAAAATAACTGTACACCTACAATGACTGCAACCAGCGCCAGAAAAAACAGGGGCTGGTCGGTCACATTGCGAGCCTTGAGATTATTTAATGCCAAATACACTTTTTCGCCCCCCAGCCATAGCGTAATGATCATTCCTAACAGAAATGATAAAGTACCCATTGTCCCAAAGAAATGCATGGGGCGTCGCCGAAACCGACTTACAAAGGTGATACTCAATAAATCTAGAAAGCCGTATACAAAGCGCTCTAGGCCAAATTTAGTAACACCATACTTGCGCTCCTGATGTTGCACAGGCTTTTCGCCAATGCGCGCAAAACCGTTCCACTTGGCAATGACAGGAATGTAACGGTGCATCTCGCCGTACACTTCTATACCTTTTACTACGCGCTGATCATAGGCTTTAAGACCGCAATTAAAGTCGTGCAGCTTTATACCCGAAATCCAGCGCGTAACGCCATTAAAGAGTTTGGTAGGGATGGTTTTGCTTAGCGGATCGTAACGCTTTTTTTTCCAACCGCTCACTAAGTCGTAGCGCTCTTCCACAATCATGCGGTAGAGTTCGGGTAGCTCCTCTGGGGAATCTTGCAAGTCGGCGTCCATGGTGCAGACCACGCGCCCTACTGCCACCCGAAACCCAGAGTTGAGAGCGGCGGATTTGCCATAATTTCGATTAAAGCGAATGCCTCGCAGGTGGGTATCCGTCTGCGCTAGCTCTTCTATTACTTCCCATGAAGTATCAGTGCTACCGTCGTCAATCAGGATTACTTCATATGTAAGTCCGTGTTGAGCCAGCACACGATGAATCCAGCGCGTCAGTTCTGGTAACGACTCTGCTTCATTAAGCAGCGGAATAACCACCGATAGCTCGACGGGGAAATGCTGCGACAAACGCTTACTCAAATTCGGGGCGGTTATGTTTGGTGATAGCCGCGATAATTAGGCTAAGCAGAAAGCCCACAATGACCGACATAATTATACCAAATACGACACCCATGGGACCACTTGAGAAACGCTGGGACATCTGTATAGCCTGATCAATTTGCGCATCACTCATCGTGCCTGCTTCCTCTAGCTTAGCTCGCGCTTGATCTATGGCGCGCTGGGCAGCAGATGGATCAATGAAGCTCATATACACATAGCGAAAAATGCTCCCTAGGAGGCCGGCAATTAAGCTAACAAGTGTTCCAATACCTAGCCCCTGCCCATAGGACATAAAGCCGCCATTACTATCCTTGTAATTTTTGTGTGCCAAAAAAATACCACCTATCAAAATGATCAGACTAAGCAGCGACAACGCTGTATTCTGCTCCAAGTTAGCAGCCAGCAGAATGAAGGCATAGATCACTGAGACCACACCTGTCAGCAAGCCGTAACGTACAGCGACTGATGTGGTAGAAACCGGAGTAGGGGTACTTTCCATGAGCGCTAGTAAAGTTCGGAGTAGAGCATTAGATGACAAGAACGCAGTTATTTTCGAAAGAAAACACCACCTGGAAGGCTCAATAACAAACCAAATATCAGTTTCTTTTCAAAATCATCACCAGCTAATGCCTGTGGGGTACTAGCAAGGCTTGCACGGGCCCTTTCATACTGTGCCTCACCACCTGCTTGCTTCACAAATTCTGCCTTGCTAGCTTCAAGTAGCGCTCTCATTTCTACCAAATGCCGTTTAATGGGAGCCTGCCCTGTTATTCGAGCGAAGCCATAAACGCCAATTGCTGATGTAACCGCGGCAAGTATGGCGGTTAAAATCCCCGTTATCAGCACGCGACGCAAACCTGGGCCAGCTTGTAAGAACACTTTGCGCACCGCCCATTGACTAGCAACTGCTGCCAACGGTGGCACAAAAACGCTTAGCAAACGTTTTGGGCCGTAAGGATTATTGTCTGATATATAAAGTGCTATTACCCACACCAGACATAGCACACCCGCTCCCACGCCATAGCGAAGAGCATAACCTACAATAACGCGATTTGAAGAAACAGCCGGATTCACTTAGTTAAGAAATAGTACAGCAAGATAAGGTGCGTGAACCAAACTCTTACTGGGGGGCAATTTAAGCGGCTGCCATCACTGGCTCAGCTGTTTTCTGGCTTCTCATGAAGCGCAGTAAAAGTACCTCAGCTAATAGACACGCTAGTGCAGCCCATAAGCAGTACTGCCATAAGGGCGTACCAACTCGTTCAGCCTGATACTGAGCTGCTACGGTTTTTCCAGCAGACGCCTCGTACACTTGTACGTTAGGATGGCTCGTACCTATCAAACTGCGCAGTTCATCAGCTGAGTAGCGTGCCAGTTCTGATTCCCGCTTGTCAATGTTGAAAGCTAATGTCTTAACAACTCGACCATTTTGAGTAAGCTGATAAAATCCCGGGCTATGCATCCCTGGGGGCACATCAAAACGCAACTCCTCTGCTTGTAAACGCTGAGCTGGAATAAAAGTCAGACTATCTTTTGTAAGCTTAAAGACTTGGTCTCCTTTATTTGCATCCTGAGGCACATTCACTACCACTGTGCGTTGATTGAGCCTATAAGCAAGCTGCTGGTCATTGCGGAAACTTTGCATCGCCAAGCGATACATCACCGGCACAAATAAGGCGTGATTTGTAAAGTCAGAATATCTCTCGTCAAATGGTGCCGAAAACAGATATACAGTCCCCCGGCCACTGTTAAAGCTCGCCAGATACCCATCACCATCTTGCATCCGTAATATGTCCGTTCCAGAACGTGACCACCGCAATATAGGTGAAGCTTTCGGCATTACCGTCTGCCTATTCTGAGTTACAAAGACTTCTCGGAAGAATGGGTTTTGTGGGCTGGGAGCAGCAACATCACGTAGGCTAGGAGCACCATTAGTAAGTGGCTCCCACTGTACTGATCCAATTCCTAATTCTTGAAATAACTGCGAATAGGACGCGCGTCCTGCAGCGTTGATTGGTGGTATTATTACTACTGCTCCACCTCGTCCAACTAACCTCTTTATATTTTCCCTTAAAGCCGCATCTACTTGCGGCTGCTGCAAGACAACAAGATTTGCGCTCTCTAGCAAGCTGTAGTTCACAGCTTGAGGGTTGCTCTTGGTATATGAAAACAATGTCTCGTTGGCGTACATCCTCTGTGTAGCTGGTTCACTTGCAGCTACATCAACAATTCGAATTTGTGGTGAAGGCAATAAATTAAAGTAATAGCTATTATCAAACGTTACAGGAAAATCTTCTATTTCAACCCGACAGCGCTGAAGCTCATTACTTGCAAGCCTAACCTGCACAGCAGTTGTAACTGTGTTATTGGCTTCTATATCTGTTCGATACGATGCTGCTTGTCTTTCACCGACAAATACTTTCACTTGACAGTTAGTAGCTGGTACAGTACCGCCATTACGTAGCCGTATCTGCAAGGTGATATCTACCCCCTGCCGCACAAAAGCATCATTTAAACCAATACTGTCAACAAATACATTCTGTGTGTTTTCTCCCGCAATGGGAATCAAGTATACTTGATTAGTTGAATCAACTTTGGATAGCAACTCACGGCCGAAATCATTCTTTTGAAAGTCAGAGAATATGAAGGTTTGACCGCCCCCTGATTTGGTGGATGACTGTGTCCTTGTTAATGCATTGCCTAGGGCGCTAGTCTGCGCCGATATAGATAAGCCCTCCGCCGCAGACTGGAAAGCAGACTTGGTTAGTAAGTTGGGTACACTAGCTAGCTGAAATTGAGTAGTAGCTGGATAAATATCTGCAAGAGCGCTGGCTTCTCGTGTGGCACGCTCAAATATGGACTGTTCGTTACTACTTAAGGCTTGCATGCTTGGCGAGGTATCAACGATCATTGATACTTTGTCTCCCATCTCTTCTCCCTGTTTGGGAGCAGGTAGAAAAGGCTGACAGAACATTAACACCAAAAAAAGTAAGAACCCAATTCGAGCAAATAGTATTAGGAGATGTTTCAGCTTTCGTTGGCGAGCTGTAACTAGTTTGACTTCCCTTATGAAGCTAACATTGGTAAATAACATTAGCTGAGGCCTACGTAACTCAAAGAAATGAATAGCAATAGGTATTGCTACTGTTACTAAGCTGAATAGAAATAAAGGATATACTAAAGCCATTTCGAAATGTACAACCTACTCATCAACGGTTCCCTTAACTAAACGTGAATGTACTTTGGTAAGTATATAGTTAATCAGTTTAGCTGGCTAATAAGGATCAAGATTAGCCTTTATCTGGTGTGGGAGGCTGCTGACTTCCCCTTATGGGGTAGTA